>NZ_JOAI01000053.1 GCF_000717715.1 Streptomyces sp. NRRL B-24484 | reverse complement strand
GGCCGGATGGTCGAGATCGGCTCCGACGAGGAGATCTACGAGCACGCCACCCACCCGTACACCCAGGCGCTGCTCTCGGCCGTCCCGGTGCCCGACCCGTCCGCCCGCGACGACCGGGACCGGATCGTCCTCACCGGCGACGTGCCCTCGCCGGCGAACCCGCCGTCCGGCTGCCGCTTCCGCACCCGCTGCTGGAAGGCGCAGGAGAAGTGCGCGGTCGAGGTCCCGCTGCTCGTCGTCCGCCCGTGGCTGGAGGGATGGGCCGCGCACGAGTCCGCGTGTCACTTCGCCTCGGAGCGCGACGCGTCGGACCAGGACATCGTGGAGCGGGACACGGCGGGCCCGGACGCCGTGCACCAGGACCCGGACACCCGGGGCACCGGGCCGGGCGCGACCGAGGGCGGGACGGGCACCGGGGGCACCGGGCAGGACGGGCCGCCGCCCCCGCCCCCGCCGGTGTGACGGCGGACGACGGCGAAGGGCCCCTCCACCGCGGTGGAGGGGCCCTTCGCCGTCGCTGCGGGACTGTCAGAGCTCCTTGGCCGTCTCCCGCTGTGCCGGGACGTCGGCGGCGAGGGTGGTGCCCTCCTCGGGGAAGTGGCAGGCCGTCAGGTGGCCCTCGCGGCTGCCGGAGAGCTGCACCAGCGGCGGCTCCTCGGTCGCGCACTTGTCCTGCGCCTTCCAGCACCGGGTGCGGAAGCGGCAGCCCGACGGCGGGTTGATCGGCGACGGGACGTCGCCGACCAGGCGGATCCGCTCACGGGCGTCGTCCGGGTCCGGCTCCGGCACGGCGGAGAGCAGGGCGTGGGTGTACGGGTGCCGCGGCGCCTCGTACAGCGACTGGCGGTCGGCGACCTCGACGATCTTGCCGAGGTACATCACCGCGACGCGCTGCGAGAAGTGCCGCACGACGGCGAGGTCGTGGGCGATGAACAGGAACGCGATGCCGAGGTCCTTCTGCAGCTGCTGCAGCAGGTTGACGACCTGGGCCTGGATGGAGACGTCCAGCGCGGAGACCGGCTCGTCGGCCACGATCAGCTTCGGGTTCAGCGACAGCGCGCGGGCGACGCCGATGCGCTGGCGCTGACCGCCGGAGAACTCGTGCGGGAAGCGGTTGTAGTGCTCCGGGTTGAGGCCGACCGTCTCCAGCAGCTCCTGGACGCGCCGCTGGATGCCGCCGGGCGGGTTGATCCCGTTGATCTCCATCGGTGCGGAGATGATCGAACCGACGGTGTGCCGCGGGTTCAGCGAGGAGTACGGGTCCTGGAAGATCATCTGGATCTCGGACCGGATCGGCGCGAGCTCCTTGCGCGAGGCGTGCGTGATGTCGCGGCCCGCGTAGGAGATCGAACCGGCGGTGGGCTCCAGCAGGCGGGTGACCAGCCGGCCGGTGGTCGACTTGCCGCAGCCGGACTCGCCGACCAGGCCGACCGACTCGCCGGCGTGCACGGTCAGGTCGATGCCGTCGACCGCGTGGACGGCGCCCACCTTGCGCTTGAACAGGAAGCCGTCCATCACCGGGAAGTGCTTCTGCAGCCCGGAGATGCTCAGCAGCGGGTCGGTCGAGGCCGGGGTGCCCGACGCGGACTTGTCGAGGGTCAGCTCGTTGCTCATGGTGTCTCTGCCCGTCCTGTCAGCCGAGCCGCGGCTGGATCTGATCGATGAAGATGTCCTGCTTCTGGGCCGCCGTCAGGTGGCAGGCGGTGGCGTGGCCGGCCTCCGGGAGGAGGGCCGGGCGCTCGGTGGTGCAGCCGCCGCCGACGACCTTCTCGCGGAAGTCGCAGCGCGGGTTGAACGGGCAACCGGACGGCAGGTGGATCAGGCTCGGCGGGGTGCCCCGGACCGGCCGCAGCGGGACGTCGACCGGGCCGGTGAGGTTCGGCATCGAGGAGAGCAGACCCCAGGTGTACGGGTGCTGCGGGGTCTTGAGGACCTCGCGCACCGTGCCCCGCTCCACCGCGCGGCCCGCGTACATCACCATGATCTTCTGCGCGGTGTTGGCGACCACGCCGAGGTCGTGGGTGATCAGGATGATGGCGGTGCCCATCTCCTGCTGCAGGTCCTTCAGCAGGTCGAGGATCTGCGCCTGCACGGTGACGTCCAGCGCGGTGGTCGGCTCGTCCGCGATGACCAGCTTCGGGTTGCAGACCAGCGACATCGCGATCATCGCGCGCTGGCGCATGCCGCCGGAGAACTGGTGCGGGTAGTCGTCCACGCGCACGTTCGGCTGCGGGATGCCGACCTTGGTCAGCATCTCGATCGCCCGGTCCCGGGCCTCCTTCTTGGAGGCGCCGGTGTGCTTGCGGTAGGTCTCGCCGATCTGCTTGCCGATCGTGTGGAACGGCGACAGGGCGGTCAGCGGGTCCTGGAAGATCATCGACATCGTCTTGCCGCGGAGCTTCTCCAGCTCCCTGGTGGGCGCGCCCACCAGCTCCTGGCCGGCCAGCTTGATCGAGCCGCTGATCTCGGTCTTCTCCGGGTTGTGGAGGCCGAGGATCGCCAGGTTGGTGACGGACTTGCCGGACCCGGACTCACCGACGATGCCGAGGGTGGTGCCCGGCTCCACGTCGAAGGAGAGGTTGTCCACGGCCCGGACCACGCCGTCCTCGGTGCTGAAGCGGACCGAGAGGTCGCGGACTGAGAGGAAGGCGGTGCTGCTGCCGCCGCCGGCGGCCGCCTCCTCGGGCTTGGCCTGGGTGGTCATGGACTGGGCTCCTCGGTGCGGTACGTGAGGTGGGAACTGCGGTTGCGGCCAGGGGTGCGGCCGTCAGGCCAGGCGGATGCGCGGGTCGATCAGGGCGTAGACGGCGTCGACCACGATGTTGAAGATCACGATGAAGGTGGCGGCCACCATGGTCACGCCGACCAGCATCGACAGGTCGGAGTCGATGAACGACCGGATCGCGAGCTCACCGAGGCCGTGCAGGCCGAACGTGCTCTCCGTGATGATCGCGCCGCCGAGCAGGACGCCCAGGTCGATGCCGAAGACGGTGACGATGGTGCCCATCGCGCCGCGCCAGGCGTACCGCATGAAGACCGAGGTGCCGGACATGCCCTTGGCCCGGGCGGTGCGGACGTAGTCCTCGGTGAGCTGCTCCACCATCGAGGAGCGGGTCATACGGGTGTAGTTGGCCGTCCAGATCAGCGAGAGCACGATCCACGGGACGAGCAGGCCGGTGAACCAGCCGATCGGGTCCTCGGTGATCGGCACGTAGGTGGGCAGGTCCAGCAGGTCGGTGCTGTAGACCAGCGCCCAGAGGGCCAGCGGGCCTGCGACGTAGATCTGCATCGAGGTGGCCACCAGCGAAGCGGCACTGGCGATCTTGTCCGCCGCCTTGCCCTGCTTGTGGGCGGCCAGCATGCCGGTGCCGATGCCGAAGACCAGGAAGACCACGGCCGAGCCGACGGTCAGCGACAGCGTGGTCGGGAAGCGGTCCATCAGGGTGTCGAGGACCATGTCCTTCTTGACGAAGGACCAGCCGAAGCACGGCGCGTCACAGTGCGGGACGTCACCGCCGGGGTACGTGTGGCCCACGAAGATGCCCGACAGCCAGTTCCAGTACTGCATGGGGACGGACTGGTCCAGTCCCATGCTGTGCTTGATCAGGACGAGGTTCTCGGGTGAACAGACCTTGCCGCAGTACAGCCGCGCCGGGTCCGCCGGGATGGCGAAGAAGAGCGCGAAGGTGATCATGCTGATGATCAGCAGGATGACGAGGGCGCCGAGGGATCGGCGGACTAGGAATCGGAGCATGGGGTCGGGCTCTCCTGATCGGGGCGCCGGCTGCGGGTGCGGTGGCTTGCAGGGGCGAGGTAGGGCTGAGGGGGGCCGACCGGTGGGGCACCGACCGTTCGGCCGGTGCCCCACCGCGGCTACTGCGTGGTGCCGGTGACTACTTGACGTAGATGTTCAGCGGCGACTGCAGACCGAACAGCGTGTCGTACTTCACGCCGCCCAGGCCGGAGCCGTACAGGCTCAGCGAGCGCTGGTAGACGTCCGGGATGGACACGGCCTTCTGCTGGAGCTTCTTGTCCAGGGCCGCCCACGCCTTGCCCTGCTCGACCGGGTCGGCGATCTTGACCGCGGCGTCGATCGCGGAGTTGACCTCCGGGTCGTTCAGGTGCGCGTAGTTGGAGGCACCGTCCGCGATCGCGCGGCCGTCCCACACCGGCTGCAGCGAGGTGTAGCCGGTCGGCCAGTCGGCGCCCCAGCCGCCCCAGTACAGGTCGTACTCGTTGTTGGTGAGGCCGATGGCGTCGTAGTAGGTCTTGGCGTCGAGCGGCTTCGGAACGAACTTGAAGCCGGCCGCCTCCAGGGCGACGCGGATCGCCTCGGTGACCTTCTGCTGCAGCGGGGTGTTGTTGTACGCGTAGACGATGGTCTGACCCATCGCGTTGGCCTCGGTCAGCAGCTTCTTGGCCGCCTCCGGGTCACCCTGCGGCTTCTTGAGCGTGTCGTAGACGTCGCTCTTCTCGTAGCCCAGGACGGTCGGGCTCATGTAGGTGGTGGCGTAGTCGCCGTAGCTGGTGCCGCCCTGGAGCTGACGGGTCTGCTGGTGCGGGAAGGCCCGGATGAGCGCCTCGCGGACCTTCTGGTCCTTGATGCGGGTGTTGTTGATGAAGTAGTAGTCGACGTACGGCGA
This sequence comes from Streptomyces sp. NRRL B-24484, assembly GCF_000717715.1. Classification (GTDB taxonomy): domain Bacteria; phylum Actinomycetota; class Actinomycetes; order Streptomycetales; family Streptomycetaceae; genus Kitasatospora. The sequence continues at coordinate 39,051 of NZ_JOAI01000053.1, read as the reverse complement.
CAGGCCCTCGAGCGTGCGGGGCTTGAGCTTCTCGTCGGCCTTCACCTGGTCGATGAAGCTGGGGTGGACCTGGTTGTGGAAGCTGAAGGCGAGCTTGTCGGCACCGTTGTCCGCCATGAAGCGCTCGGTGGACTGCTGCGCCTGGACGCCGAACTCCATGTGCCACTTGTCCGGGTAGGCGTTCCGGATCGGGTCGGTGGCCGGGTCCCAGTTGGGGTTGCGGACCAGGTCGAGCGACTTGTCGGTGACGTGCTCGACGATCTGGTACGGGCCCGAGGAGAACGGCTTCTTGTCGTAGGCGTCCTTGGTGTCCTGGGCCTTCGGCACCACGCCGTAGCCGGTCATCGCCAGGGTGAAGTTGGCGTCCGGGTGGGCGTCCTTGAAGGTGAAGACGACGGTCTTGGCGTCGGGCGCCTGCACCGCGTCCAGGCTCTTGCCGTCGTACGGACCGGCGTACGCCTCGCGGTACTTGTCACCGGCGAGCCAGGTCTGGACGTAGGTCGGGCCCGACTTCACGAAGGAGGCGAAGGTGCGCTCGATCGAGTACTTGACGTCGGCCGAGGTGATCGGGGTGCCGTCCTGCCACTTCACGCCGTCCTTCAGCGTGAACTTCCAGGTCTTGCCGCCGTCGGTGGTGGTGCCCGTGTCGGTGGCGAGGTCGCCGACCAGCTTCTGGGTGCCGTCCGGCAGGTACTTGTAGCCCGTCAGCTGACGGGTGAGCAGCAGCGAGACCTCGCTGTTGTAGTTCAGGTAGATCTGCGCCGGGTCGAGGTGCGAGAAGTCGTCGCGGTCGATCATGTTGACCGTGCCGCCCTTCTTCGCGTTCGGCTCCGCGGCCGCAGGGCCCTTGGAGTCCTCGGCCGTGCCGACCGAGATGCTGGCGGCCTTCACCGGCTCCTTGGAGGCGCCGGAGCCGGCACCGTCGCTGTTGGAGTGGCCGCTGGAGCACGCGGTGGTGACGGTCAGGGCCCCGGCCACCATGATGGCGGCGGCGAGCCGCCGCGACTTGCGAGCGTTCATCTTCATCCTGCCTGTGGAAGGTGTCTGCATTTCAGTTGGGTGCCCGGGGCTGGGGTGCCCATCCCCCCGGAGTCTTTGGGGCTGCTCGGTGCCCGCTGGTGGGGTCAGCGGTTGGCCTTCGGGTCGAATGCGTCCCGGACGGAGTCGCCGAGCAGGTTGAACGCGAGGACGAACAGCACCATCGCCAGACCCGGGAAGATCAGGAAGGTGATGTCGGTTCGCAGGTACTGGGCCGCGTCGGCGATCATGCGGCCCCAGTCGGGGGTGGGCTCGGTGACACCGACGCCCAGGTAGGACAGGCCGGCCTCGGCCGTGACGAAGGCGGGGAGCGCCAGCGTCGACTGCACCAGGATCGGCGTCCACAGGTTGGGGAGGAGCTCCTTGAAGATGATCCGCGCCGGCGAGGCGCCGGTCACCTTCGCCGCCTCGACGAACTCGCGCTCGCGCAGCGACAGGGTGGTGGCACGCAGGATGCGGGCCAGCGACATCCAGCCGAGCAGCGAGAGGACGATCGTCACCGCGGTGAAGGACAGCCAGGTCGGCTGCGCCTCGTTGTTGGCGACCAGCAGGCCGCTGACCACCGGCATGGTGGCGATCAGGAAGATCTGCGACGGGAAGGACATCAGGACGTCGATGACCCGGCCGATCAGGTAGTCCGTCTTGCCGCCGAGGTAACCGGCCGCGATGCCCAGCGCCACACCGATGACGGTGGTGAGCAGGGAGACCGCGAAGGCGATCAGCAGCGAGGTGCGGATGCCGTAGATCAGCAGGGTGAACAGGTCGCGGCCCAGGCCGGGCTCGAGGCCGAACCAGAAGTCGCCGCTCATACCGCCGTTGGGGCCCGTCGGCAGACCGGAGTCGGTCAGCAGGTCGGGCGTGTTCTGGCCGTAGTGGGTGACCGGGTCCTTGCCGTAGACCATCGAGATGACGGGGGCGAGGAGGGCGATCACCACGAAGGCCAGCACGATCACGCCGCTGACCACGCCGGTGCGGTCGCGCAGGAAGCGCCGCCACATGAGCTTGCCCGGGGAGAGGCCCCGGAAGCCAGGATCTGACGGAGCGTCGGCCGTGCTGGTGGCGTCGAGGTCCGACGTGGACCCGACCAGAACGCTGTCGTCGTCCGTCGTGGCCCCGGTTGGCGTCGTCATGGTGCTAAAGCTCCCGACCGTGGTCTGTGTGCAGCAAGGAGAAAAAGTTGGATGCACGGACTCTTGCAAGTCGTTAATCGAACGTCAAGAGTTCCTCACTTCGCGGACGCCCATTTCTTGCTTCGTGCTGCAATGTCCACCACTTCGTAGTGCGGAATCGCTTGACATGCTCTCCGTGAGACGGTCAAAAGCGGACATACGGCGGTATAGCGCGTTCACGCGTCCGTAACGTGCCGGGGTGGCATCCGCTATGTGGACGCCGAATCCTTCGATGCCAACGGTCGATGCGCGTAGACTCGTTGTCCGTTTTGGCCATTGTCGGGCGAATTGTCGACGGTGTTGTGCCGTCCGATAATCGGACACTAGTGTTTTGCGGTAGACGGGCCGAATATTTGGGCATGCCCGGAGCGCGCCGTCGAGCAATTCGCCCCCGCTCTTGGATGGCAAATTCACGCCACTGGCGAGTATTCGCCGTGCATTCTTCGCGGCTACTTCTGGAAGCCGATGTCCTCGTAGACCGGATCGGACAGTCCGGGCGCGCCCAGGTTGGCGACCGCCCGCCGCGCCGCGTAGATCGCCGGCCGCTGGTACAGCGGGATGAGGCCGGCCACCTGCCACGCCTGTTCGTCGGCCCGGTTGATGGCCTCGTAGCCCTCCTTGGCGGTCTCGCCCGACGCGGCGTCAGCGATGGCCGCGTCGAGCGCCTCACTGCCCACCTGGGAGACGTTCCCGCCCGCCCCCTGCTGGAAGGTACTGGCCAACGAGGTCGCCGGGAAGGGGGTCCCCGTGATGTCGAGCAGGGTGAGGTCGAAGTCGTGCCGGTTCACGTACTTCGCGAGGAAGTCGGCGTTCGGCACCTTCTGCACCGTGACCTGGATGCCCGCGAGCGCCAGCATCTCCAGCACCTGCGTGCTCTCAGCGTCCGCCGTCTGGCCGGTCTGCGGCACCACCAGACGGAGCGTCAGCGGCTTGCCGTCCTTGCTGCGCATCCCGAAGCCCGGCCGGTCCCAGCCGGCCTTGTCGAGCTCGGCGTCCGCGGTGTCCACGTCGTACTGGCTCAGCCCGGCCGAGTTGTCGCGGTAGCCGTTCTGCCCGGGCACCAGGAAGTGGTTGTTCATCGGGGTGTACGCCCAGTCGAGGCCCTTGAGGCCGGTGCGGGCGATGGACTCCCGGTCGATCGCCCGCAGCACGGCCCGCCGCACCGCGGGGTCGGTCAGCTGCGGGCTGCGGCCGTTCAGCGCCAGGGCGCGGACGTTGGGGCCGCCGGCCTTGCGGATCTCGCCGTCGCCGACGGCCGCGGCGCGGCGGTAGGCCGCCGCGTCCGGGCCGATGTCGAAGTAGTCCACGCCGCCCCGGGCGAAGGCGTCCGCCATAGCGCCCGGCTCCATCGCGCGGAACACGATCCGGTCCAGCATCGGCTTCTCGCCCCACCAGCCCGGGTCGGCCTCCAGGGTGACCGTGCCCTTGGCGCGGTCGATCCCGGCGGGCCGGAACGGGCCCGCGGTGGCCGGGATGCGGTCCGCCCAGCCGGTGTTGAACTGCTCGGCGGTGCCGGCGTACCGGGCGGGCAGCAGCGGGGTGTCCGAGGCGTTGTTGAACATCGACTGCCACTCGGAGAACCGGGTGCGGAAGACCATGACGGCCTGGAAGTCGTCCTTGCCGCGGGCGACCGACTCGACGCGGTCGAAGCCCGCCGCGGAGGCCGTGCGGTAGTTCGGGTCGGTGCCGTTCAGCGCCCGCCAGGTGGCGGCGAGGTCGCGCCAGGTGATCGGGGTGCCGTCGGACCAGTGCGCCTTGGGGTTGAGCGTCCAGGTGACCGTCTGCCGGCCGCCGTCGGTCGCGCTCGCCGCGTCCAGCAGGAACGCCTTGTTGGGCGTCTGGGTGCCACCGGCGTCGGAGTGCCAGAAGCTCGGCAGCAGGGCCTTCATGACCGCCGTGGTGGCCGGCTCGGCGCCGTCCACGTGCAGCGGGTTCCACTGGGCGGGCAGGCGGTCCACCGCCCACTGCAGGGTGCCGCCCTTCTTCAGCGCCGTCCGCGGCCGCGGGTTGGTGGCGGACAGCGTCATCCGCTGCGTCCCGCCGTCGACCCGGGCGGCGCCGTCGGATCCGGCCTGCGGATCGCCGCTGCTCGCGCAGGAGCAGAGGGCGAGCGCCAGGGCGGCCGCCGACGCGGTCAGGGCGAGCGGGAACCTGGGTCTGGTCACGAGGGTCTCCCAGCGGAGCGGTGCGGCGGGGGTGGCCGTCTGCGCGGGTTGGGGCGGCTCGGCTGGGGGCACATCCTGCTGACCGGGTGCGCGCATTGTCGACCGGGTCCCGATCAAGGATTGGTAACGCGGGGCGGGAGGCGGCCCGGACGGGTGTCTTGCCCGGTTTTGCCCCGCCACTGGCGAGTAACCGCCAGAACGCGGCGGAGGCCGGGCCCGGTCGGCGGGTGCCGACGGGCCCGGCCTCCTGAGCCGTGCGCGGGTCGTCCGGACGCGGGGACGTGGATCAGGCCGGGAAGGTGAACACCCGGTCCCTGCCGCTCTTGTCGAGCACCGAGGCGATGCCGTCCGCGACGTCCTGCGGCGTGATCGGGGCGAGCGCCCCGTTCTTGCGGGTCTTGGCCTTGTCGAAGACGCCGTTCAGCGCGGCGTCCAGCTTGTCCAGGTCCCAGGTGAGGACGACCTTGCCGGAGGCGTCCGGGGCCAGGGTCAGCGCCCGGCTGGCCGTCAGCTTGCCGAAGTCCCACTTCAGCTTGCCGGCCTTCAGCGTCACGTTGCCGTTGAGGACCTGCTTGCCGAGCGAGGCCGCGGCCGCCTTGAGCGCGTCCTCGCCGACCTTCGGCTTGGCCGCGGTCAGCGTCAGCGCGACATCCTCCTCGGGCAGGCCCGCCGCGCGGTTGCGGTACGCCTGCTCGACCTGGGCCGCGGCGGCCGCCGAGTCCAGGCCCTGGCCGGGCTTGCCGGGGACGACCTCGGTCTGGCCGGTCTCCGTGAAACGGACGTAGCCCTCCTTGAGGCCCTGGCCGGACTTCGCCGCCAGCTCGTCCAGCGCCGCCTTGAGCTTCGACTGGTCGACCTTCACCTCCGGCGCGACCGCCTTCGAGCCGCCCGCCAGCGAACCGATCACCTCGACCGGGTTGTAGCTGTGCTTGGTCAGGCCGTCGACGGTGCCCGTGGTGTCGAAGCTCAGACCGGCGGTCGCCGGGTCCAGGGTCAGCGCCTGGCTGCCCAGCTTGAGCTTGATCGGCTCCTTGCCGGTCTTGGCCACCGACTCGTCGAGCGCGCTCACCGCCTGGTCGCGGGTGTCGCCGCCGATGTCGGTGCCGAGCACGGTGGTGCCCTTGGGGATGTCCGCCTGGTTGAGCATCAGGCCGGTGCCGTACGCGGCGGCGCCGGCGAAGATCAGGCCGCCGACGGCGTAACCGGCCAGCTTGCGGGCCTTGCCGCGCCTCTTCGGCGCGGGCTCGGCGGACTCGGCCTTCGGGGGCGCCGGCTCGGGTGCCGGGGCGGGCGCGGGCTCCGCGGCGGCGGGGGCGGGGCGCCCCCGGTCGGGAGCGGCGCCGCCGAACGGACCGCCGAACGGATCGGCCTGCGCGGGCGCACCGCCGTACGGACCGCCGAACGGGTCGGCCGCGGCCGGGGCCGACCCGGGCGCGAACGGGTCCGCGGGGGCGGCGAAGGGGCCGCCGGCTGGAGCTGCGCCGGGAGCGGCGAAGGGGTCCGCCGGACCGGCGAACGGGTCGGCAGCCGGGGGAGCCGAGCCGAAGAGGCTGGCGGTCGGCACACCGGGTATCGAACCGCCCGGGTGGGCGTCGTCACGGATCGGCTCGAAACCGCCGACCTGGGTGTCCTCGGGCTCGGGCTGTGCGGCACCGGCCGCCCGGCCCGCGGCGAACGGGTCGGCCGGGCCGGTGCGGAACGGGTTCTCCTGCACCGGGGCGGGACCGAACGGATCGGCGGGCGCGCGACGCGGCTCGGCGCCCGGGGCACCCGGGGCGCCCTGCGCGGGCCCGGCGAACGGGTCCGCGGCGAAGCGGCCGGCCGGGCGCTGCCCGCCGCCGGCGTCCGGACGGGCCTGCGGCGGTGCGGCGAACGGGTCCTGCGGTGCCGCGAAGGGGTCCTGCGGGGCGCCGCCCTCGGGGCCGCCTGCGAACGGCGAGGCGGGGGTACCGGTGGGCCGCGGCGCACCGCGCCGCTCACCCGGCACCGGGCCGCGCGGGCCGGGGGTGGTCGCCTGCGGACCACCCTGAGGGGCGGGCCGGGGTGCGCCCGCGGCGGGGCGCGGGGCCCCCTGCGGAGCGGTCCGGGGGGTGGCCTGCGCCGAGGCCTGGGCGGTCTGCGGGGCCGGCTGCGGGGCCCCGTCCGGGGCGCCGTCGCCGCGGGACTTCTGCCGCGGACGGAACCAGGCGCCGGTCGACTCCGACTCGCTGGCGCCGTCGGGACGGCCCTGGCCGCCGGCGGGGCCGCCCTCCTGCCGCTCCGGCGACAGGTCGACCGGGGCCTGCGCGGTCCCGGCGTCCATCACGCCGAGGACCGGCGAGCCGCTGCCCTCGGTGCGCCGGCCGGGCGCGCCCGGTCCGGGCCCGGGCTCCTCGTTCTTGACGGGGCTGCGCACCACGACCGGCGGGATCGGCCGGGAGCCGGGGATGTTGATCCGCACCCGGGTGGTCAGGGTGGTCTCGGTCTTGGGCACGTCGTCGGCCGCGGCCTCCTGGCCGCCGAGGCCGGCGCCCTGGGTCGCGGTGCCGAAGGGATCGTCGCTGCGGCCGTGGGCGAACGCCGCGGCGCCCGGCAGTCCGGTGCCGTACGGCGGGGTGCCGGAGGGGTAGGCGTCAGCCCCGTCCGCGGTGCGGCGGCCGGGGGTGGCCCCGCGGGGCGGCGGGTACGCGCTGTCAGATTCGCGGCTGCTCAATGCTGCTCTGCTCCGGGTTCGCGGCAGCGCCGACGGGCGGCGGCCGCGGGTAGTGGGACGTCCCCCCGCGTGCGGTGCGGCACCGCGCTGCGGACCGGACGGACCCTCCGACACCAGCTTCTTCACGTGTTGGCTGAGACGGCGCCGCCGCCACGCGACTGGGGCTGAAGGTACCTTCCCGCCCTGCGTCCGAGGCATCCGGGGCCGTCGTTCCCCGGGCCGATAGGACCGGAGGCACCCGCACCGGCACCACCATACTGGGAAGCGCCGGGCGGGGACCCGGATCGGAAGGATCCCGATATGTCCGATAATTCCGCTATCGGGCTATGCGTGCGGGTCCCTGACGGGACGTTGCCGGTCGCCGCCGACCGCGCCGAATCCGAAGGTCGCGGTGGTGGGCAGCGTCGCGCAGACGACACCCGCGACCGCGCCGACGAACAGGTAGAGGTACGAGGTCAGACCGGCCGCCAGGACGAAGTCGCCCTCCGGGCGGGGCGCCATCATGACCATCAGCACGGCGAACCAGCCGGCCAGCGGGATGCCCGCACCGAGCTTCGTGCCCGTCAGCCGCAGCCCGCCGTAGAACAGCCCGCCCGTCGCGGCCAGCGCCAGCAGCACGCCGAACGGGGGCCACAGGGCCTGCACGAACGCTCCGCACAACGAGACCGCGGCCCCCACGAAGAACAGCACCGTGTAGGCCGCCACCCGGAAGCCGCGCGACGGCGGCGACTCGGCCAGGCGCTCCGACCGGGTGCCCAGCAGCACCTGCAGCGGCTTCACGGCGTCACCCCCGCGAAGAGGTCCGTCTCCGGCAGGTCCGCGCCCGGCTCGCCGTGCACCAGCTGGTAGTACTCGGTGGCCACCAGCGGCTGCCCCAGGTCGTTGCTGAGCGCGAAGTACGGCTCGGTCACGGTGATCTGGGTGGCGTGCGCCCGCATCGCGGCCGCCTTCGCCCCGGCGTACGCCGCCCCGTCCAGCACCGTCGTCACCACCGCGTCGTCCACCACGCCGGGCACGTCGCCCGTCGAGGCGGTGCCGGGGAAGGCCGCGGCGCCGGCCGTCTCCGCCAGTCCCCGCTCGATCACCGACCGCGGCATCCGGTTGTAGTACACCTTGGCGATCCGCCAGGCCGCACCGAGCTCCGGGCGGTGCGCCGGGTCCGCGGCCAGCTCGTACGCCCGCAGGGCCACCCGGTGCGCCTGGATGTGGTCGGGGTGGCCGTAGCCGCCGTTCTCGTCGTAGGTGACCAGCACCTGCGGCCGGACCTCGCGGACCACCGCCACCAGGTGGTCGGCGGCCTCGTCCAGGTCGGCCCGCCAGAAGGAGTCCGGCCGGTCGTTGTCGGAGACGCCCATCATCCCGGAGTCGCGGTAGCGGCCCGGGCCGCCGAGGAAGCGGAAGTCGGCGACGCCGACCGCGCGCATCGCCGCGGACAGCTCGCCGATCCGGTGCTCGCCGAGGGTGCCGTCCCGATCGGCCGTCAGGTGGGCCGACTCGGGCGGGATCACCTCACCGCCCTCGCCGAGGGTGCAGGTCACCAGCGTGACCAGGGCACCCTCGGCGGCGTACCGCGCCATGGTGGCTCCGTTGCCGATCGACTCGTCGTCGGGGTGCGCGTGCACCAGGAGCAGGCGGCGGGGCGGGCGGTCGGAGGCTGCGGTCATGGCCGCCAGCCTAGCGACCGCCGGTCCGTCAGAGCTTCAGGCCATTGATCATCCCTGCCACGTTGCTGGTGACCTCCTGGATCGACGGGGCGATCGAGGTGGAGGCGAGGTAGAAGCCGAGGAGCGCGCAGATGATCGCGTGCGCCAGTTTCAGGCCGGACCGGCGGACCAGGACCACCACGATGACCAGCATCAGCACGGCTGCGGAGACGGACAAAGCCATGAGGGCTCACACCCCTTCTCGGGTGCGCCGCCCCGGGCGGGCGGCGGGTCGTGCGGGACGGACTCTCGATCCGGAACCGGGAGGGAACGGGACGGTCCGGCTCCGTATCGCGATGAGCAACACATACCCGATCGGTGACCCCCGTATTACGTACCGTGAGGTGGGCGAGCGTGGCGCGGGGGTGCTCCGGACGGCCGAACGGCCGCTGGGACACGGGCCGTGGGCCCGTCGGGGGCGGTTGCCCGGGGCTGCTCCGAACGAGTGATCACCCGCGCGGGCAGGCCGTAGGGTCGGGTGCCATGACCACCGAGAACCCTGCGGACACCTTCCCCCGGCAGTACGCGCGGACCCTGCGCTACACCGTCGGCGCGCCCCGCTCCTTCGCCGTCGCACCCGACGGCGGCCGGGTCGTCTTCCTGCGCTCCGGCTCCGGCCGCGACCGCGCCAACAGCCTCTGGACCCTCGACCCCGCCACCGGTGCCGAGCAGGTCGCCGCCGACCCGGCCGCCCTGCTCGGCGGCGGCGAGGAACACCTCTCGGCCGCCGAGAAGGCCCGCCGCGAGCGCAGCCGCGAAGGCTCGGCCGGCATCGTCGGCTACGCCCTCGACGCCACCGGCACGCTCGCCGCCTTCGCCCTCTCCGGCCGGCTCTTCGCCGCCGACCTCGCCGCCGGCACCGCCCGCGAACTGCCCGCCGAGGGCCCGCTGCTGGACCCGCGGCCGGCCCCCGACGGCAGCCACGTCGCCTACGCCACCACCGCCGGGGCGCTGCGCGTCACCCGCACCGACGGCGGCGGCGACCGGGCCCTCGCCGAGTCCGGCGCCGACGGAGTCGCCTGGGGCCAGGCCGAGTTCGCCGCCCAGGAGGAGATGGGCCGCGACCGCGGCTTCTGGTGGTCGCCGGACAGCCGCCGGCTGCTCGTCGCCCGGGTCGACGACGCGCCCGTCCGGCGCTGGTGGATCGCCGACCCGGCGAACCCCGCCACCGCCCCCGCCGAGGTCGCCTACCCGGCCGCCGGCACGCCCAACGCCGAGGTCGGACTCTGGCTGGTCGACCTCGACGGCACCCGCACCGAAGTGGTCTGGGACCGCGAGGTGTTCCCCTACCTGGCCCGGGTGCACTGGTCGGCCGGCGGCGCCCCGCTGCTGCTCGTCCAGGCCCGCGACCAGCGCAGCCAGCAGATCCGGACGGTCGACACCGCCGACGGCAGCACTGCCCTGCTCGTCGAGGAGGAGGACGGCGCCTGGCTGGAGCTCTTCGACGGCGTCCCCGCCTGGACCCCGGACGGCCGACTGGTGCGGATCTCCGACGCCGGCGGCGCCCGCGTCCTGCTGATCGGCGAACAGGCCGTCACCGACGACGCGCTGCACGTCCGTTCGGTCTTCGCGGTCGGCGACGACCAGGTGCTCTTCACCGCCTCCGAGGGCGTCTCCGGCAGCGGCCGCCCGCCCGGCTGGACGGGCCTCTTCCGGGCCGGCGCGGACGGCGTCGCCCCGTTCGGGCCGGACGGCGACGGAGCCTCGGCCGCCGTCCACGCCGGCGGCACCACCGTGCTCTCCAGCGCCTCCCCGGACCGCCCCGGCACCCGCGTGCAGGTGCTGCGGGACGGCGCCGCCGTGGCCACCGTCGCCTCGTACGCCGAGACGCCGCTGCTCACCGCCCGCCCCGCCTTCCGCTTCGCCGGCACCCGGCGGATCCCCGCCGCCGTGCTGCTGCCCACCGGTCACGACCCCGAGCGGGACGGGCCGCTGCCCGTCCTCATGGACCCGTACGGCGGGCCGCACGGCCAGCGCGTCGTGCAGGCGCACAACCCGCACCTGACCTCGCAGTGGTTCGCCGACCAGGGCTTCGCCGTGGTGGTCGCGGACGGCCGCGGCACCCCCGGCCGCAGCCCCGACTGGGAGAAGTCGATCCGGCACGACTTCGCCGGCGTCACCCTCGACGACCAGGTGCACGCCCTGCACGCGCTCGCCGAGGAGTTCCCGCTCGACCTCGGCCGGGTCGCGATCCGCGGCTGGTCCTACGGCGGCTACCTCTCCGCCCTGGCCGTCCTGCGCCGCCCGGACGTCTTCCATGCGGCCGTCGCCGGCGCGCCCGTCACCGACTGGCGGCTCTACGACACCCACTACACCGAGCGCTACCTCGGCCACCCCGAGCAGCAGCCCGAGGTGTACGACGCCAACTCGCTGACCGCGGACGCGCACAAGCTGGAGCGGCCGCTGATGATCGTGCACGGGCTGGCCGACGACAACGTCGTCGCCGCGCACACCCTGCGGCTCTCCTCCGCGCTGCTCGCCGCCGGCCGGCCGCACACCGTGCTGCCGCTCTCCGGGGTCACCCACATGACCCCGCAGGAGCAGGTCGCGGAGAACCTGCTGCTGCTCCAGGTCGACTTCCTGAAGCGCTCGCTGGGGCTCTGACCGGCGCCGCCGTCCTCGGCATGACATCCGTCATGCCGAGGACACGACGGCCCGCACTGCCGCCCGCACCCCCTTCCGCGCGAGCCTGACGGTGTCGGTGAAGAAGGCGTCGGAAGGACGGCGGACGGATGGGTACGGGTACGGGGGAGGTCGCGGCCTTCCGGAACGTCAGCAAGCGCTACGGCCGCGTCACGGCGGTGGACGGGCTGGACCTCGTCCTGCGGCCGGGCGAGACGGTCGCGCTGCTCGGGCCGAACGGCGCGGGCAAGTCCAGCAGCCTCGACCTGCTGCTGGGCCTGCGCGAACCGGACGCGGGCAGCGTCGAGCTGTTCGGCGGGCCGCCGCGGGCCGCGATCGAGGCCGGCCGGGTCGGCGCCATGCTGCAGAGCGGCGGCCTGATGACCGAGGTCAAGGTCCGCGAACTGGTGGCCCTCGCCTGCAGCATCCACCCCCGCGGGCACGCGGTGGACGCGGTGCTCGCCGAGGCCGGCATCACCGAGATCGCCGACCGCCGGGTCGACAAGCTCTCCGGCGGCCAGGAGCAGCGCGTCCGCTTCGCCCTCGCGGTGGCCGGCGCCAACGACCTGATCGTCCTCGACGAGCCCACCACCGGCATGGACGTCTCCGTCCGGCAGGCCTTCTGGGCCGCCACGCGGGCCCAGGCCGCGGCCGGCCGCACCGTGCTCTTCGCCACCCACTACCTGGAGGAGGCCGACTCGGTCGCCGACCGGGTGCTGGTGCTGCACAAGGGGCGGCTGATCGCCGACGGCACCTCCGCCGAGATCAAGGCCCGGGCCGGTGCCCGCCGGGTCGGCTTCGAACTGCACCCCGGCGACGGCGAGGCCGACGAGGCCCTGCTGCGCGCCCTGCCCGGCGTCGCCGGCCTGGAGGTCGGCGGGCGGGCCGGCGGGGTGCGCACCGTGCGGATCCGCGCCACCGACGCGGACGCCTGCGTCGCCGCCCTCTACCGCGCCGGGCTGTACCCGCGCGGCCTGGAGGTCACCGGCCTCGGCCTGGAGCAGGCCTTCCTGACCATCACCGAGCAGGCCGCCGCAGACGAGGCGGCCGCGGCGCCCGCGAAGGAGATCGCGCGATGACCACCCTGATCCGGCTGGAGATCCTGCGCACCCTGCGCAACAAGCGGTACCTGATGTTCACGGTGCTCTACCCGGCGCTGCTGTACGTCTTCTTCATCAGCGCCTACAGCGGCGGCGACGTGGCGGGCGGCGTCCCGGCGAAGTCGTACTTCATGGTGTCGATGGCCACCTTCGGCGCGGTCGGCGCGGTGCTGACCGGCTCGGCGCAGCGGATCTCGCTGGAGCGGCGCAGCGGCTGGGTGCGGCAGCTGCGGCTGACCGCGCTGCCCGGGCGGGCGTACACGGTCGGCAAGATCGCCGCCTGCGCGGTGACCACGCTGCCGGCGATCCTGGTGGTCTTCGCGATCGGCGCGGTCGAGGGCGTGCAGCTGTCGGCGGGCGGCTGGCTGGGCCTCGCGGCGGTGCTGTGGCTCGGCAGCTTCGTCTTCGCCGCGCTGGGCGTGGCGCTCGGCTACGCGGCGGCGCCGGACGCGGTGCAGCCGATCGTGATGATCGTCTACATGCTGATGGCGCTGTTCGGCGGCACCTGGTTCCCGGTCGGCGACTCGCTGGTGGTCTTCGCCCGCTTCGACCCCGTCTACCTCTACAACCGGCTGGCCGCCTTCGTGCAGCCCGGTCAGGGCCTGGACACCGTCGCGGTGGCCGGCCTGGCCGGCTTCCTGGCCCTGTTCGTCGCGGCGGCGGCCTTCCTGTACCGCCGGGACACCCGCGCGGCATGATGGCCGGCATGGTCGACCAGGACACGCACGCAGGCCCGGCGGAGCCCGGCACCTCCTTCCGGAACATCCCCGGCGCGAAGGTGGAGAGCCGACGGCAGCTGCTGGTGAAGCTCTGCTGGATGTCGCTGTGGGCGATCTACCTCGTCTACCCGGTGAAGGACCTGCTGGACGGGCACCACGGCACCGCGGCGACGGTGTTCGGCTGGGCGGCGCTCGGCGTCTACCTGGCCTGCTACCTGTCGCTGGTGGCCTTCCGCTCGATCCGGCCGGGCACCTGGTCCGGGCACTACGCGCTGGTCGCGGTGATGGTCGTGCTGGCCCTGGTCACCCCGTTCGTGCTGGGGGAGGCCTGGCTGACCCTGTTCACCTACGCCTCGGTCTGCATCGCCGTCGTGGTGCCGACCCGGTACAGCGTGGGCGGGGTCGCCGCCGCCACCGCGGCCGCCCTGCTGGTCGGCCTGCTGGTGCAGGCCGACCGGGACACCCTGGTCGCGATCGTGGTGCCGTGCTTCCTCTCCGGCCTCGCGATGACCGGCCTGCAGCGGCTGATCTCCACCATGCAGGAGCTGCGCGAGGCCCGGGCCGCGGTGGCCCACCTCGCCGCGTCCGAGGAACGGCTGCGGCTCGCCCGCGACCTGCACGACCTGCTCGGCCACTCGCTCTCGCTGATCACCATCAAGAGCGAGCTCGCCGGACGCTTCATGGACGCAGGCAAGCAGGAGCAGGCCCGCAGCCAGGTCGCCGACATCGAGAGCGTCGCCCGGCAGTCGCTGGTCGACGTCCGGGAGGCGGTCAGCGGCTTCCGCCGGCCCACCCTGCCGGTCGAGCTCGCCGCGGCCCGCACCGCGCTCAGCACTGCACGGATCGCCCTGGAGGCCGCCCCCGGTCTCACCGACGCCCGGCCCGGCCTGGACGGCGAGGAGGCCGGCGCGCTCGCCTGGGCGCTGCGCGAGGCGGTCACCAACATCGTCCGGCACGGCACCGACGCCACCGTCTGCACCGTCGCCGTGGACGAGACCTGGGAGGACGACGGCCGGCGCTACGCCGTGCTGGAGGTCACCGACAACGGCCGCGGCCCCGGCAAGTCGTCCCCCGGCAACGGGCTGTCCGGCCTCGGCGAGCGCCTCGCCCTGGTCGACGGCCGGCTGGAGACCGGCCCCGGCCCGCACGGCCGCGGCTTCCGGCTCCGCGCCCGCGTCCCGCTGAGGGCCGTCCCGGCGGCCGCGGCGACCGATAGTGTGCGCGAATGATTCGCGTGCTGCTGGCCGAGGACCAGGGGATGGTGCGGGAGGCCCTCGCCGCCCTGCTGGGACTCGAAGGGGACATCGACGTGGTCGCCCAGGTCGGGCGGGGGGACGAGGTCGTGGACGCGGCCGCCGCCCACGACGTGGACGTGGCCGTGCTGGACATCGAGATGCCCGGGATGACCGGCATCGAGGCGGCGGGGGAGCTGCGCCGGACCCGCCCCGGCACCAAGGTGGTGATCGCCACCACCTTCGGTCGGCCGGGCTACCTGCGCCGGGCGATGGAGTCCGGGGCGGACGCCTTCCTGGTCAAGGACGCCCCGGCGGCCGAGCTGGCCGAGGCGATCCGCCGGGTGCTGCGCGGCGAGCGGGTGATCGACCCGACGCTGGCCGCCGCCGCGCTCGCCGAGGGCGCCAACCCGCTGACCGGGCGGGAGCTGGACGTGCTGGCGGCCGCGGCCGACGGCTCGGTCAACGCCGACATCGCGCGGCGGCTGCACCTGTCCGAGGGCACCGTCCGCAACTACCTGTCGATGGCGATCCAGAAGACCGGCGCCCGCAACCGCACGGAGGCGGTGCGGGTCGCGAAGGAGAAGGGCTGGCTCTGACCGCCGGCCCGCCCAGGAGGCGGGCGGCCGCGCTCAGTTGAGCCGGTGCCGGGCGGCCCGGGCGTCCTGCCGGGCCTTCGCCGCGGCGTCCGGGTCGAAGGCGTCCAGGACACGCGCGTACTCCTCCATCTCGCGCGCGCCGGCCAGGAAGTCGCCGGTGCGGACGAGGAGTTCGGCGCGCTCCAGGCGCAGCTGGGCCGGGTGGCGGGGGAGCAGCAGGGCGAGTTCGGCGGCCCACAGCTGGGTGCGGGCGTGCTCGGGGCGGTCCGCGGCCCAGGCGCGGATGTTGCCGAGCACCCGCAGCACGATGTCCAACGGCTGTGCGGGGGTGAGGAGTTCGGTGCCGAAGTGGTGCCCGGCGGCGGTCACCAGCCGGGCCGCGTCCGACAGGTCGAGCAGCCGACCGCCGTGGAAGGGATCGGCGAGCACGTAGTCGTTGCCGCCGGACGGGCCGGCGACCGCGACGATGAAGTGGCCGGGCAGGGCGATGCCGTGCACGACCAGGCCGGCCCGGGCGGCCACGCCCATCCACACCAGCGAGAGCGTGATCGGCAGGCCGCGGCGGCGCCTCAGCACCTCGGGCAGCAGCGAGGACTCCAGCCGCCGGTAGTCCGCCTTGCGGCCGTGGAACCGCTCACGGCCGCCGAGCACGGCGGCCAGCAGCGCCGCCGTCTCCTCGGGACCTGCCGGGCTCCGCTCGGCGACCGCCCGCCGGACGGCGGCCGCGTGCCGGTCCAGCGCGGCGCCACAACCCGTCAGCAGTTCGTCCAGGGTGGGCGGCGGCGCCGGATCCCCGGGCGCGTCGAAGGTGTGCTCGGCGGCCGCGAGCAGGCACAGCAGCACGGGATCGGGGCGTTCGGCCCGGGCCTCGGCGCGGAAGCGGGATCTGCTCTGCTCGGTCACAGCAGCCTTCGTCGGTACAGAGGTGGCGGGGTGAACGCTACCGCTCGGGGAGCCGGGCGTAGTGGTAAGTGTGACTTGTGGTGAAGCCCAGCCGGTCGTAGAGCGCGATCGCACCGGAGTTCTCGGCCTCCACCTGCAGGTACGCGCCGGTCGCCCCCTCCTCGGCGGCCCGGGCCGCGAGCACCGCCATCACGGCGGTGCCGAGTCCGGAGCGGCGGGCCGACGGGTCGACCTCTATCGCGGCGAAGCCGGCCCACGGGCCGTCGACGACGGCCCGGCCGATCGCCAGCGGCGCGCCGCCGTCCGGGTCGGGGACGGTCGCGAACCAGACCGAGGGGCCGCCGTGCAGCACGTCGGCGGCGGCGCGCTCCACGGCGGTGTCGGCGGCGACCCGGCGGTAGCGGGACATCCAGCGGGCGTCGGCCGTGCGGGAGAGCCGGACCCGGTCGTGCGGTCCGGCGGCGGCCCGGGCGAGCGGGGCGAGCGGCGCGGTGCGGAACAGCGTCTCGGCCTGCCCGGCGCCGAGCCGGGCGAGTTCGGCGGCGAGGTCGTCGGGCGAGCCGGGTTCGAGCACCTCGACGTACGCCGGCAGCGAACGGGCCGCGTACCAGGCGCGGACCTCGTCCAGCGCCGTTGCGAGCGGGCGGCCGGGGTCGCCGAGGGCCTGGACGGAGTTGGCCCGCCGGGTGAATCCGGCGGAGGCGCGCAGCACCCAGGCGCCGAGCCGCTCCTCCTCGACGGCGGGCCAGCCGCGGGCGGCCGTCCGCTGCAGGGCGACCGGGTCGGCGGCGGGCTGCGGCGCCCGGCGGGCCGGGAAGGGCGGCACCGGCTTGCCCGCGACGAGCAGCTCCTCGGGGAAGACCACCGGCTCGCCGCTGCGGGGCACCACCGCGAGGCCGTTCTCGTCCCAGGATGCGAGCACGCCGATCACATCGCGGAACACGGGCCGGCCGTCGACCAGCTCCGAGATGCGTCGCACGGACACCCGTCGTCCCACGTCAGAGGGGTTCAGACGGACCTCCGGACGGTCGGTCGCGGGGGCTCTGTCCGCCATCGAGGGCACCTCCTGTGCATTTGCGGTCTCCGACCCGCGATACTAGGGGCGGGCATCGACGACGCCGCGCTCACCCGCGCACGCAAGCAAACAGTTTGGGCCGCCGGCCCTTCCGAGGAGGAACGACAGCGTGACCTACGTCATCGCGCAGCCTTGTGTCGACGTCAAGGACAAGGCGTGCATCGAAGAGTGCCCGGTTGACTGCATCTACGAGGGCGAGCGCTCCCTCTACATCCACCCGGATGAGTGTGTCGACTGCGGCGCTTGCGAGCCGGTCTGCCCGGTCGAGGCGATCTTCTACGAGGACGACACTCCCGAGGAGTGGAAGGACTACTACAAGGCGAACGTCGAGTTCTTCGACGACCTCGGTTCGCCCGGTGGTGCCTCGAAGCTCGGCCTGATCGAGAAGGACCACCCGTTCATCGCGGCCCTGCCGCCGCAGAACGCCGACCACTGACGACACTGATCGGTGACAACTGAGTCGTGAGCACCCATCACACCGCGCGCGCGCCGTTCCCGGGACACCCGGGGGCGGCGCGCCGCGTATCCGAGCTGCTTCCGGTCTTCCCGTGGGACCGGCTGGAGCCGTACAAGCGGACCGCCCTCGCGCACCCGGACGGGCTGTGCGACTTCTCGGTGGGCACCCCGGTCGACCCGGTGCCCGAGGTGATCCAGAAGGCGCTGGCCGCCAGCAGCGACACCCCGGGCTATCCGACCGTCTGGGGCCCGCTGGAGCTGCGCGAGGCCGTCGCCGGCTGGCTGAACCGCCGCTGCGGCGCGGAGATCGGCCCCGGGGCCGTCCTGCCGACCGTCGGCTCCAAGGAGCTGGTGGCCTGGCTGCCCGGCCAGCTCGGCCTCGGCCCCGGCGACCAGGTGGCCTACCCGCGCCTGGCCTATCCGACGTACGAGGTGGGTGCCCGGCTCTGCGGCGCCGAGCCGGTGGCGTACGACGACGTCGACGAGCTGGACGGCTCCCGGGTGCGGCTGCTCTGGCTGAACTCGCCGTCCAACCCGACCGGCCGGGTGCTCACCGCGGACGAGCTGCGCCGCGCGGTCGCCTGGGCCCGCGAGCACGGCGCGCTGCTGGTCAGCGACGAGTGCTACCTGGAGCTCGGCTGGGAGGCCGAACCGGTCTCGGTGCTCCGCCCGGACGTCTGCGGCGGCTCCCACGAGGGCCTGCTGGCCGTCCACTCGCTCTCCAAGCGGTCCAACCTGGCCGGCTACCGCGCCTCCTTCGTGGCGGGCGACGAGGTGGTCGTCCGGGAGCTGCTGGAGATCCGCAAGCACGGCGGCATGATCGTGCCCGCCCCGGTGCAGGCGGCGACCGTGGCGGCGCTCGCGGACGACGCGCACGTGGCCGAGCAGCGGGCCCGCTACGCGGCCCGCCGCACGGCGCTGCGCGGCGCCCTGGAGGCGTACGGCTTCACCATCGAGCACTCGGAGGCCAGCCTCTACCTGTGGGCGACCCAGGGGCGGCCGTGCTGGGAGACGGTGGCGGAGCTCGCGGAGCTGGGCGTCCTGGTGGCGCCCGGCGACTTCTACGGGCCGGCCGGCGCCCAGCACGTGCGGGTGGCGTTCACCGCCACCGACGAGCGGGTCCGCGCGGCCGTGGCGCGGCTCGGCGGCTGACGCCGGAGACCGACGGACGAAGGGCCGGCCCCCGGTGGGGCCGGCCCTTCGGCGTGCGGCGGGTGTGCCGGTCAGCCGCCGAGGCCGCCGACACCGCCGAGCAGGCCGCCGAGCGGGGTGCCGCCGAGCACGCCGCCGAGCAGGTCGGTCGGGTTGGAGCCGAGCGAGGGAACGCCGCCCAGGCGGTTGGCCGCGGCCGGCGAGCCGGTCAGGGTGCCGAGGGTGTCCGCGCCGGGCAGCGCCTGCGGGATGCCGCCGGTGGGCAGCGCGCTGGTCAGGGTGCCGGTGGGCAGGCCGCTGGTGGGCAGGGCGCCGGTGACGGTGCCGAGCGGGCCGCCGGCGCGGGCGCTGCGGGTGCCGGGCACCGCGGGCAGCACCTTCTCGGCGACCGCGGGGCCGGCCCGGTCGACCAGGGCGGGGGCGACCCGGCCGGCCACGGTGGTGAGCGCGCCGGTCGCGGCGGTGGTCTTGCCGGCGGTGTTGGTCACCGGGCCGAGGGCCGAGTCGGCGTCCGGCAGCGCGGAGGCGACGGTGTGGCCGGCGGCGTCGCCCGCGGCCGGGACGCCGGTGGCGACCGTGGCGGCGCCGGTCGCCCCCGCGGACTGGCCGAGCTCGTGGGCGGCGCCCTGCACGGTGCCGGAGGGGGAGTCGAGCTGGGTGAGGCCGGACCCCAGGTCGGTCCCCTGCGGCACCAGGTCGGCGGCCGAGGCGGAGCCGGCCGCGATCAGGGGCGTCGCGCCGGCCGCGACGAGCAGTGCGGCCTGGGCGATCCGGCGCGTGAGGGGGTGAGACATGGTGCTCCTAAGACGAGAGGACATGGCCGTCCGCCGGGCGGACGACGTGAATACCGCTCAGGAGTCGGGAAGGTTTCGCCCGTCAAAGGTAAAGGGCAGGCAAAGATCGGACGATCGTCTTTGCGTCGCACCCGGACGCGCGCCCCTCGGGCGGGTGAGTGAAGAACCGTCACTTCCCTTGTCGGGCCGGGTTCCGGCGGTACGCCGACCGGCCTCCTTCTGCGGCCCGCGGCGGGGCGCCGGGAGGTCCACTGCGGTTGACCGCTGTCACCCGCCGGGTCGACACCCGCTCACGGGTTCGTCAACGTGCCGTCACCGTGCTCACGGCGCCCCGAGGGTGACCAGCACCCGGTCCGTCCCGCCGGCCGCGTCGTTCGTCCGCCAGCCCTCGGTGGGCCGGTCGAAGCGCCACAGCCGCCCGTCGAAGGACACCTCGCCGATGCCGAGCTCCTGCGCGTGCGCCACCGCCCACTGGGCGACCGCCCAGCCCGACTGCCGCCGCCCCTCGGCGCCGGAGTCGGTCGAGGCGGTGCCCTGCGGGGTGAGCGCCAGCACCGCCCGGGAGTCCTTGGGGGCCTTCGGCGCGTCGGACACCGCCACCACCCGCCCGAACTCGCGGCGGACCCGCTCGCCGACGTCCGCCGGACGCGGCCGGCCCGACGGCGCGGCCGAGGCGGACGGCGAACCGGAGGCGGAGGCGGCCGCGGCGACCGGCTCGGCGAGGTCGTGCACCACGCAGTTGAGCGCGGCCGGCTCGCGGCCGGTCAGCGCCGAGGTCACCAGCATCGCGTTGGACTCGTGCTTGGCGTACGCCTGCGGGAAGCCGCTCTTCTGCACCTGCTGCGCGGCGTCGGTCAGCGGCATCCGTGCGTAGCCGGGCACCTTCACCAGGCCGTCCAGGAACTTGTTGGTGGCGTACACCGGGTCCTTGATCTGCTCCGCGGTGCCCCAGCCCTGGGACGGGCGCTGCTGGAACAGGCCGACCGAGTCGCGGTCGCCGCCGGTGAGGTTGTGGATCTTGGACTCCTGCATCGCCGTGGCCAGCGCGATCGTCACCGCCCGCTCCGGCAGGCCGCGGGACATCGCCACCGCGGCGATCGTGGAGGCGTTGGCGGCCTGTGCCAGGTCGAGCGTCCCGCTGCCGGCCGCCGTGTTGATCCGGCAGCCCTCCGGCGGCACGACCAGCCGGTCCCGGTTGAGGTACAGCACCAGGCCCACGACCAGCGCCACGGCCACCAGCCCGATCAGCAGCCGGCGCAGCAGCCGCGGCCGACGGCGGCGCCGTCCCGACGCCGTGGAACCGTCCGCCCCGCCCTCCGCCATTCCGGCCACCAGTGCCCCTCTCGCTCGCTGTGCGCACACCGTACCCACTCCGACGGCCGACCGGCCCCGGGCGGTTGCGCCGCCCGTCGTGGCGGGCCGCGGCACCGATACGCTAAACCACCATGAGCAGCCCGAACACGCCCCTCGACCTGTCCCTCGACGGCGGTGCGCTGACCGCGCAGCTGGTCGACCTCCCGTCCGTCAGCGGCGACGAGCAGGCCCTCGCCGACGCCGTCGAGGAGGCGCTGCGGGCACTGCCCCACCTCACGGTCGACCGGTACGGCAACAACGTCGTCGCCCGGACGAACCTCGGCCGCGCCGAGCGGGTGCTGCTCGCCGGCCACCTGGACACCGTGCCGATCGCCGACAACCTCCCCTCCCGCGTCGAGGGCGACCTGCTGTACGGCTGCGGCACCTCCGACATGAAGTCCGGCGTCGCCGTGCAGCTGCGGCTCGCCGCCACCCTCACCGAGCCGAACCACGACCTCACCTTCGTCTTCTACGACTGCGAGGAGGTCGAGGCCTCCCGCAACGGCCTCGGCCACCTGGCCGCGGAGCACCCCGACTGGCTGGCCGCCGACTTCGCGGTGCTCATGGAGCCCAGCGGCGCCGTCGTCGAGGGCGGCTGCCAGGGCACCCTGCGCGCCGAGATCGTGCTCACCGGCACCCGCGCCCACTCGGCCCGCAGCTGGCTCGGCGACAACGCCATCCACAAGGCCGTCGAGGTGCTGCGCCGGCTCGCCGAGTACGAGCCGCGGCGGGTGGTGATCGACGGCCTGGAGTACCGCGAGGGCCTCAACGCCACCCGGATCGACGGCGGCGTCGCGGGCAACGTGATCCCCGACGAGTGCACCGTGCAGGTCAACTTCCGCTACGCGCCCGACCGCAGCGAGCAGCAGGCCGCCGACCACGTCCGCGAGGTCTTCGCCGGCTACCCGATCCGGGTCACCGACACCGCCCCCGGCGCGCTGCCCGGCCTCGACCGGCCCGCCGCGCAGGCCTTCCTGGCCGCCGTCGGCGGCGAGCCCCGGGCCAAGTTCGGCTGGACGGACGTCGCCCGGTTCAGCGCCCTCGGCGTGCCCGCCGTCAACTACGGGCCGGGCGACCCGAACCTCGCCCACAAGCGCGACGAGCACTGCTCGCTGAGCGCGATCGCCGAGGTCGAACTGCGCCTCGCCGCCTGGCTGACCGGCGCCTGACGTCCACCCTGCCGCCACCCGCCGTTCGCCGATTTCGGTGGACGGCGGGCGTAGGGTTTCGTCATGACAGGCACTGGAGACGTAAAGCACTACGGGCACGGTCCGGAAGAAGTCGACGCGCCCGCGCCCAAGAAGCCCTGGCCCGAGAAGCAGAAGGGCCCGGTGCTGCTCCGCCGCGACCAGGTCGGCACCAGCACCACGGACCAGCGTCTGCTGGACACCACCGGCCCGACCGACTGGCTGCACACCGACCCCTGGCGGGTGCTGCGGATCACCTCGGAGTTCGTCGAGGGCTTCGGCGCGCTCGCCGAACTCCCGGCCGCCGTCAGCGTCTTCGGGTCGGCCCGGACACCGGTCGACTCCACCGAGTACGCCGCGGGCGTGGCCATCGGCCGGGCGCTGGCCGAGGCCGGCTACGCCGTCATCACCGGCGGCGGCCCCGGCGCCATGGAGGCGGCCAACCGCGGCGCCTCCGAGGCCGGCGGCCTCTCCGTCGGGCTCGGCATCGAGCTGCCCTTCGAGCAGGGCCTCAACGAATTCGTCGACCTGGGCCTGAACTTCCGGTACTTCTTCGTCCGCAAGACGATGTTCGTGAAGTACGCGCAGGGCTTCGTGGTGCTGCCCGGCGGCCTCGGCACGCTGGACGAGCTGTTCGAGGCGCTCACCCTCGTCCAGACCCGGAAGGTCACCAAGTTCCCGGTGATCCTCTTCGGCACCGCCTACTGGGGCGGCCTGGTCGACTGGCTGAAGAACACCCTGATCGCCCAGGGCAAGGCCTCGTCCCAGGACCTCGACCTCTTCCACGTGGTGGACGAGGTCGACGACGTCCTGAAGATCCTGGCGGAGACCCGCCGCCCGAACGGCACCCGGATCTGACGGGCGTGCCGGGGGCCTACGCGAGCCCCCGGCGGGCCACCGCCGGGGGCCGGGTGCCGCGGATCGAGGCCACCATGTCGAGCACCTGCCGGGTCTCCGCGACCTGGTGCACCCGGTACACCTGCGCGCCCAGCCAGGCCGAGACGGCGGTGGTGGCGAGCGTGCCGAGCAGCCGCTCGTCCACCGGCCGGTCCAGGGTCTCCCCGACGAAGTCCTTGTTGGAGAGCGAGACGAGCACCGGGAAGCCGGTCGCGGTCATCTCCGGCAGCCGCCGGGTGGCCTCCAGCGAGTGCCGGGTGTTCTTGCCGAAGTCGTGGCCCGGGTCGATGACCACGGCGTCCCGCCGCACGCCGAGTTCCACCGCCCGCTCCGCGAGGCCCAGGGTGACCGCCAGGATGTCGGCCATCACGTCCTCGTAGCCCACCCGGTGCGGCCGGGTGCGCGGCTCGGCGCCGCCCGCGTGGGTGCAGACCAGGCCCGCGTCGTACCGGGCGGCCACCTCGGCGAGCTTCGGGTCGACCCCGCCCCAGGCGTCGTTCAGCAGGTCGGCGCCGACCTCGCAGACCGCCTCGCCGACCTCGTGCCGCCAGGTGTCCACGCTGATCACCGCGTCCGGGTGGCGCTTGCGCAGCTCGGCGACGAACGGCACGGTGCGGCGCAGCTCCTCCTCGACGGTGACCTCCTCGCCGGGCCCGGCCTTCACCCCGCCGATGTCGAGGATCGCCGCCCCCTCGGCCATCGCGCGGTCGGCGGCGGCGAAGGCGGCCTCGTCGGCGAAGGTCGCACCGCGGTCGAAGAACGAGTCCGGGGTGCGGTTGACGATCGCCATGATCACGAGCTCGTCGTCGCCGAACTCGCGCGGGCCAAGGCGCAGTGCCACCGGAATCTCCTCCACAGCTCGCCCGGGTGCAATGATGGGCCCCGGCCTGTCCGGGGACCATGATCCCACCATTGCCGGAGACGGGCCGGTGACTGACGGAGGCGGCTCGTGTTCTGGGTGATCGTGGCGGCGATGGCCGTGGTGGTCGGCGGTGCGGCGCTGGTGGCGCTCGGTGGCGGCGGCACGCTTCCGGAGGCGCTGCCCGACCGGATCGCCGCGCGGCTGCCGCAGGACCGGCCGCTCGGCCGGCACGACGTGGACGAGCTGCGGCTGCCGATGGCGCTGCGCGGCTACCGCATGGACGAGGTCGACAACGTGCTCGACCGGCTCGGCGCCGAGCTCGCGCTGCGCGACGCCCGGATCGCCGAGCTTGAGGCCGCCGCGGTCGTCCGCGGCGCGGTGGAGCTCGCCCCCGGGCAGCCGCAGGACGAGCCGCTGCCGGGCCTGGAGGCCTTCGCCGCGGTGGTCGGGCCGGAGACCGCGCCCGCACCCGCGCCGGCCCCCGTGCCGGCCGAGCAGCGGACCGAGCAGCCGGCGCCGGCCGAGCAGCCCGCGCAGGAGCCGGCGGCGGACGGGCGGGCCGCGCAGGAGCGTCCCGCGGACCCGCGCGCCGACCTGTTCAAGAAGCACGACCCGGAGCAGTCGTGACCGGCGCCGTCCCCGGCCCGGACGGGCTGCTGCGCTGCGGCTGGGGCGAGTCCGCCGACGACTACCGCCTCTACCACGACACCGAGTGGGGCCGGCCGGTGCACGGCGACGGCGCCCTGTTCGAACGGATCAGCCTGGAGGCCTTCCAGTCCGGGCTGTCCTGGATCACCATCCTGCGCCGCCGGGAGGGCTTCCGGGCCGCGTTCGCCGGCTTCGACATCGCCGCGGTCGCCGCGTTCGGCCCGGCCGACACCGAGCGGCTGCTGCAGGACACCGGCATCATCCGCAACCGGGCCAAGATCGAGGCGACGGTGGCCAACGCCCGCGCCGCCCTCGACCTGGACGGCGGTCTGGACGAGCTGGTCTGGCGGTTCGCCGCCGACCCGGCCCGGCCGGCCCCCCGCACGCTCGCCGAGGTGCCGGCCGTGACGCCGGAGTCCACCGCACTGGCCAAGGAGCTCAAGAAGCGCGGCTTCCGCTTCGTCGGCCCGACCACCGCCTACGCGCTGATGCAGGCCTGCGGCCTGGTCGACGACCACCTGGCGGACTGTCACGTGCGCGGGGTCGCCGCAGGTCAGCGCCCGACGTAGGCCGGCTTCTCCTTGGCGACGAAGGCCCGGACGGCGATCCGGTGGTCCTCGCTCTCGCCGGCCCGGGTCTGCAGCTCGTCCTCCTTCTCCAGCAGCTCGGTGAACGAGTGCGAGGCGCCGTACGCCAGCGACTCCTTGACGGCGGCGTAGGCCACCGTCGGGCCGGCCGCCAGCTGCGCCGCGAAGGCCCGTGCGGTGGCGGCGAGTTCGGCGGCCGGCACCACCCTGGTGGCCAGGCCCAGGCCGAGCGCCTCGTCCGACTTCACCGTGCGGGGCAGCATCAGCAGCTCGGTGGCGCGGGCGTGGCCGACCAGCCGGGGCAGCGTCCAGGAGACGCCCGAGTCGGCGGTCAGCGCGACGCCGACGAAGGACGTGTTGAAGCCGGCCGTGTCGGCGACGATCCGGAAGTCGCAGGCGAAGGCCAGCCCGGCGCCCGCACCGGCGGCCACCCCGTTCACCGCGGCCACGGTCGGCTTGGCCATCCCGGCGAGCGCCCGCAGCAGCGGGTTGTAGTGCTCGGAGACGGTCTTCAGTGCGCCCTCGCCGGTCTCCTCGGCCCGCTTGAGCAGCCCCAGGTGCTCCTTCAGGTCCTGCCCGACGCAGAACGCCTTGTCGCCCGCGCCGGTCAGCAGCACGGCCCGCACCGCCGGGTCGTTCGCGGCCTCGACGACGGTGTCGCGCAGCGCCACCTTGGTCGCGGTGTCGAGCGCGTTCATCGCGTCCGGGCGGTTGATGGTGATGACGGCCAGGCCGCCGTCGAGCTCGTACAGCACGGAGTCGGACATCGGGTGAGGGCTCCCTGGTCGTGGTGGGTGGCACGGCGGCGCCGCGGCTCGCGGCCGCGGCCACGGACTCAGCATGACGGAGCCCGGGGCCGGCTGGGGAGTGTGAGGTACCGCACCTTCGAATGTCGTGTCGACCGGCGGCGAAATGGGGTTTTGGGCAGGTGATCGGACGGTTTGGGCGGGTGCGGGCACGGTTGCGCGGAGAGTGATGTTGGTCATCGGGGTGCGGGATGCGGGATAATGGCTTCCGATCAATGCGTTCGATACCGGCGGTGGACGGACCTCCGGTACGTAGCTGAGCGGTTGCAGGAAGGGGAACGAGCATGGCGGCCATGAAGCCGCGGACGGGTGACGGCCCGCTCGAGGTCACCAAAGAGGGGCGGGGCATCATCATGCGAGTTCCGCTCGAGGGCGGCGGTCGCCTGGTGGTGGAGCTGACGCCCGATGAGGCGGATGCCCTGGGCGAGGCCCTGAAGAAGGCCTGCGGCTGACCGCAGCGGGTGCTCCCCTCATCTCCTGGAGATGCCGACAGGGCCCGGATTCGCGCCAGAATCCGGGCCCTGTGCCGTGCCCGGACACCTGTGCCGGCCCGGTCCCGCACCAGGGCCGCCCCGAGGGGCCCGGCCGGCACCGCCTGCCGGACGTCGTGTCAGCGCTTGACGGCGCAGAGCAGGCCGTCGCTGACCGGCATCAGCGCGGGCAGCAGCCGGTCGCTCTCCCGGACGTCCCGGACGAGCTCGCGCACCGCGTGGGTCTGCGGGTCGTCGAGGTCCGGTTCGGCCAGCCGGCCCTCCTGGAAGACCCCTTCGAAGCAGACGATCCCGCCCGGCCGCAGCAGCCGCAACGATTCTGCGAGGTAGGCGCGGGACTCGGCCGGGTCGCCGTCGCAGAACACCAGGTCGTACTGGCCGTCCGCGAGCCGCGGCAGCACGTCCAGCGCCCGGCCCGGGATGAACCGCGCCCGGTTGGGGGCGAAGCCGGCCGCGAGGTACGCCTCCCGGGCGCACTGCTGGCGCACCGGCTCGGTGTCGACGGTCGTCAGTACGCCGTCCGGCCGCATCCCGCGCAGCAGGTAGACCCCCGAGACGCCGGTGCCGGTGCCGATCTCGGCGACCGACTTGGCGTCCAGCGCGGCCGCCAGCAACCGCAGGAATGCGCCGCCGCTCGGCCCGATCGCGCGTATTCCGGCCCGCGCCGACTGGGCCCGGGCGTAGGTCAGCACCGCGTCCTCGCCGACGTAGGTGTCGGCGAGAGCCGCCCGCTCGGGCCCGAACTCGGTGATGGCTGCCTCTCCGGAGCGCCTGATGCCGACCCGATGTCGACATTTTCAGCCACAGATTACTGGCCGACCGGGAACCGCGTTCGGCGGCGGGCCGTTGATGGGAACAGGACTTGGCGATCGGGGTGCGCACGACGCCGTCCGCGCCGGCCCGGCGGGCCGGTGGCGGAGGGGGTCGTGCACTTTATCCGGATCTGACGGGCGAGGTGGATATGGTGGTGGCCCTGCTGGGCAGAAGAGCCGACCGAGGAGGTGTGGCCGAGGGCGACGTCCCTGTGCAGCGCGATCCACGCCGCACCTCGTCGGCCCGTACGCCGAAGCCCGTGATGAACCAGCCCGCGCACTCCCCCCAGGACGCGACCACCGAGGCGGCCGGGGCCGCGGCCGAGCCGGCCGCGCTCGCGACCTTCGCCGAGGGCCCCGACGCGCAGAGCTGGACCCCGCCGACCTGGGAGGAGATCGTCGAGGCGCACAGCGCCCGCGTCTACCGCCTGGCCTACCGGCTGACGGGTAATCAGCACGACGCCGAGGACCTCACGCAGGAGGTCTTCGTCCGGGTCTTCCGCTCGCTCTCCACCTACACCCCCGGCACCTTCGAGGGCTGGCTGCACCGCATCACCACCAACCTGTTCCTGGACATGGTGCGCCGCCGCCAGCGGATCCGCTTCGACGCCCTCGCCGAGGACGCCGCCGAGCGCCTGCCCAGCCGCGAGCCCAGCCCGGCCCAGCACTTCAGCGACACCCACTTCGACGCCGACGTCCAGCAGGCGCTCGACACCCTCGCCCCCGAGTTCCGCGCCGCCGTCGTGCTGTGCGACATCGAGGGCCTCTCCTACGAGGAGATCGCGGCCACCCTCGGGGTCAAGCTCGGGACGGTCCGCAGCCGGATCCACCGCGGGCGCTCGCACCTGCGCGCCGCCCTGAAGCACCGTGCGCCGGGCGTGGCCCCGGGCCGGCTGCGCCGCGGCGGTTCCGCGGAGCCTGTCCCGGTCGGCGCCGATCCCGGCTCCGCCGGCGGTCTGGACCGGAGGGGCTCGTGAACGCCGGAGCCCACCAGGGCGGGCCCGAGCCGACCGGCCGGTCCCGGCGCGGCCCCTCCTGGCCCCAGCTCGGCCGCCGCGGCGACGCCGCGCAGGCCCCCGCCGCCGCCCCGGTGGAGCACCCCGCCGCCGAGCCCGCCGCACCGCGGGCCGTGGCCGTCCGCCCCGCCGAGCCCGCGGAGGAGCACCATCTCGGGGACCGCCTCTCCGCCTACCTCGACGGCGAACTCGGCCACGACTCCCGCGAGCGCGTCCAGGCCCACCTGGCGACCTGCCCCGACTGCCTCGCCGAGGCCGACGAGGGCCGCGCGGTCAAGCACCTGCTGACCCGTACCGACACCCCGGGCCCCTCCTCGACGCTGATGGCGCGGCTGATGGCCGTCGCCGCCCTGCCCGAGGACGAGGACGGCTCCGGTCCGGGCGGCGGCCTGCCCGCCGTCCCCGGCACCCTCGGCGGCAGCCGGCTCACCGGCGGCTCCTTCGGCCGCGGCGCCGGCGCCTCGTTCGGCTCCGGTGCGCTCGGCGCCGAGACACCGATCCCCGGGGTCGACCCGCGGGCCGGCCGCCCGGTGCTGCCGACGCCCGGCAACCGGCTCTCCCTGGTGCCCTCCGCCGCTCGTCCGGCGGCCGCGCTGCGCAGCCTCACCGAGCCGCGCGGACGCCGCGCCGAGCAGCCCTCCCGCGGACGCACGGGCCTGCTGCCCGAGCCCGCCGCGGCCGCGGCCCGGCCCGGCCCGACGCCGTTCGGCCGCCGCTTCGTGTTCGCCGCGGCCGGTGCCTTCTCGGTGGCCGCGGTCACCCTGGCGGGTGTCGGCGGCCCCTCGGCCGTCGGCGGCGAGGAGCAGCACGGCACGCGGGTGAGCCCGGTGAGCAACCCGGGCGGCGCCGCCGTCCCGGTCAACGCGCAGCTGCCGGCCGACTTCCCCGTCCCGGCCCTGGCCTCGGTGCCGCCCGGTGCGCTGCCGCAGCCCGGCCCGGCCGACGCCGGTGCGAACCGCCTCGGCCCGCACAACCTGCTCCGTTAGCGCACCCGCGCGCCGGGCCGCCGGGGCACGGGCTCTGGGCCGTCGGGACGCAGGCACCGGCCCGCCGGGTGGTCTGGACCGCAATCCGCAGGTGGCGGGGTCACAGACGGGCCGGTGGCCATTACCCTGGTGGCGACGGCTGCCGCCGAGCTCGTCGGGTTGTCCATCAGGAGCTGGGAGCGTACGTGTTCAGTGACATAGGCCCACTGGAGGTCGTCGCGCTGGCCGTGATGGCCATCGTGATCTTCGGGCCCGACAAGCTGCCGAAGCTCATCCAGGACACCATGGGCTTCATCCGCAAGGTGCGCTCCTTCGCGGACAGCGCGAAGGACGACATCCGCAGCGAGCTGGGCCCGGACTTCCAGGACTTCGAGTTCACCGACCTGCACCCGAAGACCTTCGTCCGCAAGCAGCTGATGGGCGGCAACGAGGACCCGCTGGGCTTCAAGGAGCTCAAGGACGGCCTCGACTTCAAGTCCGCCCTCAACCACGAGCCGCCGCGGCGGGTCGCGGCCGCCCCCGACCTCACCAAGAGCGCGCCCACCGGGACGGGCGCGCCGCTCGCCGCCGGTGAGCGCCCGCCGTTCGACCTGGACGCGACCTGACGCGACCCGGTGCGGCCGCGCGCCGCTGCACGCTCCCCACGCCCCGCCCGGCCGCTCCGCCGGGCGGGGCGTCGGCGTCCGCGCCGCTATGGTGTTCAGGTTGACCGCACGCCGGATCCACTGTGCCGTCGGTCACGCCACGACGTGTCGGCGGCCCGACCGCACCATGGCGGCGCGCCCGGTGCGCCACCATGGAACGCCGCCGCAGAAGACAGGTGCATGGAGGAGGCCGGCGATGGACGTGACGAGCCGAGTGGGCGACACGGTCGCCCCGGGCGGGCGGACGACGCCCGCGGTGGGCGCCCAGGCCGGCACCGCCGACCCGCTGGCGCCCTACCTGGAGGCCGACTTCCCCTGGTACGGGCTCGACGAGGGCTGGACGGGCCGCCGCTGGCCGTTCCCGGTCGGGGCGGGCCGCGCCGGCCAGGGCGCCGGCACCGACTACGGCTCGCTCGGCCACGGCGACGAGCCCGCCCGGCCGTACGAGTCCCGTGAGGCCGGCCGCTTCGCCGTGGTGGTGACCGTCGCCCGCCGTCCCGGCCGCCGCAGCGCCGACAACACCGGCACGCTGGAGGCCACCTCCGCCTCCTCGGCGGCCTGGCTGGCCGGCTCCGGCCTGATCGCGACCGTGCCGCCGGGCCAGCTCGACCGCTCGCTGCGGCAGGACTGGCTCGACCAGCAGACCGCCCTCGCCTGGGACCTCGCGGACGACCTGGAGGGCCCCGGCTGGTCCGCCCTCACCCTGCCGGTGAACGGCCTGCCGCAGCCCTTCCGCTACCGCGAGTCCGAGTACGGCTGGGTGCTGGCCGGCGAGGCCCCGGGCGTCCTGCTCGGCGCCTACGGCCGCGGCATCAGCGCCTACGGGGTCGGCTTCGGCGTCGTCCCCGACCTCACCGCCTACAACGGCCGCTGACCGGCGGCCGGCCGGGTACGGCAGAGGGGCGCGGGGCCCGCACGACGGGAGGGCACGGTGCGTGCCCCTCCGCAGTGCGCAGGCCCTGCGCCCCTCGTGCCGTTCGCTAGAACTTGTTCTTCGGGGTGAGCCCCAGGGACATGCCGGACAGACCGCGCTGGCGGCCGCCGAGCTTGCCCGCGACGGCCCGCAGGGCGGCGCCGGCCGGGGACTCGGGGTTCGAGAGGACGACCGGCCGGCCGTCGTCGCCGCCCTCGCGCAGGCGGACGTCGATCGGGATCGAGCCGAGCACCGGCACGGTGGCGCCGACGCTCCGGGTGAGGGCGTCCGCGACGGTCTGGCCGCCGCCGGTGCCGAAGACGTCGATCATCTCGTCGCAGTGCGGGCAGGGCATGCCCGACATGTTCTCGATGACGCCGACGATCTTCTGGTGGGTCTGCAGCGCGATGGTGCCGGCCCGCTCGGCGACCTCGGCGGCCGCCATCTGCGGGGTGGTGACGATCAGGATCTCGGCGTTGGGCACCAGCTGGGCCACCGAGATCGCGATGTCGCCGGTGCCGGGCGGCAGGTCCAGCAGCAGGACGTCGAGGTCGCCCCAGTACACGTCGGCCAGGAACTGCTGCAGCGCGCGGTGCAGCATCGGGCCGCGCCACACCACCGGGGCGTTGCCCGGGGTGAACATGCCGATCGAGATGACCTTCACGCCGTTCGCCGACGGCGGCATGATCATGTCCTGGACCTGGGTGGGCCGGCCCTCGACACCGAGCATGCGGGGCACGCTGTGGCCGTAGATGTCGGCGTCGACCACGGCGACCTTCAGGCCGTCCGCGGCCATCGCCGCCGCCAGGTTGACCGTGACCGAGGACTTGCCGACGCCGCCCTTGCCGGACGCGACGGCGTAGACGCGGGTGAGCGTGCCCGGCTTGGCGAACGGGATCTCGCGCTCCGGCGCACCGCCGCGCAGCAGCTGCGAGAGCTCCTTGCGCTGCTCGTCGCTCATCACGTCGAGCTCGACCTCGACACCGGTGACACCGGGCACCTTCGCGACCGCGTCGGTCACCCGGTTGGTGATCGTCTCGCGCATCGGACAGCCCGAGACGGTGAGGTACACGCCGACCTTCACGGCGCCGCCCTCGGCGATCTCGACGGATTTCACCATGCCGATCTCGGTGATCGGGCGGTTGATCTCCGGGTCGTTGACGGTCGCCAGCGCCCTGCGGACGGACTCCTCCGTCACGCCTGCGGCAATCTCGGTCTCGTTGGCCATGCCTTGATGGTACGGCGCCGCGGGCGGCCCCCGACTCGCCGGTAGCGTGCTGCCCGTCACACGAGGTCACGGGCGCTGCGGGTGCCCGGCGCACCCCGCCTCACACCAGGTCGCGGCTCTCCCGCCGGTCGTCCAGCTCCTTGAGCAGCGCCATCAGCTCGGAGCGCACGAAGTCGCGGGTGGCGACCTCGCCGAGGCCCTGCCGCAGCGCGGCGACCTCCCGGGTCAGGTACTCGGTGTCGGCGATGTTGCGGTCGCTCCGGGCGCGGTCCTGCTCCATGTTGACGCGGTCCCGGTCGTCCTGGCGGTTCTGCGCGAGCAGGATCAGCGGCGCCGCGTACGAGGCCTGCAGCGACAGCATCAGGGTGAGGAAGATGAAGGGGTACTCGTCGAAGCGGACGGTCGTCGGCAGCAGGGTGTTCCAGACCACCCAGGCGACGATGACGACCGACATCCAGACGATGAAGCGGCCGGTGCCGAGGAAGCGCGCGATCCGCTCGGAGAGCTTGCCGAAGGCCTCCGGGTCGTAGGTCGGCATCGGGATGAGGGCGCGGCGGACGGTGCGCGGCTGGTCGAGCCGGCTGCGTCCGGTGCTGCCCTCGGGCCGCTGCGGGCGGCCGCCCTCGCGGGTCCGCAGCTCGCGCAGCTGCCGCAGCTCCCGCAGCTCGCCCTGGATGCGCTGGCGCGGGCTGTCGTCGCGGCGTCCCTTGCGGTCCTCGCGCTTGCGGTCATCCATGGACGGTCTCGCTCTCGGCCGCGTGCAGGGACGCCTCGCGCCAGTCGTCCGGCAGCAGGTGGTCCAGGACGTCGTCGACGGTGACGGCGCCCACCAGGTGGTCGGCCTCGTCCACGACCGGTGCGGCGACCAGGTTGTAGGCGGCCAGGTAGCTGGTGACCAGCGGCAGCGGGGTGTCCGGCGGCAGCGGGTCGAGGTCGTCGTCGACCAGCGAGCCGACCAGGGTGAACGGGGGCTCGCGCAGCAGCCGCTGGAAGTGCACGGTGCCCAGGTACTTGCCGGTCGGGGTCTCGTTCGGCGGCCGGCAGACGTAGACCTGTGCGGCGAGGGCTGGCTTGTTCTCGGCGATCCGCACCCGGGCGAGCGCCTCCGCGACGGTCGCGTCCGGCTCCAGCACGATCGGCTCGGTCGTCATCAGACCGCCGGCGGTGTCCTCCTCGTAGGAGAGCAGACGGCGGACGGAGGCCGCGTCCTCCGGCTCCATCAGCCGCAGCAGCCGCTCGGCGTCCTCCGCGGGGAGGTCGGAGAGCAGGTCGGCGGCGTCGTCCGGGTCCATCGCCTCCAGGACGTCCGCGGCCCGCTCCTCCTTGAGCTTGCCGATGATCTCGACCTGGTCGTCCTCGGGCAGCTCCTCCAGGACGTCGGCGAGCCGGTCGTCGTCGAGGGCGGCGGCGACCTCGGCGCGGCGCTTCGCCGACAGGTGGTGCATCACGTTGGCGAGGTCGGCGGGGCGGAGCTGCTCGAAGGTGGCGAGCAGGTTGGCGGCGCCCTGGCCCTCCTCGGTGAGGGAGAAGCCGGTGAGCTCGGACCAGTCGAGGGTCAGCGACTCGCCGCGCGCCTTGCGCAGCCGGCCGACCCGGCCGACCTGGACGAAGACCTTGCGGATCTCCCACTCGCGCAGCCGGGCCTGCACCATGGCCACGTCGAGGACGGTGACCTCCTCGCCGGTCTTCGTCCGGACGACGGTGCGGTCCAGCAGTTCGGCGAGGACGAGGGTCTCCGAGGGGCGCTGCTCGAAGCGCCGCAGGTTGATGACGCCGGTGGCGAGCACCTGGCCGGACTCCAGGCTGGTCACCCGGGTCATCGGCAGGAAGATCCGGCGGCGGCCGATCACCTCGACCACCAGGCCGAGCACCCGGGGCGGGCGCCCGCCGATCCGCAGCGAGACGACCACGTCGCGGACGCGGCCCACCTGGTCGCCGTTGGGGTCGAAGACCGGGAGCCCGGAGAGGTGCGAGATGAAGACCCGGCTGCCTGCGCCTGCCATCGGCTCCCTCTCTCCGGACGGGGCCCGCGGGGTGCGGGCCGGTGCACTGGTGACGGTGCGGCCGCGGTACGGCCCGCGGCCCGTCGCGCCGTCGCCCGCACGGCTGCGTCCGCACGGCTGCGTCCGCACGGCTGCGTCCGCACGGCTGCGCCCGGCGCGTCCTCCGGCGCCAAAGATACCTGCGGGAGTGGGCCGGAGCCCGCGGTGGCCCGCCGCGGCCCGGCGCGTCAGCCCCTGCGGCGTCCCAGCAGCAGCTTGGGCAGGCCGGCCGGGATCGGGCGGCGGGTGGTGGCGCCGGTCGGCATCGGCACGGCCGCGTGCGAGCCGTCCGGCATGGCGCCGGGGCGCTCGGTGAGCGCGCCCACGGGCTCCAGCCGGAGCACCCGGCACTCGCGGGCCCAGCGGTCGCCGATGGTGTCGGTGTCGGGGGCGTTGAGGCGCTTGGACTTCAGCTCCTCGACGGCGCCCTGCCAGGCCTCGCTCCGCGGGGCGAGCTCGGTGACGGCGGCCAGCCAGCCGGTGAGCCGTCCCCCCTTGTCCTTGCTGCGGACGGTCACCTCGGCCCGGGCGCCCGCGGCCAGCCCGTGCAGCGGCTGCTCGCCGCCGTCGCCGACGACCACCACGGCGCCGTCGTGCCAGGCGTGCCAGAGCGCCCGGCCGCCCGGTGCACCCTCCGGGCGGACCCAGAGCAGTCCGGACTTCTTCGCCGCCTCCTCCAGCAGGGCGCGGTCCAGGAAGTCCTCGGCAGGGGTCGTCGTACGCTCCATGGCCCACAGCGTACGGCCTGGCGGGCCGGCCGTCCGCGGGCGCTCGGCCTTCGTCCCACCACCCGGGACGACAGCGCCATGAGGGCGTTTGAGGCCTTACGGTAGGACGGTCGCACCCGACCCGCCCCAAGGAGAGCCGTGCCCGCCCGGCCCGCCGCCACCGCCGCCGCCCCCGCGGACCTCCGTCCCGCCGTCCCCGCACCGGGCCGGCCGACGCTGCCGCGGGTCGACCTGATGCTGCTCGCCGTCTCCATCGCCGGCATCTCGCTCTCCGCCCCGCTGATCAGCGCCACCGCCGCGCCGCCACTGGCCATCGCCTTCTGGCGCAACTTCATGTCGGTCGGCGTGCTCGGCCCGTACGCGCTGCTGCGGCACCGCGCCGAACTGCGCGGCATCGGATGCCGGGCGCTGCTGCTGGCGGTCGCCGCGGGGGTGCTGCTGGCCGTGCACTTCGCGCTGTGGATGCCCAGCCTGCGGATGACCTCGGTGGCCTCGGCGACCGCGCTGGTCACCACCACCCCGCTGTGGACGATCCTGCTGCTGCGGCTGATGGGCGAGAGGGCACCGCGCCTGGTGCGGATCGGTGTGGCGGTCGCCTTCGCCGGGGTGCTGGTGCTCACCGGGGTCGACCTGTCGCTCTCCCCGCGGGCGCTACTGGGCGACGCGCTCGCCCTGGGCGCGGGAGCGGCGGCCGCGGGCTACGTGCTGCTCGGCGCCGAAGTCCGGCGGACCGTCAGCACCACCGCCTACACGCTGGTCTGCTACACCACCACCGCCGCGGTGCTGTTCGGCGTCTGCCTGGTGGCGGACTCCCCGCTGTCGGGCTGGCCGGCCGGGGTGTGGTGGCAGATTGTGCTGCTGATGGTGGCCGCCCAGCTGCTCGGCCACTCGCTGAGCAACCGGGTGGTCCGCACCCTGGGCCCCTCGGTCACCTCGACGGCGATCCTGCTGGAGACCCCGGGTGCGGCCCTGATCGCGGCCGTGTGGCTCGGCCAGTGGCCGCCGGCGGCCGCGTACCCGGCGGTCGGCCTGATCCTGCTCGGACTGGTGCTGGTCGCCCGGGGCGGCCGGAACGAACGCTGACGGGTCGCCGCGCCGCCCGACCGGGCGTCAGAGCCACCCGTTGCGCCGGAACCCGCGGTACATGGCGATGCAGATCACCACGACGCTGCCCAGCACCATCGGGTAGCCGTACTTGTGGTGCAGCTCCGGCATGTAGTCGAAGTTCATGCCGTAGATGCCGGTGATCATGGTCGGCACCGCGAAGATCGCCGCCCAGGCGGTGATCTTGCGCATGTCCTCGTTCTGCGCCACCGACACCTGCGCCAGGTTGGCCTGGAGCAGCGAGTTCAGCAGCTCGTCGAAGCCGTGCACCTGCTCGGTGACCCGGGCCAGGTGGTCGGCGACGTCCCGGAAGTACTTCTGGATGTCCGGGTCGATCAGCCGCTGGATCGGCTCGGAGAGCAGCTGCATCGGGCGCAGCAGCGGCGTCACCGCCCGCTTGAACTCCAGCACCTCGCGCTTGAGCTGGTAGACCCGGCCGACGTCGGCGCCGCGGCCGGCCTTGCCCGCGAAGACGTCGAACTCCACCTCGTCCACGTCGGTCTGCAGGCGCTCGGCGACCAGCAGGTAGTTGTCGACCACGTGGTCGGCGATCGCGTGCAGCACCGCGGACGGGCCCTTGGCGAGCAGGCCGGCGCCGTCGGCGTCGCCCTCCAGCCGGCGCCGCAGCTCGCGCAGCGCGCCGTGCCCGCCGTGCCGGACGGTGATGACGAAGTCCTGGCCGACGAAGACCATGAGCTCGCCCGTCTCCACGACCTCGCTGGTCGG
Organism: Streptomyces sp. NRRL B-24484; assembly: GCF_000717715.1. Classification (GTDB taxonomy): domain Bacteria; phylum Actinomycetota; class Actinomycetes; order Streptomycetales; family Streptomycetaceae; genus Kitasatospora. The sequence continues at coordinate 2,602 of NZ_JOAI01000053.1, read as the reverse complement.
GGTGAGCTGGTCGTGCTCGACGTAGCGGATCGTCTTGAAGACGGCGAACAGCACGTCGTCGTACCGCTCGACCTTGGGCCGCTGGTGCGCGTGCACCGCGTCCTCGACGGCCAGCGGGTGCAGGCCGAAGCGCTGGGCGATGCCCTCGAACTCGGCCTCGGTGGGCTCGTGCAGACCGATCCAGCTGAACGAGCCGGCGTCCTGCTGGCGGCACAGCTTGACCCGGGCCACGGCCTCGCGGGGGCTGCAGCTCTCGCCGACCCGCTTGCCGTCCTGGTAGACGGCGCAGTCGACCACGGCCGAAGGGGCGTGGCCCGGACGGAGGGTGTCGAAGGAGGTGTCGCGGCGGCGGTGCGGACGGACGGCCGCACGGATGTTGTTGATCATCGACATGGCAGGCTCCTGAAGGCAGGAACCGCCGCACGGCAGGCGGTGACGGCCGTGGTGCGACGGCGAGGAACACCGATGGACGCCCAGGTCGAACGGGGCTCACCAAGAAATCGCCAAGGAATCGGCAAGACTTCGGTTTGGGCGCCCCGGCGCCCGGGAAGGTGCTCTCCCGGCCGGGTGTGACGCCGCCTCAACTACCCCGTCAGGGGCGGGTGCGGCGGAGAAGGTCAGGCCGGGCAGAGCTGCCGGTACTGCATGGTCGGCTGGTATCCACCACAACCACCTCCTTCATGCCGCGGCCCCAAGGGTCAGCATCCCCGGTAGCCAGCCCCCCACACTAACAGTTGCCGGCGTGCCGCTGCCGGGGTGTGCGCGAAGCGACAACTCCCCGGGCGCTAAGGTCGCGTGCATGGCCCACGACTTCCCGCTGTTCGGCGACTTCTCCGACCCCTCCGGCGGCTCCGCGGAACTCTCCCGCACGGCCGTGCTGGCGGCCGTCGAGGCGCGCCTGCTCACCACCTTCGGGGAGAGCACCGGCCGGGCCTCGGTCACCTTCCTCGGCACCGAGCGGATCGAGGTGCTGCGCTTCGGCCCGGACACCGAGGGACTCGTCCGCTACGCCACCCTCGGGATGGCCGCGAGCCCGATGGCCGACCCCACCGCGGCGGTCGCCGACCCGGTGCGCGGCCCCCGCGCCGAATTGGTGCTCACCGTCCGCGGAGGGCGCGACGACGTGCTCCGCGCGCTGGCCACCCTGGCCGCGACGCCGCAGGTCGAGGGCCTGGTGGTGGCCCCGGGCGGCTCGCTCGACCTGGGTTCCCCGCTGTGGGAGGGCGCACCCTTCACCTCCGTGCTGGTCGCCGAGCCGGGCGGTCTGGTCGAGGACGTCGAACTCGCCGAACCGGCCGAGCCGGTGCGCTTCCTGCCGCTGCTGCCGATGACCCCGAACGAGGCCGGGCACAAGCGCGTGCACGGCGCCGCCGAGCTCCAGGAGCGGTGGCTGCGGCACGGCACCGACCTGCGCGACCCGAACCGCAGGGCCGTCCCGCTCGACTGACCGGGGCCCGGACGACGGGCGGTCGGGCGTGCGGCCCGACGGGGTGAGGACGCCGTTCCCGACCGGTCGCACCGCCGGCGCCGACCGCTCCGGACCGGGACCGGGATGTGACGAGAAGCACACCGCCGTGGCCTGCGGGCGGCCCCTGCCGGCGCCGCGTCAGCCCTCGATCGGGGCCGCCCCGGTCGCCTGGCCGACGAGCCGCTCGTACGCGGCCGGGTCGGTGGTGTACTCGCCGAGCCGGACGGTCTTGCGGTGGCCGTGGTAGTCCGAGGATCCGGTGGTGAACAGGCCCAGTTCGGCCGCCAGGCCGCGCAGGTGATCGCGGGTCGGCCCGTCGTGGTCGGTGTGGTCGACCTCCAGGCCGCCGAGCCCCGCCGCGGCCAGGTCGGCGATCACCGCGTCGGAGACCGTCCGGCCGCGCTTGACCGCGCCCGGGTGCGCGAACACCGGGACGCCGCCCGCCGCCCGCACCAGCCGGACGGCGACGACCGGGTCGGTCTCGTGCTTGCGGACGTCCGCCCGGCCGCCGTTGGCCAGCCACTCGGCGGTGAACGCGTCGGAGACCGTCTCCACCACGCCCGCCTCGACCAGGGCGCTGGCGATGTGCGGACGGCCCACCGAGCCCGTCCCGGCGATCCGCTCCACCTGCTCCCAGCTGATCGGCGCACCCAGCTCGCGGCAGCGCTCGACGATCGCCCGGCCGCGCCGGAAGCGGTCGGTGCGGACGAGCTCCCGCTCCGCGGCGAAGGCGGGCTCGGCCGGGTCGAACAGGTAGGCGAGCAGATGCATGCTGATGCCGTCGACGTGGCACGAGAGTTCGGCGCCCGGCACCAGGGTCAGACCGGTGCCCCGGACGGCCTCCGCCGCCTCGGCGTGCCCGGCGACCGTGTCGTGGTCGGTGAGCGCGACCACGTCCAGGCCGGCCGCGACGGCCGCCGCGACCAGCTCGGCCGGGCTGTCGGTGCCGTCGGAGGCATTGCTGTGGGCGTGCAGGTCGATGCGCACGGGAGGGGCTCCAGAGGGCCGGTGGGGGCTGGTGCTGGCCCGGCCCAGCCTAGATGATTGATTCCAAGGGATAGCTGCGCAGATGGCGCGAGAGTGTCCAGGCTCAGTTTGTGACGACCGAGATGGACACCCTCGCGACTGCACTCT
>NZ_JOAI01000052.1 GCF_000717715.1 Streptomyces sp. NRRL B-24484 | reverse complement strand
CAGGCCCGGCATCCGGTCGCCGGTGGGCTCGTCGTCGCCGAGGGACAGGATGACTTTGCGGGCGATTGCCAGGTCGGCGCGTTCCGCGTCGAGTTCGGCCAGGCGGGCGGTGAGCTGGCTGACCTCGGCGGACAGCTGCTCGGTGATGTCGCCGATCGCCTGTTCCCGGTCGGCGATCCTCTCCAGTGCGGTGCGTGACATCGGCGGGTCCTCCTACGCTCCGCGCCAGGTCGGCGTCGACTCCTTGGTCAGCCTGCGGGACATGTTCGCCGTTATCGCCCAGTACACGCGGGACTCGGCGTTGGCCGGCAGTGCCTCGTAGTCGCGGACCAGGCGACGGTGCAACATCAGGATGCCGTTGACCTGCTCGGATACCCGGCGTTTAGCCTGCGGGACGAACCCGACGTCGTCGGGGCTGCGTTTGACGATCTCCACCTTGATGCCCAGGTCGGCGCCGTGATCGACCACGCTGGACTTGAAGCCCTGGTCGACCAGGGCGGTCTGCACGGTCCCGGCCTGCGCGACCTTGTCCAGCAGCTGCTTGCCGATGGCGTTGTCGTGGACGCAGGCCGCCACCACGACGACCGCGATGATCAGCCCTATGACATCCACGGCCAGGCCACGCTTCCGACCTGGAACCTTCTTATTCGCATCCTTGCCTGTCGTGGCGGCCGGGACGTTCACCGCCGCGTGGTTGCTCTGGGTGTCCATCGACACCAACGACGGATCCTCGGCGCGGCCCGGCCGCGGCCCGGACCTGGGCACGCAGGATGTCATGGATCGCCTGGTCGGTGCCGTCCTTGCGCCAGGTCTGGAAGTAGTAGTACGTCGCAGAGCTCGGCGGCAGGTCGTGAGGCAGATAGGCCCACTGACACCCGGTCCGGTTCTGGTAGAAGATCGCGTTCATGATCTCCCGGTACTCGTAGCTGCCGGAATGCCCCGAACTCGACGGATGCGCGGCCTTCCAGGCCAGCAGGATCGGCTCGATCGGCGACCACTGCGCGTCGGACACGTCACTCGGATACGCCTTGCGCTCACTCACCGCGCCAGCGCACCACCGAGGACGCCTCAACCGCCACCGGTTCCCGAAGACCCCACACGAACGTGCAACGACGAAACGGACATAGCCTCACCCAACGCCCTCTCACGGGCGTGGTCCTTCATGGCCTCGCGCTCCTCGGGGGTGAACCCGTCGAAGGACTTCTCGGCCGTGGTGCTGTTGCTCCGCGCGGACTCCTCGGTGTTCGCCATCTCGGTTTCCTCTCGTGCACGGGTGCGGGTGGGGTTCGTGCGGCCGCGGTGGCACTCCGCCGCCCGGTGGCTCCGGGCCCGGACTGTGGGGGAGGGGCTCCGGGCGCTGCGGTGGCCCGCCGCGCGCCCGGATGTCGATCAGTCCAGCCAGCGGCCGTCCCGCATCAGGGTGCGGTCGAACAACTCGTCGGCCTCGCGCCAGGATTGGATGCGGCGCGGCGTGATGCGGTACCAGCGGTAGGGAGTTGTGAGGGTTCGCGGGTCGAAGCCGGTGCGTTCGGCGAACCGGTCGCCCTGTTCCTCCGTCAGTTCGTCGGTCCCGAGGACCTCGACGTCGCCGTCGATCATCGTGACGTCGCGGGTGGGGCCGAGGCCGAGCCTGGCCGTCCGGGTGGCGGCCAGGTTCCGGCCGGTGGGGCTGTCCGCCGGGGTGGCCACGAGCAGCGCCGCACCGTCCCAGTCGAAGGAGAGCGGCACCAGGTACGGTCCGCCGTCGGCCGAAGCACTGGCCACCCAGACGTCGACGTCGTGGGCGAGCCGGTGCTCGGTGTCGCCCCGGCGTCGGTCACGCGGGCGGGGCCCGGCCGCCGCCGGCCCGTCCGGAAGGTCGGACCTCAGCCCTGGACCGCGGGTTCCGCTCATGCTCGCTCCTCTGGTCGTGACCCGTGGCCGGGCCGGTCCCTGTCGGCTCGATCGCCGTGGTCACAGCCTCCCCCGGCCGGGGTGTCCGCCGCCTCCGTGGCGACCACGGAACGCACCACGGAACGGACCACGGAGAGCACCACGGAGAGCACCACGGGGACCCGCGCGGAGAGCCACCCGGCGTCCGGCGTCCCGGACTCCGCGCACACTCCGCAGAATTCACACGCATCGGCAGTTCCCGTGAGGTCTCGCCGATCGGCATTGACAGGTCCTCGACACTGGTTGATAAGCTGAACCGCACACGATCAAAGATCAATTGCGCCGAGTTCGCGCGCCTGGGGGCAGATAGTTGATCAATGTGACGCGTGAGAACGAGACGGTGGCGACGGGAGGTTCACCGGCGAAGCTGCTCAGCCTTTTCGCCACTCCGGTTGCGAAGATCCCGTGCCCTTTCGGCACGGAAATCAACGGTGACCTGGCGGCCGCGGTGCTGAGCCGGTCGGCGGCGGACATCAAGGACCTCTCCTTCAAGTCCGAGACGGTGGGGAACCTGACGGACTGGGGCGATCCGGAGGTGGACCGGCTGACGTCGTGGGTGCTGAGGACGGCCCGCACGTTCGTGGAGAACCTGCGGGGCGAACCGCTCCACCGGGCCGTCGGCGCGCCCGCCGCGTCGGACGTCCGCCTCGCGGCGAACCGCAGTTGGGCGAGCATCTACCGCGGCGGCGACCACCACGCGGCGCACTTCCACCCCAACACGGCGATCGCCGCGGTCTACTACGTCGCCTCCGCAGGCCCCTGCGACCTGGAGCTGGCCGACCCCCGCGCGAACGTGGAGTTCTTCGACCCGGGCATCAGCTTCGCCAACGAGGGCCGGACCGTGCGGATCGGTTCGAGCCCCGGAACGCTGCTGCTCATGCCGGGCTGGATGAAGCATTCGGTGCCGCCGTACGAGGGCGCCGACGTCAGAATCTCGATCGCTTGGAATCTCGCCTACTCCTTCAGCGCGAACGTCGCCCTGCAGCCGGCCGGCGACTGAAAAGGAGATCCCGAACCCGACCGGCACCGCACTGCGCCGGAGATCCGCGATCACCGCACACAGATGCACGTCCGATCAATTCCGAGGAGTAATCTGTGGCCATCGAAATCTACTCGACCGACACCGATTCCGGTCAGATCAGCGTCGTCCGCAAGGAGGGGGACGGCTACACGCACGTCACCTCGATCCCCGTCGGCAACGCGCCGCGCGGCAGCGTGAAGTTCACCCGCGACGGACGCGGCTTCGTCTCCAACACCTCCACCGACTCGGTCTCCGAGATCGACGCCCTGACGCACCGCGAGGTCGCCCGGATCACCGTCGGCTCCGGGCCGCGCGGGCTCGGCATCCTGCCGGGCGACCGCTACATGCTGGTCTCCAACTCCGGCTCCAACACCGTCTCCGTGGTCGACCTGGAGTCGCGCGAGGAGATCACCCGGATCGCCGTCGGGCGCGACCCGCGGCACATGGCGATCGTCGGCGACCACGCCTACGTCTCCGTCTGGGGATCCGGCTACATCTCCAAGATCGACATCTCCGGGCTGCGGAAGGGCGACGCCTCCGACGTCCGCGAGATCGCGCGCATCCGCATCCAGGAGAACTCCCACCCCTACAGCCTGAACGTCGACCGCACCGGCCGCTTCGCGCTCGTCGCCTGCAACTCCGTCGACTACGTGCCCGTCATCGACCTCGCCACCGACCAGGTGGTGAAGCGGGTCCCGGTCACCAGCCAGGGCGGCCGCGCCGTCGCCTTCTCCCCGGACAACCGGTACGCGCTGGTCACCCTGGAGCGGGAGTCGGTGATCGCCGTCATCGACATGGAGACCTTCGAGACCACCCGCTACCTGCCCACCGGCCCCTCTCCCCGCGGCATCGCGGTCGACGAACGGGACTTCACGGTCTACGCCTCGGCCTTCGCCCGCGGCACCGTCCTGCACGCCGACCAGCCCGGCAGCATGCCGCACGCCATCACCGTCGTCCGGCTGGAGGACGTCGACCTCGGAGCCGAGCAGGACTCCCCGGACCGCGAGCCCGTCTTCGCGGACATCCCGGTCGGCTACGGCCCCTGCAGCGTCTCGCTGTTCGACACCGACCGGGTGAGCCTCGACGACGTCGACCTCGACGCGGCCCACATGTCGCACAGTTCGGTCGGCTCCGCCGGCTGACGCCCGTCCACCGCACACCGCCTGCGTCGCCGTCGGGACCCGACGGCGGCGCACGCATGGAAGGACACCGACACCCCGCATGAAGTTCCACGCCCTCCACCCCTGGGCCCTGCTGCCCGAACGGCGCACGGTCGACATCGAGGCCGCCAAGGAGCGCGAACGCCTCTACAGCGACAGCTTCCGCTTCCTGCGGGCCGCACGGCAGCCCGAGTTCTGCGCGCCCTGGGTGCTCGGCCAGCGCATCGGATGGCGCATCCCCAGCCCCGTCGACGTGACGCTCTCCCCGCTGCCCCAGGTGGAGGTCTCCGCCGGGGAGGCCGAGGCCGCGGCCGCCGCCGTCGGCAAGCAGGAGGTCTGGCTGCGCAGCGGTACGGCGCTGGCCATGGACAAGCCGCCGTGGCTGCACCTCTACCAGTTCCGCGAACGCGACGGCTGGGGGAGTATGTTCGTCCCCAACGGGCGGGGCACGGTGGAATGGCGTCTGGGCTGGATGCCGGAGGACGTGGCACCCCTGTCCGTCCTGACCTTCCCGTCCGAGGACCTGCCGGACCTCGGGGTCCAGGTCGGAGTGCTCACCGCGGCGTCCCTGGGCCGGATGGAGCCGAGCGGCTTCAGCGTCGCCGTCAGCCCGCGGACCACCGTCCACGTCCGCCGAGGACAGGAGATCGCCCGGATCGTCCTCGTCGGCCCTGAATCCCTGCGGGACTCGTGACTGCCGAACTGACCACCGACGAGGCGCGCCGCACCGCGGTCGCCGCCCAGGGCCTGCACCCAGCGGAGCCCGCCGCACCGACAGCCGCCGAGGTGCTCGCCCGCCTCGGCTGCCTCCAGATCGACTCGATGTCCGCCGTCCGGCGCTCGCACGAACTCGTCCTGCTCGCCCGTGGAGTGACACCCGATCAGGTGTCGGCGCTCGGCGCGGCGGCGCAGACCGGTACCTCCTTCGAGGGAATGGCCCACGCGCTCTCCCTCGTCCCGCTCCACCTCTGGCCGGCGTTCGGCTTCCGGCGCCGCCGCATCCTCGCGGACGGCTGGCGCGGGCCCGCCGTGGACCCGGCCGCCGTGGCCCACGCGCGGGAGCGCCTGCACGCCCGCGGCCGGGTCCGGCTCAGGGACTTCGGGCGGACGGCCGGCACCGGCTGGGAGCGGGACTCGGTGTTCCGCTGGGCCCTGGAGTGGCTGGCCGCCACCGGCGGCGCCGTCTGCGCCGAGCGCGACCGCTGGGAGCGGGTCTACTGCCTGCCCGAACTCGCCGTCCCCGAGCACCTGCTGAACACCGACCTGCCGGAGGAGGCGTGCCTGCGGCTGCTGTGCGCGCACGCCCTGGAGGCGCTCGGCGTCGCCACCACCAAGGACGTGGCGGACTACTTCCGGCTCCGTCCGGCCCAGGCCGAGGGCGCCCTCGCCGTGCTCGGGGCGGAGCGGTGCACCGTCCGCGGCTGGCGCGAGCCGGCCTGGCTGGCCCCCGGCGCCGACCCCGGGCAGAAGGTCGACGAGGACGCCGTGACCCCGCTGTCGCCCTTCGACTCGCTCGTCTGGACCCGCGACCGCCAACTCCGGCTGTTCGGCAAGGACTACCGGCTGGAGGCCTACAAGCCGGCCGCCAAAAGGGAGTTCGGCTACTTCGCGCTGCCCGTCCTGCACGGCGCCGACCTCGTCGGCCGGCTCGCCCTGCGCCGTCGCCCGCCGGCCCTCGTCGTCGAGAACGCCGAGCTGGACGAGGGCACTCCGCCCGCCGTCCTGGAACGCGCCGTCACCCTCGCCGCCGCGTGGACCGGCAGCGACACGGTCAGCCACGAAAGGGACCCGCGTGACTGAGCACCCCGCACCGCCCACCTACCGGTCCCTGCTCGGCGACCGCCGCGTCGCCTCCGTCATCACCGCCGTCACGCTGGGGCGGCTGGCCGCCGGCATGGTCCCGTTCGGCATGATCGCCGTCTTCACCGGCCGCCACCAACTCGGCTGGGCCGGAGCCGCGTTCGCCGCCTTCCTGATCGGCGCCGCGCTCAGCGGCCCCGCCAAGGGCGCCCTGATCGACCGGCACGGTGCACACCGCCTGCTGGTGCCCATGGCGCTCGCCTTCGCCGCGACGACCGCCGGCGCGGCCGTGCTGGCCCTCTCCGACTCGTCCGTCCTCCGGCCGGCCGCGCTGGCGCTGACCGCCGCGTCCGCCGCGCTCGCCCCGCCCAACAGCGCCGTGCTCCGGACGGTCTGGACGGAGATCGCGCGCAGCGACGCGGAGAACACCCGGCTGCACTCGCTCGACTCCGTGGTGGAGGAGGCCACCTTCGTCGTCGCGCCGCTGCTCACCTCCGGCATCTGGCTGGTCGTCGGAGCGCAGTGGGCGGTGATCACCGGCGGACTGAGCGCCCTGCTGGGCACGCTCTGGTTCTGGCGGACGGTCCACGCGCTGGGCGCCGACCGGGTGCTCCGGGGCACTCCGAAGCCGTCCGCTCCCGGCGGAGGCAGCGGCGGCAGCGGCGGCAGCGGAGAACGCCGCGGGGTGCTGCTCTCGCGCAACGGCGCCGCACTGCTCGCCCCGATGGCCGCGCTCGGCGTCGCCATGGGCGCGCTCAGCGTCGGCTATCCGGCCTGGGCGCTCGCCCACGGCCACGTCCAGCTCGCGGGTGTGCTGATGGCGCTCGACTCGGTCGGCGGAATCGTGGCCGGTCTGGCGTACGGCCGTCTGCCCACCCGCGACGCCCGGCCGTGGCGGCGCTACTTCGGCGCCGTGCTCGTCCTGGTAGCCGGCCTCGCCATTGTCGCCGTCAGCACCGGCCCGGCCCCGGTGGTGCTGGGCAGCCTGCTCGTCGGAGCCTCGCTCACGCCGATGTACGTCATCGCCTACCTCCTGGTCGGCACCGGATTCCCGAAGGACCGGCACACCACGGTCAACGCGGGCATCGGCTCGGCGTACAACCTCGGCTCCGGGGCTGCCGCCCTGGCCGTCGGCGCGCTGCTCGGGCCCTGGCGGCTGACCCCGACCCTGCTCGCGGTGGCCGCACTGACCCTGCTGCTCGGCGCCGCCGCCCTGTTCGGCCGCACCCTGCCCGCCTCGGCCGCCCCGGACGCCGGTCCGGACGCCGCCCCGGCCCTCGACCCGGACGGCGGGGCCGTGGTGGACGCGGCCGCAGCCGGGGGTTCCGGCAGCGCGGCGCAGGTGGAGGCCGACGTCCGGTAGGGCGCAGGCCCGGTGGACGCGGAGTGCTGCCCGCACCGCGTTCCACCGGGCCCGGCCGCCCCGCCCCTCGCGGGGTCCCGGCCCGCCGTCGGGGACGGCCCTACGGGAGCGCGCCGATGGCGAGGCCGATGGCGTTGAGCTCCTGCCGCAGGAAGCCGGGGCCGCTGGCGCCGGAGGGTGCGAAGGTCTTCAGCTCGACCTCGATCAGGTGGCCGTTGCCCTGCGGCTGGACGTTCTCGACGCCGGCCCGGAAGTAGACGGTGTGCGGGCCGGCCGGCTGGATGTCCAGCTCGATGTCCCGGCCGAGCCAGTCGACGGCGGGGTTCGCGTTCTCCTCGCGGGCCAGTTCGGTGAGGCAGCTCCGCGCGATCCCGGGCAGGACGGCGCGGGCCAGCTGGGACACGTCGGCGAAGGTCCTGGCCTGCTGCCAGACCGTGTTGATCGGCCGGGCGGTGGCGCGGAAGTCGAAGAAGGTCAGGGTGTGCCGGGTGCAGACGTGGTGGACGGCATCCTCGGTGACCGACACGACCAGGTCGATCGTGGTGCCGTTGAAGGTGAGTCGGTGCTGGCCGGTGCCGACCCGGGTGGTGGAGCCCTTGTACTGGACGATGGCCGGCACGTTGGCCCGGGCGGCGGTGAACAGCTGCCGGCCGGTCTGAGTACCGCAGTAGTCGGTCAGGCCCTTGCGCAGCCGCTGGCCGGTGACGGTGTCGTGGAGCCACTGCTCCGGCAGCGGTGGGTAGAGCAGCTTGCCCCCGCGGGCCGTGCCGTGGGCGTCCTCGGCGGCCGCGTGGGCCTCGGTGAGGAGGGCCGTCAGCCGCTTCCACAGGGCGGTGTCGAAGTCGCCCTGCCCGTTGCGGGCTCCGCTCGCGGTGTCCCAGGCGTCCTCCAGGGCCTTCAGGCTGGTGGAGACGGCGTCCATCCGCCGCAGTCCGTTCCCGCCCGGGGCCGGTTCGGTGTCGGCGTCGAAGGCCTGCCCGGGGTCGGTCGCCGGGCTCTTCGGGCCCAGCGACACCATGATCGGCAGGTTCCAGAGCAGCCGGTGCGGGCTGGTCTTCGGCTCCGCCTGCATCACGGCCTCGACGACCGGCTGGCCGGCCAGCTGCCAGCACAGCGCCCAGAAGTTCCGGACGGCGGTCTTCAGCCCCTGGTCGCCGGCGTTGTAGAGGCCCGCGATCTGCTCGGCGATCGAGCTGAGCTTCTCCTTGGAGATCTTGTGGTGCAGCGCTCCTCCCTGCCACTCGGCGGGGAACGCGTACACGGCCTTGCCCTTGGTGATCGGGGTGACCGCCCAGTCGGCCTTGCCGGGCACCTTCCGGCCGGTGTTGGGGGCGTTGACCGGGGTGGACGGGACAGCAGTCGTCATGTGTTCCTCTTTCGCCGCGTGCCGCACTGTCGGACTCAGGGGTGACGGTCCGTCAGACACCCAGGGTCACGGCTCCGAATGCACGGCGACTAAACGCGCACGACAGGGCGGCTGCGCGGCCGGCCCCCCGCGCCCCCGAGCCGGCCGCCCGCGCCCCCGAACCGGCCCCCCGGCGCCCCCGAACCGCCCGCCCGTGCACCTTCGGCGGTACCTCCCGGTGCCGCCCGGGCCGGGGGCCGGTTCGGGGGTCAGGGCGCCGTCAGCTGGTGCCGCCGTTGACGACCGGGCTCTGGATGGCGCCGACGGTGAGCTTGCGGCTGTTGAGGATCTGGTCGTAGGTGCCGTCGGCGACGAGCCGCCGCATCGCCTTGGCGAGCACGTCGCGCAGCTGCTCGTCGCCCTTGCGCAGGGCGATGCCGTAGGGCTTGGGCTGCAGCTGCGGTCCGGCGATGTCGAAGGACTTGCCGCCGGCCGCCACCTGCGAGTTGTAGAGGGCCTTCGGGTAGTCGGTGACGTAGGCGTCGGCCCGGCCGCTGCGCAGCTCCTCCATGGCCCCGGCGTCGTCCGTGGTCTCCTCGACCTTGAGCGGCTTGCTCTGGCCGTCGCAGACGGCCTTCTGGCGGAGCGCGAGGTCGTTGTGGGTGGTGCCCTTCTTCACGGCGACGGCGTGGCCGCACAGGTCGTCGATCTTGACGATCTTCGCCGGGTTGCCCTTGCCGACCATGATGCCGATGCCGGCCATGTAGTAGTCGACGAAGTCGACGCCGTCGTTGACCTGCTTGCCGTTCTTGTCGAGGCCCTGGCGGCGGTTGAGGTTGTCGGTGATGCCGGACATCGCCACGTCGTACTTCTTGTCCAGCAGTCCGGGCAGCACGTTGCTGAACGGGCCCGCGTCCTGGAACTCGAACCTGACGCCGAGGACCTTCGCCATGGCGGCGCCGAGGTCGGGGTCGAGGCCGTCCGGCTGCCCCTCGGGGCTGCGGAAGATCACCGGAGCGGCGGTCAGCGAGGCGCCGACCCGGATCACCCCGGCCTTCTTGACGGCCTCGGGGAGCTGGTCGTGCAGGTCGGCCTCGGCCTTGCCGGTGCCGGCCGCGCTGCAGGCGCTCAGCAGCAGGGCGGAGGAGAGGACGGCGGTGACGGCGGTGCGGCCGCGCCCGGGCAGAGAAGTCATCGTTTTCCCAAGTCGTTGCAGAGCGCGGCACGTTCGGGACACGACGACACAAGGCAGTCCGTGGGCTCTCACTGGCCCCGCTCCGGTGAGATGAGTCGCCTCCGGCCGCCGAGGCCGCCCGGGCATGCCGGGGCAACCTCCGGAGGGACGCTGTACTCGGGCGATCATAGTTCGCGCGGTGGTGGACACGACACGCGGGGTCCCGCTCACCGGACACGGGTGTCGCGGTTTGCCTCCCGGCCGGCGGCCGGCTTTAATGAATGAACAGGCATTTATTAATGGGGGAGGGGACATGGCCGGACGCCCCCGCGGGGTCGAGGACGTGGTGATCCTGCGCGCGGCGGCCGAGGTGATCGGGCGGCTCGGACCCGCCGGGCTGACCCTGGCTGCGGTGGCGCGCGAGGTCGGCCTGGTGCCCGGCACCCTCGTCCAGCGGTTCGGCTCCAAGCACGGCCTGCTGGTCGCGCTCGCCGAGCAGTCCGTGAAGGACGCCGACGCGACGGCCGGCGCGGCACGCGAGGAGCACCCGACGGCCCTCGACGCCCTCTCCGCCCTGGTCGTGGACTGGCTGGCCCCCATGGGCACCCCCGAGCGCTTCGCCAACCACCTCGCCTTCCTCTGCCTCGACCTCACCGACCCGCAACTGCACCGGCACGCCCTGGCCGCCCACCTCGCCCAGCGCCGGGCGATCGAGCGGCTCCTCGCGGACGCCGCGGCCGACGGCGAGCTGAGGGCCGGCACGGACACCGCCGCCCTCGCCGGCTCCGTCCAGGCGGCCACCGCCGGCGCCGGCCTCACCTGGGCCCTGGAACGCCACGGCACCCTCGCCGACCGGGTGGCCCGTGAACTGCGGACGCTGCTCACGCCGCACACCGCTTCCCGGCACCCCGCCCGCTCCCGCACCCCGGAGGAAGCATGACGATCGACACCCGGCCGCTGGCCGGCGCGGTGGCCCTGGTCGCCGGCGGCACCCGCGGCGGAGGCCGCGGCATCGCCGTCGAACTCGGCGCCGCCGGCGCCACGGTGTACGTCACCGGCCGCAGCAGCGCGGCCGGCCGCTCCGACCTGGACCGCCCGGAGACCATCGAGGAGACGGCCGCGCGGGTCACCGCCGCCGGCGGCCTCGGCATCCCCGTGCGCACCGACCACAGCAGCCCGCAGGAGGTCCGCGCCCTCGTCGACCGGATCGCGGCCGAGCAGGACGGCCGGCTCGACGTCCTGGTCAACTCCGTCTGGGGCGGCGACGCCCTGACCGACTGGGGGCACCCGCTCTGGGAGCAGGACCTCGACACCGGACTCCGCCTGCTGCGCCGGGCGGTGGAGACCCACGTGATCACCAGCCGGTACGCGCTGCCGCTGATGGTCGCCCGCAGGAGCGGCCTGGTCGTCGAGGTGACCGACGGCAACACCGCCCGCTACCGCGGCAGCCTCTTCTACGACCTCGCCAAGTCGACGGTGATCCGGCTCGCCGTCGCGCAGGCGGCCGAGCTGAAGCCGCACGGCGTCGCGGCGGTCGCGCTCACACCCGGCTTCCTGCGCTCGGAGGCCATGCTCGACCACTTCGGCGTCACCGAGGCGAACTGGCGCGACGGCGTGGCGAAGGACCCGGACTTCGCCCACTCCGAGACCCCCGCCTACCTCGGCCGGGCGGTCGCCGCCCTCGCCGCCGACCCCGCCGTCATGGCCAAGAGCGGCCGCGCGCTGGCCACCTGGGGCCTGTACCGGGAGTACGGGTTCACCGACGCCGACGGCACGCAGCCGGACTTCGCCGCCCACTGGGCCGAGAGCCTGGAGGAGCAGTACGGCCCGCTCGGCGACCCGCTCTGACGCCGGGCCCTCAGGCGTCCAGCAGCACCCCGGGGTTGAGGACGCCGTGCGGGTCGAGGGCGCTCTTGGCGGCGCGCAGCGCGAGGGCGAAGGGCTCCGGCCGCTGGCGGTCGTACGACCGGCGGTGGTCGCGGCCGACGGCGTGGTGGTGGGTGATCGTGGCGCGGTGGCGGTGCAGCACGTCCTCCGCCACGGCCTTGAGCTCGTCCCAGACGGCGTCCTCGTCCCCGTCCCGGCCACCCGCGATCACGGTGAAGTAGGGGGCGGCGCCGTCCGGGTAGACGTGGGTGAGCCGGCAGTTGACGAGCGCGGGGTGGCCGGTGGCCTTCCGCGCCGCCGCGCCGACCTCGCTGCGGATCTCGTCGATCAGGGCCGGGATCCGGTCCCAGGTGGCGGCCGTCTCGAAGGTCTCGACGACCGCCCCCATCCGGGCGAGGCCGTCCCGCAGGTACGGCATCCGCAGGAAGGCGCTGCGCCAGGCGCCGACCGCGGCGTCCGAGGGGCCGCCGGACCCGCCGGACCCGCCGGACCCGGCGCCGCCGTCCGCGGTGCCGCCGTGGGCACGGGCCAGGTCGACGGCGTGGGCGAGCCGGTCCCCGACCGGGGCGGTGGCCGACTCGAAGCCGAGCACCAGCACGGCCGAGCCGTCGCGCGAGGCGCCGGAGAGCGCGGCCTCGCCGGCGTCCAGCAGGCGGCAGTTGGCGGGTGACAGGTCGGACTGCGCGACGGCGCGCACCGCCTCCAGGGCGTCCTCGAAGCGGGCGAAGGCGACGGCCGCCGAGGCCTTGTGGTGCGGGCGCTCCTGCAGCCGCATCCAGGCCTGCGTGATGATGCCGAGGGCGCCCTCGGAGCCGAGGAAGAGCCGGTCGGGGGAGGGGCCCGCCCCCGAGGAGGGCAGCCGCCAGGAGGTGCCGGTGGCGGCGGGCGTGACCACCCGCAGGGACTGCGCGAAGTCGTCGATCCGGGTGCGGCCGGTGGCGTAGTGGCCGCCGGCCCGGGTGGCGAGCCAGCCGCCGAGGGTGGAGAACTCGAAGCTCTGCGGGAAGTGGCGGAGCGTCAGCCCGTGCGGCCGCAGCCGGTCCTCCAGGGCCGGGCCGAGGATCCCGGCCTGGACGAGGGCGGAGCGGCCGGCCGGGTCGAGCTCCAGCACGGCGTCCATGGCGGTGAGGTCGAGGGAGAGCACCGCCCGGTGGGCCGCGCCGCGGTACTCCACGCCGCCGACGACGGAGGAGCCGCCGCCGTACGGGACGACCGCCACGGCCCGGTCGCCGGCCCACTCCAGCAGGTCGGCGACGTGCCGGTCCGAGCGCGGGTGGGCGACCAGGTCGGGGATCCGGCCGGGGCGGCCGCGCAGGGCGCGTGCCACGTCCCGGAAGGCCTTGCCCATGGCGTGCGAGGCGCGCACGGCCGGGTCCGCGGTGACCAGGTGCGCCAGGGCGGCCGGCGGGGTGACGGCGGGCGCGCCGATCCGCAGGTCGGCGATCCGCGGCAGCGGGAGCGGCCGGGCGAGGGTGCCGGGCACCAGGGCGCCCATCGCGATGCACTCGGCGTCGTCCGGGTGGGCGTCGGCCCATCCCCAGCCCCACCAGGAGCGGGTGCGGTGCGAACGGGGTGCGGCGGCCTCGGACATGGGGCTCCCTCGGGCAGCGGTGGCAGGAACTTACCAAGCGGTAAATTACCGTAGGGTAAGATCCAGGGCATGGCAATCCCCCCTTCCCGGGCCGGCACCAAGGGCGTCCCTCGGGCCGACCGCGAACGGCAGATCCTCGCGGCCGCCACCGAGGAGTTCGGCCGCCGCGGCTACGAGGCCACGTCGCTCGCGGCCGTCGCCGCCCGCGTCGGCGTCACCAAGACCCTGCTGCACCAGTACTTCGGCCCCAAGCAGGACCTCTACCTCGCCTGCCTCGCCCCCGTCGGGGACCGGCTGCTGGCGGCCATCCGCACCGCGATGGACGCGAACGGCGACGACCGGCCGCCGACACCCCTGCGCGTGCTGCACCACCTCTTCACCGCGCTGGAGGGACAGCGCGAGGCCTGGTTCGTCCTCTACGACGGCACGCTGCCGCCCGACAGCGAACCCGCCCGGCTCGCCGCCCGCTACCGGGCCGCCGTCGACGACCTCGCCGCGGCCGGCACCCTCGACCTCCTCCACCGGACGGGCCCCGCCGGGGCGACCGGCGCCGACCGGCCCGAACCGGACCCGCTCGACGCGGACGCCCTCGCGCACGCCTGGCGCGGCCTGGCCACCGCCCTGGTCCGCTGGTGGATCAAGCATCCCGAGGAGTCCGCGGACGCGATGGCGCAGCGCTGCGCACGCCTCTTCGCCGCCGCCCGCGCCGCCCTCGGACCCGACGCGCCCTGACGGCCGCGGGGGAGCGGGCAGCACCCGGCCCCGGCGGCGGGGTTCCGCTGCCGGGGCCGGGCGTCGGCCCTCGCTACGCGGGGGTCTCGGCGGTGTGCAGGGCGCTCACCTCCGCCGCCGTCAGGGCCCGGTCGTAGGCGTGCACCTGGTCGACCGAACCGTTCCAGAAGTCGGTGTTCTGGCCGTTGTACCTGGCGCGGCCGATCGCGAGCGGGCCGGTGCTGACGTCGGCCGGGCCGGAGGGCACGGACGCGGCGAGCACGCCGTCGACGTACAGCTGGATGGTGTTGCCCGCCCCGTCGTGCACGCCGACCAGGTGGTACCAGCGGCCGAGCTGCGGGGTGATCGGCAGCCGGGCGCGGTTGCCGCCCGGCAGGCTGAAGGCGAACGCCCCCTGGCCGTACTGCAGGTAGAAGGGGTTCTCGACGCGCCGGCCGTCCTGGCTGAGGGCGGAGGCGTAGTTGCCGGGCAGGGCGTCCAGGGTGACCCAGGCCGACACCGAGTAGCTCCTGGTGGTGTCGAGCACCGGGCCGGCGGTCTGCGCGTACTGGCCCTGGCCGTCGATCTTGAGGGCGCTGCCGCTGACGCCCGGCGCCCAGGAGGCGCCGTTCAGCGTGAGGTCGGCGTGGTTGGGGCCCGGTCGGCGGCGGTGGTGCCGGTGCCCTCGTCGAGTGACCAGGAACCGCCGCCGTGCAGCTCGGAGCGGGCGCCGGCGGCGGCGCCGGCCGCGATGACCCTGAGGTTGACGGCGCGGACCTGCGCGGCGTCGACCTTGATCTGCCGACGGTCGTACGTCCAGAGGCCGTTGAGCTCGTTCTCGACGTCGGTGACCTGGGTGTAGACCGAGCCGGAGAGCTCGGCGCCGGCCGCCGCCAGGTAGAAGGTCTCGGTGTTCTGGACGTACTTCTGGGTGAGCGCCGCCTTGTCCGCCACGCCGCTGTAGATCACGGTCGGGGCGCCGGGCCACATGTGGCCGGGGGAGCGGAGGGTGAAGCCGCCGTGCTCGCCGTCCATCGCGGCCCGGGTGGCGTCCGGGAAGGCCGGGTCGGTGTTGCCGTAGTCGTGGTGGTCGATGATGTCGCCCTTGCCGGAATCACCCTTGGAGGCGCAGCAGTTGACCCCGCTGTGGGCGTTGACCAGGCGGGACGGGTCGGCCGCCTTGACGGCCTCGGTGAGCTTGCCGGTCTCCGTCCGGTCCCACTCGCCCCAGCCCTCGTTGAAGACTATCCAGCCGATCACCGAGGGGGAGTTGTGCAGCAGCTTCATCTCCGCCGCGCCCTCGTCCTTGAACTCCTGCCGGCCGGCGGCGGTGCTGTAGTCGCCGGAGACGAAGTCCTGCCAGACCAGCAGGCCCAGCTTGTCCGCCTGGTAGTACCAGCGCGGCGACTCGACCTTGATGTGCTTGCGGACGGCGTTGAAGCCGAGGTCCTTCTGCGTCTTCAGGTCGAAGGCGATCGCGGCGTCGCTCGGCGCCGTGTACAGGCCGTCCGGCCAGAAGCCCTGGTCGAGCTGGGCGAGCGAGAAGATCGGCTTCCCGTTGAGGACGATCTTCTGGTAGCCGCCGACGTCGGCCAGCGCGATCTTCCGCATGCCGAAGTAGCTCTTGACGGTGTCGGTCGAACCGCCGCCGGTCAGGGTGACCTTCAGGTCGTAGAGGTACGGGTCGTCGGGCGTCCACAGGTGCTGGTTGCTCACCGGCAGGTGCAGCAGGGTGTTGGCGGGGCCGCTGATCGAGCCGACGGTGTTGCCCTTGGCGTCCTTGGCGACCGCCTTGACCAGCGTTCCGGCGGGCGCGCCGGGGGAGTCGACGGTCAGGGCGAGGGTGCCGGAGTCGATGTCGGGGGTGGCGGTCAGGCTCTCCACCGAGGCGGCGGCGACCGGCTCCATCCAGACGGTCTGCCAGATGCCCGAGGACTGGGTGTAGACGATGCCGCCGGGGGTGTTGGACTGCTTGCCGATCGGCTGGTTCGCCCCGGCCGTGTCGGTGACGGCGACGACGATCTCCTGTGGGCCGGTGCCCCTGACCGCGTCGGTGATGTCGGCGCCGAACCCGGTGTACCCGCCGGTGTGCTCGGCCACCTTCGTGCCGTTGACCCAGACCGTCGCCCGGTGGTCGACCGCGCCGAAGTTCAGCTTCAGCCGGTTGTCCTTCCCGATCTTCCAGCCCTTGGGCACGGTGACGGTGCGCCGGTAGAACATGTGGTCCTCGTGCCGCTCCACACCGGACAGCAGCGACTCGACCGGGTAGGGCACGACGATCTTCTCGCCGAGGTCCTTGCCGAAGACCGGCTGCTCGTCGGCGCCCGCGGCGGCGAACTGCCAGGGGCCGTTGAGGTTCAGCCAGTCGTCGCGGACCAGCTGCGGACGCGGGTACTCGGGCAGCGGGTGGTTCGGGTCGACCTTGTCGCCGAACGGGGTGGTGAGGCGGTGGGTGGAGGCGTTGCCCGAGGTCCGGGCGATCTGCGGCACGGCCTCGCCGCCGGAGGTGAGCGTGCCCGCGCCGTCGTAGCGGAAGCGGACCTGCTGGCCCTTCTGCACCGGCTCGGCGAGCCTGACGATCAGCGAGCGCCTGTCGTCGGCGGCGACCGCGACGGACTTCACCGGCATCGGCGTGGTGTCGGCCTCGATCCGCAGGTGCTCGGCGAGGCCCGCCGTGCCGCCGACCTTGCCCTTGAAGGTGGCCTGCAGGCGCAGGCCGTCCCCGGCGACGTTCAGCGCGACCGGGTAGACACTGAAGCCGTCCGGCGGGGTGAAGGCCGACTCCGGCACCAGCTGCTTCGGCAGGCCCGGGCCCGACCAGCGCAGGAACATGTTGGCGCCGCCGACGTCCTGGAACATCTCCAGCCGGAAGTCGTGCCGCTCACCGGCGTTGAGGTGCAGGACGGCGCTGGTCTGCTCGCGGTCCCAGTCCGGCACCCAGTGGTCGATGACCGGCGCACCGTCGACGAACAGCCGGAAGCCGTTGTCGCCGATCGCGTAGAAGGTGTAGTCGCCGGTCGTCGGGGCCTCGATCCGGCCGGTCCACCGGGCCGTGGTGTTCTCCTGGCGTCCCGTCATCTCCTGGAAGGCGCCGGCCAGCCCGGGGAGGTCGATGCTCGGGTCGAGCGAGACGCCGCCGAGCTCCGCGAAGTCGCGGGCACCCGGGGCCGACATCCGGTAGTACTCGCCCTTCAGCCCGTGCACCTGGGCGTCGGGGTCGGCGGCGGCGAAGGCGGTCGCCCGGTCGGCCGGTTCGGCCGCGGAGGCGGCGGGGACGAGGCCGGCGACCGGCAGCGAGAGGGTCGCTGCCAGCAGCAGCGACCACATCCCGCGCCACGGTCGGCGGGCTGGCTGTCGTCGTCTCATGCGGATGCTCCTCACAGGGGTGGGCCGCCGCCCGACCGGACTGCCGTTCCGGCGGGGGTGGGTGGGAGAGGTGTCGGACGGCCGGCACCGGTCGACCCGGACGGTCGCTTCGGCCCGGCGGAGAACGGACGGGATCGGGCCGGGGGCGGTCCGGGACGGGCGGGACCCCGTGCAGGGACCGGGACGGGGACCGGAGCCGGGACCGGATCGGGAGGAAACTCGGGAGGGAGCTCGGGAGGGAAGGGGATGCGGCGGCGGCCGGTGGGCGGCCGGGCGGTGCGGCCCTGCGC
Organism: Streptomyces sp. NRRL B-24484; assembly: GCF_000717715.1. GTDB lineage: Bacteria > Actinomycetota > Actinomycetes > Streptomycetales > Streptomycetaceae > Kitasatospora. The sequence goes on along the minus strand of NZ_JOAI01000052.1, from coordinate 28,191 downwards.
CGGGTCGTGCTGCGGGTGCAGCCTGCAGCACCCGGCGCCGCCGCGGCGGAACGGTGGGGAGGGGGTGGGCGGAGTTTCGTTCCAACGTTGGAAAATCGGGGCAGCCAGAATGACAGCACGGCCCCGGGGTCGTGTCCACCCCTTCGGCGGGATGCGTTGCGGAAATTCCTCCGCGTGCTCACTTCATCCGATGTCGACCCGGCCCGGGCCGAGCTGACGCTGCGTCGAGGTGCGGGAACGTCAGGCTCCGCGGGCGCCCGCGGCCTCCCGCGACCACCGGGCGGGCGCGCCGTGCGCGACGGCTGCCGCGCCGGTGCAGGTGGTGCGGGGTTCCGGGCGGGCCTCCTCGGAATGCGGCGCGGGAATGCCCTTGCCCGGTACATCCCGCGCGCTGTATAACGTTGTAAACGCAGCCGGAAGCATTCCCCCGCCCCGGTCTTCCGCTTGACGCGCGGCGGAGCCGGCCCGTGGCCGGACGAGCCCGCGCCGCGCGCTCGTCCGGGCCTGCGCTCAGTGCGGCCGCAACCCGTCGAAGACCACCTCGTAGATCCGCTCCCGGGCCGCCGGGTCGTCCCGCAGCTGCTCCATCGTCGCGCCGGTGCCGACCAGCAGGGCGAGCAGCTCCGGCAGTCCCAGATCGGCCCGGACGGCCCCGGCGCGCTGCGCCCCGGCCAGCAGGTCGGCCAGCCGGGTCCGGATCGCCACGGTCGACTCCTGCAGCGAGGCGTGCACGTCCACGCCGGCCGCGGCGAGCGCCTGCGTGAACTCGTTCTTGCCCGCGGACCGGTCGACCACCAGCCTGAAGCAGTCGAAGAAGGCCTCGGCCGGCTCGGCCCGGTCGGCCAGGTCGGCGGTGTCGGCCGCGATGGCCTCCAGCCGGCGCACCATCACCGCGGCGAGCAGCGCCTCCTTGGTCGGGAAGTGCCGGAAGAGGGTTCCGACCCCGACGCCCGCGGACCGGGCGATCTCCTCGGTCGGCACCTCGACGCCCCGGGTGGTGAACACCTCGGTTGCCACGTCCAGCAGCCTCGCCCGATTGCGGGCCGCATCCGCCCGCAGCGGCCGTTCCTGACTGCCACTCATCCCGTCCGTCTCCTTCCGTGCGCACCGCACCGACCGCTGGACAACCGGACTGCCCAGTCCGTATCGTTGGAAGCGGAGTCGCCAGTCCGATTCTACCGACACGTCCGACGGAGGCTGATCATGTCCGAAACCAGGTCGCCGCGCGAGGTTTTCCACGCACTGCTCGACGGCATCACAGCCGGGCGGTTCTCCGAACTCGCCGAGCTCTACGCCGAGGACGCCGTGGTGGAGACGGTCTTCGAGCCGGTCGGGCCGCGCCGCTTCGAGGGGCGGGCCGTCCTCGCCGCCCGGTTCGCCGAGGTCGGCGCGGCCTCACCGCTGGAGCTGGCGGCCGCCAACGTGGTCGTCCGCGAGACCGACGACCCGGAGGTGGTCGTCGCCGAATTCGACTACCGGGCGCACCACCGGGTCACCGGCAAGCGCTTCGAGGTCGCCAACATCCAGGTCCTGCGGGTCCGCGACGGGCGGATCGTCCACAGCCGGGACTTCCACGACCACCTCGCCCTCGTCGCGGCCGGCGGCCACCTGCCGCAGCTGGTGGCCGCGATGGAAAGCCGGTAGACCGGGGCCGCCACCCCCTGTGGCCGGCCGCGGAGAGCGGACGGCCGGGCCCGTGACGCCGGGGAACGGGGGAGGAGCACGGGTGGGACCTGATGTCGCATCACGGCGTTGGATACTGTCCCACCCGTGACGGTTTCATGGGACGACGACCCGACGCTGGCAGCGAGCCGCCTGGACGCGATGCTCCGAACGGCAACGCCCGTCGAGCTGATGCGCCTCGAAGCGGACTACCGCCGCCGGCGGGGGAGCATCGGTTCCACCGGCATCCTGATGGGCGGCTCCGCTTCCCCCGGGGCGCCCGGCGATGCACCGGCCGCACCCCATGCCCTCGCCGTGGCGGCCCTGATGTCGTTCGACCGCTCCGGCTACCTCAGGGAGACCGGCGTCACCCTGCTCGAAGCGTCCCCCGAGCCCTTCGCCCTGCCCTTCCTCCTGCTGCGGCTCAACGATCCCGTGGCACAGGTCAGGGACCTCGCGCAGCGGGCGGTCACCGCACGGCTCGCCGACCCGGGGAACGTGGCGACCCTCGTCCGGCTGCTGCCCCTCCTGGACGGCCTCGGCAAGCGCAGCAGGGCAGGCTCGATGCTGGCCGGAGTGGAGGACCTGCTCCGTCGCTCGGGCGCGGAGGAGCTCCGGCGTGGCGCGCGCTCGACCGATCCCGCGGCGCGGGCCTGCTGCCTGCGCTGGCTCGCGCTGATCGATCCGACGGAGGCCGTCGAGGCCGCCTTCGCCACCAGGGACCCCGGCCTCTGGCAGTGGGCCGCCCGCCTCGTCACCTCGTCGAAGCTGTCACCGGCCGACCAGGACGCCGTACTCCCGCTCCTCGACACCTGCGCGAGTCCGCGTATACGGCTGCGCGCCCTCCAGGCCCGGGCCCGCCAGCCGCACGGCGAGGGACACCTGCGCGAGGCGATGATCGATCCGGACGCCCGGGTCCGCTACCACGCGCGTGCCACCCTGTACGCACGCGGGTACACCGACCTGGCACCACAGGTGTACCGCGACGCCCTCGCGCCCGGTGACGTGCCGGACGCCACGGCCGTCGGAGCCCTCGGAGGGCTGGCCGATCTCGGGACCGCCGGCGACGTGCCCCGCGTGCTGGACTTCACCACCCACCCCAGGACACGCGTCCGGGCCGAGGCATGGCGCACACTCAGCATCCTGGCTCCCGGGGAGGTGGAACGCAGGGCCGATCAACTGGCCCGCGACCCGAGCGCCCGAGTACGGCGCTACCTCCCCGGGAGCCCCGCCGCGTAGCCGGCTGCCGGACCACCGCAGGGACGGTGCCGCCGCACCCGGCGGCCCTCCGTCGGGGAGTTCGTCAGGATGCGTCGGACAGGGCCCGGCCGAGGACGAGTTCGTGCTCCCGGGACGACGCGTCGCCCGGGACGGGGACCGAGTGGCCGCTCCGCGCGAAACCGATCTTCCGGTAGAACGCCTCGGCCCGCTCGTTGTCCTGGTGCACGTAGAGACGCACGCGAGAGACCTTGAGCCCGTCGAGCCCGTGGGCGAAGTCGATCGCCGCATCGAACAGGGCCCGGGCGAGACCCGTGCCACGCTGCTCCGGGCGCACGAACACACCCACCAGATGGGCCTGGTCGACGTCGACCGGCGCACCGAAGACGTCCTCCCTGCCCGCCCGTTCGATCAGGACCGTCACCGACCCGTCCCAGCCGCCGTCCGTCCGCTCGGCGACGAACTGCTGGACGACCATGTCGCCGCGGGAGCCGGCCGCGCGCTCCCGCCAGAACTCGTCCGTCCTGGAGACGGCGTTCTCGTACGTCTCCAGGAAGGCGATCCCCGCGACCGGATCCCGCAGCGCCGCCAGACGGAGTTCCCTGACGCGCTGCCAGTCCTCGGCGGTGACGGCTCGTATCACGTGGCTCATGCGCCGATCCTCATCGCGCGCGGAGCACAGGGCAAGCGAGTTTCGGGCCGCGGCTCTCCGTCGCGCCGTCCGGTCGTACCGGGCCGGCAGCCTCCCGGCCACCGGGCGGGTGAAGCCGACGGTGCGTCGCATCCGGGCTGCGCAGGTCCGGGCCGGCACCGGCCTTAGCGTCGGGCTCGTTCGGCGTGGCCGGGAGGACGGACCGCCCGGACACGCGCCCCCGCCACCCCCGACCGGAAGGCTGTCCCTGCATGCGCATCCGCCCGACGTGCTCCAGAACCGGACTGGTCGTCATGGCCGCGCTGCCGCTGCTGGCCGCCACCGCGGCGGGCACGCCCGCGCGGGCCGACACCCCCGCACCGCACGGACGCTCGGCCGTCCCCGGCACGGCACCCGAATGGACCCGCTCCTCCGCCGACCAGGGCCGGGAGCGCGCCGACGCGCCCGTCACCGTGCGGGTCTACCTCGCCGGCCGCGACCAGAAGGGCCTGGACGAGTTCGCCCGCCGGGTCTCCGACCCCGCCTCCGACGAGTACGGCCACTTCCTGACGCCCCAGCAGCTGGCCGAACGCTTCGGCAGCAGCGACGCCCAGAACGAGAAGGTCGGCCGCTGGCTGCACTCCTCCGGCCTGCGCGTCACCTCCACCAACCGCCACTACCTCACCGCCGAGGGCGACGCCGCCGACGCCGAACGGGCCTTCGGCACCGAACTGCACACCTACCGCAAGGGCACCCGCAGCTACCGGGCGCCGGCCGGCGACGTCACCGTGCCCACCGACCTCACCGACGACGTCCTCAGCGTCACCGGACTCAACACCGCCCCCAGCAAGGTCCGCCCCGGCCGCCCCAAGCCGCAGGACACCCTGCCCGGTCCCGGCGGCGCCTTCGTCAACTCCGGCCCGTACTCCGCCTACTTCGGCGCGAATCCGGCCACCGGCACCCCCGCCGCGTACGGCGCCGTCCGGCCGTACGTGATCCAGGGCCTCAACGGCACCCAGCTGCGCACCGCGTACGGCGCCGCCGCCACCGGCCTCACCGGCCGCGGCGCCACGGTCGCCGTCGTCGACGCCTACGACTCGCCGACCATCGGCGACGACGTCACCCGCTACGCCGCCCTGCACGGCGACGCCCTCTACACCAAGGACCAACTGCTCCGCTACGACCCGGCGGTGTGGACGCACACCGCCCCGCCGGACGTTGACCCGGAGGGCTGCGACGCGGCCGGGTGGTACGGCGAGCAGACCCTCGACATCGAGGCCGTGCACGCCGTCGCCCCCGACGCGGACATCTCCTACGTCGGCGCCGCCTCCTGCTACGACCAGGACCTGATCGACGCCCTGGACCGCGTCGTCGACCAGCACCTCGGCGACATCGTCTCCAACTCCTGGGGCGAGCCCGAGAACGCCAGCGACCCCGCCTTCGACCGGGTCTACCAGCACCTGTTCAAGCGCGGCGCCGCCACCGGGATCGGCTTCTACTTCTCCAGCGGCGACGACGGCGACGAGGTCGAGAACACCGGCACCAAGCAGACCGACATGCCGGCCTCGCTGCCCTGGGCCACCGCCGTCGGCGGCACCTCGCTCGCCCTGGAGGCCTCCGACCGGTACCGCTTCGAAACGGGCTGGGGCACCCTGAAGTCCGTCCTCTCCGCCGACGGCACCACCTGGACCGACCTCCCCGGCACCTTCAACGGCGGCGCGGGCGGCGGCACCAGCGCCCGCTTCCCGCAGCCCCGCTACCAGCGCGGCGTCGTCCCGCCGTCGCTATCCGGCGCGAACGGCGGCCGCAACCGGGTCGTCCCCGACATCGCCGCCGTCGCCGACCCCAACACCGGCTTCCTCGTCGGCCAGACCCAGAGCTTCCCCGACGGCAGCGTCCGCTACAGCGAGTACCGCATCGGCGGCACCAGCCTCGCCTGCCCGGTCGTCGCCGCCCTCCAGGCCCTCGCCCAGCAGGCCCAGGGCTCCCCGATCGGCTTCGCCAACCCCTCGATCTACGCCCGCTACGGCAGCGCCGCCTACCACGACGTGGTCGACCACCCCTTCGGCCCGGGCACCGAACTCGCCCAGGTCCGCGTGGACTTCAACAACACCGTCGACGCGAGCGAGGGCACCACCACCTCGCTGCGCACCATGGGCCACGACACCTCGCTGGTCGCCGACCGCGGCTACGACGCCGTCACCGGCGTCGGCACCCCGACCGCCGAGTACCTGACCTCCTACGACTGCCCGCCCGACCGGCGCCCCGGCCGCCACCCCAACGACTGACCCGCGACGCCTGGCACCACCACGCGCAGCACCCCACACGCAGCACCCCCACACGCAGCACCCCCACGGGTCGTCGGCCCGTGGGGGTGCTGTGCGTCCGCGGGGCGCGGCCCGGCGTGACCGTCGGGACGGTGCGTCAGACCACGGCGAGCCGGTCGACCAGCAGCCCGACCCTCCGCTCGGTGTCCTCCGGCAGCAGCCGTCGCGCCCGGGTCAGGGTCGCGAGGCCGTGCAGGGACGCCCAGAACGTCTCGGTGAACAGCCCCGGGTCGACGCCGTCCCCGGCGACCCCGGCCAGGCTCTCCATCAGCGCGGCGAAGGCGTCCTTCAGCGGCTCCGGGGTGTCCTCCTGCGCGTACGCCAGGCCGCCGTCGAGCTGGAACAGGGCGTCGTAGACCGCCGGGTTGCGCTCGGCGAAGTCGAGGTAGGCGCGGGCCATCGCGGCGACCCGCTCGTGCGGGCCGTTCGCGGCCGCCGCCGCGTCCCGCACCGCGACGGCCATCTCGGCGGCACCCTGGAGGGCGACGGCGCCGATGATCTCGCGCTTGCCGCGGAAGTGGCTGTAGAGGACGGGCTGGCTGTACTCGATGCGCTCGGCGAGCCGGCGGGTGGTGACCGCGTCCCAGCCCTGCTGCTCGGCGAGTTCACGGGCCGTGGTCACGATGAGGCGCTCGCGGTCCGCCCGTTCGCGTTCCTTGCGTTGCTGTACCGACATGCTTCGATCCTAGCACTGCTAGACAAGCGAGCGGCAGAAGTACTAGCGTTGCCTCATCGGCTAGCAGCGCTAGATCCCAGGAGGGTCGTCATGCTCGATGCACTCGAGGTCTTCACCACCGTGGTCGTCGGAGTGATGGTGGGGGTGGAGTTCTCCGTCGCCTTCGTCATCAACCGGATCCTCGGCGCCCTCCCCGACGACGCAGGTCAGCTCGGCCGCAGCCACGGCGGCCGGATGCTCGGCGCGGTCATGCCGTTCTGGTACATCGGCTCGGTCGTCCTCTGCGCGGCCTGGGCCGTCGCCGGCCGGTCGCACGAGGGCACCGGCCTGGTCGTCGGCGGCGCCGCGCTGCTGGTCGTCAGCGTGGTCATGTCGCTGCTGGTGCTCGTCCCGATCAACAACCGGAGCAAGACGTGGACCGTCGAGAACCGTCCGGCGGACTGGAGGGAGCAGTCGAACCGCTGGGACCGCTGGCACTACCTGCGCGTCGCCGTCCTCGTCGGCGCCCTCACCCTGCTGGTCGCCGCCCTCGCCTGAGCCCACGAGCCGGTGTCCGCGGGCCGGTGTCCGCGGGCCGGTGTCCGCGGGCCGGTGTCCGCGGGTCGGTGTCCGCGGGCCGGTGTCCGTAACGACTGGGTCCGCGATTGAGGTCTGGGCGTGCTGGCCCGGCGGGTTAGCTGTGGGTGATCAGCAGGCGGTCTGCCGGGCGAGCACCAGGTCGGTGCTCGGCTTGCGGCGGGTTGCTCTGCGCGCAGAGCGGTCCGAGACCAGTGAGGCGATCGCGCGGTAGGTATCGGCGTAGTCCTCGCGTCGGCCGGTGTAGCGCTGGAGCGGCCGCCACTGCCGCAGTTCGGCGTTGGTGTGCTCGATGCAGATCCGATCTGAGGACTGCCGGCGGCGCATCTCCCGCTAGGCGTGCTCGGCGATGCCCTCGGTGCGCATGGCGGTCTGGTCGTGCATTCGGCCGGGCCGGTCCGCGCCCGACCACAGCAGGCGGCCCCGGCCGTCGCTGATGGTGGTGGTCTTGATGGTGTTCCGTTTCCTCTTGCCGGAGACGAAGGCTCGCCGTCCGGGCCGGTTGGCCTTGGGGCGGCGGACCTGGGTCTCGGCACCGTCGATCCGGCGCCGGATCCCCTCGGCCTCGGCGTAGGCGAACACGTCCGCCAGGATGCGCAGTCGGATACCGGGGGTGGTCGGGGACGGCGAAGCCGCGCGCCGCCGGCAGTGGGCGGATCTCGCCGATCGCGCAGGAGATCGTGGAGCGGGCGGTGCCGTACAGCGCGGCGAGCGCGGCGTGCGGGAGCCCGGTGCGCAGGTGGACCAGGGTGACGAGCACCCGGTCGGTGAAGACCAGGTCCTACTTCGGCCCGGCACCGGCCTCACGTTGAGCGAGTCGTCGTTCCGTCCGACGGAGCAGAACTCAGGTCAGGTCAAGTTCACCGACTCGCTGATCACCGCTGGTCTCCCCAGTCGGCCGGAACCCAAGCCCCAGGTAGAAGCCTTCCGGGCCGTTTCCGCCCGGGTGCCAGGTGGTCGTCAGGCGAGTACCGCCGCGGCGCCGGATCTCAGCGGCCACGGACTGCACCGCAAAGCGGCCGTATCCACGCCCTTGTTCTCCGGCTGCGATGTTGAGGCGCCAGAGGCCGGAGCGATAGTCGGCGCCCCGACCGTCACCGGCGAAGTCGATGCCGAAGAATGCCATGAGGAAACCAACGGGCCGGTCGCCGTCAAGGATGAGTCGAGGCCAGGCTGTATCGGGGTGCACATACGCTTCTGCAAGCGACTTCACGACCGGAGCGACCAGGTGCTCCTGGTCTGGACGCACCTTCAGGCCGATCGCGGCGTCGAAGTTGTCGGCGGTGATGTTCTCCAGGTGGAGCATGGTCTTCATGCGGGAACCATAAGCCAGTGGATCAGGCGGATTTCGGCGTCTCAGCAGTCGCTTGCACGGTCCGGCCCCAGACCCCGGCTGAGTCCGGTTGTCGAAGGCCGGGGTCAGCCGCCCTTGATGCCTGGTCGGCGCCCCCGTGAACTGCGGGCTGTCCGGGCTGTGACCGACGCCGAGGGTCGGCTCGACTGGAGTGCTCAGCCCGCCTCGGGAGCGTTCTGTCGCGCTCACCAGAACGCTACCGTCGGCGCTCGGGCCGGTGCCTCCGGGAGCGGGCCGCCCTCGCCCTCAGTTCAGCTGCTCGGCGAGCGCGAGGATGATTCCGCTCGGCCCGCGGAGGTAGCAGAGCAGGTAGCTGTCCTCGAAGCGCGTCACCTCGCCGACGAGTTCGGCGCCGTGCGGGCGGAGGCGGGCAAGGGTGTCCTCCAGGTCGTCGACGGCGAACATGACGCGGTGCAGGCCCAGGGTGTTCGCCGGGGCGATCGCCGGCTCGGGGGTGATCGCCTTCGGGGCGTGGTACGTCGCCAGTTCGAGCCGGCCCGGCGCGCCAGGGATCCGCATCATCGCGATCTCGCTGCGCATGTCGTCGAGCCCGACGACGTTCCCCGCCCAGCGGCCGTCGATCGGCATCCGGCCTTCCAACTCCATGCCGAGTTCGGTGAAGAAGGCGACGGCGGCATCGAGGTCGTCGACGACGATGCCGACGTTGTCCATGCGCTGAATGGTCATGTCCCCAGGATAGGGGCCGGGGCCGACGCCGTCGGGTCGGCGGCGCCGAGTCCGTCACTCCGTCCGGCGGTTGTCGGGGTCGAGGGGCGGGAGGGCGTCGGTGCGGTTGGCGGTCGTCGCCGTCCGGCCGTGAGGCAGGACCGGGGGAGCGGGCTTCGTCCGGGCCTCGCCGGTGCAACGCTCAAGACTCACACGGCACTTGGCGAGCGCCTCCGTCACCGCCGCGCTCTCCTCGCGGTCCGCCGGGTCGAGGAGTTCGCCGGCCGTGACGAGGGCCGCCCAGAACGCCGTGGGTCGACCGCCCCGGGCCCGCGGACCGAGGCGGGCGAGCGACCGGAAGGCGTCTGTCAGCTCGCCCTCGGCCATCCGGCGCGAGAGGCCGAGCGCATGACCGCTCGCCACGCCGCCCATGGCGGCGACCGCGGTCCGCAGGTGTTCCGCGATCGCCGCCGCCCGCCCGTCCAGCTGCTCGTGGACGTCGAACACGCCGAGCATCGAAAGGAGTTCGCCGTACGCCTCCTCCTCGCCAGGGCCGAGCGCGCGCTGCACCTGTGCCGGCTCGCCGTGCAGGCGCCGCCGCAGTTCGGGCTCCGGGATCCCCGCCGCCCGGCCGACGGCCGACGCGGCCTCCCACCAGCAGTGCGTCCGTGCGGCGAGCTCGCCGCAGACCGCGGTCGGCGCGGCCCCCGCCCGCAGCCTCTGCCGGGCAGCCGCGAGCAAGGACGCGTCCGCGTCGGCCGTCCCGCCGTCGGCCGTCCCACTGTCCGTCGTCCCACTGTCCGTCATCCCGCCACCCGCTCCTGTGTCGTCCGACCGTGCGCCACCTTCGCCGGCCGCCCTGGCCGATCCGGCGGTTGCGGCCTCAGCCTTGTCGGGGCGGGCGCAGGGCTGCCGCGACCAGGCCCTCCAAGGCCTCCCGGTGCACCTCGCCGCCACTCACCAGGCCGTCGAAGACGAGTCCGTCGAGGCAGGTCAGCAGGGTGTGGGTGCGGCTCTCGACGTCCACCACGCCGTGGTCGGCGAGGAACCGCCGGACGGCCTCGCGGCCGGCGTTCTCGCGGGGCACGAGGATCTCGCGCAACTCCGGGTCGCGCACGCTCTCGACGGCACAGGCGTGGCGGGCGAGCGAGCGGCGACGGCCCTCGCCGGTGAGCCGCTGGCGGGCGAGCAGCAGCATGCCGTCCACCAGCTCCTCCGCGGAGCGGATCGGCGGCACCTGCTCGGCCGCCGCCTGCAGTTCCGCCTGGTCGAGGTGGACGAGACGGGTGACCAGGCCGGTGAGCAGCGCCGCCCGGGTGCGGAAGTAGGCCGAGGTGGTGCCGGTCGGCAGACCGGCCCGGCGGTCGACCGCGCGGTGGGTCAGGCCGCGCATCCCCTCGTCGGCGAGTACGTCGAGAGCCGCGTCCGCGAGGAGGGTGCGCCGGTCCGTTGCCATGGGGTCCTTTCTACACCTGTAGCGGTTCGGGTAGGGTCACCCTTCTACAGATGTAGAAGAACGGGGGCTGGACATGGTGGGCGGCACAGCGGTCGTCGTCGGCGGAGGCATCGGCGGGCTGGCCGCCGCGATCGGCCTGCACCGCACCGGGTGGGCGGTGAGGGTCGTCGAGCGCGCACCCGTGCTCGACGATGCGGGGGCCGCCGTCTCACTGGCCGCGAACGGCCTGCGCGCCCTGGACGAACTCGGCGTGGGCGGAGCGGTCCGGCAGGCCGCGCGCGGCCAGTACCTCGGCGGCACCCGCACACCGGAGGGCCGCTGGCTGGCCCGGATGGACGGCCGCGCGCTGGAACGGGCGGTGGGCGCGCCGATCACCGGCATCCCGCGCGCCGTCCTGCACCGACTGCTCCGGGAGGCACTGCCCGCCGAGGCCCAGCTGATCGGAGCCGAGGCCGGTCCGGTGCGGCAGGTGGATCCCGGGACGGTCCGGGTCGACCTCGACGGCACCGCCCTGGACGCCGACCTGGTGGTGGCGGCCGACGGCATCCGGAGCACCGTCCGCAGCGGGCTCTTCCCGGACCACCCCGGCCCGGTGCACAGCGGCTCCGCTGTGCTGCGCGCGATCACCGAGCGGCCGGTCGACCTGCGCACCGACTTCGAACTGACCTGGGGCCGGGGCGCCGAGTTCGGCCACATCGCCCTGCGGGACGGCAGGGCCGAATGGCACGCCGTCCTCCCCCTGCCCGCCGGGACGCGCTTCACCGACCCGCTCGCCGAACTGCGCCGACGGTTCCACGACTGGCACCGGCCGATCCCCGACCTGCTCGACGCGACCCGGCCCGAGGCCGTCCTGCACCACGACGTCCACGAGCTGCGCACCCCGCTCCCCGGGTACGCGGTCGGCCGGACCGCCCTGCTCGGCGACGCGGCGCACGCGATGACGCCCAACCTCGGACAGGGCGCCTGCCAGGCGCTGGAAGACGCCGTCACGCTGGCCGCGGCGCTCGCCGCCGCGCCCGACGTCGAGACCGCGCTCGCCCGCTACGACGCCGAACGCAGGCCCCGCAGCCAGGCCGTCGCACGGGCCGCCCGGCAGGCCGGCCGGATGGGCCACCAGCTCTCCCGGCCGCTCGCCGTCGCGCTGCGCAACACCGCGATGCGGTTGACCCCCTCCGCCGCGGCCGTGCGGATGATCCTCCGTCACCACGACTGGCAGCCACCACGGCTCGGCTGACCGCCCCGCCCTGCCGGTCGCTGCGGTGGGCGATCGGGCGGGCGGGCCTGCCGCACCGAACTCCGGGACCACCTCGCGACGGGCCGCCTGCGCGTGGCCGGGCGGTGGGGCCGCTCCGGTGTGACCGGGACGCCACCGCCGCGGAGCTGCGAGGCCTTCAGAACGGCGGGCGCCAGCCGCGTGGCCAGCCGGGTGACTCTCCGGCGGGCGGCAGGACGTCCGGGTACCCGGGGCAGGGCCACTGGCGGCCGAGCCACTCGCACTCCGGCACCGGGCCCTCCGCATCGTCGGCACAGCGGTCCGCCCACTCCCGGCCCACCAGCACCGGCCGGGTCAGTACGCCGCCCGGGGTCTCCTGCACCCGCAGGACGAGGCCGATCGCGTTCACCGCCGGGTTCCCGCGCGGTCCGTAGCTCACACCGGAGCCCTCCGGCCACGGACGCTCGTGCAGCGCGTCCTGCAGCCGAGCGGGCGGACGGCCGGTCAGCTCGCAGCCGTCCAGCGTCACCTGCGGTCCGGCGGCCGCATCGGCCGCCACGCAGAACAGCCGGCCGGGCCCGTCGAAGTACGCGTACACCGCCGGCACCGCCGGCCGGAAGCCGAACCGGAGGCCCAGGATCTCGGGCCAGTACGGCTCCGCCTCGAAGCGGCCCAGCCAGTGGGCGTCCGGCACGGCCGCGGCAACCTCCTCGGCCCGCATGCCGAACCGCAGCGGCCCGACCCCTTCCAGCGGGGGCAGGACCCAGACGGGCCGCCCCGGGTCCTCGGCCGCCCGCCGTCCGTCCGCCGCCATCCGTCACCCTCCTCGGCCGTCCGGCCCGGACCCGGCCCCGGACCGCTCGCTGGCCGGTCGCGGCCCGATCCCTCGGAGCCGCAGCGCGACGACCCTACCGGTCGGCGTCGCCACCCATGCCGGCCCGGCGGGCGGGGGTCCGGTCGGCGACGGGCCGGTACCCGTTCGGTGCGATGCGGGCATGGGACAGCGGTCCGGGGGCAGGCGGTCCGCCGTCCGAGGACGCGATCGACTCCGGAGGTGGCCGTGAACACCGTGATGGTCCTGCTGCTGGCCCCGCTCGTGCTGGCCGCCGTGCTCACGGCGACCGCCCCGGGACGGCAGGCCCGCCACCGGGGCGAGCGGCCGACCGGGCGACCCCGGCAGGGCGGCGTCGCCCGGCACGCCCGGCCGCGCTGACCCCGCTCCGAGGGGCGGTACCGCGGGCCGGGCCGGAGCCGCGGCCGGCGGCGCGGTTCCGCAGCGAGGCGGCCGGGTTCCGGGACGGCGGGCCGCAAGTCCCGGGGGTCTCAGGCCGCGGTCGGCCGCGCCCCGCCCCGCCCGGTCAGGGCGGCGACCGCGTTGGCCACCACGGAGGTCGCCACGAGGCTCCCCACCATCACCATTCCCACGCCGACCAGGTAGAGACCGCTGGCATCGTCCGACCAGTCCAGGTAGGCGGCGACGGTCAGCCCGGCCGTGGTGCCGTTCACCGCAGCCGCCACATGGCGCCGGGTCGCGGCCCAGCACACCGGCGCCAGCAGCGTCAGCACCAGCCCGATCACCTGCCAGGCCTCGTACGGGCCGGAGACCGAGCCGTCCGGGTGCACGTCGCGGTGCTGGTCCCAGCCCAGCCACGCGGCCCAGGCCGCCATGGGGAGCAGGACCAGGAGCAGGAGGGGAGCGTGTCCCCGCAGTGTTCGGCGCATGGCCCGAGCCTCCCGCGCGCGCCGGCCCGGCGACTGAGCACGCGTACTCAACTTCGCCGAGTCGCCTGACGGTCGACGGCCGGTCGGTTGACCTGGAGCGCGCTCCAACGCCTACCGTCGCGGCATGGGAGCTTCGACGAACGGGGTGGACCGGTGAAGGTGCTGGTGACCGGCGGCACGAGCGGACTGGGACACGCGATGGCCTCCGCCCTGGCCGCGGCGGGTGCCCGGGTCGTGCTGACCGGCAGGTCCGCCGAACAGGCGGCAGAAGCGGCCGCTGCGCTGCCCGGTGCGATCGGCATCGGACTCGACGTCCGGGACGAAAGGTCGGTGGCCCGGGCCGTCGGCGAGGCGTGGTCCCGGCTCGACGGCATCGACATGCTGGTGAACAACGCCGGGATCGGCATGCGCACCGTCAACCCGCGCTTCATGACGGAACCGCAGGCCTTCTGGGAGGTGTCCCCGGACGGCTTCCGCGCGGTCGTCGACACCAATCTGACCGGCTACTTCCTGATGGCGCGGGAGACCGTCCCGCGGATGCTGGCGGCCGGCGGCGGACGCATCGTCAACATCGCGGTGAGCGCCTCCACCATGCACCGGGCCGGCTTCGTGCCCTACGGCCCGTCGCGGGCCGGCAGCGAGTCGCTCTCCCGGATCATGGCCGCCGACCTGCTCGGCTCCGGTGTCACCGTCAACCTGCTGCTGCCCGGCGGCCCGATCGCCACCGGAATGCTCCCCCCGGACACCGCCCCGGGGAACCGGACCTTCCTGGACCCGGCCGTGATGGGCCCGCCCATCGTCTGGCTCGCCTCCGAGGCGGCCGCCGGCGTCCACGACGAACGCATCGTCGCGGTCGACTTCGAACAGTGGCTGCACGACCGCGGTGGCGACCGCTGACCGCGGGTCCAGAGCCCCGCGGCGAACCTCCCGCCGAAGCGCTCCGTGACCGGCGGCAACGACAGGTGCACGCGGCGCGTGCCGCACCGCTGGTGCGATCGTCCAACCCGCCGTACCGGCGCCGCAGATGAGAATCCCGCGGGCGCAGGCGTCGGGCCAGGTCGACCGGGTTCGAACAGACCGGTCCGGGCAGGGAGTACCCGAGAGCAGGAGGTGACGCAATGCTCCAGCGCGACGGCCGCAGGGGCGACGAACGCAGAACCTGCGAACGCAACGGCGACGAACGCGGGCACGGCGGCCGAAGACGCGACCGCGGCAGACGCACCGACCGCGGACCCGCCGGTCGGCCCGGCCCGCGCCCGCTCGGCGTCCGCACCCTGGCCGACGGCGTCCTGTCACTGCAACTGGCGGCGGGCGGTGCCTGCACCCTGATGCTGGTCGCCGGCACCCTCGACGACCGCTGCGCCCCGGAGCTGCCGGAGGCCCTGTACTCCGCCGCACGCGCCTGCCCGGGCGGCCTGGCGCTCGACCTGCGGGCCGTCGTGGTCTGCGACGAGGCCGGCGTGGCCGCCCTCGCCCGGGCCGGCGAGTACGCCCGGAGGGCCGGGCATGCGGTGGGCCTGGCCGCGTCCACCCCGGACCTCGACCGGCTGATGGTCCTCACCGACACCCTGCACCTGGTCGCCGACCACCTGTGCGCCGACCGGATCGCGGCACGGGCGACCGTCTGAGCGCCAGCGCCCTGCGCCTCGGCGGCCCGTCGGCCCCGAACCGGCACAGCGGCGTGCCGGGCTCGGGCGTGACGATGCCGCCGACGAGCCCGCCGACCCGGACCGTGCGCCCACCGCGGCGAAGCCTCCAGCAGGCCGCGCCGGCCGGGGCCTCGGCACTGCGTACGCTGTGCCGCCATTCACGGGTCGGCATCAATCCGGGTCGTACCGCTGCCCGCCACGATCACGTCGGTCACGTCGGTCACGAGAAATCATCCTCCGTGCAGATAGGCCTGCGGCCAGCGATTCCGGCCGTCGGGACATTGCGGCCGGCCGGTCGCCGAGAGCGTCGGTGATCCGAGTTCATCCGTCCGTGGAATTCCTCCGGTCCCGGCTCCCGGCGGCGATTTCCAGGACCTTTTCCCGCGGCGGTGGAGGGCGGGCGGGTGGCCCGCCCGGCAGGTCCGCGGCGGGGGTGCCCGCCCGGCGATCCGCCGGAGAAAAGGGAGCCCGATATTCCGGTCGGCGGTGCAGGACCCGGCCGGTTGTGCGATTTGCGTCGGCGGCGCCGGCCTGGTTTGAATAACCCACGTCAACAGTTCGAAAAACGAACTGTCGTGCAAGGGGGATGTTTTGACGGTTCTGCACAAGAACACCCTGGCCGCGGTCATGGCCACCGCGCTGGTGGCCGGTTCGATCCTCGTGACGGGGATCAATGCCGCGCAGGCCAAGGACGGCGACGGGGACGCGCCGGACACGGACTCCGCGATCCTTTCGCTCGCCGCGAAGGCCGAACCGCTGAGCGCGGTCGCGGACGCCCTCGGCGAGCAGGGTCGCAAGGCCTACGCCGACAGCTACGGCAACCTGTTTGTGGACGAGGACGGCGGAAAGGTCACCCTGTACGTGACCGACCCCCAGCAGGGACAGCAGCTGATCGCCGCGGCCAAGGCCGCCCACCCGGCCATCGACACCGGGCTGATCAAGGTCGCGTCGGCCAAGTACACGATGAAGGACCTGGACGCCCAGGCCGACCGGCTCCTCGGAGCCGACGACGCCACCACCGGCCTGACCGCCGAGCCCGAGGTGCTCTCCGTCTCGGTCAACCCGGACAACTCGGGCCTCACCGTGTCCAGCAGGAAGGGCAAGCTCGACGCCGTCCGGACGAAGGTCGCCGCCGGCATCACCGGCACCGCGGGCGCGCCCGTCACCGTCGTCGAGGGCGACCCGGTCGAGGCCACGTCCTGGCGGTGGAACGACAGCGCCCCGTTCATCGGCGGCGACGTGCTGATCGGCTCCAGCCACACGAGCGGCGCGCGTACCCAGTGCACCGCCGGCATGGCCCTGGAGAACGGCGTGGGCGAGGACTACCTGATCACCGCCGCCCACTGCTTCCGCAACGCCACCGACGTCTACGGTGAGGGCGACTCCGAGGGCGACTTCGGCTTCGCCCTCGGCCACAAGGTCGGACGGGTCGTCAACACCAACCCCTACTGGGACGCCCAGGCGATCCTGACCAGCGGCCGCAACGGCGCCGGCACCAACTCCGACGAGGCCGACAAGCCCAAGGGCAAGTGGTACCGCGTCAAGGGCGCCTCCTACTCCTACAACGGCCAGTCGGTCTGCCAGGACGGCGCGCGCTCCTACTACAAGGGCCACGGCGTCCCCTGCGGCATCAAGGTCCAGGACTCGGACTACCGCTACCGCTTCCAGTGGTCGGACGGCTCCTGGCACAACGTCCGCGGCGTCAAGGGCCACCACACCAGCTGGGCCGGCATGCAGGGCGACTCCGGCGCCCTGGTCTTCAGCATCACCAACCGGACGGACCGCCGCGCCCGCGGCATCGTCTCCGCCGGCGGCGGGAACACCGACATCTACTGGACCGAAGCCCCGGACATCATCAACGCCCTCGGCATCGACCTGAACCCGCACACCTGACCGAACCGCCCGCCGGGGGTGCCGCACACGGTGCACCCCCGGCGGGCGAGGGTGCCGGTGGACGTCCGCAGCGCACTGCCGCGGCCGGCGCACCGCACCCGGCGCCGCGTGCGTCACCGCCGCGGATCAGGCACCGCTCCGGCCGATGCCGCCGAGCCGGGGCAGCTCGTCCTCGAAGTCGCAGGCGGCAACGGCCCGGCACCCCCGCGCCCACGCGGCCGCGAGGACGCGCGAGACGGCGTCCACGGCGGCCGCGCGGGGCCCCTCGGCCTCGATCTTGAGCGGCCAGCCGAGGAAGTCCGCGGCGCGCCCGGCACCGGGGTTGCGCAGGACCTCGAACTCCACGCCACCACTGCGGACGAGGTGCCCGTCCGGCACCGCCCCGAGGGCGGCGGCGACGAGCCCGGCCGCACCGGGGCGGTCGACGCCGCTCAGGTAGAGGGCGCAGTACTCGTCCTGCCCGGTGTCCGCCATCGCCGCCCGCCCCCGCCTCTCGCGCGGCCCGGGCACGTAACGCCCGGGCCGGTGGTCCGTCCCGCCCGGCAGCGTACGGCAGCGCGGGCCACCACCCCGGAGCCGGTGCGGCGCACGGGCCGCACGCCTCCTCGACGGTCCCGGGCGAGGGTCCGCCACGCCGCCGGCCGCCGGGCTCGTACGCGTCCTGCCGCGTGTCCGAGGTCGTGCCGGGTGGGTGTTCGTGCGACGGTCGTGGTGGCCGCTGCGCCGTGCCGCCTCCGGAGGGCGGGTCGGCGTGGCTGCGGCTCTGGGTGTCGGACGCGGACAGGCGGGTGACGGCATGGCGGGAACGGCAGCAGCGGGGGCCGCGGGAAGTGCGGCGGGGGCGCGCCGCGTCCTGGCCCCGCTGGCGTTGGCGCAGTTCATCTGCAGCTTCGCCGGCTCCAACATGAACGTGATGATCAACGACATCAGCGAGGACCTGGACACCACCGTGCAGGGCGTCCAGGTGGCGATCACGATCTTCCTGCTGGTGATGGCCGCGCTGATGATCCCGGGCGGCAAGCTGACCGACAAGTGGGGCCGCAAGCGCTGCCTGATCGCGGGGCTCGTGGTCTACGGCATCGGGGCGGTGCTCAGCGCGGCCGCGCCGGGGCTGGGCGTGCTGATCCTCGGGAACTCGATCCTGGAGGGCGTCGGCACGGCGCTGCTGATCCCGCCGGTCTACATCCTGACGACGCTGCTGTTCACCGACACGGCGTCCCGGGCGCGCGCCTTCGGCGCGATCATGGCGATGGGCGGGATCGGGGCGGCCGCCGGTCCGCTGATCGGCGGGCTGATCACCAGCGCGATCAGCTGGCGGGCCGCGTTCGTCTTCCAGGCCCTGGTGATCGTGGTGATCGTGGTGCTCAGCCGCGGGCTCGACGACCCGCTGCCACCCGACCCCACCCGGCCATTCGACACGGTCGGCGCCGTGCTGTCGGCCGGCGGCCTGGTGCTGCTGGTGACCGGCATCCTGGCCGTGGACAACAACGGCTGGCTCGCGCTGGGCCTGCTGCTCGCCGGCGCGCTGGTACTGGCCGGCTTCTTCGCCTGGGTGCGCGGCCGGGAACGCGCCGGCCGCGAGGCGCTGCTGTCGACGGAGCTGTTCCGCAACCGCACCTCGAACCTGGGCCTGGTCACCCAGAACACCCAGTGGCTGATGCTGATGGGCGTCTCCTTCACCGTCGCCGCCTACCTGCAGGTCGTCCGCGGCTACGACGCGATCCAGACCGGCGTCATCTTCACCGCCGCGACCCTCGGCATCCTCGCCTCCTCGCTGGCCGCCGAGAAGCTGGCCCGGCGCCGCCCGCAGCGCACCCTGATCATGGCCGGGTTCGTCGTCACGATCGCCGGCATCGCCGTGCTCCTCGCCCTGGTCGCCGGATCGCCGAGCCCGTGGGCGTTCGCCCCCGGCCTGCTGCTGATCGGCCTCGGCCTGGGCGTGATGCTCACCCCCTCCGTCAACGTCGTCCAGTCCTGCTTCCCGGAGTCGCAGCAGGGCGAGATCTCCGGCCTGTCGCGGAGCATCTCCAACCTCGGCTCCTCGCTCGGCACGGCCGTCGCCGGCACGATCCTGGTGTCGGGGCTCAGCAAGGGCGCGTACGCGGCCGCGATGGCCGCGCTCGGTGTCGTCGGCCTCGGCGGGCTGGCGGCCGCCGCACTGCTCCCGCGCGTCCAGCGGCCCGCGGCCGACCGCGCCGGGACGGGAGCACCCCCGGGCGCCCCCCAGCAGCGGTGAGCCGCCCCGCACGACACACCGCCGGCCGCCCCGGGAGAGCCCGGAGCGGCCGGCGGTGTGTCAGCCGGTCCGGCGCTCGGCGCGGTCGAGCTCCTCGTCCAGAGCGAGGGCCGCGTCGATCAGGGCCAGGTGGGTGAACGCCTGCGGGAAGTTGCCCAGCTGCTCGCCGGAGGGGCCGATCTCCTCGGCGAACAGGCCGACGTGGTTGGCGTAGGTGAGCATCTTGTCGAAGGCGTACCGGGCCTGGTCGAGCCGCCCGGCCCGGGCGAGTGCCTCCACGTACAGGAAGGTGCACAGGTTGAAGGTGCCCTCGGAGCCGCGCAGGCCGTCCGGCGAGGCGGCGGGGTCGTACCGGTAGACCAGGCTGTCACTGACGAGTTCGCTGTCCATGGCGTCCAGGGTGGTGAGCCACTCCGGGTCCTTCGGGGAGAGGAACCCGACCTTCGGCATGAGGAGCAGGGACGCGTCGAGGACATCGGTGTCGAAGTGCTGGACGAAGGCGCTGCGCTTCTCGCTCCACCCGCGGTCCACGATCTGCCGGAACACCGCGTCGCGTTCGGCCCGCCAGCGGGGGATGTCGCCGGGGCGGGAGTGCGCGGTGGCCAGCCGGATCGCCCGGTCGAAGGCGACCCACGTCATCAGACGGCTGTAGGTGAAGTTCTGGCGGCCACCGCGGGTCTCCCAGATGCCCTCGTCGGGCCGGTCCCAGTTCTCGGCGAGCCAGTCCACGACGCCGGCGAACGCGCGCCAGCCGCGGATCGCGCCGGTGTCCACGGCCTGGGCGAGGGCGTACGCGGCCTCGCCGTAGATGTCGAGCTGGATCTGGTCGGCCGCGGCATTGCCGGCCCGCACCGGCGCGGACTGCCGGTAGCCCTCCAGGTGCTCCAGCACCTCCTCGGTGAGGTGCGGCTCGCCGTCCACCCGGTACATGATCTGCAACGGCTCGCCCGAGGCCGTCCCGCCGGCGTCCAGCCGGTCCCGCAGCCAGCGGCGGAAGGCGTTCGCCTCCGTGACGAAGCCGAGGTCGATCAGCGCCCGGACGGACAGCGAGGCGTCGCGCACCCAGGTGTAGCGGTAGTCCCAGTTCCGCTCCCCGCCGATCTGCTCGGGCAGGCCCATGGTGGCGGCGGCGATCGGCGCGCCGGTGGGGGCGTACGTCAGGAGCTTGAGGGTGATCGCCGAACGGGTCACCATCTCGTGCCAGCGGCCGCGGTAGCGGCAGGACCGCAGCCAGTGCAGCCAGAACTTGGTGCACGCCTCGAACTCGGCGGTGATCCTCTCGCCGGTGGGAGCCGGACCGCCCGGCCGGCCGCTGAGCGTGCCCGGCTCGCCCGACTCGCTGGTGAGCACCACGGCGGCGCGCTCCCCGGCGCGCAGCGTGAACCGGGCGGACACGTCGGTGCCGTCGGGGTGCAGCGCGATCGGCGCGGTCGCCTGCAGGTGCAGGTCCGTGCCGGGGCCGCTGAACAGCACCGACCCGTCGTCGAGCCGGGTCAGTCCGTGCGGCGCCCGGCCGTAGTCGAAACGCGGCCGGCACAGCAGCTCGAAGGGCAGCGTGCCGCGCACCACCCGCGCCGCCCGGATCAGCCGGTGCCGGGACGACGGCGTCGACGAGGGATCGGGCGGCATGAAGTCGACGACCTCGCCGACCCCGCCGGGCGCCATGAACCGGGTGATCAGGACGGCCGTGTCCGGCAGGTACAGCTGCCGGACGGTCGCCTCGTCGCCGACGTCGGCGGCCAGCCGGCAGAAGCCGCCGCGGTCACTGTCGAGCAGCGAGGCGAACACGCTGGGGGAGTCGAACCGGGGGGTGCACCACCAGTCGACGGTGCCGTCGGCGGCGATCAGCGCCGCCGTCTGCAGATCGCCGACGATGCCGTGGTCCGCAATCGGGGGGTAGTCGTTCACAACGCCTCCTCGGCCCTCCGCGTCGGCCGGAGCCGGTGGCGGCCCCGAACCGCGCCGCAACCGTCCCGGGTCGGCACCGCGCCACCGGAAGGCGCGCGCGTCGACCGCACCGCCCGTCCGGGGGCCCGATGCCGGACGGACGTCCGCCACGACCGGCTCGGGGCCATCGACCGGATCTGCCCATCATTGCGGCGGCGCACGCGCTCGGCCACTTCGCACGGGCCCGGCGCCGGTGCTGCACGGCAGGCACCGCAGGGCTGCCGCCCACTTGCTACCCGCTGGTACGCTGCCGCGCGGAACCGACGCCCGCACCGTCCGTGCACCACGGGACCGGACACGACGGCGGCGGAGGTCCGGTCACGACGCCCGCCTGCGTCCGAGCGGCCTGGAGGCCCGATGCGCGTGCACCACCTGGACTGCGCCACCATGTGCCCCTTCGGCGGCCGGCTGCTGCTCGGCAGCGGCGGCCCCCTGGTCGGCAGGCTCTCCGCGCACTGCCTGCTGATCGAGGGCCCGACCGGGCTGATCCTCGTCGACACCGGCTTCGGCACCGCCGACGTCGCCGACCCGCGCAGGCTCGGACGGCAGTTCCTCACGATGGTCCGGCCGCGCCTCGACCCCGTACGCACCGCACTGCACCAGGTCCGCGCCCTCGGCCACGAACCCGCCGACGTCCGCGACATCGTGCTGACCCACCTCGACCTCGACCACGCCGGCGGGATCAGTGACTTCCCGAACGCGCGGATCCACGTCCTCGACGAGGAACTCCGCGCCGCCCGCGCCCGCGCCACCCGCGGCGAACGCGACCGCTACCGCCCCGCCCAGTGGTCCCACCGGCCGAAGTGGGTGGAACACCCGCGCAGCGCCGCCACCGAGGACTGGTACGGCCTGCGGGCCCTGCCGATCATGCCGGACGAGACCCCCGACCTGCTGCTGGTGCCGCTGCCCGGCCACTCCCGCGGCCACAGCGGCGTCGCCGTCCGCACCGCCGACCGCTGGCTGCTGCACTGCGGCGACGCCTACTTCTCGCACACCGACGTCGCCCCCGGGCCCGTGCGCCGCCCGCCCGGCCTGACCGCCTTCCAGCGCCTGGTGGCCTTCGACGACCGTGCCCGCCGCGACACCCTGGAACGCCTCCGCGAGCTGCGCCGCAGCCACGCCGACGAAGTCCGACCCGTCTGCGCCCACGACCCGTTCGACCTGGCGACGGCCCCGCAGCCAGACCCGAGGCCGCACCAGCAGCCCGAGCCGCGGGCCTGACCGCCGGGCCGGCCGGTCAGGGGCCCGCGAGCTCCGCGAGCCGGCGGGCCAGCGTGGCGCTCTCGGGCTCGTTGCCGACGAGGTCGAGCGCGGCCCGGTAGGCCGCGGCCGCCTCCGCCGCGCGGCCGAGCCGGCGCAGCAGGTCGGCCCGGGACGCGGGCAGCAGGTGGTAGCCGCGCAGCTCCTCCGCCCCGGCGAGTCCGTCCAGCAGCGCGAGACCCGCAGCCGGACCGTCCCGCATCGCGACGGCCATGGCCCGGTTCAGCGCCACCAGCGGGGAGCGCTCGATCCCCAGCAGCACGTCGTAGAGCGCGACGATCTGCGGCCAGTCGGTGCCCGCGACGTCGGCCGCCTCGTCGTGCAGCGCCGCGATCGCCGCCTGCACCGCGTACGGCCCCACGCCCGGGCCGGTCAGCGCCGGGACGAGGAGCCGCTGTCCCTCGGCCACCAGGTCGGCGTCCCACAGCGAGCGGTCCTGGTCCTCCAGCAGGACCTGCCGCCCCGCGGCGTCCG
Organism: Streptomyces sp. NRRL B-24484; assembly: GCF_000717715.1. GTDB lineage: Bacteria > Actinomycetota > Actinomycetes > Streptomycetales > Streptomycetaceae > Kitasatospora. Next base: position 5,231 of record NZ_JOAI01000052.1, on the reverse strand, counting down.
TCCGCGCCGCGCGCCGCGCATCGGTGAGCAGCAGCAGCGCCAGCAGCCCCGCCACCTCGCGTTCCGCCGGCAGCAGCCGGTGCAGGATCCGGGCGAGCCGGACAGCCTCGTCCGCCAGGTCGGGCCTCAGCAGGTCCTCGCCGGAGCTGGCCGCGTACCCCTCGGTGAAGACCAGGTACACCGCCCGGAGCACCGTCGGCAGCCGCCCGGGCAGCTCCTCCGGCCCCGGCACGCGGAACGGGATCCGCGCACTGCGGATCTTCCGCTTCGCCCGCACGATCCGCTGCGCCATCGTCGCGGTCGGGACCAGGAAGGCCCGGGCGACCTCCGGCGTGGTCAGGCCCGCGAGGAAGCGGAGCACCAGCGCGGTCTGCGCCTCCGGCGACAGCGCCGGGTGGCAGCAGGTGAAGAACAGCTGCAGCCGCTCGTCGGGGACGTCGCCGAAGCCGGGTTCGGGCAGGACGACGGCGGCCGCCCGGTCGCTCTCCAACTGGAGCAGGGCCAGCCGCTCCGCGAACGCGCGGTCCCGCCGGATCCGGTCGACGGCCTTGTGCCGTGCCGCGGTCAGCAGCCACGCCAGTGGCTTGTCCGGCACGCCGTCGACCGGCCAGCGCTCCAGCGCGGCCGCGACCGCCTCGGAGGCGGTCTCCTCGGCCAGGTCCAGGTCACCGAACCGGGCGGCGAGCAGGGCGAGCAGCCGGCTCCGGTCCTCGCGGAACACCGCCTCGACGGAGCGGGCCGCCCGCAGCTCGTTCACGACCGGTCCGGCTCCCAGACGGTGCGGACCTCGACCGTGCCGTACTTCGCCCCGGGACAGCGGGCGGCCCAGTCGAGCGCGGCGTCCAGGTCCGGCACGTCGAGCAGGTAGTACCCGCCGACGATCTCCCGGGTCTCGGCGAACGGCCCGTCCGTCACCACCCGCTCGCCGTTCGGGCGGACCCGTACGGTGGTCGCGTCGGAGAGTTCCAGGGCATTGCCGTCGAGCCTGACCCCGGCCTCGGTCACGGCCTTCTCGAACGCCATGAACTCCTCCACGGTCGGCCCCCCGGCCGGCCGCTCGTCGGTGGAGTCGGGCGCGGGGGTGTTGATCAGCAACAGGTACTTCACGGTGCAGCTCCTCGTGCATCGGACGGTCGTGCAGGTATGACGAACGGGCCGCGGCGCAATCGACAGGGCGCCGGAAAATCCTGCCGCGGATTCCCCGCCGTCCGGGCTCGGCCGCGCCGGAGCGGGCCCGCGGACACCCGGAAGCCACTCGTGCAGCGGTGGATCACGGACGGGTGGTCACCGCCCCGGGGCCGCCGGCGGCCGGTCCTCCCACCCCGCGCGGTGGGAGGACGACTCGTAGCTGTAGCGGGTCGACCGGTCCCACTCGCGGCCGGTCAGGGCCCGGTACACGCGGTCCGGAACGTACAGCAGCGGTTCGGCCCAGAGGTGGCCGTCGGAGTAGGGGGCGAACCGGCGCGGATCGCGCAGCACCGCCTCGTACTCGGCCCGGCCGGCGGCGACGACGGCCGCGCGGGTGTACAGGAAGGCGTCCCCCGGGAGCCGGAGGCCGTACTCGCGGCGGTCGAGCCGGTACAGCACCTCGGAGAGCCGCTCGGCGAAGCCGACGACCTCGGTGAGGGAGCGGTGCGCCAGCCGGGCCCGCAGGGCGGCGAGCCCGTGCGCATCGGGATCGGGCCCGCCCGGCCTGCACACGTCGAGGAGCTGCCAGAAGGTGTCTTCGTCCACACCCGACAGCCTGGCGGACGGCTCTGACAGCCCGTCGGCGGCCGCTGGTACCGTCCTCGTGATCGTCGGAGGGGGAGCCATGACCGGCAGGACGGACATCGCGGCGCTGACCGAGCGGCTGGCGGGCACCGCGTGGGACGACACGGCCGACGCCGTGGCGATGCGGGCCGTCGTCGAGGGGATCGGGTGCGGCCGGACGGAGACCCCGGACGGCCCGCTCGCGGCTGGCGGCGCACGGATCGACCGGATCGCCGACGCACCCTGGGACCGCGGCGCGGACTTCGCCGACCTCGCACTCCCCGTCCTCCGTGCGGACGGCACCGCCCCCGGCCACGCCGGGGCGTTCCGGCGTGCCGCCGATGCGGTCGAGGGCGTCCTCGGAGAGCCCGTAGGAGCGGGCTCCTACGGCACGGCGGACCCGTACTGGCGGCCGGGCGCCCGGCGGTGCGACTGGGGTGCGCCGTACCTGCGGTGGGAGTGCACGGCCAGCGACGGCACGGTGCTGGAGCTGACCGCCGGAACGGACGGACCGGAACTCCTGCTCCGCTCCGCGTCCCGGCTGTCCTCGATGACCCGTCACTGGCGCTACGACGGACACCTCCTGACCGGCTTCACCGGGACGAGCGAGGAGGACGAGGAGGACGCCGACGAGTACGGCACCGGCACCCGGCCGTACATCGACGAGGCCGGCGACTGGGACGACCTGCGCAGCGCCCTGGCGGAGTTCCTCGCCGTGCTGCCGGCCGAACTGCACGCGCTCGGCACCTCGTTCGCCCTGCCGCTCTACGGCTTCCTCGAAGGCCCGCAGCGGACGGCCCCGCTCCTCTTCGACCTGGTCTGCGACGGCAGCGGGCTCTTCGTCGGCTACCACGAACCGGCCGCCGCCGCGCAGGCCCGCGGCGCTGCGGCGGCCGCACTCGGCTGGACCCCGGCCGACCTGCTGCCGGCCGGCGCCCCGCCCGCCGTGCGCGGCCGGCGGCTGCCCTGGCGGACCGACCTCGCCGCGTACGGCCGGGGCCGGGCGGAGGTGCCCCCGGCGCCGTGGCGGATCGACGCCGGGGGCCCGGGCAAGGTGCGGGCCGCACAGGTCGCCGACCTGCTCGTCGGCACGGCCCGGGCCGCGGGCGTGGGCACCGCCCTGAACATGGTCCTCGGCGTCGAGGGCGAGCGGCACCCGGACTTCGACCTGGCCTTCCCCGGCCTGCGGCTGCGGGCCCGCTGACCGGCGGGCCCGCCCGGGGGAGTGCGCTACGCGCGGGCCCCGGCGCGGCCGGGCAGCCGGGTGGAGAGCACCTGGCCCAGGTCCAGCAGGCTCAGGCCGAACATCAGGATGCCCAGCGGGACGTGGACCGCCGGTACGTGTGCGATGCCCAGCACCACCTGGACGGAGGCGAGCACCAGGAAGACCGAGGCGTGCAGGATGCGGCGGGGCGGGCCACCGCCGGGCCGCCACGCCAGGACGGCGGCGAGCACGTACAGCATCGACGCGCCGTACATCACGCGCGCCCCGACACCGTGCACCGCCTCGCTCCCCGGCGAGGACAGCAGCAGCCCGGCGGTGACCGCCTGGAAGAAGATCGCCGCGGTCTGCAGGCCGATCGCCAGCTGCAGGAACCCGGTGCCGCGCCGCTCCGACGCCGTCCGTCCGTCCATGGTGTCCGTCCCCTCGTCCGCCTCGCGGCGGGTCGCTCGGTTGCGTGCCGGTAGGCGGACGACGCAGGCGGGCGGAACGTGACGCGGGCCGTTGGAGCGGTCGGACGGACCGCGCGGCGGCGGGCGGGGGTGCGTGACGGGCGGAGGCCGCCGGCCGTGCACGCGGGGCGGTTATTTCCATCGATGGAATATCGCCGGTCGCAGCATCGCGCCGACGTGGCGCCATGTCAACTCCCTTTCTCGGAGCGGATCGAGCCGCCCCCGCCGGATGACTCGGCGAAAGTTTCGAGTTCTTCTGATGTGACCAGCGGATTTGATGGTCCATCACAATTTCCATCGTTGGAGACCTTCCCCGGGCGGCTCGCTTCTCCTACCGTCTGGGCAGGCTCGCCGCCCCCGTGCGGAGAGGAGGGCCCCTCCCGGCCGAGCCGTACCGCTCGCAGATCCACCCCCACCACAGTGTCAGGAGCACCTCATACGCGACTTGAGGCCGGCCGCCCCACGGGCCGTCCCCGCCGCTCGCGGCACCCTCCGCCACGCGAGGGTCCTGGTGGCCGCCGTGGCCGCATTCGGACTCGCCCTCGCCGGCCTGCTCGGCCTGCCGGGCCAGTCCCACGCCGCCGGCTCGCTGCCCTGCGACATCTACGCCGCCGCCGGCACAGCCTGCGTCGCCGCGCACAGCACCGTGCGCGCCCTCACGGGTTCCTACAACGGCCCCCTCTACCAGGTCACCCGCGCCTCGGACGGCGCCCGTGCCGACATCGGACTGCTGAGCCCCGGCGGCTACGCCAACGCCGCCCAGCAGGACGCCTTCTGCGGCGGCAGCACCTGCCGCATCAGCAAGGTCTACGACCAGACGGCACGTCACAACGACCTCCTGCCCGGCCCGGCCGGCACCGCCGGCATGGGCGCCGACCGCGGCGCCGACGCGAGCGAGATCGCGGTCACGGCCGGCGGCCACAAGGTCTACGGCATCTGGATCTCGCCGGGCGTCGGCTACCGCTACACCGGCCGGGCCTCCGGCGTCGCCGTCGACGGCCAGCCCGAGGGCGTCTACATGGTCGCCAGCGGCACCCACGTCGGCGCCGACTGCTGCTTCGACTACGGCAACGCCGAGTCCACCCCGGCCGACACCGGCAACGGCCACATGGACGCCGTCTCCATCGCCACCACCTGCTACTTCCCGCCGTGCAGCGGCTCCGGCCCGTGGATCGAGGCCGACCTCGAGAACGGCATGTTCCAGGGCGACAACGGCTCCGACACCGCGAACCGCGGCAACAACACCCCGTACGTGACCGCCGTCCTCAAGAACGACGGCCAGCGCACCTACGCCCTCAAGGGCGGCAACGGGCAGACCGGCGCGCTGACCACCTGGTGGAACGGCTCGCTGCCCACCCGCGGCGGCTACCTGCCCATGCACCAGGAGGGCGGCATCATCCTGGGCACCGGCGGTGACAACAGCAACTGGAACAAGGGCACCTTCTTCGAGGGCGCGATGGTCGCCGGCTACCCGACCGACGCCGCCGAGAACGCCGTCCAGGCCAACGTCGTCTCGGTCGGCTACACCGGCCAGACCAACGTGCCCAACGGCCCGCAGGGCACCATCGGCGGACCGGGCGGCAAGTGCGTCGACGTCGGCGCCGACGACACCGGCGTCAACGGCACCGGCGTCCAGCTGTGGGACTGCCAGTCCTGGGCCGAGGACCAGCACTGGACGCACGACGCCGACGGCTCGCTCGGCACCATCGGCCGGTGCCTGGACGTCAACGGCAACGGGACGGCGAACGGCACGCAGGTCGAGCTGTGGGACTGCAACGGGGTCGGCGGCCAGAAGTGGGTGCAGC
>NZ_JOAI01000051.1 GCF_000717715.1 Streptomyces sp. NRRL B-24484 | reverse complement strand
AGACGCGACCCAGCCCGAGCCGGGAAGTGGTGTTTCAAGGGATTGGCCGCTCCGGGACCGTCCGCGCAGACGCGTGTCCGGTGCTCCCTGCCGAGCGACTAGGAAACACTACGCCCATCGGTGGCCGCAGGCAAATCCGGCACGCGGACCAGCCAGCTGCAGGTGGCACGGCCGGCCTTCACGTACTCGCCGTTGGGGTGGTCGTTGGCGGCGATCCGCAGCGTGGCGGCCCTTTGGTCCTGTCCGCCGCCGGTGTGCCGCTCGATCAGGCGGCGGTGCCGGAGGTCGTCGTCGGCGTCGATGTACCAGAGCTCGCGGCACAGCGCCCGGACGTCCGACCACGGGGCGTCGGGAGCGGCGAGGTAGTTGCCCTCGGTCACGACGAGGCGGGTGTGCGGCCTGATGACGTGGCGGGCGGCGACGGGCTCGTCGAGGGCCCGGTCGAAGTCCGGCACGTAGATGTCGCGGAACCGCTCGGCGGTGACCCGGCGGAGCAGCGCGAGGTAGCCCTCCGAGTCGAAGGTCTCGGGGGCGCCCTTGCGGGCCCGCAGACCGAGGCGGTCGAGCTGGGCGTTGGCAAGGTGGAATCCGTCGAGCGGGAGGTAGGCGGCGGAGTCCGGGCCTTCCCGGCGGGCGACCTCCTCCACCAGGTGTCGGGCGAGGGTCGACTTCCCCGCTGCGGGAGGCCCGGCGAGACCGAGGATCACGCGCCCGCTGCCGCTGCCGGGGCCGCGGAGCAGACCGAGGGCCCGCGTGACCAGTGCTTCCGGCGCCACCACCTCGGGGAGATCGGCGGCAGGAGCGGACTCCCGGGGGCGGTCTCCCCCCGTCCGGCCGTTCTCCGACGTGTGGCCCCCGTGTACGTCAACGTGCATGGGCGCACCCTAATCGGCCGGAGCCCGCAGAGCACCGAACCGCCGGCGGGCGGGCCGCTGCCACCAGCCCGGCGCGGCGCGGCGGCGTGCTCAGGCGGCTGCCCCCTCGACCGCCGTGTCGCCGAACACCGGTTCGTCGAGGGTGAGGGTGCCGGAATCCGCGTCCAGGACGGCGGGCACGCCCAGGGGGACGGTGAGGCTGCTGGGGCCGTGGCCGAATCCGAGCTCCCAGATCACCGGGACGCCGAGCGGTGCGAGCCGGTCGAGCATGACCTCGCGGACGAGCTCGGGCGGGCCGCAGCCCTCCCAGGAGCCGAGTGCGATGCCCGCGACGCCCTCCAGCGCGCCGGACCGGAGCAGCTGGGTCAGGGTGCGGTCGAGCCGGTAGGGCTGTTCGTTGACGTCCTCCAGCAGCAGGACGGTGCCGGCGAAGGAACGGCGGGCCGTCCGGCTGCCGCGGTCGGTGGCGAGCAGGGAGGCGCAGCCGCCGGCGGTGGTCCCGGCGGCTCGGCCGGGGACGAGGGGCTCGGCGGTGGCGGAGGTGAGGACGCGGGTGGTCGTGGGTTCGAAGAGGGTGCGCCGCAGGTGGTCGGCGGTGGCGGGGTCGTCGAGGAAGGCGGCGGCGGTGCCCATCGGCCCGTAGAGGGTGGGTACGCCGAGGCGGAGGTCGACCGTCTCGTGGAGCACGGTGATGTCGCTGAAGCCGACGAGGATCTTGGGCGGCGCGGCGCGCAGGGCGTCCCAGTCGACGAGGTCGACCATCCGTTGGACGCCGTAGCCGCCCCGGGCGCAGACGACGGCCGAGGTGCGGGGGTCGAGCCAGGCCCGCTGGAAGTCAGCGGCCCGGTCGGCATCGGTGCCGGCGAGGTATCCGTGCACGGGGTGGCGGTCGAGCAGGTGGGCGCCGGGGTCGACGTGCAGGCCCCAGGAGCGGAGCAGAGCGGTGCCCGCGGCGAGGCGCTGCGGGTCGACCGGGCCGCTGGGGGCGACCAGGGCGACGCGGTCGCCGACGGCCAGCCGCCGCGGACGCCGCCGCAAGCCGGGAGCGGCCGGGCCCTGAGCCTGCAGGAGTGGTGCAGGAGTCGGCATCGGCCCGGGGCCGTGACCGTGGCCGTGACCGTGGCCGTGACCGGGATCGTGGCCGGAGTCGTGGCCGTCCGCGGCACCGCCGGTCGTCAGCTGATCCATCGACAGCTCCTTCCCCGTGGTCGCAGGTTCGTCTGCTCACGGTATTCCCCGGTGCGGGGGTGGACCGATCCACCCCCGCACCGGGAATGCCACGGCTTCACACGGTGCCCATCACCTCGCGGACCTCGGCGAGGGTGGCGTCGGCCTCCGCGTTGGCGCGTTCGTTGCCGGCGCGCAGCACGGCGCGGAGGTGCCCGCGGTCGGCGGCGAGTTCGGCACGGCGGGCCCGGTGCGGGCGGAAGTACTCGTTGACGGCCTCGGTGACGAGCTTCTTGAGCTGGGCGGCTCCGCCGTCGCCGATCTCCTCGGCGACGGCCACGGGTGTCCGGTCCTGGCAGAGGGCTGCGAGCTGGAGGAGGCCGGCGACGCCGGGGCGGTGCTCGGGGTCGTAGGTGATGCGGCGGTCGGCGTCGGTGGTCGCGGCGCGGAGCAGACGGGCGGTCTCGTCCTCGGTGGCGCCGAGCGGGACGGAGTTGCCGCGGCTCTTGCTCATCTTGCCGCCGTCGGTGCCGAGCAGCAGCGGGACTGCGGACAGCAGGGCGTCGGGTACCGGGAAGACGGGCGCGCCGTAGCGCTCGTTGAACCGCCGGGCGACGGTGCGGGTGGTCTCCAGGTGCGGGAGCTGGTCCTGGCCGACGGGGACGAGGTCGGCCTTGCAGAAGAGGATGTCCGCGGCCTGGTGGACGGGATAGGTGAACATCAGGCCGCTGACGGTGGAGCGGCCGGAGTGGGCGATCTCGTCCTTGACCGTGGGGTTGCGGCCGAGTTCGGCGACGCTGACCAGGCTGAGGAACGGCACCAGCAGTTGGTTGAGCGCGGGTACGGCGCTGTGCGCGAAGACGGTGGCGCGGTCCGGGTCGACGCCGGCGGCGAGGTAGTCGAGGACGAGGTTCTCGGTGTGCTCGGCGAGGTTCTCGGCCCGGTCGCGGTCGGTGAGGACCTGGTAGTCGGGGACGACGAGGAAGAGTTCGACGCCGAGGCGCTGGAGCTCGACGCGGTTCTGCAGGGTGCCGAAGTAGTGGCCGAGGTGGAGCGGGCCGGTCGGCCGGTCCCCGGTGAGGACGCGGTGCTGCTCGGGGTTGCGGCGGATGCGGTCGACGGTGGTGATCACGGAGGTTCTCCTCGGGTGGCGGGCGGGTGGTGGCACCGTCCGCCGGGCGTCGCCGCCCCGGGGATGGAACGCGCCAGGGCCGCCCGTACGGACGGCCCTGTGGTCATGCGTGAGGGGTGGCCGTCCTAGGACGGCCACCAGTTCAGGCACGGCTGACGCTTCATGGCATCAGGGTACGCGTACGTCCGGCCGTTCCCCGCATCGGTTTTCGGCCGATGCTCCGCCGCGCGGCGCCCGGAGCGCCGGACGGGTGTGTCCGCGGCCGACACATCGTGGACCGCCCTGGCTCCCAAGGGCCGTCTGCGGCAGGATCGTTCGTGCCGCAGACCGAAGGGCCCGCACCCATGACCCCGCTCGACCCGCCAGCCTCCGACCGCTCCTGCGGCGATCCCGTCCCCACGGACGCGACTTCCGGCCACTTCGGGCACCGCGGCTCCGCGGAGCGTCCGGCCGGGGCAGCGGCGACCGCGGTCCCCCGGGCGGCGGACTCCACGGCGGCGGACCCGGGGGCGGTAGTCCCGGAAGCACCGGGGGCGGCAGACGGGGCGGCCGGGGCCGAGCCGGCCGATCCCACCGCGGCGCGGCTGCTGGCGGGGCTGGCGGCCCGGCTGCGCGGGGCGTACGAGTGCGGCACGCACCCGGCCGACCTGGCGACGGCCTGCCACCGGTCGGAGGCGGAGGTGCGCCGGTTGCTGGCGGTGGCCGGGGCCGATCTCGATGCGGCCCGACCGGTGGGCGACGCCCCGGGCACGCCCGGGAGCCCGGTCGGCACCCCCGGCGACGACGGCCGGCAACTGAGACGGGCCCGCCGGCCGGTGCCCTCGCGTCGGCTGCGCCGGCTGCACCCGCGTCCGCCGGAGCGGCAGGAACTGTGGCACCCGGCCGGCGGGGGCGGACTGTCCCGGGAGGGCGGGCCCCTGGGCGGTGGGCCCGGGGACGGGCCGCCGCTCGGCATATTGATCGGCGGTTCGTCGTCGGCGCAGGGTGCCGGAGCGCGGCAGCCCGAGCGGGTCGACGCGAGGCTGGTGCGGGTCGGCGCCGGTACCTGCCTGGTGGTGCTGCCGGCCTGGCGGGAGGCGATCGCCGTGGCCGTGCCGACCGAGCGGCTGCTCGCCTCCACCGGGCTGGCCGCCGAGGAGTTGGCGGGTGCGCGCCTCTCCGTACTGATCAATCCGGAGGCGCTGCACGACCGCGATCTGGGGCTGCACGGCTGGCAGGCGGACCAGCCGCACTGAACCGGTTCGCACCCCCGACGCAGTGACGGGCCATCAGCTGAAGGGTGTCGCGAGCGGCTCGTCCGGGCGACTGTTCGGTGTGCCCTGCGGGACGTGACCCAGGTGCACCGGCCCCACGGCACCGCCGGTTCCCACCCCGTCCATGAGCGTCCCGTCCATGAGCGTCCCGTCGGCACCCGTCGCGGCAGCGCCCGCCCCGGCGGAGACGGCGGCCATCAGTGCCGGCAGTTGCGGCGGCCAGAGCGCGTCGGCGTCGGGCGAGGCGAGTTCCTCGGGGCTCCACCAGCGCCATTCGAGGATGCCGTCGGCCCGGTGCGCCCCGCTGACGTCGCCGACGGGTCCGCGGCGCGGGCCGCTGGCCAGGAAGATGTGCTCGTGCTGGCGGACGGGGATGCCGTGCCAGGTGAAGTCGTGCTCCCAGGTGCACAGCAGGCGGTCGGGCTCGATGTCCGTCCAGCCGGTCTCCTCGTGCAGTTCGCGCAGCGCGCCGGCGGTCGGGGTCTCGCCCTCCTCCAGGCCGCCGCCGGGTGCCGTCCAGTGCACGCCGACCTCGGCGTTGTCGCTGCGGAGCAGGAAGACGGCGCCGTCCGGGGCGAGGACGACCGTGCGGGCCGCGGCCCTCGGCCGGCGCCCGCTCGGCGCACCGTCAGGTCGTGGAACGGGGCGGCCCGGTGGGCGTCCGAGGAGCCGGTCCAGCACGGGGCCCAGGAGTCGTTGCAGCTTCGGCATCGGATCACCGTGGCACGCGCCGCCGGGGGTGTCGACCCGTATTCGCCGCGCCCGCGACCGGTCCCGGCCGGCCGCGGAACGGGTGTCGCCGGCCGGGTACCCGGGTGGCGTGCGCGCAGCGGGGTGTGTGCGGGACGGTCGGCCGTACCCTGTGGGCCATGACCACCCCGGCCGTCCTGCTGCCCGCCGATCCGCTGTCGCCGCGCAGGCCCGACCCGCACTACGTGTGGGAGGCGCAGTTGGTGCGCGACCTCGGCGGTAGCTGCGCGCTGCTCGACCACGACGCGCTGCTCGCGGGCGACGCGGAGGCGGCGGTGCGGCGGGTGCCGTCCGGCGCCGGGCCGCTCTGGTACCGCGGCTGGATGGTGCCGGTGCCGGCGTACCAGGAGCTGGCGCGGGCGCTGGCGGTGCGCGGCGGGGTGCTGCTGACCACGCCGGCCGGGTACGGGGACGCCCATGAACTCCCCGGCTGGTACGGGGTGTTCGAGGGGGCGACGCCGGAGAGCCGCTGGCTGCCGGGGCCTGCGGCGCCGTCCCGGCAGGAGCTCGCCGCGCTGGCGGGGCGTCTCGGCGGCAGCGGGCCGGCGATCGTGAAGGACTACGTGAAGTCCCGCAAGTACGAGTGGGAGGAGGCCTGCTTCGTCCCGGACCTGGCCGACACCGACCGGCTGTGCGCGGTGGTGGCGCGGTTCGTGGAGCTGCAGGACGGTGCCCCGACCGGCGGGATCGTGCTGCGCCGGTACGAGGAGTTCGTGCGGGACGCGCAGGGTCGGGCCGAGGAGGCGCGGGTCTGGTGGGTGGACGGCGAGCCGGTGCTGCGCGGCGCCCACCCGGACGCGGCGCCGGGGCCGGCCCCGCACGCCGACCTGTCGGAGGTCGGGCCGCTGGTGCACACACTGGGCTGCCGGTTCGTCACCACCGATCTGGCGCGGCGGGCGGACGGTTCCGGCTGGCGGGTGGTGGAGGTCGGCGACGGCCAGGTGAGCGACCTGCCGCGGGGCGCCGACGCGGCCTCGCTGTACGCCGCGCTGCTCGCGGTCTGAGTCGGCACGCCGCGCTGCTCGCGGTCCGGCCCGGCACGCCGCGCTGCTCGCGGTCCGGCCCGGTCGGGCACCCCGTCGGCGGCGGAGTGCGCCCCTGCGCACCCGCCCGGGTCCGCAGGGGCGCGGCGGTCAGCCGACAGGGGTGGCCCGGCCGTCGGAGACGAACGCCTGCCACAGCCGGTGGTAGGTGCCGCCCGCGGCGAGGAGTTCGCCGTGGGTGCCGTCCTCGACGATCCGGCCGTGGTCGAGGACGACGATCCGGTCGGCGCGTTCGGCGGTGGTCAGGCGGTGCGCGATGACCAGGGTGGTGCGGCCGCCGCTGAGGCGGTCGGCGGCCTGGTTGACGGCGGCCTCGCTGGCGAGGTCGAGCGCGGCGGTGGCCTCGTCCAGCAGCAGGATGTCGGGGTCGACGAGTTCGGCGCGGGCGAGTGCGACGAGCTGGCGCTGTCCGGCGGAGAGGTTCCGTCCGCGCGGGGCGACCTCGTGGTCGTAGCCGTCGGAGAGGCCGAGGATCATCTCGTGGGCGCCGACCGCGCGGGCCGCGGCCTCGACCTCGGCCCGGGTGGCCCCGGGGCGGCCGTAGGCGATCGCCTCGTGGACGGTGCCGGCGAACAGGTATGCCTCCTGCGGGACGACGCCGAGCCGGTGGCGGTACTGGGAGAGGTCGTAGCCGGTGATGTCGGTGCCGTCGACCCGGACGGTGCCGGCGGTGGCGTCGTAGAACCGGGCGACCAGCTTGACCAGGGTGGACTTGCCGGCGCCGGTCTCGCCGACCAGGGCGACGGTCTGGCCGGCCGGGATGTGCAGGTCGATGCCGGTGAGCACGTTCGGCAGGTCCTCGCCGTCGCCGTTGTAGGCGAAGCCGACGCCGTCGAGCCGGATGTCGCCCTTGAGGCGGGTGACCGGCACGGGCGGGTCGGCCTCGGGGGTGCTGGTCGGGGTGCGCAGCAGTTCGCCGATCCGGCCGAGGCTGACGCTGGCCTGCTGGTAGCCGTCGAACACCTGGGAGAGCTGGTTGACCGGGGCGAAGAACAGGTCGATGTAGAGCAGGTAGGCGACCAGGGCGCCGATGGTGAGGGTGCCGGCGTCGACCCGGGCGGCGCCGGCGATCAGGACGAGCGCGGAGGCGACGCTGGAGAGGAACTGGACGAACGGGAAGTACAGCGAGATGTAGAGCTGGGCCCGGGCGCGGGCGTCCCGGTACTCCAGGCCGCGGGCGACGAAGCGGGCGGTGTTGACGTCCTGCCGGCGGAAGGCCTGGACGATCCGCATGCCGGCGACGTTCTCCTGCAGGTCGGCGTTGACGGTGGAGATCAGGTCCCGGGAGATCTGGTACTGGGTTGTGGACTTGCGGCGGAAGACCAGGGTGGCGACGACCAGCACGGGCAGGACGGCGAAGACCACCAGGGCGAGGCCGGCGTCCAGGATCAGCAGCGCGGCGAAGATCCCGAAGAAGGTGAGCAGGCTGACCACCGCGGTGACGACGCCGGTCTGCAGGAAGGTCGAGATCGAGTCGACGTCGGTGGTCATCCGGGTCATGATCCGGCCGGTGAGCTCGCGCTCGAAGTAGTCCAGGCCGAGCCGGTTCAGGTGCGCGAAGATCTTCAGCCGCAGGGTGTAGAGGACGCGCTCGCCGGTGCGACCGCTGACCCGGGTCTCGGCGCTCTGCACCAGCCAGTCCAGCAGGACGACGACCAGGGCGCCGAGGGCGGCGACCGTGACGCCGGTCATCGCGGCCTTGCTGACGCCGTCGTCGATGCCGTGCCGGATCAGGATCGGCAGGGTGAGGCCGGCGGCGGTGTCCAGGGCGACCAGCAGCAGGGCGAGGGTCAGCGGGCCGCGGAAGGGCGCGAGCAGCCGGCCGAGGTTGAAGCGCATGTCGCCGGCCTCGGCGTCCTCGACCCGGACGTCGGGGGTGTCGGTGGCGGGCCGCAGGGCGGCCACCTTGGCGAGGAGTTCGGTGTCGCCCGCGGGCTTCTTCGCCGCGGTGGCGCCACCGGTGTCGGCGGCCGCGGTGCCGGTCGACCCGGAGCCCTCGGCTTCGGCTCCCGGAGCCCCGGCACCGGAGGCCCCGGCCTCACCCGCGGCCTCGGCGGCGCTGCGGGCCGTGGCGTCGGCGGCGTCCGGGTCGGTGATCAGGGCCCGGTAGAGCGGACACCGGTCGTCGAGCTCGTGGTGGGTGCCGACGTCGACGAGGCGGCCGCGGTCGAGGACGGCGATCCGGTCGGCGAGCTGCAGGGTGGAGCGGCGGTGCGCGATCAGCAGGGTGGTGCGCCCGGCCATGACCGAGCGGAGCGCGTCGAAGATCTCGGCCTCGACCTGCGGGTCGACGGCGGAGGTCGCGTCGTCGAGCAGCAGGATCCGCGGGTCGGTGAGGATGGCGCGGGCCAGGGCGATCCGCTGCCGCTGGCCGCCGGAGAGGGTGAGTCCCTGCTCGCCGACCTTGGTGTCGTAGCCGTCGGGCAGGTCGCGGATGAAGCCGTCGGCCCGGGCTACGCGGGCGGCCGCCTCGATCTGCCGGTCGGTCGCCTCGGGGTGGCCGTACGCGATGTTGGTGCGGACGCTCTCGGAGAAGAGGAAGCTCTCCTCGGGCACGATGCCGACGGTGGCGCGCAGCGAGTCGAGGGTGATGTCGCGCAGGTCGTGGCCGTACAGCCGGACGCTGCCGGCCGTGGGGTCGTAGAAGCGCGGGACGAGCTGGGCGACGGTCGACTTGCCGGAGCCGGAGGCGCCGACCAGGGCGAGGGTCTCGCCGGGCTGGAGGCGCAGGCTGAGGCCGTCCAGGACGGGGACGGCGTCCTCGTGGCCCTCGTAGTGGAAGTCGACGCGGTCGAGTTCCAGGGCGGCGGTGCCGGCGGCGGGCGCGCCGGGCCCGGTGGCGCCGGGGTCGGTGTCGGCGGGCGTGAGCGGCCGGGCGTCGGGGCGCTCCTGGACGTGCGGGCGCTGGTCGATGAGCTGGAGGACGCGCTCCACGCCGGCGCGGGCCTGCTGGCCGACGGTGATGACCATGGCGAGCATCCGCACCGGGCCGGTCATCTGCGCGACGTAGGTGGAGAAGGCGACGAAGGTGCCGAGCGAGACCTCGCCCCGGACGGCCAGCCAGCCGCCGAGGGCGAGCACGGCGACCTGGGCGAGGGCGGGGACGGCCTGCATGGCCGGGGTGTAGCGGCTGTTCAGCCGGATCGAGCGGAGCCGGGCGGCGTACAGGCCGCGGGAGACCTTCTCCAGCTTGGCGCGTTCCTGGGCCTCCTGGCCGAAGCCCTTCACCACCCGGACGCCGCCGACGGCCGCGTCGACCACCCCGGCGACCGCGGCCGCCTCCTGCTGGGCGGCCCAGGTGGCCGGGAAGAGCCGCTTGCGGCTGAGGGCGGCGCACCACCACAGGGCGGGTGCCATCACCAGGGCGATCAGGGTGAGCGGCAGCGAGAGCCAGAGCATGACCGCGAGGGACATGCCGAACATCAGCAGGTAGCCGGTCATCATCGGCAGCATCGAGAGCAGGCCGTTGATGAGCTGCAGGTCGGAGGTGGCGCGGCCGACGACCTGGCCGGTGTCGAGGCGGTCCTGGCGGCGGCCGTCGAGCCGGGTCAGCGAGGTGAAGAGGTCCGCCCGCAGGTCGTGCTGGACGTCGAGGGCGAGCTGTCCGCCGTAGTAGCGGCGGATCTGTGCGCAGAGGAAGACCACGGCCGCGGCGAGCAGCAGCACGACGGCCCAGGGGGCGAGCGGGCGGGTGTGCGCGGTGATGACGTCGTCGATGATCAGCTTGGTGATCAGCGGGACGACGGCGCTGACGGCCATGCCGACGAGCGAGGCGCCGAAGGCGAGCAGCACGTTCTTGCGGTAGCGCCAGGAGTAGCCGCCCAGTCTGCGCAGCCAGCGGGACTCGTCCGGGGTGCCGGGGCTCCGCGGCGCTCCGGACCGGCGGCGGCGCAGGGGCGTCTGGCCGGACCGGCTGCTCTGAGGGTCGGCGTCCCGGGAAATCTCCGCAGTAGAACCATGAGTCTCAGGCATATTTAGGGATACTAACCATTCGGCTCGACCGCCGTCCATCGCGTTTCGACGGACGCCCGGGAGGCTCAACGACGAGGGGTCCGCGAAACCTTCCCGCCTCTTCCCAGGGTCGCCGATCCACCCGCCCGGACGCACGGTCCGCCGGACCGGCCGGCCCTCCGGCGCTGGTCCTACGCCCGGATGCGCGGTCGGCCAGGGGGCCGGGCCCGGGGTCGACCCCGGGGGCAGCGCGGGAAGCAGCCCCTACGCCGCCGCCGCGGCGGCGCCGGCCGCGGCCGCGGCGAAGGCGCCCTGGGCGAGGCTGTGGAGCAGGGCGGCCATCGCGTCACGGGGCAGCCCGGAGCGGTCCGCCTGGCCGGAGGCCGGGGCGGCGCTGTGCGGGGTGGAGTTGAGCAGGCCGAACACCGCGTGGACGGCGGCCCGGGCGAGCGGCTCGTTGCCGGGCTCGGCGAGCGCCGGGAAGGCCTCGCGGACGACGCCGACCCACAGCTCGACGTAGCCGCGCTGCAGCCGGCGGACCCGGCGGCGGTCCTCCTCCTTCAGATGGAGCAGTTCCCGGTCGTGCAGGATGATCAGGTCGCGGTCGTCCAGGGCGAAGTCCACGTGGCCGCCGATCAGGGCGTCCAGCGCCCCGGCGGGCCCCCGGGCGCCGTCGGCCTCGCCGGCCCGGCGCCGCCCCTCCTCCAGCAGGCGTTCGCTGATGCCGATCAACAGGTCGGCGAGCATCGCGTCCTTGCCGGCGAAGTGCCGGTACAGGCCGGGGCCGCTGATGCCGACGGCCTTGCCGATCTCGTCCACACCGACGCCCAGGAAGCCGCGGGCGGCGAAGAGCCGCGCGGCCTCCTTGCGGATCTGGTCGCGGCGTGGGAGCGCGGAGGCTGCTGGCACGTTCGGCATGCTGCCCATCGTAGACAGCCGCGTTATCGGCGGTTAACCTGGCCGCAGGAGTTAACGCTCATTAACCTTCGGGCGGCGGACCATCCCTCCGCACGTCCACTCGGCTCCGAGGGCAAGGGAGCTCTTGGGATGGTCCTCTCATCCATTGGATCCGCCGTCGGCCCGGCGGCCGGCCCGTTCACCGGCCCGGCCGCCGGCACCGACCCGCGGCACGCCGTTCCGGGTGCCGCCGCCGCACCGGCGCCGCGGCTGGAGTCCGCCGCGGACCCCGGCTCCGCGGCCTACCGCGCCAACGAGGTCGCCCACCGGGAGCTGGTCGACGAGCTGCGCAGCAAGCTCGCGGCGGCCGCGCTGGGCGGCGGGGCGAAGGCCCGCGACCGGCACACGGCGCGCGGCAAGCTGCTGCCGCGGGACCGCGTGGACACCCTGCTCGACCCGGGCTCCCCCTTCCTGGAGCTGTGCCCGCTCGCCGCCGACGGCCTGTACGACGGCGCTGCCCCGGCGGCCGGCGTGATCGCCGGCATCGGCCGGGTGGCCGGCCGCGAGGTCGTGGTGGTCGCCAACGACGCCACCGTCAAGGGCGGCACCTACTACCCGATGACGGTGAAGAAGCACCTCCGCGCGCAGGAGGTGGCCCTGGAGAACCGGCTGCCCTGCGTCTACCTCGTCGACTCGGGCGGCGCCTTCCTGCCGATGCAGGACGAGGTCTTCCCCGACCGGGACCACTTCGGCCGGATCTTCTACAACCAGGCCCGGCTGTCCGCCGCGGGCATCCCGCAGATCGCCGCGGTGCTGGGCTCCTGCACGGCCGGCGGCGCGTACGTGCCCGCCATGAGCGACCAGGCCGTGATCGTCCGCAACCAGGGCACGATCTTCCTCGGCGGCCCGCCGCTGGTGAAGGCGGCGACCGGCGAGGTGGTCACCGCCGAGGAGCTGGGCGGCGGCGACCTGCACTCCAGGACCTCGGGCGTCACCGACCACCTGGCCGAGGACGACGCGCACGCGCTGTCGATCGTCCGCACCATCGTCGCCGGGCTCGGCCCGCGCAGCCCGAAGCCGTGGCCGCTCGCCCCGGTGGAGGCGCCCGTGGTGGACCCGGCCGGCCTGTACGGCGCGGTGCCGGTCGACCCGCGCACCCCGTACGACGTGCGCGAGGTGATCGCCCGGCTGGTCGACGGCAGCCGCTTCGCCGAGTTCAAGGCCGAGTACGGGCCCACCCTGGTCACCGGCTTCGCCCGGATCCACGGCCACCAGGTCGGCATCGTCGCCAACAACGGCGTGCTCTTCGCCGAGTCCGCGCTCAAGGGCGCGCACTTCGTCGAGCTGTGCGACCAGCGCGGCATCCCGCTGCTCTTCCTGCAGAACATCACCGGCTTCATGGTCGGCCGGCAGTACGAGGCGGGCGGGATCGCCAAGCACGGCGCCAAGATGGTGACGGCCGTGGCCTGCACCCGGGTGCCCAAGCTGACCGTCGTCATCGGCGGCTCGTACGGCGCCGGCAACTACTCGATGTGCGGCCGGGCCTACTCGCCGCGCTTCCTGTGGATGTGGCCGGGCGCCAAGATCTCCGTGATGGGCGGCGAGCAGGCGGCCTCCGTCCTCGCCACCGTGCGCCGGGACCAGTTCGAGGCGCAGGGCCAGGACTGGCCGGTCGAGGCGGAGGAGGAGTTCAAGCGCCCCGTCCGCGAGCAGTACGAGCGGCAGGGCAACGCCTACTACGCCACCGCCCGGCTCTGGGACGACGGCGTGATCGACCCGATGGAGACCCGGACCGTCCTCGGTCTGGCGCTCACCGCCTGCGCCAACGCCCCGCTCGCCGAGCCCCGCCCGTACGGCGTCTTCCGCATGTGACCGGTCGGGCCGGGCGGACACCCGCCGCCCGGCCCGACCCGACCCGGCCCCCGCCGCGCACCCCGCGGCACCGCACCCGCCGCACCGCCGCACCCGCGCCGCCCGGCCCGCCACCGCCGCACCGGCAGCGCCGTCCCCCGACTCGGAGGAAGACCTCCCATGTTCGACACCGTTCTGGTCGCCAACCGGGGTGAGATCGCCCTCCGGGTGATCCGCACCCTGCGGCGGCTCGGCATCCGCTCCGTCGCCGTGCACAGCGACGCCGACGCCGGCGCCCCGCACGTCCGCGAGGCCGACCTCGCCGTCCGGCTCGGCCCGGAGGGGCGCAGCGACAGCTCGGCGGCCGAGACCTACCTGCGGACCGACCTGCTGCTGGAGGCCGCCCGCCGCACCGGCGCGCAGGCCGTGCACCCCGGGTACGGCTTCCTCGCCGAGAACCCCGGGTTCGCCCGGGCGTGCGCCGAGGCCGGCCTGGCCTTCATCGGGCCGCCGCCGGCCGCGGTCGAGCTGATGGGCGACAAGATCAACGCCAAGGAGGCCGTCCGGGTCGCCGGCGTGCCGGTGGTGCCCGGCAGCAGCGGCGGCTCGCCGAGCGACGCCGAGCTGGTCGCGGCCGCCGAGGAGATCGGCTACCCGGTGCTGCTGAAGCCGTCCGCCGGTGGTGGCGGCAAGGGCATGCGGCTGGTCCGCGACCCCGCCGAGCTGCCGGCCGAGATCGACGCGGCGCGGCGCGTGGCGCGGACCGCGTTCGGCGACGACACCCTGCTGCTGGAGCGCTGGGTGGACCGGCCGCGCCACATCGAGGTGCAGGTGCTCGCGGACGCCCGCGGCACCACGGTGCACCTCGGCGAGCGCGAGTGCAGCCTGCAGCGCCGCCACCAGAAGCTGATCGAGGAGGCGCCCTCCGTCCTCCTCAACGAGGAGACCCGGGCGGCCATGGGCGCGGCGGCCGTGCGGGCCGCCGAGGCCTGCGGCTACACCGGCGCCGGCACGGTCGAGTTCATCGTGCCGGGCCTGGAGCCGGGCGCGGAGGTCCCCGAGGGCGTCCTGGACTTCTTCTTCATGGAGATGAACACCCGCCTGCAGGTGGAGCACCCCGTCACCGAGCTGGCGATCGCGGTGCGCGGCGGCGGCGCGGAGCCGCAGCGGCTCGACCTCGTCGAGTGGCAGCTGCGGGTGGCGGCCGGCGAGGCGCTGCCCTTCGGCCAGGACGACGTCTCCTTCCAGGGCCACGCGATCGAAGCGCGGATCTGCGCCGAGGACCCGGACCGCGACTTCCTGCCGACCGGCGGCCGCATCCTGCGGCTGGACGAGCCGGCCGGCGAGGGCGTCCGGGTGGACTCCGGCGTGGCCGCGGGCACCGAGGTCGGCAGCCTCTACGACCCGATGCTCGCCAAGGTGATCGCGTACGGGCCGGACCGCGCGACCGCGCTGCGCCGGCTGCGGGCGGCGCTGGCCGACACCCGGATCCTGGGCGTCACCACCAACACCGGCTTCCTGCGGCGGCTGCTGGCCCACCCCGACGTGGTGGCGGGCCGGCTCGACACCGGGCTGGTGGAGCGGACCGCTCAGCAGACCCCCGTCCTGCTGAGCTCCCCCTACACCCGCACCGGTGCCGACGCCGTGACCCCGCCGAACGGGGACACCGCGGACCTGCTGCCGATCGCCGCGGCGGTCGCCCGGCAGCTGGACCTGGGCCCGGCCGTCGCCCCGGACGGCTGGACCGACCCCTTCTCCGTCCCCTCCGGCTGGCGGCTGGGCGGCGGCGCCGCGTGGACGGCCCACCGTCTGCGGCTCGCCGGCCAGGAGCCGGTCACCGTCCGGGTGCGGCCGACCGCACCCGGCGCGGTGGCCGAGGCCGCCGGCGACACCGCCCCCGGCACCACCGCCCTGCAGGTGCAGGTCGGCGACGGACCGGTGCGGCGGGCCACGGCCCACCGCTCCGGCGGCCGCCTGCAGGTCTCCCTCGACGGCCTGCAGACGACGTTCGCACACACCACTGACAACGGGCCCGCGGGCCGCGTCGACTGGCTCGCCGTGGACGGCGACGCCTGGGCGGTGCACGTGTACGACCCGGTGGCGGACCGCGCCACCGCGGGCGGGGCCCATCACGGCGCGCTGACCGCGCCGATGCCGGGCACCGTCACCGTGGTCAAGGCCGCGGCCGGCGAGCGGGTGACCCGCGGTCAGACCCTGCTGGTCCTGGAGGCCATGAAGATGGAACACGTGATCGCGGCGCCGCACGACGGCACCGTCAGCGAGCTGCGGGCGACCGCCGGCGCGACCGTCGCCATGGACGAACTGCTGGCCGTGGTCGCACCGGTCGAGGGCGACGGCGAGAACGCCGGGGTGGCCTCGTGACCGCCGGGCAGGACGGGACGGCGGCGGAGCCCGGCGTGCTGGAGCTGGGCCTGCCGGACCCGGTGCGCGACCCGTCGCTGCCGGCCCGGGTGCGGATCCACGAGGTCGGCGCGCGGGACGGTCTGCAGAACGAGAGCGGGCTCGTCCCGGTCGAGGTGAAGGCCGAGTTCGTCGCCCGGCTGGCCGCCGCCGGCCTGCGCACGGTGGAGGCGACCAGCTTCGTCCACCCGAAGTGGGTGCCGCAGCTGGCCGACGCCGAGGAGCTGATGCCCCGGCTGTCCGGCCTGGCCGGGCAGTACCCGGGCCTGCGGCTGCCGGTGCTGGTGCCGAACGAGCGCGGTCTGGACCGGGCGCTCGCGCACGGCGCGGCGGAGGTCGCGGTCTTCGCCAGCGCCACCGAGACCTTCGCCCGGCGCAACCTCAACCGTTCCGCCGACGAGGCCATGGCGATGTTCCGGCCCGTGGTGGCCCGCGCCACGGCCGCCGGCGTGCCCGTCCGCGGCTACCTCTCCATGTGCTTCGGCGACCCGTGGGAGGGCCCCGTCCCGGCCGCGCAGGTGATCGGCCACGGGCTGCGCCTGCTGGAGATGGGCTGCGCCGAGCTGAGCCTCGGCGACACCATCGGCACCGCCACCCCCGGCCAGGTCACCGCGCTGCTGACCGGCTTCGCCGAGGCCGGGGTGCCGATGGACCGGCTCGCCGTGCACTTCCACGACACCTACGGCCAGGCGCTGGCCAACACGCTCGCCGCGCTGCGCTGCGGCGTGACCGTGGTGGACGCCTCGGCCGGCGGCCTCGGCGGCTGCCCGTACGCCAAGAGCGCCACCGGCAACCTGGCCACCGAGGACCTGGTGTGGATGCTCCACGGCCTCGGCATCGAGACCGGCGTCGACCTGGCCGCCCTCGCCGCCACCAGCGGCTGGATGGCCGGGCAGCTCGGACGCCCCAGCCAGTCGCGGACCGTCCGGGCCCTGCTCGGCCCGTCCGCCTGACACACCCCGTCAACACCGTCGTCACCCCGGCCCGACCGGCCGTGATCCAGGAGGATCCCCATGCTCGACCACCGGCTGAGCACCGAGTACGAAGAACTGCGGCGGACCGTCGAGGAGTTCGCGAACGACCGGGTCGCGCCGAAGATCGGCGAGTTCTACGAGCAGAACGAGTTCCCGTACGAGATCGTCCGCGAGATGGGCGAGATGGGCCTGTTCGGCCTGCCCTTCCCCGAGGAGTACGGCGGCATGGGCGGCGACTACTTCGCCCTGGGCATCGCCCTGGAGGAGCTGGCCCGGGTCGACTCCTCGGTCGCCATCACCCTGGAGGCGGCCGTCTCGCTCGGCGCCATGCCGGTGTACCGGTTCGGCACCGAGGAGCAGAAGCGCACCTGGCTGCCGAAGCTGACCTCGGGCGAGATGCTGGGTGCCTTCGGCCTCACCGAGCCCGAGGGCGGCTCGGACGCTGGCGCCACCCGCACCACGGCCCGCTACGACGAGGCGACCGACGAGTGGGTGATCAACGGCACCAAGTGCTTCATCACCAACTCCGGCACGGACATCACCGGCCTGGTCACGGTGACCGCGCTGACCGAGCCGTCCACCCGCACGGACGGGGCGGCCCTCTCGCCCACGCGGGAGATCTCGTCCATCATCGTGCCGGCCGGGACCCCCGGGTTCCAGGTCTCCAAGAAGTACTCCAAGGTCGGCTGGAACGCCTCCGACACCCGCGAGCTGTCCTTCACCGACTGCCGCGTCCCGGCGGCGAACCTGCTGGGCGAGCGCGGCCGCGGCTACGCCCAGTTCCTGCGCATCCTCGACGAGGGGCGCATCGCGATCGCGGCGCTCGCCACCGGCCTGGCCCAGGGGTGCGTCGACCAGTCCGTCGCCTACGCCGGCCAGCGGCGCGCCTTCGGGCGGCCGATCGGCGCCAACCAGGTCATCCAGTTCAAGCTGGCCGACATGGAGATGCGCGCCCACACCGCCCGGCTGGCCTGGCGCGACGCCGCCTCCCGGCTGCTGCACTCCGAGCCGTTCAAGAAGGAGGCCGCGATCGCGAAGCTGTACGCCTCGGAGGCCGCGGTGGACAACGCCCGCGAGGCCACCCAGATCCACGGCGGGTACGGCTTCATGAACGAGTTCCCGGTCGCCCGGTTCTGGCGCGACTGCAAGATCCTGGAGATCGGCGAGGGGACCTCGGAGGTCCAGCGGATGCTGATCGCGCGGGAGCTCGGGGTGACCTCCTGACCCGAGCGGGTCGACCTCCCCGGCGGTCCGTCAGGGGATGACGATCACCGGGCGGTTGGCGCGCCGCGCCAGCCGCCCGGACACCGAACCGAAGACCTTGCCGAGCAGGCCGCGGGTGCTGCCGACGACGATCGCGTCGGCGGCGTACTCGCGGCCGACCTCTTCGATCTCGTGGCAGATGTCGCCGCCGCGCTCGACCAGGATCCACGGCACGCCGGCGAGGAAGTCCGCGCAGGCCAGCTCCAGGCCGAGGATCTCCGTGCGGTGGTCCGGCAGGTCGACGAAGACCGGCGGCTCGCAGCCCGCCCAGACCGTGGCCGGCAGCCGGTTCGCCACGTGGACGATCACCAGGCCGCACTGCGACCGGCGCGCCATGCCGACCGCGTAGGCCAGCGCGCGCTCGCTCGACAGCGACCCGTCGAAGCCGACCACCACGCCGTGCTGGAACACCGGGTCGCAGGCGCGGGCCGGTTGGTCCTTCAACAGGTGCTCGCCGTCGCCCTCGGTGCGGCCCGTCACCGGACCGGGCCCTTCGCTCATCGGGCCGCCCCCGCCCGCTCCGACGCCCCGTGCGCGGCCGCCGCCCGGCACCGGGCCGCCGGGCCCCGAGACGCCCGCCGAGGGGCCGTGCAGGCCCGTCCGGCGCCGCGACAGCGGCCAGGCACGGAGGGCTGCGGCACGGGCTGCGGCGAGGGCGGCCCTGCGGGCCTGGGAACGGCCGCCGAGGGGCCCGCCGTGGACGGGCAGCGCACCGGCGCCGGCAGCGTCCGCACCGGCGGGTACGGGAGGCTCAGAACCAGCCATCGCTCACAGCTGTTCGGGAAGGACGGGCCGACGGAGCACGGGAGCGCCGCCGGGGCAGCAGGCCCACCAACGGCACCGAGCCGATCTCCGCCGAGCACCACTGAACGCGACCTGTTCCTCTCAGAGTACGACGAGCGCGGAACGCGGCCCAGCAGTCGGGCCCCGGCCGGCCGGGGTTCCCGCAAACGGACCGCGTGCACCGCGCTCTGTGCGCCCCCCGCGCACGCCGGCCGGAGGCCACCGGTCACGGAGGTTCCCAGGAGCTTGACCGAGAACCCCCGATAACGCAACAGGCCGAACACACAACGTGGTCCGACCGTCATCGAGAGACACCCCCGCGGTCGCGGCAGGGCCCGGAACGGTCGCCGGACACCGCCCCGGAGGCCGGTCGCACGGCCCTCACCAGTGCATCTGCGTCACAGGCACACCACCCGTCACAGCCTGCGCGAAACATTGCGTTCGGCCACCGGTCGGTCACCGTCCGGATCCGGCCAATCCACCTCGCGGACGGGTCGGCGATTGGCAATTGCCACGTGCATAGGTGTCGGCACTGGCAGCATGCTCGACATGCCGCTGCTCCTGTTCGACCTCGACAACACCCTGCTGCCCAGGGACGCCGCCTACCGGGCCTGGGCCCAGGACTTCCTGGCCGAACACCGCCTGCCCGCCGCCGACATCGACTGGTTCACCACCATCGACGGCAGCGGCTACGTGCCGCGCAGCACCGTACTGGGCGCCGCGAAGCGCCGCTACGGCCTCGACCACTCGATGGACCTGCTGCTCGCCCACTACCGCCGCGGCATCAACGGCCACATCCACTGCCCCGCCACCCACATCGACGCGCTGCACGCCGCCCGGGCCTCCGGCTGGACCCTCGGCATCGTCAGCAACGGCGGCACCAAGCCCCAGTCGGAGAAGATCCGCCGCACCGGCCTCGACCGCATCGTCGACGGCTGGGTGATCTCGGAGGAGGCCCGCTGTGTGAAGCCGGACCCGCTCATCTTCGAGATCGCCGCCCGCCGCTGCGGGGTCGCCCCCTCGCCCGGCTGGGAGGCCAACACCTGGATGATCGGCGACCACGGACCGGCGGACGTCGCCGGGGCCGAGGTCGCCGGGCTGCGCAGCGTCTGGCTGCACCTGGGCCGCCCGTGGGCCGAGCGGGGCTACCGCCCGACGCTGAGCGCCGCCGGGCTGCCGGAGGCCGTCGGGCTCGTCCTCGGTGCCCGCAGCGCGCCCACCGTCGACACCGTCCGCCGCGGGGCCGTCCGGCGCGCCGTGGCGCAGCAGGCCGCCGCGCGGCGGGCCGCCGGGGCGATCGGCTCCACCCCCATGGGCGCCGAGCCGGTGAACGCCGCGGCGACCGGGCAGGCGCTGCGGACCAGAGCAGCCGGCGGCACCGTCCCGGCGGTCGTGCAGCTCCCCTCGGTCGGCGGCACGACGCCGATGGGCGCCGGGCGCACCGCGGCGCAGTCGGCCGCCGTACGGCTCGGCCCCGCCGCCGCGGCCGCCCTGCACGCCTCGGCTGCCCCGCTGTCCCCCGCCGCGCACGCCGTCGCCGCCGGCGGCCCCGCGAGCGCGGGCGGTGACGCCGCGACGCCGGTGCTGACCCGCTTCGCCGCGCCGCCGGCCGTCGGACCGGTCGTGGCGGCCGGCTACACGGTCATCGACGACGGGGTCGCCGGGTAGCGCCACCAGCGCGCGACGCCGTGCTCGGCGAAGCCGAGCCGGCGGTACAGCGGTTCGCCCAGCAGGGTCGAGGTGAGGGTGGCCACCCGGTCGGGACGGGCGGCCAGGGCGGCCGCCACCACGGCCCGGCCGATACCGCGGGAGCGGTGCTCGGGCAGGGTCGCCACCGAGTAGACGCCGACGGCCGTGCCGTCGTCGTAGCTGACACAGGCCCCGGCGGGACGGTCGTCCACCCGGGCCACCCAGGTGCGGTGGCCGGGGGCCTCCAGCAGCCCGGGCGGCAGCATCGTGCCGGGGGCGAGCAGCAGCCGTGCGGGCATCGGGAAGCCGTCGACGACGACCCGCTCGGCCTCGGCGAGCTCCTCCGGGCACCGGGCCTCGCGGACCGTCAGCCGGCCCGCCGGCACCCCGCGCCGTCCGCGCGGGACGGCGGGGTCGGCGCCGCTCTCCGGCGCGGGCCCACCGCCGGGCTCACGCACCATCACTGCCTGCCCCAGGGAGGCCTCGCAGCCCTGCGGGCGCAGGTCGAGGCCCCCGTACGGATCCTCCAGGCAGAGCCGCCGGGTGCGCCACTCCCGCAGGACGCCGAGCAACTCCTGCTTCAGCGCCTCCGGTTCGTCGTACGGGCGGGTGACGACGATGCGGTGGACCTCGGCCTCGCCCTCGCAGCGGACCCCGGCGAACCGCGGTGTGCGGACGGACTCCCAGCCGTGCACCGGGGCCTGGGCCAGCCAGAATCCCGCGGCGTTGTCGTTGGCCAGTTCGAGCCGGCTGCGCGTGTCCATGGGGCAACGCTAGCGGCCGGCCGTGTCCCCCGGCGGGGGCTGCCCCGCCCTGCGCAGAAGGGCTCGCACCGGCGCACGGGCGCGTCCTGTGCGCCCTGTTTCGTACCGCCTGTTTTCGGCCAATTTCGATGTGGTGCCCGGCTGTTGGCCAAAGCCGCAGCCCAGGGCCGCCGGTGGGGGCGGCGGGTCCACAGGTGCCCGGGATCGGTCGTGCGACAACCAGCCAGCGTTGCGCCCGCCCCCTTCCCAGAGGGGTCGACGGGTGCCACGCTTCGTGATCGAATGCATCACGCCAAATTGCCATGTCGACATAGCGTCGGATGGTGAACTTGTCACAACAGCAACGGTCCACCCACTAGATTCGATCTTGGCGGGCAGTGCCGCACCACCACACCACACCACCGAGGGGGCTGGAACGCCTTGAGCAGGGTGAGCAGGAGCGACGCGGGTCCTGACGGCGGTCAGCCGCCGACCGGCCTCCCGGGCCGGTCCGCCAGAGTCGACGGGTCGGCAGCCCGCGCCGTCGCCCCGGGGCGCACACCCTCCCCGCTCACCGGTTCGCCGCTGCCCGGCCAGGCCGGCCCGCACGGCGGCACCCCGTCCGGTGGAACCGCCCTGACGTCAGGTCACCTCACCCCCTCGGCCGGATCGCCCGCCACCTCCGCACCGCACCAGGCCCACGGCTCGCACGGCTCCCCGTTCCCGTCGCACGGTCAGTTCGGCTCCGCGCAGTCGCACTTCGCCGGTGGGCCGGCCGACGGCGGCACCGCCGCCGGGCACGGCGCCCCGGCCGTGCTGTCCGCCCTGCACCATCCCGCACCCACCCGCAAGCTGTCCGGCCGGCGGCGCCGGGAGACGGTGGCCGTGCTGATCTTCGGCGGGGCGCCGATCTTCGAGAGCTCGATCCCGCTCTCGGTGTTCGGCGTGGACCGGCAGGACGCGGGCGTGCCCCGCTACCGGCTGCTGGTCTGCGCCGGCGAGGAGGGCCCGCTGGCGACCACCGGCGGACTGACGCTGACCGCCCCGTACGGCCTGGAGGCGCTGTCCCGGGCCGGCACCATCGTCGTTCCGGCCTGGCGCTCGATCTCGCAGCCGCCGCCGGTCGAGGCGATCGCGGCGCTGCGCAAGGCCCACCACGAGGGGGCCCGCATCATCGGCCTCTGCACCGGTGCCTTCGTGCTGGCCGCGGCCGGCCTGCTGGACGGCCGCCCGGCGACCACCCACTGGATGTACGCGCCGACGCTGGCCAAGCGCTACCCGCGGGTCCACGTCGACCCGCGCGAGCTGTTCGTGGACGACGGCGACGTGCTCACCTCGGCCGGCACGGCGGCCGGCATCGACCTCTGCCTGCACGTGGTGCGCACCGACCACGGCGCCGAGGCGGCCAACGCGCTGGCCCGCCGCCTGGTGGTGCCGAACCGGCGCAGCGGCGGAGGACAGGCCCAGTACATCGACCAGTCTTTACCGGAGGAGATCGGCAACGACCCGCTGGCCGAGGTGGTCACCTGGGCACTGGAGAACCTCAACCAGCAGTTCGACGTGGAGGTGCTGGCGGCCCGCGCGTACATGAGCCGGCGCACCTTCGACCGGCGGTTCCGGACGCTCACCGGCAGCGCCCCGCTGCAGTGGCTGATCACCCAGCGGGTGCTGCAGGCGCAGCGGCTGCTGGAGACCTCGGACCTCTCGGTGGACGACGTCGCCCGGCGCTGCGGTTTCCGCTCGCCGGTGGCGCTGCGCGGGCACTTCCGCCGCCAGCTGGGCGTCTCCCCCGCCGCGTACCGGACGAGCTACCGCGCCCGGCGCCCCGCTCCGGCCCCGGCGCCGGCCGGTGTCCCGGTGCAGGGCGGTCCGGCCGACCGCCTCGCCGGCGGCCCCGCGCCGCACCCGGCCGCCGCCCCGGGCCACGGTCCGCACGGCGGTCATCCGCAGCCGGCCCACCAGCCGCCGGGCGGCCCGGGCCAGGCGGTGCCGGGCGGTCCCTCCGCGGCGGCCGGCGCGGCGCCGGCCGGACCGGCGGGCGGGGTGCGGCGCAGGCCGCCCGTGGTGCCCGCACAGCCCGGTCCGGCGGCCGTGCGCCGTCCGCGGCCGGCACCGGAGCGGGTCGGCGAGCAACCCGGCCAGCGGGTCGCCGAACGGCCGGGCGCCCGGGTCGGCGACCGCACCGGGGGCCGGGCCGCCGACCGTCCGGTGGAGCACGCCGTGGCCGAGGAGACCGGCTACGACCAGCCGAGCGCCCGCGGCCAGGGGCAGGGCCACCGTGCGGAGCACACGGCCGCGGGCGGGGCCGGTCACCCGGCGCCGTCCGAGCGGCGGACCGCCGGTCCGTCGGCGGACGGCGAGGGCCCGGCGGGTGCGGCACGGCGCGACCGGGCGGCCCGGACGCTGTCCGGCTCGCGCGATCGCGCCGTAGGGTGAGTGGCGTGAATGACCGTCTGGTGTGGATCGACTGTGAGATGACCGGCCTCGACCTCGACAGGGACGCCCTGATCGAGGTCGCGGCGCTGGTGACCGACTCCGAGCTGAACGTCCTGGGCGAGGGCGTGGACGTGGTGATCCGTCCGCCCGCGGCGGCGCTGGAGACCATGCCGGACGTCGTGCGCGCGATGCACACGGCGTCCGGGCTGCTCGACGAGCTGGCGGACGGGGTGACCCTGGCGGAGGCCGAGGAGCTGGTGCTGGGTTACATCCGGGAGCACGCCCCGGAGGCCGGCAAGACGCCGCTCTGCGGCAACTCGGTGGCGACCGACCGCGGCTTCCTCTCGCGGGACATGCCCGCGCTGGAGGGCCACCTGCACTACCGGATCGTGGACGTGTCCTCGATCAAGGAGCTGTCGCGCCGCTGGTACCCGCGGGCGTACTACAACAGCCCACAGAAGGGCGGCAGCCACCGCGCGCTCGCCGACATCCGCGAGAGCATCGCCGAACTCCAGTACTACCGCGAGGCGGTGTTCGTCCCGCAGCCCGGCCCGGACGGGGACGCGGCGCGGGAGATCGCGGCGAAGTACCAGCGGCCCGTCGACTGACCGCCCGCACGGCGGGGCACCGGGCGGGCCGAGCCGTCCGCCGGGTGCCGCGCCGCCGCGCCCGGGCCCGGGCCGGACGGCGGGCCGCCGCGCACCGGCTCCCACCAGAGCATCAGTGCGGGCACCCGGTTCGAAACCCTGGCGCGAGCACCCTTCCGGATCCTGTAGAGTTCTTCCTGTCGGAGCGGGAACGCCCCGAATGATGGTGGGTGTAGCTCAGTTGGTAGAGCACCTGGTTGTGGTCCAGGTGGCCGCGGGTTCGAGTCCCGTCACTCACCCCACGAGCCGGATGGCCCGATCTCCTCACGAGATCGGGCCATCCGGCGTTTTCGCGCACGGGGCGACACGGAAGAGTCTGCGGCCCGGGACACCCCTCCCCAGCGAAGCTACCGACAAGTAACATAACCGCCATGACCACACCCTCGATCGGGCAGCTGCTCGACTCCACCGTCCCGATGGCCCGCACGCTCAAGCTGGAGTACCTGGAGACGACCCCCGAGCGGGCCGTGCTCCGGCTGCCGGACCAGCCCGCGTTCCACAACCACGTGGCGGGCCCGCACGCGGGCGCCATGTTCACGCTGGCCGAATCGGCGAGCGGCTGCATCGTGCTGGCCGCCTTCTCCGACCAGCTGTCGCGGGCCGTGCCGCTCGCGGTGAAGGCCGAGATCGCCTACAAGAAGCTCGCCATGGGCGAGGTGACCGCCACCGCCACCCTCGGCCGCACGATCGAGGAGGTCGTCGCGGAGCTGGACGCGGGCGAGCGGCCCGAGTTCCCGGTCACCGTGGAGATCACCCGCGCCGACGGCGCCGTGACCGGCGTGATGACCATCACCTGGACGCTCCGCCCCAACGCCTGAGCCCCCGGCAGCCCGGCCGCACGCCCGGGCAGCACCGGCCGCCCGGCCACCGCCCCGACCCCCTGCGGGTCCGGACGGCGGACCAGGGCGGCCCCGGCCGTTCCGGGCCCGTCGGGGACCGGGCCCGCCGGGGGCCGGGCCCGCCGGGGGCCCGGGACGGCGCCGCGGCCCCGCCGGCCCCGCCGGCCTCAGGCCGAGTCCCGCACCACCAGCTCGGTGGCCAGCACCACCTGACGCCGTGCGCGGCCGCGTTCGGAGATCTCGTCGAGCAGCAGCCGGGCCATCGTCCGGCCCATCTCCTCGATCGGCTGCCGGACGCTCGTCATCGGCGGGTCGGTGTGCCGGGCCACGATCGAGTCGTCGAAGCCGATCACCGCGACCTGGTCGGGCACCCGGCGGCCCGCCGCCCGCAGCACCTGCATCGCACCCGCGGCCATCAGGTCCGAGGCGCAGAACACGCCGTCCAGGTCGGGCCGACGCTCCAGCAGCTCACGCATCGCCAGCCGACCGCCCTCCTCGGTGAAGTCGGCGAGCCCGACGAGTTCCTCGTCGTAGGGCCGGCCCGCCTGCTCCAGGGCCCGGCGGTAGCCGCCGAGTCGGGCCTGGGCGACCTCCATGTCCAGCGGGCCGGTGATGGTGGCCACCTCGCGGCAGCCGCGGCGCAGCAGGTGCCGGACGGCCATCCGGGCGCCGCCCGCGTTGTCGGCGTGCACGTAGCTCAGCGGCTCCAGGTCGCCGCGGCGGCCGGCCAGCACGGAGGGGATCTCCAGGCTCTCCAGGAGGCTCGGCAGCGGGTCGTCCTGATGCACGGAGACGAGGAGTACGCCGTCCACCCGCTGCGCGGTCAGATAGGCCGAAAGCCGCTCCCGTTCGCGCTGGTTGCGGACGAGGATCAGCAGCAGCTGCATGTCGGTCTCGGCGAGCTCCGCCGAGACGCCGCTGATGATGTCGGAGAAGTAGGGCTCGGAGAAGAGCCGGGTCTCCGCCTCGGGCACCACCAGGGCGACCGAGTCGGTCCGTGAGGTGACCAGGGTGCGGGCGGCCCGGTTGGGCACGTAGCCGAGTTCGGCGATGGCGGCCTGGACGGCCTCGCGGGCCTTGTCGCTCACCCGGGGCGATCCGTTGATCACCCGGGACACCGTGCCGCGCCCGACCCCGGCCAGCGCGGCCACCTCCTCCAGCGTGGGGCGCGCGGAGCTCCTGCCGCCCGCCCCGGCGCCGCCCAGGGGCCCTGCGGGGGGCTGTGCGGTCTGGCTCATCGCTCACCTCTTGGAAAGTCCTCATGGCGCCTTGCGGGCCGATTGCTGCTCATTGTGGCCGTTTTCGGCCGCCGGGGAACCCGCGGTACGACCCCGCCCGCCCCGACCGGGCCCGCCGGCCGGTCCGACCGGTGTGCGGGGCCCTGTGCCCGACCGTACGCGGAGGTCCGCGCCGGCCGGAGACCGGTGTCGCCAGGACACCGTTTCGCGACTCCCAGGACACGCTCCGGCAACGGATACGACGTCAGCCCTTGACACCCGACCCCGCGACGAAGGAACCTTCCGGCATGCGCTGTGGGAGCGCTCCCACACTCTAGTGGCGAATCGCCCCCGGCAACAGCGCCCCGGCGGCGGTCCGGCGGACACGTCCGACGGACCACCGGCACCGGTCTCCCCCGGTCGGCACCACCGCGACCGGCACGCACACCCCGGCGACGCCCGGGACACCCGAAGCACCCGGGCGACACCCCGGCAACAGCACCGCACCACCTTCCCGAGCCGCACCGCACCACCCATCGCGCAGCACCACCCGATGCCCCACCCGGAACAAGGAGAACGCCATGCGCACCACTTCCCGCCCCCGCAGAGCGGCCGTCCTGGCCACCGCCGTCATCGCCTCCTCCGCGCTGCTGCTCACCGCGTGCAGCAGCAGCGGCGACAAGGGCGGGTCGGACGGCGCCTCGTCGGCCGCGGGCGAGAAGGTCACCCTGACCGTCGGCGACTTCGGCACCTTCGGCTACAAGGAGGCCGGCCTGTACGACGCGTACATGGCCGCCCACCCGAACATCACCATCAAGGCGGACACCACCCAGGACGGCCAGAAGTACTGGGACGCGCTGACCACGCACCTCGCCTCGGGCAGCGGCCTCTCCGACATCCAGGCCGTCGAGGTGGGCTACATCGCGCAGGCCACCGGCACCCTCGGCGACAAGTTCACCGACCTCTCCAAGACCGACGGCGTCAACGCGGGCGCCTGGCTGCCGTGGAAGTCGAAGCAGGCCACCACCGCCAAGGGCTCGCTGATCGGCCTCGGCACCGACATCGGCCCGATGGCCGTCTGCTACCGCAAGGACCTCTTCCAGCAGGCCGGCCTGCCGACCGACCGCACCGAGGTCGCCAAGCTGTGGGCGGGCGACTGGTCGAAGTTCGTCGACGCCGGCAAGCATTACCAGGCCACGGCCCCGGCCGGCACCTTCTTCACCGACTCGGCGAGCGGCCTGTTCAACGCCGCGCTCTCGGCCGAGACCCAGCAGTACTCGGACGACTCCGGCAAGCTCGTCTACAAGGACAGCGCGGGCGTCAAGAAGGCCTGGAACGTGGCCGTCAGCGCCTCGCAGGCGAAGATCAGCGCCGGTCTGCGCCAGTTCCAGGACAACTGGAACTCCGCGTTCGCCAACGCCAAGTTCGCCACCGTGGTCTGCCCGTCCTGGATGACCGGCATCATCAGCAAGTACTCCGGCGACTCCGGCAAGGGCAAGTGGGACATCGCCGCCCCGCCGGTCGCCTCCAACTGGGGCGGCGCCTTCCTGACCGTCCCGAAGGCCGGCAAGCACCAGAAGGAGGCCGCGGCCCTCGCCGCCTGGCTGACCGCGCCGGAGCAGCAGGCCAAGGTCTTCACCAAGGTCGGCAACCTGCCCTCGACCACGGCCGGCCTGGAGCTGCCCGCCGTCCAGAGCGCGAAGCTCGACTACTTCGGCGACACCCCGACCGGCCAGATCTTCGCCTCCACCGCGAAGAGCATCCAGCCCGCCCCGATCGGCGAGCAGGACGGCACCGTCAAGACGATCATCACCGACAACGGCATCCTCGACATCGAGGAGCACGGCACCGACCCGGCCAAGGCCTGGACGAACGTCGTGAAGCTGGTCGACGACAAGGTCAACGGCTGACCCACCCGGACCGGCCACCCGCCGGTCCGCCCCGCCCGGCCGGGCCCCGCGCCCGGCCGGGCGCCCGCACCACCGCCGACAGCCACTCCCGGGAAGGACCTACCCAGTGGCCACCTCCATCCGAGCCGCGGCCGAGGACGGCTCGGCGCCGACCACCGCACCCGACGGCCCCCGCACCCCGGCCGCCCCGCAGCGCTCCGCCTGGCGCTCGCGCCTCTACCGCTTCGACCTCAAGGCGTCGCCGTACGCGTACATCGCGCCGTTCTTCCTCTGCTTCGCCGCGTTCGGCCTGTTCCCGCTGATCTGGACGGGCTGGCTCTCGCTGCACCGCGTCGACCTGCTCAACCAGGACGTCATGGACTGGCGCGGCGTCGACAACTACACCCGGCTCTGGGAGACCGACCAGTTCTGGACGGCCCTGTGGAACACCTTCACCATCGGGGTGCTCTCCACCGTCCCGCAGCTGCTGATGGCCCTGGGCCTGGCCCACCTGCTGAACTACCGGATGCGCGGCCGCGGCTTCCTGCGGGTGGCCGTCCTCGCCCCGTACGCGACCTCGATCGCCGCGGCGACGCTGGTCTTCGTCCAGCTTTTCAACCCCGACTACGGGATGATCAACTGGCTGCTGTCCATGGTGGGGGTCGACCGCACCGACTGGTACTCGGAGAGCTGGCCGTCCCAGATCGCCATCGCCACCATCGTCACCTGGCGGTGGACGGGCTACAACGCGCTGATCTACCTGGCCGCGATGCAGGCCGTGCCGAAGGACCTCTACGAGGCCGCGAGCCTGGACGGCGCCTCGCGCTGGCAGCAGTTCACCAAGGTCACGATCCCCTCGATCCGCCCCACCATCCTGTTCACGATCATCGTGTCGACGATCGGCGCCACCCAGCTCTTCGGTGAGCCGCTGCTCTTCGGCGGCGGTGTCGGCGTCAGCGGCGGCTCCGCCCACCAGTACCAGACCCTCGGCCTCTACATGTACGAGCTGGGCTGGCCCAGCCGTCAGTTGGGCCGGGCCTCGGCGGTGGCCTGGACGATGCTGCTGATCCTGCTGCTGATCGGTGCGGTCCAGACCCTGATCGCCCGCCGCAACCGCACCAAGCTGGGAGGCTGAACCATGGCCGTCATCTCCACCGCCCCGCTGCGCCGGCGGCTGCGCCCCGGCGCCGGCGACCAGGACAAGGCCGGCCCGCTGACGTACGCGGTCCTCGCGATCGCCGCCGTGGTCTCGCTCTTCCCGCTGTACTGGACGTTCGTCGCCGCCAGCAACACCGGCGAGCGGGTGGCCCAGTCGCCGCCGCCGATGCTGCCCAGCGGCGAGCTCTGGACCAACATCACCACCGCCTGGAACCAGGCGGACATGGGCAAGGCGCTGCTGAACTCCACCGTCGTCGCGGGCTGCGTCTCGCTCTCCACGGTGCTGTTCTCCACCCTCGCCGGCTTCGCCTTCGCCAAGCTGCAGTTCCGCGGCCGCAACGCGCTGCTGACCCTGGTCGTCGCCACCATGACCATCCCGCCGCAGCTCAGCGTGATCCCGCTGTACCGGATCATCACCGACCTGAACTGGGGCAACCAGCTCAAGGCCGTGATCCTGCCCTCGCTGGTGGCCGCGTTCGGTGTCTTCTTCATGCGGCAGTTCCTGCTGGAGGCGCTCCCGCTGGAGCTGATCGAGGCCGCCCGGGTGGACGGCGCGCACAGTCTGCGGATCATCTGGCACGTCGTGCTGCCGATCGCGCGCCCTGCGATGGCCGTGCTGGGCATGCTGGTGTTCGTGCAGTCCTGGAACGACTTCTTCTGGCCCTTCGTCGTCCTGACCCAGCAGAACCCGACCGTCCAGGTCGCGCTGTCCTCCATCGGCGGCGGCAGCGGCCACGACATCAACCAGGCGGTGATCATGACCGGCGCACTGGTGGGGACCCTGCCCCTGCTGCTGATCTTCGCCGTCCTGGGCAAGCACATCGTCGGCGG
This sequence comes from Streptomyces sp. NRRL B-24484, assembly GCF_000717715.1. Lineage (GTDB taxonomy): Bacteria > Actinomycetota > Actinomycetes > Streptomycetales > Streptomycetaceae > Kitasatospora. Next base: position 86,720 of record NZ_JOAI01000051.1, on the reverse strand, counting down.
CATCACGGCCGGCGCGGTGAAGAGCTGACCCGCCGTCCATCCCGTCCCACACCTGACTATGGGAGCGCTCCCGTATGACCGTCACCGATCCGCACACCCCGGCCGACCTCGCGGCCGAGGACCGAGCCGGCGCCTTCCCGCCGGGCTTCGCCTGGGGTGCGGCCACCGCCGCCTACCAGATCGAGGGCGCCGCAGCCGAGGACGGCCGCACCCCCTCGATCTGGGACACCTTCAGCCACACCCCCGGCAAGGTCGCCAACGGCGACACCGGCGACACCGCGGTCGACCACTACCACCGCTTCCGCGAGGACGTCCGGATGATGGCCGACCTCGGCCTCACCGCCTACCGCTTCTCGCTCTCCTGGCCCCGGATCCAGCCCACCGGCCGCGGCCCCGCCGTCGAGCGCGGCCTGGACTTCTACCGGGCCCTCGCCGACGAACTGCTCGACCACGGCATCACCCCGGTCGCCACGCTCTACCACTGGGACCTCCCCCAGGAGCTGGAGGACGCCGGCGGCTGGCCGCACCGCGAGACCGCGTACCGCTTCGCCGAGTACGCCGGCATCGCCGCCGAGGCCCTCGGCGACCGGATCGGGACCTGGACCACCCTCAACGAGCCCTGGTGCAGCGCCTTCCTCGGCTACGCCTCCGGCGTGCACGCCCCCGGCCGCACCGACCCGGGCGACTCGCTGCGCGCCGCCCACCACCTCAACCTGGGCCACGGCCTCGCCGTCGGCGCCCTGCGCGCCGCGCTGCCCGCCTCCGCCCAGCTGGCCGTCTCGCTCAACCTGCACGCGGTGCGGCCGCACAGCGCGCACCCCGGCGACCTGGAGGCGGCCCGCCGGATCGAGGCGGTCGGCAACCGGATCTGGACCAGCCCGATGTTCAAGGGCCGGTACGACGAGGACCTGCTCGCCGACACCGCCCACCTGGTCGACTGGGACACCCTGGTGCAGCCCGGCGACCTCGCCGAGATCTCCCGCCCGATCGACCTGCTCGGCCTGAACTACTACAACCCGACGCTGGTCTCCTCGGTCGAGAACGCGAAGAACCTGCCGCGCCACGACGGCCACGGCGAGAGCCCCTCCTCGCCCTGGCCGGGCGCCGACGAGGTCGCCTTCCACCTCGCGCCCGGCGAGGTCACCGCGATGAACTGGCCGATCGACCCGACCGGGCTGTCCGACTCGCTGGTCGCCCTGCACCGCGAATTCGGCCTGCCGCTGATGGTCACCGAGAACGGCGCCGCCTTCGAGGACGAGGTCTCCCCCGACGGCAGCGTCCACGACCCGGAGCGGGCCGCCTACGTGAAGGGCCACCTGGGCGCCGTCTCCGACGCGATCGCCGCCGGCGCCGACGTCCGCGGCTACTTCCTGTGGTCGCTGCTCGACAACTTCGAGTGGGCGTACGGCTACGAGAAGCGCTTCGGCATCGTCCACGTCGACTACGACACCCTGGTGCGCACGCCCAAGACCAGCGCCCGCTGGTACTCCGAGGCGATCCGCACCGGCCGCCTGGACCACGGGATCCCGCCGCGGTGATGACGGTGCGTCACCGCGCCGCGTGACTCCGACCGGGTTCGCTCGTTCTCCTCTCACGTGCGACACCGTCACGCGGCACCACCGCGGCCCGACCGCCCGCGCGGCGGACCTCCCCGCCGGGACGTCCTCCGGCGGGCCGGGAAGCTGGCGGCCGGCGGCGCGCTCCTCGCCCAGCTGTGGGGGTTTGGGCCAGGAGTCCGCGCCGCCGGTGCCGCCGAAGGGCCGGGGCCCGACCTGATCGACCGGGTCGGCGCCCCGGCCCTCCTCCACCGCCTCGGCGGGGACACCGTCCCCGCCGTCGAGCAGCGGACCGGACCGGTCGAGGAGGTGCTCCGGGACCGGATCAGGGTGGACGGCCTGCCCCTGCCGGGACAGGTCGCCGCCGTGCCCGACGCCTTCGCCATCGCCGCCGGTCTGCTCCCCGCCGTCTCCCCGCCACCGCGGGGGGACGGCGGTGCCGTTCCCGCCCCCGCCACGGACGCCTCCGCCGCCCCGGTCTCCCCGGCGCCTGCGGCTGCCGCTCCCGCCGGGGCCTCCCCCGCCGACGGGTCCGCCGCGGCCCCCCGGCCGACCCGGCCTCCCGGAACGGCCGTCCGACCGGCGGCCGACGCCCGCGGGGCCTCCGCCGAGCGGCAGCGGCCCCGGCCCGCCGCGGCCGGGGACGCCTTCGGTGCCGCGCCGACCGTCCGGGCCGAGGGCGCGGACGCCGTCGCCGTGGCCGTCCCGATCCTGGCCGGCCTGCTGCTCACCGCCCTCGCCACGTACAAGCACCGCGGCCTGCCCAGCGGCCACTGACCGCGTCCGGGACGCCGCGCGGGCCCCGGGTCAGTGGAAGACGCCCGGCGGGGGCGCCGGGGAGGGGACGGCCGAGGCGTCCGTCACCGCGGCGGCTCCGGCGGTGAAGTCGGCCAGGGCACGGCCGTGTTCGACCCGGCCGAGCGCCGCGTCCGAGGCGACCTTGCGGCCGAGCTCCTCCAGCGGCAGCGGCGCGGCCCCGGCCACCAGGACCAGGTTCCCGAACCGGCGCCCGCGCAGCACCGCCGGATCCGCCACCAGGCAGACCTCCGGGAACACCGCGAGCAGGGTGGCGGTCTGCGACCTGGCGAAGGCCAGTGACGAACCGTCGGTGATGTTCACCACCAGCCGCCCGCCGGGGGCGAGCGCCCGCGCAGCCAGTCCGGCGAACTCCGCGGTGGCGCAGTGCGCCGGCACCCGGGCGCCGGAGAAGACGTCGGCGACGACCAGATCGGCGCCGCCCTCCGGGGCGCGCTCCAGCACCGTCCGGGCGTCCGCCCCGCGCACCTTGATCTGCCAGCCGCGCTCCAGCGGCAGTTCGGTGCGGACGAGCTCGGTCAGCGCGGTGTCGATCTCGGCGACCTGCTGCCGGGAGCGCGGGCGGGTCACCGCCACGTAGCGGGGCAGGGTGAGGGCGCCGCCGCCCAGGTGCAGGGCGGTGATCGGGCGGCCGGGCGAGGCGGCGAGGTCGATCAGGTGGCCGATCCGGCGCTGGTACTCGAAGCCGAGGTGGGTGGGGTCGGCCAGGTCGACCAGGGACTGCGGGGCGCCGTCCAGCAGCAGCTGCCAGGCCCGCGGCCGGTCCCGGTCGGGCCGCAGCTCGGCCGTCCCGGAGTCCACCCGTACGGTCAACGGCCCCTGCCGGTGGCTCCGCCCGTCCGCCGCCGTCATCTCGGGCACCGCCTCGGCCCTGCCCCTGCCACGTCCCATGCCCCCGATTATCCAGGGCCCCGATCGTCCAGGGGCGCGGGACAGGGCGGTGCACCACGAGGGGCGCCCGGGCTCCGGGCCGGGCAGCGAGGCTCAGAAGGGGCCGAGGCCGCCGGCGGTGAGGGTGCCGGCGGCCTCGCAGAGGGCGGACCGCAGCACCCAGGCGTCCGTGGGCCGGGCCAGCGCCTGCGGTCCCGCGGGGGCCATGATCCACCGGGGGTCGGTGGCCGGCAGCAGGACGGCGCCGGGGCTGCAGGAGCTGCCGGGCAGGTGCCAGCCGCGGGCCGTCCCGGCCGGGACGAGGAAGGAGACGGCGGCGCCGCCGCGGCTCTGCAGCACCGCGCCGCAGGCCCCGCGGAGCCGGAGGATGTCGACGGTCTCCAGTCCGTGCCGCACTGAGACGGTGACGGTGTCGTAGCCGACCCCGACCGCTCCCGCCGCGGCCGCCTGCCCGGCCCGGGAGCCCGTGGTGCCGCCCCCGCCGGCCGACCGGGTGCCGTCCGCGCCCTCCGGCAGCAGGGCCGGGGCCACTCCCGCGGGCAGCCCGGGGGCGCTCGGCCGGCGGTACTGCGGTGCTCGGGCGGCCATTGGGGACCTCCTGTCGTCAGGTCGGAAGCCCGGGCCCGCTCGTGTGGGGGACGGGGTGCGGGGCGTCCACGTAACAGGACAACGCGGGGAGGGCACGCAAGGCCACGGGCGCGTCTACAGCAAGACATGGCATTTCATGGCAGAACCCGGCAGCTCCGTGCCGTTTGCCCGGGTTTGCCCCGGACGGTTCCGCTCACCCGCCGCAGCCGACCGGTGACTGCCGGTACTGTCGTGGCGGCACCGGGCGGTCCCCACCGGCCCCGGGCGCGGCATTCGCCGCGGCGCCACCCTGCACGACTCTCGGAGCGCAGCCATGGCAGCCAGGAGTCCCGGCGGGCCACGACCCGAGCCGACCGTCCCCAACTCCGTGATGCGCGACCTGCGCGGCGACCTCTCCCCCGGGGAGTTCGCCACCGCGGTGCGCCGGGCGGCGCGGGAGATCGGCGAGCACGTGTCCTGCGACGCGCGCTACGTCGGCCGGGTCGAGTCGGGTGAGATCCGCTGCCCCAACTACGCCTACGAGCGGGTGTTCCGGCACATGTGGCCGGGCCGGTCGCTGGCCGACCTGGGCTTCGTGCCGCGGACGTCCGTCCGCGACCGCCCGGCGGAGGCCGCGGTGCCGGCCGTGCCCGCTCCCGGCGATCCGCACCACTGCGACGAGGAGAACGACGACGTGCACCGCCGTACGTTCCTGACCGGCGGCCCGACCGCCCTGGCGGCCGCGCTCGGCCTGGACGGCACGGCCCCGGCCGCCGCCTTCGCCGGGCCGCCCACGCTGCCCGTACCGGCGCCCCGCCGGGTGGGTGCGGCCGAGATCGAGGGGGTCGAGCGGGCCGTCCGGGAGATCCGGCTGCTGGACGACGCACAGGGCGCGGACGCCCTGTTCGAGCGGGCCGGGCAGTCCCTGCGCAGCGCGTACGTGCTGCTGAACGAGGGGCTGTACTCGGCCTCGGCGGAGCGCCGGCTGCAGTCGGGCGCCGGTGAACTGGCGATCTCGGTGGGCTGGTTGGCGCACGACTCGAACCGGCTCGCGGACGCCAGGTCGTTCTACTCGGAGGCGCTGGCGACCGCCCGGATGGCGGGGGACGCCGCACTGGAGGCGCACGTCTTCTGCAACAGCGCCTTCCTGGCCCGGGACGCCGGGCGGCCACGGGAGGCGCTGCGGGCGGCGCAGGCGGGGCAGTCGGCGGCGTGCGGGCTCGGCTCGGACCGCCTGCTGGCGCTGCTGGCGCTGCGCGAGGCGGGCGGGTGGGCGGTGCTGAGGGACCGTCCGTCCTGCGAGCGGGCCCTGGCGCGGGCGTCGGCGCTGTTCGACCGGGGGACGTCGGAGGCGGACCCGGAGTGGATGTCGTTCTTCGGCGAGGCGGAGCTGGCCGGGCTGCAGGCCCAGTGCTGGTCGGCGCTGGGCGAGTGGGAGCTCGCGGGGCGGCAGGCGGAGCTGGCGATGGCCCTGCAGGAGCCGCAGTTCGTCCGCAACCGGGCGCTGTACACGGCGGAGCTGGCGCACGACCGGCTGGGCCTGGGCGACGTGGCGGGGGCGGCGGAGCACGGTTCGGCGGCGGTGGTGCTTCTCGACGGTGTCCGGTCGGCGCGGATCCGGGCGATGCTCGCGGGCACCGCCGGGCGGCTGCGCGGGCACGGTGCGGTGCCGGAGGTGGCGGAGTTCCTCGCCGCGTACGACGGTGCGGTGGGGGCGGCCTGACGGTCCGTGCGGGACGGACCGCCAGGTGCGGCCGTCACTCGAGGTGGCTGTGGTCGTTCCAGATCTCGACGGCGGGCAGGCCGTACTCCCAGGAGAGCACCGAGAGGGCGGCGGTGCCGAGCTTGAAGCGCTGGGCGTTCTCGGGCGCCAGGCCGAGCCACCGTGCGGTGAGGATGCGCAGCAGGTGGCCGTGGGCGAAGAGCACCACGTCGCAGTCGGCGGCGTGCATGGTGGTGGTCTCGGGGTGCGGGACGCCGTGGGTGCCGCGGAGTTCGTCGAGGAGGCCGTCGACCCGGGCGGCGACCTCGGAGAGCTTCTCGCCGCCGGGCACGCCGTCGCGCCAGATCAGCCAGCCGGGCTGGTCGGTCTCGCGGATGTCGTGGCCGGTCCGGCCCTCGTACTGGCCGTAGTCCCACTCCAGGAGCTCCGGGCGGTCGACGGCGCGCTCGCCGAATCCGGCGAGTTCGGCGGTGTCGCGGGCGCGGGAGAGCGGGCTGGTGTAGACGACGGCGTCGGTGAGGCCGTTCCAGGGGGCGCGGGCGAGCCGCTCGCCGAGGGCGCGCGCCATCGCGCGGCCCTCCTCGGTGAGGGGCACGTCGGTGCGGCCGGTGTGTTGGCCGGTGACCGACCATGCGGTCTCGCCGTGGCGGACGAGCACGATGCGGGCGGGCATGGGGGGACTCCTCGCAGCAGGGTTCGCGGCGGCCTGCTCGCCATTGAGGGCCGGGTCACCATGATCCCGCACCCCGCGGCCGCCCGCCGGTGGGGGCCGTTCTGTCGCCCGCTCGCGGCGGGGCCGGTCCAGGGCCCGGCCGAGGCAGCCGATCCGGAGGTCCCGCCCCCGATTGTCGGTGGCGGATGCAACACTGGGCCGCACCATGAACGTCTCGCTCCTGGGGCAGTCAGAGCCGCTCGCGCAGCGGCTCTCCGAGCTGCGCGGCCGGGCGCCGCAGCGCAGTCTCGACGCCCGCGCCCTCGCCGCGCTCGCCGCCAATCCGGGCTGCCGCCGCCGCTCGCTGCTGGACGCCGCCGGCGTCGACAAGGGCGCCGTCGCCCGGCAGTTGGGCCGCCCGGCCCCGTTCGGCCAGTCCCCCTTCGCGCTCGCCCGCGGCAACGTCTTCGAGGCCCGGCTGAAGGACGACGGCTACGCGGCCCTGCTCGAACCGCTCCGCCGCCACCTCGGCCTGCCGGCGGAGGGCGCCGCCCCGCTCGCCGTGCCGGACCTGCTGCGCCGCTCCTCGCCGGCCGTCCGCGCCGAGCGCACCCGGGAGGCGCTGGCCGAGGCGGCCGCCGACCCCTCGGGGTGGACGCTGCTGGACCACCCGATGCTCCGGCTGACGGTGGCCGGCAGCCCGGCCCACCTGGAGCCGGACGCGGTGCTGGTGCACGGCGGCCGCTGCACGGTGGTGGAGATCAAGTCCTTCCCGGTGCTGGACGGCTCCGCGGACCCGGCGAAGGTCGGCGCGGCGGCCCGCCAGGCGGCGGTGTACGTGCTGGCGCTGCAGGAGACGGCGGCGGCGCTGGCCGGGGTGCCGGTCGAGCAGGATCCGTACCGCGCCCAGGAGCTGCCGGGCAGCCCGTCGACCACGGTGCTGCTGGTCTGCCCGAAGGACTTCTCCAACCGGCCGACCGCGGCCGCGGTGGACGTCCGCCGCGAGCTCTCCACCACCCGCCGCCAGCTGTCCCGGATGACCGGCATCGGGCAGTTGGTGTCCGCCCTGCCCGAGGGCACCAGCTTCGACCTGGTGCCGGACGAGGGCGGTGCGCCGACCCGGCCGGCCGAGGAGCTGGCGGCCGCGGTGGGCTCCGTCCCGGCCGCGTACAGCCCGGACTGCCTCTCCACCTGCGAGCTGGCGTTCCACTGCCGGGCCCAGGCGCGCTGCTCGGACGCGGTCGACCAGCTGGGCCGCGGGGTGCGCGGCGAGCTGGGCTCGATCCGCACCGTCGGTGCGGCGCTGGAGGCCGCCCGGGCCGAGCCGGGCGGCGGCCCGGAGGACGCGGAGGCCGACGAGGCCGCCGCCCGGCTGCGGTACGCCGCCGCGCTGCGCGCCGAGGCGCTCGGACAGGTGGTCCGGTGAGCCCCTCGGGCCGTGCGATCCGCCGGCGGTGGGCCCGGTGAGCCTGCTCTCCACGCTGGCCCGGCTGCAGGCCGTCCGCAGCGGGCGCGCCGAGCCGCTGGCCACGGTGCGCCACCGGCACGTGTCGGAGCGTCCGATGGTCGTGGTGCCGCTGGCCGCGGCGGGCGAGGCCGGTGCGCCGCTGGCGGTGATGCTGGGCACCGACCGGGAGGCGCCGCGGCTGCACATCGTGCCGCAGCCGCTCAACCGCGACCAGCGCTTCGACTTCCTGGCCCGCTTCGGCGCGGACCTGCTGCCGTACCTGGAGTCCTTCGCCGACGAGGTGGAGCACGTCGAGGGCACCGAGCGGGACACCGAGACGGGTGAGAAGAATCCGGTGGTGCGGGAGCTGTGCGCCGACGCGCCGCAGCTGATCGTGCCGAACACCGGCTCGGTGCGGCACCTGGCGCTGATCGGCCGCTCCACCCGCTTCCGCCGCACCGCGGAGGACGTCGATCCGGGCCCCTACCCGGCGCCGACCCAGGTGCCGCTGCTGGGCCGCTGGCTGACCCACTTCACCGACCGGGCGCAGGTGCCCGGCTCCAGCCTGCTGCTGCCGATGACGGCCCTGCTGTCCCGGCACTGGGCGACCGGGCAGAGCCACCTGGAGGACCAGCACCTGGCCGCCCTGCTGGCCTGGCACCTGCCGCCGGCCGGGCTGACCGGCGCGGAGGCCGCCGAGCGGGCCGAGAGCGAGCGCGACGTGCACGGGCAGCTGCTGCGCCCGCCGGCCGGCCCGGCCACCGACCCCAAGTTCGACGAGCTGGTGCTGGCGCCGGCGATCGTGCGGCACGACGCGGCGCTGGCCGCGGCCCGGACGGCCGCCCCCGCGGACGCGGCCCGGGCGGAGCTGGTGGTCAAGCGGGCCGGGGAGCAGTTGCACGGCGTGCTGGAGCAGGTGCTGCTGCCCACCTGGGCGGACGTCTGGCAGGGCATCGACCTGCTGCGGGCGCTGCCGGAGGGCGGGCACGTCGCGGAGCGCTGGGAGGGCGACCGCTGGTCGTTCACCGGCCACCGGGACCGGCTGGCCGCCGGCGAGCCGCCGCAGCCCAGGCAGGACGACGCGGTGACGGCCGCCCGCAAGCTGGCGCAGCGCGAGCGCGAGCAGGTCCGGCTGGAGGTGCAGGAGGCGCTGGACGACCCGCTGGCGATGGCCGAGCACCGGCTGGCCGGCGAGGCCTTCGCGGGCGAGGTGGTCGCGGTGGTGCCGGAGTACGACACCTCGGGCCGGTCGGCGAAACCGCGGCCGCTGCTGGTGGTGCACACCGCGGACCGTCCGCACGCGGACGCCGGACGGGAGGTGCACCGGGTCGGTGCGGCGACGCCGCAGCGCGGGGTGGTCGCCGGCTTCGACCCGGAGGCGGGCACCGTCACGGTGCGGGTGGTGTCCGGGATGGGTCGGCGCAAGGAGCCGGAGCCGGGCAGCCTGCCGGAGGTCGGCGAGCGGGTGGTGTTCACGCTCTTCGAGTTGACGTCCCGCCAGTCGGCGCCGCTGCCGGAGCCGGAGGACACCCCGTGGACGCACGGCGGCCCGCCGGGCGCCGCCCCGATGTCGGCGAACAGTACGGAAGAGTGGGAATGACCGCGGGCATGACTGCCGATCAGGCGCCGGGCGCCGTCGCCGACGCCGCCGTGGCGGCCATCCTGGAGGCCGCGGTGCGGCCGGCGCCGGGTGCGCCGCGCGGGGTGGTGGTGGACTCGCCGCCGGGCGCGGGCAAGTCGACGCTGGTGGTGCGCGCGGCGCGCGAGCTGGTGGCCTCCGGCGAGCGGCTGATGATCGTCGCGCAGACCAACAGCCAGGTCGACGACCTGGTGGACCGGCTGGCCGCCAAGGGGCCGGACCTCGGCATCGGCCGGCTGCACGCGGGCGACTCCCGCCCGGCACCGGAGGCGCTGCGGCACGGCAACGTGACGGCCTCGGAGAAGGTCGCCGACCTGCTGGAGCACGACGTGGTGGTCTCCACCGCGGCGAAGTGGCAGTGGGTGCGCACCGAGGCGCCGTGGCGGCACGCGATCGTGGACGAGGCGTACCAGATGCGTTCGGACGCGCTGCTGGCGGTGGCCCGGCTGTTCGAGCGGGCGCTGTTCGTCGGCGACCCCGGCCAGCTGGACCCGTTCACCGTGGTGGGCACCGACCAGTGGGCGGGGCTGTCGTACGACCCGTCGAGCAGCGCGGTGGTGACGCTGCTCGCGCACAACCCGGCGATCCGGCCGCACCGGCTGCCGGTGTCCTGGCGGCTGCCTGCCTCGGCGGCGCCGCTGATCTCGGCGGCGTTCTACCCGTACACGCCGTTCCGCTCGGGCACCGGGCAGGGCGAGCGGCGGCTGACGGCGGGCGTCCGGGCGGACGGCTCGCCGGTGGACGCGGCGATCGACGAGGCGGTGGAGAGCGGCTGGGCGCTGCTGGAGCTGCCCGCGCGGCACACCGTGCGGACGGATCCGCAGGCGGTGGCCGCGGTCGCGGCGGTCGTCCGGCGACTGCTGGACCGCGGGCTGACGGCGCACTCCGAGCAGGGTTCCGCCCCGGTGGCGCCGGGCCGGATCGCGGTCGGCACCGCGCACCGCGACCAGGCCGCTGCGGTGCGGCAGGCACTGGTGGCGCTGGACGTGCCGGTGGACGCGGCGGTCGGTCCGGCGGTGACGGTGGACACCGCGAACCGGCTGCAGGGCCGCGAGTACGACGTGACGGTGGTGCTGCACCCGCTCTCCGGACGGCCCGACGCGACGGCCTTCCACCTGGAGACCGGCCGGCTGTGCGTGCTCGCCTCGCGGCACCGGCACGCCTGCATCGTGGTGGCCCGGGCGGGGATCGCCGAGCTGCTCGACGAGCATCCGTCGACGGAGCCGGTGCAGCTGGGGGTGGCGGTGAAGTTCCCGGACGGCTGGGAGGCCAACCACGCGGTGCTGGCGCACCTGGCCGCGCACCGGGTGCCGCTGTCCTGACGGCGGACGGCGGCCGGTCGGGGGCGCGCCGCAGGTGACACGTGCGCCCCGGCGGGGAATAGCGACCTGGTGCACACCGTTCCGCTACGGGCCGCCGCCGCGCGACAATGGACGACGGCCCTTTCCTGTCACCGGCGTCTCCGGAGGTGTCCGTCCATGCCCGATCCCCATGCGCAGGCGTCCGACCAGAGCGGTGTCCCCGCGCAGGCCGCCCCGGGCCCGGGTACCCCTCCTGCACGTCGGCTGCGGCCGGCCCAGCTGCTCTTCGAGCCGCAGGCCGACGAGCCGGAGCAGGAGCGTTTCTTCGACCTGGAGTCCATCGAGGACCCGGCCGAACTGCTGCGCCGTTCCACCGAGTTGGCGTTGGCGTTCCGGGCGGCCGCGGAGCGCGCCACCGACTTCCAGGCGATCGCCGCCGCGCAGCTCGCCGACACCCGTCGCTTCGACGCGCTGAGCCCGACGGAGATCGCCGCCCGCGCGGACTGGACGCCCGACTACGCGGTGCGCATGGTCGAGTACGGCCGCGGCCTGCAGAAGCAGCGCAGCGCGGAGCACTGAGCCGGCCCGCCCCGGCGCCGCCGAACCGGGCCTCTGGCATATGCGGCCGGTAAGGGTACGCCGTGGCGCGGTGCGGTGTCCGGCGAACCGGGTTTTCCGTCCGTTCCGGCGGCGGTACGGTCCACGCTGCTGGGGTGGACATCTGGACGTATCAATCCGTGGAGTACGTCACGGTCGCCGGCGAGGCCTGGCTGGCCTCGGCCAGCGAGTACCCGCGCTCCATGCGGGCCCTGTGGGAGGCGCGTCCCTGGGCCTCCACCGTGCTGCCCTGCGGTCGCGCCTTCGACGTGATCAGCATGCCGTCGCTGTTCGGCCGCCGGGTGCTGGACGAGTTGTGGTCCTCCGGCCCGGGCTGCGGCCCGGTCGCCGCCTTCCGCGGACGCACCCTGCTCTTCGTCCAGCCGGGCGCGGCGCCCCGGCTGCGCACCCTGCTGGCCTGGGAGGAGTGGGCGCGCGACGTCCCGCCGCTGCTCTGCCACGGCAAGGGCGACGCGGTGACCGTGCCGCCGGTGCAGCGGATGGTGGACGCCCCGGACTCGCCCGGGCTCGGCGCGGGCCGCTGGATCGTCGCCCCGGACTCCCGCGAGCCGTGGCTGCCGGGGGCGGCCGTGGTGCTGTGGGCCTGCGTCCGGGCGGCGCGCGGCGAGGCCCGTGCGGCGGCCCTGCCGGCGCTCCCCCCGCAGGTGGCGGAGGAGCCCGCCGGGGTGCTGCACCCGGCGCCGTCGGCCTGAGCCCGCGAGCAGCTGACTCTTAATCAGCGGGTCCGGGGTTCGAGTCCCTGGCGGCGCACAGACGGTCGAAGGCCCCTCGCGGAAGCGGGGGGCCTTCGGCGTTCCGTGGTGCGTCCACGACTGCTAATCTCGCCGTCCATGGCGCCCGACGATCCCGCGCGCAGTACGCCGCCGGGCTGGGAGGAGTGGCTCCGCGCCGAGCTCGCCGGCCTGGAGTCGTCCGCGCTGCGCGCGCACCGGATCGCCGTGTGGCGCCACCGGCTGCTGGTGGCCCTGGCCGTGCTGGGCGGGGCCGCGCTGATCGTGCTGCTGGCGCTGCTCCCGCGCTCCGCGGAGCTGCGCCGCACCCCGGTGCCGCCGGGCCCGGCGACCGCCACCGGCTCCCCGCGCGCCTCGGCCGGGCCGACCTCGCCGGCCTCGGCCTGCTGCCCGCCGAACCAGCCCGGCGGCTGCCCGAACTGCTGGACGGCGGGGCGCTGACCACCCGTCAAGGTGCCGCCGCGGCAACCCGGGACGCGGCGGGTCCGGACACGGCGGCGGGGCCGCCCCGACCGGGGCGGCACCGCCACCCGCGCGATCAGCGGTCGCGCAGCGCGCGGTAGCGCGCGACCAGCCCGGCCGTGGAGCTGTCCAGCTTCTCGGCGCCCTCGCCGGTCAGCAGCACCGGCTCGATCCGCTTGGCCAGCACCTTGCCCAGCTCGACGCCCCACTGGTCGAAGGAGTCGATGTTCCAGATCGCGCCCTGGACGAACACCTTGTGCTCGTAGAGCGCGACGAGCTGGCCGAGCACCGACGGGGTGAGCTCGGCGGCCAGCACGGTGGTGGTGGGGTGGTTTCCGCGGAAGGTCTTGTGCGGCACCAGCTCGGCAGGCACGCCCTCGGCCGCGACCTCCTCGGCGGTCTTGCCGAAGGCCAGCGCCTGGGTCTGCGCGAAGAAGTTGGCCATCAGCAGGTCGTGCTGGGCGACCAGGCCGGGCAGCAGGGCCTCGACCGGCTTCGCGAAGCCGATGAAGTCGGCCGGGATCACCTTGGTGCCCTGGTGCAGCAGCTGGTAGTAGGCGTGCTGGCCGTTGGTGCCGGGGGTGCCCCAGACCACCGGACCGGTCTGCCAGGTCACCGGCCGGCCCTCGCGGTCCACCGACTTGCCGTTGGACTCCATGTCCAGCTGCTGCAGGTAGGCGGTGAACTTCGACAGGTAGTGCGAGTACGGCAGCACCGCGTGCGACTGGGCGTCGAAGAACGCGCCGTACCAGACGCCGAGCAGGCCGAGCAGCAGCGGGACGTTCTGCTCCGGCGGAGCGGTGCGGAAGTGCTCGTCGACCAGGTGGAAGCCGTCCAGCATCTCGCGGAACCGCTCCGGGCCGATGGCGATCATCAGCGAGAGGCCGATGGCGGAGTCGTAGGAGTAGCGGCCGCCCACCCAGTCCCAGAACTCGAACATGTTGGCGGTGTCGATGCCGAAGTCGGCGACGCCCTGCGCGTTGGTGGAGAGCGCGACGAAGTGCTTGGCGACCGCGTCGGTGTCCGCGCGCAGCTCGGTGAGCAGCCAGTTCTTCGCGGAGACCGCGTTGGTGACGGTCTCGATGGTGGTGAAGGTCTTGGACGCGACGACGAACAGCGTCTCCTCGGCGTCCGCGCCGACCAGTGCCTCGTTCAGGTCGGCGCCGTCCACGTTGGAGACGAAGCGGACGTCGATGCCGCGGTCGGTGAAGGAGCGCAGCACCTCGTAGGCCATCGCCGGGCCGAGGTCGGAGCCGCCGATGCCGATGTTGACGACCGTGCGGATGCGCTTGCCGGTGTGGCCCGTCCACTCGCCGCTGCGGACGCGGTCGGCGAAGGCGGCCATCTTGTCGAGCACCGCGTGCACGGCGGGCACGACGTTCTCGCCGTCCACCTCGACCACGGCGTTGCGCGGGGCGCGCAGCGCGGTGTGCAGGACGGCGCGGTCCTCGGTGATGTTGATCTTCTCGCCGCGGAACATCGCGTCGCGCAGGGCGGCCACGCCGGTGGCCCCGGCGAGCTCGCGCAGCAGGGCCAGCGTCTCGTCGGTCACCAGCTGCTTGGAGTAGTCGACGTGCAGGTCGCCGACGGTCAGGGTGTACCGCTCACCGCGCTCGGGGTCGGCCTCGAACAGCCCGCGCAGGTGCTGCTCACCGAGCTCCTCGCGGTGCTTGGCCAGCGCGGCCCACTGGGGCGTGCGGTCCAGGGGGATGCGAGAGCCGGGACGGTTCTCCGACATCGGTTGCTCCTTGAATCATCCGGATGCGTTACCTGCAGGGCCCGGCGGGAGGGTGCGCGAGGACGTGCGGCAGCGTGGTGCGTGGCGCCGACTCCGTTGACGGCCTTGCCCGCCGCCAGCCTATCCCCGGCCGGCCCGCTCACTTGCGCGCCGAGCGGAGGTCGAGCTCGCGCAACACCCGGTCGGCCATCCCGGGGTCACTGCCCGGCTCCCCACGGGCCGTCAGCACCTCCCGGCGGGAGGCGGCGATCATCTCCTGCTCGACCTCGGCCGCCTGTCGCCAGCGGGCCAGACGGCGTTTGGCCTCGGCCGCCTCGTCCTCCTCGTACCGCTCGGGATAGAGCCGGGCGAGCCGGTCGTGCTGGCGTTCGCGGAGGCGGTCGACGAGTTCGGCGGGCAGCCGTCGCTCCTCCTCCAGCTCCTCCAGCCGGTGCAGTCCCGCCTTCGCGGCCCGCCAGCGCAGCACCCGCAGCGCCTCGTCGTGGACGTCCGGGTGGTCGCGCAGGCCGAGCAGCCGCACCAGCCAGGGCAGCGAGAGCCCCTGCACCAGGAGGGTGAACAGCACCACGGAGAAGGCGACGAAGACGATCTCGCTGCGGTCGGGGAAGGGCCCGCCGTGCACGGTGAGCGGCACCGCGAGGGCGAGCGCCACGGTGGCCACCCCGCGCATCCCGGACCACCAGAGCACCACGGTCTCGCGCCAGCTGATCGGGGTGTCCTCCTCGCCGTGGGTGAGCCGTTCGGAGATCCAGGCGGCGGGCAGCAGCCACAGCAGCCGGACGAGCACCACCGCGGCGACCACCCAGGCGGTGTCGCCGAGCATGCCGCGCCAGCTGGAGCGGACGTCGGCCAGCACGGTGCTCAGCTCCAGGCCGATCAGGCCGAAGGCCACACCGGTGATGAGGATCTCGACGATCTCCCAGAAGGCGTTGCCGACCAGCCGGAAGGACACGTCGTCCGCGTCGGCGGCCCGGTCGGCGAGGTACAGCGCGCAGACCACCACGGCGAGCACGCCCGAGCCGTGCGCCTCCTCGGCGAGGGTGTAGGCGGCGAACGGGACGAGCAGGTTGAGCGCGACCTGCTGGGTGGGGTCGTCGAGCCGGCCGGCCAGCCAGGTGTTCAGCCAGCCCAGGGCGATCCCCAGGACGACGGCGACCACCGCGGAGAGCACCAGGCGCAGGGCGGCGTCCGCCGTGGAGAAGTGGCCGCTGACCACCGCCTCGATGGCCAGCGAGTAGATGACGATCGCGGTGACGTCGTTGAACAGGCCCTCGCCCTCCAGCACCGCGACCAGGCGGCGCGGCAGGCCGATCGAGCCGGCCACCGCGACCGCGGCCACCGGGTCGGGCGGCGAGACCAGCGCGCCGAGCGCCACCGCCGCGGCGAGCGGCAGGCCGGGCACCCGCCACTGGAAGACGGCGGCCACCACGGTCGTGGTGACGGCGACCAGGGCGACCGCCAGCAGCAGGATCGGCCGGACGTTGGCGCGGAAGTAGCGGACGGAGGAGCGCCGGGCCACCGCGAAGATCAGCGGCGGCAGCACCAGCGGCAGGATGAAGTCCGGGTCGACCCGGACGTTGGGGATCTGCGGGACGAGCGCCATGGCCAGACCGAGCAGGGTCATCAGCACCGGCTGCGGCACGTGGATGCGGCGGGCCAGCGGCATCGTCACCACGGACGCGAGGAGCACCAGGAACAGCAGCGACAGCTGGGCCACCCATCCACTCCCTGTCCGTACGCCCCGGTCCGTGCGACATGCGGTCCCCTACCCCGCAGATCAGCATAAATGTGACTAAGCACCCGCCCGGCGCGGCTCGCCGGGCACACGGACGGGAGCGGGCACGGGAGCGGGCACGGGAGCGGGAGGTGACCGGTGCGGGCGCTGGAGTACCCGGGACCGGGCCGTGCGGCCGGCCTCCCGCGGACGGTCGAGGCGGTGGTGCCGCGGCCGGGCCCGGGGCAGGTCCTCGTCCGGGTGGAGACGGCCGGGCTGCCGCCGGTCGGCGGCGCCCCGGCCGGGGTGCCGGGGCTGGAGTTCGCCGGGGTGGTGGTGCAGCTCGGCCCGGGCACGTACGGCCTGGAGGTCGGCGACGAGGTGCTCGGCCACTGCCCGGCGGGTGCCTGCGCCGAGTACGTCGCCGCGGACGCCGACCGGGTGACGCACCGGCCCGCCGCGCTGCTCTGGGCCGAGGCGGCGGTGCTGCCGGTCACCGCGGCGGGCGTCCGGGCCGCCCTGGACCGGCTCGGGGTGCGGCGCGGCCGGACCCTGCTGGTGCACGGCGCCGGGGCGGCGGCCGGCCGGGCGGCCGTCTCGCTCGCGCTGCGGCGCGGCGCCGCGGTGCTGGCGGTGGCGGCCGAACGGGAGCACGCGGCGCTGCGCGAGGCCGGCGCCGTGCCGATCGGCTACGGCGCGCAGCTGGCCGACCGTGCCCGGGCCGCCGCGCCGCAGGGCGTGGACGCGGTGCTGGACGCCGTCGGCCCGGGCACCGCGACGCTCTGGCCGGAGCTGGCGGGCGGCCCGGAGCGGGTGGCTGCGCCGGTGCCGCCGCCGGGCGGGCGGACGGTCGGCGCCGCCGAGTCCGCGGAGCTGGGCGAACTGGTGGAGCTGTGGGAGGAGGGGGCCTTCCGGCTGGTGCCGGACGCCGTCCTGGGGTTGGCGGAGGCCGCCGCCCACCGGCCGCCGCCGGGCGGCGGGCTGCTCGCGGTGGTCGCCCCCTGGACCTGATCCCGCCTCATCCGTCGGTGCGCTGTGGTTCACTGCGGGCATGGCCGACCTGCCGGACACGCTCGCCTTCGACTCCGCCGAGGAGTTCGAGGCCTGGCTCGACGCGCACCACGACTCCTCCCCCGGGATCTGGCTGAAGCTCCGCAAGAAGACCCCGGGCGTCACCTCGCTGGACTACCCCGGGGCGTTGGACGCCGCGCTCTGCTTCGGCTGGATCGACGGACAGAAGCGGTCCTTCGACGACCGGCACTGGCTGCAGCGGTTCACGCCCCGTACGGCCCGCAGCCGCTGGTCCAAGATCAACCGGGAGAAGGTGCAGGCGCTCACCGCCGCCGGCCGGATGCGCCCGGCCGGCCTCGCCGAGGTCGAGCGGGCCCGGGCCGACGGCCGGTGGGACGCCGCCTACGACAGCCCCCGCTCGGCGACCGTGCCGGACGACCTGGCCGCGGCCCTGGCCGCGGTGCCTGCCGCGGCGGAGAACTTCGCCGCCCTGGACGGCACCAACCGGTACTCGATCCTGCACCGGGTGCAGGAGGCCAAGCGGCCGGAGACCCGGGCCCGTCGCATCGAGAAGTTCGTGGCCATGCTGGCCGCCGGGGAAGCAGCTGACTCTTAATCAGCGGGTCCGGGGTTCGAGTCCCTGGCGGCGCACAGACGGTCGAAGGCCCCTCGCGGAAGCGGGGGGCCTTCGGCGTTCCCGGGACCTTCCCCGCGCACATGGTCGGCTGCCCGACTGCCCGGTGAAGACGGATCCCTAGGCGCCGGAGGCGACCAGGGTGCGGTGGAGTTCCTCGGTGGCGGCGCCGGGGCCGAGGGTGCGGGCGGCGAGCCAGGCGGCCGCGCCGGCGGTGCTGCCCGCGGTGCGGACCCCGGCGGCCGGCCAGCGTGCGGCCACGCCCGCCCGGACGGCGTCGGCGAGCGGGGACGTCGGGCCGAGCACCCCGCCGGCGAGGACCACCGGCCGTGCCGATCCGGCCGGGCGGACGGTCTCCAGGGTGGCCAGCAGATGGCGGGCCGCCTCGTCGACCAGCCGCTGCGCCTCGCCCTCGCCGGCGGCGGCCGCCTCCAGCACCAGCGGGGCGAGCCGGGCCAGTCGGACGGGCGGTTCGCCGTACACCGCGCCGAGCAGCGCGGCCCGCAGGCCGTCCCCGGCGGACCGCCCGGCGAGTTCCACGGCGGCCGCCGCCGCGGTACCGGCGAGCGGCCGGCCGGCGTCGACGGCGGTGAGTGCGAGGCGGACGGCCTCCCGGCCGAGCCACTGGCCGGAGCCGAGGTCGCCGAGCAGCCAGCCGTGGCCGTCGGCGAGCCGGACGGGCGTGTGGTCGCGCACCTCGGCGGCGACCGCACCGGTGCCGCCGATCAGGACGGAGCCGTCCGGGCTGCCGGTGCCCGCGGTGTAGGCGAGCGCGAGGTCGCTGGTGGTACGGGGGGTGACGGAGAGTCCGACCTCGGGCCAGAGCCCGTCGAGTCCGGGTTCGGCGACCAGCGCACCGGCCAGGCCGACCACGCCGGCCGCGACCTCGGACGCGTCCAGGCCGGCGAGGGCGGCCCGCAGGGTGGCGCCGACCGCCCGGGCGGCGGCGGCCCGGCCGTGCGCGACGGGGTTGGCGCCCTCGCCGCGGGCCCGGCCCAGGACCCGGCCGTGCAGGTCGGCGACGACCGCCCGGCTGCCGGTGCCGCCGGCGTCGAGGCCGAGGACGAGCGGGCCGATCATGGGCTCTCCCTGCTGGTGGTCGGGCTGTCCCCATGATCGGCCGCCGCCGCGGGGGCGTCAACGACACCGGGCCCCGGGCGGAAGGTCCGCCCGGGGCCCGGTGGGTGCGGGTCAGCCGAAGTAGGCGTCGAAGTTCTTGGAGAACTCCTGCCCGCCGAAGCGGTCCCAGTTGATCGACCAGGTCATCAGGCCGCGCAGGTTCGGCTGCGCCCCGCCGCGCGGGACGTAGCTGCCGCAGTTGACGGCCTTGGTCAGGCAGTCCAGCGCCTTGTTCACCTCGGCCGGGGCGACGTAGCCGTTGCCCGCGTTGGTGGTGGCGGGCATGCCGATGGCGACCTGCGAGGCGGCCAGCGGCGGGAACACGTTCGCCGTGTTGCCGGCCACCGGGAAGCCCTTGAGCAGCATGTCGGTCATCGCGACGTGGAAGTCCGCGCCGCCCATCGAGTGGTACTGGTTGTCCAGGCCCATGATGGAGCCGGAGTTGTAGTCCTGGACGTGCAGCAGGGTCAGGTCGTTGCGCATCGCGTGGATGACCGGCAGGTAGGCGCCGGCCCGCGGGTCCTGGCCGCCCCAGGGGCCCGAACCGTAGTACTGGTAGCCGAGTTGGACGAAGAAGGTCTCCGGGGCCATGGTCAGCACGAAGCCGGCGCCGTACTTGGCCTTGAGCGTCTTCAGTGCCGAGATCAGGTTGACCACCACCGGGGTGGTGGGGTTCTTGAAGTCGGTGTCGCCGGTGTTGAGGGAGAGCGAGTGGCCCTCGAAGTCGATGTCGAGGCCGTCCAGGCCCCACTTGTCGATGATCGCCGAGACCGAGGAGACGAAGGCGTCGCGGGCGGCGGTGGTGGTGAGCTGGACCTGGCCGTTCTGGCCGCCGATCGAGATCAGCACCTTCTTGCCCTGGGCGCGCTTGGCGGCGATGGCCGCCTTGAAGTCGGCGTCGGACTCGACGGTCGGGCACTCGGTCGCCGGGCAGCGGTTGAACCGGATGTCGCCGGAGGTCACCGAGGTCGGCTCGCCGAAGGACAGGTTGATGACGTCCCAGGACGCCGGGACGTCCGCCATCCGGGTGTAGCCGGCGCCGTTGGCGAAGCTCGCGTGCAGGTAGCCGACCAGCGCGTGCGCGGGCAGTCCGCCACCGGGCGGCTGGGTGGTCGGGGGCTGCGAGGTCGGCGGCTGCGAGGTCGGCGGCTGGCTGGTCGGCGGCTGCGACGTCGGGGGCTGGGAGGTGGGCGGCTGCGACGTCGGGGGCTGGCTGGTCGGCGGCTGCGAGGGTGCGCCCGGGCCGTCCAGCGAGATGTCGTCGGCCCAGTAGGTGCCCTGGCCGTACCAGCCGTGGGTGAAGACGGTGGCGCTGGTCTGGCTGGCGCCGGTGGTGAAGCTGACGGTCAGCTTCTGGTAGGCGCCGCCGGTGCTCGGCGTCCAGGTCGAGGCTCCGCCGTCGACGCCGAGGTAGACGTAGGCGCCCTTCACCCAGGCGCTGAGCGTGTAGGCGGTGTTGGGGGCGACCGCGACGGTCTGCGTGCACTGGGCGTTGTCGCTCGCCGAGGCGGCCCCGGCGAGGGCGTAACTTCCGCTGTGGGACTGGCCGGTGACGACGCTGCCGGTGCCGCCGGTGCAGCTGAACGGAGCGAGCGAGCCGCTCTCGAAGCCGCCGTTGGCCAGGAACTCGCCGGCACTGGCGGAGTTGGCGAGGCCGACGGTCAGCGCGACGGCGCCGGCTGCGGCGACCGTCCAGGCGGTGGCGGCCGCGAGCAGGCGGCGGCCGGGCGGTGCGGCGTGGGAGGGTCTGGCGGTAGCGCGCATGTGGGGGATGCTCCTGCCGTGGGACAGCCGTGAGACAAGGGGGTGTCCGGGCGCGGTGGGGGCCGGCCGGGCGTGCGGCCGCCGCGGCAGGAGGCGCCGCATTGGACTGGACCACACTTGGACTAGACCACTGAAGCGGAATCCCCGCGGCCCTGTCAATGGAGTCGGCGCACCGTCAGGGCGCGCCGTCGCAGGCCGAGTAGGGCGGCGGGTTGCGCGGCCCCCGAGGCCGCCGAACCATGGAGAAGTGTCCGGATATCTGAGGTACCCCCACGTTCGCGGTGATCTGCTCACCTTCACCGCGGAGGACGACGTGTGGGTGGCGCCGCTGCGCCCGGACGGCACCGTCGGACGCGCCTGGCGGGTGAGCTGCGACCGCGTCCGGGTCAGCCACCCCCGGCTCTCCCCCGACGGCCGCACCGTCGCCTGGACCAGCTGGCAGGCGCTGACCCCCGAGGTGTGGACGGCCCCGGCGGAGGGCGGCGAGGCCGTCCGGCTGACCTTCTGGGGCAGCCACGACACCCGCGTCCGCAGCTGGCTGCCCAACGGCGAGGTCCTCGCCGTGACCTCGTACCACGAGCCCTTCGCCCACTACACCTGGGCGTACGCGCTGCCGCCGAACGGCGCGCCCGGCCGCCGGATGCCCTGGGGACCGGTCAACGACGCCCAGGCCGGGCTCGCCCACACGGTGCTGCTGACCTGCGCCGCACCGCACGGCCCGGCCTCCTGGAAGCGCTACCGTGGCGGCGCCACCGGCCGGCTCTGGCTCGACCACGGCGAGCTGCTGCCCGGACACACCGGGCACCTGGCCTCGCCGATGCCGGTCGGTGAGCCGGACGACCCGCGGATCGCCTTCCTCTCCGACCACGAGGGCGTCGGCAACGTCTACTCCTGCCGCCCCGACGGCTCCGACCTGCGCCGGCACACCGACCACGCCTCGTACTACGCCCGCGAGGCCGCCTCGGACGGCACCCGGATCGTCTACCAGCACGCCGGGGACCTCTGGCTGCTGGACGGCCTGGACTCCCCCGCACCGCACCGCCTCGACGTGCCGCTCGGCGGCTCCCGGGCCGGCCGCCGCCCGTACCAGGTGTCGGCGGCGCTGAACGTCAAGGACCTGGTCTGCGACCCGACCGGCCGGGCCGGGGTGGTCAACGTCCGCGGCAGCCTGTACTGGCTCACCCACCGCGAGGGCCCGGCCCGGGTGCTCGCCGACACGCCGGGGGTGCGCACCCGGCTGCCGGTGCTGCCCGCGTTCGGCGGCCACGTCGCCTGGATCACCGACGCGGAGGGCGAGGACGCCGTCGAGATCGCCCCGCTGCCCTCCCGCGGCAGCGACGGCGGCCCGTCCCGGCGGATCGCCGCGGGCCGGATCGGCCACGTCCAGGAGCTGTCCGCCGCCCCCGACGGGCGCCATCTGGCGGTGGCCGCCTCCGACGGGCGGCTGCTGCTGGTCGCCACCGAGGACGGCGAGGTCCGCGAGGTGGCGTCCTCGCAGTACGGCCCGGTCAGCAGCCCCGCCTTCTCCCCGGACTCCCAGTGGCTCACCTGGTCGCAACCGGTCGCCGGCCGGTCGCTGCGGGCGATCCGGCTGACCCGGGTGGACGCCGCGGAGCGGATCGTGGACGTCACCGGCGGCCGGTTCGAGGACGAGCACCCCGTCTTCACCCGGGACGGCCGCTTCCTGGTCTTCCTCTCCTGGCGCGGCTTCGACCCGGTGCACGACGTGCACACCGGCGACATGTCCTTCCCGCTGGGCTGCCGCCCCTACCTCGTCCCGCTGTCCGCCGACACCCCGTCCCCCTTCGCCGCCCCGGTGGAGGGCCGCCCCGCGGTCGGGCTGGACCCGGACGAGGCCACCGGCGACGGCACCGTCACCGTCGACCAGGACGGCCTCACCAAGCGGCTGGTGCCCTTCCCCGTCACCGCCTCGAAGTACTCGGCGACGGCGCCCGTCCGCGGCGGGGTCCTCTGGCTTCGCTGGCCGATCTCCGGCGCCCTCGGCCAGACCTTCGCCAGCCCGACCGACACCTCCGGCAAGCCCTCGCTGGAGTACTTCGACCTCGCGCACGGCACCCGCTCGACCGTCGCCGACCAGCTGGACGGCTTCTCGGTCTCCGGCGACGGCGGCTCCGTCCTGGTGTTCTCCGCCGGCGTGCTCAAGCTGCACCCGCTGCCGCTCGGCTCCCCCATCACCGTCGACCTGCGGCGGATCACCCACATCGTGCACCCCGCCGCCGAATGGCGGCAGGCCTACCACGAGGCGGCCCGGATCGTCCGGGACCAGTTCTGGGACGCGGACATGTGCGGCCTGGACTGGCCCGAGCTGATCGCCCAGTACGAGCCGCTGCTGGAGCGGATCGCCGGCCCCGACGACTTCGCCGACCTGCTGCGCGAACTGCTCGGCGAACTCGGCACCTCGCACGCCTACGTCACGCCCTCGCGCCGCGGCGAGGGCCCGCAGCTGCTCCAGCAGCCGCTCGGGCTGCTCGGCGCGAACGCGCACCGCGACCCGGACGGCCGCTGGCTGGTCGACCGGATCCTGCCCGGGGAGTCCTCCGACCCGCGGGCCCGGGCGCCGCTGGCCGGCTTCGGCCTCCAGGACGGCGACGAACTGGTCGCCGTCGACGGCCGCCCGCCGGACCCGCTGCGCGGCCCGGCCCCGCTGCTGGCCGGCACCGGCGGCACCACCGTCGAACTCACCCTGCGCTGCAAGGACTCCGGCCGGCTCCGGCGGATCGCCGTCACCCCGCTCACCGACGAACGGCCGATCCGCTACCAGGACTGGGTGGTGAAGCGCCGCAAGCTGGTCCGCGAGTTCAGCGACGGCCGCTGCGGCTACCTGCACATCCCGGACCTCGGCGGCTCCGGCTGGGCCCAGTTCAACCGCGACCTGCGCAGCGAACTGGCCAAGCCGGCGCTGATCCTGGACGTCCGCGGCAACGCCGGCGGCAACGTCTCCGAGCTGGTCCTGGAGAAGCTGAACCGCCGGGTGCTGGCCTGGGACTTCACCCGCGGACGGCACCCGGTGCGCTGGCCCCGGGACGCGCCGCGCGGCCCGCTGGTCGCCCTCGCCGACCACGCCACCAGCTCGGACGGCGACGTGATCATCGCCGCCATCAAGCTGCTCGGGCTCGGCCCGGTGGTCGGCACCCGCACCTGGGGCGGTGTGGTCGGGATGACCGGCCGGCACGTGCTCGGCGACGGCACCCAGATCTCGGTGCCCAAGAACGCGTCCTGGTTCACCGAGGGCATCGGGTGGTCGGTGGAGAACCACGGCGTCGAACCGGACGTGGAGGTGCTGCGCACCCCGCACAGCTGGGCCCGCGGCGAGCACACCGACCTGGCGGCCGCGGTCGAACTCGCCATGGAGCTGCTGGCGGAGCAGCACGCGGCCGTGCCGCCGCCGGGGGACACGCCCCGGCCCGACCTGCGGCGCCCGCCCCTGCCGCCGCGCGACTGAACCCGCGGGGGCGGGGCAGGGCCGAGGGGGCACGGCCGGCGGCCGTGCCCCCTCGGGTGCGGATCGGTGTTCGCGATCGGGTCGGTGGTCGGGTCGGTCAGTCCCAGGGATCGCCCTCGGCGGTCATGTCGGCCGCGGCCCTGCGGTCCTCTTCCATCTGCTCCACCCGGTGCTGGGCGTCCATGCGGCTCTTCTCGGCGGTGTCGCCGAAGGCGTCGGCTGCCTCGTCGTGCGCGAGCGCCGCGCGCCCGGCCGGATCGCCCGACTCGTGCGCCTTGTGCCGGAACCTGTCGAAGATGCCCATGTCTTCCTCCTCGCGTGCAGTCCGACCCGGGCCTCCCTCACTGTCACACTACGCCGCGGGGCATGCCACCGGGGGCGCCCGCGCCGCGGGCGGCGGCGCGGGCGGGCGTCCCCCGTTCGGCTCAGCCGGAGACGCTGGCGGCGCCGGTCTCCAGGTGGCCGGTGAACCGCTGGGACCAGGTCGGGTCCGAGTCGACCGTCACCGTGAAGTCGTACCAGCCGTTGTTGTAGGCCACCGCGTTGAAGAAGTCCGAGGCGGTGCCGCCGGCCGGCACGGTGTACGTCCAGGGGCCGTCGGTGCGGTAGTTGGTCGAGGTGACGGTGAAGGTGACCGCCGCGGTGCCCGTGTTGGCGAAGGCGAACCAGAGCGCGAGCTTGCCGGTGGTCGGGGCGTTCGCGTAGGAGGCGGTGACCGAGACCAGTTTGCCGGGCTTGGTGGCGTCGCCCTTGAAGCGGCGCAGGAAGCGGTTCGGGCCGACCACGCCCAGGTCGTACGGGCCGCCGCCGAAGCCGGTGCCGCAGTTGAAGAAGTCGCTGGTGGAGCCGCCGCCGTCGACGGTGTACTGCCAGGGGCCGCCGCTGCGGTAGGCGTTGGCGTAGGCCGCGAAGTGCGCGGCCCCGGCGGCGCCAGGGTTGGCCATCGCGATCCACACCTTCATCACGCCGCCGGAGCCGAACTCCAGGTGGTCGAGGTTGGCGTTCGGCTGGTAGGGCAGCGCGCGGGCCGGGCGGGTGCCGGGCTCCTGCTGGGGCAGCTTGTTGTCGACCGGCGCCGGGTTGGGCAGCGGGCCGCAGGCCGCCAGGCCGATGGTGGCGTCCGTGTTGGGGAGGGCGGGCAGCCCGTACACCGGGTTGGCGAAGTCGAACATGCCGGTGAGGTCGCCGCAGACCTTGCGGCGCCAGGCGCTGATGTTGGGGCAGGTGGCGGGCTTGCCGACGGCGGCCGTCCACCTCTCCAGGAAGCGCAGCACCGAGGTGTGGTCGGAGACCTCGGAGCTGACCCAGCCGCCGCGGGTCCACGGGGATATCGCGATCAGCGGGACGCGGAAGCCGAGGCCGATGTTGGTGCCGTTGTAGAACTCGCCGGCCGTGCCGGCCGGGGCCGCCGGCGGCGGGACGTGGTCGAAGAAGCCGTCGTTCTCGTCGTAGTTGAGGAAGAGGACGGTGGAGTCGAAGACGTCCGGGTCCGCGTTGAGCGCGTCCATCACCATGTGCACGAAGTGCGCGCCGTCGGCCGGGGTGGCGTACGGGTGCTCGGAGGAGGCCTGGTCGGGGACGATCCAGGAGACCTGCGGCAGGGTGCCGGCCACCACGTCGGCGCGGATCGCGGCGGCGATGTCGTCCGGGGTCCTCCCGGTCTTCTTCGGGACGGAGCCCATGCCCTTGACCGCCAGCGGGCTGCCCGCCGGGGCGGAGCTGAACTGGGTGAAGTAGGCGAGGGCGTTGTCGCCGTAGTTGTCGGCGGCGTTCTGGTAGACCTTCCAGCTCACGCCGGCCGCCTCCAGCGCCTCGGCGTAGGTCTGCCAGCGCAGCCCGGACTCGTCGCCGCCGTCGTGGGCCGGGCCGCCCGCGGTGCCGTCCGGGTCGATCTGGCCGGACCAGTGGTAGGTGCGGTTGGGGCCGGTCGCGCTCAGCACCGAGCAGAAGTAGGCGTCGTTGACCGTCCAGTTGTCGGCCAGCGCGTAGTGGAAGGGGATGTCGGCGCGGGTCAGGTGGCCGAGCGTGCGGACGTTGCCCTTGGCGGAGACCCAGGAGTCGAGCTTGCCGCCGTTCCACGCCTTGTGCTGGTCGGACCAGGCGTGCGACAGGTCGCCGTTGCACTGGGCCAGGCGCTCCGGGTCCGCGCCGCCGGCCGGCTTGGTGGCGCTGAACTGCCACGGGTACTGCCGGCCCAGCCCGTTCGGCTGGTTGAAGACGCTGTAGCCGCCGGCGACCTGGATGGCGCTGCGGTCGGCGAAGCCGCGGACGCCCTTCAGCATGCCGAAGTAGTGGTCGAAGCTGCGGTTCTCCTGCATCAGGATGACGACGTGCCGGGCGTCGGCGATGGTGCCGGTCGTGCTGAGGCCGGCCGCCGAGGCCCGGGTGGTGCCGCCCAGCGCGGTGGAGGCCACCGCGGCTCCCGCCGCGGCGCTCGCCGACAACGCCATGAACTTCCTGCGACTCAGCTCAGCCATCGGGCCGCCGTCCCTTCGGTGATGATGTCCGGTGATGTTGTATGAACACGTTGCCGTGCCATCGGTCGCGGAGAATCGTCACGCAGGGCGGGGTGCCATGGCCATGGCCGTGCCGGAAGTTTGACGGACTGTTCGCCGCCGCGTCGCCCGGCGACCGGACGGTGAACGGGGATAGCGTGGCCGGTATGCGCATCGTCATCGCCGGTGGACACGGACGGATCGCCCTGCACCTAGAGCAGCTGCTCGCCGACCGCGGGGACACCCCGGTCGGGCTCGTCCGGCGCACCGAACACGCCGACGACCTGCGGCAGCGCGGCGCCGAGCCGGTCGTCCTCGACCTGGAGGCCACGGACCCGAAGACGCTCGCCGCCGTCCTGGACGGGGCCGACGCGGTGGTGTTCGCGGCCGGCGCGGGGCCGGGCAGCGGCGCCGCCCGCAAGGACACCGTGGACCGCGCGGCCGCCGCCCTGCTCGCCGACGCCGCAGAACTCGCCGGCGTCCGGCGCTACCTGATGATCTCCTCGATCGGCGCGGACGCCTCCGCACCGGACGGGTCGGACCCGGTCTTCGGCGCCTACCTGCGTGCCAAGGGCGCCGCCGACGACGACCTGCGGCGGCGCACCGCACTGGACTGGACGGTGCTCCGCCCCGGCCCGCTCACCGACGCACCGCCCACCGGCCTCGTCCGGCTCGGCGATGCCGTCGGACGCGGCCCGGTGCCGCGGGCGGACGTGGCGGCGGTGCTGGCCGCCCTGCTCACCGAGCCCGCGCCCGCGGTCGGGCGGACCCTGGAACTGATGTCGGGCGACCGGACGGTCGCGGAGGCGCTCGCCGCGCTCTGATCCTCCGGGCGGCCCGTCGCCCGCCCGCTCAGTCCTTGACGGTGATGCCGAGGGCCTGGGCGAAGAGCGGGGCCAGCTCGAACAGCTGGCCGGTGTTCAGGACGGCGCCGGAGAGGCCGAGGTGGGCGTCGGGCAGGCCCAGCGCCGCCGCACCGCGCAGGTCCACCTTCTCCATCCGGGCGCCGGCGAACCGGACCCCGTCGAGGGTGGAGCCCGGCACCGACACCGAGGTCAGCTTCGCCTCGCCGAGGTCGACGTCGCGCAGCAGGCAGTCCTCGAAGACGACGTCCCGCAGGACGGCGCCGCGCAGGTTGACCGCCTCCAGCTTGCAGCCGCGCAGCACCACCCGGCGCAGCGCCGAGCCGTACCAGGAGATCCCGGCGAGCACCGAGCCGAGGAGGGTCGCGTCCTGCCACTCGCTCTCGGCGAGGTCGGCGCCGACCAGGCGGCAGCCCTGCAGCCAGACCTCGTTGAAGCGGGCGTGGCGCAGGCCGGTGCCGTCCAGCTCGACCCCGGTGAAGGCGCACTCCAGGAAGCCGGCGCCGCCCGCCCGGCCGTCGTACGTGCCGCCGTCGAAGTGCACGGTGTCGTAGCGCCCGTCGCCGTGGAGCCGGCCGGTGTGCGGGCTCAGCAGCTCGGCGTACGGGAGGTCGGCGAGCTGCTCGGGGACGGCGGGCATGGCGGGGCCGATCTGTGCGGGGACGGGCTGCTGCCGCCATCCTGGCAGCCGCCACCGACAACCCGCGGCCCCGCCGGTGGTCGGTGGCGGCTCGGTGGGCCTCAGGCCGGGCGGTGGTTGAGGCGGCGGGCGCGCAGGGCGATGCCGACGGCCACGGTGGCGGCGGCGACCAGGCCGGCCGCGAGGACGGCGTCGCGGCCGAGGGCGGTGCAGGCCAGCACGGCGACCGCGGCGGCCGGCAGCACCGCCTGCTCGGCACCCTGCTTGAAGTGCCGGGACTGCAGCAGCCAGACCGTGAACAGGTAGAGCGCGGCCGGCACGGTCACCGCCGCGGCTGCGGCCACCGCGCCGATGTGCGCCTGGTGGACGGAGAACTCCACCGTCACCTCCAGGCCCGCGCCGATCGCGGCCGCCGAACCGAGCACCAGGTAGTGCCCGTAGCCCCAGAGGAAGGCCTGCCGGTTGGAACGCAGCCGGCCGTGCACGGGCTCGGCGAAGTAGATCCACCAGGCGGCGAAGCAGAGCAGCACGCCGCCGGCGGCGATCGGCAGCAGGTCGCCGATCGCCTCGTGCTCGTCCAGCGCGGTCTGCACGGCGAGGGTCGCGGCGGCCACCGTCTCGCCGAGCACGATCAGGGTGAACAGGCCGTACCGCTCGGCGATGTGGTGCGGGTGCCAGGTGGTCTGCGCGCTGCGCTCGGCCAGCACCGGCACCGCCAGCTCGGCCAGGATGCCGAGCGGGATGACGTACGCGTAGGCGGCGTGCGGGACGAGCAGGATCAGCCCCCAGCCGATCTGGCAGAGGGTGATGCCGAGGGCGTAGCGCAGGGCGACGGTGCGGGCCGCCCCGGTCTCGCAGGCGGCGGCGCGCAGCCACTGGGTGACCATGGCGAAGCGCATCAGCACGTAGCCGACCACCGAGAGCACCAGGTCCTGGTTCTGGAACATCCGGGGCACGCCGGCCGCGAGCACCAGCACACCGGTGATCTGCACCAGGGTGGTCAGGCGGTACGGGACGTCGTCGACGTCGTACGCGGAGGCGAACCAGGTGAAGTTCATCCAGGCCCACCAGATGGCGAAGAAGACGAACAGGTAGCGCGGGACGCCGGTGGCGGCGTGGCCCTCGGCGAGGGCGTGCGCGAGCTGGACCCCGGCCTGGGCGACGGCGACCACGAAGCAGAGGTCGAAGAAGAGCTCCAGCGGGGTGGCGGTGCGGTGCGGTTCGCTGCGCGAGCGGGGGGCCATCCGCCGGACCGGGCGGGCGTGCTGGAGGTGGGCGGGGGTGCCGGCCGCCGCGGTCGGCGGCCCGTCCGCTTCGCTGGTCATGGTGCCGCCTTCGGGGAGTTCGGACCGGGGCTCTGCCCCGTGATCCTGGCATTCCCGCAGGCCGTGCGCACGCATCCGGGGCAGCGGTGCCGCCGGGCGGACCACCGTCAACCCCGGCTGACGGCGGAGTGCGCGAACCGGGTGACAGGACCGTGCGGCGCGGCGTGTGCCCGCCGAGGTGTTCCGCTCCCTCCCGGTTCGCCCGCTAGATTCCCTGGCGACTGGAACGACGACACGGGCGGTCTGCGGGCAACGCGGAAGGTCAAGGCGGAGGTCGGAACACGGGGGCGGTCTCTCCGCACGGCCCCGTGCGCCGCGGCCGCCTCGTGATCACCGCGCTGCCTGCCGGCGCGCGGTCGCCGCCGCCCTGTCGTCGCCGGTCGCCTCCGGGCAGCCGCCGGGCCAGCCGCCGGGGCTGACTCTTAATCAGCGGGTCCGGGGTTCGAGTCCCTGGCGGCGCACAGACGGTCGAAGGCCCCTCGCGGAAGCGGGGGGCCTTCGGCGTTCCCCGGGCGGCACCCACCGCGGGCCGCGGGCGGCCGCCGGATGGTGCGGGAGGCCCCTCGGAACCGTGTATTGCTGACTCTTAATCAGCGGGTCCGGGGTTCGAGTCCCTGGCGGCGCACAGACGGTCGAAGGCCCCTCGCGGAAGCGGGGGGCCTTCGGCGTTCCCCGGGGCTGCGCCGACGTTCCGGGTCAGCGGCGCAGCAGGCGGTGCAGGGAGTCCTTCATCGCGGCCGTGAACGACTCGCGCTGGCCGGCCTCCAGGAGGTCGAGCGAGAGGTACGGGTTGAGGTCCTCCAGTTCGACCAGCAGCAGGTCGCCGTCGGCGGTGCGGCAGGCGTCGACGCGCTGGATGCCGTGGTCGATGGTGTTCCAGGCCACGAAGCGCCGGGCGAAGGCGAGGTCCTCCGCGCTCGGGCGGTAGGGCGCGAGCTGCCAGCGCACGTCCTTGTCGGGGGTGTGCAGGGCGTACTGGAACTCCCGGTCGACGAAGTAGAAGGACACCTCGTAGCGGAAGTCGATCCTGGGCTGGATGAGCATGCCGCCGGCGGCGGCGATCCCGGCGATCCGGTCCGGGCCGACGACCTCCAGGCCGATGGAGTCGGCGCCGAGCTTGGGCTTGGCCACGTACTCGGCGACGTCGGGGAGGCGGTCCAGCTCGTCCGGGGCCTCCGCGGTCGGGATGACCGGGTGGCCGGCGGCCGACAGGTCGAGCAGGTACTGCTTCCCGGCCATGTCCGCACGGCCGGTCAGCTCGTTGAACACACGGGTGCCGCGCCGCAGCGCCTCGGCCCGGAAGGCGTCGTACTGCTCCTGGTAGTGCAGCACCGGGCCGCTGTTGCGCACCACGACGCCGTCGAAGGAGTCCATCAGGCCGGCCGCATCCAGCGGGTGGCAGAGGGCGACGGCGAAGTCGGTGCGCAGCGCGGCGGAGAGGTGGGTGTCCTCGTCGCCGTAACGCCGGCCGCGGGCCGGATAGGTGAGGTCGGTCACGTACAGGATGCTCGGGCGGGCCATGGTGCTCCTCGTGCGGGCGGGTCCGGGCACCCTATCCGCCCCGCCACGGCGGGGCGGCGGGCGCGGAGGGCGGCGGAGCGGCACCGGCGGGTCGGCGGGGCGGCCGCCGCGAGGTGAGGGAACGGTAAGGAAAAATGGGACATAAGTCCCTAACGCCTGACAAGTCGATCAGGCAGGGTGGGACGGTCCATGCCGTCCGACGGGTGAGCGACCTTTGCGGGGCTCGCAGGAAGGGAACTCCGGTGCCCCGTACTTCGCAGCAGAGCGGTCCCGGCGCGCCCCGGGGACGGTGGTCCGGCCGCCGGACGGGACAGCGGCGCACCGGCTGGCGGCGGCTGGTCCCGACCTGGCGGACGGCGCTGGCCGGCTCGGTGGCGGCGGTGCTGCTCGCGGTCGGCCTCTTCGCGCTGGGGCTGACCCTGGTGCAGGTGCCGGACGCGCACGCCGCCGCGACGGCGCAGAGCAACACCTGGCTGTACTCCGACGGCACGCTGATCGCCCGGACCGGCCAGACCAACCGGCAGAACGTGCCGCTCGACCGGATCTCCCCCGCCGCCCGGCACGCCGCCCTGGCCGCCGAGGACCGCAACTTCTATCACGAGGGCGCCGTCAACCTGCAGGGCCTGACCCGGGCCGCGTTCAACACCGCGACCGGCAAGGCCACCCAGGGCGGCTCGACGATCACCCAGCAGTACGTCAAGAACACCTACCTCAGCCAGAAGCAGAGCGTCACCCGCAAGGTGAAGGAGCTCTTCATCGCGATCAAGGTGGACGCGACGGAGAGCAAGGACGACGTCCTCGCCGGGTACCTCAACACCGCGTACTACGGACGCGGCGCCTACGGCATCCAGGCGGCCGCGCAGGCGTACTTCGGGATCGACGCGGACCGGCTGGACGCCGCCCAGGGCGCCTACCTGGCGGCGCTGCTGAACGCGCCCAGCGCGTACGACGTCGCCACCGCCACCCCGCAGGGCAGGCAGAACGCGACGAACCGCTGGAACTACGTGCTGGACGGCATGGTGCAGGAGCACTGGCTGTCCGCCGCGGAGCGGACCGCCACCGCCTTCCCCGAGGTGCAGCAGCCGAAGAGCGCTCCCGGTCTCTCCGGTCAGGCCGGCTACCTGGTCGCCGCCGCGACCGACTACCTGACCTCGCAGCACGTCCTGAGCGACGCCCAGCTCGCCCAGGGCGGCTACACGATCACCCTGACCGTGGACGCCGAGCGGGAGCGCCAGCTGCAGGCCGCCGTCCGCGGCCAGCTCACCGACAACCTCGACCCGGCGAAGCGCAAGAAGGACGCCGACGCCCAGGCCGGCGCCGTCTCGCTGGACCCGAGGACCGGGGCGGTGCTCGCGCTCTACGGCGGCAGCGACGCCACCCGGCACTGGATCGACAACGCGACCCGGCAGGACTACCAGGCCGGCTCCACCTTCAAGGCGATCGCGCTGGCCGCCGCGATGGACAGCGAGGCCCGCACCCAGGCCGGCCGCCGGATCACCGCCGACACCGTGTACGACGGCACCAGCGGGCGGCCCGTCCGCGGCGGCACCGGCACGCCGTACGCCCCGCCGAACGAGGGCGGCAAGGACTACGGGCAGATCACCCTGCAGCAGGCCACCGACTGGTCGGTCAACTCCGTCTACGCGCAGCTCGCGCAGGACACCGGGCTGGAGACCGTCCGGAGGACCGCCGTCGCGCTCGGCCTGCCCGCCGACACCCCGGGGCTGTCCGCCGTCCCGTCGATCCCGCTCGGCGCGGCCACACCCAGCGTGCTGCAGATGGCCGGGGCGTACGCGGCGCTCGACAACGACGGCAAGCAGATCACCCCGTGGCTGGTGAAGTCCGTCGGCGTGGAGGGCGAGCAGGTGCCGCTGCCGGCGCACAGCACCACCCAGGCGGTCGGCGCCGAGGCGGCCCGGGCCACCACCGCGATGCTGCAGGGCGTCGTCGACGACCCGGGCGGCACCGGCTGGCGGGCGGGCGCCCTGAACCGGCCGGTCGCCGGCAAGACCGGCACCACCGACAACTCCCGGTCGGTCTGGTTCGTCGGCTACACCCCCGAGCTGGTCACGGCCGTCGCGCTGTTCGGCCAGGACCCGGCCACCGGCGCCCAGGTCACCCTGGACGGGGTCGGCGGCACCGGCGAGGCCGCGGGCGGCCGCTACCCGACGCTGATCTGGGCCGCCTACATGAAGGCCGCGCTGGCCGGCGAGCCGGTCTCCGACTTCACGGCGCCGAAGCAGGTGCGCACCCGGCCGGCCGAGCCGTCGCCGACCGGCAGCGCCCCGGCAGCACCGTCCGTCGCGCCGTCCTCGCCGACGGCCAGTGCGCCGGCCGAGGCGGTTCCCAGCGAGCAGCCCGAGCGCCCGTGGGCGTCGAAGGGTGCCGCGGTGCCGGGCGCGGGCCGCCCCGGCACCGGGACGGGGACGGGCACCTCGGGCGGCGGAACGGGCTCGGGCGGCAGCACGGGCGGCGGGGGCGGTCTGCTCGGCTACGGCTCGGGGACGGGGTCCGGCTCCGGTTCGGGCGGGACGGGGTCCGGTTCGGGCGGGACCTCCACCGGTGGCGGGACGGGCACGGCACCGGGCACCCGGGGGTAGCCCGGGGCGGACCGGCGGCCGCCGGTTGGTGGCCGCCGGCGCTGCGGGACCGGCCCGGGGCCACCCGCACGCGACGGCGCACAGGACCATTAGGTGAGATGGCACCTTACCAAGTGCGTCCACGGACTGGCACAATGCGTCGGTGCGCAGCTCCTCCCCCTCCCCCACCCGTGGCATCGGCTCGCTCGGCCTCTCCCTGGCCCTGGTGTCGGCCTTCGCCTTCGGCGGCTCCGGCACCGCCGCGAAACCGCTGATCGAGGCGGGTCTCTCACCGCTGCACGTGGTGTGGCTGCGGGTGACCGGTGCCGCCGTGGTGCTGCTGCCGCTCGCCTACCGGCACCGGGACGCCGTCCGCCAGCGCCCCGGTCTGCTGCTCGGCTTCGGCCTGCTGGCCGTGGCGGGCGTGCAGGCCTGCTACTTCGCGGCGATCTCCCGGATCCCGGTCGGCGTCGCGCTGCTCATCGAGTACCTCGGGCCGCCGCTGCTGCTCGCCTACGTGAAGTTCGTGCAGCGCCGTCCCGTCTCGCGCGGGGCCGCGATCGGCGCCGGTGTCGCCGTCACCGGCCTGGCCTGCGTCGTCGAGGTCTGGAACGGGCTCGGCTTCGACGCGCTCGGCGTCGCCTTCGCCCTCGGCGCGGCCTGCTGCCAGGTCGGCTACTTCGTGCTCGCGGACGCCGGCCGCCGCGGCGACAAGCCGATCGACCCGATCGCGGTCAGCGCGTACGGCCTGCTGATCGGTGCCGTCGTGCTCACCGCCTTCACCCGGCCGTGGCAGGCGGACTGGAGCCTGCTCGGCGGCTCGGTCACCATGAACGGCCACAGCCTGCCCGCGGTGCTGCCCGCCGCCTGGATGGTGCTGGTCGCGACCGTGCTGGCCTACCTGACCGGTGTGGTCGCCGTCCAGCACCTGTCCCCGCCGGTGGCCGGTGTGGTCGCCAACCTGGAGGCCGTGGTCGCGACCGTCCTCGCCTGGGTGCTGCTCGGCGAGCACCTCGGCGCGCCGCAGCTGCTCGGCGGCGCACTGGTCCTGGCGGGCGCCTTCGCGGCCCAGACCAGCAAGCCCGCCCCGGCACCGGCACCTGAGCGGACGGTGGCCGCCGCCGGCGCGTCCGACCCGGTCACCGGGAGTGGCGGGGGCCGCGACGCCGAGGACGGCGTGGACGTCGAGGACGTGCCGAGGGACGCCGTCCGCGGATCCGCCTGACCTCCTGCCGGGCGTGTCCCGGTCGGCCCGCCGTCAGCGGCCGGACCAGCCGAACCAGTCGACGTGCCCGAGCGGCCACACCACGGCGGCGGCCGGACCGACCACGTTCGCCACCGGCACCGCGCCGTCGCCCGGCCCGTCGCGGTGGTACCGGGAGTCCGCCGAGTTGCTGCGGTGGTCGCCCTCCACCCAGACGTACCCCTGCGGCACGGTGACCGGACCGAAGTCCAGGCCCGAACAGGAGTCGTCCCCGACGTGCAGGTACGGCTCCGCCACCGGGTGCCCGTCCACCCGCAGCACCGTCCCGGCGCACTGGACGGTCTGACCGCCGGTCGCGATGACCCGCTTGACCAGGTAGTTGTCGTCCTTCGGCGGCAGCAGGCCGACGAAGCTCAGCACGGCGTCGAAGGCGCCCGGCAGGGTGCCCGAGGACTCCGGCTGGTTCGGCAGCCAGTTGCCCGGGTCGCGGAATACCACCGGCTCGCCCGGCCTGGGCTCCCAGCCGGTGAGGACGGCCAGCTTGTTGACCGCCACCCGGTCGTGGATCCGCAGCGTGTTCTCCATCGAACCGGACGGGATGGTGAACACCTGGAACAGACAGGTCTTGATCACCAGCGCCACCACCAGGCCGAAGGCGGCCATCACCGGCAGCTCGACCCACCAGGGCCAGCGGCGCCGGGGACCCTTGCCGCGGCCGCTGCCGCTGCCGCTGCCGTGGTCGGTGGGACCGTCCGCGGGCCGGTCCGCGAGGCGGTCCGCGGGGCGGGCGTCCGCCGGGGTGTCCGGGTGCCGGGAGGGCTCGGGGCCCGTCGACGGCTCCGCGCCGGGGGTGCCCACGTAGCTGGTCATCTGCAGTGCCACCCTCCGCGCCACCGCCGGGCCGCGCCGGGGCCCGGCGGGCCGGCTCGGCGACTGCCCCGCCGGTGGTTCGAGATCGCCGGTCGAAGAGAACAGCACGCTAGCGCCGTGCGCCCCCCACGGGAAATCCCGTCTTTAGCCCCAGCCGACATCCGGACAGGGGTTCGTCCGGGGCGGTGAACACACGGCCGTGCGTGTGCGCCACTGCCGTACGCGGCGGTGCGGCGTACGGCAGTGGCGGGTGCGGTGGTGCGTAGTGGTACGTGCAGTGGTGCGGTGTGTGGCGGGCGTCCCGTCAGGAGCGGGCGATGGCCTCGTGGTGCCGGATCACCTCGGCGATGATGAAGTTCAGGAACTTCTCGGCGAAGACCGGGTCGAGGTGCGCACCGGCGGCCAGTTCGCGCAGGCGCGTGATCTGCTCGCGCTCCCTGGTGGGGTCGGCCGGGGGCAGCTTGTGGTCGGCCTTCAGCCGGCCCACCCGCTGGGTCGCCTTGAAGCGCTCGGCCAGCATGTGGACGACTGCCGCATCGATGTTGTCGATGCTCTCGCGCAGGCTGGTCAGCTCGGCGCGGACCGCCTCGTCGACCTGCGCCATCGCCTCGGCGGCGTCCGCGGCGGCGACATCGGCGGCCACGGCGTCGGCGGCGGGGTCGGTGGGCTGATCGGTCATCGGACAATCGCTCCGGAGCTTGCTGGGCTGGACACGCCCGACGGCCGGAGACCGGCGCGGGCCTCGGCAAATCTAACAGGGGGCACCCCCGGAACTCCCACCTTTCGGACCAGTCGTCCACCATCCGGACAACGCGCGGCGGGTGCGGCGGAGCGGCCGTGCGGGCGGACCGTCGCCGCGTAGGCTGTGCGCGGCGCCACAGGACGTGACGACCCAGCAGTTCTTCCAGCACAGGAGGTACCTGATCGTGGCAACCACCCGTACCGCACGCACCGCGTGGGAAGGCAACCTGCTCGAGGGCAAGGGCGTGGTGACGTTCGCCTCCTCCGGCATCGGGGAGTACCCGGTGTCCTGGCCGGCCCGCGCCGAGACCCCGAACGGGAAGACCAGCCCCGAGGAGCTCATCGCCGCCGCCCACTCCTCCTGCTTCTCGATGGCGCTCTCGCACGGCCTGGCCGGCGCCGGCACCCCGCCCACCAAGCTGGACACCCAGGCCGACGTCACCTTCCAGCCCGGCACCGGCATCACGGGCATCCACCTCACCGTCACCGGCGAGGTCCCCGGCCTGGACGAGGCCGGCTTCGTCAAGGCCGCGGAGGACGCCAAGGCCAACTGCCCGGTCAGCCAGGCCCTCACCGGCACCACGATCACCCTCACCGCGAAGCTGGCCTGACCCGCGACACGCCGTCGGTGACAGCGCTCCGAAATCGTCGGAACGCTCCCACCGGCCCCGCGCCGGGACGCCCACCACCGGTGCACCGGACATCCGTTCGCCCGGCCACACACCGGACGAGCAGGCCGTATGCGCACGCGCCCCCGTCCGCCGCCCTTCCGCGGCGGGCGGGGGCGTCGCCGCGTCCGCCCACGGTCCGTCAGAAAGCCGACGAATCACCCTGGCGGCGGTCGCCGCCGATTCTCCGCGGCGCCTATGATCGGCGGCGGTGGACCGACCCGAGGGGTTCGATCGAGGGGTTGGATCGGACGAGGGCGTGGACCGCCGTGGACACGGACAACTGCACTACGGCAGCCGTCCGGATCAGCGGGAGCAGCGGACGGGAGCGTGCCGTGCCGGGGCGAAACGAGGGGGTCGACGCACACCCCACGGGTGTGCGGCACGAGGAGCTGAACCGCGCGCGCCTCGGCCGCGCCGAACCCCCGCACTCGCCGCCCGGGCGCCCCGAACCGCACACCGCCGAGCGGCCGGGTACGGGTGCACAGTCCGGCCGGGTCGGGGCGTCGACGGCACAGCCCGGGGCCGAACCGCCCCCGCCGGTCGAGCCGTTGCTCTCCTGTCCCACCTGCGCCGGGCCGGTCGGCGGCAGTACCGCGCGCCTGCTGTCCGCGCTCCGGGCGAGCGAGTCCCGGTTCCGGGCGGCCTTCGCGGACGCCGGCATCGGGATGGCCCTGATCGACGCGGACGACCGGATCATCGAGGCCAACCCCGCGTTCGCGGCGATGCTGGGCCGCGAGCCGTCCGACCTCGCCCGCACCCACATCTACGAGATCATCGAGCCCGAGGACACCCCGCGGCGCCTCTACCGCGACCTGGTGCAGGGCAAGCGGGACCGGCTGCGGGTCGAGAAGCGGCTGAAGCACCGGGACGGCCGCTCGGTGTGGAGCAAGGTGACCCTCTCCCTGATCCGGGACGGCGCCGGGCATCCGCTGTACACCCTCGCCATGGTTGAGGACGTCACCGAGCAGCGGCTCCTCGGCGACCGGCTCGCCTACCAGGCGCTGCACGACCCGCTGACCCGGCTGCCCAACCGCACGCTCTTCTTCGAGCGGCTGGAGGCCGCGTTCCTCGCCGTGGGCGCCCGGACGGACCGCACGCCGGGACGCCCGCCGAACGGTACTGGGCCGGGCAAGGCGAACGGGTCCGGGTCCGCGAACGGTTCGGCGAAGGGCGCCACGAACGGCTCCGGGCAGGTCGCCGCGAACGGCGCCGCGAACGGAGCTGCCAGGGGTGGGCCGCAGGGCGTGGCGCAGGCCGCCGACGGAGAGCGGCATCCCCGGATCGGGCTGTGCTACCTCGACCTCGACGGCTTCGCGGTGATCAACGAGACGCTGGGCCACCACGTCGGGGACCAGTTGCTGGTCGCGGTGGCGGCCCGGCTGGAGAGCGGGTTCGCCCGTGGCGAGCGACAGCTCGTCGCCCGGCTCGGCGGTGACGAGTTCGCCGTCCTGATCACCGACAGCGAGGGGTCCGAGCAGCTCACCTCGCTCGCCGGCCGGCTGATCAAGTCGCTGGAGAAGCCGTTCGAGATCGGCGGGCACCGGCTGGCCGTGACCGCCTCGGTCGGTGTGGTGGAGCGGCCGGTCGAGGGCACCTCCCCCACCGACCTGCTCAAGGACGCCGACTCCACGCTGTACTGGTCCAAGGCGGACGGCCGGGCGCGGTGGACGCTCTACGACCCGGCGCGCGGCGCCCACCAGCTGACCCGGCAGTTGCTCTCCACCGCGCTGCGGCCGGCCCTGGAGCGCGGCGAGTTCATCGTCGAGTACCAGCCGCTGGTCGGGCTCTCGGACGGCCTGGTGCACGGGGCCGAGGCGCTGGTCCGCTGGCGGCACCCGCGGTACGGCACCCTCTCGCCCGACCGGTTCATCCCGCTGGCCGAGGAGTCCGGAGCGATCGTCCCTCTCGGCAAGTGGGTGCTGGAGGAGTCCTGCAGACAGGCGAGACGCTGGCTGGCGGAGTTCCCGGACGCGGACACCTTCGTCAGCGTGAACCTGGCCGCCCGTCAGATCTGGGACTCCGACGTCGTCGCGGACGTCGCGGAGGTCCTGGACCGGACCGGTCTCCCCGCCGGACTCCTCCAGCTGGAAATCACCGAGAGCGCCCTGCTCGGCCCGGGCGGGCGCCCCATCCAGGCGCTGCAGGCCCTCGCCGACATGGGCATCAGGATCGCGATCGACGACTTCGGCACCGGCTACTCGAACCTCGCCTACCTCTCCCGGCTCCCGGTGCACGTCCTCAAGCTCGACGGCACCTTCGTCGAGGCCTTCCGCGACGCCGGCACGACCGGCCTCCCCGGCGGCCGATCCGCCTCCCCGGACCCGGACGGCGCCCGGGCCCGCCGCACCGAGGCGGACGAGCAGATCGTCGGCGCCATGGTGCAGCTCGCCCACGCCCTCGGCCTGACGGTCACCGCCGAGGGCATCGAGAACGCCGCCCAGGCCGAGCGGCTCCGGCTCACCGGCTGCGACACCGCCCAGGGCTGGTACTTCGCCAAGCCCGGCGACGCCGAGATCGTGGCGGACATGCTCCGGGAGTGCCTCCCCGACTGAGCCGGACACCACCACGGCCGCCCGGGACCAGCAGGACGGAACGAGTGGGCCCGGATCAGCGGGCCGGGCTCAGCGGGCCGGGGTCTCTGCGCGGCTCGTGCGGGCGGGACCGCCTCCGGGCGCCGGCGTGGTCGGCTCGGCGGTGGTCAGCCCGTACGCCTCGGCGATCAGGCCGTAGGAACGGTGGCGGGCCGTGTGGCCGTGGATGTGCGAGGTGACCATGAGTTCGTCGGCGCCGACCCGCTTGCGGAGGGCCTCCAGGCCGTCGGCCACCTGCCCGGGCGTGCCGAGGACGACGTTGCCGAGCCAGCTCGTCAGGAAGTCCGCCTCCATCTCGGTGTAGGGGTGGGCCTCCGCCTCGTCCGGGGTGGGGATCAGCCCGGGGCGGCCCTGGCGGAGCCGGAGCATGGCGAGGCCGGCCGAGCGGGCCAGGCGCAGTGCTTCGGCCTCCCGGTCGGCGGCGACGGCGCTGACACCGATCAGCGCATAGGGCTCGTCCAGGACGGCGGACGGACGGAAGGTGCTGCGGTAGAGGTCCAGCGCCGGAACGGTGTTGGACGCGCTGAAGTGGTGGGCGAAGGCGAAGGGCAGGCCGAGGCGACCGGCCAGGCGGGCGCTGAAGCCGGAGGAGCCGAGCAGCCAGATCGGCGGCCGGGCGTCGTTCTGCGGGACGGCCTGCAGCCGGGCGTACGGGTGGCCGTCCGGGAAGTCGCCGTCGAGGAAGTGGGTGAGCTCGGCCAGCTGCTGGGGGAAGTCGTCGGCGCCGTCGGCGAGCCCGCGGCGCAGGGCCCGGGCGGTGGCCTGGTCGGTGCCGGGCGCCCGGCCGAGGCCGAGGTCGATCCGGCCGGGGTGCAGGGCCTCCAACAGGCCGAACTGCTCGGCGACGGTCAGCGGCGCGTGGTTGGGGAGCATCACCCCGCCGGAGCCAAGCCGCAGGGTGCGGGTGTGGGCGCCGAGGTGGGCGAGCAGCACCGCGGGGTTCGAGCTGGCGACCCCGGGCATGCCGTGGTGCTCCGCGACCCAGAAGCGGTGGTACCCCCAGTCCTCGGCAGCCCGCGCCAGTTCGGTGGTGGCGGCGAGGGCGTCGGCCGGCGAGTAGCCGGCGCCGACGGTGGCCAGGTCGAGGATGGAGAGTGGGGCGGGCGCGGATCCGCGGGCACGTCCACGGACGGGGTCGTCGGCGGGGACGCTGTCGGTGGCGGATGCGCGGTCGGTGGCGGGTGCGCGGTCGGTGGCGGGTGCGCGGTCGGTGGCGGATGCCGCCGTCTCCGTGTGGTGCTGCGTTCCGCCTGTGTGCTCGCCGCTCATGCCGCCCGTCCTCCTGGTCGCTGCGGGTCCTCGGTCGCCGGTCGGACGACCGACGACGGGGGACAACCCGGATCCGGGCGGGCCTGTTCCCTCGTTCGCGAACCGGTTTCCCCGGCCCTCCGACCGGTCCAGGGCCGGGCGAGCCCCGGGCGAGGCTCCGGGCGAGGCCCCGGGCGAGGGCGGTTGGCGACTTCATGCCAGCGCGGGAAGTCGCCAGTTCCTGATGTCGCGTCAGGAACTGGGATCGGGCAAAGTTACTCATCAGTGCGGTGCATGCATCACCGCACTCCTGACGAAGACCACCGGGCTGGACCAGCACCGGCGGTCCCCGCGAGCCCCCGGAGCGGCACCCCGCTCCGGGGGCTCGTGCCATGTTCCGCCCGGTCGGGGCGACCGGGTCCGCGGCGGCTCCACGGTGGTTCCGGGGCCGGCCGGGGACGGGCCGTGAGCCGCGCCACACGGGGGGTGCTTCATGGCATGAAAGTTCGACTCGCTAGCGTTACTCCCTGCAGCACTGCTCTCTCCCGGGCGGTCTGGAGGGAGTTCGACCTTGGACGCCGCAGCCGTACTCGGCCCGTCATGGATCTGCGCGCTGGCGCTGTGCGCCGTGCTCGGTGACGCCTTCCTCCCCTTCCTTCCGAGCGGGACGCTGGTGATCCTCGCCGTGCTCCGCACCTCCGAGGTCAAGGGCGCACCCCTGCTGCTCGGTCTCGGTGTGGCCGTGGCCTCCTTCCTCGGCGATCTCCTGTTGCTGAACCTGGCCCGGCGCGGCGCTCCGGCCGTACGGCGGCGCCTGGCACGGCGCCCCGAGCTGGCGACGAGCGTCGAGCGGATGCAGGCCAGCCTGGCGCAGCGCACCAGTCGGGCCGCGGCGGTCATCGTGATCGTCGCCCGGTTCGTCCCGGCCGGCCGCACCGTCCTCGACCTGGCCGTCGGGCATTCGCCCGCCTCGTCGCGGATCTTCCTCCGCTGGTCCGCCCTGGCGGCCGTGGTGTGGGCCGCGTACATCGTCAGCCTGGGCTGGCTCAACAGTCACTGGTTCGACACCGCCTGGCTGAGCCTGGTCGTGTCGTGCGCGGCCGCGACGCTGATCAGCGGCAGCATCGCCCGGGTCGTCCGCCGCCGGCGCCGGGCCGCGGCGGCCTGCTGACCGTCCGGGTCTCCGGCCGCGCCCGCCGGGGCGGCCGCACGGAGACTGCCTGACCCCGCGTCGGCCCGTCGGCCGCTCTCCGCCCAGGGATCGCGCTCCGAGGGCGCGCAGGAGGCGCCCGCCGCATGCCGGGGGGCGCGGCGGTTGCCCGCACGCCCGACGATCTGTCTCAGGACCGCAACAGTACGGTCGGTGGTGGAGCCGCCGCGGGTATGACCTGCGTGGTGGGGTGGGGGTGGGGAGGCGCGCTGTACCGGCCCACGCGCGCATGACATCCTTGAGCAGGAATACAGATCAATTGTCCGATTATGTCGGCGCCGTCCGGATGCCTCTCAGGTGTCCGGACGTCTGCTGGGTGCGGGCACCACGCGGGTAGGGGAGACCATGAGCAGCATCTCGCGCAGGACTGTGCTGAGTGCAGGGGCGGCCACCGCGGCACTCAGTGCTGTCGCCGCCTGTTCCAGCAACGGCGGGTCGAACGGCAAGGCCTCGGGCCCCGGCAACGGTTCGGGGGACGGGGCCGCCAGCACCTCGACGGCCAAGCCCGTCAAGGGCACGCCCATCGGAGACGGCTCGACGTCGGACACCGGCGCCCAGCCGAACCAGCCCAAGCCCGAGAAGCTCAAGCCCGGTGAGCAGCCGCCGCAGTTCGTGGTGTTCTCCTGGGACGGTGCCGGCGCCACGGACGACGGCCAGTTCAGCCGGTTCCTGAAGATCGCGGAGGAGCACAAGGCCTCGATGACCTTCTTCCTCTCCGGCATCTACACCGTGCCGAAGGAGAAGTCGAGCCTCTACCACCCGCCGCGCCACCCCGTGGGCGCCTCGGACATCCCGTTCCTCTCCGCGAACGCCGTCCGCAACACCATCAAGCTGATCAGCCAGGCCTGGCTGGCCGGCCACGAGATCGGCACCCACTTCAACGGCCACTTCTGCGCGCGGCAGCCCGACGACGGCAACGCCGTGAACAAG
Source organism: Streptomyces sp. NRRL B-24484 (assembly GCF_000717715.1). GTDB lineage: Bacteria > Actinomycetota > Actinomycetes > Streptomycetales > Streptomycetaceae > Kitasatospora. Next base: position 43,986 of record NZ_JOAI01000051.1, on the reverse strand, counting down.
TGGACCCCGGAGGACTGGGAGCACGAGATCGAGCAGGCCGTGTCGTTCGTCACCCAGTGGAAGACCAACACCGGCTTCACCGACGTCGATCCGCTGCCCTTCGACTACAAGAAGGAGCTCATCGGCGGCCGCACCCCCTGCCTCCAGGGCCAGAAGGGCCTGCTGCCGACCGCGGCGAAGCTGGGCTGGAAGTACGACGCGAGCTCGCCCGGCGGCCTGCAGATCTGGCCGCAGAAGGTCCAGGACGGCAAGATCTGGGACTTCCCGCTCCAGGGCCTCCCGTTCCCCGGGCACAGCTTCCAGGTGCTCTCCATGGACTACAACATCCTCGCCAACCAGTCGCACGGCTCGACCAAGGGCGACCCGTCCAAGCACGCGGAGTGGCAGGCGCAGGCGAAGGACGCCTACGTGGCGGGCTTCAACCGGGCCTACACCACCAACCGGGCGCCGCTGTTCATCGGCAACCACTTCGAGCAGTGGAACGGCGGCATCTACATGAACGCCGTCGAGGACACCATCAAGGAGATCGCCGGCAAGCCGGACGTCCGGCTGGTCTCCTTCCGACAACTGGTCGAGTGGCTGGAGGTCCAGGACCAGTCGACGCTGCGGAAGCTCCGCACCCTGAACGTCGGCAAGGCGCCGACGGGCGGTTGGGGCAGCTTCCTCGGGACGGCGGGCTGATCCGGCCCGCCTCCTCGGCCGGTCGGCCGGCCGATTGCCGACCAGCCGATCAGTCTGACCGGTTGGCGGGCCGGTGCCGGCCGATGCGGGCCCGGGCCGTCCCCGACGGCTCCGGGCCACCGACCGGCTTCGGCGGGTCGGCCTGCTTCGTTGTGCGGTCCTGGCTCGTCGTGTGGGCCTGCTTCAGCGGTCAGCAGGCTGCGACGGTCAGCCGGCTGCGGCGCCGCGCAGCAGCCGGTCGATCACGGCATCGGCACCGTCCACCCCGCCGATGATCGAGTAGTGGTTGGTGCCGGGGACGGGAGTGGCCGGGACACGGCCCTCGTCCAGGCCGGCCGCCCCGAGGCGGCCGGCGTCGTAGAGCCCCTGCGGCTCGTCGAGCAGCCCGCGTTCGGCCCAGAGCAGCTCGGCCGGGCAGGGCAGCTGGTGGACGGCGGCCGCGGCCTCCTTGTCCAGCAGGACCTCGCGGCCGTCCTGCCGGATGGCCTCGGGGACGCAGGAGGAGCGGAGTTCGGGCTCCGTGCCGACCAGGTCGCGCTGGGTGTAGGCGTCCATGCGCGCGGACCAGCCGTCGCCGAAGGCGGGGTGGGCCTGCCAGAACTCCCGGTAGGCCTGCCGGTCCGGGAAGGTCATGGACAGCCGGGCGAGGGCGGGGCCGAGCACGGCTGCCAGCGCGTCGTCCTCGTGGACCCCGGCCGGGAGCGGGAAGCTCACGGCCCCGTCGACCAGCAGCACCCGGCTCACCGACCCGGGGTGGCGCACGGCGGTCAGGGCGCAGACCCACGCCCCCATCGAGTGACCCACCAGCTGGACGGGGCCGAGGCCGAGGGTGCGGACGACCTCCGCCACGTCGTCCGCGTGGCGGGCGAGGCCGAACGGGCCGTCGACCGCACGGCTGTCCGCCCGGCCGCGGAGGTCGGGCGCGACCAGGGTGACGCGACCGGCCAGCCGGTCGGCGATCTCGCCCCAGGCCAGGGCATTGGCGGTGATGCCGTGGACGGCGACCACCGTGGGTGCGTCCGGCACCCGGGCCGGCCAGCGCAGGACGGCCAGGTCCCCACCGGGCACGGGGACGGACAGTTCGTCGTGCACGGGTCCTCCGGAGATGCTCACGCTGCCTCATTTCCACGGATTCGAGCAGGCACCGCCGAGCCGGCACGGGCGGCACGCAGACGGGCCGGCAGTCTAGCCAGGCCGCCCGGCAGGAGGTAGACCACCACGACGAACAGGGCCCCGAGCAGGAAGAGCGGCTGGGAGAGCGGGACGCGCAGCGCGGCGGGCAGGTCGGCGACGGCGGACGAGTTGGCGAGGTCGCCGAGGCGGTGGCCGGCCCAGGTGTAGAGGACGCCGCCGAGCAGCGGCCCCCAGCGCGTGCCGGATCCGCCGAGCACGACCATCACCAGCAGGGCGAGGGTGGCGTCGGAGCTCGCGGTCTGCGGGGTCGCGCCGCCGGTGAGCAGCAGGTAGACGACTCCGCCGGCGCCGGCCAGGGCTCCGGCCACGACGAACGCGACCAGCTTGTAGCCGTACGGCCGGAGACCGAGGACCTCGACGCGTCGCTCGTTCTCCCTGATGCCGGCCCAGACCCGGCCGATCGGCGAGCCGACGGTGCGGTGGACGATCGCGAGAGTGAGGACCAGGTACCCCAGCGCGATCCAGTAGAGGTTGGCGGTGTTGCCGATGCCGACCAGCGAGGGCGGCAGGAGGTCGGCCGGGGCGGCGCGCCCCTCCTCGCCGCCGGTGAGACCGCCGGGGTTGCGCTGGACGAGGATCGCCCCGGCCTGGGCGAAGGCGAGGGTGACCATGGAGAAGCCGATGCCGGTGACCCTGAGGCTGACGGCGCCCAGCAGCAGGGCGAGCAGCGTGGCGCAGGCGATGCCGGCGGCGGCGGCCGGCAAAAGGGGGAGGCGGAGTTCGAGCATGGCGAGGTCGGTGCAGTAGAGACCCGCAGCGAAGTAGAGGGCGTGGCCGAAGGAGAGCAGGCCCGTCCGGCCGAGGAGCAGGTCGTAGCCGGTGGCGAGGGCCCCGTAGAGCAGGCACAGGGCGATCAGTTGGAGGCTTCCGGGGCTGCCGAGCGGCCCGTCGAGGAGCCCGGGAACGGGGAGCGCACTGTATGGGGCGACAAGGAACAGGATCAGCAGGGCGATCGGCCACCAGCGTAGCGCTCGACGGAGCGTAGTCGAGCCGTCACCGAATGATTCACCTGTTCGAGGGATGGTGCGCCCGCCTGCTGCTGTTCCAGAATCTCCGTCAGGAGAACTGCCGGGCGGCAGGAATGTGATGCCCGTCGGGCCGTCGGTGCCCGTGATCGAGTTGTTGGCGGTCACGCGAGCCTCCCGGTGAGTCCGCGGGGCCGTACGAGGAGCAGTACGGCGAGGAGTACGACGACGGAGAGATCGCCCAGCCCTGCAGCGGTGTAGTAGTTGGCGAACTGCTGCACCAGGCCCACTGCGGCCGATGCGACGGCGGCGCCGGTGACCGAGCCCATGCCGCCCATGACGACCACGACGAAGGCGAAGATCAGGAGACCGGTGCCCTGGCCGGGGTTGACCGAACCGAAGTAGAGGCCGGCGAGCGCGCCGCCGAGTGCGGCGGCGGCTCCGCCGATGGCGAAGACCAGGGTGAACGCGCGACGCACGTCGATACCGAGGGCCGTGACCATGGCGCGGTCCTCGACCCCGGCCCGGACGACGAGGCCGTACCGGGTACGGCTCAGGAAGAGGCGCAGCAGCACCAGCACCACGAGGGCGGCGCCCATCAGGACGAAGCGGTTGACGGGAACGACCGCACCCAGCAGGGAGACGGTGCCGGCCAGCGCGGCCGGCGGTTGGAAGGGACGCGCGTCGGCGCCCCAGATGCCCATGATCAGGGCGGGCAGGGCCAGGCCGACGCCGACGGTGGCCAGGATCTGGTCACGCGGACGGCTGTAGAGGGGCCTGATCACGACCAGTTCGAGCAGAACGGAGGCAGCGGTACCCGTCACGGTGCCGAACAGCACGGCCGGCCAGAAGCCCGCGCCCGCCTCGGCGGAGGCCCACCAGGCGGCGTAGGCACCCACGGACAGCAGGGCTCCGTGGGCGAAGTTGAGCACGTCCATCAGACCGAAGATCAGCGACAGCCCGGAGGCCACCAGGAAGTAGAGAGCGCCCAGACCCAGACCCGTACAGACGAGGAGGACGACGGTGTTCATGTGGAGGTCACCTCCGTAGCGGATTCGACGGGACGGGCCGGTTCCCCGGCCCCGGACTGCACGTCGGCGACAGAAGCGCGCCTGCTGCCGACACCGAGCAGTCGGCGGGAGGCCTCCTCGTCGGCCAGCAGGTCGGCGGTGTCGCCCCGGTGGACGGTCCGGCCGTCCGCCAGGACGGTGCAGCGGCCGGCCAGCCGCCGCACCAGGGCGAGGTTCTGCTCGACCAGCAGGATCGGCACCCGTTCCGCCGCCCGGGCCAGCACCTCGGCGACCTCCGAGACGATCTTCGGCGCCAGGCCCTTGGTGGGCTCGTCGGCGATGATCAGCCGGTTGCGGTTGAGCAGGGTGCGGCCGATCGCCACCATCTGCTGCTGGCCGCCGGAGAGCGTTCCGGCAGCCTGTCGGGCGCGCTTCCGCAGCTCGGGGAAGAGCTCGTGCACCAGGTCGTAGGCGGGATCGGCGTCGCGCTCGGCCAGCCGGAGGTTCTCGGCAACGGTGAGGCCGGCGAAGATGCCGCGGTCCTCCGGCGCGTAGCCGATGCCCTGGCGGACCACCAGGTGCGTCGGCAGGCCGGCCAGTTCGACTCCGTCGAAGAGGAGGTTCCCCGTCCGCGGCACCAGGCCCATGATCGCCTTGGCCGTGGTGGTCTTGCCCGCACCGTTGCGGCCGAGCAGGGCGGTCACGCCCGTGGGTGCGACGTCGAGGTCGACGCCGTGCAGGATGTGCAGACCGTCGATGACCACCCGCAGGTCCCGCAACGCGAGCAACGGCTCCGGCGCTGCGGCGCCGGGTGCCGGACCGTCCGCCGCCGTTTCCCGATGCCGTGTCAGAGAGGAGTCGTCCGTCACAGCGCCTCACCCAGGTAGGCCTGCTGCACGGTGGCGTCCGCCATCACGACGGCAGGCGTGTCCAATGCCAGAAGTGAGCCGTGGTGCATCACGGCGAGCCGGTCGGCGAGGCCGAGCAGGACGTCCATGTGGTGTTCCACCATCAGCACCGTCCGGCCCGACTCCCGGTGCACCGAGCGGATCAGTTCGGTGAGCGCGGGCACCTCCTCCGCACTGACGCCGGCCATCGGTTCGTCGAGCAGGATCAGCCGGGGCTCGGCGACCAGCAGCACGGCCAGTTCGAGCTTGCGCTTCTCACCGTGCGAGAGGGCGTTCGCCAGGGTGTCGGCCCGGTGCGCGAGGTCGGTCCGCTCCAGGGTCTCGGCGACCTCTGCCGAGTACCGGTCGGCCCGGCTCCAGAACCGGTACGAGGCGGCCGGGCCGGCCGCGGCCTGCGCGGCCAGCCGGACGTGCTCGGCGACCGTCGTCCCACCCCACAGCGAGGAGGTCTGGAATGTCCGTCCGATCCCGCGCCGGGCCCGTGCGTGCACGGGCTGGGCCGTGATGTCCGCCCCGTCCAGCTCCAGCGTGCCGTGGCTCGCCGGGTAGATCCCGGAGATCAGGTTGAAGAGGGAGGTCTTCCCGGCACCGTTGGGTCCGATGAAGGCGACGAACTCGCCCTCCCCCACGGCGAAGGACACGTCCTCGACGATCGGCACCCCGCGGACCGACCAGCCGAGCCCCGTCAGTCGGAGCACCGGCTCGCGGGTCCGCACGGCAGCCGCACTCCCGCCCACGGGTCGGCGGGCGCCGACCTCACCGGGAGCCCCGGCCGTACCGGGAACGTCGGCTGGCCCGGGAACCCCGCCCGGTCCGGCCCCGCGGGCCTCACCGGTGGGGCCGGCCGGTCCGGCAGCAGCGGGCTGCCGCGGGCCGGGTCCCGCCGCGGATGGCTGCCTCACGGTCAGCCCACCATGGCGAGGACGGGCGGGGCGACCTGCTCGGCGGGGAGCACCTTCTCCACGGTGGGCTTGGCGGCGGCACCGGTGCCGGTCAGGCGCACCTGGAACATCGGCTGCAGCAGGGCGTGGTCCTCGGCACGGACGGTGAGGTGCCCCTTCACACCGTCGAAGCTCCAGCCCTCCAGCGACTTCACCAGGGCTGCGGTGTCATCGGCGGAACCCTTGTTGGCCTCAAGGGCGTGCACCACCATCTGGGCGGCGGTGAAACCGTCGGGGGTGAAGATGTCCGGCTTGCTGCCGCCCTTGGCGACGGCCTCGGTCATCGCCTTCTCGACGTCCGTCCCGGCCGCGCCGCCGAAGTAGTGGTTCAGGAAGGAGATCTTCTCTCCCGCCGGACCGAAGAGGGGGTACGAGGCGGCGAGGTCGAGGCCGGTGACCACGCGGGTGGCGGAGAAGACGTCCTGCTGGTTGAGCGAGGTCCACAGGGCGGAGGCGGTCTCGCCGGCCCAGGCCACGTACAGCAGGTCGGGCTTGGCGGCCTTGGCCTGGGTGGCGAACGGCGTCAGGTCGGTCGCGCTGGGCGGTGCGAGGACGGCGTCGACCGTGGCGCCCTCCTTGCCGAGCACGGCCTTGACGGCGGCCACGTTGGCCTGCCCGAAGGCGCTGTCCTGTGCGAGTACCGTCACCTTCTTGCCCTTGGCGTCGCCCACGAACGAGGCCGCGGTCAGGGTGTCCTGGTAGGACTGGCGGCCGGAGCGGAAGGTGTACTTGTTGAGCGCGGTGACCTTGTCGGCGGCGGCCGGGCCGCTGATGAAGAGCACCTTGTTCTGCGCTGCGAACGGCGCCACCTGCAGGGCCACGCCGGAGGCGGTGGAGCCGGCGAGGATCTTGTAGCCCTTGCCGATCAGTTCCTTGGCGCCCGACACGGCCTTGGCGGGATCGCCGGCGTCGTCCTGCTCGACGAACTCGATCGGGTGCCCGTCCACCGCGCCGGTGCCCTTGGTCGCGTAGTCGAGGCCCGCCTTGAAGCCCTCCAGGTACTGCTTGCCGTACGCGGCGAGCGGGCCCGTCTTGGAGTAGAGCAGGCCGACCTTGACCGGGCTCGACGCCCCACCGCTCGCACCCGCGGCGTCCGTCCCCGCCGTCCCGGCCTTGGCGCACCCGACCGCCAGCACACTGCAGGCCGCCAGGACGGCGATCCGGCGCCCGATGCGGCGCGAGGCTCCGGTCCCGGCGACACCCGGGCCAGACGCGATCGTGGACGCGGTCGGGGACGCAGGCGTGGACACGGCCGGGGCCGCACCGGTGGATCTGACGCGGGGAACTCCTGTGTTGCGCATGGCGGCCGGCTCCTGGGGATCGCTGCGGGGGTGGATGCCGGAACCGTAGGAGCGCGACCGGGCCGAGGACATATGGCCGGACGACGCACCGACCGCGCCCGCTGTGTGGCCCTCAGCCATGTCGGTGCGCCGGAGGGCGACCCGTGTGGCGCGGCGCCATGGGCGGAGCGCACCGGATGTCGGGTACCGCCATGGCTCCGGCCGCCTCCCGCAACGAGGGTGGAGTGGCCCGACCAGGCCCGACGCCGGCCGGAAGCACACAACGGCCCGAGGAACGGCTCGCAGCCGACCGCCCCGGCCGCACGGCCCCACGCCTGCACGGCCGTTGGACCGTCGGGCCGTCGGGCCGTCGGGCCGTCGGGCCGTCGGGCCGTCGGGCCGCAGCTCCCACGCCCCCGCCCTCAGTGAGGTGACCCCTTGGACAAGGTCCTTGACTCCCCCGACCGCGCCGTCGAGGACATCCCGGACGGAGCGACCCTCGCGGTCGGCGGGTTCGGCCTCTGCGGCATCCCGAGCACGCTGCTGGGCGCGCTCGCGGCGGCGGGCACCTCCGGGCTGCGCGTCGTCTCCAACAACTGCGGCGTCGACGACTGGGGCCTCGGCCTGCTGCTGCGCGCGGGCCGGATCGCCCGGATGACGTCCTCGTACGTCGGCGAGAACAAGGAGTTCGCTCGGCAGTACCTGAGCGGCGAGTTGGAGGTCGAGCTGACCCCGCAGGGCACGCTGGCCGAGCGGTTGCGCGCCGGGGGCGCCGGCATTCCCGCCTTCTACACGCCGGCGGGCGTGGGCACCCAGGTCGAGGAGGGGGGTCTGCCCTGGCGGTACGCCGTCGACGGTTCGGTGGCGCTCGCCTCGCCCGCGAAGGAGGTCCGCGAGTTCGCGGGGCGGCGCTACCTGCTGGAGGAGGCCATCACGGCGGACTTCGCGCTGGTCCGGGCCGAGGTCGCCGACCGTCACGGCAACTGCGTCTTCCACGCGGCCGCCCGCAACTTCAATCCGCTGTGCGCCACCGCCGGACGGGTCACGGTGGTCGAGGCCGATCTGATCGTCGAACCGGGCGAGCTCCCGCCGGACGCCGTGCACCTGCCCGGTGTCTACGTCGACCGGGTCGTCGCCGCCGATCCCGCGGACCGCCGCATCGAGCGCCGCACCGTCCGCCCGAGCGCCCAGGAGGCCTGACCATGCCCGCTCCGCACGACCTGCCCCGGCAGACCCCGCCGCTGCCGCCGCTCCCGCCGCAGCCCCCGGCCCCGAACCGGTCCACGTCCACGTCCACGTCCGCGGACGCGGCACTGCTCGCTCCCGCGGCCGGACCCGACCCCCGGGACGTGCTGGCGGCCCGGGCCGCCCGGGAACTGCGCGACGGCCAGTACGTGAACCTCGGGATCGGCCTGCCGACCCTGATCCCCAATCACCTGCCTCCCGGTGTGCACGTCGTCCTGCACTCGGAGAACGGGATCCTCGGCGTGGGCCCGTACCCGCAGGCGGGCACCGAGCACCCCGACCTGATCAACGCGGGCAAGGAGACGGTGACGGTGGAGGCCGGCGCCTCCTACTTCGACTCGGCCTTCTCGTTCGGCATGATCCGGGCGGGCCGGATCGACGTGTCCGTGCTCGGTGCGATGCAGGTGTCCGCCTCGGGCGACCTGGCGAACTGGATGATCCCCGGCAAGATGGTCAAGGGCATGGGCGGGGCCATGGACCTCGTCCACGGTGCGCGCCGACTGATCGTGGTGATGGAGCACACCGCCAAGGACGGCTCACCGAAGATCGTCGACGAGCTGTCGCTCCCGGCCACCGGGCGGGGCGTGGTGCACCGGATCGTCACCGACCTCGCCGTGCTCGACGTCACCCCGGACGGCCTCGTGCTCGTGGAGGTGGCTCCCGGCCGCACGGTCGAGGAGGTCCGCGCCGCCACCGAACCCCCGCTGCGCCTCTCCCCCGGGCTATCGGCCGACGCCCCGACCGACGCCAACGCCCTCTCCGACTCCGGCACCCCGGCCGACGCCCCCGCCGTCCCGGCCGTCCCGGCCTGAGCCTCCCGAAGACGCGGAAGGCCGGCCGCTCGCTGCCCTCACAGCGCGCGGCCGGCCGTCCCGTACCCCGGTCGGTCGTTCAGCCGGTCGGTCAGTCGTTCAGGTTCGGGATCTTCCAGTCGATCGCCTCGGCGCCGAAGCCCTCCAGGGCCGCGTCGATCTGGGAGAACGGCTTGCTGCCGAAGAAGAGCTTCGCGGACAGCGGCGACGGGTGGGCGCCCTGCACGACGACGTGGCGGGTGGTGTCGATCAGCGGCAGCTTCTTCTTCGCGTAGTTGCCCCACAGCACGAAGACGCAGGGCTCCTCGCGCTCGCTGACGGCCTTGATCACCGCGTCGGTGAACTTCTCCCAGCCCTTGGCCTTGTGCGAGTTGGCCTCGTGCGCACGCACCGTCAGCACCGCGTTGAGCAGCAGGACGCCCTGCTCGGCCCAGTGCATCAGGTACCCGTTGTCGGGGGCGGGGATGCCGAGGTCGGCGTCCAGCTCCTTGAAGATGTTGCGCAGCGACGGCGGGGTCTTGGTGCCCGGCAGGACGGAGAAGCTCATGCCGTGGGCCTGGCCGTCGTCGTGGTACGGGTCCTGACCGAGAACCAGCACCCGGACCTTGTCGTAGGGGGTCGCCTCCAGCGCCGAGAACTCCTGCCCGCTCGGCGGGAAGACCTGGTGCTCGGCGCGCTCGCCGGCCACGAAGGCGGCCAGCTGGGCGAAGTACGGCTTGCCGACCTCGTCCGCGAGCACGTCCTGCCAGGACTCGGGCAGCTCGAAACCGGCGTCCACGGCCGCCTCAGCCAGATCCGTCACGACTAACCTCCCACCGACCGCGCCGCACTGCGCAGCGGTCGCCTCCGACGTACGACTTCCTACGACCCTGAACGCTACACACCCGGACCGACAGCCCGCGCCGCCCGCCCGCCTCCGCGCCGGATCCCCGGTGGATCCGCCCGGAATCCGCACCGGTCTCGCCGCGGAATGCTAGGCCGCCGGACCCGCGTCGGCGTCCGGCCCGGTGTCCGTCCGGGTGCGGGCCCGGCGCACCCGCAGGTGCTCGACCGCGTTGAGGCCGACGAGCACGGCCGCCAGTGCGGTCAGGGCGGCAAAGGCCGGCAGGTCGGGCATCAGCGGCAGCAGGAGGAGGACGAGGCCGGCGGCCGCCAGCCGGGTCGGCGAGACCTTGCCGAACATCATCCACCGCGTGTAGCTGAAGGAGAGCAGGTAGAGCACGCAGCCGCCGTACAGCAGGGCGACGGTGCCGAGGCCGAGGGCGCTGCCCGGTTCGGCGACGGTCTCGCCGAAGCCGACCGCGACCGCGATGACACCGGCGATCAGCAGCAGGTGGCCGTACGAGAACACGCGGCGGATCATGTCGCGGCGGGAGGCGGCCGTCTCCACGGCGAACCGCATGGCGTCCGAGGCGAAGCCGAAGTACAGCCACCACAGCGCGCAGGAGATCACGAAGGCGACGGCCACCGAAAGCAGTTGGCCGGTGTGCAGGTCAGAGCCGGCGACCGGTCCGCCGATGCCCACGATGGACTCGCCGAGGGCCACGAGCAGGAACAGCCCGAACCGCTCGGGCAGGTGCCCGGGGTGGTAGGTCACGCCGGCCAGGCGTCGGCGGAACACCAGCGGCGCGGCCAGGTCGCAGCACGCGCCGGCGGCCCACAGTACGGTCCTGGCGGGGCCGTCCACGGTGCCGCCGAGGAGCATCAGCGGGCCGCTGACGGCGGCCCCGACGCCGTACGGGCCGATCCAGACCCGGCGGATGCCGCGGACCAGCCACAGCAGGACCAGCCGGGCGGCCCAGTAGCCGGCGCCGAAGAGCAGCCCCCGGCTCCCGTAGGCGCCGGGCAGCGCCAGGGCCATGAACAGTCCGCAGAGGCCGACCCCGAAGATCCCGACCCGGTCGCGCGGGGTGTCGACGTCCCGGACGTTGGCCTGCACGGTGGTCCCGACCCAGCACCAGTAGACCGGCGCGAAGGCCACCAGCGCCCGGCCCACGCCCGCCCAGTCGTGGTGGTGGTGCAGCAGCTGGGACACCTGCGTGACGGCGAAGACGAAGACCAGGTCGAAGTAGAGCTCCGCCCAGGTCACCCGCTTCTCGTCCGCACCCCCGGGCGTCTCCGCCCCGCCCGGCACCGCCGGGACGTCCACCACCTCGACGACCGCCCCCGTCAGCCCCGGACCGACCGCGTCTCCCGGTTCCGTCCGCGGTCTTCCCACTCCTGCCACTCCTGCTGCCCGTTCCACTGTTCCCCCTCGATTCGAACGAAGCCCCCGCCACCGCACCGGCCCGACGCGGCCCGCCCGTGGCAGCAGCACGGCCACCGGATCCGGCCCGGACGTCGCCGGTCCGTCCCCTGCGCCACGCACCCTACGACGGCACGGACGCGCACCACGGTGGCCTGCGGCGGAGCGGGCGGCACCGGCGCTGCACGCCGGCCCCGGCGGGCATCGGACGGCGGTTCAGCCGGCGCCCGTCGCCGTTTGATAACGACACCGCGGCACTCAACTACCGCGCCCCGCAGGTGCGCAATGATTCGCGCACCCACCTCCGCAGCAGAACGAGGATCGCGCCCGTGAACCCGTACAGCGTGCCCCCAGGCCACCCGGCTCCACGAACCGGAGCAAACCGGCTGGTGCGCATACTCCTGCTGGTCTTCCTGCCGCCGGTCGCGGCCGTGATGACCTGGCGCTCGCGTCGCCTGCACAGCGCCGTGAAGGTCCTGCTGACCGTGTGGTGCCTGTTCATGTCCCTCTTCTGGCTGGGGGCGATCGTCGGCCCGAGCAAGGAGGGCGGTCCCGCCGGACCCCCTGCGGCCACCGGGCCCCCGGCTGCCGCCAGCCCGACGCCGAGCGCGAGCCCGAGTCCCGTCCCCAGCCCCACGGCCACCCCGTCGCCCACGGCGGTACCTGAGACACCGACACCGACACCCACACCCACGCCGACACCCACGCAGACCGCACCGCCGGTCCAGGAGACCGAAGCGCCCGCCGTGGTGCCCACGACCGAACCGGCCGCCCCCGAACCCGAGCGCACCACCCGGCCGGCGTCCGTCTACTACAAGAACTGCGACGCGGTGAAGGCCGCCGGTGCTGCCCCGCTCCACCGCGGAGAGCCCGGTTACCGCTCGGGGCTCGACCGCGACGGCGACGGGGTCGCCTGCGAGCGCTAGCAGGTCCCCGCGTGCGGCCGACCGGCACCCGGGAAGCAGACGAACACCGCCCCCACCTGCGGTAACCCGCTGGTGGGGGCGGTGCGGCCGTTCCCGGCGGTCAGATCTCGTCGATCAGGTCGGCGATCGACTTCACGACGCGCGTCGGGCGGTAGGGGAACCGCTCGACGTCGGCCGGCGAGGTGAGGCCGGTCAGCACGAGGATCGTCTCCATGCCGGCCTCCATGCCGGAGACCACGTCGGTGTCCATCCGGTCGCCGATCATCGCGGCGGTCTCCGAGTGCGCCCCGGCGGTGTTGAGCGCCTCACGCATCATCAGCGGGTTCGGCTTGCCGACGAAGTAGGGCTCGACACCGGTCGCCTTGGTGATGAGCGCGGCGACGGAGCCGGTGGCCGGCAGCACGCCCTCGGTGGACGGGCCGGTCTCGTCCGGGTTGGTGCAGATGAACCGGGCCCCGCCGTTGATCAGGCGGATCGCCTTGGTGAGCGCCTCGAAGCTGTAGGTGCGGGTCTCGCCGAGCACCACGTAGTCCGGGTCCTTGTCGGTCAGCACGTAGCCGGCCTGGTAGAGCGCGGTGGTGAGGCCTGCCTCGCCGATCACGTACGCGGTGCCGCCGGGCCGCTGGCTCTTGAGGAACTTGGCGGTGGCGAGGGCGGAGGTCCAGATGCACTCCTCCGGCACCTCCAGGCCCATGCCGGCGAGGCGGGCGCTGAGGTCGCGCGGGGTGTAGATGGAGTTGTTGGTGAGCACCAGGAACGGCTTGCCGGACTCCCGGAGGCGGCGGAGGAACTCCTCCGCGCCGGGGATCGGCGTGCCCTCATGGATGAGGACGCCGTCCATGTCGGTCAGCCAGGACTCGATGGGCTTGCGGTCTGCCACGTGCGTGTCTCCCGAGGTCGTGCGGTGGTCGTACGGAACTGCACCCCTCGCGCCCGGTGCCCGTTGCCGGCCCTCCGCGACGTGTGGGGGTCCTACTGGCTGCCCCAACGCGACCAGCCTAATCCGCACGCCTGCCCGACGGGAGTACGTCCCGACCGGCGGACTCCGCTGCAACCCACCGCGGCCCGCCCCGGCCCGGCCGGCCGGCACCGGAACGGCACCCGTCGACCGGCCCCAGGGCGGGCAGCAGCCCCCGCCCCCGCCGCCTCAAGAAGGCCTTAAAGACCCCATAACAGCACTGATCACCCGTCAATCCGCCCGTCGGCAGTGGTTAGCGTGCTGGCACAGCGTCCCTCACCCTCGATCCTGGAGCGCCGCCATGTCCGCTCGTCCCTCCGCCCGCCGCCGGGTCACCGTCCTCGCCGGCGCCCTCGCCGGCCTGGCCCTGTCCGGCACGCTCGGCACCGGCACGGCCGCCGCGCACGGCTCGATGCAGAACCCGCTGAGCCGCGTCGAGGGCTGCTACCTGGAGGGCCCGGAGCACCCGAAGTCGGCGGCCTGCGCGGCGGTGGTCGCCCGCGGCGGCACCCAGGCGCTGTACGACTGGAACGGTGTGCGGATCGGTGACGCCAACGGCCGCCACCAGCAGCTGATCCCGGACGGCAAGCTGTGCAGCGCCAACAACGCCGAGTTCACCGGCCTGGACCTGCCGCGCGCGGACTGGCCGGCCACCAACCTGACGGCCGGCGCCCCGTTCACCTTCCGGTACCGGGCGACCGCGCCGCACCGCGGCACCTTCCGGCTGTACGTCACCAACGGCACGTACGACCCGGCGAAGCCGCTCGCCTGGTCGAACCTGCAGTCCACGCCGTTCCTGACCGTGACCGACCCGCAGCTGGTCGACGGCCAGTACGTGCTCCCCGGCAAGGTCCCGGCGGGGCTGAAGGGCCGCCAGCTGATCTACGCGATCTGGCAGCGCTCGGACAGCCCGGAGGCGTTCTACTCCTGCTCCGACGTGGTCTTCGACGGCAGCGGCAGGACCGCCGGCACCGCCCCGGTCCCGCCCTCGGGCAGCGGCACCCCGCACGTCCACGACTCCGCCCCCGCCCCCGTCACCACCGGTCCCGGCAAGGGAACCGGCACCGGCACGGGCGCCGGCACCCCGGCTGCCGTGCCCGCCGCGGCGACCGGTGCCCCCACCGGCGCCGGACAGGGCACTCCCGGCACCTCCGGCACCCCGGCCGCCTCCGGGACGCCCGCCGGTACCGACGCCGTCCCGGCCGGACAGCAGCTCGCCCAGACCGGCACCGACCGCTCCACGGGCCTGATCGCCGCCGTCGGCACGGCGTTCGTGCTCTCCGGTGCCGCGATGGCCGTGCTGCGCCGCCGCAACCGCGCCCGCGGCACGCACACGCGCTGACCCGGCCGGCCGGCGCGTCCGTGGTTGAGTGGGGGCATGAGCAGCGTGCCCCGCACCCCGTTCCGCGTCGGCCTGATCGGCTACGGCCTGGCCGGTTCCGCCTTCCACGCCCCGCTGATCGCCACCACCCCCGGACTGCAGCTGGTCGCGGTGGTCACCGCCGACCCGGACCGCCGCGACCGGCTGCACCGCACCCACCCGGGCGCGCAGCCGCTCGACACCCCGGCCGACCTGTTCGACCGGGCCGAGGACCTCGACCTGGTGGTCGTCGCCTCCCCCAACCGCACCCACGTGCCGCTCGCCGAGGCCGCCGTCGCCGCCGGCCTGCCGGTCGTGATCGACAAGCCGCTCGCCGGCTCCGCCGTCGAGGCGGCCCGGCTGTGCGCGGCGGCGGAGCGGGCCGGGGTGCTGCTCTCGGTCTTCCAGAACCGCCGCTGGGACGGCGACTTCCTCACCGTCCGGCGGCTGATCGGTGAGGGCGCGCTCGGCCGGGTGCACCGCTTCGAGTCGCGCTTCGAGCGGTTCCGGCCGAAGCCCAAGCCCGGCTGGCGCGAGCTCGCCGACCCGGCCGAGGTCGGCGGCACCCTCTACGACCTGGGCAGCCACCTCGTCGACCAGGCACTCACGCTCTTCGGCCCGGCCGAGTCGGTGTACGCGGAGATCGACACCCGCCGCGACGGCGCGGTGGTCGACGACGACGCCTTCCTCGCCCTCACCCACGCCTCCGGCGTCCGCTCCCACCTGTGGACGAGCGCCGTCGCCGCGGTCGGCGGCCCCCGTCTGCGCGTCCTCGGCGACAGCGCCGGGTACGTCAAGTTCGGCATGGACCCGCAGGAGAGCGACCTCAGGGCGGGCCGCACCCCCGGCGACGGCTACCCGTGGGGCGCCGACGACCCCGCCGCGTACGGCACCCTCGGCACGGACGAGGCCGCCGAGCGCATCCCGACCGACCCGGGTGACTACCCCGCCTACTACGCCGGCATCGCCGCTGCACTGGCGGACGGCACCCCGCCGCCGGTGGACCCGCGGGACGCGGTCGCCGCCCTCACCGTCCTGGAGGCGGCCCGCACCTCCGCCGCCACCGGCAGCGTCGTCCGCCTCGGCTGACGGTCGCGCCACGGGCCGGCCCGGGTCCGGGGAAGACCACGAGTCCGGGGAACGCCGCCGGTCCGGGGAACGCCGAGGGCCGGCCGCGGATCGCGGCCGGCCCCGGGGCCGTGCTGTCCTCGCACGTCAGCGGGCGTACGGGTTGCCGCCCGGAGGCGGCGGGGTCTGTCCCTGCGGCGGCGGGTAGCCGCCCGGAGCCGGGGGCTGCTGGCCGTACGGGCCGGCCGGCGGCTGCTGCGCGGGGAAGCCCGGGCCCTGGTACGGCGGCTGCGCCCCGTACGGCGCGGCCGGCGGCACCGGCGCGGAGCCGGCCGCGGCCGGACGGTTCCGCTTGGCGAGCACCACGACGACGATCACCAGCAGGACGACGGCGACCGCGGCCCCGCCGAGGATCAGCGGCATGCTGCTGCCGGAGTCCGAGTCGGACGCGGCGGCGGGCTGCGAGGACCCGGGCGTCTGCCCCTGTCCCTGCCCGGTCGCGGGCGCCGAGGCACCGCCGGTGCCCGCACCCGGGGTCGGGTCGGCGGCCGCCGCGGCCTTCAACGGGAACTCCCCGGCCGCACCCGGGTCACCCGGGTCGCTCAGCGCGATCCGCGGGCGCACCGCGCCGTAGCCGATGAAGTCGCTGCGCTCCTTCGGGTTGCTGGCGGTGTTGATCAGCACCCGCAGGACCTGGTTGTTGGTCCAGTCGGGGTGCGCGGCCCACAGGAGCGCCGCGGACGCCGAGACCACGGCGGCGGCGTCGGAGGTGCCGTGCGTCTTGCAGTAGCCGGACGGGCCGGTGCACGCGTGGTACATGTCCGCGCCGGGTGCGGCGAGGGCGACCTGCGCGCCGCGCTCGGACTCGGCCGTCGTCTTGCCGTCCCGGTCGGTCGCGGCGACACCCACCACCCCGGGCAGTGCGCCCGGGTAGTTCACCGGGTTGCCCTTGTCGCCCTCGTTCCCGACCGAGGCGACGACCAGGCTGCCCTTGGCGTTGGCGTGCTGGACGGCCGCCTTCAGCGCTTCGAGGTCCGCCGGCCTGACCAGGCTGGCGTGGATGCCCTGGGACAGGTTGATGACCTTGGCGCCGTGGTCGGCCGCGTAGGTGATGCCGTTCGCGAGCTGCGTGGCGTAGTCGGCCGCGGCGGCCGTGAATTCCGATCCGGCGTTGACCTTGACCGGGAGGATCTTCGCTCCGGGCGCCAGACCGTAGGCGCCCTTGCCGCCGAGTCCCTTGCCGCTGCCGGCGATCAGGGTGGCCATGCCGGTGCCGTGGCCGACCGTGTCGTGCAGCACGCCGCCGGAGTTGGCGAGCCCGCTGAGGTCGGTGCCCTCGACGAGCTGGCCCTGCAGGTCCGGGGCGTCCCCCTGGACACCCGTGTCCACCAGGCCGACGGTGATGCCCTGTCCGGTGCTGGTCTTCCACATGTCCGGGGCGTGCATGGCGTCGAGGTGCCACTGCTGCTCGCGGATCGAGTCCACGCCCGCGGCCGGACCGGCCGCCGCTCCGACGGCCAGTGCCGCCACCGCCATCGCCGCGGCGAGCCGCCGCCCCCGCACTGCCGTGCCCGTTCGCCGCATCCTGCTCTCCCTCGTCAGCCGTCGCCGTCGGCCCGGCGCGCCCACCGACGCACGGACCTGCCCGGCCGCAAGGCGACTCGTGGCCCCGCGGCCGGGCAGTCGACCTGATCCCTACTCAATCACGCCCGGGTTGACCGGTCCCGAACCGGAGGTCCAGGTGTCCTCGTCCTCGACGAGGTAGTCCGGACGGTTCCCGCGGTTCCGGTCCTTGCGGCCCGCGCCGCCGGCACCGTGGCCGCCGCCGAAGCCGCCCTGGCCGGAGCGGCCGTCCGCGCCCCGCTCGGCCCGGCCGCGCAGACCGGTGCCGCCCTGGGTGAACTCGCCACCGGCCGCGGGCCCGCGGCGTCCGCCGACCGCTCCGCCGGCCCGGCCCACCAGGCCGCCGCCCGCACGGCCGCCACCGCCGCCGGCACCGGCACCGCCGGCACCGCCGCCGTGCGGCATGCCGCCCATGCCGGGCGCACCGGGACGGCCCGACTGGCCCGTCCCCGGGGTGCTGCCGGCTGCGCCGCCACCGGGACGCGCCCCGGCACCCGTGCCGCCCGCTCCGGCCGTACCGCCCGCGCGACCCGCGCCGACGGTGCTGCCACCGCCACCTCGGCCACCGGGCAGACCGCCGCCGCCGGCACCGCCGCGGCCACCGCCCAGGCCGCCGCCACCCGGGAGACCGCCGCCCGGGAGACCCCCGGGCAGGCCGCCACCGGGCAGGCCTCCGCCGAGGTTGCCGCCGCCGGGCAGCGGGTGCCCGCCACCGGGCTGGGTGCCACCGGGCGGGTTCCCGCCGGGCAGGGTCGGCGCCGTCGGCGAGGTGGGCATGGTCGGCGCGTGGTCGATGCCGGTGCTCGGCATCTGGCCGGTGTACGGGTACGGCATGGTGTGCAGCTCGCCGGGCCCGGTCGGCATCTGGTGGACCGGCGTCGTGGGCACCGCCTGGTGGCCCGACGGCGGCGTCCACGTGGGCATCTGCGCCGGCCGGCCCGAGCCGCCGGAACCTCCGCCGGTACCGCCGGTGCCGCCGCCGACGGGGACGTTCTCCGAACCGCCGGTCTCGGACCCGGGCGGGGGCGGGAAGACCGGGGGCTCCGCCGAGTTCAGCCGGGTCACCGACTGGTCGTACGACTGCCCCAGCTTGGCCATCTGCTGGATCGCGTCCTGGTGCGCCTGGTCGACGCGCTTCTGCGCGGCCTGCGCCTGCTCCTCGGTGACCCAGTCGGAGTCGACCATGCCGGCGACCTTGTCGGCCGCCCAGCCGCCGACCACGCTGCCGATGCCGGGCATCGCCATGCCGCCGGCGATGAAGCCGCCGACGCTCACCGCGGTGTTCGGCTGCGCCTCGTACCGGCGGACGACCTCCATGTCGGAGGTCGGCACGTTCGGCATGCTCGACTTGACCTCGCTGAGCGTCTCGCCGGCGGTCGCCATGTAGGTGCCGGCGTTCCGCGAGTAGTCGGCGAGCTGCATCGTGGACTTGGAGACGTTGCCGCCCCAGGTCTTGAATCCGTCGGCCGCCTGGCCCTCCCACTCCAGGCCGCCCATGTGGGCGTGCAGCTCGTTGCTGATCTCGTCCATCTTCTGCGCGGCCAGCAGCAGCCGCTGGCCGACCTGCATGACGGCCACCGGGTCGGCGCTCTCGACCATGGCCACCAGCTGCTCGTGACTGGCGCCGCCGAAGTCGTCACCCTCGCGGTGGAACCTGACGAATCGCTTCTCGGTCATGCCTCACTCCCCCTCTCCGCTGCCGGAGCGGACATCAGTACGCACCCTGCTGGGTGCCGGTGGTCGGCTGCGCGGCCGACTGCGGGTAGGAGGCCGGCTGGGCGTACGTGCCGCCGCCTGCGGCCCGGTAGCCGCCCGCGGGCGGCATCTGGGACTGCGTGCCGGCCTGGTTGAGGATCGAGTGGAACTTCTGGCGCTGTTCCTCGTCGGCGTTGTCGTAGCCGCGGGCCGCCATGTCGATGCTGGCGCTCATCGCCTCGATCTGCAGGGAGAGCGTCCTGGACAGCTGCTCCAGGTTGGCGTGCACCGTCGCGTAGGCGCTCATCAGGCTGCCGGCCTGGCCGAAGTTCTGGCCGAGCTGCCAGGACTGCAGCTGCTGCTGGGAGACCTCGCCGTGGCTCGCGGGCGAGCCGTCGAGGTCCTTGAGGATCGCGTCGACCTTGTTCTTGAAGGTCTGCAGGTTCTCGACCTCGACCTTGACCGCCTGGCTGCCGACCTGGCCGGCGAGGGCCTTGGACTGGGCGACCATGGCCGCCGTCTGAGCGGCCGTCACCGTCGAGACGACGTTGTAGAAGATCCCGGACGTTCCGCCGCCGCCACCGCCGCCGGAGTCCGCCGCGTTCACCATCGTTCAAACCTCCCCCGTGTCCGGTGGGCCCCGCCGCGGCCCGCCGTACCACCACATCTCTCCGACCCCCGGAATCGGGGTCGGTCACGTCCGGTCGGTTGTGCGCACCGAAACGGGCGGCAGCAACCCCCACCCGTAACATAGCGGCCCGCACGGACGGCCCGTCAGGGGGCCCGGACGCCCGGCGGGGCATCGGTACCCACTTGTCACCGGACGCTCACAACATCCCCGCCCGGGCGTCCTGTTCCCGCCGTGGGCGTCTCCCCGCCCGGGAACGCCGCACCCCGGTCCGGCGGCCCGCCGGACCGGGGTGGGCGCGGGGACGTCAGCCGCGCCAGGCGGCCAGGTGGGCGTCGATCTCGGCGGCGAGCCGGTTCTTGCCCGCCTGGTCGAGGAAGGAGGCCTCCACGGCGTTCTTGGCGAGCGCGGCGACGCCGGCCTCGTCGAGGTCGAGCAGCCGGGCGGCGACGGCGTACTCGGTGTTGAGGTCGGTGCCGAACATCGGCGGGTCGTCGCTGTTGACGGTGACGAGCAGGCCGGCGTCGACCATCTGCTTGATCGGGTGCTCCTCGATCCGCTCGACGGCGCGGGTGGCGATGTTGGAGGTCGGGCAGACCTCCAGCGCGATCCGGTGCTCGCCGAGGTGGTCGAGCAGCGCGCGGTCCTGGACGGCCTGGGTGCCGTGGCCGATCCGCTCGGCGCCGAGGTCGCGCAGGGCGTCCCAGACGGTCTGCGGGCCGGTGGTCTCGCCGGCGTGCGGGACGCTGCGCAGGCCGGCCGCCCGGGCCCGGTCGAAGTAGGGCTTGAACTGGGGGCGGGGCACGCCGATCTCCGGTCCGCCGAGGCCGAAGCTGACCAGGCCCTCGGGGGCGAGGTCGACGGCGAGCCGGGCGGTCTCCTCGGCGGCGGCGAGGCCTGCCTCGCCGGGGATGTCGAAGCACCAGCGCAGGACGACGCCGATCTCCTTCTCCGCGGCCTTGCGGGCGTCCTCGATCGCCTCCATGAAGGCGACGTCGGGGATGCCGCGGTTCACCGAGGAGTACGGGGTGATGGTGAGCTCGGCGTAGCGGATGTGCTGGCGGGCCATGTCCTCGGCGACGCCGTAGGTGAGGGCCCGGACGTCCTCGGCGTCGCGGATCAGGTCGACGACGCTCAGGTACACCTCGATGAAGTGCGCGAAGTCGGTGAAGGTGAAGTACTCGGCCAGGGCCGCCGGGTCGGCGGGCACCCGGGTGCGGCCCTCGTGGCGGGCGGCGAGCTCGGCGACCACCCGCGGGGAGGCGGAGCCGACGTGGTGCACGTGGAGCTCGGCCTTCGGCATGCCGGCGATGAACGCCTCGATCGGGTTGCTGCCCTCGGTCACCACACACGCTCCTTCGCAGGTCCAACTGACTCTGCATGCTATCCGCCGAGGGCCACCGCGACGGTGTGGATCACCAGCCCGGCGGCGGCGCCGACGACCGTGCCGTTGATCCGGATGAACTGCAGGTCGCGGCCGACGTTGGCCTCGATCTTGCGGGAGGCGTCGTCGGCGTCCCAGCCTGCGACGGTGTCGGAGATCAGCGCGGTGATCTCCTCGCGGTAGGTCTCGACGACGTACTCGGCGGCGTCCTGCAGCCAGCCGTCGGCCTTCGCCTGCAGCTTCGGGTCGGTGGCCAGCCGGCGGCCGAGCGAGCGCAGCGCGTCGCGCAGCCGACGGCGCAGCTCGCTCTCCTCGTCCTCCGCGGCGCCGAGGACGAGGGTGCGGACGGCGGCCCAGGAGGAGGCGATGAGGTCCTGCACCTCGGGCCGTTCCAGCAGGTCGGCCTTGGCGTGCTCGACCCGGGCGATGGTGTCGGGGTCGTGCTGCAGCTCGGTGGCGAAGTCGGCGAGGAAGTTGTCGATGGCGCCGCGGGCGGGGTGCTGCGGGTCGTCGCGGATGTCGGTGACGAACCGCATCAGCTCCTTGTAGACGCGTTCGCCGACCTGGTGGTCGATGAACTTGGGCGTCCAGCCGGGCGTCTTGCGGGTGACCCGTTCGACGATGTCCTCGTGGTGCTCGGCGAGCCAGTGGTGGACGCGGACGCTGACCAGGTCGACCACGCCGTGGTGGCCGCCGTCGGCGACGACCTTGCCGAGCAGCCGGCCGGCGGGTTCGGCGACGGGGGTGGCGGCGGCCCGGCGGGTGACGGCCTCGGCGACGACCGCCTGGACGTCCTCGTCGCGCAGGACGGCGATGACGCCGCGCAGGGCGGCGGCGGCCTCCCGGGTGACGCGTTCGGCGCTGCCGGGGGCGGCGAGCCACTCGCCGAGCCGGCGGGAGATGCCGATGGCCTCCAGGCGGGCGCGGACGACCGGCGGGGAGAGGAAGTTGTCGCCGACGAAGTCGCCGAGCGACTTGCCGAAGGCGTCCTTCTTGGTCGGGATGATCGCGGTGTGCGGGATCGGCAGGCCGAACGGTCGGCGGAACAGCGCGGTCACCGCGAACCAGTCGGCGAGCGCGCCGACCATGCCGGCCTCGGCGGCGGCCGCGACGTAGCCCGCCCAGGCACCGGCCCCGGCGGCGGAGGCCCAGGTGGCGAGGGCGAAGACCACGGTGGCGAAGGCCAGCAGGCCGGTGGCGATGGTCTTCATCCGCCGTACGCCGTGGCGCTTGCGCTCGTCGGCCTCGGTGAAGCTGACCCCGGTGGGAGGTCGGGAGGCCGTTCCGGTTCTCTGTTCGACGCTCACCCGGACAGTCTGCCCCGCGCCCGCCGTCCCGATCGCGTCGCCGGGCCGGGCGGTGCGATCGGGACGGCCGGGCCGGCGGGCCGGAAGGCTCAGCCGATGACGGCGCCCGCGTACATCCGGGCGATCACGTCCTCGATGGCGGGTTCGCGGACGGACAGGTCGGCCAGCGGGTAGCGGGCGGCGACCGCGGCGACGATCGGCGCGGCGCTCTCCCGGGCCGGGAAGGCCAGCCACTGGCGGGGCCCGTCGACCCGGACGGTGCGGGCGCCGGGTACCGCGATCGGCGGTCGCACCTCGGCGAGGTCGACGACCAGGGTCCGTTCGCTGTCGCCGGCGGCGTGCAGCCCGTCGAGGTCGCCGTCGTGGACGAGCCGGCCGTGGTCGATCACCATGACCCGGTCGCAGAGCTGCTCGATGTCGACGAGGTCGTGGGTGGTGAGCAGCACGGTGGTGCCGTGGTCGCGGTGGGCCTCCTTGAGGAAGGCCCGGACCTTGGCCTTGCTGACCACGTCGAGGCCGATGGTCGGCTCGTCGAGGTAGAGCACCTCGGGGTCGTGGAGCAGCGCGGCGGCGAGGTCGCCGCGCATCCGCTGGCCGAGCGAGAGCTGCCGGACGGGGGTGTCGAGGAGGGCGCCGAGGTCGAGCAGGTCGACGCAGCGGTCGAGGTTGGCGCGGTAGCGGGCGTCGGGGATGCGGTGGATGCGGCGGGCGAGCTCGTAGGAGTCGCGCAGCGGGAGGTCCCACCAGAGGGTGGTGCGCTGGCCGAAGACGACGCCGATCCGGCGGGCCAGGGCGGTGCGGTCGCGGGCGGGGTCGACGCCGGCGACGCGGAGCCGTCCGGAGCTGGGGACGAGGATGCCGGTGAGCATCTTGACGGTGGTGGACTTGCCGGCGCCGTTGGGGCCGATGTAGCCGACGCACTCGCCGGCGCCGACGGTGAAGCTGAGGCCGTCGACGGCGTGCACCTCGCGGCGGGCGCGGCGGAAGCGGCCGGCGCGGGTGCGGACGGTGAAGCTGCGGCGGACGTCGTCGAGTTCGATGAGTGCCATGGGGTGTCTCCTTCTTCTCGGCTTCTGCTCGGCGTGGTGGTGGGCCCGGTTCGGGGCCGGTTCAGCTGCCGGCGCCCTGGTAGGCGCGCAGCCCGGCCCGCCAGGCGAGGGCGGCGGCGAGCACGCAGAGCGCGGCGGCGAGGGGCGAGGCGTACTGGAAGGCGGTGGGCAGGCCTAGCGGGTCGGGCCGGCCGAGGACGTGCAGCGCGGGCAGCCAGTTGACGAAGGCCAGCGGCACGCCGAAGACGGTGCCGGCGACGAGTTCCTTGGCGAAGACGGTCGGCGGGTACTGGAGCAGGGTGGCGCCGCCGTAGGTGAGGGAGTGCTGGAGTTCGCCGGCGTCGCCCCACCAGAACTGCAGGGTGGCGCCGGCGACGAAGATGCTCGCGAAGATGACGGTGCCGCAGAGCAGCAGCACCGGGACGAGCAGGATCCGGTCGGCCGTCCAGTGCACGGGCAGGGCGGTGAGCGACCAGCCGAGGACGGCGGCGGCCTGGAGCGGCCGGCCGAGGCGGCGCAGCGAGAAGCGTTCGGCGCAGACCTGGGCGAGCGCCGGGGCGGGCCGGACCAGCATGGTGTCGAGGGTGCCGGTGCGGATCCGGTTGCCGAGCGCGTCGACGGAGCCGACGAAGAGGTTGGCGGCGCCGAGGGCGAACGCGGAGGTGCCGTAGAGGAAGCCGAGTTCGGGCAGGGTCCAGCCGCCGAGGGTCGCGGTGTGACGGAACATCAGGACGACGACGAGGAAGTCGAGGGAGGTGGTGGCGAGGTTGGCGAGGAGCATGAGGACGAAGGAGGTCCGGTAGGACATCGAGGACCGCGTCCACATGCCGGCCATCAGCCACCAGGCGCGGACGGCCCAGCGGGCGCGTGCCCACGCGGCGCGGACGGGCCCGCGGCCGGGGTGCGGTGCGAGGAGGAGCTCAGCCACCCTGGACCACCACCTTGCGCACGGCGAGCGCGAGGGTGAGCCGTCCGGCGGCGAGGAGTGCGGCCGCCCAGGCGAGTTGGCCGGCGATGCCGGTGGCCACGGCGGCGCCGGTGCGGTGCTGAACCAGGATGTCGACCGGGGTCTGGATCACCGCGGCCCAGGGCAGGGCGGCGGCGAGGGTGCCGAGCCAGCCGGGGAACAGCCCGATCGGCAGCAGCATTCCGGAGAGGAACATCGCGACGACCAGCACCACGGCCCGCACCCCGTCGGAGTCGTGCAGCCAGAAGCCGGTCAGCACGACCAGGAAGCGCAGGCCGAAGCTGACGGTGACGGCCAGCACCACGGAGACCAGGAAGACCGCCCACACCAGGGGCGAGGCCGGCAGCCGCAGGTCGAAGGCGAGGGCGCCGGCGAGGGTCGGCAGGGTGCCGCGGGCGAGCAGGTGGAAGGCGGCGCGGCCGAGGTCGGTGGCGAGCCACCAGGTCTGGAAGTCGACGGGGCGGTGCAGGTCGACGGCGATGTCGCCGGTGCGCAGCCGTTCCTGGACGTCGTCCTGGAAGCCGCCGCCCCAGACGGCGACGGTGACGAGCAGCGCCTGGCTGATCCAGATGTAGGTGACGGCCTGGGCGGTGTCGTAGCCGCCGAGGCCCGGGCGGGCCTGCCACAGGGCGAGGAAGGTGTAGGCGAGGATGAAGCCGAAGACGGTGTTGGTGACGGTGCCGGCGAGGGTCGCGGCGCGGTAGGTGGCGTAGCGGCGGAAGGCGCCGGCGGCGACCGCGAGGTGGACCGCCGCGCCGCCCCCTTCCCGCCGTCCGGTCTGCACTGCCATCGCCATGATGTCTCCTTGTCGACTTTTCGGCCCGCAGTCGTGCACGGACCGGTACGGGCGCACGCCGAGCAGCCCGCACGCGGGCGCGCGGGCAGCCCCGATCGGCTCCGACCGGGCACACCCCGGGGGTCCGGAGCGGCGGGCGGAGCTGAGCGGTGTCTCAGCGGTCTGCGGTTGTCACCTTTCACCGTAGCGCCGGGCGCGGGCCCGCGCAGGCGAATTCCGGCACGCCCGAGCCGACCGGCCAAAACGCCTGATTACGGGTCAAATCGCCCATAATCGCCCCATGACCCGAGCGCAGCGAGCCAACAACCCGGCGGGCAACAGCCACCACCGCCCCGGGCAGGACACCGCCACGCGCACCGATCCGCCCGCCCAACGGGGCACCGCCGCACCCCCCGACGCCCCCGCCCGGCCCACCGCCGCGGCCGCCCCGGCGACCGGTGCCACCCCCGCACCCGCGCCCGCACCGGCGCCCGGCCGGGCTCCCGGCCCGCGCCGCCCCGACCGCGAGACCGACCGGCCCGACGGACCCGGCACCGCCCCCGGCGCTCCCGGCACCCGCCGCGACCGCCGCCGGCTGCGCCGCCGCGCCCGCCGCGACCACCGCCGCAGCCTCCCGCGCTGGCGCCGCACCGTCCCCACCTGGCGGACCTCGCTGACCCTGCTCGGCGGCGGACTGCTGCTCTCCACCGGGGCGTTCGCCGCGCTCTACCTGGCCGTGCCCGTCCCCGACCCCAACGCGCACGCCCTCGCCCAGAGCAACGTCTACTACTACGCCGACGGCACCACCGAGATCGCCCGCACCGGTGCCGTCAACCGCGAGGACGTCTCCCTCGACCAGGTCCCGGTGCACGTCCGCGACGCCGTCGTCTCCGCCGAGGACCGCACGTTCTTCCGCAACCGCGGCATCGACCTCAAGGGCATGGTCCGCGCCGCCTGGCAGAACGTCAGCCACCTGGGCCAGAGCGGCCGCGCCTTCCAGGGCGGCTCCACCATCACCCAGCAGTACGTCAAGAACTACTACCTGACGCAGGAGCAGACGCTCAGCCGCAAGGCCCGCGAACTGTTCATCTCGCTCAAGGTCGACCGGCAGGACAGCAAGGACGAGATCCTCGCCGGCTACCTCAACACCAGCTACTTCGGCCGCAGCGCCTACGGCATCCAGACCGCCGCCCGGTCCTACTTCGGCACCGACGCCGCCCACCTCGACCTCGCCCAGGGCGCCTACCTCGCCGCCCTGCTGCAGGCCCCCAGCGCCTACGACGTGAAGACCGCCTCCCCCGCCAACCGGGAGAAGGCCGTCGCCCGCTGGAACTACGTCCTCGACGGCATGGTCTCGCTCGGCTTCCTCGACCCCGCCACCCGCGCCGCGACCGCCTTCCCCGAGGTCCTCGACCCGCAGCCCGCCGGCGGCCTCGAAGGCCAGGCCGGCTACCTCGTCGACATCGCCGACGACTGGCTCACCGGGACCGGCGTCCTCGACACCGCCACCCTCAAGGCCGGCGGCTGGCGGATCACCACCACCTTCGACAAGAACCGCCAGGACGCCTTCGTCAACGCCGTCAAGCAGGAGCTCACCGCCGAACTCGACCCCGCCAAGCGCCCCCGCACCGACACCGACGTCCGCGTCGCCGGCGCCTCCGTCGAACCCGGCACCGGCCGCATCGTCGCCGCGTACGGCGGCCCCGACTACGCCGTGCAGCCCTACAACGACGCGCTCCGCCAGGACAACCAGGTCGGCTCGACCTTCAAGCCGATCGACCTCGCCGCCGCCCTGGAGGGCGACCGCACCACCCAGGACGGCAAACCCATCACCACCCAGACCCCGTACGACGGCACCAGCGGCCGCCTCGTCGTCGGCGGTCCCACCCCGTACGCCCCGCCCAACGAGGACAACGAGAACCACGGGCAGATCACCCTGCGCGAGGCCATGATGCGCTCGGTCAACTCCGTCTACGCCCAGCTCGGCATCGACGCCGGACTCGACAACGTCCGCCGCACCGCGATCCGCCTCGGCCTGCCCGACAGCCTCCAGGGCATGGACCCGGACCACAGCTCGATGACGCTCGGCACCGCCACCCCCAGCGCCCTCGACCTCGCCGCCGTCTACGCCGCCCTCGCCAACCACGGCCAGGCCTTCCGCCCCTGGGCCGTCACCGCCCTGGAACGCCCCGGCACCGGCGACCGGCCCGTCCTGCCCGCCCACGACGCCACCACCGCCGTCAGCCGCACCAGCGCCGACGCCGTCACCGACGTCCTGCGCGACACCGTCGGCCCGCGCGGCACCGGCGCCACCGCCCAGACCCTCGGCCGGCCCGCCGCCGGCAAGACCGGCACCACCGACGACAACCGTTCCGCCTGGTTCGCCGGCTACACCCCCGAACTCGCCACGGTGGTCGGCCTGTTCCGCGAGGACAAGAAGACCCACGCCAAGGAGTCGCTGGCCGGCACCGCCGGCTACGAGCGGGTCAACGGCGGCACCTTCCCCGCCCGGATCTGGACCTCCTACATGGGCGCCGCCCTCGGCGGCAGCCCGGTCGGCCAGTTCGACCTGCAGCCCGGCCCCGGCAACACCGAACCGCCCACGCCCAGCCCGCAGCCCCCCGCCGCGCCCAAACCCAAGCCCAAGCCCAAGCCGCAACCGAAGCCCAAGCCCAAGGCACCCGCCGTCAAGCGCCCCGCGGCCGCCCGGCCCGCCGCGGCCCCCGCACCCGCCCCGGGCCCGCCGCCCGCCCCGCGGCCCACCGTCGGGCTGCGGCCCTGAGCCGCACCCCGCCCGGCACCGGCGACGCCCCGGACCGCACACGCGGTCCGGGGCGTCGCTCACGTGCCCGGCGGCCTCACAGGTACAGGCCGGTCGACCCCTCCGCACCGGACAGCCGCTCGGCCGCCACCGCGTGCAGGTCGCGCTCGCGCAGCAGCACGTACGTCGCCCCTCGGACCTCGACCTCCAGCTTGTCCTCCGGGTCGTACAGCACCCGGTCGCCCGGCTCCACCGTGCGCACGCTCTGGCCGACCGCCACCGCCTCGGCCCAGGTACAGCGCCGGGACAGCTCCGCCGTCGCCGGGATGAGGATGCCGCCGGTGGAGCGCCGCTCCCCCTCGCCGGCGTCCGTCTTCACCAGCACCCGGTCGTGCAACATCCTGATCGGCAGCTTCTCCCCCAGCCGGTCGTGCCGGGGCTCCTCGTGCCGCGCGCTCTGCTCGTCGTTCTTGCTCACGCACCCGACCGTACCCGCCCGGAGGCCCCCGGGTGCACGGCGGGCCCGCAGGTGCCCGCCATCCGGAACGGCCCCGCGACACGGTCGGGACACCACGGCGACACCGGCCCTGTGCCGACCAGGCGGCGGGCCGAGCCCCCGGACACGGCAAAGGGCCGGGACGCCCGTGCGTCCCGGCCCCGGAAGCCCGCCTCAGCCGCGGCGCCGCCTGCGGGCCGAGGCCGCCAGCAGCACCACGCCGACACCGACCAGCGCCACCGGCACCACCCGCTCCGGCCGCGGCCGGCCCTTCTCGTCGGTGAAGCCGGCCTTGACCTGCTCCAGCGCACCGCTCGCCGCCACGTACGCCCGGCCGACCTTCTGCTCGACGGCGCCGAGCATCCGCGCCTTGGTCTGCGCCGCGACCGTCGCGGGGTGCACCCGCATCGCCAGCTCGTCCAGCGTCGACGCGAGCCGCTCACGGGCCTGCGCGATGTCCGCCTCGATCTGGGCCGTCGTTCGCGCCGACTTGTCCTTGCTCGCCTGGGCCACGAGAGCCACCCCAATCACTGATGCTGTCCTGTGCGACACGCACAGTCTGTCAGCTCCCCCCACGCGCCGCGCAGCGCCACCCACCGAGCGGGGTAGGTTTGCCGGGGTACGACCACCCGTCCAGCACGAGGAGAGATCCACCGTGAGCGAGCGCCTCAAGGCGGGCGACACCGCCCCCGCCTTCACCCTGCCCGATGCCGACGGCAACCAGGTGTCCCTCGCCGACCACCTCGGCCGCAAGGTGATCGTGTACTTCTACCCGGCGGCGCTCACTCCCGGCTGCACCACCCAGGCCTGCGACTTCACCGACAACCTGGCGGTGTTCACCGGCGCCGGCTACGACGTCATCGGCGTCTCCCCCGACAAGCCGGAGAAGCTCGGGAAGTTCCGCGAGAAGGAGAACCTTGAGGTCACCCTGGTCGCGGACGAGGACAAGTCGGTGCTGGAGGCCTACGGCGCGTACGGCGAGAAGAAGCTGTACGGCAAGACCGTGGTCGGCGTGATCCGCTCCACCGTCGTCGTCGACGAGGAGGGCAAGGTCGAGCACGCGCTGTACAACGTCAAGGCCACCGGCCACGTCGCCAAGCTGCTGCGCGACCTGCGGATCGGCGCCTGACCGACCGCCGGCACCGCGGCGGGCACCGGGTCTCCCGGTGCCCGCCGCGGCGTTCCCGGGGGTCGACGGCCCGTCACCTTGTCACCGTCCGGTTCCGAAGCGGTCGTGGGAAGGACAAGACCCGGCGGGCGCGCACCCCGCGCCACTAGCGTCGGCGGGCGTCGGGCCGAGCAGCCCGAGCCCTCCACCCACCCGGGAGACACCGTGCCGAGCACCGGATCACGCACCGCCCGCACCCTCCTCGCCGCCGGCACCCTGGTCGCCGCACTCGCCCTCACCGCCTGCGACCCGGAGTCCGACCCCGGCACCGACGCCGCACCGGCCCCCACCGCCGCCGCGACCACCGCCGCACCGAGCAGCCCCGCGCCCGTCGCCACCTCCGCCACCGCCACCGCCACCGCCAAGGCGAGCGGCAAGCCCTCCGGCGGCAAGCGAACCGTGATCTCCACCCAGCACGCCGCCGGCCTCACCAAGTCCAGCGGCGACGGCACGATCAGCGACGTACCCGTCGACCCGGGCGAGATGCGCGACGGCATGAACCTCGTGGTGGAGAACTACGACCGGGCCGGCCAGACCTCCGGCCGGCGGATCCTCTTCGTCGGCGTCGACAACGTCCCCGAGGACACCGGCAAGCGCCGCGAGCACCTCTGGCGCGGACTGATCGACTACGCCGCCGGCAACGGCTCGACGGGCACCCCCGGCACCGGCACGCCCTACGCCCCCGGCCCGCTCGGCGGCAGCCTGGAGTGCCTGCCGTACGGCGCCGACGCCCTGTGCGGCTGGGCCGACTCCTCGACCGCCGCCGTCGCGCTCTTCCCGCAGTCCTCGCCGGCCCAGGCCGCCAAGCTGTTCGCCGCCATGCGGGCCGACCTGGAGCAGTAGCCGCCCGGCACGGCGCCCGACCGAGGGCGGGAAACGGAGCGGTGGCGGCCGACCCCCCGACCGGGTCGACCGCCACCGCCGCTGTTCACCCCGGACCGGTCAGCACGGACCGAGGTCGCTCCACACCCCCCACTGGCCGGTGGTGGAGGGGTCCTCGCCCTGGGTCCACCACTTGTTGCTGTACTTGCGGCCCTTCCAGGACACCGTGGTGGTGGTCGCGTAGACGGTCGCCGCGTTCCAGCTCGGCGCCGTGCAGGTGCCGCCGGTCGGACTGGCCGAGGTGCTCGGCGAGCTGCTCGCCGAGCCGGACGGGCTCGCCGACGCCGAGGCCGAGGCCGACGGGCTCGCGGAGGAGGACGCGGACGCGCTCGGCGACGAGGTCGCACCGGTGCTGCCGCGGGTCAGGTCACCGGTCAGGCCGTACAGCGTGCCGGCGACGTTGACCGTCCAGTTCGCCGGGGTCGAGACCGGCAGGTAGT
Source organism: Streptomyces sp. NRRL B-24484 (assembly GCF_000717715.1). Classification (GTDB taxonomy): domain Bacteria; phylum Actinomycetota; class Actinomycetes; order Streptomycetales; family Streptomycetaceae; genus Kitasatospora. Next base: position 13,218 of record NZ_JOAI01000051.1, on the reverse strand, counting down.
AGACGAAGTCCATGTCGACCGACGCACCCGGCGCCAGCGACTGCCAGCTCGGCAGCTTCACCGACACGCGGTTGTAAACGCCCTTCAGACCGCCCACGTTGTTCGCCGCGGTGTGGTCCTGCCGGATCACCGCCAGGCCGAAGCCGGACTGGTCCTTGGCGTTGCCCGGCGCCGAGTCGGCGTAGTCGAACTGGAACTCGGTGCCGCCCGGCAGGGTCAGCGTCGAGTTGTTCACGATGTGGATCTTCGGGTTGATCGGGTAGTTCGAGTCACCCAGCGCGAAGTTGGTGAACGACACGTCGATCGGCAGCGTCTGCTGCGGCAGCGCGATCGTCGAACGCGTCGCACCGTACGGCGAGGCCGCCTTGAACTTGTCGTACATCAGCGAGGTCAGCGTCGAGCCCTGCACGTACTCGCCCTTGCCGCCGTTCGCCGCGGCGTCCCACCTGTAGTCGCCCGCGAGCTCCCAGATCATCGCGCCGCCGGCGCCCTGGTTCACCACGTAGTCGGCCTTCGCCGCCACCGACTCCTCGTCCTCGGTGGACAGGAACACCTTCTTGCTGTCGTTCCACAGCCACGGCGCCACCAGCTGGGAGCTGTAGTTGCGGGTGTAGGAACCCTGCAGCGCGGTGTCGGTCAGCCCGTACTTGGAGAGGTAGTCCGGGACGACGCCCTTCTCCAGGTTCTTGGCGTGCCACATCGGGTTGGAGCCCGCCGGGGCCTCCTTGCCGTTGTCGTCCAGGTCGTGCCACAGGTTGTCGATGCCGACCGCGCCGTCACCGCACGCCGTCAGGCCCGAACCCGCCGGACACGTCGACGTCGAGGCGGTGCCCCACAGACCGTTGGTGCCGCCCGTGACGTTCTTGAACCCGCGGGTGTAGTACGGCAGACCGAGGTTGATCCGGCCGGCCGTCATCGCCCCGCGGAAGTAGTGGTACGCCCAGTCGGTGTTCAGGTAGCCGATGCCGCCGTACTGCGAGGTGCCGTACACGTTCGCCGCGGCCAGCTCGGCGTCCTTGCCGTCGTCGTACAGCGAGGCGTTCGGCCCCACGTACTTGTTCCAGGCACCGTGCAGGTCGTACGACATGATGTTCACGTAGTCCAGGTACTGCGTCACCTGGAACGTCTCCATGCCGCGCAGCAGGTAGCCCGAGGACGGCGCCGCCACCGACAGCATGTAGTACTTACCGTCCGTGGCACCCGCCCGGTCGAGCCTCTCGCGCAGCGTCTTCATCAGCGCCGCGTAGCCCTTGACCAGCGAACCGCGCTTGGCGTTGGAGATCGTGGCGTCCAGCGGGTTGCCGGCGTCCTTCATCGACGTCGGGTACTCGTAGTCGATGTCGACGCCGTTGAAGCCGTACTTCTTGACGAAGTCGACCGCCGAGTCCGCGAACGTGTTGATGCCGGCCTGGTTGACCGAGCCGTCCGCGTTCACCGTCATCGAGTAGAAGCCGCCCGAGGCGACGCGCTTGCCGTCGTCCCCGAAGTAGCCGCCCGTCTCGGCCCAACCGCCCACCGAGATCAGCGTCTTCACGTTCGGGTACTGCTTCTTGAACTTCGCCAGCAGGTTGAAGTGGCCCTTGTACGGCAGGCTCGGGTCCATCTCCGCACCCGCCACGCCGGGGAAGGTCATCCCGGTCGCCGCGTTGGTCGGCGAATCCGCGCCCACCGACAGCTTGTTGTCGCTGCCGACGTGCCCGAAGGCGTAGTTGAGGTGGGTGACCTTGTCCCACGGGACGTTGTTCACCAGGTAGGCGGGCGTGCCGTCCTGCCCGGTCCGCCAGCCCGTGAAGTAGCCGATGATCCGGCGCTGGTGGTCGGCGCCCATCTTCTCGCGGCCCGCGGTGTCGTAGACGTCGCAGTACGGGACGTCCACACCCGGGGTGGTGTACATGCCGTCGGGACGGCAGGACTGGTTGTCGGCGGCCGCCTGCGAGGGCGACGCACCCAGCGTCGCCAGCAGCAGACCGGCCAGGCCCGTGGCCGCCGTGGCGGCCGCCGCAACCCGCCTGCCTGAGGCCCGGCGGGTACCGACGGCAGGGGGACGCTGCGCCGTCAGGGTTCGGTTCAACACTCGGTCCTCCAGGAGAGAGTGTCGGCGCGCCCGGGAGGGGTGTCGGGGCACGCAAGTGGGGGAGGGTCGGACACACCGCGGCCGACGCACCGTCAACCGCCCGGCCGCCGAACCACAGAGTGCGCCGAAGCTATGTGGTCTGGACCATCCGGGTCAATAGGTCTGTACCAATAGGCCGTTGAACTCCCCCGTGACCCCCGCCCCGCCCGATCGTTCCCACACCGGGGGACGGGTACCGGGCACAGGAACCCACACGGGGGCACACATGCGGATCAGATACACCCGAGAACTGCTCGCCACGACGGCGGCGGGGGCGGTGAGCGTCAACGACATGCTCCGACGACTCGGCGTACCGCTCGCCGGCGGCACCCACGGCTATCTGAGCCGGCGACTCAGGGAGTACGGGATCGACACCTCGCACTTCGCCGAACCGCCACGCCGCCGCGGCCGGGTCCTGCCGCCCGAGCGGCTCGCCGAGGCCGCCGCCGCGAGCACCGGCATCGCCGCGGTGCTGCGCGCCCTGGGCCTGCCCGACACCGGCAGCAGCCGCAGCGCGGTGAAGGCCGCACTGCTGGAACACCGGATCGACACGTCGCACTTCACCGGCTCGGCCCACAACCGGGGGCGCAGGACGGGGCCGCTGCGCAGGCCGGAGGAACTCCTGGTCCGCCGCCCGCCGGGCAGCCATCGCATCCGGGGGCGCCAACTGCGCGCGATGCTCGTGCACATCGGGCGGCCGGACGTCTGCGCCGGCTGCGGCACCGGGGCTGTGTGGCAGGGGCGACCCCTGACCCTGGAGGTCGACCACGTCAACGGCGACTGGCTGGACAACCGGGCCGAGAACCTCCGCCTGCTGTGCCCGAACTGCCATGCCACCACGGAGACCTACTGCGGCCGGAACCGGGGACGCGGAACTCGCTGAACCGGCCGACCGATCCGGACGCGTCCGGCTGTAGCATGTCGGTTGCGATACAAGCGGCCGTGGCGCAATGGCGACGCAAACGGTTTAGGTCCGTTGGCCCGTGAGGGCTTGAGGGTTCGAATCCCTTCGGCCGCACGTACGTGCCTTAAGAAACGAAGGCCCGCCGGAATCCCTCCGGCGGGCCTTCGGCGTTCCGTGGGTCAGCCGAGCAGCTCGCGGACGACCGGTGCCAGGGCGCGGAAGGCCTGGCCGCGGTGGCTGATGGCGTTCTTCTCGGCGGGGGTGAGTTCGGCGCAGGTCCGACTCTCGCCGAGGGGCTGCAGGATCGGGTCGTAGCCGAAGCCGCCGTCGCCGGCGGGGACGGTGCGGAGGGTGCCGAGGAGGCGGCCCTCGACGACGCGTTCGGTGCCGTCGGGGAGGGCGAGGGCGGCGGCGCAGGCGAAGTGGGCGCCGCGGTGGGGTTCGGCGATGTCGGAGAGCTGGGCGAGCAGCAGGTCGAGGTTGGCGCGGTCGTCGCCGTGCTTGCCGGACCAGCGGGCGGAGAAGATGCCGGGGGCGCCGCCGAGGACGTCGACGCAGAGGCCGGAGTCGTCGGCGACGGCGGGGTGGCCGGTGGCCTCGGCGAGGGCGTGGGCCTTGAGGAGGGCGTTCTCGGCGAAGGTGACGCCGGTCTCGGGGACGTCGGGGATCTCGGGGTAGGCGTCGGCGCCGACGAGTTCGACGTCGAGTCCGGCGTCGCCGAGGATGTCGCGGAGTTCGGCGACCTTGTGGCGGTTGCGGGTGGCGAGGACGAGGCGTCGTGCAGTCATGCGGCCCACCCTAGCGAGGGGCCGGGTGCCCGGGGTGTCAGCCGGTGCAGGCCTTGCTGAGGTTGCTCGCGGCGTCGCCGAGCGGCTTGAGGTCGGGGACCTGCTTGTTGTCGATGGCCTGCTGGGCCTTGTCGACCTGGGTCTGCAGGTCGGTGACGGCCTGGGAGACGTCGGTGTCGCTGGAGTTGCGGCCGATCTGGTCGAGGTCCTTCTTGAGGGTCTGCAGGGCCCGTCCGGCGGCGTCGGGGTCGTTGGCGGCGTTGTTGAAGGCGTTGCCGGCCTGGGCGACGTCGTTGGTGATGCGGACGGCGGTGTTGCCGCAGTCGAGGGCCTTCTGGGCGGCGGAGCAGCTGACGGCGCTGAGCGGGAGGAGGAGGACGAGGCCGGCCGCGGCGAGGGTGGCGGAGCGGGTGAGGCTGTCCGGCATCGTGTGTCCTCCGTGGTGTGGTGGGCGCGTGCTGGGTCCGTGGTGTGGGACGGCGGGTGGTGCGCCGACGGTTCCGCGGGTTCCGTCGGGAACGCTACGGGCTGCGGGCGCGCCGTGTACAGGATGCGCGCCCGCGGCCCGGTGCGGGGTCAGTTCTCGAGGTCGCGGAGGGCTTTGTGCTGAATTTCGTCCAGTTCTGCGCAACCGAGGGTGCCGAGGTCGAGGAGCCGGTCGAGGAGGGCGCGGTCGAAGGGGGCGCCTTCGGCGGTGCCCTGGACCTCGACGAAGCGGCCGTCGGCGGTGCAGACGATGTTCATGTCGGTTTCGGCGCGGACGTCCTCTTCGTAGCGGAGGTCGAGCATGGGGGTGCCGTCGATGATGCCGACGCTGACGGCGCTGACGCCGCCGGTGATGGGGTTGCCCTTGGCGCGGAGGAGCTTCTTGTCGCGGGCCCAGGCGACGGCGTCGACGAGGGCGACGTAGGCGCCGGTGATGGCGGCGGTGCGGGTGCCGCCGTCGGCCTGGAGGACGTCGCAGTCGAGGACGATGGTGTTCTCGGCGAGGGCGCGGTGGTCGACGACGGCGCGCAGCGAGCGGCCGATGAGGCGGCTGATCTCGTGGGTGCGGCCGCCGATCTTGCCGCGGACGGATTCGCGGTCGCCGCGGGTGTTGGTGGCGCGGGGCAGCATGGAGTATTCGGCGGTGACCCAGCCTTCGCCGCTGCCCTTGCGCCAGCGGGGGACGCCTTCGGTGACGCTGGCGGTGCAGAGGACTTTGGTGTCGCCGAAGGAGACGAGGACGGAGCCTTCGGCGTGCTTGCTCCAGCCTCGTTCGATGGTGACGGGGCGGAGCTGGTCGGGGGTGCGGCCGTCGATGCGTGACATAGGCACCGAGCGTAGCCGTTGCGGGGTGCGGTGCGGCCCGCCGTCCCGGTGGGGCGGCGGGCCGTGGCCGGTGTGGCGGCCGGTCAGTCCATCATGTCTTCGATCTCGCCGGCGATGGGGTCGGCGTCGGTGCCGATGACGACCTGGATGGCGGTGCCCATCTTGACGACGCCGTGGGCGCCGGCGGCCTTGAGGGCGGCTTCGTCGACGAGGTCGGGGTTGACGACTTCGGTGCGCAGGCGGGTGATGCAGCCTTCGACCTCTTCGATGTTGTCGATTCCGCCGAGGCCGGCGACGATCTTCTCTGCCTTGCTGGCCATGTGTGTCTCCCTGTGTGTCGGCGGTTCGGCGGGTGGTGTCGGGTGCCGTGCCGCTCGGTGCGGTGGTGCGGTGGTGCGGTGTGCCGGTGGTGGTGACGCGGGTTCAGGTTCCGTGTCGGCCGGCGGCGCGACAAGCATTTCCCGTTTGGGGAGGGTTTGCCACGTCAGTCCACTTTTGGCCCATTTTGGCGCGCACGGATGTGCGCCGGGACCCGAGGATGGCGATCATCGGGCTGCCGTCCGGCGTCCACCCGTCTCCCAAGTGGTCTACACCAATAGTAGGTGCAGGGCCGGGGCGGCGGAACGGACCCCCGGGCCGAGCCGTGGACCGCACGCGGAGGACTCCCATGAGTACAGCAGGCACGGCGCCCGCACCGACACCGTGGTGGCAGTCCTTCTACGGCGGGCTGCAGAAGATGGGCCGCAGCCTGCAGCTCCCGGTGGCGGTGCTGCCGGCCGCCGGCATCCTGAACCGGTTGGGCCAGGACGACGTGTTCGGCAAGGACGGTCTCGGCTGGGACAACGTGGCGAAGGTGTTCGCGGCGGCGGGCGGCGCCCTGCTGGACTCCAACCTGGGCCTTCCGCTGCTGTTCTGCATCGGCGTGGCGATCGGCATGGCGAAGAAGGCGGACGGGTCGACGGCCCTGGCGGCGGTGACGGGCTTCCTCGTCTACCACAACGTGCTGCTGGCCTTCCCGGACCGGGACCAGTGCACGGGCACGATCGTGGGCAACCAGTGCATCGACTACTCGGCGCACACGTCGAGTGCGGCGGTCTACCAGAATCCGGGGGTGCTGGGGGGCATCCTGATCGGCCTGATGTCGGCGTGGCTGTGGATGCGCTACCACCGGACGAAGCTGGTGGACTGGCTGGGCTTCTTCAACGGGCGCCGGCTGGTGCCGATGATCACGGCGGTGGCGGGGCTGGCGCTGGCCTGCCTGGGGCTGTGGGTGTGGCCGCCGATCGGCCGGGCGATGACGGACTTCTCGCAGTGGCTGGCCGACCTGGGCTCGGGCGGCGCGGGGATCTTCGGCGTGGCGAACCGGGCGCTGCTGCTGATCGGCATGCACCAGCTGATCAACACCTTCGTCTGGTTCCAGTTCGGCGAGTTCCACAAGCCGGGCACGGACGAGGTGGTGCACGGCGACATCCCGCGCTTCCTGGCGGGCGACCCGACGGCCGGGCAGTTCACCTCGGGCTTCTTCCCGATCATGATGTTCGCGCTGCCCGCGGCGGCGATGGCGATCGCGCACTCGGCGAAGCCGCACCGGCGCAAGGAGATCTACGGCCTGATGACCTCGGTCGCGCTGACCAGCTTCGTCACCGGCGTGACCGAGCCGATCGAGTACTCCTTCGCCTACATCGCGCCGGCGCTGTTCGTGCTGCACGCCCTGCTGACGGGCGCCTCGATGGCGGTGACCTGGGCGTTCGGCGTGCACGACGGCTTCAGTTTCTCCGCGGGCCTGATCGACTACGTGATCAACTGGGGGCTGGCCACGAAACCGTGGCTGATCATGCCGATCGGGCTGGCCTTCGCGGCCGTCTACTACGCGCTGTTCCGGTTCGTCATCGTCCGGTTCGACCTGAAGACGCCGGGGAGGGAGGACGACGACCAGGTCGAGGACGTGACCAAGGCCTGAGGGCATTTGTTGCGCAACTCGCCAAAATGGCGAATGACCGAGCACAGTCACGACCGAAGATCCGCAACAAGGTTTCGATTTCATAGCGCTTCCCACCTGCGGCGCTTTCCGGGGTTCCCCCCTCCGTCAGGCGCGTGTTAAAAACTGGTCTACACCACTCGTGGTGTAGACCAGTTCGCGAGTCGGCCCCCGATGCACCCCCCACCGACCCGCCCTGCCGTTAGGAACCACCCCATGAGTACGACTGCGCAGGCACCGGCGCCAGCTGCGGCACCGGCCCCCTCCCCGATCAAGAAGATCGGCCAGAGCACGATCCAGGGCCTGCAGAAGATCGGCCGCAGCCTCCAGCTGCCGATCGCCGTGCTGCCGGCCGCGGGCCTGCTGCTCCGTCTCGGCCAGGACGACGTGTTCGGCAAGGACGGTCTCGGCTGGGACAAGGTCGCCGCGGTGTTCAGCACGGCGGGCGACGCCGTGTTCAGCAACCTCCCGCTGCTCTTCGCGGTGGGCATCGCCATCGGCTTCGCCAAGAAGGCCGACGGTTCGACCGCCCTCGCCGCCCTGGTCGGCTTCCTGGTGTACAAGAACGTGCTCACCGCGTTCCCGATCACCGACGGGCACATCGCCGACGGCAAGTGGGTCGCACCCACCTACCAGAACCCGGGCGTGCTCGGCGGCATCGTGATAGGCCTGCTCAGCGCCGTGCTCTGGCAGAAGTTCCACCGCACCAAGCTGGTGGACTGGCTGGGCTTCTTCAACGGCCGCCGCCTGGTGCCGATCATCATGGCCTTCGTCGGCACCGCCGTGGGCGTGGTCTTCGCCCTGGTCTGGGGCCCGGTCGGCGACGCGATCGGCAGCCTCAACGACTCCCTGATCGGTGCGGGCGCCTTCGGTGCGGGCGCGTTCGGCCTGATCAACCGCGGTCTGCTGCCGGTCGGCATGCACCAGTTCGTGAACTCCTACGCCTGGTTCCAGACCGGTGACTACACCAAGGCCGACGGCACCGTGGTGCACGGCGACCTGACCCGCTACTTCGCCGGCGACCCAACCGCCGGCCAGTTCATGTCGGGCTTCTTCCCGATCATGATGTTCGCGCTGCCCGCCGCCGCCCTGGCCATCGCGCACGCCGCCCGCCCGGAGCGCCGCGCCGCGGTGATGGGCATGATGATGTCGCTGGCGCTGACCTCCTTCGTCACCGGCGTCACCGAGCCGATCGAGTTCGCCTTCCTCTTCATCGCCCCGGTCCTGTTCGCCATCCACGCGGTGCTGACCGCCGTCTCCATGGCCGTCACCTGGGCGCTCGGCGTGCACGCCGGCTTCACCTTCTCCGCCGGCCTGATCGACTACGGCCTCGGCTTCAGCAAGGCCACCCACCCGCTGCTGATCATCCCGATCGGCCTGGTCTTCGCCGGCCTGTACTACGTGCTCTTCCGCTTCGCGATCACCAAGTTCAACCTCAAGACCCCCGGTCGCGAGGACGACACCGAGGTCGAGGACGTCACCAAGGCCTGACGCCCCTCCCCCACCCCCGTACGGACCCCGCCCCGCTGCTCAGGGCGGGGTCCGTCGCCGTTCCCGGCCGGTGTGAGGCAGGACACAGGGAACGTCCGGCCCCGGCCGCCCCTCCCTCTGCGGTGACGGCCCGTCGACAGGACGGTGCCGACCGGCCGACCCGGCCGACCGTACCGAGGGGGACCTGGTGAACCGCACCGCACAGCGCACCGGAACGGCGGTGGCCGGCCTGCTGGCCGCCGACGCCGCGCTCCACCTGTACTGGGCCACCGGCCTCACCTGGCCCGCCGCCGACGGCCGGGCGCTCTCGCAGGCCGTCCTGAACGCCGACGTCCCGTTCACCCCGCCCGTGGTGCTGCCGCTCGCCGCCCTGCTGCTGGCCGCAGCGGCCGCCGTGCTGGCCCACGCGCAGGGCCTCGGCGGCCCCCGCACCGCACGGCTCTGCCGGCCCGCCACCGCCGCCGTGGCGGCCGGACTGCTGCTCCGCGGGGCCGCCGGGCTGGCGTGGGCCTGCGGTGTCGGCACCGAGCCCGGCAGCACCTTCCACCTGCTCAACCTGGTGCTCTACACCCCGCTCTGCCTCGGCTTCGGCGCGGCGGCGGCCCTGACGGCCGGGGCGGCCGGGGCCGGATCGCGCCGGCCGGTGCGAGACTTCCGCCGTGGCTGATCCCGACGGGCGCTCGCGCGGTGTGGCGCTGGCCCGCGCCGCCCGGCGCGGGGACACCCTCGCGATGAGCGACCTGCTGGACCACCTGACGCCCTACGTCGGGCGGCTCTGCGGACGGATCTGCGGGCCCGCGGGCGCGGCCGCCCGCCCGGACGCGGTGCAGGAGACGCTGACCGCCGTCTTCCGGGGCCTGCGCTCGCTGCGGGACCCGGAGGCGCTGTACGGCTGGGTCCGGGTGCTGGCCGTCCGGGAGGCGGTGCGGGTGGCCCGCCGGGACGGCCGGGACGCCCCCGCCGAACTCGCCGAGCTGCCCTCGCCGGGGGACGCCCAGCTCGCCGCGGACATCCGCGACGTGCTGGGCCGGCTCACCCCCGAGCACCGGGCCGTGCTGCTGCTGCGCGACGTCGAGGGCCTGGACGAGCGGGCCGCCGCCGGGCTGCTCGGCATCCCCGAGGGCACCGTGAAGTCCCGGCTGCACCGTGCCCGGACCGTATTCCGAAGGATGTGGACGGCATGACGACGGACGACCCGACGACCGCGCTGGACCCGGTGCGGCGGCTGCACGTGATGGCCGCGGGGATCCGCGGCGCCCACGTCACCGAGGGCGTGGTCGACGCGCCGTTCGACCGGGTGTGGACGGTCATGGCCGACCTGGAGGGCGAGTTCGGCCGCTTCCAGACCGACATGCGGAGCCTGCGCGTGACCCGTCGGGACGGCGACCGGGTGGAGGCCCTGGCACGCAGCCGGTACGGGATGCGGGCCCGGTTCGACGGGGTGCTCCGGCCGGGCTGGTGCTGGCTGCAGAGCCGGTTCGTGGTCATCGGGATGGCGGCCGTCACCGACGGCACCGGCACCACCCGGGTCGCGCTGACCGGCGGCGTCCGGGTGCCCGGCCGGGCGGCCCTCGTCCCGCTCGGCACCCGCCGCGAGCCACGGCAGGCCCTGGCCCGGCTGCGGCAGCGGGTGGAGAGCGGCGGCGGAGAGCGGGTAGGTCCCGGCTAGATCCAGCCGAGGCGGGCGGCGTGGACGCCGGCCTGGAAGCGGCTCTGGGCGCCGAGGTCGGTGGTGAGGTCGGAGACCAGGCGGCGCACGGTGCGTTCGGAGATCTCCAGTTTGCGGGCGATCGCCTGGTCGGTGAGGCCGGCCGCGAGCAGTCGGAGCACCTCGCGGTGGCGGTCGTCGGGAACGGGCCGGCCGAGCAGGTCCGGGGGCACCCAGGCGGCTGTCCAGAAGTACTCGAAGAGTTCGCGGACCACGGCGAGCACGGCCTCGTCCCGGACGACCAGCGCGGTGTCCGGGGCGCCGCCGGGCGCGGGCAGCACCGCCATGGTGCTGTCCACGGCGATCAGCCACAGCGGCAGGGTGTGCGCGACCCGGATGCCGGCGCCCGCGCCGGTCAGCCGCTGGACGTGGTCGAGCACGTCCGGGTGGTGCAGGGCGGCGGCCGGGTAGACGGTGCGCAGCCGGACGCCGTGGGCGAGGGCGATGCGTTCGCGGGCGAGTTTGCCGTCGAGGGCGGTACGGGAGTGGTCCTGGCCGGGGCGGAGCGAGAGGACTTCGGTGCGGGCGCTGTGGGCGGCGTCCTCCAGGAGGGCGGCGATGCGGTCGGCGCCGTGGACGAGGTGGCGGGTGCCGCCGTCGTCGGTGTCGGTCTGGGCCGGCAGGTAGCGGGTGTGGAGGTGTTCGACGGTGTCGCGGGTGCGGCGGACGGCGGTGAAGAGGTCGGCGAGGTGTCCGTCGGCGTCGGCGAGGAGGTGGCGGACGGCGGTGGCGACGGAGACGGCGGTGAGTCCGCTGCCGGTGGCGGGGGTGGGCCGGAGCAGTCCGAGCTGCCGGAGTTCACCGAGTGCGGTGTCGAACTCGGCTTCGTCCCAGCCGAGTTCGCTGCGCAGTTCGGGCAGCGGGCGGCTCGGGTCGGTGCGCAGGCGGCGGTAGAGGGCGGTGCTGTGCTCCACGGCGGGGACGATAGCCATCCGGTCGGTGGGCGAACGGTGGATTCCACCATCCGGGACGGCGGCTCCGGTCCCGGCCATGGCCGGTTCTGCCGCCCGCGGGGCGGGTGGTGCGGGGCGGTGCCGCGGTCAGGATGGCGGCATGACGACGGACGCGGCTTCGAGGATCTGGTTCGACGGTGCGCTGGTGCCGTGGCAGGAGGCGCAGGTGCACGTGCTGACGCACGGTCTGCACTACGGGACGGGGGTGTTGGAGGGCACCCGGGTGTTCGGGACGGCGGGCGGTCCGGCGGTGTTCCGGCTGGAGGACCATCTGCGCCGGCTGGTGCGCAGTGCGCACATGCTGCGGATGCCGTTGCCTTACGGGGTGGACGAGTTGGCGGCGGGCACGGTGGACCTGCTGCGGGCGAACGGTCAGGGCGCCTGCTACGTGCGGCACTTCGCGTTCCTGGGGGACGGTTCGATGGGGTTGGACATGCGGGGGGTGCGGACCAGGACGGCGATCGCCGCGTGGGAGTGGCCGGAGCAGCGGCCGTCGGGCGGGCTGCGGTTGAAGACGAGCAGTTGGCGGCGGACGGATCCGAACAGCGTGCCGCCGGCGGCGAAGGCGACCGGGCCGTACCTGAATTCGGTGCTGGCGCGGCGGGAGGCGACGGACGCGGGGTACGACGAGGCGCTGCTGCTGGCGGCGGACGGCTCGGTGAGCGAGTGCAGTGCGGAGAACGTGTTCGTGGTGCGGGACGGGGTGCTGCGGACGCCGCCGGTGGCGGCGGGTGCGCTGGAGGGGATCACGCAGGACACGGTGCTGGTGCTGGCCCGGGACCTGGGGATCGAGGTGCGGGTTGAGCGGTTGCTGCGGTCGGACCTGTACGCCGCGGACGAGGTGTTCGTGTGCGGGACGGCGGCGGGGGTCGTGCCGGTGGCGTCGCTGGACGACCGCGGGCTGCCGGCGGCGCCGGGCGGGGTGACGGAGCGGCTCGCGGAGCTGTACCGGGCGGCGGTGTCGGGCGAGGAGCCGCGGTACGGGCACTGGCTGACCCGGGTGTGAGCGGGCCGGGAGGAGCGGCCCGTCAGGTCAGGTCGTAGACGGCGCCGGGGCGGGCGATCTCGACGGGGCCGGGGAAGGCGGCGGCGGCGTCGCGGCGGTTCTGCTCGGCGTCGGTCCACGGCGGGATGTGGGTGAGCACGAGGCGGCCGACGCCGGCGGCCGCGGCGTGTTCGCCGGCCTCGCGTCCGTTGAGGTGGATCGCCTCGTAGGTCTCCTTGCCGTCGGTGTAGGCGGCCTCGCAGAGGAAGAGGTCCGTGCCGCGGGCGAGGTCGACGAGGTCGGCGCACTCGCCGGTGTCGCCGGAGTAGGCGAGGGAGGCGCCGCCGTGCTCGATACGGAAGCCGTAGGCCTCGGTGTCGAGGTGGTTGACCCGGGCGCTGGTGATGCGCAGCGGGCCGAGGTCGAAGGTGCGGTTGCCGAGCGGGAGGAAGTCGAAGACCTCCTTCATGCCGGGTTCCTCCGGCATGTCGTAGGCCCGGGCGAGGCGGTCGGCGGTGCCGTGGGGTCCGTGGACGGGGAGGGGCTCGGGGCAGCCCTCGACCCGGTAGTTGCGGGCGACCCAGTAGGCGCAGAGGTCGATGCAGTGGTCGGCGTGCAGGTGGCTGAGCAGGACGGCGTCGACGTCGTAGAGGCCGGTGTACTTCTGCAGGGCGCCGAGGGCGCCGTTGCCGAGGTCGATGACCAGGCGGTAGCCGTCGGCCTCGACGAGGTAGCTGGAGCAGGGCGAGTCGGCGGACGGGAAGCTCCCCGAGCACCCCACCACGGTCAGTTTCATGCCGAGCCCCTCCGCCCCGATGGGTCATGGTCCACGCCGGCGGGGCACTACCTCTCGGTAGCGGTGCCCCTTCGCGTTGTCGAGGGTAAGGGGCGGGCGGCACTTTGCCCCCGTCTCCGTGCCGGGCTGTGGCTGGAATCACCAGAACGGGCCGGGCCCGGTGGCGGGCCGGGCGGGGGGCGGGCGAGGGG
>NZ_JOAI01000050.1 GCF_000717715.1 Streptomyces sp. NRRL B-24484 | reverse complement strand
GCGACACCCCGGGGGTGTTGTCCACGAAATTGGTGATCAGCCAGTTCAGGTTCTGTGCGGCCTGGCTCATCTGACTCAACTCAACGCTCCTGGTGGTTCTGGCCGAAGCCGTCGAAGCCCTGCTGCTGGCGGCCGAAGTTGTTCTGGCCCTGGCCCTGGGCCGGACCCTGTCCCTGGCCGGCCTGGCGGCCCTGCTGGATGCCGCGGCGCAGGTTGGTCAGGCGGCCGCGGACCTCCTCCGGGCTACGGGAGACCTGCGGTCCGGTCAGCGGCGCCGACTCGGCGGTGCCGGAGACCAGGTTGGCCTGCGGGGTGCGGCGCGGCAGGCCCGAGGTGGTCAGGCCGCTCGTCGAGGGCTCGCGCACCTGCTCGGCACGGCGCCAGCGCTCGTCGTTGGCCGACGGACGCCACGGGGCCTCGGCGGCGTCGCGGCGGCCCGGGTCACCGCCCTGCGGACCGGGGCCCTGCGGACCGGGGCGCTGCGGACCGCCCTGCGGACCCGGACGCTGCGGACCGCCCTGCGGACCGGCCGGCTGCTGCGGCGCCTGCGGGCGCTGCTGCTGGCGCGGCGGACCCTGCGGGGCCTGCTGCTGCGGCGGGACGCCCGCCGAGGTGCCGGGGCGCTGCGGCTGGTACTGCTGCTGCTGCGGGCGCGGCCGGGCCTGCTGCTGGCCGCCGTCCTCCGGACGGAACCACTGCTGGGTGTCCTCCGGGCCGGGGCCGGTCGGCAGGGCCATCGGCTGGGCCTGCTGCGGCAGGGGCTGCTGCGGGGCCTGCTGCTCGAACGGCTGGCCGCCGCCCGGCTGCACGGACGGGTCCGGCAGCACCGGCTCCACCAGGCCGAGGCCCAGCGGGTCGCGCGGGTCGATGTCGCTGGCCTCGAAGCGCGGCCGGCCGAACTGCACGGTGGACTCGACCGGGTTCTCCGCCGGGCCCGGCTGCTGCGGCGCCTGCGGGCGCTGCTGGCCGGGGCCCGCCGGACGGCCGCCCTGCGGGCCGGCCTCCGGACGCGGACGCTCGGGCATCGGGGCACGGCCGCCGGGGCCCTGCTCCGGGCCGCGGCGCGGCAGGCCGCCCTGCGGGCCGGGGCCGCTCGGGCCGCCCTGCGCGCCGGGGGCACCGGACGCGCCCGGGACCCGCCGCGGCTGGCCCTGCAGGCCCTGCTGGCCCTGCTGGTTGTTCTGGCCCTGCTGGCCCTGCTGGCCCTGCTGGTTCGGCGTGTGGTTCTCGCGCAGCGCCTGGCCGACCTCGCGGGTCGGCAGACCGCCGGCGGGACGGCCGCCCTGGGGCTGCTGCGGCTGCTGGGGCTGCTGCGGGGCACCGCCCGGGCCGCCCTGGCCGAGCTGCGGACGGCCCGGCGCACCGGCCGGGGCCTGGCCGAGCGCGGCGGCGGCGCGGCCCGAGAGGGCCTCCGCCGCGGTGCCGCGGCCCTGCTGGCGCGGGGTCGGGGCGAGGCCGCGGCCCTTGCCGGCGGCGGCACCGCCGGCGGGACGCTGACCGGGACGGCCGGCGGCGTTGGTGACGTCGACCGGCAGCATGACGAGTGCGGTGGTGCCGCCGGAGTCGCTGGGGCGCAGCTGGATGCGGATGCCGTGTCGCAGGGACAGGCGGCCGACCACGAAGAGGCCCATGCGGCGGGAGACGGAGACGTCGACGGTGGGCGGGCTCGCGAGGCGCTCGTTGATGTCCGCGAGGTCGTCCGGGCTGAGGCCGATGCCGGTGTCGTGGATCTCGACCAGCACGCGGCCGTCGGGCAGCGCGTGGCCGGTGACCCGGACGCGGGTCTGCGGGCTGGAGAACGAGGTCGCGTTCTCCAGCAGCTCGGCGAGGAGGTGGACGAGGTCGTTGACGACGCGGCCGGCGACCTCGGTCGACGGCACCGCGGCGAGTTCGATGCGCTCGTACTGCTCCACCTCGGAGGCGGCGGCGCGGAGCACGTCGACCAGCGGGACGGGGCGGGTCCAGCGGCGGCCCGGGTCCTCACCCGCGAGGACGAGCAGGTTCTCGCCGTTGCGGCGCATGCGGGTCGCGAGGTGGTCCAGCTTGAAGAGGCTGGCCAGCTGGTCCGGGTCGGCCTCGCGGCTCTCCAGCTCGGAGATGAGCGACAGCTGGCGCTGGATGAGGCCCTGGCTGCGGCGCGAGAGGTTGGTGAACATCGCGTTGATGTTGCCTCGCAGGAGGGCCTGCTCGGCGGCGAGGCGGACGGCCTCGCGGTGCACCATGTCGAACGCGGAGGCCACGTGGCCGATCTCGTCCGCGGAGTCGACGCCGACGGGCTCGACGGTGACGTCGACGTCGTGCGGGTCGCTCTCGGAGAGGGTCTTGACCAGCTCGGGCAGGCGGCGCTCGGCGACGTCCTCGGCCGCGGCCTGCAGACGGGTCAGCGAGCGCACCATCGAGCGGGCCACGATGGCCGCACCGGCGATGGCGACGATGAGGACGACGGCGATCAGCGCGGCGTTGACCAGCGCCTCGGTGTCGGCGTCCGACTGCAGCTTCTGGGCCTTGCCGTCGAGGTCCTCGAGCAGCTGGGTCTCGATGCGCTGCTCGGCGTTGATCTTGACGCTGGCGGCGTCGTACCAGTCCGTGTAGGTGCGCGGGTCGGTCTGCCGGATGCCGTTGGTGTTCAGCACCTGCTGGGTGTACCGGTCGGTGTCCGCGATGGTCTGGTTGAAGCTCAGGCTGGAGCGCTTCTTGCGGGCCTCTTCGTCACCGTAGATGGCGGTGAAGTTGGCGAGCGCGGACTCCTCGGAGACCTGGAGCCGGATGCCGAAGGTCTCGTCCGAGGGGGAGAGGTCGGCCTTCCCGGGGCGGGCCAGCGCGGCGGAGATCAGCGCGCGCTGCATGGACGCGTTCTCCTTGGACAGCGCGAACTGGCTGAGCGCCCGGGTGATCTTGATCAGCTCGGTCGAGTTCGACGCGATCGCGATCTCCTCGGTGATGCCGATGAGACCCTTGATGATCACGTCGTAGTTCAGGACGGTGGCCTGAATGTTGTCGATGTTGGTGTACGCGGAACCGCGTGCCTCCGACAGCTGGTTGAGGTCCTTGCGGACCTGCAGCAGCAGCGCCTTTCCACCGGCGAGGTCGAGCTCGTCGAACTTGTCGGCGCTGGTGGCGAAGGCCTTGCTCAGCTGGTCGGTGTTCTTCTGGGCGTCCATGACGTCCGGGTCCTGGCGCTCGCCCGGCTTGGCGGTGAGCGGGCCGGCGCTGATGTCGCGCTCGGTCTCCAGGGCGTCGGCCAGCGCGGTCGCCCGGCGGGCGAGGTCCGCGAGGTCGGTCATCTGCGCCAGCTGGCGGGAGTTCTCCATCGAGGTCTGCACGCGCAGACCGCCGAGGACGAGCGCCACCATCACGGGGAGCAGCAGCAGCGCGATCAGGCGCGTGCGGATGCGCCAGTTGCGCAGCGCGAACCTGTTGAGGCCGGTCGCCCGGCGGTAGTTGAGCGTGCTGCGGAGCCGCGAACGGCCCGACTTGCCGTCGGCCGCGTCGTGGCCGTCCGTGACCGTGTCGTCGGCGGGCTCGGCGCTGCCGCCGGCCTGGCCTGCTGTCGGCGCTGCCTGGTGGGGGCCGGTCACCGGCTCGCGCGACTCCGGGTCACCCGCGGCGCCGCTGCCCCTCTTGAAACGTCCCTGCACTGGCGTCGCAACCTCTGGACCGGGCGCCCCTCCCCGCTGGCGCGGAGGGGGACGGTGTCGAGTTTTTCCGTGGCATTCCAGCACAGCGCGAGAAGTCCAACAAGGGCCGTTATGACTCGGTGTCCTGAGCTACCGACCGCGCGCAGGCTCTCACGGTCTGTGCGGTTACGCGCCGGTAATACGGCTCTTTTCGGACACGCAGCACCCTTCGGCCGACTGGGCGGAGCCCGGGCATGTGCAACCAATGTCCGAAATGGGCGGTATGTCGGAATTCTCGAACCGCCCCGAATGCCCCGAAAGCCGAAGTGGATCACGCAATTGTGACCAAAGTCACAGATTAATGTGTAGCTTTGGTCACGGCTCGTGTGACAGGAGATCCTTACCCTTGGCGGGGCCGCGGAGAGCCTTCCCAGGTCCGCGCCCGTCCAAAAGTCCCCCTCGCGAAACCAAGGTGCCCCGCCCATGTCCCAGCCGACCAAGGCCGCGAAGTCCACGCTCACCGTCCGGCCCACCGCCAACCCGCGTCGGACCACCCTGGCCTCGGTCGAGGACTTCGCCCAGCTGCCCGGTGCGGTGGCCTCGCAGCAGCCGCGCGAGTACGCCGCCGAGCTGCCCGACAGCACCGCCAACCCGCGCCGCACCCAGCTGATGGTGGCGCCCGCGCCGCGCCTCCCCCTGGACTGAGCGCACCCGCCCGACGGAGGGGCGCCGACCGTTGCGGTCGGCGCCCCTCCGCGCTTCCCGGGCGCCCCGGCGGCCGTGCGCGCCCGGGCCGGCGGCACCCCGCGCGATAGCCTGGGAACGATCGAGCAGGTCACCGACCGAGAGGCTGCAGGGTGCGCATCGCCAGGTTTTCCGTCCGGGAAGGGAGCCCTGCCGCCGGCAGCGTCTCCTTCGGCGTCGTCGAGGGGGATGCGGCCCGACCCGATTCCCTGGTCGTCCACGCGCTGGCCGGCCACCCGTTCGGGCCGCCGCAGCTGTCCGGCGAGAGCTTCCGGATGCAGGACGTCCGGCTGCTGGCGCCGATGCTGCCGAACAAGATCGTCGCGGTCGGCCGCAACTACGCGGCGCACGCCGCCGAGCTCGGCAACGAGGTCCCGGACGTCCCGCTGACCTTCTTCAAGCCGTCCACCGCGGTCGTCGGCCCCACCGAGTCCATCGCCTACCCGCCGTTCTCCTCGGACGTGCAGCACGAGGCGGAGCTCGCCGTGGTGATCGGCCGGATGTGCCGCGAGGTGCCGCTGGAGCGCGTCCCCGAGGTGATCCTCGGCTACACCTGCGCCAACGACGTCACCGCGCGCGACGTCCAGCAGCGCGAGGGCCAGTGGGCCCGGGCCAAGGGCTTCGACACCTCCTGCCCGCTCGGCCCGTGGATCGAGACCGAGCTGGACCCGTCCGACCTGGCGATCACCTGCACCGTCAACGGCGAGCTGCGGCAGACCGGCCGCACCTCGCTGATGGTGCGTTCGATCCCCGAACTGATCGCGCACATCTCCGAGGCGATGACGCTCCTGCCGGGCGATGTCGTCCTGACCGGCACCCCCGCGGGCGTCGGCCCCCTCAGCATCGGCGACGAGGTCGCCGTCTCCGTCGAAGGCATCGGCACCCTCACCAACAAGGTGATCAAGCGTGGCTGACACCCCCGCGGGCCCGGACGTCCGGGTCCGCTTCTGCCCGTCCCCGACCGGCAACCCGCACGTCGGGCTGGTCCGCACCGCCCTGTTCAACTGGGCCTTCGCCCGCCACCACGGCGGCACGCTGGTCTTCCGCATCGAGGACACCGACGCGGCCCGCGACTCCGAGGAGTCGTACGGCCAGCTGCTCGACGCGATGCGCTGGCTCGGCTTCGACTGGGACGAGGGCCCCGAGGTCGGCGGCCCGCACGCGCCCTACCGGCAGTCCCAGCGGATGGACGTCTACGCCGACGTCGCCCGCCGGCTGCACGAGGCCGGGCACGCCTACCACTGCTACTGCTCCACGGAGGAGCTCGACGCCCGCCGCGAGGCCGCCCGCGCCGCCGGCCGGCCGTCCGGCTACGACGGCCACTGCCGCGAGCTGAGCGAGGACCGGGTCGCCGTGTACCGGCTGGAGGGCCGCAGCCCGATCCTGCGCTTCCGGATGCCCGACACCACGCTCGCCTTCGACGACCTCGTCCGCGGCCCGGTCGCCTTCGACCCCAAGGACGTGCCGGACTACGGCATCGTCCGGGCCAACGGCGCCCCGCTGTACACCCTGGTGAACCCGGTCGACGACGCGCTGATGGGCATCACCCACGTGCTGCGCGGCGAGGACCTGCTCTCCTCCACCCCCCGTCAGATCGCGCTGTACGCGGCCCTCGCCGACATCGGCGTGGGCGGCGGCGCCACGCCGCGCTTCGGCCACCTGCCGTACGTGATGGGCGAGGGCAACAAGAAGCTCTCCAAGCGCGACCCGCAGGCCTCGCTCAACCTCTACCGCGAGCGCGGCTTCCTGCCCGAGGGCCTGCTCAACTACCTGGCCCTGCTGGGCTGGTCGCTCGCCGAGGACCGGGACCGCTTCTCCATGGCGGAGATGGTCGCGGCCTTCGACATCGCCAAGGTCAACGCCAACCCGGCCCGCTTCGACCTCAAGAAGTGCGAGGCGATCAACGCCGAGCACCTGCGCGCGCTCGACCCGGCGGAGTTCGTCCGCCGGCTGGTGCCGTACCTGCAGGCCGCCGGCCTGCTGCCGGCCGAGCCCGCCGCGCACCAGCTCGACCTGCTGGCCCGGATCGCCCCGCTCACCCAGGAGCGGATGGTCGTGCTCGGCGAGATCGTCCCGATGGCCGGCTTCCTGTTCGTCGACCCGGCGGACTTCGCCGTCGACCCGGACGACGCCGCCAAGGCGCTCGGCGCGGACGCCCGGCCGGTGCTGGAGGCCTCGGTGAAGGCGCTGGAGGAGCTGGCCGACTTCACCCCGGACGCGATCCAGGCCGCACTGCGCGAGGCCCTGGTGGACGGCCTCGGGATCAAGCCCAAGTTCGCCTTCACCCCGCTGCGGGTCGCGGTGACCGGGCGCCGGGTCTCCCCGCCGCTGTTCGAGTCGATGGAGCTGCTGGGCCGGGCCGAGACGCTGCGCCGGCTGACGGCCGCCCTGGAGCCCGCAGCGGCCTCCTGAGGCCGCCCGCCACGCCTGCGGCCCGGGTGCGCTGACCAGGGCCGCAGGCGTCCGGCGCCCTGCCTGCGGTTATCGATTTTGGAGCGGGGCCTGGCGTCGGGTAATGTTCTTTCTGCGCCGCCCGGGCAGGGAGGCGCGAGACACCGAGCGAAGACCCCGCAGGGGTTGAACTCTGGTGGGGTATGGTGTAATTGGCAGCACGACTGATTCTGGTTCAGTTAGTCTAGGTTCGAGTCCTGGTACCCCAGCGCAGTACAGCAGTAGTGCAAGCCCCCGTTGTGTAGCGGCCTAGCACGCCGCCCTCTCAAGGCGGTAGCGCCGGTTCGAATCCGGTCGGGGGTACGCAGTTTCTCGAAAATTGCAGAGTGAATGAGTATGCCCCCGTTGTGTAGCGGCCTAGCACGCCGCCCTCTCAAGGCGGTAGCGCCGGTTCGAATCCGGTCGGGGGTACTCAGCACCACCTCGGTGGTGCGGGCCCCCGTTGTGTAGCGGCCTAGCACGCCGCCCTCTCAAGGCGGTAGCGCCGGTTCGAATCCGGTCGGGGGTACTTTTGGGGTATGGTGTAATTGGCAGCACGAGTGATTCTGGTTCATTTAGTCTAGGTTCGAGTCCTGGTACCCCAGCCAACAAGCTCCGGGTGACCGGGGCTTTTTTGTTTTCCGGACCGTCCTGTTCGTCGGACGGTTCTGCTTACCGGACCCTCCCGCGGCCCGGGCCGTCCCCGGAATTCCCGTGCGCGCCGAAGGGCCCGCCCCCGTGTTCGGGGCGGGCCCTTCCGTCGTTCCCGGTGCGGGCGTCAGCCGCGGCGCAGCGCCTCGGTGAGGCGGTTGGCGGCCTCGATGATGGCCTGGGCGTGCAGCCGGCCGGGGTGGCGGGTGAGGCGCTCGATCGGGCCGGACACCGAGACGGCGGCCACCACGCGGTTGGAGGGGCCGCGGACGGGCGCGGAGACGGACGCCACGCCGGGCTCGCGCTCGCCGATCGACTGGGCCCAGCCACGGCGGCGGACGCCGCTGAGGGCGGTCGCCGTGAAGCGCGCGCCCTGCAGGCCGCGGTGGAGGCGCTCGGGCTCCTCCCAGGCGAGCAGGACCTGGGCGGCGGAGCCGGCCTTCATCGGCAGGGTGGAGCCGACCGGGACGGTGTCCCGCAGACCCGAGAGCCGCTCGGCGGCGGCGACGCAGATGCGCATCTCGCCCTGGCGGCGGTAGAGCTGGGCGCTCTCGCCGGTGACGTCCCGCAGGTGCGTGAGCACCGGACCGGCGGTGGCGAGCAGGCGGTCCTCGCCCGCCGCGGCGGAGAGCTCGGCGAGTCTGGGGCCGAGGATGAACCGGCCCTGCATGTCCCTGGTGACCAGGCGGTGGTGTTCGAGTGCGACGGCGAGTCGGTGGGCCGTTGGCCGCGCCAGACCGGTGGCGGCGACCAGCCCCGCCAACGTGGCGGGGCCAGACTCCAGTGCGCTCAGCACCAGAGCGGCCTTGTCGAGAACGCCGACGCCGCTAGTGTTGTCCATGTCTCGATACTGCAGTCTCAGTGGGCGAGACGCAAGTTCAATCTTCCGAGAAAAGCGCCACTCTTGATGCAGCAGCCCGGGAGACACCCAGGATGGACCCTCACCAAAGCGTCCACATCCTGGACAGACGATCCGGCGTGCAGGTCGCGACTCCGCAGCGAGCCTCACCAGGGCAGCACCGGAAGAGACCCCGACGACACGAGAAGGCCGGCAATGCGGCCGGCTGGAGGGAAAGCGATGGGACGGACACTCGCAGAGAAGGTCTGGGACGACCACGTCGTCCGGCGCGCCGAGGGCGAGCCCGACCTCCTCTTCATCGACCTGCACCTGCTGCACGAGGTCACCAGCCCCCAGGCCTTCGACGGCCTCCGGCTGGCCGGCCGCAAGGTCCGCCGCACCGATCTGACGATCGCCACCGAGGACCACAACACCCCGACCCTCGACATCGACAAGCCGATCGCCGACCCGGTCTCCAGGGTCCAGCTGGAGACGCTGCGCAGGAACGCCGCCGAGTTCGGCGTGCGCATCCACTCGCTGGGCGACGTCGAGCAGGGCGTCGTGCACGTCGTCGGCCCGCAGCTCGGGCTGACCCAGCCGGGCACCACGGTGGTCTGCGGCGACTCCCACACCTCCACCCACGGCGCCTTCGGCGCGCTGGCGTTCGGCATCGGCACCAGCCAGGTCGAGCACGTGCTGGCCACCCAGACCCTGCCGCTGGCCCCGTTCAAGACCATGGCCATCACCGTCGAGGGCGAACTGCCCGAGGGCGTCACCGCCAAGGACCTGATCCTCGCCATCATCGCCAAGATCGGCACCGGCGGCGGCCAGGGCTACGTCCTGGAGTACCGGGGCTCCGCCATCCGCAGCCTCTCCATGGAGGCCCGGATGACCATCTGCAACATGTCCATCGAGGCGGGCGCCCGGGCCGGCATGATCGCCCCGGACGACACCACCTTCGACTACCTCAAGGGCCGCCCGCACGCCCCCGAGGGCGAGGACTGGGACGCCGCCGTCGCGTACTGGCGCACGCTGGCCACCGACGAGGACGCCGTCTTCGACGCCGAGGTGTTCATCGACGCCAACTCGCTGACCCCGTTCGTCACCTGGGGCACCAACCCGGGCCAGGGCGCGCCGCTCGGCGCCAACGTCCCGAACCCCGAGGACTTCGAGGACCCGCAGGAGCGGACCGCCGCCGAGAACGCCCTGAAGTACATGGGCCTGGAGGCCGGCACCCCGCTGCGCGAGGTCTCCGTCGACGCCGTCTTCGTCGGCTCCTGCACCAACGGCCGGATCGAGGACCTGCGCGCCGCCGCCGACATCCTGGACGGCCGGCAGATCGCCGACGGCGTGCGGATGCTGGTCGTCCCCGGCTCCGTCCGGGTCGCCCTGCAGGCCGTCGAGGAGGGCCTGGACAAGGTCTTCACCGCGGCCGGTGCCGAGTGGCGCCACGCGGGCTGCTCGATGTGCCTCGGCATGAACCCGGACCAGCTGGCCCCGGGCGAGCGCTGCGCCTCGACCTCGAACCGCAACTTCGAGGGCCGCCAGGGCAAGGGCGGCCGCACCCACCTGGTCTCCCCGCAGGTCGCCGCCGCGACCGCCGTGCTGGGTCACCTGGCCTCGCCCGCAGACCTGTCCGACCGCGTCGCCGTGGAGGCCTGAGCCATGGAGAAGTTCACCACCCACACCGGCCGGGCCGTCCCGCTGCGCCGCAGCAACGTGGACACCGACCAGATCATCCCGGCGCACTGGCTGAAGAAGGTCACCCGCTCCGGCTTCGAGGACGGCCTGTTCGAGGCCTGGCGCAAGGACGAGGACTTCGTCCTCAACCGCCCCGAGCGGCAGGGCGCCAGCGTCCTGGTCGCCGGCCCCGAGTTCGGCACCGGCTCGTCCCGCGAGCACGCCGTCTGGGCGCTGCAGAACTACGGCTTCGAGGCCGTGATCTCCTCGCGCTTCGCCGACATCTTCCGCGGCAACTCGCTGAAGAACGGCCTGCTGACCGTCGTCCTGCCGCAGGAGACCGTCGAGCGGCTGTGGGAGCTGGTCGAGGCCGACCCGACCGCCGAGATCACCGTCGACCTGGAGGCCCGCGAGGTCCGCGCCGAGGGCGTGACGGCCTCCTTCGAGCTCGACGACAACGTCCGCTGGCGGCTGCTGAACGGCCTGGACGACATCAGCATCACGCTGCAGAACGAGGCCGACATCGCCGCTTTCGAGGCGACCCGCCCCTCGTACAAGCCGCGCACCCTGCCGGTCGCCTGACCGGCGGCAGTTCCCCGCGTACGCCGGATGGCCCGCCTCCCCTCGGGGGGGCGGGCCATCCGCCGTTCGGGCGTCCCGCCGCTCCGCCGCGACCCTTCGGAGCGGCCGGAGTTCGAGTCCGAGTTCGGGTCTGACGCCCACTCGGAACAGCAGCGGGCATTTGCCCAAGAGCCCCCTTGCACAGGGCACATCACAACAGATGGCACAATCGTTGCATGCACCGGCACGACGAACCTCCGTACGCGGGTGGCGATCCCGCGCACCCGGAGGTGAACGGCGGTGCAGCCGGCGGTCGAATTGACGGCCGGACGGACGACCAGACCTCACCTGCTGAGGAACCGGACGACCCGGAAGCCGAAGCGCTCTACGCGCTTGTGGCCGAGCGGTTGAAGCAAGCCCACGCTCGCGTATCTGCGCTGAACGTGTCAGCGGAAGCAAAGACCGCTCTCACCCGTCAACTGCTGATCGTCACGGAGACCGCCAAGCGCGATCTCCCGGGGGCGGCCCGGCGGTTGAGTCGCTTTGTGCAGGACCTCGACGCGGGGCGCCCGCCGCTCGGCTGAGGTCGCGAACGCGCAAATCCATTGCGACACTAGGGTGATTCACGCGTTTGGTAATTGAAAGTCCGCAGATACATACCTAACGTGCGAAATGAACGGATGGATTCATCCGGCGCCCGTTTCCGAAGGGGAAGACGTGAACAAGGCTCAGCTTGTCGAAGCGGTGGCCGAGCAGCTGGGCGGTCGCAAGGCTGCCGCAGAGGCCGTCGACGCAGTGCTCGACACCATGGTGCGTGCCGTCGTGGCCGGTGACCGGGTCTCGGTCACCGGCTTCGGCACCTTCGAGAAGGTGGAGCGCTCCGCGCGCTTCGCCCGCAACCCGCAGACCGGCGAGCGCGTCAAGGTCAAGAAGACCTCCGTCCCGCGCTTCCGTCCCGGCCAGGGCTTCAAGGACCTCGTCAGCGGCTCCAAGAAGCTGCCGAAGGAAGGCCCCTCGGTCAAGAAGGCCCCCAAGGGCTCGCTCACCCCGGGCAAGAGCGCCACCACCACGGCCGCCGCCAAGCGCGCCGCCACCAAGCGCGTCGCGGCCGCCACGGGCACCGCGGCCGCCGCCACCAAGAAGACGGCCGCGAAGAAGACCACCACCACCACGCGCACCACCGCGGCGGCGAAGAAGACCACCGCGACGGCCAAGAAGGCGGCTCCCGCCAAGACCACCGCGGCGGCGAAGAAGACCACCACGACGGCCAAGAAGGCGGCTCCCGCCAAGACCACCGCGGCGGCGAAGAAGACCACCACCGCCGCCGCCAAGAAGACCACCGCGACGGCCAAGAAGACCGCCCCGGCGAAGAAGACCACGACGCGCAAGACCACCGCGCGCAAGACCGCCGCCAAGTAGGCTCTGTCGGCCCTTCGGGCGTCGGCCGGTCAGACCACGGCGAGAGCTGCGGCGGCCCGCAGGTCCGGGACTCCCGGAGGCGGGCCGACGCAGCTCCTTCGTGTGGCGTCGGTGGCTCCGCGGCGGCTCACAGCACAGCACGCACAGCACCGTCGGGCCGGGCCGGCCCGACCGGGGATCAGCCCTCGGCGCCCGGGTCGGGGAAGCTCTGCAGGGTCACGAAGACCACCCGGCGCTCCGCGCCCTCGCCCTCGGTGCGGATCCGCACCCGCTGGCCGGGCCGCAGCAGTCGCAGGCCCCCGGCGTCGAAGGCCGCCGCGTCGAAGGGCACCGGCGTGCCGTCGTCGAGCAGGACGGAGCCCGCCCGGGTGCCGGGGTCGAAGGTGAACGCGGTGGCCTGCATGGCCGACAGCATAGCGAGCGGTCACACCAGGGCGGCCGCCGCGGCGGCCGTCAGCGGTCCCACGCCGAGGGCCAGCGCCTCGCGCAGGTCCTCCCCGGTGTCCACGTCCCGCCGCACGGAGGCGACACCGGCCAACTCCAGTTCGCACGCACCGCCGAGGGCGTGCCGCAGCCGCGAGCCGTCCCCGAACGCCGGCCGCAGCTCGGCGCCGGTCGGCGCGGCGAGCAGCGTGGTGCCCAGCCCCGGGGCGTCCGCCAGGAAGGCCCGGCCGCCGGGCGGCACCGCGGCCAGCACGCGGGCGAGTTCGCCCGGCCGCAGCGCCGGCAGATCGGCGGAGAGCGCCGCCACCGGGGCGTGCGGGGCGAGCACCGCGGCGCGCGCGGCGCCGTGCGCCAGGGCGGCGTTGAGACCGCCGCCGGGTTCGTCCGGCACCACCAGCGCACCGAGGCGGGCGAGTTGCTCCCCGGCCGCGCCGTCCCGGGTCACCGCCAGCACCCGGCCCACCGCCGGACACGCCAGCGCCGCCCGCGCGGTGTCCAGGGCGAAGGCCAGCGCCAGCCGCGGCCGGTGCGGCCCGGCGAACGGCTCCAGCCGGCTCTTGGCCACCGCCGGCGGCTTCACCGGCAGCACCAGCGACCACAGCGCCGGGGCCGGTGGCAGCGGCGGACGGCCAGCGGGGCGTACGGTGTCCTCGGTCATCGGCGCCATTGTGGCGTCGGCTCCCGGCCCCGGGCCAGGCGGCCGCGATTCGCGTGCGTTTGGTCACTCGCCCGGGGCCTGCCCAGGGCGGCTGCTCGACAGCCGGTCCGCCCGCGGGTGAGACTGGTCGGCGCCCCGGGCCCTCCCGGCCGCCCAGGCCGGTGGAGAGCAGCAGGTCACACCCCGTCGAAACGCGGCAGCGAACGGCGTACGGGGGCCGGCGCCGGGGCCCCGACCGGGCACACCGGACGGCGATCGAGGACCGCGGCACCCCACGTGCCGCACCGGATGAGGAGGAGCTGGGTGGCCCGCCGCTCGTACGCCAGTTTCGGCAACGCCGACTACGGGATCTGGTACCGCTTCGCGGCCGTCCTCGTGAAGCCGGTGACCAATGCACTGGCGAAGACCGAATGGAGCGGCTGGGAGAACCTGCCGAAGGAGGGCGGCTTCATCGCGGCCGTCAACCACAATTCGGTGATCGACCCTGTGTTCTACGCCCACTGGCAGTACAACAGCGGCCGCCCGCCGCGGATACTCGGCAAGTCCCAGCTGTTCTCGGTGCCGTTCATCGGCTTCATGCTGCGCAAGACCGGCCAGATCCCGGTGTTCCGCGAGTCCACCGACGCCGCCGAGGCGTTCCGGGCCGCCATCGACGCCATCGACGGCGGCCAGTGCGTGCAGTTCTACCCGGAGGGCACGCTGACCCGCGACCCGGACCTGTGGCCGATGACCGGCAAGAGCGGCGCCGCCCGCGTCGCGCTGATGACCGGTGCGCCCGTCATCCCGGTCGCCCACTGGGGCGCCCACGAGATCATCCCGCCGTACGGCCGCGGCGGTAAGGGCAAGTACCACCTCTTCCCGCGGCACACCGTGAAGGTCGCCTCCGGACCGCCGGTCGACCTGAGCAAGTACCAGGGCCAGGAGCTCACCGCGCAGGTGCTCCGGGACGCCACCGAGGACATCATGGCGGCCATCACCGCCGTCCTGGAGGGCATCCGCGGCGAGGAGGCCCCCGCCGAGCGCTACGACATGCGCAAGGCCGCCCGCGAGCGCGCCGCCGCCGCGGCCGCCAAGCGCGACCGGGCCCGCAAGGGCGACGCCGAGGAGCGTGCCGAGTGACCCGCTGCGCCGTCTTCGGCACCGGATCCTGGGGCACCGCCTTCGCGATGGTGCTCGCCGACGCGGGCTGCGAGGTCGTGCTCTGGGGGCGCCGCAAGGAGCTCGTCGAGGCGATCGACCGCACCCACGAGAACCCGGACTACCTGCCGGGCATCGAACTGCCCGCCCGCGTGCGGGCCACCACCGACGCCGCCGAGGCGCTGGCCGGCGCCGACTTCGCGGTGCTCGCCGTGCCCTCGCAGACGCTGCGCGCCAACCTGGCCGCCTGGGCGCCGCTGATCGAGCCGCAGACCGTCCTGGTCAGCCTGATGAAGGGCATCGAACTCGGCACCGCGGAGCGGATGAGCGAGGTGATCCAGGAGGTCGCCGGGGTCGGCCCGGAGCGCGTCGCGGTGGTCTCCGGCCCCAACCTGGCGATGGAGATCGCCCGCCGGCAGCCGGCCGCCAGTGTGGTCGCCTGCACCGACGAGGCCGTCGCCCAGCGCTTCCAGAAGGCCTGCCACACCCCGTACTTCCGGCCCTACACCAACACCGACGTGGTCGGCTGCGAGCTCGGCGGCGCGGTGAAGAACGTCATCGGCCTGGCCGTCGGCATGGCGGCCGGCATGGGGCTCGGCGACAACACCAAGGCCACCCTGATCACCCGCGGCCTGGCCGAGACCACCCGGCTCGGCCTCGCGCTCGGTGCCGACGCGCACACCTTCGCCGGCCTCGCCGGCATGGGCGACCTGGTGGCCACCTGCTCCTCGCCGCTGTCGCGCAACAACACCTTCGGCATGAACCTCGGCCGGGGCATGACCCTGGAGGAGACCGTCGCCGCCACCCGGCAGACCGCGGAGGGCGTGAAGTCCTGCGAGTCGGTGCTCGACCTGGCCCGGCGCAACGGCGTCGACATGCCGATCGTGCAGGCCGTGGTGGACGTCGTCCACAACGGGCGCCCCACCCAGGAGGTGCTCGCCGGTCTGATGGCGCGCTCGGCGAAGCCGGAGCGACGGTGACCGGAACCGCGGGTTTCGCACGGTAGTCTCACGTCCGATATGAGCATCGAACAGACCTCCCCGAACCAGTCCGGCGGCAAGCCCCGGGTTGCGATCGTCTTCGGCGGCCGCAGCTCCGAGCACGCGATCTCGGTCGTCACGGCCGGCAGCGTGCTCAAGGCGATCGACCGGAGCAAGTACGAGGTGCTGCCGATCGGCATCACCCACGAGGGCCGCTGGGCGCTGGTCGGTGACGAGCCGTCCCGGATGGCCATCACCGACGGCCGGCTGCCCGACGTCGACCGGGTCGCCGAGTCCGCCGAGGGCCAGGTCTCGCTGCCGATCGCGCCGGGCAACCGCGAGGTCGTCCTCAGCGAGCCCGGCAGCACCCCCAAGGTGCTCGGCGAGGTGGACGTCGTCCTGCCGCTGCTGCACGGCCCCTGGGGCGAGGACGGCACCGTCCAGGGCATGCTGGAGCTCTCCGGGGTGCCGTACGTCGGCTCCGGCGTGCTCGCCAGTGCGGCGGGCATGGACAAGGAGTTCACCAAGCGGATCCTCGACTCGCACGGCATCGGCGTCGGCGACTGGACGGTCGTCCGCCCGCGCGACTGGGAGACCGAGGAGGGCCGCACCGCGGCCCGCGAGCGGATCGCCGCACTCGGCCTGCCGCTGTTCGTGAAGCCCTGCCGGGCCGGCTCGTCCATGGGCATCAGCAAGGTCAAGCACCTCGCCGACCTGGACGCGGCGATCGAGGAGGCCCGCCGCCACGACCCCAAGATCATCGTGGAGCGGGGCGTCGAGGGCCGCGAGATCGAGTGCGCCGTCCTGGAGTTCGAGGACGGGCCGCGCGCCAGCCTGCCCGCCGAGGTCCTGGTCGGCGGCGACTTCGAGTTCTACGACTTCGAGGCCAAGTACATCGACTCCTCCGAGGTCGAGATCCCGGCGAAGCTCACCGCCGAGGAGACCGCCGAGATCCGCCGCCAGGCCGTGGCCGCCTTCGAGGCGCTCGGCTGCGAGGGCCTCGCCCGGGTCGACTTCTTCCTGCTGAACGACGGCCGGTGGATGGTCAACGAGATCAACACCATGCCCGGCTTCACCCCGATCTCCGCCTACCCGAAGATGTGGGAGGCCACCGGGATGCCCTACCCGGAGCTGATCGACCGTCTGCTGCAGGCGGCCCTGCGCCGCTCCACCGGCCTGCGGTGAGCGGGGGACCGGCTTAGGGACGCGGGTGTCATGACTGCACGGGCCGTGCCCGGGCCGTACGGTGGCCCGCATCCGAATCGCGCGGTTCCCCGCGTCCCTCGGTGCCGCCCTCCCGGGCCCCTTCGGGTCACCCCTCAGAGGCCCTCGGGGATCGCGGTCCTCACCGCGTCGGAGATCGCCGGGATCGGGTCGGCGTAGTTCGGGTAGGCGCCCTTCGGCACCAGCACCTCCACGTACGCCTTGCGCAGCGTGGTCACGAACCGGTACCCGCCGTCGCCGTCCCGGGAGAAGCCCCACTGCACCCCGTTGATCTCGGGGGAGTTCTTCAGCGGGTCGTCGTCGAGGTAACCGGGCCGCTCGATGCCGCAGCGCAGCACCGTCCGCGGCGAGCTCGCCCAGGCGGCGGTGTACGGCGAGGCGGGCGTCGGGTCCCTGCGGGCGTGGCCCTGGACGGACTGCGGCAGTGCCCGGTCGAGCGCCTCGCAGTACCGCGCAACCGCGGCCGACGGCGCCGGCGGTGCGACCTCGTCACCGCCGCCGTTGCCGACGAGCAGCAGCGTGCAGCCCAACAGCGCCGCGGGCGGGGCGAGCCAGCGGACGGGGGCGGGGAGCGACGCGAGCGGACGGGAGGAGGCCACCCGCCGATGGTATCCGCGCCTACAGGCGCACCACCGGACAGGTCAGCGTGCGCGTGATGCCCTCGATCTGCTGCACCTGGGCGACCACCAGCCGGCCCAGGTCGTCGATGGACCCGGCCTCGGCGCGCACGATCACGTCGTACGGGCCGGTGACGTCCTCGGCCTGGACGACGCCTTCGATCTTCGCGATGGACTCGGCGACCGCGGTGGCCTTGCCCACTTCGGTCTGGATCAGGATGTACGCCTGTACCACGGGAGACCTCCAGGCGGCTGGGGGGGTGGGCTGGCCGTCAGTCCGATCACCACGCTACCGCGCCCCTCCCCGGGGAGGGGAGACTTCTGCAGGGCCCGAGGGCGTACGCTGCGCGCGGGGGCGCGCGAGGACCGCGCCGGTTGATTCGAGAGGACGGCAGATGCAGGGGACCGTGGGCGAGCTCGGCGAGTTCGGACTCATCAGGGAGCTCACCGCCCGGCTGGAGCCGACACCGGCCGTCGACCTCGGCCCCGGCGACGACGCGGCCGTGGTGAAGGCCCCCGACGGCCGCGTGGTGGCCACCACCGACGTGCTGATCGAGGGCCGGCACTTCCGCCGGGACTGGTCCACCGCCTACGACGTGGGCCGCAAGTCCGCCGCGCAGAACCTCGCCGACGTGGCCGCGATGGGTGCCGTGCCGACCGCGATCCTGCTCGGCTTCGTCGCCCCGGCCGACCTGCCCGCGACCTGGGCCACCGAGCTGATGGACGGGCTGCGCGACGAGTGCAAGGTGGCCGGCGCCGCCGTCGTCGGCGGCGACGTGGTGCGCGGCGACGCCGTGACCCTCGCCATCACCGCCCTCGGCGACCTGCAGGGCCGCCGCCCGGTGCTGCGCTCCGGCGCCCAGGTGGGCGACGTGGTCGCCGTCACCGGCTGGCTGGGCTGGTCCGCGGCCGGACTGACGGTCCTCCAGCGGGGCTTCCGCTCGCCGCGGGCCTTCGTCGAGGCGCACCGCCGTCCCGAACCGCCGTACCACGCGGGCCCGGCCGCCGCCGACCTGGGCGCCACCTCGATGGTCGACGTCAGCGACGGCCTGGTGGCCGACCTCGGGCACGTCGCCGCGGCCAGCGGCGTGGACATCGACCTGCGTGCCGCCGACTTCGACGTCCCCGCGCAGATGGCCGACATCGGGCAGGCGGTCGGCGTGGACCCGCTGCTGTGGGTGCTCTCCGGCGGCGAGGACCACGCCATCGTGGCGACCTTCCCCAAGAGCGTTCAGCTGCCCGCCCGGTGGCGGGTGGTCGGCGAGGTCGTCCGCACCGCCCGGCCCGGCCGCGGCGGCCGGGTCACCGTCGACGGGGCGCCCTGGGAGCGGGTCGGCGGCTGGGACCACTTCGCCGCCGAGTGACCCCGGACGGGTGAGTCCGGGCCTGGCGCGGTGGGGCTCCCGGCACGGTTGCAGCGCGTAGTCTTGCCGGTGGTGCCGGGGCGGCCGACCCGTCCGGCCCGGCCGCCCGGTGCCGACCGGCCCGGACGCCACCGACTCGGGGCCGCCCCGCCCCAGGGAGACCAGGCCACCATGCGTATCGGCGTCCTCACCAGCGGCGGCGACTGCCCCGGCCTCAACGCGGTCATCCGCTCGATCGTCCACCGCGGCACCGACGTGCACGGCGACGAGATCGTCGGCATCGAGGACGGCTTCCTCGGCCTGATCGAGGGCCGGGCCCGCACCGTCTCGCACGACGACGTGACCGGCCTGCTCACCCTCGGCGGCACCGTGCTCGGCTCCGCGCGGGTGCGGCGGGACCGCATCGAGCAGGCCGTCCGGGAGAGCCGCGAACTCGCCGGGGCCCTCGGCATCGACGCCCTGATCACCATCGGCGGCGAGGGCACGCTGACCGCCGCCCGGATGTTCAGCGACGCCGGGCTGCCCGTGGTCGGCGTGCCCAAGACCATCGACAACGACATCGACGCCACCGACGTCACCTTCGGCTTCGACACCGCCGTGCACGTCGCCACCGAGGCGATCGACCGGCTGAAGACCACCGCCGAGTCGCACCAGCGGGTGATGGTGGTGGAGCTGATGGGACGGCACACCGGCTGGATCACCCTCACCGCGGGCATGGCCGGCGGCGCCCACGGCATCCTGATCCCGGAGAAGCCGTTCGACATCGAGGCCGTGGCGCGGATGGTCGAGGAACGCTTCCGGCGCGGCAAGAAGTTCGCCATCATCGCCGTCGCCGAGGGCGCCCGGCCGATGCCCGGCACGCTGCGCTTCGACCACGGCGGCGTCGACCAGTACGGGCACCAGACCTTCGGGGGCATCGGCAACAAGCTCGCCCGCGAGCTGGAGGACATCCTCGGCACCGAGGCCCGGCCGGTGATCCTCGGCCACACCCAGCGCGGCGGCTGCCCGACCGCCCGCGACCGGGCCCTCGCCACCCGCTTCGGCTGGCACGCCGTCGAGGCCGTCCACAAGGGCGCCTTCGGACACTTCACGGCCCTGCGCGGCAGCGAGGTCGAACTGCTGCCGATCGCCGACGGGGTGCGGGAACTCAAGACCGTCCCCGAGTACCGCTGGCTGGAGTCGGAGGCCGTGCTCTGAGGCCTCCCCGGTAGGTTGTCGGGCATGGCTCCGACTGAACCGACCCCCGTGCCCGCCGGCCCCGCCGCCCCGCCCCGTGTGCTCACGGTGGCCGGATCGGACAGCGGCGGCGGCGCCGGGATCCAGGCCGACCTGAAGGCGATGCTCGCGCTCGGCGTGCACGGGATGAGCGTGATCACCGCCGTGACCGCGCAGAACTCGCTCGGCGTCCAGGGCTACTGGGAGCTGCCCGCGGAGGCCGTCCGCGCGCAGTTCCGCAGCGTGGTCGACGACATCGGCGTGCAGGCCGTGAAGACCGGCATGCTGGCCTCGGTCGAGCTGGTCGGGACGGTCTCCGAACTGCTCGCCGACGTCGGTGCGCCGGTCGTGGTCGACCCGGTCGGGGTGTCCAAGCACGGGGACGCGCTGCTCGCCGCCGAGGCGGTCGCCACCGTCCGCGAGCTGCTGCTGCCGGTCGCGACGGTCGCCACCCCCAACCTGCACGAGGTGGCGCAGCTCACCGGGGTCGTCGTCGAGGACGAGAAGGACCTGCCGGCCGCGGCCGAGGCGGTGCTCGCGCTCGGCCCGCGCTGGGCCCTCGTCAAGGGCGGCCACCTGGCCGGCGAGGCCGTCGACCTGCTGGCCGGCGCCGACGGGGAACGCCACTGGTACCGGGCCGCGCGCTACGACAACCGGCACACCCACGGCACGGGCTGCACCCTGGCCAGCGCGATCGCCGCCGAGCTCGCCAAGGGCAGCGAGGTGCCGGAGGCCGTCGGGGCCGCCAAGGCCTACGTCACCGGGGCGATCGCGGCCGGCTTCGCGCTGGGTGCCGGGATCGGCCCGGTCGACCACGGCTGGCGCACCCGCGGCTGACCGCCGCACCCGTGCGGGGGCCGGCCACGGCCCCCGCACGGGTGCGGCGGCATGCCGGAACGGGCGGGAGAAGCAGGAAAGCCGACCCACCCGAGGGTGGATCGGCTGTCCGGAGGACCGGCTTACCGGTCTGCGCGTCAGCGCGAGACCTTACCGGCCTTGATGCACGAGGTGCAGACGTTGAGCCGCTTCGGCGTCCGCCCAATCACAGCGCGCACCGTCTGGATGTTGGGGTTCCAACGACGGGGGGTACGGCGGTGAGAGTGGGAGATGCTGTTGCCGAAGCCCGGCCCCTTGCCGCAGACGTCGCAGTTGGCAGCCACAGGAGTCACTCCAAGACTTCAGATCAGGTACGTTCGAAAACCCCGGCTGAACCCACCGACACCACGCACGTGGGGCGAATCGGATCAAGGGGTGAGCCCGGGTCGTTCCGGGCAACCGGGAGAGCATACAACGCCTGCTCCCGAGCTACGAAACTACCATGTCGGTGCCGGTGATCGTGCCCGGGCGGCGCGCGGGCCGCGGACGCTCCCGGCCGCGACGCCCCCGCCCGGCCCCGATAACCTGCCAGCATCGCCCCACCGCCACCGCCTCCGGCAGCCCCCGCGCCGGCGGGCGCTCCCGTGGCGTTCACCCGGAGGAGACCTGGTGCTGGACACGCTCGACGCCACGGCCGTCCGCACCTGGTGCCGCCTGGCGCTGACCGCCCTCGGCCAGGCCCGGGAGGAGATCGACGCGCTCAACGTCTACCCCGTCCCGGACGGCGACACCGGCACCAACCTCTACCTCACCGTCGAGGCCGCCACCGAGGCCGCCGAGGAAGCCTCGGGCGACCCGGCGGCCGACGGCGACGGCCTCGGCCCGGTCACCGCCGCGATGGCCCGCGGCGCGCTCATCGGTGCCCGCGGAAACTCCGGCGTGATCCTCGCCCAGTGGCTGCGCGGCCTCGCCGAGGGCCTGGCCGACGGCGGCGACGCCCCCGCCCTGCGCCGCGCCCTGCCGCGCGCCGCCGAGGCCGCCTACCTGGCCGTCGCCGACCCGGTCGAGGGCACCCTGCTCACCGTCGCCGCCGAGGCCGCCCGCGCCGCCGCCGCCGAGGACGGCAGCCTCGCCGACACCGCCCGCACCGCCTGCACCGCCG
Organism: Streptomyces sp. NRRL B-24484; assembly: GCF_000717715.1. Taxonomy (GTDB): domain Bacteria; phylum Actinomycetota; class Actinomycetes; order Streptomycetales; family Streptomycetaceae; genus Kitasatospora. The sequence goes on along the minus strand of NZ_JOAI01000050.1, from coordinate 75,551 downwards.
CCCGGGCCGCCCTCCAGCACACCCCCGAGCAGCTCGACGTCCTCGCCGAGGCCGGCGTGGTCGACGCCGGCGGCCGCGGCCTGGTCGCCGTCCTCGGCGCGCTCGCCGACACCGTCCTCGGCCACACCCCGATGGGGCCGATGGCGCTGCGCCACGAGACCGTCCGGCCGCTCCCCGCCCACCACGACGACTGCGAGGGCCACGCCCGGCTGCCCGGCCACCCCGCCTTCGAGGTCATCTACCTGCTGGAGGCCGACGAGGACGCGATGCCCGCCCTGCGCACCCGGCTCGCCGCCCTCGGCGACTCCCTGGTGGTCGGCGGCGGCGACGGCCTGTGGAACGTCCACGTGCACGTCGACGACGCGGGCGCCGCCGTCGAGGCCGGCGTCGAGGCGGGCCGGCCCTACCGGATCCGGATCACCCACTTCGCCGAGGCGGCCGCCCGCGCCGGCGCCGCGGGCAGCCGCCCCGAGTCCTCCGCCCCCGCCCGCGCGGTGCTCAGCGTCGTCAGCGGCCACGGCCTCGCCGACCTCTGCGAGCAGGCCGGCTCCGCCGTGCTGCACGCCGACCCCGACCGCCCGCCGGTCAGCGCCGAACTCGCCGACGCCGTCCGCCGCTGCGCCGCGCGCGAGGTGATCGTGCTGCTCAACGACCCCGAGCTGCGCGCCGCCGCCGGCGCCGCCGCCGACCAGCTGCGCGAGGAGGGCCTGCGGATCGCCGTGCTGCCCACCCGCTCCCCGGTCCAGGGGCTCGCCGCGCTCGCCGTCCACGACGCCGGCCGCCGCTTCGACGAGGACGTGGTCGCCATGACCTCCGCGGCCGGCGCCACCCGGCACGCCGAACTCGCCGTCGCCGAGGGGGAGTCCTGGACGATGGCGGGCGTCTGCCAGGCCGGCGACATGCTCGGCCTGATCGACGGCGACGTCGCCGTCATCGGCACCGACACCGCCGAGACCGCCGGCACCCTGCTCGACCGGATGCTCGCCGCCGGCGGCGAACTCGTCACCCTCGTGCTCGGCGCCGACGCCCCCGAGCACCTCGCCGAGGACCTCGTCGCCCACGCCCGGCGGCAGCGCCCCGAGGTCGACACCGTCGTCTACCACGGCGGCCAGGAGTCCGAGCTGCTGCTCATCGGCGTGGAGTGAGCCCGCACGGGCCCGCGGTGTCGTCGCCGTGGTGTCCAATAGGGCGTGATGGGCGCTCTCGATGAACCACTGACCAAGCTGGTCGGCGACCGCACCGCCAAGGTCCTCGCCGACTCCCTCAAGCTGCGCACGGTCGGCGACCTGCTGCACCACTACCCGCGCCGGTACGTCGAGCGCGGACAGCTCACCAGCCTCGACGAGCTGGAGGTGGACGAGCACGCCACCGTCCTCGCCCGGATCGAGAAGGTCACCCTGATCCCGTTCCGCGGCCGCAAGGGCGACCGGCTGGAGGTGATCGTCACCGACGGGCGCAGCCGGCTCACCCTCGTCTTCTTCAACCAGGGCTGGCGGCAGAAGGACCTCCGCCCCGGCGCGCAGGGCCTGTTCGCCGGCAAGGTCGGCCTCTTCAACCGCACCCGCCAGCTCGCCTCGCCCGACTACCAGCTGCTCGACGAGGACGCCGACAGCGGCGTCGCGAGCGCCTTCGCCGGCCGGCTCATCCCGGTCTACCCGGCCAGTGCCCAGATGCCCAGCTGGAAGCTGGTCAAGTGCGTCGAGATCGCCCTGGACAAGCACCTCGCCGACGTCGGCGAACCGCTGCCCGCCGAGCTGCGCGCCGCGCACGGACTGATCCCGCTGCCCGAGGCCCTCGAACTGATCCACCGGCCGCGCACCCAGGCCGACCGCGAACGCGCCCAGGCCCGGCTGCGCTGGGACGAGGCCTTCGTGCTGCAGGTCGCCCTCGCCCGCCGCCGCGCCGCCGACTCCGCACTGTCCGCCACCGCCCGGCACCGCCGCCCCGGCGGCCTGCTCGACGCCTTCGACGCGCGGCTGCCGTTCCGGCTGACCGACGGTCAGCAGAAGGTCTGCGCCGAGATCTTCGACGACGTCGCGAGCGAGCACCCGATGCACCGGCTGCTGCAGGGCGAGGTCGGCTCCGGCAAGACCCTCGTCGCGCTGCGCGCCATGCTCGGCGTGGTCGACGCGGGCGGCCAGGCCGTGATGCTCGCCCCCACCGAGGTGCTCGCCCAGCAGCACCACCGCTCGATCGTGGAGATGATGGGCGACCTCGCCGAGGGCGGCATGCTGGGCGGCTCCGAACTCGGCACCAAGGTGGTGCTGCTCACCGGCTCCATGGGCGTGCCCGCCCGCCGCCAGGCGATGCTCGACATGGCCTGCGGCGACGCCGGCATCACCATCGGCACGCACGCCCTGATCGAGGACAAGGTGCAGTTCCAGGACCTCGGCCTGGTCGTCGTCGACGAGCAGCACCGCTTCGGCGTCGAGCAGCGGGACGCGCTGCGCGCCAAGGGCGAGCAGCCGCCGCACCTGCTGGTGATGACGGCGACGCCGATCCCGCGGACGGTCGCGATGACCGTCTTCGGCGACCTGGAGACCTCCGTCCTCGACCAGCTGCCGGCCGGCCGCTCGCCGATCTCCAGCCACGTGGTGCCCGCCGTCGAGAAGCCCACCTTCCTCGCCCGCACCTGGGAGCGGGTGCGCGAGGAGGTCGGCAAGGGCCACCAGGCGTACGTGGTCTGCCCGCGGATCGGCGACGAGCCGGAGGAGCCCCGGAAGAAGCGGAAGGCGGCCGAGGAGGACCTGGAGGACGTCGGCGCCGCGGGCGACGACCGCCGGCCGCCGATGTCCGTGGTCGAGACGGCGGGGATGCTCGCGAAGGGGCCGCTCGCCGGCCTGCGGATCGAGATCCTGCACGGCCGGCTCGCCCCGGAGGCCAAGGACGACGTCATGAAGCGCTTCGCGGCCGGGCAGGTCGACGTGCTCGTCGCCACCACCGTCATCGAGGTCGGTGTCAACGTCCCCAACTCCACCGTGATGGTGATCATGGACGCCGACCGCTTCGGCGTCTCGCAGCTGCACCAGCTGCGCGGCCGGGTCGGGCGCGGCAGCGCGCCCGGGCTCTGCCTGCTGGTCAGCGACATGCCGGCGGCGAGCCCGGCCCGCGCCCGGCTGGACGCGGTGGCCGGCACCCTGGACGGCTTCGAGCTGTCCCGGATCGACCTGGAGCAGCGCCGCGAGGGCGACGTGCTCGGACAGGCGCAGTCGGGTGTGAAGTCCTCGCTCAAGGTGCTCAGCGTGCTGGCGGACGAGGACGTCATCGCCACCGCCCGCGAGGAGGCCACCCGCCTGGTCGCCGCCGACCCGGACCTCACCGACCACCCCGATCTGCGCACCGCCCTGGAGAGCCTGCTGGACGAGGACCGCGCCGAGTACCTGGAGAAGGGCTGACGGAGGGCCCCGCAGGCCGCCGGCAGGCCCGCCGGCGGCCCCGTGCCCCCGGTGGTTGTCAGTGCCCGGAGGGAGAATGGTGTTGTTCGGGCGCACTCCCAACAGGCTTGCCCGGCACGACACTTGGGGGTCTCCATGGCATTCCGCCATCTCAACGAACTGCCGCTCGGCGACAAGGTCTTCCGGATCGAGCTCGCGAGCGAGGACGACCGCGAGGTCACCCTCACCCTGAACGGCTGGCGCGAGGGGGCGGCCGCCACCCCGTTCGCCTCCGGCCGGCTCCGGCTGCCGGTGGAGGACGTCGCGAGCCTGCGGATCGCGCTCAACCGGGCGCTGCGCGCCCTCGCGATCGTCGCCGACGTCGCCGAGCCGATCCCCGACCGCGACGTGCTGCGCGAGCTGTACCCGGGCCACGGCGCCCCCTGGGTCCCGCAGCACGAGGAGGAGCTCGTCCGCCGCTTCCACGACGGCGAGACGATCGCCCGGATCGCCGCCCGCTACGGCCGCACCCCGGACTCCGTCCGCACCAAGCTCCGCGAGCTCGGCCACGACCCGCGCCGTCCGGAGCACTGCCCGCCGGACGGCTGCCTGTCCTGGTCCCGGTTCGCCTCGCCGGCGCTGCTGGGGTCGGCCGCCGCCGCCGAGTGACGCACCGCTCCGGGCGGGGCGGCGGCCGGGTGGCGCGTCCGGCCGCGCGGCACGCTTGAATGGGGGAGCCCCGCGGTCCGCCGGCGGGGCTCCGCAGCGACAGGCACGAGAGGACCGCGCACCCCATGACCCGCGTCATCGCCGGCACCGCCGGCGGCCGCCGGCTGGCCGTACCGCCCGGCCGGACCACCCGACCCACCTCCGACAAGGCGCGGGAGGCGATGTTCTCCACGCTGGAGGCGCTGCGCGGCACCGTGCGCGGGGCGCGGATGCTCGACCTGTTCGGCGGGTCGGGGGCGGTCGGCCTGGAGGCGCTCTCGCGCGGCGCGGAGCACGCGCTGCTGGTCGAGTCGGACGCGAGCGCCGCCCGGGTGATCCGGGAGAACGTGCGCACCCTGGGCCTGCCGGGCGCCGAGGTGCGCGCCGACCGGGCCGAGCGGGTGATCGCCGGGCCCGCCCCGGCGGTCCCGTACGACCTGGTGTTCATGGACCCGCCGTACTCGGTGACGGACGACCAGGTGCGGGAGATGCTGATCACACTCCGTGCCGGGGGCTGGATCGCGGAGGACGTTCTGGTCACCGTGGAACGCAGCACCCGCGGTGGCGAGTTCGGCTGGCCGGAGGGCTTCGAAGCGCTGCGCTCGCGCAGGTACGGCGAGGGCACCCTCTGGTACGGTCGCGCCGCCGACGAGCCCGATCGACACTCGTAGCACCGGTTACCCCACAAGGGAGCACACGACATGCGCCGCGCCGTCTGTCCGGGGTCCTTCGACCCCATCACCAACGGACACCTCGACATCATCGAGCGGGCCTCCCGGCTCTACGACGTGGTCCATGTCGCCGTCCTGATCAACAAGAACAAGCAGGGCATGTTCACCGTCGAGGAGCGCATCGGGCTCATCGAGGAGACCACCGCCAAGCTCGGCAACGTGAAGGTCGAGTCGCACAACGGCCTGCTGGTCGACTTCTGCCGGGAGCGCGGCATCCCGGCGATCATCAAGGGCCTGCGCGCGGTCAGCGACTTCGACTACGAGCTGCAGATGGCCCAGATGAACCACGGGCTCAGCGGGGTCGAGACGCTCTTCGTGCCGACCTCGCCGACCTACAGCTTCCTCTCCTCGACGCTGGTCAAGGAGGTCGCCTCGCTCGGCGGCGACGTCTCGCACCTGCTGCCCGAGACGGTGCACCGCCGGCTGGTCGACCGGATCGCGGAGCGCCGCGGCTGAGGCGGGGCCCGGTCGCCGCGTTCGGAACACTCCGCTCGAAACGGACAATCCCGGCGAACCGTCACGGCCGCCGGCGGGGCCGGAACGCCCGGCCCCGCCGGATGTTGTGAGCCGCGCCCCCTGTGGCCGTACAGTCTGTAGTCCTGCCCCGCGGCGCCGCCGTGCTCCGGGGTCTGCCTCCGCCAGGACCCCCGGCGGCACACGGAAAGACAGAAGCGCCCGTGGACGTGCAGCAGCAACTGGACGAGATCGTCGCGTCGGTGGAGAACGCCCGTGCCATGCCGATGTCGGCGTCGTGTGTGGTGAACCGGGCCGACCTGGTCGGCATGCTCCGTGACCTGAAGGCCGCGCTGCCCGCCGAGCTCGCGCAGGCCCAGTCGGTGGTCGCCGACCACCACCAGGTGGTCGCCGACGCGCAGGCCCAGGCCGAGGAGATCATCCGCGGGGCGCACGACGAGCGCGGCTCGCTCATCTCCGACACCGAGGTCGTGATGCGCGCCCGCGCGGAGGCCGACCGGATCCTCGCCGAGGCCCGGGCCGAGGTGGAGACCAAGCGCGCGGAGGCCGACGACTACGTCGACTCCAAGCTCGCCAACTTCGAGGTCGTGCTGACCAAGACGCTGGGCGCGGTCGGCCGCGGCCGGCAGAAGCTGCGCGGCGCGGGCGTCTACGAGCCGGAGGGCGAGCAGGGCGAGGACGGCGAGGAGTTCCAGCCGCGGGTCAGCCCGAGCCCGGAGGCCGACGAGTACGTCGACGTCAAGCTCGCCACCCTGGAGGCCGTGCTCGGCGCCACCCTGGAGGCGGTCGGCAAGGGCCGCGACAAGCTGCTCGGCAAGAAGCCCATCGACGAGCTCGGCGCCTACCTGGCCGCCGCCGACGAGGCCCAGCAGCAGAAGGACCGCGCCGAGGCGGTGGCCGCCGGCTTCGCGACCGAGGGCGAGGAGCAGCCCTGGTACCGCGAGGAGGTGCCGCAGCAGCAGGCCTGGCCCGACCAGACGCCCGCCGCGGCCGGCTGGCAGAACCCGGGCGAGGACCCGTACGGCAACCAGGGCGCCCCGCAGTACGCCGACGTGTACGGCGGCGGCTACGACCCCTCCGCGGGCGGCCAGACCGACCCGTACGGCAACCAGTACGGCTACCAGCAGCCCGCCGCGGCCTACCAGGGCCAGGAGGGCGTGGCGGACGGCTACTACCAGCAGCAGGGCTACCAGGCCGACCCGTACGGCGCGCAGTACGGCTACCAGCAGCAGCCGCAGGGCCAGGTGCCGCACCAGCAGCAGGCCGGCCTGGACGAGACGAGCTTCTTCGACACCAGCATGATCGACATGACCAAGCTGCGGGAGCTCGGCGGCCGCTGACGGACGGCGGGTCGGGCACCGACTTTGGGCCTGGCCCGACTCTCCGGTAGTCTGACCACTCCGGCCTGTTCGCACCGGCCCCGTCGTGTGCCCGCACACCGGCCACGCACACCCCCGTAGAAGGCTCCGCGGAACGCAGGGATGCGTACCGCCCCCCAGGAAGTCAGGACACCTTGAACCGCCTCGACCACCGCGACCCGCTCGTGTTCGACACGCACGAACTCGGTCGTCGCCCCGGCTCGATGCGCACGGTGTCGCGGACCCTGGAGGCCCCGCAGGGCCTGGGCATCGCGGACGTCATCGGGGTGCCGGAGAAGAGCGAGATCGCGCTCGACCTCCGCCTGGAGTCGGTCGTCGAGGGCGTGCTGGTCACCGGCACCGCCGAGACGCACGTCGAGGGCGAGTGCGTGCGCTGCCTGGAGCCGATGGACGACGACCTGGAGGTCGACTTCCAGGAGCTCTACTACTACCCGGAGTCCGACGAGCGCCACCGCGCCCGGACGGCCGGGACGGAGGACCTCGACGAGGACTCCGAGGACGAGACTTACCGACTGGAGGGCGACTTCTTCGACCTCCAGCCGGTGCTGCGTGACGCGGTGGTGCTCGCACTGCCGCTGCAGCCGGTGTGCCAGGACGACTGCCTGGGCCTCTGCTCCGAGTGCGGGGCACGCCTGAGCGACGACCCGGACCACCACCACGACGCCGCCGACCCCCGGTGGGCGGCTCTGCAGGGACTCTCCGCCGCCCCCGGCGACGAGGGTGACGAGAACAAGAACAGCGACACCCGTGAGGGTCTCGCCGAGAACCAGGAGAAGTAGCCGTGGCTGTTCCGAAGCGGAAGATGTCGCGCAGCAACACGCGCCACCGCCGGTCCAACTGGAAGGCCGTCGCGCCGGCGCTCGTCGCGTGCGACCGCTGCCACGAGCCGAAGCTGGCGCACATCGCGTGCCCGAGCTGCGGCACGTACAACCGTCGCCAGGTCCTCTCGGTCTGATCGGCGGGGTGCACGGATCGATGTCGGACGGCAACTCCTCCCGCAAGCCGGGCCCTTCGAACGGGGGCAAGGGCGGCGGGCCGGCCTCGACCGAATACGACGTCCTGGAAGGGCGCCTCGGGTACGAGCTCGAGCGCGCCCTTCTGGTACGCGCCCTCACCCACCGCTCGTACGCGTACGAGAACGGCGGGCTGCCCACCAACGAGCGCCTCGAATTCCTCGGTGACTCGGTGCTGGGCCTCGTGGTGACCGACACCCTCTACCGCCTCCACCCGGAGGTCGCCGAGGGCACGCTCGCCAAACTCCGCGCCGCGGTGGTGAACTCCCGCGCGCTCGCCGAGGTCGGCCGCGGCCTGGAGCTCGGCACCTTCATCCGCCTGGGCAAGGGCGAGGAGGGCACCGGCGGCCGCGACAAGTCGTCGATCCTCGCCGACACCGTCGAGGCCGTGATCGGCGCCGTCTACCTCGACCGGGGCCTGGACGCCGCCACCGAGTTCGTCCACCGGCTGTTCGACCCGCTGATCGAGGAGTCCTCGCAGCTCGGCGCCGGCCTGGACTGGAAGACCAGCCTCCAGGAGCTCACCGCGGCCGTCGGCATCGGCGTGCCGGAGTACGTGGTCTCCGAGTCCGGTCCCGACCACGAGAAGACCTTCGACGCCGCCGCCCGCGTCGCCGGCCAGGACTTCGGGCACGGCAGCGGCCGCTCGAAGAAGGAGGCCGAGCAGAAGGCCGCCGAGAGCGCCTGGCGCGCCATCAAGGCCAAGTACGCCGAGAGCACGCCCGACACCACCGGCTGAGGCGGCCCGTATGCCCGAGCTCCCCGAGGTCGAGGTCGTCCGGCGCGGTCTGGCCCGCTGGACGGCCGGCCGGACCGTGGCCGAGGTGCAGGTCCTGCACCCGCGCTCGGTCCGCCGGCACACCGCGGGCGGCGAGGACTTCGCCGCCCGCCTCGCCGGCACCACCTTCGGCGAGGCCCACCGCCGCGGCAAGTACCTGTGGGTGCCGCTCGCCGGCACCGGCCACTCGATGGTCGGCCACCTCGGAATGAGTGGACAGCTGCTCGTCCAGGACCCGGCCGCCCCCGACGAGACCCACCTGCGGGTGCGGTTCCGCTTCACCGACGGCGGCCGCGAACTGCGCTTTGTCGACCAGCGGACCTTCGGCGGCCTCGCCGTCGAGGAGGCCGAGGACGGCGACCCGGAGGCCACCCCCGTCTCGCTCGCCCACATCGCCCGCGACCCGCTGGACGAGCGCTTCGACGACACCGCGTTCGTCGCCGCCCTGCGGGCCCGGCGGACGACCGTCAAGCGGGCCCTGCTCGACCAGACGCTGATCAGCGGCGTCGGCAACATCTACGCCGACGAGTCGCTCTGGCGCGCCAGGCTCCACTACGACCGGCCCACCGCCGGCATCACCCGCCCCCGCGCCGCCGAACTCCTCGGCCACGCCCGGGACGTGATGAACGCGGCGCTCGCCGTCGGCGGCACCACCTTCGACAGCCTCTACGTCAACGTGAACGGCGAGAGCGGGTACTTCGCCCGCGACCTCGACGCGTACGGGCGCGAGGGAGCGCCGTGCCACCGCTGCGGGACGCCGATCCGCCGCGCCGCCTGGATGAACCGCTCCAGCTACTTCTGCCCCCGCTGCCAGCCGGTCCCGCGCCAGCGGTAGGCGCGCGGCAGACCCCCTGGGGGCGCGGGGAACTGCGCAATGGGGGGAGCGGGCCACCGTACAGATTCAGGGCATGACCGATTGCGCACCGGTGCCCGATCCCGGACTGCGCAGTTCTCCCCCAGCCGTCGGCCGGGAGGTACCCCCACACGCCCCCTCAGGTGCTGCTGCCTGAGGTGCTGCCCTGGGGTGCCGCCCTGAGGTGCTGCCCTGGGGTGCCGCCCTGAGGTGCTGCCCTGAGGTGCCGCCCCGGGGCGGGGTTTCAGTGGTCGGCGAGTTCGGGCTGGTGGGGTTCGGCGCCGTGGAGGGCGCCCTCGTCCTCGCCGAACCAGGCGACGCCGACCGCGCTGACCACCGCCAGGACGAAGCCGATCGCGGCCAGCCAGCCCAGGCCGTCCCGCGAGGAGTCGCCCAGCCAGATCACCCCGACCGCGCCCGGCACCACCGTCTCGCCGACCACCAGTGCGGCGGTCGCCCCGTTCACCGAGCCGACCTGCAGCGCCACGGTGTGCAGGTACATCCCGCCGAGGCCGCCGACCAGGATGGTGTACAGCGCCGGGTCCGACACCAGCGCCGCCAGGTCGAACGGCTGGACGCCGTCGAGGATCCGCACGCCGATGCCCAGCGCGCCGAAGCCGAGGCCGGACAGCAGGCCCGCCACGATCGCACCGCTGCGCCCCAGCCGCCGGACCAGCAGGCTGCCGCCCGCGATCAGCACCACCGTCACCGCCAGCAGCCACCAGTGCACCGACCGGGCGACCACGTGGCCGCCCTCGGGGCCGGCCGCGACGGCCAGCATCACCAGGGCCCCGCACAGCACGCCGATCGACACCCACTCCAACTGCTTCAGCCGCAGCCCGAGCAGCTTGACGCTGAGCAGCGCGGTGATGACCAGGTTGGCGCTGATGATCGTCTGGGAGAGGAACAGCGGCAGCAGCCGGGCGGCCAACGCGCCCAGCCCGAAGCCGACGAAGTCCAGCACCGTACCGAGGATGAACTCCCAGGTCACCGCGGCCTTCGCGGTCGAGGAGAGGCTGGGGCCGCCGTGCTCGGTCAGCGACACGCCGCCCTCGGACCGGGCGGCCTCCTCGCGCGCCGAGCGCCGGGCGCCGAGCGCCTGCAGGACGGAGCCGGTGCCGTAGCAGGCGGATGCCGCGACGGCGGTGACGAGGCCGATGAACACGAAGGCTCCGATCATGAGCGGACTGGCAGGCACCACTATGCCCCGTCCGCGGCGGCACCCGGCACCGCCGGGGGGTCTTCCGGCCGGTCGGCGGGGGAGGGATCAGACCGGGGGTGCAGATCGGGGCGCCCGACGTGCGACCGCAGGAGGGGGAGCGGCAGTGCGGGCGGTAGCGTCGGAGGCATGAGAACCCTCCTGCACCGCCCGGCGGTCGCGCTGACCGCGCTGCTGACCGGCGTGCTGCTGCTCCTCGCGCCGGCGGCGTCCGCGGCCGGCGTGTCCGACGCCGCGGCGACCCTCAAGCAGGGCAAGGTCTACGTCGACCCGTCGATGACCGGCCGTTTCTCCGAGGCCCAGGCCGCCGACCTGACCAAGAGGATCGCCGACACCGACAAACCGATCTTCGTCGCGGTGGTCCCGGCGAACGACCAGTACCCCGCGGCCACCTTCCCTCTGGACCTGCGCACCGAGGTGGGCGTCGTCGGGGTGTACGCGATCTGGCGCGGTGAGCAGTTCAAGGCGTTCTCGGACCGTCAGGCCCTCCCGAAGGCCTCCGCCGACCGGATCGCCGGCGCCGCCTTCCGGGCCCACCCGAACGACATCGGCGCCACCCTGAACGACTTCGTCGACCAGGCCGCGCCGCAGACCCGCGGGCACGGTGTGGCCTCCGGCGGGGTGAGCACCGCGGCGATCGTGGTCCCCCTCGTGCTGCTGGCCCTCGCCGGCGGCGGCGCGCTGCTGCTCTTCCGGCGGGCCAGGCGGCGCAAGGAGGAGCAGCGCCGGGCCCAGCTCGCGCAACTGCGGACGGTCGTCGACGAGGACATCACCGCCTTCGGCGAGGAGCTCGACCGGCTGGACTTCGATCCGCGCGCGGCCGACGCCGACGACGAGCAGCGCGCGGACTACGCCCGGGCGCTGGACTCCTACGAGCAGGCCAAGCAGCGGATGGACGCGGCCGCCGGGCCGGAGGACGTCCGGCCGGTGACCGAGTCCCTGGAGGACGGCCGGTTCTCGCTGGCGGTGCTCGCCGCCCGGCGGGAGAAGCGGCCGCTGCCCGAGCGCCGGCCGCCGTGCTTCTTCGACCCGCGGCACGGGCCGTCCGCGGAGGACGCCGACTGGGCGCCGGCCGGCGGGGCGCCGCGCAGCGTCCCGGTCTGCGCGCAGGACGCCGCGCGGCTGCGCTCGGGCCTGGACCCGGACATCCGCACGGTGCCCACCGAGCACGGCCGCGAGCCGTACTGGAACGCCGGGCCCGCCTACAGCCCCTGGGCCGGCGGCTACTTCGGCTCGGGCATGCTGCCCGGGCTGGTCGCCGGCACCGTGCTCGGCTCGGTGCTGGCCTCGCCGGGCAGCGCCTGGGCCGCCGACGGGTACCAGGGCGGCCCGGAGGGCGGCGAGTACTCCGGTGCCGACTTCGACCAGAACGACTTCGGCGGCTTCGACGGGGGCGGCGGCGGTGACTTCGGCGGCGGCTTCTGACCGGCCGGCCGCCGGACCGCCCGGGCCCGCTGCCGTACGGGTGAACCCGGCCCGCCGCGTGACGCTCATCCGTCCGGGGGACTCGCGAAGGGCTCCGCAGGGTCGCGGAGGTGCGGTGCGGGTGCGGTGAAACCGCTTCGCACCGACCGTCCGGGGTCGCACTATGGTCGTGGCATGCACGGTCACGACAGTTACGGCCACCACACGCTGGGGCACGACGGCGTCCGGCCCGTCCGGGTCACCGCCTGGATCCGCGGCCGGGTCCAGGAGGTCGGCTTCCGGTGGTGGACCAGGGCCCGCGCCCTGGAGATCGGTCTGACCGGGTACGCCGTGAACCTCGGCGACGGCCGGGTGCAGGTCGTGGCCGAAGGACTGCACGCCGACTGCGAGGAACTCCTCGTCCTGCTGCGCGGCCCGGACACTCCGGGCCAGGTCAGCGGGGTCACCGAGATCTGGACCGCGACCGGGGACGGGTACGACGGATTCGCGATCCGCTAGCACACCGCAGTTGCCGGAGGGATGGAGAGACCCTCCGGCAACTGCCGGTGTCATCCGGTTGCCAATCGGGCAGACTCGTGGTTGACTCCGCACCAGCAGTGATCCACCGGCTCAGGTGGCCCGCCCGACCCCCGTGGTGTGACGCATCCGCCATGCAGGTGAGAGGGGCGCGGTAGCGTGCGGTGATCGTGTTGACCCGTACCGTCTTTGGTGAGACGCTGGAAGCCCGCGCACCAGTCCGCGTTTACCCGGCAGGGTGGATCCGTCGTGTGCCCAGCTCACTGCGGCCGCTCTGGAGTGCCCAGCCAGCACGTTCGGGTGGACGAGGAGTGCGCACCCCTTCCCCCTAGACCAGTACCGCAAAACGGTTCGGTCACTCAGCGTGGAGGACCATACATCATGGCAAAGGCGCTTCTCGGGTACGTCGGCGGCCCCGACCCGCGAATGCTCTCCGAGGTGCGACGGCTGCAGCAGCGCGTTCACGATCTGGAGGCCGAACTCCTCCGGCTCCGGACGGAGAACGACGCTCTCGCCGCTGTCGCCGACGAGCACTCGCTGCTCACCAGCATCGACATGGATCACCGGGAGCCTGCGCTCACCTGATCCTCGCACGATCCGATCGATCGACGCCGTCGGTGCGCTGAGCTTCCCGAAAGGGATCGCAGCCTGCAAGGGACGTCCGGTGTGGCGTCCCTTCGTCGTGTCCGGAGCCCTCCCCGCGCGAATGCTGCCCATGCCGCGTCGCAGCCAAACCGCCTCCTGACGCCGTGTCCCGCCCATGGCCGGATACAGTCGCCAGCACAGCGCCGCACGCTGGCGAGGAGGTCGGACGGGTGCACCTGAAGAGTCTGACGCTGCGCGGGTTCAAGTCGTTCGCCTCGGCCACGACCCTGCGGTTCGAACCCGGCATCACCTGCGTGGTCGGCCCGAACGGATCCGGGAAGTCCAACGTCGTCGACGCCCTCTCCTGGGTGATGGGCGAACAGGGCGCGAAGTCGCTGCGCGGCGGCAAGATGGAGGACGTCATCTTCGCCGGCGCGGGAGGCCGCGCCCCGCTGGGCCGCGCCGAGGTGAGCCTCACCATCGACAACACCGACGGCGCGCTGCCCATCGACTACTCCGAAGTCACCATCACCCGGACGATGTTCCGCAACGGCGGCAGCGAGTACGCGCTCAACGGCACCGTCTGCCGGCTGCTCGACATCCAGGAGCTGCTCTCCGACTCCGGCATCGGCCGCGAGATGCACGTCATCGTCGGCCAGGGCCGGCTGGACTCCGTCCTGCAGGCCGACCCGATGGGCCGCCGCGCCTTCATCGAGGAGGCCGCCGGTGTCCTCAAGCACCGCAAGCGCAAGGAGAAGGCGCTGCGGAAGCTCGACGCGATGCAGGGCAACCTCAACCGCGTCCAGGACCTCGTCGCCGAACTCCGCCGCCAGCTCGGCCCGCTCGGCCGGCAGGCCCGGATCGCCCGCCGTGCCGCCGGGATCCAGGCCGAACTGCGCGACGCCCGGCTGCGCCTGCTCGCCGACGACCTGCTCGCCCTGCGCCGCGCCGTCGAGGTCGAGATCGCCGACGAGCTCGCCCTCAAGGTCCGCCGCACCACCGTCGAGCAGCAGCTCGCCGGAGCCGTCCAGCGCGAGGCCGTCCTGGAGGCGCAGGTCGAGCAGCTCGGACCGCGACTGGAGGCCGTCCGGCAGACCTGGTACCGGCTCTCCGCACTGACCGAGCGCACCCGCGGCACCATCGGACTCGCCGAGGCGAAGGTCCGGCACGCCCAGGCCGGCCTCCAGGGCGAGGAACGGCGCGGACGCGACCCCGAGGAACTCGCCGCCGAGGCCGCCCGGGTCCGCGAGGAGGAGGCCGCCCTCGCCGAGGCGCTGGAGGAGGCGCAGTACGCCCTCGCCGAGACCGTCGAGACCCGCGGCGAACTGGAACGGGCCCTCGCCGCCGAGGAAGCACGGCTGAAGAGCGCGGCCCGCGCCATCGCCGACCGCCGCGAAGGACTCGCCCGGCTGCAGGGCCAGGCGACCGCCGCCCGCTCGCGGGCCGCCGCCGCCGGGGCCGAGATCGGCCGGCTCACCGAGGCCGCCGCCGAGGCGCGGCAGCGCGCCGACGCCGCCCAGCAGGAGTACCGGCAGCTCCAGGACGAGAGCGACGGCCTCGCCGCCGCCGACGACGAGCAGGAACGCGCCCACGAACAGGCCCGCGCCGACCTGCAGGAGGCCGAACGCGTCCTCGCCGCCGCCCGGGACGCCGCCGCGGCGGCCGAACGCGAACGGGCCGGCCTGACCGCCCGTCACGAGGCGCTCTCCCTCGGGCTGCGCCGCAAGGACGGCAGCGGCACCCTGCTCACCGCCGCCGACCGCCCGCCCGGCGTGCTCGGCTCCGCGGCCGAACTGCTCACCGTGCACCCCGGCCACGAGACCGCACTGGCCGCCGCCCTCGGCGCCGCCGCCGAGGCCGTCGCCGTCGACGGACCGGACACCGCCACCGAAGCGCTCCGGCTGCTGCGCAAGCAGGACGCCGGACGGGCCGTCCTGCTCCTCGCCGACGCCCCCCGACCGGCCGCCGACCCGTCCGCCCGGCCCGAGCTCCCCGACGGCGCCCGCTGGGCGGCCGACCTGGTGGACGCCCCCGCCGGCCTGCGCGCCGCCGTCGACACCCTGCTCGCCCGGACGGCCGTCGTCGCCGACCTCGCCGCCGCCGGCCGGCTGACCGCCCTCCACCCGGACCTCACCGCCGTCACCGCCGACGGCGACCTGCTCGCCGCCGCCTGGGCCCAGGGGGGTGCCGCCGGCGCGCCCAGCCTGCTGGAGACCCAGGCCCAGGTCGCCGAGGCGGCCCGCCGGATCGACGAACTCGACGCCCGCTGCGAGCGGTTGGCGGAGGAACTGGCCGCTGCGGCCGAGCACCGCCGCGAACTCTCGCTGGCCCAGGACGAGTCGGCCGCAGCGCGCCGCCGAGCGGAGAAGGAGCGCGCCCAACTCGCCGGCGCCCTCGGCCGGTCGGCCGGACAGGCCAGGGCCGCCGCCGGCGAGGCCGAACGCCTCGACGCCGCCGCGGCCCGCGCCGAACAGGGCCTGGCCGAGGCCCGGGACGCCGCCGAGGAGCTCGCCGCCCGGCTGGAGGCCGCCGAGGAACTCGACGCCGAGGGCGAGGACGAGCCCGACACCGCCGAACGCGACCGCCTGGCCGCCGCCGGGACCACCGCCCGGGCGGCGGAGGTGGAGGCCAGGCTCGCCGTCCGCACCCACGAGGAGCGGGTCCGCTCGCTGGCCGGCCGCGCCGACCAGCTCGACCGCGCCGCCGCCGCCGAACGCGAGGCCCGCGCCCGCGCCGCCCGCCGACGCGCCCGCGCCCGGCACGAGGCCGAGGTCGCCACCGCCGTCGCCGCCGGCGCCCGGGTGCTGCTCGCCGCCGTCGAGGCCTCGCTCGCCGCCGCCGACGCCGAACGCACCGCCGTCGAGGCGGACCGCACCGGGCGGGAGGCCGACCTGCGCACCGCCCGCGAGCGCGGCCGCGAACTCAAGGCCGAACTCGACCGGCTGGTCGACGCCGGCCACCGCGACGAGGTGCTGCGCGCCGAGAAGCGGCTGCGCATCGAGCAGTTGGAGTCCCGCGCACTGGAGGAGTTCGGCATCGGCGGCCAGGAGCTGATCGACGGCTACGGCCCCGACCAGCCCGTCCCGCCGCCCGTCCCGGAGGACGGCGCCGAACCCGGCGAACCCCGCCCGTACGACCGGGCCGAGCAGGAGAAGCGGCTCAAGGCCGCCGAACGCGCCCACCAGCAGCTCGGCAAGGTCAACCCGCTGGCCCTGGAGGAGTTCGCCGCACTGGAGGAACGCCACCGCTTCCTCGGCGAGCAGCTCGACGACCTCAAGAAGAGCCGGCGCGACCTGATGGACATCGTCCGGGACGTCGACGCCCGGGTCGAGCAGCTCTTCAGCGCCGCCTTCCAGGACACCGCCGCCCAGTTCGAAGGGGTCTTCTCCCGGCTCTTCCCCGGCGGCGAGGGCCGGCTGGTGCTCACCGACCCCGAGTCCATGCTCACCACCGGCGTCGAAGTGGAGGCCCGGCCGCCCGGCAAGAAGGTGAAGCGGCTGTCCCTGCTCTCCGGCGGCGAGCGCTCGCTGACCGCCGTCGCCCTGCTGGTCGCCATCTTCAAGGCCCGCCCCAGCCCCTTCTACGTGATGGACGAGGTGGAGGCGGCGCTCGACGAGACCAACCTGCGCCGGCTGATCGCGATCATGGAGGAGCTCCGGGAGAGCTCCCAGCTGATCGTCATCACCCACCAGAAGCTCACCATGGAGGCCGCCGACGCCCTCTACGGCGTCACCATGAAGGGCGACGGCATCTCCCAGGTGATCAGCCAGCGGCTGCGCGCGGGGGCACCTCCCGGCCGCCAGGCCGGGGGAGAGCACAAGGAGAGGCCCACCCCGGCCCCGGCCGGCCCACGGACGGTGAGCGAGCCACGCCGTCCGGCTACTCCCGGCGGCACGGGGGCGTCGCCGATACTGGGGGGGTTATGGAATACGTGATCCTTGCCGTAGTCATCGCCGTGGTCGCCGTCGGCGCGATCGCTGGCCTCGTCGTCAACGGCAGACGACGCAAGCCGGTGCCTCCCAAACCCGAGGCACCCGTCATCACGCCGCCGCGCGAGCCGCAGGTCGGCGAGGAGTCCGCCCCGCCCAGCGAGGCACCCGTCCAGACCATCGAGGAGGTGCAGCTCCCCGAGGCCCCCGAGGCCCCCGAGGTCGCGGTGGAGGCACCGGCGGAGGCCGCGGCCGCGCCGGCCGTCGAGGTACCCGAACCCACCGCGGGCCGGCTCGTCCGGCTGCGCTCCCGGCTCTCCCGTTCGCAGAACGCGCTCGGCAAGGGCCTGCTCACCCTGCTCTCCCGGGACCGCCTCGACGAGGACACCTGGGAGGAGATCGAGGAGATCCTGCTCACCGCGGACATCGGCGTCGCGGCGACCCAGGAGCTGGTCGACAACCTCCGCACCCGGGTCAAGGTGCTCGGCACCCGCACCCCCACGGAGCTGCGCGGCCTGCTGCACGAGGAGCTCGTCGCGCTGATCGGCCCGGACGCCGACCGCACCGTCCGCTCCACCAAGCACGAGGAGGGCCCGGCGGTCGTGCTGGTCGTCGGCGTCAACGGCGTCGGCAAGACCACCACCACCGGCAAGCTCGCCCGCGTGCTGGTCGCCGACGGCCGCCGGGTGGTGCTCGGCGCGGCCGACACCTTCCGTGCCGCCGCCGCGGACCAGCTGCAGACCTGGGGCGAGCGGGTCGGCGCGCACACCGTCCGCGGACCCGAGGGCGGCGACCCGGCCTCGGTCGCCTTCGACGCGGTGAAGGAGGGCATCGCCGAGGGCGTCGACACCGTCCTGATCGACACCGCGGGCCGGCTGCACACCAAGACCGGCCTGATGGACGAGCTCGGCAAGGTCAAGCGGGTCGTCGAGAAGCACGGCCCGGTCGACGAGGTGCTGCTCGTCCTGGACGCCACCACCGGCCAGAACGGCCTCGTCCAGGCCCGGGTCTTCGCCGAGGTCGTCGACATCACCGGCATCGTGCTGACCAAGCTCGACGGCACCGCCAAGGGCGGCACTTCCGAGGGGCGGCGGCCCGCCGCTTTCCGTCCCGCTCGGCTCAGGAGGCCAGCCAGGCCGGCTCGCACGCGCGGGCCCGGCCGCGGTGGCAGGCGTACGCCAGGGTGCCGAGCAGCAGGCGGGCCTCCGGCGGACAGGCCGCGCTCTCCCGGGTCGGCCGGCGCAGCCAGCGCATCGGCCCGAGTCCGCCGAGCACGGTCGGCGGCGCCGCCACGTACGCGCCGGCGCCGTGGCAGACCAGGTCGAGCGAGGCGTCGTCCCAGCCCGTCCGGTAGAGCAGTTCGGGCAGCCGGCGCGCGGTGCCGGGGGCCACGAAGAACAGCAGCCGCCCGGTCGGCGAGGCGATCACCGGGCCGACCTGGGTGCCCATCCGCTCCAGCCGCACGAGCGCCTGCAGACCCGGCTGCTCCGGGACGTCCAGCACGTCGAAGTGCAGGCCGGCCGGCAGCAGCACCGGCGCGTCCGCGGCGAGCAGCGTGCGGAGTTCCTCCGCCGGGGTGCCCGGTGCGGCCTTCGGGCCGGGGGCGGCGTGCAGACCGGGGGCGGCGCAGTGCGAGGCGGCGCAGTCGCAGACCGCGGGGGAGCGGTGGTGGCCGCGGGCCGCCCCCGCGACGACCGTCCAGCCGAGGCGGGAGGTGTACTCGCCGGCCGCCCGGAGGGTGGTGGCCCTGGTGCGCCGCAGGGTGCCGCGCGGCGCCAGCCGCAGGTGCCGCAGCCGGAGTTCGCCGAACAGGTTGTCCATGCCTCCCCCAACAGGTTCTGGATGCCGGTGGTTACGGGAATGTGACGGTGCGTCGGACGGCCTGCGCGGTGCGGGTGGTGCACCGGAGGCGCGCGCCTGCGGGTGCGCTCCGATTCGTGTGGCGCGTTCCAGCAGCAGGCGGGCCCCGGAGCTGCGGAGACCGGGAGGTCGCAGTCGCACGAGGGTTCCTCCGTCGTCTGGTGGGGCGTCAAAACCGGTAGCATCGGCGGCAGTTGATCCGCCCCGAGGGCGGGAGCCCATCCGACGGGCATGTGCCGGGGTCACTGCGAACCGGCTACCAGTGAAGCGCGGCGCGGCCACTCTTCGTTCACTCTCAGGGGTGGCGAAAGGTGGCGTTTCCTCGGCGGTGCTCCCCCGGATGGCGGAAATCACGTTACGTTCGGCACACGGAGCACAGCGGACCGTCCACAGTACGGGGGTCCGCCTCCTCGGCAGTCGAGCAGGCACGGTACGTCGAGCAAGCGCCCGAACCGTCGGGCACCACGAGCGGGGCCCCGAGTCAGGGGCCGGGCGGGATGGGGACGTTCCCATGGGAGAGAAGCAACCGAACGAGAAGCTGACATCGTGGTTCGCCCGAAGCGGCTGGTCCAAGGGCGAGTTGGCGCGTCAGGTCAACCGTCGGGCCCGCCAGATCGGCGCCCACCACGTCAGCACCGACACCTCCCGGGTGCGCCGCTGGCTCGACGGCGAACAACCGCGCGAGCCCATCCCGAAGATCATGTCCGAGCTGTTCTCCGAGCGCTTCGGCTCGGTCGTCTCCGTCGAGGACCTCGGCCTGCGCACCGCCGTCCCGGTCTCCACCGTGGGCGGCGGCGTCGACCTGCCCTGGAGCGGCGACCAGACCGTCCAGCTGATCAGCGAGTACTCGCGCAGCGACCTGATGCTCAACCGCCGCGGCTTCCTGGGCACCTCGCTCGCCCTGACCGCCGGCGCCGCCCTGATCGAGCCGATGCAGCGCTGGCTCACCCCCGGCCCCGGCGGCGCGCCGACCCCGATCCTCACCGCCGCCAACGGCGGAGAGCCGTACACCGGCCGGCTCTCCGAGCCCGAGATCCAACTGCTGGAACAGACCACGGTGATGTTCCGCCAGTGGGACGCGCAGAACGGTGGCGGCCTGCGCCGCAAGGCGGTGGTCGGCCAGCTCCACGAGGTCACCGACCTCCTCCAGGAGTCCTATCCGGAGCCCACCACCAAGCGCCTCTTCCGCCTGACCGCCGAACTCGCCCACCTCGCCGGCTGGATGTCCTACGACGTCGGCATGCACCCCAGCGCCCAGAAGTACTACGTGCTGGCCCTCCACGCGGCCAAGGAGGCCGGGGACCGCCCGTTCGGCGCCCTGATCCTGACCGACATGAGCCGCCAGATGATCCACCTCAACCGCGGCGAGGACGCCCTGGAGCTCATCCACCTCGCCCAGTACGGCAGCCGCGACACCGCCACCCCCCGCCAGCAGGCGCTGCTGTACGCGATGGAGGCCCGTGCCTACGCCACCATCGGCGAGGTCAACCGCTGCGCCCGGGCCGCCCGCCTGGCCGAGGACACCTTCAGCGACTGCCGCACCGGCGACGGCGACCCGAACTGGCTCAGGTTCTTCTCCGAGGCCGAGCTCAACGCCGAGAACGCGCACTCCTTCCGCGACCTGGCGTACCACTCCAGCCGCAGCCAGCTGTACGCCTCGATGTCCGCGCCGGTGATGGAGCGCGCCGTCGACCTGTTCCGGCAGGACGGCGACCACGTCCGCAGCTACGCCTTCAACCTGATCGGCATGGCCAGCGTCCACCTGCTGCAGAACGAGCCGGAGCAGGCCGCGGTGATGGCCGAGCAGGCCGTCGACATCGCCACCAAGGTCCGCTCCGAACGGCTGAACACCCGGGTCCGCAAGACCACCGAGGCCGCCAACCGCCAGTACAAGGGCGTGCCCGAGGTGGCCCGGCTCGCCGAGCGGGTCGTGCAGGACATCCCGGAGTTCGCCTCGGCGGTCTGACCGCCCCGCGAGGGCCGGATTCCGGCCACTCGCACCCCCGACCCCGACCGTGGGGGTCCGTGCGGCCTCGTATCCGTACGGGCTCCCCCGCCCTCCGGCCCACGGGCCCCCACGGTCGGTGAACCACCCCGTACCCGCTGTACCGAGCGGCGGAACGGTAACGCAAGATCTGTCATGGCACGGCCGTGGTTCACGCGCTCGTAACGCCCCCGTCGGTTGCGTCACGGCAGCGAAACACCGAGCCGCATCGGCCGAAATCAGCCTTCGGCACTCTCCTTCACATCGCCGACACCCCGGGTGGCACGGGACAGGGATCCCGGGCGTGGAGCGGCTTCCATTCACGAGGAGACGCCGATGCCGGACGGCTTCAGCGCGGGCGATACCGCCTTTGTGTTCATCTGTGCGGCCCTGGTCATGTTGATGACCCCGGGTCTGGCCTTCTTCTACGGAGGCATGGTCAGGGTAAAGAGCACCCTCAACATGCTGGTCATGAGCTTCATCACGCTCGCGATCGTCAGCGTCCTGTGGGTCCTCTACGGCTACAGCCTCGCCTTCGGGCCGGACGCCGGCGCCGGCCTGATCGGCAACCTGGACTTCCTGGGCTTCCGCGGCATCGGGATGAACGACCTCAGCGGCACCATCCCGGTCACCGGGTTCGCCGCCTTCCAGCTGATGTTCGCGATCATCACCCCGGCCCTGATCAGCGGCGCCATCGCGGACCGCGCCAAGTTCACCGCCTGGTCGCTGTTCGTGGCGCTCTGGGTCACCGTCGTCTACTTCCCGGTCGCGCACTGGGTGTTCGCCTTCGACAAGGGCAACGGCGGCTGGCTCGGCGACCGCAACGGCGTCATCGACTTCGCCGGCGGCACCGCCGTCCACATCAACGCGGGTGTCGCGGGCCTGGCGCTCGCCCTGATCCTCGGCAAGCGCATCGGCTTCAAGAAGGACCCGATGCGCCCGCACAGCCTCCCGCTGGTGATGCTCGGCTCCGGCCTGCTGTGGTTCGGCTGGTTCGGCTTCAACGCCGGCTCCGCGCTGGCCGCCAACGGCGTCGCCGGCATGGCGTTCATCAACACCCAGGTGGCCACCGCCGCCGCCGTCCTCGGCTGGCTCGCCTACGAGAAGATCAAGCACGGCGCGTTCACCACCCTGGGCGCCGCCTCCGGTGCGGTCGCCGGCCTGGTCGCCATCACCCCCGCCTGCGGCTCTGTCTCCGCGCTCGGCGCCATCGCCATCGGCATCATCGCCGGCGTCGCCTGCGCCGCGGCGATCAGCCTCAAGTACAAGCTCGGCTTCGACGACTCGCTCGACGTGGTCGGCGTCCACCTCGTCGGCGGCGTCATCGGCTCGCTGCTGATCGGCCTCTTCGCCACCGGCCACGTCGGCCAGACCGCCCAGGGCCTGTTCTACGGCGGCGGGTTCGAGCAGCTCGGCAAGCAGGCGCTCGGCGTCGTCGCGGTCGCGGCGTACTCCTTCGTCGTCACCGGCATCCTGGGCCTGGCCATCCACAAGACGATCGGCTTCCGGGTCTCCGAGGAGGTCGAGGTCTCCGGCATCGACCAGGCCGAGCACGCCGAGTCCGCCTACGACTTCACCGCCGTCGGTGCCAGCCTCGTCCGCGCCGTCTCCGCCGCTCCCGCCGCCACCGCCAGCACCGCCGAGAAGGCCGAGGTCGACGCCTGATGAAGCTCATCACCGCAGTCATCAAGCCGCACCGCCTGGACGACGTGAAGGAGGCCCTGCAGGCCTTCGGCGTCCACGGCCTGACCGTCACCGAGGCCAGCGGCTACGGCCGGCAGCGCGGCCACACCGAGGTCTACCGGGGCGCGGAGTACACCGTCGACCTGGTGCCCAAGGTCCGCATCGAGATCCTGGTCGAGGACGACGACGCCGAGCAGCTGATCGACGTCGTGGTCAAGGCCGCCCGCACCGGCAAGATCGGCGACGGCAAGGTCTGGGCCGTCCCGGTCGACACGGCGGTGCGCGTCCGCACCGGCGAGCGCGGCCCCGACGCGCTCTAGCATCAGCACCACACGCTCTTGGCGGACCTGCCCACCGGCAGGTCCGCCGGACGCGCATCCGGCACCCCGCCCCACGGATGGGATCTCCGACGTGACCACGACCGAAGCCCACCCCTCCGACCCGGCCCGCCCGGACGACCACGGTGCCGCCCGCGCCCGGCTGCTCGCCGACCCCGGTCTCGGGGGCGCCGCCCGCCGCACCGCCCTCGCCCGGCTCACCGACGGCTGGCTCGCCGGGCTGCACCGGGACGCCGGGGCACCCGCCGGCACCGCCCTCGTCGCCGTCGGCGGCTACGGCCGCGGCGAACTCTCCCCGCGCAGCGACCTCGACGTCCTGCTGCTGCACGACGGCCCGATCGACCCCCGGCTGCCGGAACGCATCTGGTACCCGGTCTGGGACTCCGGCGCCGCCCTCGACCACGCCGTCCGCACCCTCGACGAGGCCCGCGCCGTCGCCGCGGACGACCTCAAGGCGCAGCTCGGCCTGCTGGACGCCCGCCACATCGCCGGCGACCCCGCGCTCACCGCCTCGCTCCGCTCCACCCTGCTCGCCGACTGGCGGGCCGGCGCCGCCGGCCGGCTGCCCGAACTCCAGCAGCTGTGCGCCGAACGCGCCGAGCGCCACGGCGAGCTCTCCTTCCTCCTCGAACCCGACCTCAAGGAGGCCCGCGGCGGCCTGCGCGACGTGGTCGCGCTCAAGGCCATCGCCGCCACCTGGCTCGCCGACGCCCCCCGCGACGGCCTGGAGGCCGCCGCCGCCCGCCTCGCCGACGTCCGCGACGCCCTGCACCTGACCACCGGCCGCGCCACCGAGCGCCTCAGCCTGCAGGACCAGGACCAGGTCGCCGCCCGCCTCGGCGTCCTCGACGCCGACACCCTGCTCCGCCAGGTCTACGAGGCGGCCCGCACCATCACCTACGCCTCCGACGTCACCTGGCGGGCCGTGGACCGCGTCCTCGCCGCCCGCAGCAGCCGCGGCCGCCGGCTCTCCCGGATCGCCTTCCCGTTCACCGGCACCGGCCGCGGCGCCGGCGCGGTCGCCAAGGGAGCCGTCGAGCGCCGTCCGCTCGCCGAGGGCGTCGTCGAGCAGGACGGCGAGGCCGGGCTCGCCCAGGGCGCCCGCCCCGCCCAGGACCCGGTGCTGCCGCTGCGCGCCGCCGCCGCGGCCGCCCAGGCCGGCCTCACCGTCGCCTACGCCACCGTCCGGCGGCTGGCCGCCGAGACCAAGCCGCTGCCGGTGCCCTGGCCGGACGAGGCCCGCGAGCAGCTGATCACCCTGCTCGGCGCAGGCGAGGCCTGCCTGCCGGTCTGGGAGGCGCTGGAGGCCGAGGGGCTGATCACCCGGCTGCTGCCCGACTGGGAGCGCGTGCGCTGCCGCCCGCAGCGCAACGCCGTGCACCGCTGGACGGTCGACCGGCACCTGATCGAGACCGCCGTCCGGGCCGCCGCGATGACCCGCCGGGTCGCCCGCCCCGACCTGCTGCTCGTCGCCGCCCTGCTGCACGACATCGGCAAGGGCTGGCCCGGCGACCACTCCGAGGCCGGCGAGGTCATCGTCCGCGACGTCGCCGCCCGGATGGGCTTCGACAAGACCGACACCGACACCCTCGCCCTGCTGGTCCGCCACCACCTGACCCTGGTGGACACGGCCACCCGCCGCGACCCCGACGACCCGGCCACCGTCGACGCGATCACCAAGGTGGTCGGCACCCTGCCGCACCTGGAACTGCTGCACGCCCTGACCGAGGCCGACGCCACCGCCACCGGCCCGGCCGCCTGGAGCACCTGGCGCGCCTCGCTGGTCGGCAACCTGGTCGCCCGGGCCGCCGCCCGCCTCGCCGGCGGGGTCGGCCATCCGCCGGCCGGCGACCCGACCGCCGAGCAGGAGCGGCTCGCCGTGGAGGCCGCCCGCACCGGCGGCCCCGCGCTCTCGCTGCACGCGCACACCGAGGCCGGCGGTACCGGCAGCACCGGCAGCACCGGCACCGAGCCGATGGGCGTCGAACTCACCCTGGCCATCCCCGACCGGCCCGGACTGCTCGGCACGGTCGCGGGCGTGCTGGCGCTGCACCGGCTCACCGTGCGCTCCGCCTCGCTGCGCGAGCTCGACCCGATCGACGCCGGCCCGGTGCTGCTGCTCTCCTGGACGGTCGCCGCCGAGTACGGCGAACTGCCGGAGGCGGCCCGGCTCCGCGCCGACCTGCGCCGGGCCCTCGACGGCTCGCTGGACGTCGCCCGCAAGCTAGCCGAACGCGACGCCGCCGCGCCCCGGCGGCGCGGCATCGCCACCCCGCCCCCGGTGGTCTCGGTCGCCCCCGGCGCGTCCTCCAGCGCGACCATCCTGGAGGTCCGCGCGCACGACGCCCCCGGCCTGCTGCACCGGATCGGCCGGGCCCTCGACGCGGCCGGGGTGCGGGTGCGCACCGCCCACGTCTCCACCCTCGGCGCCGACGCGGTGGACGCCTTCTACGTCACCGACGCGGAGGGCCTGCCGCTGGCCGCGGCCCGTGCCGCGCAGGTCGCCCGGGCGGTGCAGGAGGCGCTCGGCTGAGCCCCGCGCGGGCGGCCGGGGAGCCGGCGAGCCCGCGGGAATCCCGGGGTGGAGACCGTTCGCCGGGCGGCCGGATACCCTGGGGGGCGACGACAGTACCCGTACCCATGCCGCAAGGGACCCGCGACCGACGTGTTCGACACTCTCTCCGACCGCCTCGCAGCGACGTTCAAGAACCTCCGGGGCAAGGGCCGCCTCAGCGAGGCGGACATCGACGCCACCGCCCGCGAGATCCGGATCGCGCTGCTGGAGGCGGACGTCGCGCTGCCCGTGGTGCGGGCCTTCATCAAGCAGGTCAAGGACCGGGCCCTCGGCGCGGAGGTCTCCGGCGCGCTGAACCCGGCGCAGCAGATCATCAAGATCGTCAACGAGGAGCTCATCAGCATCCTCGGCGGCGAGACCCGCCGCCTGCGCTACGCCAAGAACGGCCCGACCGTCATCATGCTGGCCGGCCTCCAGGGCGCCGGCAAGACCACGCTCGCCGGCAAGCTCGGCCACTGGCTGAAGCAGCAGAAGCACACCCCGCTGCTCGTCGCCTGCGACCTCCAGCGCCCCAACGCGGTGAACCAGCTCGGCGTGGTCGCCGAGCGCGCCGGCGTGGCCTTCTACGGCCCGGAGCCGGGCAACGGCGTCGGCGACCCGGTGAAGGTCGCCCGCGACTCGATCGAGTACGCCCGCCAGAAGCAGTACGACGTGGTCGTCGTCGACACCGCCGGCCGCCTCGGCATCGACGCCGAGATGATGCAGCAGGCCGCCGACATCCGGGCCGCGGTCAGCCCCGACGAGGTCCTGTTCGTGGTCGACGCCATGGTCGGCCAGGACGCGGTCACCACCGCGCAGGCCTTCCTCGACGGCGTCGACTTCACCGGCGTGGTGCTCTCCAAGCTCGACGGCGACGCCCGCGGCGGTGCCGCGCTCTCGGTCGCGCACGTGACCGGCCGCCAGATCATGTTCGCCTCGAACGGCGAGAAGGTCGACGACTTCGACGCCTTCCACCCGGACCGGATGGCCTCGCGCATCCTCGGCATGGGCGACATGCTCTCGCTCATCGAGAAGGCCGAGCAGACCTTCTCGCAGGCCGAGGCCGAGAAGATGGCCTCCAAGCTGCAGGGCGGCGGCAAGGACTTCACGCTGGACGACTTCCTGTCCCAGCTGGAGCAGGTCCGCAAGATGGGCTCGATCTCCAAGCTGCTGGGGATGCTGCCCGGCATGGGCCAGATCCGCGACCAGATCAACAACATCGACGACAAGGACGTCGACCGCGTCGGCGCGATCATCAAGTCGATGACCCCGGCCGAGCGCACCGACCCGAAGCTGATCAACGGCTCGCGCCGGCTCCGCATCGCCAAGGGTTCCGGCGTCCAGGTCGGCGAGGTCAACAACCTGGTCGAGCGGTTCTTCGAGGCCCGCAAGATGATGTCCGCGATGGCCTCGGGCAAGGGCATCCCCGGCATGCCGGGCATCCCCGGGATGGGCGGCGGCGGCAAGCGCTCCGCCAAGAAGGCCCCGGTCGCCAAGGGCAAGCGCAAGTCCGGCAACCCGCTGAAGCGGGCCCAGGAGGAGGCGGCCGCCGCCGAGCGCCGCGCCCTCGGCCCGGCCGGGCAGGGCCAGCAGGCCGCGCCGGGCGGCGCCTTCGGCCTCGGTGCGGGCAAGGGCCCGTCCGACTTCGAACTGCCCAAGGAGTTCAAGGACCTGCTCTGACGGTTCCCGACCGACGGCCCGCCGCCCCCTCGCCCGGGGCGGCGGGCCGTCGGCGTCTCCGGAGCCGATCCTGTGCCCGGGGCTCCGGGCCGTGACCCTCCGGCCGGGTCTCCGGAGCCCTGCGCCCGGGCCCGTCGCGGCCGGTCGGCCGACACCGCCGACGCCGTCCGGCGGGGCCGCCCGGCGGCCGACCGCACACATGCCCGATGATGGTGGTGTGCGAGTGAGGATCAGGGAACCCCGACCGGACGACGTGGCTCCGTACGCCGAGGCGGTGCGCCGCTCGGCCGAGCACATAGGGCGGTGGAACCCGGTGGAGCCGGACGGCCTCGCCGAGCTGCTGGACCGTCAGGGGCCCGGCCTGCACACCTTCCTGATCGAGGACGTCGCCACCGGCGGGCTCGTCGGCAAGTGCAACGTGGCCAACATCGTGATGGGCCGCTTCTGCAACGGCGCCCTCGGCTACGACTCCTACCTGCCGTACGCCGGCACCGGGCGGATGTCCGAGGGCATGCAGCTGGTGGTCGACCGGTGCTTCGCCCCGGGCGAGCGCGGCGGACTGGGCCTGCACCGGCTGGAGATCAACGTCCAGCCCGACAACGCCCGCTCCATCGCCATGGCCGAGCGGCTCGGCTTCCGGCACGAGGGCTTCACCCCGCGGATGCTGTTCCTCTCCGGCGCCTGGCGCGACCACGAGCGGTACGCGCTGACCGCAGAGGAGTGGGCCCCGCTCGACCGCTGAGCCGGTCGGCCACCGGCCCGCGGGCCCGTCGCGGTGAGCGTTCCGGCCCGAGCGCGTCCGGGGCCGGGGCGGGCGTCCGTACGTCCGCCCCGGGCCCGCGGTGGATCAGCGGGGCTGCTCGGCCACCACGTACCGGAACACGTTGGCCATCCGGACGGAGGCGTCCGCCTGCACGAAGGGGTGCAGCGCCTCCTCCAGCTCCTTGGTCACCAGCGCCGGCCCCCACTCCTCGATCGCGCCCTCGTACAGACCGGTGGAGAGCATGCCGCGCACCGCACTGTCGAGGTCCGGGTACGCGAAGGGGCAGCTGACCCGGCCGCTGCCGGCGGGTCGGAGCCCGACGCCCGCGCACAGTTCCTCCAGTGCGCCGGGGGCGCTCAGGGCGAACGGGTCGGAGGACGGCGTCCGGGCCGACCGGCGCCGGGCCACCTCCAGCACGCCCGCGCTCTCGCACCGCTCCGGCGGACCCCAGCCGGCCAGCACCACGTGCCCGCCCTGCAGCGTGAGCGCCGCGGCCTCCAGCACGAGCACCGCCGGATCCGCCACGTAGGCGAGCTCCTCGAAAACGGTGACCAGCGAATACGCCGAGCGGGGGACGGGTTGACCCGACCGGTCGACACCGCCGACTCCCGCCACCCGCAGCCGCCGGCCCTCCGCGAGCTCGCGCAGCTCCGCCTCCGGCTCCAGCCCGGCCACCTGCGCGCCGCGTTCCGCGGCGAGCAGCAGGGCGAGCCCCGAGCGGCAGCCGAGGCCGAGCAGGCTCGTCGCCGGACCGACCTCCAGCCGGCGGTATACCGCCTGGTAGAGCGGCACCAGCATCCGCTCCTGGATCTCCGCCCAGTCACGCGCCCGACCGTGCGACCCCGCTCCGCCGCCCGCGTGCGGGCGCTGCGCGGTCGTACCGGTCACCTGCGCTGAAGCCATCGCGGCCTCCCATTCGGTGTGTGCGTCCGATGCTCCGGCTCCCCCCGGTCGTGTCCCGCCCCGCCTCCCAGCGAACAGCGCCCGGGCCCCGCCGTCCAGAGGTGTGCAGGGAGTGTCCGTGCGCCGAGGTGTGCGCCCCCGCAGTGCGCCGGTGAAACGGATTCACGGTCGACAGGTCGATCGCCGTACCATTCGCCCCATGGCCAAGACACCCGTACTCACTCCCCAGTCGGAAGACTTTCCCCGCTGGTACCAGGACCTGATCAACAAGGCCGAGCTGGCCGACAACGGTCCGGTGCGCGGAACGATGGTGATCCGACCGTACGGGTACAGCCTGTGGGAGCGGATGCAGCAGGAGATGGACGCCCGCATCAAGCGCGCCGGCGCCCAGAACGCGTACTTCCCGATGTTCATCCCGCAGTCCTACCTGACCAAGGAGGCCGAGCACGTCGAGGGCTTCGCGCCCGAGCTCGCCGTGGTCACGCACGGCGGCGGCAAGGAGCTGGAGGAGCCGGTCGTCGTCCGCCCCACCTCCGAGACGATCATCAACGAGTACTTCTCGAAGTGGGTCCAGAGCCACCGGGACCTGCCGCTGCTGATCAACCAGTGGGCCAACGTCGTCCGCTGGGAACTGCGCCCGCGCGTCTTCCTGCGCACCACCGAGTTCCTCTGGCAGGAGGGCCACACCGCCCACGCCACCTACGAGGACGCCCGCGCCTACGCCTCGCGCATCCACACCGAGGTGTACGGCGACTTCATGACCAACGTGCTGGGCATCGACGTGGTGCTCGGCCGCAAGACCGCCCGCGAGCGCTTCGCCGGCGCCATCAACACCCTCACCCTCGAAGGCATGATGGGTGACGGCAAGGCCCTGCAGATGGGCACCAGCCACGAGCTGGGCCAGAACTTCGCCAAGGCCTTCAACACCACGTACCAGCTGCAGGGCGCCGAGCGGGAGCACGTCTGGCAGACCTCCTGGGGCGTCTCCACCCGCATGGTCGGCGGCCTGATCATGTCCCACGGCGACGACAGCGGCCTGCGGGTGCCGCCGCGCCTGGCCGCCGTCCAGGCCGTGGTGCTGGCGATCAAGGGCGACGACGCCGTGCTCGCCAAGGTCCGCGAGATCGGCGCCGCCCTGGAGGCCGCGGGCGTGCGCGTCGTGGTCGACGACCGGACGGACACCCCGTTCGGCCGCCGCGCCGTCGACTGGGAGCTCAAGGGCGTTCCGCTGCGCATCGAGGTCGGCCCGCGCGACCTGGAGAACGGCACCGCGATGCTGGTCCGCCGGATCGCCGGCGGCAAGGAGCCCGTCTCCGTCGACTCCCTGGCCGCGGTCGTGCCCGGCATCCTCGACGAGGACCAGGAGCTGCTGCTCCGCCAGTCCCGCGAGCGCCGCGAGGCCCGTACGGTCGACGTCGCCTCCGTCGAGGAGGCCGTCGAGGCCGCCGGCACCGGCTGGGGCCGCATCTCCTGGGCCGACCTCGGCCCGGAGGGCGAGGCCGAGCTGGCCGAGCAGGGCGTCTCGGTGCGCTGCATCGTCGCCGCCGACGGCTCCGTCCCGGAGACCGACGACCAGCCCGGCAACATCGCGATCGTCGCCCGCGCCTACTGACCGGCCGACCGTCCGGGGCAGCCGGGGCCGTCGGGGCCGTCAACGATCGTGGAACGGATGACCGGCACCGGGCCGGGAACGGTACAAACCGAAGCCGTTACGGAACCGGGTCCGTTGCAATTCGATGCCGATTCAGCGGATTGTTAACCGAGGTTTGCACACTGCTCGTCGATGCTACTCGCCGGTCAACTCCCGGCGGTGCGAAACAAGCGGTACGGTATACGGCCCGTGGCCCTGTCAATTTTGACCGGGCTGCGGGCCGTCCGCCTAGGGGCGGCGTGCGCGTTCCCGGGTGATAGCCGAGAGCCCGCCGAGAATCGACGGGTCCACAGATGCAGGGGGTTGGTCTTGCGTCAGGTCAGAACAACGCAATTCAGGAGCGGGTGCGCATTCCTGAGAGATTGCTGGGAATTCCCGGTGAGCGGGAACTCGCGGAACATCGGCCCTCTCTCCATCGTTGGTCCAGCGTGAGCACGACACAGCCTCTCGTCCTCGCGGCCGAACTGGCCGCCGCCTGGAGCGACATCCAGGCCCACCACCAGGACCTGCCCGATCTCGCCTCGCCCGAGGCGCTGATCGGCGAGTCCTCCTCGGCGTGCGGCACCCGGCTCGGTTTCGAGCGCCTGCTGCACGAAGCCGCCCACGGACTGGCCGCCGCGCGGGAGATCCGCGACACCTCGCGGGCCGGTCGCTACCACAACCGGCGCTTCCTGATGCTCGCCTCCGAGCTCGGGCTGGCCCACCCGGTCGAACCGCACGCCAGTAGCGGCTTCTCCCAGGTGACCATGCTCAAGGAGACGCAGGACAGGTACGCCGACACCATCGAGCGGCTGGAGCGCGCCCTCGGCGCCCACCAGCTCGCCGTCGCGGGCGAGGGCGGCCACCGGGCCTTCCGCGGTCCTGCGGCGCGGCACGGCTCGTCCGGTGGCGGCGTGCGCGTCAAGGCGGTGTGCGGTTGCGGGCGGAACGTCCGTGTCGTCCCCTCCGTGCTCGCACAGGCGTCCATCGTCTGCGGCGCCTGCCAGCAGCCGTTCAAGATCGGCTGAGTACCGTCCGGCGGCCCTCGTGCCGTCGGTGACCACCCTCCGTTTCGACAGTTCGCTGTGCTCGGCTCTACCGGGGGCGGGGGCCCTCGGTCGGGCCGGTCTGCAGTGCGGTCGTCCGCGCTGTCGCCGTGCACCGCCCCCGGCAGAACGCTGCCGGGGCTCCGTGTCGTGCCCGGCGCCCTCCTCGTCCGGCTCCCCGGCGGTGCCGGTGCGTTCTCACGCCCGAGCCGCCGTCCCGTTCCGAGCCGCTGCCTCGGCTCCTTCCGCGTCCTCGCCCCGCCGGTGCCCGCGCGGGCCGGTTCGGGTGCCCGGCCGAGCTGTGGCAGAATGGACAGCTGAGTACTCGGCAGCCGGGCAGGACCCCTCTCTCCTACGGCTGGCGTGTCCCTTGAACGGCCGGTCGCCGCAACCCCACGCGGTGGCAGCGGCCGCTCACCCACGTCAACTCCAGGAGAATCCACTCCCGTGGCAGTCAAGATCAAGCTGAAGCGTCTCGGCAAGATTCGCTCCCCGCACTACCGCATCGTCGTCGCCGACTCCCGCACCAAGCGTGACGGCCGCGCGATCGAGGAGATCGGCATCTACCAGCCGACCTACAACCCCTCGAAGATCGAGGTCGACGGCGACCGCGCCCAGTACTGGCTGTCCGTCGGCGCCCAGCCGACCGAGCCGGTCCTCGCCATCCTCAAGCTGACCGGTGACTGGCAGAAGTTCAAGGGCCTGCCCGCGCCGGAGCCGCTGAAGGTCGCCGAGCCCAAGGTCGAGGACTTCTCGCACCTGTTCGCCAAGGCCGTCGCCGGCTTCGAGGACAGCACCACCGGTGTTGCCATCACCCCGAAGGCCAAGAAGGCGGACAAGGCCGAGGCTGACGCCGAGGCCGCCTCCACCGAGGCCTGAGCATGATCGAGGAAGCCCTCGACCACCTGGTGAAGGGCATCGTCGAGCACCCCGACGAGGTGCAGGTGCGTTCGCGCAACCTTCGCCGGGGCAACACCATCGAGGTCCGGGTGCACCCCGACGACCTCGGCAAGGTGATCGGCCGCGGGGGCCGTACGGCCCGCGCACTGCGTACCGTGGTGGGTGCGCTCGGCGGCCGCAACGTCCGGGTCGACCTCGTCGACGTGGACAGCATCCGCTGACGCGGAGCCGTCAGGTCATCGTCAGGTACCAGGGGCCGGCCGGGACGCACGTCGTCCCGGCCGGCCCTTCTGGCGTTCACCGTCCGGCGGGCGGATCCGGGCCGGTCGAGGTCGGCCCGGGTCGGCCCGGGCAGGACCGCGCGGGACCGGTCGGCGCAGGGGCGGCCGAGGTCGGGACGGTCGCAGCCGGGCCCGGTGGCAGCCAGGTCAGTCAGAGCCAGGTCAGTCAGAGCCAGGAACGCGCCGTGGAGCGCGGCAACACCCCAGGAGAACGATCACCGTGCAGCTCGTCGTCGGCCGGATCGGCCGTGCCCACGGCATCAGGGGCGACGTCAGTGTCGAAGTCCGCACCGACGAACCCGAACTCCGGCTCGGGCCGGGCGCCGTCCTGCTCACCGACCCCGCGTCCACCGGCCCGCTGACCGTCGAGTCCGGCCGGGTGCACAGCGGCCGGCTGCTGCTCCGCTTCGCGGGCGTCAAGGACCGCACCGCCGCCGAGGCGCTGCGCGGCACCATGCTGATCGCCGAGATCGACCCGGACGAGACCCCCGAGGACCCGGAGGAGTACTACGACCACCAGCTGATCGGCCTGGACGTCGTCCTCACCGACGGCACCCTGGTCGGCGAACTCTCCGAGGTCCTCCACCTGCCGTACCAGGACCTGCTGACGGTCGTCCGGCCGGACGGCACCGAGGTGCTGGTGCCGTTCGTCGAGCAGATCGTCCCCACCATCGACCTGGAGAACCAGCGCGCCGTGATCACGCCGCCGGCCGGGCTGATCGAGCCGCTGGAGTCCGCGGCCGGGTCCGGGGCCGGGGCGGAGTCCGAGCCCGAGCCCGGGTCCGGGTCCGGGTCCGGCGGTGCTGTGGACGGTGACGCCGAGGGCGGCGAGGGCGGCGAGGGCGGCGAGGGCGGCGAGGAGCCGGCGGGTGGTTCCGGGCGTGAGTGAGATGCGGATCGACGTCGTCACGATCTTCCCCGAGTACCTGGAGCCGCTGAACGTCTCGCTGGTCGGCAAGGCAAGGGCGCGCGGCCAGCTCGACGTCCACCTGCACGACCTGCGCAGCTGGACCACCGACGTGCACCGCACCGTCGACGACACCCCGTACGGCGGCGGGCCCGGCATGGTGATGAAGCCCGAGCCGTGGGGCGCCGCCCTGGACGCCGTCCTCGCCCAGGGGCCGGCCGGCGAGGTGCCGACCCTGGTCGTCCCCACCCCGAGCGGCCGCCCCTTCACCCAGGAGCTCGCCCAGGAACTGGCCGGCCGCTCCTGGCTCGCTTTCGCCCCGGCCCGCTACGAGGGCATCGACCGCCGGGTCATCGACGAGGCCGCCACCCGTATGCCGGTGGTCGAGGCGTCGATCGGCGACTACGTGCTGGCGGGCGGCGAGGTGGCCGTCCTGGTGATGGTCGAGGCCGTCGCCCGGCTGCTGCCGGGCGTGCTGGGCAACGCCGAGTCCCACCGGGACGACTCCTTCGCCCCCGGTGCCATGGCCGACCTGCTGGAAGGCCCCGTCTACACCAAGCCCGCCGAGTGGCGCGGCCGCGAGGTGCCGGAGGTGCTGCTCAGCGGCCACCACGGCAGGATCGCGCGCTGGCGGCGCGAGCAGGCCTTCGCCCGGACCCTGGCCAACCGGCCCGACCTGGTCGCCCGCTGGCAGCAGGGCGCCTTCGACAAGAAGGAGCGCGAGGCGCTCAACCTGCTCGGCCTGGTCTGGGACGAGGAGGCCGGCCGATTTCGGCCGACAGCCGGAGCTGTGGAAGAATAGGCGACTGTTGTCTGTCGCTGGGCGTCCTCTCGGGGCCGCCACGTGGCCCGATGCGCCCGCCACAGGGGGTTCGTCGCCAGCCGATGCGGCCCGCATCACCATCCTTTCTCACGATCTTCCGTGGACGGCCTGTGGCGTCTGCGATGGAGAGCACCATGAGCAACAAGCTCGCTGCTGTCGACGCCGCTTCGCTGCGGTCCGACGTCCCCGCCTTCCGTCCGGGTGACACCCTCAAGGTTCACGTCCGGGTCATCGAGGGCAACCGCTCCCGTGTCCAGGTCTTCCAGGGCGTCGTCATCCGCCGTCAGGGCTCCGGCATCGGTGAGACCTTCACCGTCCGCAAGGTCAGCTTCAACGTCGGCGTGGAGCGCACCTTCCCGGTGCACACCCCGGTCGTCGAGAAGATCGAGGTCGTGACCCGCGGTGCCGTCCGCCGCGCCAAGCTGTACTACCTCCGTGACCTGCGCGGCAAGGCCGCGAAGATCAAGGAGAAGCGCGACAAGTGATCCGTCGTCCCGGTCCGCCGGGACACGGACCATCGGGTCGGGCCCGAGGTTCCCGGGCCGTAGGCCTTGGCCTCTCAGGCCCGGGAGATAAGCTCAGCCCGATGACCACGCACGAACCTTCCACGGACCGCGACGGAGGGTCCGCACCTGCCGGTGCGGACCCGCCGGCGCGGTCCGTGGTCGTTTCCGCCGGTCCGGACCGGGATGCCGGCCGCGAGGACGGTTCGGAGCCGGGCCCGGAGGACGGCGCGGAGTCCGACTCCGAGGACGGTTCCGGCCGGGGGTGGGGGCGGGACCTCCTGCTGATCGCCGGGACGTGCCTGGTCCTGCTGCTCGTGACGAACGCCTTCGTGGCGCGGCCGTTCTCGGTGCCGTCCGGTTCGATGGAGAACACGCTGCGGCCCGGCGACCGGGTGGTGGCCAATGAACTCGCGTACGCCTTCGGCGGGCACGTCCGGCGCGGCGACATCGTTGTTTTCGACGGCACCGGATCCTTCCTGCCGTACGCCGACGAACCCTCGGCCGGCCGGAAGCTGCTCGACCGCCTGGGGCTCTTCCCGGGCGGCGACTCGGTGTTCGTGAAGCGGGTCGTCGGCGTGGCCGGTGACCGGGTGACGTGCTGCGGATCGGACGGACGGCTGAGGGTGAACGGGGTACCACTGGACGAGAGCGCCTACCTGGCGCCGGGGGACGCGCCGTCGCGCGTGCCCTTCGACGTGGTGGTGCCGACCGGACGCCTCTGGGTGATGGGGGACCACCGCAGTGACTCCCGTGACTCCCGCGACCACCTCGGGGAGCCCGGCGGCGGCTTCGTCCCGGAGTCCGAGGTGATCGGCCGCGCCGAGTGGGTGGTCTTCCCGTTCGGCCGCTGGACGTCGCTCGACCGGCCGGAGGCTTTCGCCGCAACAGGGGGGACTGGTGGCCATGGGCACCCGAGGTAGGGGCAGGACGATCGAGGCGGAGCCGGAGACCGGCCCTTCCCCCGCTCCGACGCGCGGCCGCGCCGACCGGCGCCGGACGGCCCAGCGGGCCGCCCGCCGGCGACGGCGCTCGCTGCTGCGCGAGATACCCCTGGTGGTCGTCGTGGCGCTGGTGATCGCGCTGGTGCTGAAGACGTTCTTCGTCCAGGTCTTCGTCATCCCCTCGGGGTCGATGGAGGAGACCATCCAGATCGGCGACCGCGTCCTGGTGGACAAGCTCACGCCGTGGTTCGGCAACGAGCCCGACCGCGGCGAGGTCGTCGTCTTCCGCGACCCCGGCGGCTGGCTGGAGACCGACCACGGGTCGTCGAGCGACGGACCGGTGGTCAAGAAGGTCAAGCAGGTCTTCTCCTCCGTGGGCCTGCTGCCCTCCGACAACGAGCACGACCTGATCAAGCGGGTCATCGGCGTCGCCGGGGACACCGTGGAGTGCTGCGACGCCCAGGGGCGGGTGAGCGTCAACGGCAAGCCGGTGGACGAGCCCTACCTGGCCCCCGGCAACGTGCCGTCCCGTCAGCCCTTCAAGGTCAGCGTCCCCGCGGGGCGGCTCTGGGTGATGGGCGACCACCGCGACCTCTCGGCGGACTCCCGCTTCCACATGTCCAACCCCGGCAACGGCACCATCCCGGTGAGCAACGTCGTCGGACGCGCCTTCCTCATCGCCTGGCCGCTGCCGAGGCTCGGTCAACTCGACGTTCCGACGTCACTCTCCTCGATCCGGGCGGGTTCGGCGGTCGGCACCTCTCCCGCCGCGCCCGGTTCGACGGCCCCGTCCGCGGCCGCGGCACTGCCCGCACCGACGGGATTGGTCGGCCTTCCGCCGACTCCTGCGGAACCCTCGCTCGTTATGGGTGTGTTGGGCGTCCTCCCGTTCGCCGTCAGGCGGAGGTCGACCGGGCCCCGGCGGACTCGCCGGTCCGGTTGATGGATCGGCCTGCCGTGTGGGAGCACGGGCGGGCCGATCGGGAGTGATAGAGAAGTGCTGGAATGCTCGGCGCATGGTCTCTCGTGGCCTTCCCGGGTTCTCGGGTCGCCACCGGTGTCGGACCAGCCCTCTGCGGGCAGGCTGATGCGGGTCGACGGTCGGTTACGGAGCGTGGTGCCCGCTGTGCGGCACTGGTGAGCGCGGGCGTGCGTGCGTCCGCACAGCAGGGAGGAGATGTCGTGGGGGATCTGGTGGTCGGTGCCCGCTCGGGCGCCCCGGAGCCCGAGGGCACGGGGGGCCGCGCGGTCCGGTCGGCCCAGTCCGGACAGGCCGTGCAGTCCGCCGACGCGGGCACGGCTGCCGCCGCCGGCGGTAGGCTCGTCGGTGCCCCGAACGACGCGGAGGACGTGGTGAGTGAGGCCGCGGAGGAGAACGACACCGCGCAGGACAGCCCCGATCGGGCCGCGCAGCGGCCGCAGCGGCAGCGGTCGTTCTGGAAGGAACTGCCGATCCTGATCGGCATCGCGCTGATCCTGGCGCTGGTGATCAAGACCTTCTTCGTCCAGGCCTT
Organism: Streptomyces sp. NRRL B-24484; assembly: GCF_000717715.1. Taxonomy (GTDB): domain Bacteria; phylum Actinomycetota; class Actinomycetes; order Streptomycetales; family Streptomycetaceae; genus Kitasatospora. The sequence goes on along the minus strand of NZ_JOAI01000050.1, from coordinate 38,254 downwards.
CTCGATCCCGTCGGGCTCGATGGAGCAGACGCTGAAGATCGGCGACCGCGTCCTGGTCGACAAGCTCACCCCCTGGTTCGGATCCGAGCCGGAACGCGGTGAGGTCGTGGTCTTCCACGACCCGGGCGGCTGGCTGAACGACGAGCCGACCCAGCAGACCAACAACGCCTTCGTCCGCGGCATCCAGAACGTGTTCAGCTTCATCGGCCTGATGCCGTCCTCCAACGAGAAGGACCTGATCAAGCGGGTCATCGCGGTGGGCGGCGACACGGTCGAGTGCCAGGGCAGCGGCCCGGTCAAGGTGAACGGCGTCGCCCTCGACGAGCCGTACCTGTACCCCGGCAACACCCCGTGCGGCGAGAAGCCCTTCGGCCCGGTGAAGGTCCCCGACGGCCGGATCTGGGTCATGGGCGACCACCGGGGCGACTCGCTGGACTCCCGCTACCACCAGGACCAGCCCGGTGGCGGCACGGTGCCGGTCAAGAACGTCGTAGGCCGCGCCTTCGTCGTCGCCTGGCCGATCGGTGACTGGGCCACCCTGCCGGTGCCGGACACCTTCGACCAGAAGGGCCTCTCCGCCTCCGCGCCGCTGCTGCCGCCGATGGCCGGCGCCGCAGCCGCCGTGCCGGCCGTCTGGCTGCTGCGCCGACGCCGTCGCTGACCCCGGCGCCGGGACGGCCCTCCGGCCGCCCCGCCACGGGGGCCGGAGGGACGGGCCACCGGAAACGGACCGCCACCGATCCACCGCCGACTCTTGCGCGAGCCGCGGTACCGACGAGTAATCTGCTCGGACGTGCCGCGGCTCGCCGGCTCTCCGGAGCCCGGTGCAGTGCCCGTACCGCAGGCGCGGACCACTCGGGGGCGAGCCGGACGGGCCCGCACCCACCAGGAAGGTGCGACCGCGATGAGCAGTGTCACGGAGCGTCCGGCCACCGCGGCGACACCCCGCAGGCCCCGCCGGAGCATCGCCTCGGTGCTGCAGGGCGTCGCCATCGCCGTGGGCTTCGCGATGCTGGTCGGCGGATTCGCCCTCCTCGCGGTGCAGTACGAGCCCTACCGGATCCCCACCACCTCGATGACGCCCACCCTGCGGAACGGCGACACCGTGCTCGCCCGCCGGACCGACGGCGCGTCCGTGGGCCGCGGCGACATCGTCGTCTTCAGCGAACCCTCCTGGGGCGGCGCGACCATGGTCAAGCGGATCGTCGCCGTGGGCGGCGACACCGTCGCCTGCTGCGGCTCGGACGGCCGCCTCACCGTCAACGGCACCGCCGTCGACGAGCCCTACACCGACCAGCGCCTCGGCCCCGGCGAGGGGTACCGGATCACCGTGCCGCAGGGACGGATCTTCCTGCTCGGCGACTCCCGGTCCAACTCGCTCGACTCCCGCAGCCACCTCGACCTCGCGAGCGGTACCGTGGCCGCGACCGACGTGGTCGCCCGGGTCGAGGGCGTCGTCTGGCCCTCGGCCAGGATCGCCGCGGTGCCGCGGACCGGCGCCTTCGACGCCGTGAAGGGACCGGCCGCCTCGAAGCACGGGCTGCTCGTCCCCGCCGCGTACGCGTCGGTCGGCGGCGGCGCCCTCGTCCTCGCGGCCGGCGCCGCCGGCTGGGCGGTCTCGCTCGTCAGCTGGGTGCGCCGCCGATCCCGCCGCTGACGCCGCCCGCCGCGGCGGGCCGTGGGACCAGGAGGTGAACGGAGTGGACGACGCCCTGCACCGCCGCGCCGCCCGCGTGCTGCTGCTCGACCGCAGCGACCGGGTGCTGCTCCTGCGCGGCCTGGACCCGGCCGTCCCCGGCACCAGCTGGTGGATCACCCCGGGCGGAGGGCTGGAGCCGGGCGAGAGCGTGCGCGAGGCGGCGCTGCGCGAGCTGGCCGAAGAGATCGGGCCGGCCGAGGTGGAACTGGGGCCCGTGGTCGCGTACGGCACGGTGTCGTTCTCCTTCCGGGGGCAGGCGTACGAGCAGGAGCAGTGGTTCCACCTGGCCCGGACCGGGGCCGAACCCGACGCGTTCGGCCTCGTCGACGCCCGGGCGGCCGGTCCGGGGCCCGACGAGCACGCCCTGCTGCTCGCCGCCCGCTGGTGGACGGTCGAGGAACTGCGCGACACCGCCGAGACGGTCTACCCTGCGGGCCTGGCCGAGCTGGTCGAACAGCTGGTCACGGAAGGCCCGCCAGTCCCGCCGGTACGGCTTTGACGGTGGGTGCGGTGGTCCACAATGGGGTGGACGTGACGAGTGAGGGGACGCCTGGATGAGTGCCGAAGACCTCGAGAAGTACGAGACCGAGATGGAGCTCAAGCTCTACCGGGAGTACCGGGACGTCGTCGGGCTCTTCAAATTCGTGATCGAGACCGAGCGGCGGTTCTACCTCACGAACGACTACGACCTGCAGGTCCACTCGGTGCAGGGCGAGGTGTTCTTCGAGGTGTCGATGGCGGATGCGTGGGTCTGGGACATGTACCGGCCGGCCAGGTTCGTCCGCAAGGTGCGGGTCCTGACCTTCAAGGACGTCAACATCGAGGAGCTGGCGAAGAGCGACCTGGAGCTGCCGTCCGACGACGCGTCGTTCGGGAACTGAACGGCCTGCGTCCGGCAGGAGCCGTCCGGAGCGGGACCGACGCCGGTCCGCGCCCGACCGGCCGACCGCGCCCGGTGCCGCGGTCCACCGCCGGCGCCCACCGCCGGACCTGTGGAGGCCACGGCCGGCGACCGCGGTGAGCGGCGACCGCTGTGAGCGGCGACTGCTGGGACCTGGGCGGGCTGCGATCCGTCCGGTTGCGACTTCCGGGTGCTTCCACCCGGGGACGCTGTGACGACAGCGATCGGCGGCATCGGCTGTCGGCAGCGGGCGGCGCCGCGTCCGGAGCACCGAGCATGGACGGGTCGATCGACCCGTGTCCAGACCGGCTCCCGAAAGCCACCCCTGCGAGGGACCCGGGTTTTCCACAGGACCGAGTTGTCCACAGGTTCTGGGACCGCGCCGCTCCCGCCGTGGCCCGCACGGCAACCTCCTGGCACGGAGGTGATGACCGTGAAGAGTCCGAACAACAGTCTCGGCCGCTACGGCGAAGAAGTGGCCGCCCGCAGGCTCGCCCACGAGGGCCTGCACATCCTCGAACGCAACTGGCGGTGCGTCGAGGGCGAACTCGACATCGTCGCGCTGGACGGCGACACCCTCGCGATCTGCGAGGTCAAGACGCGTTCGGAGAACGCGTTCCAGCAACCCACCGAGGGCATCGACCGGCCGAAGGCCGACCGGCTGCGGAGACTCGCCGAGCGCTGGCTCGCCGAACGGTGGCCCACCTACTTCGAACTGCTCGCCGAGCGCGTCACGTACCTGCCCCGGAGCGACGGCCTGCTCGTTCTGTCGAGGACGGACGGGTCCGCCCTGCCGGACCTCCCGGGCCGGGACGGTGCGGACCACGGCGTCGCGGTTCCGGCGGCCGCCGCGGGTGCACGCCCGAAGCTGAGGACCGCCGCGAAGCGCGCCGGGAAGCCGTCCGAGGAACGGTCCGGAGCGCCGGACGAGACGCCGACCGGCGGGAAGGGCCGGACCCGGAGGCGGACCACTGCGAAGGGCGGCTCCTCGGCCCCCGTGGAGACGGCGGCCCTCCGCGCCGGCCCGCCGACACCGCCGCCACCCGGCGGCGTCCGCATCGATCTGGTGGCCGTGGTCAACCGGGTCAAGGGCGCTGCCCGGGTCGAGCACCTCCGAGGGGCGGTGTGAGATGACCTTCGCCCGTACCTGCTCGGTCGCGCTCGTCGGCGTCGACGGCGTGGTGGTCGAGGTCCAGGCCGACCTCGAACCCGGCGTGGCCGCGTTCACCCTGGTCGGACTGCCCGACAAGGCGCTCTCGGAGGCCCGCGACCGTGTCCGCGCCGCGGTCGTCAACAGCGGGGAGAGCTGGCCGCAGCGCAAACTCACCGTCGGCCTCAGCCCGGCCTCGGTGCCGAAGAGCGGCAGCGGCTTCGACCTGGCCGTCGCCTGTGCCGTGCTGGCGGCGGCGGACCGGATCGACCCCGCCGCCATCGCCGACCTCCTCGTCATCGGCGAGCTCGGCCTGGACGGCCGGGTACGGCCGGTCCGCGGTGTCCTGCCGTCCGTCCTGGCGGCGGCCGACGCCGGATACCGGCAGGTCGTGGTGGCGGAGCAGACCGCCGCGGAGGCCTCCCTCGTACCGGGTGTCTCGGTGATGGGCGTCCGCAGCCTGCGCCAACTGATCGCACTGCTCACCGACGCCAGCCCGCCCGAGGACGAACCGGAGAAGCGCCTCGGCCGACCGGACCCGCTGCTGGCCGGGCTGCTGCTGCCCGGCATGGGTGTCCGCGACATCGCCGCCGAGAACGTGATCCGGGCCGACCTCGCGGACGTCGCCGGCCAGTACGAAGCCCGCCACGCCCTGGAGATCGCGGCTGCCGGCGGCCACCACCTCTACCTCAAGGGGCCGCCCGGCGCGGGCAAGACCATGCTGGCCGAGCGCCTTCCGGCGCTGCTCCCACCGCTCACCGAGAAGGAGGCGCTGGAGGTGACGGCCGTGCACTCGGTCGCCGGCCTCCTCCCGCCCAACCGGCCGCTCATCGACAGCCCGCCCTACTGCGCGCCGCACCACTCCACGACGATGCCCGCCATCGTCGGCGGCGGCAGCGGGATGCCCCGGCCCGGTGCCGTCTCCCTGGCGCACCGCGGAGTGCTCTTCCTGGACGAGGCGCCCGAGTTCCCGGTGCGCGTCCTCGACGCCCTGCGGCAACCGCTGGAGTCGGGCGAGGTGATGATCGCCCGTGCTGCCGGGTCCATGCGGCTGCCGGCCCGGTTCCTGCTCTGCCTGGCGGCCAACCCGTGCCCGTGCGGGCGCCACTCGATCCGCGGCGAAGGCTGCGAATGCACACCGACCATGGTCAACCGGTACCAGGCCCGGCTCTCCGGCCCGCTGTTGGACCGCGTCGACCTCCAGGTCCGGGTGTCCTCGGTCTCGCGTGCCGAACTGATGACCCGCGACACCGCGGCCGAGTCCACCGCCGTGGTGGCCGCCCGCGTGCTGGCGGCCCGCCACCGTGCGGCCGCCCGGCTGGCCGAAACACCGTGGCGCACCAACGCGGAAGTCCCCGGCCACGAGCTGCGGACGAGGTGGCGGCTGCAGCCGGACGCGCTCACCGATGCCGAACGCGACCTGGAGCGAGGGCTGCTGACGGCCCGCGGGCTCGACCGGGTGCTACGGGTGGCGTGGACGATCGCCGACCTGTCGGGACGCGACCTACCCGGGCGGTCCGACGTCCGTACGGCCCTCGCCCTGCGGACGGGCGTGCACCGCGGCCCGATGGCCGAGCGTCCGCGACTCCCGCGCAACGCGCACCCCGACCACGGCGAGTGCACCGCCGACCTGTGACCGCACGGCCGGCCGAACCGGGCCCGGCGCGACAACCCAGGAGTCCACCATGGACGGCACGAGTACCAGCACCACCACGAACAGCGGCACCGGCACCAGTCTCTCCTCAGCCTCGCCCCGTGCGGCCGACATCGAGGGCACGCGTCCGCACCGGTGCCTGCCGGGCGATGCGGCGCGGGCATCGCCGCCCGGTGGAGCGCCGGCGCCGTCACCGGAGCGGCTGGCCAGAGCCGCCCTGACCCGGCTGATCGAACCCGGTGACGCGGTGATGGGCCGTTGGCTCGGCGAACACGGCGCCATCACCGTCGTCGACGTCCTGCGGGGCCGGCTGCATCCCGGTCCGCTCGGCCTAGACCCGGGGCGGGTCACCGACTACCGGGCCCGGTGCGCGGGGCTCGATCCCGCCGCGGACCTCCGCCACGTCCGGAGCCACGGCGGCCGGTTCATCATTCCGGGCGATCCCGAATGGCCCAGTCAGCTCGACGATCTCGGGGAGGGGCGGCCGGTCGGTCTCTGGGTGCGGGGCACCGGGTCGCTCCGGTTGCTGGCCCTGCGCTCCGTTGCCCTCGTCGGCTCCCGGGCGTGCACTGCGTACGGTGCCCACGTCGCCGGTGAGATCGCCTCTCAACTGGCCGAGCGCGGCTGGGTGGTGGTGTCCGGAGCGGCCTACGGGATCGACTCGGCCGCTCACCGCGGCGCCCTCGCCGTGGGTGGTGCCACCGTCGGCGTCCTCGCCTGCGGGGTCGACATGAGCTACCCGCCCGGCAACACCGAGCTCATCCGCCGGATCTCCGAGCAGGGCCTGTTGGTGAGCGAGCTGCCACCGGGCGTCCACCCCAACCGCTTCCGCTTCGTCCTGAGGAACCGCGTGATAGCGGCGCTGACCCGGGGCACCGTCGTCGTCGAGGCGGCCGTCCGCAGCGGAGCCCTGAGCACCGCCCGGCGGGCCCGGGACCTCAACCGGCACACGATGGGCGTGGCCGGCCCGGTCACCTCGGAGCTGTCCGCCGGCGTGCACGCGCTGATCCGCAGCGGCGCCACGCTGGTGACCGACGCCTCCGAGATCGCCGAACTCGTCGGGGCGATCGGAGACGACCTCGCACCGCCCCGCTCCGGCCCCGTCCTGCCCCGGGACCTGCTGGAGCCGTCGGTGGCCCGGGTGCTGGAGGCCGTCCCCGGCTGCGCGGACGGAGCACCGGTCGACCGACTCGCCCGGGAGGCGGGACTTTCTCCGGACGCCGTGCTGCAGCATCTGTACGAGTTGGTCTCGCTCGGCCACGTCGAGCGATTCGGCGCCCACTGGCGCTTGGTGAGGCGTCGTTGAAGGTCACGACACCACCCGGCGCGCGTCGCGGGCACGCGCCGGGTGGGCCACCGGATCGGGCGACGACCGAGTGGCGGTAGCACACCGCAGCGACGTGGTCACGCTACGCTCCCTTGTGGCTTCCCTATCAGCACATGACTCGGCAGAACGGCGCAGACCAACGCATGCCCACAAACATTCCGGGACACAGGGTGACCGGTGACGCCCGGTCTGCGGGAACGGTTGGGGCCGGGGCCCGTCCCGCTGCGGACCTCGGCCCGCAGGGGCCGACGCTGTTGAACCCCGCCCGGTCGGTGGGCCCGACCCGAGTACCGGGTCGGCCGATCTCACCAGGCCAGCAGGACGCCCGCAGCGCAGCAGCCCAGCCCTCCTCGCCCGCGCGGCCCGGCCAGACCGCACCCGCGCCGCCCGTCGCCCCGCCCGCCCCGGCGCAGCCGTTGGTGCCGCGCGCCCCCACGGGCCCGTCTGCCACAACACCGTCCCGAGGGCCGGGCGAGCCCGCCGCGCATGCGCGGTCGGCAGATCCGCCGACCGCGCCGACCGCGCCGACCGCGGCGGAAGCGGCCTGCGGACCGCAGGCGCACGGGTGGACGCGCGACGAGCAGCCGGGCCGCGCAGCCGGTGCGGAGGAGGCCCCGCTGGGTGCCGTCCGCCAGCGGTACCCGGAGGCGCGTCCCGAGCAGCGGCGCTCAGCCGAGGGCAGTGCAGGCGGACGGGCCGTCCGCGGTGGGGCGCGCAATGCCGACCCTTACGAGGCCGAGCCGAGTCACTCCCGCGTCCACGCCCGTGCGGACCAGCCGCCGCCGGCCCGGAGCGCGCCGTCGGCACCGGCCGGGGGCCGGCCCTGGCCGGCCGCCCGCCTGGCCGGAGCCGACGGCGCCGCAAGCCCCGGCGGGGCCGGCGGCACGGACCGTGCAGCGGTGCGGAGACTTCCGGGCCCTGTGCGGTCGGTACCGATGCCGCCGGGCGGTGGGGGAGGAGGGCACGAGCGGGTGCCGGACGGCGTGGAGACCGTCGGTCGGCCGGTGGCACCCCGGGAGCCCGCACGCCCGGTGTCGGCCGACCCGGAGCAGGCCGGCACCGACCCGTCCGCCACGAAGGTCGTCCACCCCGCGCCCGTGCTCGCGCCCGCACCCTCGTCAAGGCCGTCGCCGGCGACGGCGACCCCGGGGCCGACGCCAGGGCCCGGGCCGATCCCGGGGCCGACGGGCGCACCGGCTTCCGGGCCGGTCGGCGGCGTGGATCCCGGCCGGGCGGACGACGTGCGCGCGGAGTCCGGAGGCCATCGATCGGCGGACCCCGAACGCGGCACCTCCGCAGCGCCCCACCCGGAGGTCACCCCAGCCAGGACGGTGCCGGCCCCCGTCAAGCCGCCCGAGGCACCGGCTGCGGCCGAGCCCCCGGCGTCGACGGCCGGGCGGCTGGGTCAGCAACCGTCGGCCGGTCGTACGGCGAAGGTGCCGAGCGAGCGCAGCGCACTGGAGATGCTCTGGCGCTCCTACAAGGAGTCGGGTGATCCGCGGCTCCGCGAGCAGTTGATCCTGCACTACTCGCCGCTGGTCAAGTACGTGGCGGGCCGGGTGGGCGTCGGCCTGCCCGCCAACGTGGAGCAGGCCGACTTCGTGTCCTCCGGCGTGTTCGGGCTGATCGACGCGATCGAGAAGTTCGACATCGATCGCGCGATCAAGTTCGAGACCTACGCGATCAGCCGGATCCGCGGGGCGATCATCGACGAACTCCGCGCGCTCGACTGGATCCCCCGGTCGGTGCGACAGAAGGCCAAGACCGTCGAGCGGACGTACGCCACGCTGGAGGCCCGGCTGCGGCGCACACCGCACGAGCCCGAAGTGGCCGCCGAGATGGGCATCACGCTGGAGGACCTGCACGCGATCTTCAGCCAGTTGTCGCTCGCGAACGTGATGGCCCTCGACGAGCTGATCCACCCCATCGGGGAGAGCGGCGACGCCCTCACGCTGATGGACACCCTGGAGGACACCGGTGCGGACAACCCGGTGGAGATCGCGGAGGACCGCGAACTCCGCCGCCTGCTCGCCACCGCGGTCAGCACCCTGCCCGAACGCGAGAAGACGGTGGTGACGCTCTACTACTACGAGGGCCTCACCCTGGCGGAGATCGGCCAGGTGCTCGGGGTGACCGAGAGCCGGGTCAGCCAGATCCACACCAAGTCGGTGCTGCAGCTGCGGGCGAAGCTCTCGGACGTCCGCTGACGGACGCAGTCGGCCGGCCGGCTGCTCGCGAGCCGTTCCCCCGGCTGCCCGCCGACCTCCTCCCGTCCGAACCCGGCCCGAGCACCGTCCAACGGGCCGGCCCGGATCCGACCGGACCTGATCGGCCCGGGCGCCACCGTGACGGGATGCGGCGCGCGGGTTCGGGCGTGCGCCGGGCGACGGCGGGCGGATCGCGTGGTGGCGGTCGGCCCTGCCGTAAGGCTCCGTACAGTAGGAGTGTGCCGAAGATCAGGGCCGCCACGGTGGCCGAGCATCGCCAGTTGCAGCGGGCTGCACTCCTGGATGCCGCCCGTCAGCTGCTCGCCGAGGGTGGCCGGGAGGCCTTGACCTTCGCGGCCCTCGCGGCCCGGACCGGCCTGGCCCGGTCTTCCGTCTACGAGTACTTCCGCTCCCGGGCGGCCGTGGTGGAGGAACTGTGCGCGGTCGACCTCCCGCTCTGGACCGCCGAGATCGAGGCGGGGATGGCCGTGCGTGACAACGCCCGGGACCGGCTGGAGGCGTACGTCCGCGGACAACTGCACCTGGCGGCCGATCCGCGGCACCTCGCAGTGACGGCCATCTCCGAAGCGGAACTGGACGACGCGGCGCGCGAGCGCATCCGGGCGGCGCACAGCGGTCTGGTCACGCTGGTCGTCGAAGCCCTCGCCGAACTCGGCCACGCGAACCCGCGCCTCGCCGCGGTGCTGCTGCAGGGCGTGGTCGACTCGGCCTCGCGCCAGGCGGAGCGGGCCACGCCCGAGGACGCAGCAGTGATCACCGACGCAGCCGTCGCCCTCGCCCTGGACGGGCTGGCCGGCATCGACCGCAGGTAGGCGGCCCGGGATCCGGGAGACCGGTCGTTGACCGTCGCGCCGAACACCGGGGAGTGCCGACTCGGGTTCCCCGCTCGTCGCCACCGCCCGACTGCCGTTGCCGCCGCCACCGCTGGGGCGGCCGTGGTCCAGCGGGAGCAGCCGGACGCGGCCCGTGCCGAGCAGGGCGAGCGGGTCGAGGTAGCGCGGGCCGCGCAGCAGCCCCCAGTGCAGACAGTTCCCCGCGGCGCAGTGGTGGCCGCTGTCGGCGAGGGTCCCGATGACCTCGCCGGCGCCGACGGCCGTACCCGCGGCCACCGAGCCCTCGACCGGCAGGTAGGTCGTCCGCAGCGGTGGATTCCCGGAGGCGGGGTGGGTCACCGTCACCACCGGGCGGCCGGCCACCGATCCGGCGAACGAGACGACGCCGGGAGCGGCGGCCCGGACCGGGGTACCGATGGGCGCGGCCACGTCCACGCCCCGGTGCCCGGCCGCCCAGCGGGCGGCCGGCGGTTCGAACCGGCGGAGCAGCGCGCCGGGCCCGCCCACGGGCCAGCCCCGACCGCCGGACGGCCCGGAGGTTCCGCCCCGGTCGACGAGCCGAGCACCCCGACCGCTGCTCGGTGCCCGTCCGTCCTGCGAGGCCGCCACGGTGCCGATCAGCCGGACCGGCCCCGGTCGGGCCGAGCGGTGGGCGCCGGCCCCGGGCTGCGAGGGCGGGAGCATGAGGCAGACCGTCCCGGCCAGTATCAGCGCGAGCAGCAACCCGCCCCGGGAGTCGGGCGCCGGCGGAGGAGCCGGCCGGGCCGTCCCGATCCGGCCGCCCCCGGGACGCACCCCGAAGGCCTTCCCTGCCCACCGCATCGGGCCCGACGAGGCGGCCCGCTCCGTGGACGGCCCTGCCGGAAGCCCCGCAGGCCGCACCGACGACGTCCACCGACCCGGCCCCGGTGACCGAGCCGGACGTTCCCCGGGCGGCGCCGGCGCCCGTCGGCCCGCGGACACCACCGGCCCCCGCGCCGTCAATCTCCGGAACGGGGACGGCCACGGCCGGAGCACGAAGGGCAGCCACGGCCACGGCAGAAGCGACGACCACGGTCGCGTCGGAAGGATCGGACGGTTCATGCCGGCCAGGCTGGCCCGCGGACGCCGGGGCCGCGGACCGCACCGCGAGACCTGTGGACAACCCCGCCCTGTGGACAACCGCCCTCACCCGACCGGGTGAACAACGACGGACCACCGGGGAACGGTTCACGACCCGGAGCGAACGCCGTCCCGCGCCCCGCCGAACCGATCCCCGTTCACACCCGTCCGCCCCGGTGCACCCGACCGCCGGAGTCGCCCGCAACTCGGGCCTTCCCGTACACTTCACACGCGACCCGGTCCACCGGGTCGACTTCGCACGCCCCGCCACCGGTGGAGCGGCCGCCCCGCAAGGGGTCGGCGTGGTCTCCGTCCGGTGCGAGTGCCGCTCGGTCCGCCGAGCCTGCCGGCCCCAGTGCCGACCAGGCCGCGGCGGCTTGGCACGCCCGGGGCGTCAGGCGTGGCGGTCACCCGGCCGCCACGGACACAACCGAGAGACCCGGTTCCCCGTTCCCTCCGCGGAGCGGCTCGCCGGGCGCAAAACCTGAGGAGCACGGCCATGGCCGTCGTCACGATGCGGGAGCTGCTGGAGAGCGGCGTCCACTTCGGTCACCAGACCCGTCGTTGGAACCCGAAGATGAAGCGCTTCATCTTCACGGAGCGCAACGGCATCTACATCATCGACCTCCTGCAGTCGCTGAACTACATCGACCGCGCCTTCGAGTTCGTCAAGGAGACCGTTGCCCACGGCGGCAGCATCCTCTTCGTCGGCACCAAGAAGCAGGCCCAGGAGGCCATCGCCGAGCAGGCCACCCGCGTGGGCATGCCCTACGTGAACCAGCGCTGGCTCGGCGGCATGCTGACCAACTTCTCGACCGTCTACAAGCGTCTGCAGCGCCTCAAGGAGCTCAGCGAGATCGACTTCACGGATGTGGCCGGTTCCGGCCTCACCAAGAAGGAGCTCCTGGTCCTCCAGCGTGAGTACGACAAGCTGGAGAAGACCCTCGGCGGTATCCGCGACATGCAGCGCGTTCCCAGCGCCGTCTGGATCGTGGACACCAAGAAGGAGCACATCGCGGTCGGCGAGGCCCGGAAGCTCAACATCCCGGTCGTCGCCATCCTCGACACCAACTGCGACCCCGACGAGGTCGACTACAAGATCCCGGGCAACGACGACGCGATCCGCTCCGTCACCCTGCTGACCCGTGTGATCGCCGACGCCGTCGCCGAGGGCCTGAAGTCCCGCGCCGGTGTCGCCAAGGGCGACGCGAAGGCCGAGCCGGGCGCCGACCAGCCGCTGGCCGACTGGGAGAAGGACATCCTCGAGGGCCAGAAGGCCGCCGAGGCTCCCGCCGCCGAGGCTGAGGCCGCCGAGGCTCCCGCCGCCGAGGCTGAGGCCACCGAGGCTCCGGCCGCCGAGGCCCCCGCCGAGGCCCCCGCCGAGGCTCCGGCCGCCGAGGCCGAGCAGGCCTGACGTACCAAGGGTGAGGGGCACCCACCGGGTACGACACCGGTAGGTGCCCCTCTCTCCCGTGCGGGGGCCGAACCAACGGCCCCCGCACCACCCCACGCAGACACGCGAGACGTGAGAAGAGATCACACCATGGCGAACTTCACCGCCGCGGACGTCAAGAAGCTCCGTGAGCTCACCGGCGCCGGCATGATGGACTGCAAGAAGGCCCTGGACGAGGCCGAGGGTGACGTCCAGAAGGCCGTCGAGCTCCTCCGCATCAAGGGCCAGAAGGGCGTTGCCAAGCGCGAGGGCCGTGACGCCTCCAACGGCGCCGTCGCCTCGCTGATCGCCGAGGGCAACAAGGCCGGCGTCCTGGTCGAGCTGAACTGCGAGACCGACTTCGTCGCCAAGGGTGGCAAGTTCGTCGAGGTCGCCAACGCGATCGCCGCGCACGTCGCCGCCACCTCCCCGGCCGACCTCGAAGCCGCCCTGGCCTCCGAGATCGCCGCCGGCCAGACCGTCCAGCAGTTCGTGGACGAGGCCAACGCCACCCTCGGCGAGAAGATCGTCTTCCGTCGCTTCGCGCAGTTCGACGGCGAGGGCTTCGTCGGCGTCTACATGCACAAGTCGGACCCGGACCTCCCGCCGACCATCGGTGTCCTCGTCGAGCTCGACAAGGAGAACGCCGAGGTCGCCAAGGACGTCGCGCAGCACATCGCCGCCTTCGCGCCGAAGTTCCTGTCCCGCGAGGACATCCCGGCCGAGGACCTCGAGAACGAGCGCCGCGTCGCCGAGGCCACCGCTCGCGAGGAGGGCAAGCCCGAGGCCGCCCTGCCGAAGATCGTCGAGGGTCGCGTCACCGGCTTCGTCAAGGAGAACTCCGTCCTGGAGCAGGCGTTCGCCAAGGACAACAAGAAGACCGTCGCCAAGGTCCTCGAGGAGAACGGCGTCGCGCTCAAGCGCTTCGTCCGCTTCCGCGTCGGCGCCTGAAACCCGTTCCCCCGCGCTTCCGGCCTAAGGTAGGAAGCGCGCCGGGCCGCAGCAGCGGCCGGGAACGCGCCGATCGGGCTCTCCAGCACCCCTCGGGGGGCGCGTCGGCACCATGAACGACGAGGAGGCCATTGCCGTGCAGGACACCGTACCGGTTCCCGCGGCAGTGGCCTCCTCGCGTGTACGCGCCCGGCGCGTACGCACAGAGCCGGGCACCGCACTCCCGGTGTTGTGAGCAGCACATGCAGCCCTGCGAGTCCGCAGGTGGAGAAGGAGAAGTCCATGCAGGAGACGCTGGAGACCGGCCGGGACACGCAGGACGGTTCGCGCCGCCGGGTGCTGCTCAAGCTGTCGGGTGAGGCCTTCGCCGGCGGCGGCGGCCTCGGCGTGGACCCGGACGTGGTGCACGCCATCGCCCGCGAGATCGCGACCGTCGTCCGTGCCGGCACCGAGGTCGCCGTGGTGATCGGCGGCGGCAACTTCTTCCGCGGCGCGGAGCTGCAGGTCCGCGGCATGGACCGGGCCCGCTCCGACTACATGGGCATGCTCGGCACCGTAATGAACTGCCTCGCGCTGCAGGACTTCCTGATCAAGGAAGGCATCGAGACCCGCGTCCAGACCGCCATCACGATGGGCCAGGTCGCCGAGCCGTACCTGCCGCTGCGCGCGGTGCGGCACCTGGAGAAGGGCCGCGTGGTGATCTTCGGCGCCGGTATGGGCATGCCGTACTTCTCCACCGACACGACCGCGGTGCAGCGCGCGCTGGAGATCCACGCCGAGGTGCTGCTGATGGGCAAGAACGGCGTCGACGGGGTCTACGACTCCGACCCGCGCACCAACGCGGCGGCGGTCCGCTTCGACTCGCTGGACTACACCGAGGTGATCGCCCGCGACCTCAAGGTGGCGGACCTGACGGCCATCACCCTGTGCAAGGACAACGACCTGCCGATCCTGGTCTTCGAGCTGCTGGCCGAGGGCAATATCGCCCGGGCGGTGAAGGGTGAGAAGATCGGCACACTCATCAGCCAGGAATCCGCCCGGCCCTGAGCAGCAATCAGCCGTCCGGGGCACCGGTACGGGACTACAGCAGATGAACCGGACAGGGAGCAGACAGTGATCGAAGAGACCCTCCTCGAGGCCGAGGAGAAGATGGAGAAGGCCGTCGCCGTCGCCAAGGACGACTTCGCCGCCATCCGGACCGGCCGTGCCCACCCGGCGATGTTCAACAAGATCGTCGCGGACTACTACGGCGCCCTGACGCCGATCAACCAGCTCGCGTCCTTCTCCGTGCCGGAGCCGCGGATGGCCGTCATCACGCCGTTCGACAAGAGCGCGCTGCGCAACATCGAGACCGCGATCCGCGACTCGGACCTCGGCGTCAACCCGTCGAACGACGGCTCCATCATCCGCGTGGTGTTCCCGCAGCTGACGGAGGAGCGCCGCAAGGAGTACATCAAGGTCGCGCGCGGCAAGGGCGAGGACGCCAAGGTCTCGATCCGCTCGATCCGCCGCAAGGCCAAGGACGCCATCGACAAGCTCGTCAAGGACGGCGAGGTCGGCGAGGACGAGGGCCGCCGCGGCGAGAAGGAGCTCGACGACGTCACGACCCGCTACGTGGCCCAGATCGACGAGCTGCTGAAGCACAAGGAAGCCGAGCTCCTCGAGGTCTGATGAACGACGCCCCCGACGCCCAGGGCATCCGGGGCGGAACCGAAACGCTCGCCACCGAGTTCTCTGCTGCGAGTGGCCCCCGTGCCGACGCCCCCGCTCGGCCCCGAACGGGTCACTCGCAGCAGCCTGTGGTGTACCGAAGGGGCACTGCGGCACAGAATCGGACCATGCCCCCCGCGCAGGAGACACCCGTGGCCCCAACCGACCAGCAGCCCCGCAAGCAGCGCGGCGGCCGCAACCTGCCCGCCGCGATAGGCGTGGGAGTCGGCCTCGGCGCTGTGATCGTCGCTTCGCTCTTCTTCGTGAAGGCGCTCTTCCTGGTGGTCGTGGTCGCGGCCGTCGCGGTGGGCGTCTGGGAGCTGAACTCCCGCCTGGCGGAGACCAAGGGCGTGCACGTGCCGATGGTCCCGCTGATCGCCGGCGCAGTGGCGATGCCGCTGGTCGGCTACACCGCGGGCGGGCAGTGGGCGTCCGCCGTGCTGGCGCTCACCGGCCTGGCGGTGCTGGTCTGGCGGATGAGCAAGCCCCCGGAGAACTACCTGCGGGACGTGACGGCGGGTGTCTTCACCGCCTTCTACGTGCCGTTCCTGGCGACCTTCGTGGCCCTGATGCTGGCCGCCGAGGACGGGGCCTGGCGGATCCTGATCTTCCTCGTGGTCACCATCTGCAGCGACACCGGCGCGTACGCCGTGGGCTACAAGTTCGGGCGGAACAAGCTCGCGCCGACGATCAGTCCGGGCAAGACCCGGGAGGGCCTGGCCGGCGGCATCGGCCTGTCGATGATCGCGGGCGCGCTGCTGATGGAGTACGCGATCGACGACGGCGCCTGGTGGCAGGGCCTGATCCTGGGCGGCTGCGCGGCGGTCACGGCGACGCTGGGCGACCTGGCCGAGTCCATGATCAAGCGCGACATGGGCATCAAGGACATGGGCACCCTGCTGCCGGGTCACGGCGGCATCATGGACCGGCTCGACTCGCTGCTGCCGACGGCCCCGGTCGCCTGGCTGCTGCTCGCAGCCTTCGTCGGCGGCTGAACCGCACCACCCGCTCCACCCACCACGAGCCCCGGGCGCCCACCGCCCGGGGCTCGCGGCGTTCCCCGACTCCGGGGCCGGACCCCGCGGACACGCTCAGCCGAACTCGGAGCCCCCGTCCACGCGTGACCCACCCGGGGCCGGTCCGGGCGGAGACCGATCCCCCCGACCGGGCGGGAGACGGGCCGGCCTGCACCACTGGATGCACCATGCCTGAGCCCTGGAACCGGCCTCAGGCCGGCTTACTGACGGCGCCCGGCCGCAGTGGGGCGCGATGTCGGCGCGGAGAGCCCCTGCTGGTCCCGCTCCGAGCGGCGGCGGTGGCTCAGGTCGCCGAGTACGGAGGCATCCACGGCTGGCAGGCCTTCCGCTGCCATCTCGTGCTTCATGAGCGCACCGTCATGGAGGCCCTGGTGGACAGGGCCCGGAACAGCACACTGGGGCGCTTCCACCCCTTCACCAGTCACGTCGCACTTTGCTCCAGTGCCGGCCCTCGCTTCTGGGCGGGTGAGGGCGACGTCCTCACGGTGTCCGTCGCACTCACTCCTGAGGGGACACCTACGTCGTGCACGCCGAGGGACGGGGCGCGGTGCTCGAAACGGCCAGTGCTGACGAGGGCTCGGGCCGTCCGGGGCCGTGGGGGGGGCAAGCGACGGCGGGCGGCGGCCGGACCGATCCCCCCGGACGAGCGGGAGACGGGGGGCTCCGGCGATCTGCGACACTGGATGCACCATGCCTAAGCCCGGAGAACTGACCTTCGTCGCGCCGCGCGGCGCCAAGCCCCCGCGACACCTCGCCGACCTCAGCCCCGCCGAGCGCAAGGAGGCCGTCGCCGAGCTGGGCGAGCAGCCGTTCCGCGCCAAGCAGCTGTCCAACCACTACTTCGGCCGGCTGTCCGACGACCCGGCGACCTGGACGGACATTCCTGCGGGCAGCCGCGGGAAGCTCACGGAGAGCCTGCTGCCGGACCTGATGTCGGTGGTCCGGCACGTGTCCTGCGACGACGACGCCACCCGCAAGACGCTGTGGAAGCTCTTCGACGGCACCCTGGTCGAGTCGGTGCTGATGCGCTACCCGGACCGGGTCACCATGTGCATCAGCTCGCAGGCCGGCTGCGGCATGAACTGCCCGTTCTGCGCGACCGGTCAGGCGGGTCTGACCCGCAACCTGTCGACCGCGGAGATCGTGGAGCAGATCGCCTCCGGCATGCGGGACCTGAAGAGCGGTGCCGTGCCCGGCGGTGAGGCCCGGCTCTCCAACGTGGTCTTCATGGGCATGGGCGAGCCGCTGGCCAACTACAACCGGGTGCTGGCCTCGATCCGCCGGCTGACCGACCCGGCGCCGGACGGCTTCGGCCTCTCGCAGCGCGGCATCACCGTCTCCACGGTCGGCCTGGTGCCCGCCATGCACCGCTTCGCCGACGAGGGCCTCAGCTGCCGGCTGGCGCTCTCCCTGCACGCGCCCGACGACGAGCTGCGCGACGAGCTGGTGCCGGTGAACACCCGGTGGAAGGTCGACGAGGTGCTGGACGCCGCGTGGAACTACGCGGACAAGTCCGGCCGCCGGATCTCCATCGAGTACGCGCTGATCAAGGACATCAACGACCAGGCGTGGCGGGCCGACCTGCTCGGCCGGCTGATCAAGAACCACCGGGTGCACGTGAACCTGATCCCGCTGAACCCGACGCCCGGGTCCAAGTGGACGGCGTCCCGCCCGCCGGACGAGCGCGAGTTCGTCCGGCGGCTGCAGGCCCACGGGGTGCCGACGACCGTCCGCGACACCCGTGGCCAGGAGATCGACGGCGCCTGCGGCCAGCTGGCCGCCGCGGGCTGAGCGGCCCTCAGCGGAGCTGCGGCCGGAACGTCCCGGACGTGGAAGAGCGGTGGACACCCTCGGGTGTCCACCGCTCTTCCGTTCCGGCGCAGGCCGCGGCCCGACGCCGTGCGGGCCGGGGTCTCAGACCAGGCAGGCCGCCGCGAAGAGCGCGGTCAGGCCGCCGGTGAGGAGCAGCACGACGCCGGCGGCGGCGGCCCGTACGGCGACGGCCGCGCGCAGTGTCGCCGGTTCGGCGCCGAGCCGGACCAGGGCGGCGGTCACCTCGCGCCGGGCCGCGCGGATCTCCAGGGCCCGGGCCACCACCGCGCCGACCGCGCAGCCGGTGACCAGGAGGACGGCCGCGCGGACGGGCAGGTCGGGGTCGTCGCCGTAGGCGATCGCCGCGAGGAGCACCGCGAGGCCGAGGACGAGCACGGCGAGCGGGCCGGCGAGCGGCCGGGCCTCCGCGGTGAGCGACCGGGCGGCGAGCAGCCGCACCGGGCCGGGCCGGCGCACCGCGAGGATCCGGCCGGCCAGTGCCAGCAGAGGTGCGGTGAGCAGCGCGAGCCCGAGGGCGGTGAGGGCCCAGCCGACGAGTGCGGCGGTGCCGACCGAGCCGAGGTGGGCGGGGAGTTCGAGGGGTCGGCCGTCCTGCTCGGCTCCGGGCCGCAGTCCGTACAGCTCCAGGGCCGCGCCGACGACGGCGAGCCCGATCGGCAGGGCGATCCGTACCGGGTGGAAGCCGGTGCTGCGGGGTTCGCCCGTCCGGCCGGGCAGGGCGTCGGTCAGCGGGACGGCCGCGGCGGCCGCGCAGCCGGCGACCAGCGGCACGAGGACGAGCAGGGTGACCGGCGCGGCGGCCGGCAGTGAGCTGCCGAGGCCGACGTCGGCGGCGAGCCCGGGCCCGGCGATGTCGTTGCGCAGCACGAGGAAGAGCAGCAGGGCGAGCACGCTGCCGAGGGCGGCGGCGAGCGCCGCCTCGACGGCGATCAGCAGCCGGAGGCGGACCGGGCCGTAGCCGGCCGCGGCGAGACCGGCGATCCGCTCGGGGTGCTGGGCCGGCACGGCGCGCGCGGCGGCGGCGGAGAGCCAGCCGATCGCGGCCAGTGCGGGCAGGGACCACAGCAGCCGGGGCACCGAGGTGGCCGAGGGTTCGCCCAGGGCCCGGCCGAGGGAGCGGAGCAGGAAGGCGGCGGCCGTCGCGGCGGCGGTCGCGGTGAGCAGCCAGCGGACCAGGTCGAGCGCCCGGTACCCCCTGACCAGTCGGAGTGGGAACACGTCGTCCTCTCGGCTCTCAGCGTGCGGCCGTGACGGCCGTGGAGCCGGTGGCGGTGGAGCCGGATGCGGTGGAGCCGGTCGTGGTGCGGCCGGCGGCGGTGCCGGTCGCCGTGCCGGCGATCCGGCCGTCGACGAGGGTGAGGGTGCGGTCGGCCTGGCCGGCCGGCTCCGGGTCGTGGGTGGCCAGGAGCAGGGTGAGGCTGTGCGAGCGGGCGGCGCTGGCGAGTATCCGCAGCACCTGCTCCCGCTCCTCGCGGTGCAGGGGCGCGCCCGGGTCGTCGGCGAAGACCACCCGGGGCAGCGGTGCGAGCGCCCGGGCGACGGCGATCCGCTGGCGCTGGGCCTGGGTCAGTTCGGCGGGGCGACGGGTGGCGCAGTCGGCGACGTCGAGCCGTTCGAGCCATTCGGTGGCGGCGGTGTAAGCGGCGCGGTGGCCGGAGCCGGCGAGCAGCAGCGGCAGGGCGGTGTTCTCGCGGGCCGTCAGCTCCGGCACCAGGTGCGGCTCGGAGCCGACCCAGCCGAAGCGCTCGCGGCGGAGCTTCTCGCGGCCGGTGCGGCCGAGGGTGTGCACGGGGGCGCCGTGGAACCAGACCTCGCCCTCGTCGACGGGCAGCTGGGCGGAGAGGCAGCCGAGCAGGGTGCTCTTGCCGGAGCCGCGGGGCCCGGTGACGGCGAGGACCTCGCCCTCCCGGACGGCGAGCGAGACTCCGCGCAGGGCGGGTGTGCCGTGGTGGGACTTGACGATCCCTCGGGCCCACAGCGCGTCGTTGTCGGGCGGGGCCGCTGACATGGAGAACCGTCCTGGTGGCTTGTCGGGTTATGACAGTCGTCAGATTAGAACGAACAGGTCGCGGTGCGGTTGCGGCACACTGGCCCATCCCCGGGCAAATCACCGTGATTCAGGCGGTCGGATCCGGTGTCCGGTGGAGCGACACGCCGAAGGGCGGCCCCGGTGGACCGGGACCGCCCTGGCGGAGGGTGGGAGGAGGGTCAGATCTTCGCCCACGCGTCGGTGAGGCTGACCCGCAGGATCTGCTCGATCTCGTCGAAGGTCGACTGGTCGGAGATCAGCGGCGGGGCCAGCTGGACGACCGGGTCGCCGCGGTCGTCGGCGCGGCAGTACAGGCCGTTGTCGAAGAGCGCCTTCGACAGGAAGCCGTAGAGGATGCGCTCGACCTCGTCGTCGTTGAACGACTCCTTGGTGACCTTGTCCTTCACGAGCTCGATGCCGTAGAAGTACCCGTTGCCGCGGACGTCGCCGACGATCGGCAGGTCGCGCAGCTTGTCGAGGGTGCCCAGGAAGCGCGACTCGTTGTCGAGCACGTGCTGGTTGAGGCCCTCGCGCTCGAAGATGTCGAGGTTGGCCAGCGCCACCGCGGAGGACACCGGGTGGCCGCCGAAGGTGTAGCCGTGCAGGAAGGTGTTGTCGCCCTTGTAGAACGGCTCGGCGATGCGGTCCGAGATGATCGTGGCGCCGATCGGGGAGTAGCCCGAGGTCATGCCCTTGGCGCAGGTGATCATGTCGGGCTGGTAGCCGAACTTGTCGGCGCCGAACATGGTGCCGAGGCGGCCGAAGGCGCAGATGACCTCGTCCGAGACGAGCAGCACGTCGTGCCGGTCGCAGATCTCGCGCAGGCGCTGGAAGTACCCGGGCGGCGGCGGGAAGCAGCCGCCGGCGTTCTGCACCGGCTCGACGAAGACGGCGGCGACGGTGTCCGCACCCTCGAAGAGGATGGCCTGCTCGACCTGGTCGGCGCACCAGCGGCCGTAGGCCTCCGGGTCGACGGTGCCGTCCGGGCCCTGCAGGTACTCGGGGGCGCGGTAGATGTTGGTGTTGGGGGCCTTGTGGGTGCCGGGCACCAGCGGCTCGAACGGGGCCTTCAGACCCGGCAGGCCGGTGATCGACAGGGCGCCCTGGGGGGTGCCGTGGTAGGCGACGGCCCGGGAGATGACCTTGTACTTGGTCGGCTTGCCGGTCAGCTTGAAGTACTGCTTGGCCAGCTTCCAGGCGGTCTCGACCGCCTCGCCGCCACCGGTCGAGAAGAACACCTTGTTCAGGTCGCCCGGGGCGTAGTTCGCCAGGCGCTCGGCGAGCTCGACGGCCTTCGGGTGGGCGTAGCTCCAGACCGGGAAGAAGGCGAGCTCCTTGGCCTGCTTGGCAGCCGCCTCGGCGAGCTCCTCGCGGCCGTGGCCGGCCTGGACCACGAACAGGCCGGCGAGGCCGTCGAGGTACTTCCTGCCCTTGTCGTCCCAGACGTAGGTGCCCTCACCGCGCACGATGGTGGGGACGGGGGAGTTCTCGTACGACGACATGCGGGTGAAGTGCATCCACAGGTGGTCGTAGGCGGTCTTGGAAAGGTCCTTCTGCGCCGGGTCGGCTGTCATCTGGTGCCCCAGGTGTAGGTCTGTTTCCGGAGCTTCAGATAAACGAAGCTCTCGGTGCTCCGCACGCCGGGAAGCGCGCGGATGCGCTTGTTGATCATTTCGAGCAGGTGCTCGTCGTCCTCGCACACCAGCTCGGCCAGCAGGTCGAACGAGCCTGCGGTGCAGACGACGTAGTCGACCTCGTCGAAGGCTGCGAGCGCGTCCGCGACCGGTTCGATGTCGCCCTCCACCCGGATCCCCACCATCGCCTGCCGGGTGAAGCCGACGGTGAGGGGGTCGGTGACGGCAACGATCTGCATCACGCCCTGGTCGAGCAGCTTCTGGACGCGTTGCCGTACGGCGGCCTCCGACAGGCCGACGGCCTTGCCGATGGCGGCGTACGGGCGGCGCCCGTCCTCCTGGAGCTGTTCGATGATCGCCTTGGAGGCGGCGTCGAGGGGAACGCTGGCGTTCCGGTCGCGGTTGGCCACGTCGCCACTGTGCACGATCGCCGCGCGGCGCGCAAGCCATCGTGTTGCTGATTTCGTCGCTGTTTCCAAAATTGCATGCGGATTGCGTTGCGTTCGAGGATGCGACCTGCCGATACCGTCGGTCATTGGGTAGCCTGGGCCACGTACACACGCAGGCGTGCGCACACCCCCAGTGGACCGCGGCCGGTCCGACCCGGCCAGCCGTGCGCCGGAGGTACCCTGGCGCCGGATTCTGCAACGCCGCAGGCCCAGACCGAGGAGAGACCCGTGAGCGACCTTCGTACGCTGCGCAACTACATCAACGGCGAGTTCGTCGATGCGGCGGACGGCCGCACGCTGGACGTGATCGACCCGACGACCGGCGAGGTGTACGCGACCTCCCCGCTCTCCGGTGCTGCCGACGTCGACGCTGCGATGGCCGCCGCCGCCGAGGCCTTCCCGGTGTGGCGGGACGCGACCCCCTCGACCCGCCAGAAGCTCCTGCTGAAGATCGCCGACGCGGTGGAGAACCGGGCCGACGAGATCGTCGACGCCGAGTGCCGCAACACCGGCAAGCCGCGCGGGCTGACCCTCTCCGAGGAGATCGGCCCGATGGTCGACCAGATCCGCTTCTTCGCCGGCGCCGCCCGCCTGCTGGAGGGCAAGGCCGCGGGCGAGTACATGGACGGCATGACCTCGATCGTCCGCCGCGAGCCGGTCGGCGTCTGCGCCCAGGTCGCGCCCTGGAACTACCCGATGATGATGGCGGTCTGGAAGTTCGCCCCGGCCATCGCCGCGGGCAACACCGTCGTCCTCAAGCCCTCGGACACCACCCCGGCCTCCACCGTCCTGCTCGCCGGGATCATCGGCGGCATCCTCAAGGACATGGAGCTGCCGGCCGGCGTCTTCAACGTCATCTGCGGCGACCGCGAGACCGGCAAGCTGATGGTCGAGCACCCCACCCCGGCGATGGCCTCCATCACCGGCTCCGTCCGCGCCGGCATCCAGGTCGCCGAGTCCGCCTCCAAGGACGTCAAGCGCGTCCACCTGGAGCTCGGCGGCAAGGCCCCGGTCGTCGTCTTCGAGGACGCCGACATCGCCGAGGCCGTGGAGGGCATCTCCGTCGCCGGCTTCTTCAACGCCGGCCAGGACTGCACCGCCGCCACCCGCGTCCTGGTGCACGAGTCCATCCACGACGCCTTCGTCGAGGCCCTCGCCAAGGCCGCCGCCGACACCAAGACCGGCGGCGTCGACGACGAGGACGTCCTCTACGGCCCGCTGAACAACGCCAACCAGCTCGCCCAGGTCGCCGGCTTCATCGACCGCCTGCCCGGGCACGCCAAGGTCGAGGCCGGCGGCCACCGGGTCGGCGACAAGGGCTACTTCTACGCCCCGACCGTCGTCTCCGGCCTGCAGCAGGACGACGAGATCATCCAGCGCGAGGTCTTCGGCCCGGTCATCACCGTGCAGAAGTTCACCGACGAGGACCAGGCCGTCGGCTACGCCAACGGTGTCGAGTACGCCCTCGCCTCCTCCGTCTGGACGAAGGACCACGCCCGCGCCATGCGGATGTCCCGCCGCCTGGACTTCGGCTGCGTCTGGATCAACACCCACATCCCGCTGGTCGCCGAGATGCCGCACGGCGGCTTCAAGAAGTCCGGCTACGGCAAGGACCTGTCCTCCTACGGCTTCGAGGACTACACCCGCGTCAAGCACGTCATGACCGCGATCTGAACCGGGTGAACCCCGCCGGGGCGCGGGGGGCCGCACACGCTGCGGACCCCCGCGCCCCGCGCGTTCCGGCGGCGCTTGCCACCCTGTCACGGCGACGCGCCGATCGGGTGACATGGTGCAACTGCCTCGCGGCCCCCGTGCTCCCTAGGCTGGCCGCATGAGCATCCCCACCGCTGACTCAGCCGCAGGCCAGGCCGTCAAGGCCGCCGACCGCGCGCACGTCTTCCACTCGTGGTCCGCCCAGGCGCTGATCGACCCCCTCGCGGTGGCCGGCGCCGAGGGTTCCTACTTCTGGGACTACGAGGGCAACCGCTACCTCGACTTCTCCTCCCAGCTGGTGAACACCAACATCGGCCACCAGCACCCGAAGGTCGTCGCCGCGATCCAGGAGCAGGCGGCCAAGCTCTGCACCATCGCGCCCGGCTTCGCCGTCGAGCCGCGCAGCGAGGCCGCCCGGCTGATCGCCGAGCGCACCCCCGGCGAGCTGAACAAGATCTTCTTCACCAACGGCGGCGCCGAGGCCAACGAGAACGCGATCCGGATGGCCCGCCTGCACACCGGCCGGCAGAAGGTGCTCTCCACCTACCGCTCGTACCACGGCGCCACCGCCAACGCCATCGCGCTGACCGGCGACCCCCGCCGCTGGGCCAACGAGACCGGCGTCTCCGGCATCGTCCACTTCTGGGGCCCCTACGCCTACCGCTCGGTCTTCCACGCCGAGAACGAGGCGCAGGAGTGCGAGCGCGCGCTCGCCCACCTGGAGCAGGTCATCGCCTTCGAGGGCCCGGCCACCGTCGCCGCGATCATCCTGGAGACGGTCGTCGGCACCGCCGGCGTGCTGATCCCGCCGGCCGGCTACCTGCAGGGCGTCCGGGAGATCTGCGACCGCTACGGCATCGTCTTCATCCTCGACGAGGTGATGGCCGGCTTCGGCCGCACCGGCGAGTGGTTCGCCGCCGACAACTGGGGCATCACCCCGGACCTGCTGACCTTCGCCAAGGGCGTCAACTCCGGCTACGTCCCGCTCGGCGGCGTCGCCATCAACCCGGAGATCGCCGCCACCTTCGACGAGCGGGTCTTCCCCGGCGGCCTCACCTACTCCGGCCACCCGCTGGCCTGCGCCTCGGCCGTCGCCACCCTCAACGCGATGGCGGAGGAGGGCATCGTCGAGAACGCCAAGCGGATCGGCGAGACCGTGATCGGCCCCGGCCTGCGCGAGCTCGCCGAGCGCCACCCCTCGATCGGCGAGGTCCGCGGCCTCGGCGTCTTCTGGGCCCTCGACCTGGTCAAGGACCGCGAGACCCGCGAGCCGCTGGTGCCCTACAACGCGGCCGGACCGGCCAACGCGCCGATGGCCGAGCTGGCCGCCGCCTGCAAGCAGCGCGGCCTGTGGCCCTTCGTCAACATGAACCGCTTCCACGTGGTGCCGCCGTGCACCGTCAGCGCGGAGGAGGCCAAGGCCGGCCTCGCGATCCTGGACGAGGTGCTCACCCTCACCGACGCGCACACCGTCTGACGCGCCGACGGGAGCGGCCCCGGGGCGACCGCGCCGGGGCCGCTCCCGCACGCCCGGATTCCCCTGTGCCCGCAGGCGCTCATCGGCGCACCGCGTCCAGCGCCAGCAGCGCCACGTGCAGCGACAGGCAGGACTCCACCTGGTCCAGGTCCACCCCGAGGATCCGCTCCACCTTGTGCAGCCGGTCGTAGAACGACGGACGGGACAGGTGCGCCGCGTCCGCCGCCGCCGACTTGTTGCGGCCCTGCTCCAGGTAGATCCGCAGCATCCGCACCAACTGCCCGCCGTGCTCCGCGTCGTACGCCAGCAGCGGCCCCAGCTCCCGCTCCACGTACGTCTGCAGCCGCTCGTCGTCGCGCAGCAGGTGCAGCAGACCGCGCAGCCGGACGTCCGGCAGCCGGTAGTAGGCGGCCGCCCGGCCGCCCGGCGCGTCGTGCAGCGCCGCGTCCGCGACCTGGGTCGCCTCCAGCAGGGTGCGCCGGGCGTCGCGCACCGACCCCACCGAGGAGCCCACCGCCACCACCGGCTCCGGCGGCGGCGCCGACGCGTCCCGCGCACCGTCCGCCACCAGCTTGCGCAGCGCCGCCGCGAACGCCTCCAGCGCCGTGTGCTCGTCCTGCTGCGAGCCGAGCGCGATCAGCATCCCGACGCCCTCGTCGTCCAGCGCACCGACCAGCGCCGACAGCCGGCAGCCGCGGATCGCCGTCGCCGCCAGCTCGGTGAAGTCCCGCAGCCGGGCCTGCGCCTCCAGCGCGGCCGGCACCGCCCCGCGGCGCTGCCGCAGCACCACGCCCACCAGCCGCCGGCCCTCCAGCGGTACCCCCAGCGCCTGGGCCCGCAGCGCCACCTCACTGACGGTCAGGGCGTGCGTGAGGATGCCCGACAGCAGCGTGCGGTGGGTCTGCCGCTCAAGGCTCTCCCGGTCGCGCACCACCAGCCGGTTCAGCGCAAGCGTCGCCGCGCCGCGCTCCAGCATCATCGCGTGCGGGTGCGCGGTGCCCTCCGGCAGCGCGCCCGGCCCGCCGATCAGCACCAGCCGTCCCCAGTCCTGGCCGCGCGCGCCGACCGCGGTGACCAGCCAGCCGCTGCGCGGGTCGTGCCCGGTGCGGCCGGGCGGGCGGACCCCGCGCGAACGCGCCTCCCAGCCCTCCAGCAGCTCGGCCTCCGGCCGGCCGGCACTCTCGTGCGCCAGCACCTGGTGCGCCAGGTTCTCCAGTACCACCGGCGCACCGGCCAGCTGCGCCACCTGCCGCACCACCTCGCCGGGCTCGGCGCCCTCCACCGCCAGCTCGTTGAAGACCTGGTGCACCGCCTCGGAGGTGCGCAGCTGCTCCAGCTGGGCGTTGACCACCAGCGCGTGCACCGCCTCGGTGACGGCGACGAAGCGCAGCTCGCGGCGGAGCGCGACCAGCGGCAGGCCGCGCTGCTCGGCCGCGTTGACCAGGGCGCGCGGCAGCGAGTCGAAGTAGCGCCGGCCGAACTCGACGACCAGCCCCGCGGCGCCGACGTCGGCGAGGTCGTGGACGTAGCGGGCCAGGCCCTCGCGCTGCTCGGGCAGGGCGATGCCGGTGGTGAGCACCAGCTCGCCGCCCTGCAGGACGCCGGCGACGTCCGGGAGCTCGCTCACGTGGACCCAGCGGACGGGCCGTTCCAGGTGGTCCGCACCGGCCACCACGTGGGGCAGCCCGCGCCGCATCACGTCCAGGTCCAGCACCCGGGCGACGGTGGGGAGCATCGCGGGCCTCCAGCTGATCAGGGGTGTCAGGGAAATCTTCCCTCGGCCCGGTGCCCGCCCACCCGCCGCGCGGCCTTGCACCCTGTAAACCCCTTGGCGCCGGGCCTGTCGGAGTGACCCTTGTCACCCGATCGCCCGAGACGGCATGGTCAGGCCATCGGAAGTGGCGAAAACCGGGACGCGGCAGCGGAATCCGCAGCGTAACCAGAAGGCAACAGCGGAATCCCTTGTGGAAGAAAACTGGGCCTGTCAGGATCGCGCAATCCCGGTGAACCACCGCTTCGGATCTCTCCGTCTGCTATGCGGCGACTGGACCAGTCTCCGGCCATGGCGTACGGGCATCGCCGCACCGCCGAGGAAGCATGGGCGTGCAGCGGGTTCCGCGCCCCGGAGCGCGGAAGCCGAACCACCGGGCACATGGAGGACAGCAGATGGACCTGACCAGCTTCGGCGCCGGCGCGCAGCACATCGCCGGGCGGGTGGTCCGGGGGAGCGGCGACGAGCGGTTCCGGGTGGTCAACCCGGCCGACGGCAGCACCGTGGAGGAGGTCGTCCTGGCGTCCCCCGCCGACGTCGACGCCGCGGTCGACGCGGCCCGCGCCGCCCTGCCCGAATGGTCCCGGGCCACCCCCGGCGCCCGCGCCGAGGCCCTCAACCGGCTGGCCGCCGTCCTCACCGAGCACGCCGAGGAGTTCGCCCGCGTCGAGACCGCGCAGACCGGCAAGCCGATCAAGCTCTCCACCGGGTTCGACGTCCCCGGCACCATCGACAACACCGCGTTCTTCGCCGGCGCCGCCCGCAACCTGGAGGGCAAGGGCGCCGGCGAGTACTCCGGCGACCACACCTCGTACGTGCGCCGCGAGGCGATCGGCGTGGTCGGCTCGATCTCGCCGTGGAACTACCCCCTGCAGATGGCCGCCTGGAAGATCCTCCCGGCCGTCGCCGCCGGCAACACCATCGTCCTCAAGCCCGCCGAGCTCACCCCGCTCACCTCGCTGATGTTCGCCGCCGCGTGCACCGAGGCCGGCATCCCCGACGGCGTCGTCAACGTCATCACCGGCGCCGGCCGCACCGCCGGCGAGCACCTCGTCTCCCACCCCGCCGTGTCGATGGTGTCCTTCACCGGCTCCACCGCCGTCGGCAAGCGGGTCGCCGAACTCGCCACCGCCACCGTCAAGCGCACCCACCTCGAACTCGGCGGCAAGGCCCCGTTCGTGGTCTTCGACGACGCCGACCTGGAGGCCGCCGTGCACGGCGCGGTCGCGGCCTCCCTCATCAACAGCGGCCAGGACTGCACCGCCGCCACCCGCGCCTACGTCCAGCGCCCCCTCTACGACGCCTTCGTCGCAGGGGTCGCCGACCTGTACGCCGCCGTCCGCCTCGGCGACCCGCGCAACCAGCAGACCGACCTCGGCCCGCTGGTCTCCTTCGCCCACCGCGACCGCGTCGCCGGCTTCGTCGAGCGCGCCCGCCGCGACGGCGCCACCGTCGTGACCGGAGGCGGCACCGGCACCAAGGGCCACGACGGCACCGACCTCACCCTCGGCGCCTACCACCTGCCCACCCTGATCACCGGCGCCGCCCAGGACAGCGAGGTCGTCCAGGGCGAGATCTTCGGCCCCGTCCTCGTCGTCCTCCCCTTCGACAGCGACGAGGAGGGCCTGCGGCTCGCCAACGACACCCCCTACGGCCTCGCCGCGTCCGCCTGGACCCGCGACGTCCACCGCTCGCTGCGCGCCACCCGCGAGATCGCGGCCGGCTGCGTCTGGGTCAACGACCACATCCCGATCATCAGCGAGATGCCGCACGGCGGATACAAGGCCTCCGGCTACGGCAAGGACATGTCGCAGTACTCCCTCGACGAGTACACCCAGGTCAAGCACGTCATGTACGACACCACCGCGGTGGCCCGCAAGGATTGGCACCGCACGATCTTCGGGGACCGATAACCCCGTCCGTCCCCCCGCCCGAGCCCCCATCAGGAGGGTGTCCCCGCATGCAGCTCCACGAGATCACCGACGGCCTGCCGGAGCCGGTACGCAAGGCCTGGGAACGCAGCCTCACCAACGGCCGCGCCGCCCTCAGCCGCCGGACGGTGCTGCGCGCCGGTGCGCTCGCGGCCGGCGCGGGCACCCTCACCGCCTGCGGCATCCCGCCGGCGAAGAGCCCGACCGGGAGCTCCGGCGAGGCCGCCAACGCCGCGGCGAAGGACCTCTCCGACAGCGACAAGGTCGTCAACTTCTCCAACTGGCCGCTGTACGTGGACGTCGACCCCAAGGACGAGCAGAAGCACGGCACCCTCGACGCCTTCACCGCGGCCACCGGCGTCAAGGTCAAGTACACC
The DNA here is from genome assembly GCF_000717715.1 of Streptomyces sp. NRRL B-24484. Classification (GTDB taxonomy): domain Bacteria; phylum Actinomycetota; class Actinomycetes; order Streptomycetales; family Streptomycetaceae; genus Kitasatospora. The sequence goes on along the minus strand of NZ_JOAI01000050.1, from coordinate 9,017 downwards.
GAGGACGTCAACGACAACGTCGAGTTCTTCGGCAAGGTCAAGCCGCAGCTCGCCGCCGGCCAGGACACCGGGCGCGACGTCATGGTCCTCACCGACTGGATGGCCGCCCGGCTGATCCGCCTCGGCTGGGTGCAGAAGCTCGACCAGTCCCGGATCACCACCGCGATCACCAACCTGGAGTCCCGCTTCCGCGCCCCCGACTGGGACCCGGGCCGGCTCTACTCCTACCCGTGGGCCGGCATCCAGGTCGTCATCGCCTACAACAAGAAGGCGACCAAGGGGAAGGCCGTCACCAGCGTCTCCCAGCTGCTCGACGACCCCGAGCTCAAGGGCCGCGTCACCTTCCTGTCGGAGATGCGCGACACCATCGGCATGGCCCTGCTCGACATGGGCAAGGACCCGGCGAAGTTCACCGCCGACGACTACGCCGCCGCGATCGCCCGCCTCCAGAAGGGCGTCGACAGCAAGCAGATCCGCAAGTTCACCGGCAACGACTACGGCCAGGAGCTGTCCTCCGGCGACATCGCCGCCTGCGTCGCCTGGGGCGGCGACCTGATCCAGCTCAAGGCCGACAACCCCGACATCGAGTTCGTCGTCCCGGAGGCCGGCTACGTCGCGTCGACCGACAACATGCTGATCCCGGCCCGCGCCCAGCACAAGCACAACGCCGAACGCCTCATCGACTTCTACTACCGGCCCGAGATAGCCGCCCGGCTCACCGCCGGCATCGGCTACGTCTCCCCGGTCAGCGGCGCGCAGGCCGAACTCGCCAAGCTCGACGCCGACGCGGCCGCCAACCCCCTGGTCGTCCCCACCCCCGAGATGGCCGCCAAGGTCCACAACTTCCGCAGCCTCTCCGAGGCCGAGGAGAGCGACTTCGAGGACAGGTTCTCCAAGCTCATCGGCGCCTGACCACCGCCCCCGACCACCGGCCTCGGAGATAGGACCCCGCACCATGACCGACCAGGCGACCGACACCACCGCACCGGCCACCGGCCCCACCGGGACCGCCACCGGCGGCGACGTCCGGCTCACCGGCATCAGCAAGACCTACGGCAGCTCCACCGCCGTCCACCCCCTCGACCTGACGATCCCCCAGGGATCCTTCTTCGCCCTGCTCGGCGCGTCCGGCTGCGGCAAGACCACCACCCTGCGCATGATCGCCGGCCTGGAGGACCCGACCTCCGGCACCGTCCTCATCGGCGGCCAGGACGTCACCGCCCTGCCCCCGTACAAGCGGCCGGTCAACACCGTCTTCCAGAGTTACGCGCTCTTCCCGCACCTCGACATCTACGAGAACGTCGCCTTCGGCCTGCGCCGCCGCGGCAAGAAGGACGTCAAGAAGCAGGTCGAGGACATGCTGGAGCTGGTCGAACTCGGCCCGCTCGCCCGCCGCAAGCCGCACCAGCTCTCCGGCGGCCAGCAGCAGCGCGTCGCCGTCGCCCGCGCCCTCATCAACCACCCCCAGGTCCTGCTGCTCGACGAACCGCTCGGCGCCCTCGACCTCAAGCTCCGCCGCCAGATGCAGCTCGAACTCAAGCGCATCCAGACCGAGGTCGGCATCACCTTCGTCCACGTCACCCACGACCAGGAGGAGGCCATGACCATGGCCGACACCATCGCGGTGATGAACGCCGGACGCATCGAACAGCTCGGCGCCCCCGCCGACCTCTACGAGAACCCCGCGACCACCTTCGTCGCCAACTTCCTCGGCCAGTCCAACCTCATCGCCGCCGAGGTCACCGGCAACTCCGGCGAGGACCTGCTACTCAGCGCCGGCGGCACCCGCCTCGCCGTGCCCCGCGCCCGCTGCGCCACCGACGCCACCAAGGTCCACCTCGGCGTCCGCCCCGAGAAGATCACCATCGCGCACTCCTCCACGGACGTCCCCGAGGACCGCAACCGCCTGGTCGGCACCGTCGTCGACTCCAGCTTCATCGGCGTCTCCACCCAGTACACCGTCCGCACCGGCACCGGCCAGGACATCGCCGTCTTCGAGCAGAACATGGAGCGCGACGGCCGGATCGTCCCCGGCGCCACCGTCCAGGTCCACTGGAACCCCGCCCACTCCTTCGCGCTCGACGCCTCCCAGGCGATCGACGCCGGCACCGCGGAGGAGGACGCGTGACCACCACCACCGAGACGGCCCCCCTCCAGGACGCCGCACCCCCCGCGCCCCGGCGCACCCGCCGCAAGCTCGTCCCCTACTGGCTGCTGCTGCCCGGCATCGCCTGGCTCGTGGTCTTCTTCGCGGTGCCGATGGTCTACCAGGGCTCCACCTCCCTGCAGACCGGCTCGCTGGAGGACGGCTTCCGCGTCACCTGGCACTTCGCCACCTACTGGGACGCCTTCACCGAGTACAAGTGGCACTTCGTCCGCTCCTTCGCGTACGCCGCCACCGCCACCGTGCTCTGCCTCGCCATCGGCTACCCGCTCGCGTACACGATCGCCTTCAAGGCCAGCAAGCGGTGGCGCAACGTCATCCTCATCCTGGTGATCGCGCCGTTCTTCACCAGCTTCCTGATCCGCACCCTCGCCTGGAAGACCATCCTGTCCGACGGCGGCTACGTGGTCGGCGCGCTCAACGCCCTGCACGTCCTCGACGTCACCGACGCGTTCGGTCTCACCGCCGGCCACCGCGTCCTCGCGACCCCGCTCGCCGTGGTCTGCGGCCTGACGTACAACTTCCTGCCGTTCATGATCCTCCCGCTCTACACCTCGCTGGAGCGGATCGACCCGAGGCTGCACGAGGCCGCCGGCGACCTCTACGCCAAGCCCTTCACCACCTTCCGCAAGGTGACCTTCCCGATCTCCCTGCCGGGCGTCGTCGCAGGCACCCTGCTCACCTTCATCCCCGCCTCCGGCGACTACATCAACGCCCAGCTGCTCGGCTCCCCCAGCGAGCAGATGGTCGGCAACGGCATCCAGAAGCAGTTCCTCAACGTGCTCGACTACCCCACGGCGGCCGCCCTGAGCTTCATCCTGATGGCCCTGATCCTCGGCGTGGTGACGGTCTACATGCGCAAGGCCGGAACGGAGGACCTGGTCTGATGAACAAGGTGTCCAGCTGGCTGCGCCGCAACCTCGTCACCCTCGCGGGCGTCCTCGCCCTCGCCTACCTCGTCCTGCCCAACCTGGTCGTCCTGCTCTTCTCGTTCAACAAGCCCGCCGGCAAGTTCAACTACGAGTGGGCCCAGTTCTCCACCGACGCCTGGACGGACCCCTGCGGCGTCGCCGACATGTGCGGCTCGCTCGTCCTCAGCCTGCAGCTCGCCCTCGCGGCCACCGCCGGCGCCACCATCCTCGGCACCATGGTCGCCTTCGCCCTGGCCCGCTACCGCTTCCGCGGCCGCTCCGCCACCACCGGGCTGATCTTCCTGCCGATGGCCATGCCCGAGGTCGTCATGGCCGCCTCGCTCGGCACGCTCTTCCTCAACATGCGCATCCCGTTCGGCTTCACCACGATCCTGATCGCGCACATCATGTTCTGCCTCAGCTTCGTGGTCACCGCCGTCAAGGCCCGCGTCATGAGCATGGACCCGCTCCTCGAACAGGCCGCCCAGGACCTCTACGCCACCCCGGTGCAGACCTTCCTCAAGATCACCCTGCCGCTCGCCGCCCCCGGCATCGCCGCCGGCGCGCTGCTCAGCTTCGCCCTCTCCTTCGACGACTTCATCATCACCCAGTTCAACTCCGGCCCCACGACCGTCACCTTCCCGATGTTCGTCTGGGGCGCCTCGCAGCGCGGCATCCCCGTCCAGGTCAACGTGATCGGCACCGCGATGTTCGTCGCGGCCGTCGTCCTCACCGTCGCCGGACAGTGGATCGGCAACCGCCGGAAGGCCCGCGCCTGATGAACCGCCACACCACCGCCCCGTTCTACTGACCAGAGCCCGAACGACCACCAGAAAGCGGCTGATACGGCATGGACTCCGCCCGTGCGCTCAGTGACGTCAAACCCACCTCGTTCTGGCTGGAGGACCCGGGGCGGCCCGAGGCCCTCCCCGCCCTCGTCGGCGACACCACCTGCGACCTGCTGGTCGTCGGCGGCGGATACTCCGGCCTGTGGACGGCGCTCCTCGCCAAGGAACGCGACCCCTCGCAGGACGTCGTCCTCGTCGAGGCAGACGAGGTGGGCTGGGCGGCCTCCGGGCGCAACGGCGGATTCTGTGCCGCCAGCCTCACCCACGGCTTCGGCAACGGCCTGCAGCGCTGGCCCGCCGAACTGAACCGCCTCGAAGAACTCGGCCGCGCCAACCTCGACGCCATCGAGAACACCCTCAAGCAGTACGACCTCGACTGCGAATGGGAACGCACCGGCGAGATCGACGTCGCCACCGAGCCCCACCAGCTCGACGAACTCCACGAGGTCGCCGAGGCCCTCGCCGAACACGGCCTCGACGTCACCGTCCTCGACGCCGACCAGGTGCGCCGCGAGGTCGACTCGCCCACCTTCCTCGGCGGCCTCTGGGACCGCGACGGCGTCGCCATGGTCCACCCCGCCAAACTCGCCTGGGGCCTCAAGGAGGCCTGCCTGAAGCAGGGCGTCCGCATCCACGAGCGCACCAAGGCCCTCACCCTCGCCGAGCACGGCAGCGGCATGGCCGTCCGCACCCCCTACGGCCGGGTCTTCGCCCACCGCGTCGCCCTAGGCACCAACGTCTTCCCGTCCCTGCTCAAGCGCGTCCGCCCCTACGTCGTCCCGGTCTACGACTACGCACTCATGACCGAACCCCTCAACGACGAGCAGATGGCCGCCATCGGCTGGCGCGGCCGCCAGGGCCTCGGAGACAGCGCCAACCAGTTCCACTACTTCCGGCTCTCCGCCGACAACCGCATCCTCTGGGGCGGCTACGACGCCATCTACCACTACGGCGGCAAGGTCCGCGCCGAGCACGACCAGCGCCCCGACACCTTCCGCACCCTCTCCCGGCAGTTCTTCGAGACCTTCCCCCAACTCGAAGGAGCCCGCTTCACCCACGCCTGGGGCGGCGCCATCGACACCTGCAGCCGCTTCTCCGCGTTCTTCGACACCGCCCACCGCGGCCGCGTCGCCTACGCCGCCGGCTTCACCGGACTCGGCGTCGGCGCCACCCGCTTCGGCGCCGAGGTCATGCTCGACCTCCTCGCCGGCGAACGCACCGAACGCACCGAACTGGAGATGGTCCGCAAGAAGCCGCTGCCCTTCCCGCCCGAACCCGTCCGCTGGGCCGGCATCGAGCTCACCCGCTGGTCGCTCGACCGCGCCGACCGCCACGGCGGCCGACGCAACCTCTGGCTGCGCACCCTCGACCGCCTCGGCCTCGGCTTCGACAGCTGACCGGCACCGACGCCTGATCCCACCGCCTGATCCACCTGCCTGATCCGACCGCCGGCCCGACCGCCGGCCACCGCGGGGCGCACCTCCGGCCACCCGGCCCCGGTGCGCCCCGCGGCGCGTCGGCGTGCCCGGCCCCGTTCCTGCACACCGCCCCGCCCCTGCCCTGGCTCCCGCCCGCCGGGGCCACCGGGAACCGAACCGGCCGGGAACCGAACCGGCCGGGAACCGAACCGGCCGGGAACCGAACCGGCCGGGAACCGAACCGGCCGAAACCGCCGAAAAGCGTGTAAGAACCCGCACCCACCGCCCTCTCCCCGGTGAGCGACCCCGACCCGTCCCCCGAGGAGCACCCGATGCCGCCCACCGCCCGCACCGCCGCAGCCTGGCTCGCCGCGGCCGCCCCCGACCCGCGCGCCTTCCTGCGCAGCTGGGAGCGGACCGGCCGGCGCCCCGCCCCGCTGCCCGCCGGCCGCCAGTGGGACGCCGTCCTGACCCCCGGCCCCTTCGGCCGCACCGCCCTCGACGCCCTCGCCCGCCTCCCCGGCCCGGGCCCCGTCCTCCAGGACCGCGCCGCCGGCACCGTCGCCTTCCTCGTCCCCACCGGCACCGCCGACGGCTGGCTCGGCTCCGGCATCCGCACCCTCGGCCACGGCACCGCCCTCACCGTCCCCCATCCGGACGGCACCGACCGCTCCCTCCACTGGCTGATCCCCCCGGACGGCACCGGTCGCCTCGTCGACCCCCGCCGACTCGAACTCGCCCTCCACGACGCCGCCGCGCGCCTCATCGGCCTCCCGTGAACCGGCCGCCGCCCGGGGCGCCCCACCAGCCGACGGCCCACCCGCCGCACGGTCCCCGCACGACCACCGCGCGGCCGAACCGCGCCAGACTGGACCCATGACCGCAAGCGCGCTCGCCCACGAGCACCTCCGGCTGCTGGAGACCGCCCAGCCGCTCTGCCTCCGGTACGCCCTCGCCCTCGCCGGCCCCGACGCGCTCGCCGCCCACGGCCTCCCCGCCACCCGCTCCACGGGCATCGTCCTCGTCACCGCCGAGGGCCCGCCGCTCGCCGACATCGCCGTGGGCCTCGCCGAACACCTCCGCGCGGCCGGCCACCGCGCCGCCGTCCAGCCCGGCACCCCGCGCCGGACCCAGCTGACCGGCGCACCCTGCGCGATCGAACTGCGCAAGGAACCGCTGCGCCACCCCGCCGTGCTGCTGCCCGGCGCGCCCGTCCCCGTGGTCGCGCTGCCGGACGCCGCCGCGCTCGCCGTGCTCCGCCTCTGCGACCGGGGCCTCCCCGAGGACCTCGCCGCCGTGCACGTGCTGAGCGGCCCGTTCACCGAGGGGGAGCTGCTCGCCCTGGCCGGCGCACTCGACGAGGAGTTCCAGACGGCGGTGCTCGCCGACCGGCTGGAGTCCGCCGCAGCCCTCGTCCACCCGGACGCCGCCCGCTCCGCCTGGGCCCAGGCCTGGGCGCAGGACCTCAGGCTGGACCTGATGGAGGTCCGCGAGGACGACCGAGGACTGCACGACCCCTATCTGGAGGACGTCGAGGCGGAGCAGCCCGACGACCTGTAAGGGTGAATCTCCGTTCCCCGTCATGCTGCTCGTTGAGGCCCGGCCGGACGGTCCGCAGACTGGATTACGAGCGCGGGAGCCCCGTGATCCCGTCGTCCGGACGAAGCCGGGCGGCGCCGTTACCACGTACCGGCGGCCCACACACCGCACGGGACTTCGGAGGCAGACGATCTTGAGCAAGTCCAGCCCGAACAAGCACGTCACCCACTGGATCGGTGGCGCCCCCGTCGCCACTGCCGGCGCCGCGCCCCGCCGCGGTGACATCTTCGATCCGGCCACCGGACAGGTGTCGGGCCAGGTCGACTTCGCCGAGATCGCCGAGGTCGACCAGGCCGTCGCCGCCGCGGCCTCGGCGTTCGCCGAGTGGCGTCGTTCGTCCGTGGCCAAGCGCAGCCAGGTGCTCTTCCGCTTCCGCGAGCTGTTCAACGCCCGCAAGGACGAGCTCGCGTCGATCATCGTCTCCGAGCACGGCAAGGTGCACTCCGACGCCCTCGGCGAGCTCGCCCGCGGCCTGGAGGTCGTCGAGTACGCCTGCGGCATCCCGCAGCTCTCCAAGGGCGGCTTCTCCGAGCAGGCGTCCACCGGCATCGACGTCTACTCGATCCGCCAGCCGCTCGGCCCGGTCGCGATCATCTCGCCGTTCAACTTCCCGGCCATGGTGCCGATGTGGTTCTTCCCGATCGCCATCGCGACCGGCAACACGGTCGTCCTGAAGCCCTCCGAGAAGGACCCGTCCGCCGCCAACTTCCTCGCCGAGCTGTGGAAGGAGGCCGGCCTGCCGGACGGCGTCTTCAACGTGGTGCACGGCGACAAGGTCGCGGTCGACCGCCTCCTGGAGCACCCCGACATCAAGTCGGTCAGCTTCGTCGGCTCCACCCCGATCGCCCGGTACGTCTACGAGAACGGCACCCGCTACGGCAAGCGCGTCCAGGCGCTCGGCGGCGCGAAGAACCACATGCTGGTGCTGCCCGACGCCGACCTCGACCTGAGCGCCGACGCCGCGGTCAACGCGGGCTTCGGTGCGGCCGGCGAGCGCTGCATGGCGGTCTCCGTCCTGGTCGCGGTCGACCCGATCGGCGACGAGCTGGTCGAGAAGATCAAGTCCCGCGTCGCCGCGCTGAAGGTCGGCCCCGGCTGCAACGGCGACTCCGAGATGGGCCCGCTGGTCACCGGCCAGCACCGCGACAAGGTCACCTCGTACGTCGAGTCCGGTCTCGCCGACGGCGCCGAGCTGGCGGTCGACGGCCGCAAGCACGCGATCTCCGCCGAGGACGTCAACGGCGCTCCGACGGCGGACGGCTTCTGGCTCGGCCCCACCCTGTTCGACCACGTGAAGCCGGGCATGTCCGTCTACAGCGACGAGATCTTCGGCCCCGTCCTCTCGGTCGTCCGGGTCTCCAGCTACGAGGAGGGCCTGGCCCTCATCAACAGCAACCCGTACGGCAACGGCACGGCCATCTTCACCAACGACGGCGGCGCCGCCCGGCGCTTCCAGAACGAGGTGGAGGTCGGCATGGTCGGCATCAACGTGCCGATCCCCGTCCCCGTCGCCTACTACTCCTTCGGCGGCTGGAAGGCGTCGCTCTTCGGCGACACCCACGCCTACGGCCCCGACGGCGTCCAGTTCTTCACCCGCGGCAAGGTCGTGACCCAGCGCTGGCTCGACCCGTCGCACGGCGGCATCAACCTCGGCTTCCCCACCAACAGCTGAGCCGCCCCGGCGTAGTGTTCACTGGTCGCTCGGCAGGGAGCACCGGACACGCGTCTGCGCGGACGGTCCCGGAGCGGCCAATCCCTTGAAACACCACTTCCCGGCTCAGGCTGGGTCGCGTCTTGTCGCGGCCCTGTGCGAATTCGGCGTGCGCGTTTATAGGAATTGAACTTCGGACTGGCACCGGATTCGCTTTTCGGAGCGGGGATCGGCTAAGGTTTGAAACGTCGGACGGGCCGTCAGGCCGGTTCCGACAAGGCAGTGAAGAAAGCAAGTCGGTGAAGAGCACGGACTCGGATCTGATAGGCTGGTAACACGAAAGAGCGAAACGCCCGGAGGGTCCGCTGGAAGGCGGTCCGAAGGAAGTGTCCGTTCCTTGAGAACTCAACAGCGTGCCAAAAGTCA
>NZ_JOAI01000049.1 GCF_000717715.1 Streptomyces sp. NRRL B-24484 | reverse complement strand
TCGCCATCAACAAGGACCCCGAGGCCCCGATCTTCGAACTCGTCGACTACGGCGTCGTCGGCGACCTCTTCACCGTCCTGCCCCAGCTCACCGCCGAGGCCAAGGGCCGCTGACCCGACCGCGGCCCGGCCGTCCGGGCCGCGCGGGACCGCACGCAGAACGCCCGACCGGGCTTCCCGGTCGGGCGTTCTGCGTCCTCGCCGCGGTCAGGACTCCGCGGCCGGGTCGGTCTGTTCGATCTGCTGGATGAGGCGCTTGAGCTGGGCGACCTCCTCGCGGAGGGCGCGGTCGCCGGCCGGGGTGAGGGAGAGCCAGGTGCGGGCCCGTCTGCCCTCGTAGCCCTTCTCGACGGCGACCAGGCCGGCCTTCTCCAGGACGGCCAGGTGCTGGCTGAGGTTGCCGGCGGTGAGGCCGAGGGTCGTGCGCAGGAAGCCGAACTCGACGCGGCGCGCCTGGTGGGCGACGGTCAGGATGCCCAGCCGGACGCGTTGGTGGACCACGTCGTCCAGGCCGTTGACGGGATGCTGCTCGGGCTCGTCGCTCATGCCGCGCGGCGCCTGCCGGACAGCTCGGCCAGGCCGAACCCGAGGGCCCCGAGCAGGAGCAGCGCGCCGGGCACGCCGTAGCGGGGCAGCAGGGACCAGGGCGAGGCGGTGTCGATCCCCGCCCAGCCGGTGGTGAGCGGGACCAGTTCGATCGCCAGGTACACCGCGGCGAGCAGCAGCAGGGCGCGGCTGCGTTCCGCCCGGGCGAGCACGAGCAGCGGCAGTCCGACGGCTGCGGCGTTCCCGTTGAGGCGCTCGACGAACCTCGTCACCCCGGAGCCGGGGTCGAGGCGCAGACCCCAGAGGTCGACCGGATCACCGGGCTGCGGCACGCCCTGGCGCACGCTCCAGTACGCGGTCGCGCTCACGACCCCGACCAGGACGATCCCGGTCAGGACGTACGGCCGGACGGGGGTGCCGACGCCCCGGTTGCGGGAGCGCCGGATGTAGAAGACCGCCGTCGCGGCGTAGGCGAGGGCGAGTCCGACGGGCCAGTAGACCGGCGAGCCCTGCTTGATCAGGGTGCAGCCGGCGCCTGCCGCGGCCTCGGCCGCGGGACAGGGCACGGTCGAGACCTCGAAGGTGAGGCGGCCGACCAGGACGCCGCCCAGCGTGAGCAGGCCGAGCAGCAGCAGGGGGAACCAGGTGCCGCGTTGCGCGGCACGGACCTTGCGGGTCAGGGCATCGAGGCCGGCAAGGACGTCACGAGGGGTGCCCGACGACGGCACCGTGGCATCTGTCATGCAGTTAGCTTTGCATCACAAACCATTTGGGGCAAGAGACCTCACCGGCACCGGTCGGCGAAGGGGTCCGGCGGGGTGCGCCGGAGGTAGGCGGCGTCCAGCACGGCCACCCGACGCCCCGGCTTCTCGCGGGCACCGCCGGGCAGCTCCCGCACGACCTCGTCGAGGACGTCCCGCGCGTGCCGCGCGTCGTCGAAGGAACACCCGCGGCACGGACGCTCCGCGTCCTACGGGTACGGGGGACGGCGTCCCGGCGACAGGGCGGAGTCCCGGTACCGCCGCAACGCCCACGCCGTGGCACCGGGGAACACGTAGTAGTCCGTCGAGAGCGCCTCGACACGATGCACCGCCGGATTGGTGCGGGCCGAGAGCCGACGGATGCGGCCGGGCGGCGGATCGCCCCGGGCGCGCGGGTCATGTCGTCGATCGGCGCGGAGCGCGCCGGGGACAAGGAGTCGGGACGACTCAGTCGCGGCGCGGAGCGCGCCGGGGACAAGGAGTCGGGACGACTCAGTCGCGGCGCAGGCTCGCCTCGACGTCCCTGACGACGCGCCACATCGGGGTGCTGCGCTTGGCGATGACGACCACCACGTCGTCCTCCTCCTCTTCGACGGCCGGCTGGGCCTGCGGCTTGGCGGGCCAGGCGTTGCGGACGTACTCGAGGGCGTGGTCCACCTCGGCCTCGGCGTCGCCCTGGCCGTTGGCGCGCAGCCAGGAGCGCAGGCCGTGGTTGTGCGCGGCGACCACGGCCGCGGCGACCACGTCGGCGCGCAGCGTGCCGTCCTTGCGGGCGGCGAACCGGCCGCGCAGGTAGTCGGCGAGGGTGCGCTCGTAGCGCCAGACCACGGAGAGTTCGTAGGCGCGCAGGCCCGGGACCTTCCGGGTGAGGCGGTAGCGCTGCACCGAGAAGGTCGGGTTCTCGGCGTACATCCGCAGGACGAGCCGGGCGGCGTCGCAGACCTTGAGGACGGGGTCGTCGCTGTCCGCACTGTCCTGCAGGAAGGCCGTCATGTCGGCCAGGCACTGCTCGTGGTCGGGGAAGACCACGTCCTCCTTGGAGGGGAAGTAGCGGAAGAACGAGCGGCGGCCGACGCCGGCCAGGCCGACGATGTCGTCGATGGTGGTCTGCTCGTAACCCCGGTCGAGGAAGAGCTGGAAGGCGGCCGCGATCAGGGAGTCGCGCATCGCGGGCTTCCCGGTGGCGGCCGCGGCCTCCCCCTCGGTCTTCTGCGGGTTGCTCATGCCGTGAACCTAGCACCAATCACGCGACAGGGCACTCAGTGCACTGCTATGGCGGTACTCGGTGTTGCACATCACTCCGAGGCGTCGTCGATCCGCCGGACTTCACCGAGGACGTCCAGCATCAGGTCGGGGTCGGCGCCGTCCGGGGCGTGCACGGAGAGCCGGGTGACCAGGCCCGAGTACCGGCGGTGGATCTCCCGGGCCGCCTCGGCCGGTTCGCCCGCGACGGCGAACGCCTCGAACACCTTGTCGTCGATCAGCTCCCCCATCTCCTGCCAGCGGCCGCGGACGGAGAGCGGGTGAAGCTCCTCGTGCAGTCCGCCCCAGCCGTGCGCCTCCAGCACCGGGCGGTAGGCCGGGGTCGAGGCGTAGAAGGCGATCCGCTCGCGCACTCCGCGGACGTTGGCGGCCAGTTCCTCCTCGGTGCGGCCGGTGGCGGTGAGCACCGAGCCGACCACCTCGAACGGGCGGGCCGTCCACGGCTCGGCAGCGGCCTCCGCCCCTGCGCGGGCCCCGCGCACCGCGGGCAGCACCGTGTCGGCGAGGTGCTGCACCGAGCTGAAGGGGTGGCAGATCAGGCCGTCCGCGACGGCGCCCGCCGCCCGGACCATCAGCGGGCCGACACCGGCCAGCAGGATCGGCGGCGTACCGGTCTCGACCGGCTCCGGCGCGAACACCGGGGTCATCAGGGTGTGGCTGTAGAAGTCGCCGCGGAAGGCGAGGCGTTCGCCGGTCTGCCAGCTGTGCCAGATCGCCCGGACGGCGGCCACGTACTCGGTCATCCGGGCGGCCGGGCTGCCCCAGGGCATGCCGAAGCGGCGCACCACGTGCGGCTTCACCTGCGAGCCGAGGCCCACCACGGCACGGCCGCCGGAGGCCTCGTGCACGCCCCAGGCCTCGTAGGCGAGGGTCATCGGGGTGCGGGCGAAGGCGATGGCCACGCCGGTGGCGAGTTCGATCTCCTCCGTGCGGTCGGCTGCGCGGGCCAGCTGGAGGAAGGGGTCGTAGGAGGTCTCGGAGAGGGTGAAGCGGTCGATGCCGCGGCGCTCGGCCTCCACGGCCGCGGCCGGGATGCCGGCCGGCCGACCGACGGAGGTCGCCTCCAGGCGGAGCGGGGCTGCGGTCTCGGACATGGGCTTCTCCTCCGTCGGGACACCGGCCGGCCGCACGTGATCGCGACCGGCCGGTGTCCATCATGACGGGCTGAGGAGTCACCCCGGGGGCGCGGGAGAACTGCACGGTCCGGGGGTGGGTGTCGCTGCGCATCAGGGCCGAGCCCTGGTCCGTACCGCACCCCATCCCGATTGCGCACTCCCCGCGCCCCTTGGTCCGGCCCTGCCCCGGCCTCAGGGGGCGGGAGCGTAGCCGGCGGGGCGGGTGGTGAAGGTTCCGCGGCCCTGGGTGCGGCTGCGGAGGCGGGTCGCGTAGCCGAAGAGTTCGGCCAGCGGGACGGTGGCGGTGACCTGGGCCGTGCCCGCCCGGGCGGTCTGTCCGGTGACGCGTCCGCGGCGGGCCGCGAGGTCGCCGATCACCGCGCCGACGGCGTCGTCGGGTGCGGTGGCGGTGACCTCGACCACCGGTTCCAGCAGGGTCATCCGGGCGGCGCGCAGCGCCTCCCGCAGGCCGAGCCGCCCGGCGGTGCGGAACGCCGTCTCGGAGGAGTCCTTGACGTGCGTGGCGCCGTCGGTGAGCGTGACCCGCAGGCCGGTGACCTGGTGGCCGCCGAGCGGCCCCTCGGCGAGGGCGTCGCGGCAGCCGGCCTCGACCGCCTGGACGTACTCGCGCGGGACGCGTCCGCCGGTGACGGTGGACCGGAACTCGAAGCGGACGGCCCCGGTGCCACCGCCGGGACCGGACTGCGGGTCCGGCTCCAGCGGTTCCACGTCCAGCACGAGGTGGGCGAACTGGCCGGCGCCGCCGTCCTGCTTGACGTGCCGGTAGACCAGCCCGGTGACGCCCTCGGTGACGGTCTCCCGGTAGGAGACCCTGGGGCGGCCGACGGCGACCTCCAGGCCGTTGGTGCGGCGGATCTTCTCCACGGCGACCTCCAGGTGGAGCTCCCCCATGCCGGACAGCAGGATCTGTCCGGTCTCGGGGTCGGTGCGGACGGTGAGGGACGGGTCCTCCTCGACGAGCCGGGCGAGGGCCGTGGCCAGCCGTTCGGTGTCGGTGGTGCGGCGGGCCTCGACGGCCACCGAGACGACCGGGTCGGCGGTGGTCGGGGGTTCGAGGACGAGCGGTGCCGCGGCGGCGCAGAGGGTGGACCCGGCCCGGGTCGTCTTCGGGCCGACGACGGCGACGATGTCGCCGGCGGCGGCGCGGTCGGTCTCGGCGTGCCGGTCGGCCTGGACCCGAACGATGCGGGCGATCCGCTCGGTGCGGCCGGTTGCGGTGTCGAGCACGGTGTCCCCCTTCGTGACGGTTCCGGAGTAGACGCGGAGGTAGGTGAGTCGGCCGGTGGCCGTGGCGTTGACCTTGAAGGCGAGGGCGGCGAACGGCGCGGCCGGGTCGGCGGGCCGGTGCTGTTCGGTGCCGTCCAGGGTGCCGCGGACGGCCGGCACGTCCAGCGGGGACGGCAGGTAGTCGACGACGGCCTGGAGCAGCGGTTCGATGCCGCGGTTGCGGTAGGCGGAGCCGCACAGCACCACGACGGCCTCACCGGTGCGGGTGAGGTCGCGCAGCGCCGCGGCGAGGCTCTCGGCGGAGAGCGTGCCGCGGGTGCAGAACTCCTCCAGGGCGGCCGGGTGGAGTTCGGCGACGGCCTCCTCCAGCGCACGGCGGCGCCGCCCGGCCTCGTCGCGGAGCGCCTCGGGCACGGGGCCCTCCTCGCAGCCGTCGCGGCCGTCGGTCCACACCAGGGCGCGCATCCGGAGCAGGTCGACGACGCCGGTGAAGCCGTCCTCGCGGCCGATCGGCAGCTGCACCGCCAGCGGGGCCGGGTGGAGCCGGTCCCGGACGGAGGCGACCGCCGTGTCGAGGTCGGCGCCGGCCCGGTCCAGTTTGTTGACGAAGGCGATCCGGGGCACGCCGTGCCGGTCGGCCTGCCGCCACACGGCCTCGCTCTGCGGTTCGACACCGGCCACGGCGTCGAAGACGGCGACGGCGCCGTCGAGGACGCGCAGCGAGCGTTCGACCTCGTCGAAGAAGTCGACGTGGCCGGGTGTGTCGATCAGGTTGATCCGGTGGCCGTCCCAGGAGCAGCTGACCGCGGCGGCGAAGATGGTGATGCCGCGGTCGCGTTCCTGCGGGTCGAAGTCGGTGACGGTGGTGCCCTCGTGGACCTCGCCGCGCCGGTGGACGGCGCCGGTGAGGTAGAGCACCCGCTCGGTGACGGTGGTCTTGCCGGCGTCGACGTGGGCGAGGATGCCCAGGTTGCGGACGTGTGCCGGCAGCCCGGCGGGGCGGGTGCCGCCGGGATCGGTTCCCGTGCGAGCAGTGCCCGTGGACGTGCTGCCCGTGGACGTGCTGCCGGTGGACGTGGTGACGGTGGGTCGGGTCAGGTCGGTGCGCACGGCCCGGTGCCTTTCGGTGGTTCGGGAGGTTGGGCGCGCGATTTCCGGAGACGCGCGCGGAGCGGCCCCCGGCCCTGGACGGGCGGCTGCCTGCCGGCGCGGCATCGGCCGCGGTGGTGCCGGCCCCCGCCGGGGGTCCGGTGGGGGTCGGTGCAGGCAGGGGCGGGGCTCAGGCGTTCGTCACGGACCTCCGGTGCGGGCCGCGCAGCCTGCACCGGGTCGACGAAGACACCAGGATCACCTCGTAGCGCGAGGAGGGGACGACGACGGCGGTGCGGTTGCGCACGGCTCGGCTCCCCTCGACTCGTCGTGGCGCGCACCTGACCTGTGGCGCGCGGTTCGCGGCGAGTCTAGGGACGGCGGCGGTCGGAGGGCACGCGATTTTCGGCGGCCGCGCGACGTCCGGTCAGTCGGGCGACGGGACGGTCTGCCTGACGGCCGGTCGGGATTCCGCGGCGGTGGGAGCGCGCAGGGTGCGGACGGCGGGGACGGCGAGCACGGCGGCGCAGGCGGCGACCTGCCAGAGGGCGCCCAGGGCGAGCACGTGCCCGGCGCCGAGGCGGGCGGCGAGCGGGCCGGCGCCGGCGAGGCCGATCGGGCCGAGGACGAAGGCGCCGAGCGCCTCGAAGGAGTGGACGCGGCCGAGGGCCTCGGCGGGTACGTGCTGCTGGGTGGCGGTGGTGAACAGGGTGTCGCAGACGGCGGTGCTGACGCCGGCGCCCAGCGCGCCGAGGGCGGTCCAGGCGGTGCCGGCGCCGGCGGCGAGCGCGGCGGAGGGCAGCGCCCATCCGAGGGCGGTGACGGTGGCGACGGCCAGCGGCCGGCGGGGGCGGCGTCCGAGCACGAGCAGTCCGCCGAGGACGGCACCGGCGCCGTACGCGGCCATCACGGTGCCCCAGGCGGCGGCGCCGCCGAGCCGCTGCTGGGCGATCAGCGGGCCGAGGACGAGGAACGGCGCCCAGACCAGCAGGTTGAACAGGCCCGCCTGGACGGTCGTCAGCCAGAGCCAGGTCCGGGAGCGGAACTCCGTCCAGCCGTTCCGCAGGTCGTCGAGGAGCGTGTCGGGCGCGCCGCGGGGGACGGCCGGCACGCCGACCGTGGCGAGGGCGAGCGCGCCGACCGCGTAGGAGGCGGCGTCGAGGGTGAGCACGGCGGCGGGTCCGGTGGCCGCCACCAGCAGTCCGGCGAGCGCCGGTCCGGCCACGGTGGTGGTCGAACGGGCGAGCCCGAGCAGGCTGTTGGCGTCGGCGAGGCGGGCCGGGTCGCGGACGAGGGCGGGGACGAGGGCTGCGAGCGCGGGCAGCGAGAATCCCTCGCCGATCCCCCAGAGGGCGACCAGCGCGGCCGTGCCCCAGACCGGCGGCCGGTCCGTGATCAGCAGGGCGGCGAGGGCGGCCTGGACGGCGCAGCGCAGTGCATCGGCGGCGAGGGCCGTCCGGCGGGCGCCGAGGCGGTCGGCGACGATGCCGCCGACCGGCAGCACGAGGACGACGGGGAGGATCCGCGCGGCCATCACCGCGCCGAGTGCGGTGCCGTCGCCGCCGCTTCCGAGGACGGCGAAGGCGACGGCGACCGAGGCCATGGCAGAGCCGAGCAGCGAGGTGGTGCGGCCGAGCCAGTAGCGGCGGAAGGCGGGTTCGCGCAGCAGGGACGGGCGTCCGGAGGTCTTCGGGATCACATCGGGAGTCTCGCGGTGCTGAGCCGTTCCGCACAAGCATTCTTGAGCCTTGGCGGCGCAACGATCGGGTTCCGCAGTAAACGACCCCCGCGGAGGTTGAGAGCGATTGCAGTGTTCTAATGACGGGGTGATTTACTGCGACAGCCACACACCGGTGGAGTACGCCGTCGCCGTGGAGGGCTATCTCGCCGCGGCGCCGCTCGGCGAGGGCTCGCGGCGGGTGTACCGGATCGCACTGGCCAACTGGTCCTGGCTGCTGGCCGGTCGGCCGGTCCCGGCGGGGTCGGCGCGGCGGGGTGCCGTGCCGCCGGTGCTGCCGCTCGCCGTGCTGGACGGGGCGGATGCGGCGGAGCTGCTGCGGGCGGCGCTGGAACGGCGCGCGGCGGAGGCCGATCCGCGCACCCTCAACCGGGAGCTGTCGATCCTGCGCGGTGCGCTCGGCTGGTGGCGGGGGCAGGGGTGGCTCGCCGCCGATCCGGCGGCCGGGCTGCGGCCGCCGCAGCTGCCGGACCCGTCGGGGGCGGCACTGGGCCCGGAGGAGCTGCGCGCGGTGCTGGCGCTGCGGGTGCCGCTGCGGGAGAAACTGACCTGGCGGCTGCTGAACGAGAGCGGCGCCGGCGTGGAGACGGTGCTGGCGCTGAACGTGGACGACCTCGACCTGCTGCACCGGCGCAGCCGGCCGTACCCGGGCCGGCCGGTCGTGCACTGGCGGGCGTCCAGTGCACGGCTGCTGCCGCTGCTGATCGCGGGCCGTTCGGACGGGCCGCTGCTGCTGACCGAGCGCCGGGCGACGGCCGGCACCCCCGCGGCCGACCGCTGCCCGTACACCGGTCGCAGCCGGCTCTCCTACCGGCGGGCCGCCGAGCTGTTCACCACGGCGACCCGTCGGCTGGACCCGGCGGGCCGCGGCTACACGCTGCACCAGCTCCGGCCCCGTGCCTGAGCCCCGGCCGGAGCCCAAGCCCGGCGGATCCGGCGGAAAAGGGCGGGGTCAGGCGCGGAGGACCACCTCGATCAGGTAGCCGACCGGGCAGAGGCCGGTGTCGGTGGCGGAGGCCTTGACCCGGCCGACGGAGACCTTGGAGTCGCCGTCCTGGACGGGAACGCCGACCCGGCCGCCGGCGGCGGTGACGGCGAGCGTGGAGACCCGCCAGGAGCGGGAGGTGTCGTTCCAGACGGCGATGCGCAGCTGGGCGTCGCCGAAGTCGCAGCCGAAGGACAGGTAGACCTGGCCCCAGCCGACCGCGCCGCCGTTCTGCGGCGGCAGCGGGACGAGGGTGCCGTTCTCGGGGTGGCCGTCCAGGAAGCCGGGCTCGATCCGGCCGATCACGAGTGCCACGGTGTCACCTCACTTCTTCGTCGAGTCGCCGCCGGTCGGCGGGGGTGGTGGTGGGCGCGCTGCCGAAGAGGTCGGGCATCGGGCCGGGGTCGGTGTGGTCGTTCTCCGGCACCTGGGAGTGGCCGTAGTGGCCGCTGCGGGTGTCCCAGACGGTGGCGGAGCGGTTGGCGGACCAGGTGGGTGGCCCCATCGGCCAGACGTCGGGGACGCCCCAGGAGCGCAGCCAGGGGACGATCCGGTCGAGGCCGGTGCAGGGCGCGTCGGCGAGGGTCGGGTAGACCTTGCCGCCGACCCGGCAGTACGGGAAGAAGAGGCTCTCGATCTGGACGCAGACGGTGCCCTTGCGATTGGTCTCGACGCCGCCGGCGGCGTTGACGACGGACTTGCTGCGGGAGGTGGCGGCGAAGAACTGCACGCACCGGCCGGTGAACGGGTCCCAGAGCAGGTGCGGGGCCGCGCCGGAGCCGGAGCCCGCGAAGTAGTCGGCGAGGGTGTCGAACGGGACCAGGTCGGCGGGGGCGTCGGCGGTGGCGTTGCGGTCCCAGGTGATGTGCCAGATGGTGCGGGATCCGCCGTCGCCGGCCATCGGGGCGTCGTCGAGTTGGCGCCGTTCGGCGCCGGGCAGGTAGAGGTCGGCCATCGGTACCCCTTCGTGGTGCGGCGGGCGTCGCGGCACGGTTCGGCACCGCCCCGGGGGGCGGCTGCGACGGCCCTGGGGGCCTTGGGGGTGGCGTGCGGGGATCGGCGCGCGGCTGGCGCGCGCCGCCCGGTCGTCGTTCGGCAGGGGTCGTGCTCGACGCCGGCGGCCTCGCGCGGCGGTGGGCCTCCGCGGGCGTTCCCGACGTCCTGTCGGACGGTATGTGCCCGTCCTGATGCAGCTGGAACATGCCAACAAGCCGAACATGTCGGCAGGTCAGACCGGTTGCGAGCGACCGGAGTCGAGCCCGGAAGTGGCCGGGGGCGGTCGCGTCCCGGGTCCGGACCGTCCGGGCCGCCGGGGTCTCAGCGCCGGCCGAACAGCCTCCGCAGCAGGCCCCGCCGGGGTGCCGTCGCCCCGGTCCCCTCGGCGACCGGGGCCGCGGCGGGGGCGGGGGCGGCCGCGGTGAGGCGGCGGGCCAGGTCGAGGGCGGCGGGGTCGGCCCAGGGACAGGCGAGGACGAGGGCGCAGAGCGAGGGCAGCATCGCCACCTCGCGGCTCCGGGCGGCCGCCGCCGCGTGGTGCAGGCGTTCGACCAGCCGTTCGGCGATGTCGGTGCGGGCCCCGGGGTGCGTCCAGGCGACGGCGACCAGGGCGAAGCCGGCGGCCTCCACCGTCCAGTCCTCGGGGCCGAGCAGCAGGTCGAGCAGGATCGCGCGGCGCCGCGAACCCTCCCAGGGCTGGTCGGTGCGGTGGTGGGCGAGGCCCAGACAGGCGAAGGACTGCACGGCGCGCACCCACAGCTCCGGCTGGTGGGCGAGCAGGGCGCGGCCGAGGTCGTCGGCGCGGGGTGCGGGCGGGTGGGCGAGGACGGCGACCAGGTCCTCGGGGTCGAGGCCGGCGAGCCGGACGGCGTGGTCGTAGGCGGCGGGCGGCGAGGGCCAGACGATCTCGGCGGTGTCCCGGACGAGTTCGGCGGCCGCGGCCGAGGGCGGCGGGACGGCCGGCGACGGCTCCGCGCCCCGCCAGGTCCACACCCGGGTGGCGACCGGCCGCAGCGGCAGCCGCGGGTCCGGCTCGGGCACCTCCC
Organism: Streptomyces sp. NRRL B-24484; assembly: GCF_000717715.1. Lineage (GTDB taxonomy): Bacteria > Actinomycetota > Actinomycetes > Streptomycetales > Streptomycetaceae > Kitasatospora. Next base: position 46,925 of record NZ_JOAI01000049.1, on the reverse strand, counting down.
TGAAGGCCACCCGGGCGGTGGGGAGGGCCAGCCGGACGGCCGCCACCGCGCTGGGCGCCTCCAGGTGGGAGACGGCGAACACCGGCGCGCCGTCCGGGCCGGGGGGCGACGACTCCAGGAGGCGGCGCAGCACGTTCACGGTGGCCTCGCCGCCGCCCGGCACCGCCCCGAGCCACGGCAGCTGCCGGGTGAGGTGGGCGAGCAGGTCGGCGGCGTACGGGTGGTCGGGGTGGTCCCGGTGGTGGTCGGCGAGGGCGAGCAGGTGCGCGGTGCCGCCGTCGATCCGGTGCCGCAGCCCGTGCCGGGCCGGGGCCGCCTTGGGGTGGTCGGGTTCGGCGGCGAGCACGCCGTCCAGCCACCGCAGGCCCTCGGCGGGGCGGCCGGTGGCCCCGTAGAGCTCGGCGACGTCGACCGCGAGGTGGCTGTCGGACGGGTCGCGGGCGAGTTCGGCCTCCCAGACGGCGAGGGCGCGGTCGGGCCGGCCGTGGGCGCGCAGGGCGTTCCCGAGCATCACGGCGGCGACGTGGCCGGGTGCCAGCCGGTGGGCGCGCTCGGCGAGCCGGACGGCCTCCGCGGTGTCACCGGTACGGCGGACGAGCCCGGAGGCGAGGGCGAGCAGCAGGGCGTGGTCGGGGTGGCGGCGTGCGGCGGCCCGGACGAAGGCGTCGAACGGCCGGACGGCCTCGCGGATCTCCTCGGGCAGCGGGTCGGGGAGGCCGCCGAGCGCGCGTGGCACGGCCTCGGCGGCGCTCTGCGGGTCGACCAGGTCGGGCAGGTCCTCGCGGGCCAGCCAGGCGGCGTGCGCCCAGGGCCGGGCCGGTTCGAAGCCGATCGCGGCGGCGAGCAGGCCGACGGCGTTGTCCCAGTCGCCGGCGGCGGCCTCGACGTGCGCCCGGCAGACCAGGGCGCCCAGGTACACCTGGCCGTCGAGCGGGAAGTGCGCGCGGGCGGCCGCGGCGCCGCCGGCCCGGGCGCAGAGTTCGGCGAGCGCCTCGTGCACGTCGGGCTGCTGCGGGTCGTGGACGACCGCCTCGGCGAGGTGTCCGGCGGCGTGCGCGAGGTCGCCGGCGTCGAGGGCGAGCCGGGCGAGTGCCACCTCGCCCCGGGCCTCCAGCGACCCGTCACCGTGTTCCGGGTGGCCCATGCTCCGCCTTCCGTCTCCGTCCACAACCTGCCGAGCGTATCCGCCGGTCCGGTGGGGCCCGGGCGGCGGGGGCGCGGCGGTGCCGGGGTGCCCGGCCGGGGCGGCGGGCGTAGCGTCGCTGGTATGGGCGTTGTCCGGTTGATGCTGTGGCCTGCGCGGTCCTCCCGGCCACCAGGCGTTCCGGGCCTGCGGGGAGCCCCCCGTGCCGGCCGCCGCTGACCGGGGGCCGGTCGGCTGGGACAGGCGGATCGACGGCGCGCTGACCGGTGTCGTGGAGCTGTGCGGAGCCTCGTCCGGGTGCCTGTACCTGCTGCCGGCCGACGAGGAGGTGCTGCACCTCGCGGTGGTGCGGGGCCTGCCGGCCGAGTTCGTCGCACCGTGGACGCGGGTCGCGGTGACGGCGCCCGTGCCGGTCGCCGACGCCGTCCGGCTGCGGTCCCTGGTGTGGGCCGGGAGCCAGCAGGACTTCGCCCGGGAGTACCCGCGGTCCGCGGTGACCATGCCGTACCACTTCGCGCTGGCCGCGGCGCCGGTGGAGGCGGACGGCCGGTGCGTCGGCGCGCTGCTGCTGCTGTGGCCGAGCGCCCACCCCCAGTACCTGGGCGAGGCGGAGCGGGCGGTCGTCACCGCGGGCTGCGCGCGCCTCGGCGAACTGCTGGCGGAGGCCGCGCCCGCGGTGCCCGTCCGGCCGCGGGTGCTGCCGCTGCGGCTGGCCGCGGCGAAGCTGCCCGAGACCCCCGCGCGGGGCTTCGCCGAGCGGCTGCCGGGCGGCAGCTGCGGGATGGACCTCAACGGGCGGATCGTCTTCCTCACCGACTCGGCCTGCGCGCTGCTCGGCGCCGGCCCGGAGAAGCTGCTCGGTGCCCTGCCCTGGCAGGCGCTGCCGTGGCTGGACGACCCGTCGTACGAGGACCGGTACCGGGCCGCCATCATCAGCAGGGAGCCCGCCGCGTTCACCGCGCTGCGGCCGCCCGACCGGTGGCTGGCCTTCCGGCTGTACCCGTCCGGCGACGGCATCAGCGTGCGGATCACCCCGGCCGACCACGGCCCGGAGCCGGTGCCGCCGTCCCGGCCGGTGCCGGTCTCCCGGGCCGGGCAGATCTACCAGATCATGCACCTCGCGGCCGCCCTCACCGAGGCGGTGTCGGTGGACGACGTGGTCTCGCTGGTCGCCGAGCAGGTGCTGCCCTCGTTCGGTGCGGACGGGCTGGCGCTGCTCACCGCCGAGCACGGCCGGCTGCTGGTGACCGGCTACCGGGGCTACACCGACGACGCGATGGCCCGGTTCGAGGACATCCCGCTGAAGGTCCGGGACACCCCGACGGTGCGGGCGCTCACCACCGGGATCCCCGGCTTCTACGGCAGCTCGGCGGAGCTGGCGGAGGCCTACCCCGACGTCCCGCAGGTGACCGGGAAGCAGGCCTGGGCGGTGCTGCCGCTGATCACCTCCGGCCGTCCGGTCGGCTGCCTGCTGCTCTCCTACGACCGGCCGCACCCCTTCGCCGCGGACGAGCGGACGGTGCTCACCTCACTGGCCGGCCTGATCGCCCAGGCCCTCGACCGGGCGCACCTGTACGACACCAAGAACCAGCTGGCGCACGACCTGCAGCAGGCGCTGCTCCCCCACACCCTGCCCACCGTGCACGGCCTGCGGGTGGCGGCGCACTACCTGCCGACCACCCGCGGGATGGACGTCGGCGGCGACTTCTACGACCTGATCCGGCTGGGCCCGCAGGCCGCCGCGGCGGTGATCGGCGACGTCCAGGGGCACAGCTTCCCCGCGGCGGCGCTGATGGGCCAGGTCCGCACGGCCGTGCACGCCGCCGCGGGCGCCTCGCCGGAGGAGGTGCTGGTGCGCACCAACCGGCTGCTGTGCGACCTCGATCCGGGCCTGTTCACCACCTGCCTGTACGCGCACCTCGACCTCGCCGCGGGCCGGGCGTACCTGGTGAGCGCCGGACACCCGCCGCCGGTGCTCCGGCCGCCGGGCGGTCCGTCGCGGGTGCTGGACATCCCGCCGGGCCCGCCGATGGGCATCGACCCGGACGCCGTCTACCCCATCACCGAGGCGCCGTTCGAGCCGGGCGCCCTGCTGCTGCTGTACACCGACGGGCTGGTGGAGGCGCCCGGCACCGACCTGGGCCGGGCGATCGCCGCGCTCGCCGGGCAGCTGGACCGCTCGCTCTCCGGCGACCTCGACGTGACGGTCCGTGAACTGGTCGCCCGGTCCCGCCGGGCGGGCCGCCGGTGGGACGACATCGCCACGCTGCTCCTCCAGGCCGGACCGCTCTGACCCGTCTTCGGCTTCGACCCGGCGGGCCCTCCGGTGCCGGAGCCGCCGCGGCCGGGTCGGCCGCGGCGGCGGACGCCCCGTCAGACGGGCAGCCGGCGCAGCTTGAGCGTGTTGTCCGACCGGGCGGCCGGACGCCCGTCGGGGCCGGTCATCGGCTGCTGGTACTCCTCGCTGGTCAGCAGCTCCCACTCCCCCGCGGGCAGCCCCAGCGCCTCGTGGACCTCGGCGGGCGTGGGCAGCGGTGCGCCGTGCCCGGTCCGGTGCTCCCCGTCCCGCTGACCGCCGTGGTGCCCGTCCGCGTGGTGCCCGTTCCCGTGGTGCCCGTCCGCGTGGTGCCCGTTCCCGTGGCCGTCCTTCGGGCCTCCGGCGTGGCCGTGCCCGGCGTGACCGTGCCGGTGGCCGTGGCCGGGGTCGCCGTCGGCGCCCGGCTGCTGCCAGGACGGCGGACCTGCGTGGCCGACCACCAGCAGCGTGCCGCCCGGAGCGACCGCCGCGGCGGCCCTGCGCAGGATCGCGTCCCGCGGCAGCTCGACCTCGGAGTGCAGGTACTGCGCGCAGACCAGGTCCCAGCTGCCCTCGGGGAAGGCCTCGGCCAGGTCCGCGCGGCGGAACTCGATCCGCCCGGCGACACCGGCCTCCCGGGCGTGCTCGGCGGCCCGGCCGAGCGCGACGGCGGAGATGTCGACGGCGGTGACCCGCCAGCCCTGCTCGGCCAGCCAGACGGCGTCGGCGCCCTCGCCGCAGCCCAGGTCGAGGGCGCGGCCGGGCCGTTCGCCGGTCACCTCGCGGACGAGCGCCCCGTTCGCCCGGCCGCTCCAGATCCGCTCGCGCTCGCCGTAGAGCGAGTCCCAGAACACTGCGGTGGCGCCGTCCGGCTGCTCGCCCGCGGCCCCGGCCGGGTCGTCGAGTCCGTGCCGGCGCTCGCCGAGGACGCGCTCGCACACCTCCTGCTCACCGGCGGCCCCGAACGGGTCGCGGCGGGCGGCGACGGCCCGGCGGACCTCCTCGGCGACCAGGTCGGCGTTGATCGCGGCGGCGGCCCTGACGCCGGCGGCCGCGGCGCCGACCACCTGCTCGGACGGGTCGGCCGCATTGCCCGCCACCCACAGGCCGGGGACGGCCGTGGCACCCGTGGCGTCCGCCTCGACCCGGCTGCCGATCACCAGGCCGTCCTTCAGCAGGTCGACGGGCTCCAGGCCGAGGGCGGCCGGCACGCCGCCGCGGGCGGTGAAGCGCGGCGCGACCACCAGGGCCCGGCAGTCGACCGTCCGGCCGTCCGCGAGCCGCACACCGGTCAGCGCGCCGTCGGCGGTCTCCAGCCCGACCGCCTCGCCGGGCACGACGGCGATGCCGCGGGCGGCGAGGCCGGCGGCCTCCTCGCCGGTCGGCTCCCCGGCGGTGTGCAGGATCAGCGTCACGTCGTCCGTCCACTGCCGCCACAGCTGCGCCTGGTGCACGGCGAGCGGGCCGGTGGCCAGCACGGCGACCGGCAGGCCGCGGGCCTCCCAGCCGTGGCAGTACGGGCAGTGCAGCACGTCGCGGCCCCAGCGTTCGGCGAGCCCGGGCACCTCGGGCAGCTCGTCGACCAGGCCGGTGGCGACCAGCAGCCGTGCGGCGCGGACGGCCGTCCCGTCGGCCAGCGCGAGCCGGAAGCCGCCGCCGTCGAGGCGCTCGGCGCCGAGGACGGTGCCGGCCCGGAACGCCGCCCCGTAGCCCTCCGCCTCGGCGCGGCTCGCGGCCAGCAGCTCCTGCGGGGGGACGCCGTCCCGGGTCGGGTAGCCGTGCACTGCGGCGGCGGGGGCGTTGCGGGGCCGGCCGTCGTCGACCACGAGCACCGAGCGTCGGGCCCGGGCGAGGGTGAGGGCACCGGCGAGTCCGGCGGCGCCGCCGCCGACCACCACGGTGTCGTACTGCGGCTCGGCGTCCGCGGGCGGGCCGGAAGGGTGCGGGGTGTCTGTCGTCATGGGGGTGTACCTCCGTTCTCCTCGATCGTCGGCGGACCTTCGCCGGCTTGACAAACATTCTTGCCGAACCAGCAAATAGAGGCATGGCGGACGACGACATCAGCGGTGTACTGGCAGGTGTGGGACCCCGGCTACGGGCACTGCGGCAGAAGCGGGGCACGACCCTCGCCGAGGTGGCCGAGGAGACGGGCATCTCGCTGAGCACCCTCTCCCGGCTGGAGTCCGGGCAGCGCCGGCCGACGCTGGAGCTGCTGCTGCCGCTCGCCAAGGCGTACGGGGTGCAGTTGGACGAGCTGGTGGGCGCTCCGCCGACCGGCGACCCGCGGATCCACCCGCAGCCGTTCACCCGGCACGGCCAGACCTTCGTGCCGCTCACCAGGCACCTGGGCGGCCTGCACGCCTACAAGCAGATCCTGCCCGTCCGCCCGCTGCCCGAGGGCACCCGGCCGAGCCTCGGCACGCACGAGGGCTACGAGTGGCTGTACGTGCTGTCCGGGCGGCTCTGGCTGGCACTCGGCGACACCGACCTCGTCCTCGCGTCCGGCGAGGCGGCCGAGTTCGACACCCGCGCCCCGCACGGGTTCGCCAACGCCGGCGACCGGCCGGTGGAGTTCCTCTCGCTGTTCGGCGCGCAGGGCGAGCGGATGCACGTCCGGGCCCGACCGTCCGGGGACTGAGCGGCGACCGGGACGGGTGTGCCGGGAGTGACCCGTGGGGCCGGTGGTCGTTGAGGGGCATGGCGCGCGGCTCGACCGGGTGCCGTCGGCGCGCGGCGGCCGCGTGCGTCCGGGATCGGCCGTGGAGGGGTTGGCGTGGAGAGCGGTTGGGGTTCACCGGCCGGGCGGGCCCGGCTCGCGGCGCGCTGCCGCACGGTGACGGAGGCGCCGGCCTTCTCGCTCGCCGTGTTCGCCGCGATCCTGGTCAACGCCGCGCTGCTCGGTGTGGAGACGTACAGCGGCCTGGCCGCCGAGTACCAGCACGCGCTGCAGCTGGCCGAGCGGGCCTGCCTCGGGGTGTTCACCGTGGAGATGCTGCTGCGGCTGGGCGCGCACGCGGACCGGCCGGGGCGGTTCCTGCGCGACCCGTGGAACCTCTTCGACCTGGCCGTCCTCGCCTCGGCCTTCCTGCCGCTGGTCCGCGAGAACACCACCGTGCTGCGGCTGCTGCGGCTCGCCCGGGTGCTGCGGACGGCGCGCTTCCTGCCGCAGCTGCGGGTGCTGCTGGTCGCGGTCGGCCGCAGCCTGCCGGGCACGGTGAGCTTCCTGTTCGTCGGCGCCCTGGTGCTCTACGTCTACGCCATGGTCGGCTGGGTCTGCTTCGCGGACAGCGACCCCGGGCACTACGGCTCGATCGGCCGGGCCCTGCTCACGCTCTTCCTGCTGATGACCCTCGACGGGCTCGGCGAGGCCGTCCACGCCGGCCTGGAGATCTCCCGGCTGAGCGTCCTCTTCTACGCCTCGTACGTCCTGCTGGCCTCGTTCGTGCTGGTGAACGTGCTGATCGGCGTGGTGCTCAACTCGCTGGACGAGGCCCGCGCCCTGGAGGCCGAGGAGACCGCCCGGCAGTCGGACCCGGTGCGGTCCGACCCGGTGCGGCCCGACCCGGTGCCGGCGGCGCCGGGCGTCGGGCTTCCCGGCAGTGCGGCGGACGCCGAGGAGTTGCGCGGGCGGATCACCGCCGTCCGGCTCGCCCTCGCCGAACTGGAGGCGGGACTGGGCGCGGCGGCGGGGCAGGCCGGGCCTGACGGATCGTCCGGGCGGCCGGCCGGGGCGGCGGTCGGCGCCGGCGCAGGTGCCGCGGTGACCGCCGCGAGCGTGGACACGGTGGCCTGACCGGCGCGGCCGGCCCGCGGCTGGACGTCCTCACCGAACCCGGCTCGGCGACGGTGCGCGTTCGGTAGCATACGCAGCGCCGGCAGGTCCGAGCTGCCCCGGGGCGGCGATCCGAGCAGGAGTAGCCCGTGGCCACCCAGATCCCCCCGCCCCCTCCCGTCGCGGGAGCCGCGCTGCCGGAGCTGCCGTCCGCCGAGGTGGAGCGGTGGCGCACTGCGGGCCTGGGCATGCCCGAACTGCTCCGCCGGGTGGCCTGGTTGGGCCCGGTGGCGGGTGTCCGGCCCGACGGTCGACCGGACGGGCGGCCGACCGTGCTGGTCACCGGCCCGGAGGCCGTCCAGCACGTGCTGGGCCGCCACCCCGACCGCTACGTGAAGCGCTCGCACCGCGGCCGGATCCTGCTCGGCGACGGCGTGCTCTCCGCCTCCGGCGAGGCCTGGCGGGCGCAACGGCGGCTGTTGCAGTGCCAGTTCACCGGCGCCGGGATGCGCCGCTGGGAGCAGCGGATCGCCGCGGCCGCCCGGGCCGCCGCCGCCCGGTGGGCCGAACACGCGGACGCGGGCCGGGTGGTGGACCTGCGCGCGGAGATGCACCGCTTCGCCCTGGACACCATCTGGCGTTCGCTGACGGGCCATCCGCTGGAGGACCGGACGGTGGCCGAACTCGGCGCGCTGGAGGCCGTGGTGGCCGTCCTGCCGGTGCTGCCGGCGAACGCCGAGGACGCCCGCTCGGCCGTGGCCGGGGAGCTGGCGCGGATCGACGCGGTGGTGCACGGCGCGATCGCGGCGGCCCGGTCGGCGCCGCCCGGCCCGCACGGTCCGGGCCTGCTGCACGTGCTGCTGGACGCGGCGGAGAACCGCCCCGAGTACACCGACCGGTTGATCCGGGACGAGTTCGTGACCCTGATGGTGGCCGGGCACGAGACCACGGCGACCACGCTGACCTGGCTGTACCTGTTCCTGGCCGAGGAGCCGGAGGTCCGGGCACGGACGCTGGCGGCCGGGCCGGCCGGTTCGCCCGAGCGCCGCGCCGCCCTGCAGGCACTGGTCAGCGAGACGCTGCGGCTCTACCCGTCGGCCTGGCTCCTGCCCCGGCACGCGGCGGAGGACGACCTGCTGGCGGGCTTCCGGGTCGAGGCCGGCAGCGAGGTGCTGGTCTGCCCGTACCTGGTGCACCGCGACCCGGGGCTGTGGCCGGAGCCGGAGGCCTTCGACCCGCGGCGGTTCAGCGAGCCCGGTCGGCGGCCGTCCGATCCGGGCGCCTACCTGCCGTTCGGCCTCGGCGCGCGGGCCTGCCTGGGCCTGCAGTTCGCGCTGCGGGAGACGGTCGCGCTGCTGGAGCTGCTGCTGCCGGCCTTCGAGGCCGCGACGGTCGGGCCGGCCCCGGAGCCGTCCTTCGGGATGGTGGTGCGGCCGGGCGGGCCGGTGCCCGCGGTGCTCACCCGGGCCGGCTGACCGCCGCGGCCGGGCGCACCGTCGCGCACCCCGCGGACCGCCGGCCGGTGGCGGGTGTCAGGGCGGGGAGTGTCAGGGCGGGGTGTCGCCGCGCCAGTCCCAGTGCCGGGGGTCACCGGGGCGCGGTGCGTACAGGGCGCGGCCGCCGGGCCCGTGGGACCCGATCTCGGTGGGCAGCGCGGCGCCCTCGGCGAGGTGGTCCGCCGTCCAGCCCGTCACGTCGAGCAGCAGCCCGTCGAGCGGGCCGGCGACCAGTTCGCGGTAGGCGTGCCCGGGCTGCGGCCCCGGGTCGGGATCGTCGTAGTCGGCGCCGTAGACCCGGCCGCGCATCAGGTGCTCGTCCATGACGGCAGGATGGCAGCCGCCACCGACAGCGCCCCGCCGCGGCGCGCCCCCGGGACGCGCCGCGGTCAGCCGGTGGGCGCGAGTCCGGCGGCGATGCCGTCGAGGACGATGTCGAGCCCGGCGAGGCCTGCGACGAGCCGTTCGTGCCGCGCCCGCTCAGCGCGCTGCCGGTGGGGCTGACCTGGCCCGCCGTGCCCGGCGTGACGCTGCTCGGCGACGCCGCCCACCTGATGCCCCCGGTCGGCCTCGGTGCCAACACCGCCATGCTGGACGCCGCCGAACTCGCCCGGGAGATCGCCGCCGCGCCGGACGACCTCGCCGGGGCCGTCCGCCGCTACGAGACCGCCATGTTCGAACGCAGCGCCGTCGCGGCCCGCGAGTCGGCCCGGATCATGGCGATGCTGATGTCCGAGGACGGCGCGGCCGGGCTGCTCAGGTTCTTCCGGCCCGACGGCGGGGGCACCCCGGACGCCTGACGGTCAGACGAAGCGCAGGGCGGTCACCAGGTCCGGCCCGGAGCTCCCCCAGCACGACACGTCACCGGCGTCGGAGACCAGGTCGCCGAAGTACCAGCCGCCCTCGGTGTCGCGCCTCGGTGTCGCGGACCACACAGAGGCCGTCCCACCCGACGGCGAGGTCGGCGGTGATCGGTGCGCCGTGCAGGGTGACCCGGCCCAGGGTGTCGAGGATGCGGGCGTCCGGACTGCCGGTGAGGCGCCGGACGTCCGCCAGCGTCCACCCCGCGGGCAGCGGCCGGTCCTCCTCGGTCCGTGCGGCGAGGAGTTCGGCGACCGCGACGCCCAGCCGGGGCCGGACCCACTCGCCGTCGCGTTCGATGCCGAGGACGCCGCCCGGGGTGGGCGGCAAGGCGTTTTCGCGGCGCCGCCGGGTCACTCCCCGGCGGTCGGGAGCCGCCAGTCGAAGGGCAGGAACTCGAGGTCCCACGGCGCGTCCCGGTCGAGTTCGGCAACGGCCTCGGGCGTCCGCAGCAGGCAGCGGTGGCGGAGCAGGTCGCGCCGCTCCCGGGGTGTCAGCAGCCGTTCCCGGGGGCTCAGGTTCTCCGGGTGGTCGGCGGGCAGGGTGGTGCTGCCGTCGATCGGGCGGTCGCCGTCGACGTTCAGGTGGTCGCCGGACGGGGTGCGGTAGTCGAGCCGCAGGTCCGTCGACCACTGCGAGTTGCCGCCCCAGCCCTGGGAGAGGTCGACCGTCCGCCGGTGGCGGCGCCGGAAGGACCAGTACAGCGGCGAGCGGTCCGCGACGCCGCGCCGGGCGTGCGCGGCACCGGCCCGGACGCGGACGCCGGCCCGGGAGAAGAGCAGTTCGCCGAGCATCAGGCCGGGCCAGAGCACCTCGGTGACCTCGATCGGCGCCGCCGGGTCCTCGGCCTGCTCGACCTCGACGATCTCGTGCAGGAAGGGGTCGAAGCCGCCCCCGCGGAACGGGGTCATGCCGAGGCCGGTGAACAGGTCGAGGTACTCCTCGTCGGAGAACGCGAGCCCCTCGACGCCCGGGTCCCACGGGCCGGCGGGCGTCTGCCGGGCGAGCAGCAGGAGGTCGCTCACCCGGCCGAGCGCGTACAGCTCCCCGTACAGCACGCCGACCCGGTGGTCGGTGCGGCGGTGCTGCCACCAGCCGCTGCACGCGGCCGCGGTGTGCAGCCGGTCGCGGTAGGCGCTGCCCGTCTCGGCCAGCCACGGGAGGGCGACCTCCCGGTGGGCGCCCGGCCCGGCGACCTCCATCAGGCCCTCGTACAGCTCGCGTCCGCCCACCCCGGTGTCCATGATCGGAATCTAGCAGGGTGCCGCTGCGGCGCGATCGCCCTCATTTCAGCGTGGTCAGCCACTCCTCGACCGTGGTGACCTCGGCCTGACGGGGGAACACCTTGCCGGTGAGGACCCGGTGGACCTCGGGGTCGGCGTCGGCGCAGCCGTCGGAGAGGACGGTGAGACGGTAGTCGAGGTCGGCGGCCTGGCGGACGGTGGAGAGCACCACGCCGCTGGTCGCGATGCCGGTGAGCACCAGGTGGTCGATTCCGGAGCCGCGCAGGACGAGGTCGAGGTCGCTGCCGGCGAAGGCGCTGATCCGCTTCTTGGTGACCACGAGGTCGCCCCCGCGGGGTGCGAGTTCGGGGTGGACGGCGGCGCCGGGGTCCGCGGGGGTGAACGCGCCGGGCGGCAGGGCGCCGAAGCTCTTGTTCCGCGCGGCGACCTCGGGGTGGCCGGGCCGGAATCCGAGCACGACGTACACCACGGGGACGTCCGCGGCCCGGGCGGCGTCGACGGCGCGCGCGAGCCGGGGCAGGTAGTCGGGTTCGTCGATGCGGCTCACGATGCCGACCTGGATGTCCATCACGAGCAGGGCGGTGCCGGTCACGGCGGGGTCTCCTTCGGTACGGATGGTGGGGGCGGCGTGGGCGGGTGGCCCGGGCCGGTGGTCGCGCGCGGCTACCGTCCGCGGCTCGGTGCGGCGGCCGCCGCGGGTGGTGCGGGGGTGTCCTGCTGCGGGGCGCCGACCCGGCGCAGTGAGCGGTCGGCGACGGTGACCAGCAGGTGGAGGACGGCGGCGGCCAGCATGAACCGGGCCAGCTCGTGCAGGCCCGCGGTGTCGGCGCCGTGCCCGAGGAAGGCGCCGGTGGCCGCGGCGGCGACGATCGCGCCGAGGTAACTGAAGGTGCGCAGCAGTCCGGCCGAGGAGCCGATCCGCTCGGGGTGCGCCTGGTGGTAGACGGCGCTCTGCAGGGCGAGTCCGTTGAGGCCCTGCGGGATGCCGAAGGCGAACGCGACCACCAGCAGCAGCCAGATCGGCGAGTGCGGGCCGAGCAGCAGCACCAGGGTGCAGGCGACGATCTGGCCCAGCGCGCCGGCGAGCAGTTTGCCGCGGATCTGCCGGCGGCGGCCGGTGACCGCGGAGACGACGATCGCCGTGCCGAAGAGCGGCAGTTGGACGAGGCCGGCCTGCGGCGCGGTCAGGCCGCGGCCCTCCTGCATCCACTGGGTGCAGCCGTAGAGGAAGGCGTAGGCCACGGTGTAGGCGAGCAGGGCACGGGTGTAGGTGGCGATCAGCGGCAGGTTGCCGCCGAGCACGCGCAGGTCGATGAAGGGACTGGCGGCGCGGCGCTCCCGGAGGGCGAAGCAGCCGGCCGCGAGGACGGCGGTGGCCGGCAGGTACCAGTCCGCGGCCGAAGGGTGCATCAGGAAGAGCAGCAGCGGGACGAGCGCGGCGGCGAAGAGCGCCATCCCCGCGAGGTCCAGGGTGGTGGCGAGGCTGCCGCGGGTGCGCTGCGGCGGCGCGGTGCGGGGCAGTCGGCGGGCGCCGAGGTACAGTCCGGCGAGGGAGAGCGGGATGTTGACGGCGAGGGTGGTGCGCCAGCCGCCGAGGCCGATCAGCAGGCCGCCGAGCGAGGGGCCGATGACGGCGACGGTCTGGGTGGTGACGGCCAGCGCGGTGAGCACGGCGGCGGGGCTGTCCCGGCCGGTGCGGTCGGCCTCGCTGCGGACGAGGTACATGGCGGCCGGGTAGCCGGCGCAGGTGCCGAGACCGAGCAGGACCCGGGCGGCGATCAGCACGCCGAGGTTCGGGGCCAGCGTCCCGACCACGCCGGCCACGCCGGTCAGCGCGGTGCCGGCCAGGAACAGCCGGCGCGGCCCCTGCAGGTCGATCAGCCGGCCGACCACGGGCTGGCCGATGGCGGTGGCGAGGTAGAGCGCGGAGACCAGCCAGGCGGTGGCGGCGGGCGGGGCGCCGAAGGCGGCGCCGATCGGCACCAGGGAGACGGCGAGGATCGCCGAGTTCACCGGGTTGAGGATCGCGCCGAGCATCATCGGCGCGAGCAGCCGGCGGTCGAAGGCGTCCTTCGGTGCACCCGTGCGGCGGGTGCGGAGGGCCGATCGGACGGTGCGGAGGTTCATGCGTCGGACAGCCTGTCCAGCAGGGCCAGCGCCTCGACGACGGTCTGCCGCTCCTGCTCGGTGAAGTGCGCCTGCAGGGAGCGGGCGAGCCACTCCTCGCCGGCGCGCCGGCAGTCCTCCAGGAAGGCCAGGCCCGGCTCGCTGAGCGAGACCAGCTGGCGGCGGCCGTCCCCGGGGTCGGGGCGGCGCAGCACCAGGCCCCGCTCGTCGAGGACGGCGAGCGTGGCGGCCATCGACTGCGGGCGGACCCGCTCGGCGGCGGCGAGGTCGCTGGCGGAGGCCGGGCCGTCCTTGCTCAACCGGCTGAGCACGGAGGTCTGGGTGGGGGTGAGCCCGTCCGTGTCGTACGTCTCCTTGAGGCGGCGGCGCAGCCGACTGAAGACCACGCGGAGCTCCCGCGCCGCACGGACGGCGGAGGGGGTGACGACGGCGGTGGGCTCTTCCATGGTGCCCACGCTAGGACCTTCAGGCCGAACTGTCCAGCTCTGCTGTACAGCTTGGACTGTCGAATCACCGGGCCCGGCCGTGTTGGCCCGTTCCGGAGTGCGGCGGGCCGTTCCCGGGGTGCGGAGGCGGCCCGGCGGTGAGCGAATCGAGGTGCGACGGGCGGCGGGCGTCCGCCGGGCCGCAGGGAGGGTGCCGTGGAGGGCTTCGACGCCGTCGCCGACCGGCTGTACTCGCTGCCGCCGACCGGCTTCACGGCCGCCCGGACGGAGGCCGCCGCCGAGGCCAGGCGGGCCGGCGACCGGGCGCTCGCCGGCCGGATCGGCGCGCTGCGGCGGCCCACCCGGAGCGCCTGGGCGGTGAACCTGCTGGTGCACACCCGGCCCGCGGACGCGCGGGCGCTGCTGGACCTCGGCGCCTCGCTGCGCCGCGCCCAGGCCGAACTCGCCGGCCCCGCCCTGCGCGAGCTGTCGGCCGAGCGCCGACGCCTGGTCGCGACGCTCACCGCGCAGGTCCGGGACGCCGCCGCCGCGGCCGGCGAACCGCTCGGTGAGGCTCCGCTGCGTGAGGTCGAGCAGTCGCTGCGCGCCGCGCTGGCGAGCGGGACCGCCGCCGAGGCCTTCGCCGCCGGACGGATGACCGGCCCGCTCCGGGAGGACGGCGCCCTGCCGACCGGCGACCTGCCCACCGGATGGGGCCCGCCCCCGCCGGAACCCACCGCGCCGCACCGGCCGACAGCCGCCCGCACCGACGCGAAGCCCAGGACGACCAGGCGCACGGCAGGCAGCGCCGGGAAGACGGCCGAGAACAAGGCGGCCGAGGCGGCCCGTGCTGCGGAGCAGGAGGCCCGGCGGCAGCGCACGGAGGCGGAACGCGCCCTCGTGGAGGCCGAGCAGGAGGAACGGGCCGCCGGGCGCGAGCGGACCCGCCTCGCGCGGGCGGCCGACCGGCTCGCCGCCGCCGAACGGAAGGCCACCGACCGCACCGAGCAGGCCCGCGCGACCCTGCGCGCCGCGGAGACCGAACAGGAGGAGGCCCGCCACGCCCTGAGCGAGGCCCGGCAACAGGCCACCGAGGCCGCCGAACACACCGCCGCGGCCCACGCCCGAACGGAACGGGCCCGCGCCCGACTCGCCGGGCTGCCCGACAGCTGAGCCCCCGACCCCCCGATCCCGCCCTGGTGCCGAAACCGCTGGTCGGCGGTGGTGCCGCCGAGCCGCCGGGGCGCCCGGTCCGTACCCTGGAAGCCGGTGTGAACACGTGCACCGTCGGGCGGGCGACCGGCCCAGGACCGCTGCGGTACGCGGCTGGCGGACCCGCCCGGGTGGGGTGCGCGGCGCCCGCTGAGAGGAGCGGCGATGGCCAGGCCCGTGTGGACCGGTGTGCTGACGTTCGGCCTCGTGACCGTGCCGGTGGCGCTGTACACCGCGACGGAGAACCACACCGTCCGCTTCCACCAGCTGGAGCGCGGCACCTCGGACCGGGTGCGCAACCGCCGGGTCAACGAGCGCACCGGCGAGGAGGTCGCGTTCGGCGACATCGTGAAGGGCTACGAGATCGGCGACGGCGAGTACGTCGTGGTGGAGCCGGAGGAGCTGGAGCAGATCTCGCCCGGCCGGTCGCGGACGATCGACGTCTCCGGCTTCGTCGACCTCGCCGAGATCGAGCCGATCTACTTCGACAAGACGTACTACCTGGGCCCGAAGGGCAAGGAGTACGGCAAGGTCTACGCCCTGCTGACCAAGGTCCTGGAGCGGTCGAACCGGGCCGGCCTGGCGATGTTCTCGATGCGCGGCAAGGAGTACCTGACCGCCGTCCGCGCGGAGAACGGCCTGCTGGAGCTCCACACCATGCACTTCGCCGACGAGGTGCGGGACCCGCACCGGGAGATCGACGACCTGCCGGGCGGCCGGGAGGAGTTCAGCGGCGCCGAGCTGCGGACGGCGGAGCAGCTGATCGACACGCTGGCCGTCGACTGGGACCCGGACGAGTACCAGGACACCTTCGAGGAGCAGGTCCGGCAGCTGATCGACGACAAGCAGGCCGGCCGCGAGACGGTGATCTCGGAGGGCCCGCCGGCCGAGGCCACCAACGTGGTCGACCTGATGGACGTCCTGCGGCGCAGCCTGGACGACGCCCGCGGCGGGTCCGCGAAGCGCGGCTCGGACGGGGACACCGGGGCGGCCGGCTCCGCCCCGCCGGCGAAGGCCGGGCGGACGCCGAAGGCCGCGGGCGGCAAGAAGAGCACCTCGTCGGCGGCCGGCCGCGGCGGCGGTGCGGAGCCCGCGAAGAAGAAGCGCGTCGGTGCGTCGAAGGCGGCCGAGGACCTGTCGAAGATGACCAAGTCCGAGCTGTACGAACGGGCCGCGGCGCTCGCCGTCCCGCACCGCTCGACGATGAA
Source organism: Streptomyces sp. NRRL B-24484 (assembly GCF_000717715.1). Taxonomy (GTDB): domain Bacteria; phylum Actinomycetota; class Actinomycetes; order Streptomycetales; family Streptomycetaceae; genus Kitasatospora. The sequence continues at coordinate 31,140 of NZ_JOAI01000049.1, read as the reverse complement.
CCGCGACGAGTTGCAGACGGCCGTGGAGAAGGCCGGCCGCGGACTGCGCGCGGTCTCCTGAGCGTTCCGACCGCCGGTCAGGGCCGCCCGGACGTCGAACCGGGCCGCTGCACGGCACCGTCCGGCCGCAGGCCCTGCGGGCCGGGCCGCACCCGGGCGCGGCCGGGCCAGGGTGCGGCGGGTTCCGGCGCCGGCTGCAGCACGGCCGGGTCGTAGAGCACCCAGCCCCGGTCGGCCCCGCCGCTCCCCCACCGGACGAGGGCGACCCACGCGGTACTGCCGTGGTGCCGGCGCCAGGTGGTGAGTTCGGCGGCCCGCCAGCCGCCGCCGAGCCGGATCTGCACCCAGCGCCAGCGCGGTGCCACGTCGCGGCACGGCCCCGGCCCGTTCATCAGGTCCTTCGGGGCGAACACCACGTCGCCCGGCACGGTGGGCGGCCGCACCGCACGCGAGAACGGCACATCGGCGGTCACCCCTCCATCATCGAACACATGTTCCCATCTGGCAACGGGCGGCCGTGGGCACTACTCTCCCGCCATGGATCGGACCCGCCCGCTGGTCCGCGAGGTCCTCCCCGACCTCGCCGGCGAACTGACCGCCCTCCTGCTGGAGGAGGGCGAACTCGGGCTGGCCACCGGCGTCCGGGAGCTGCGGCTGGTGGCCGAGTGCGACTGCGCCGAGGCCTCCTGCCAGAGCATCCGCACCTCGGAGCACCCTCCGGGCCGGGCGTACGGCCCGGGCCACCGCACCGTTCCGCTGCTCGCCGACGCGGGACTGCTCGTCCTCGACGTCGTCGACGACCGGATCGTCTACGTCGAGGTGCTGGACCGGCCGCCGATGCGGCGCCGGGCTGCCGGGATGTGACGGGCACCGGGTCGATCGCGTAGGTTGCCGTGCTTACTGTCCGAACCGGGCAGGAGCGGGCAGGAGAAGTCGGGAGCGACGGCGCCCGTCTCCGTCCGGCAGCCGCAGGGAGGTGCGGAACGATGACCGACGACCTGCACGGTGCACCACTGAGGGATCCGGCCGCACTGGAGACGGTGTGCGACGCGGTCGGCGACGACGGCGCGCTGTGCCGGGTGACCGGCACACTGACCGCGGCCAGCCTGCTCCAGGCCGGACAGGGCCTCGACCTCGCCCTCCGGACCGGGCGGCGACTGCTGGTGCTCGACCTGGCGCGCGTCCTGGTGTGCGACGCCTCCGCCCTGGACTACCTGCTGCAGTTCGACGAGGACGCCCGGGCCGTCGGGGTCCGGCTCCGGCTGTCGGCGGCCAGCCCCGCGGTCAGCCGCGTCCTGGACGAGACCGGCCGCCCGGCCGTCCTCGCCGTCTACGACTCGGTCGAGGAAGCGATGACGGCGGCCCTGGAGGACCTCGTCGAGGCCGCCGCCGCCAAGACCGGGGAGGCCACCGCCGAGACCGGGGAGGCCGAGGGCCCGGCCCTGTACGCGAAGCTCCCGGAGCAGCGCCCGCGCCCCTGAGCGGCAGTCGGGCCCGGGGCCCGACGGGCGGCGGCGCCGACCGTCAGCCGAGCAGACGGACCGGCGCACCGGCCAGGTATGCCTCGATGTCCTCGACCGCCTGGCCGTAGTACGTCTCGTAGTTGCCGCGCGTGACGTAGCCGAGGTGCGGGGTGGCGAGCAGCCGGGGCGCGGTGCGCATCGGGTGGTCGGCCGGCAGCGGCTCGGTGTCGAAGACGTCGGCGCCGGCGCCCGCGATCCGGCCGTCGTGCAGGGCGGCGAGCAGGGCCTCCTGGTCGACGATCGCGGCCCGGGAGGTGTTGACCAGGTAGGCCGTGGGCTTCATCAGGGCGAGTTCCGGCGCGCCCAGCAGCCCGCGGGTGCGCTCACCGAGGGCGAGGTGCACGGAGACCACGTCGCTGCTGGCGAGCAGGTCCTCCTTGGACGGCGCGAGGGCGACGCCGACCTCGTCGGCCCGCTCCGCCGTGAGGTTGCTGCTCCAGGCGACGACGTCCATGCCGAAGGCCAGGCCGACCTGCGCCACCCGGCTGCCGATCTTGCCGAGGCCGAGCAGGCCGAGCCTGCGGCCGTGCAGGTCCGCGCCGACGGTGCTCTGCCACGGGCCGCCCTGCCGCAGGGCGGTCGACTCGGTCACCAGCCCGCGGGCGAGGCCGAGGATCAGCGCCCAGGTGAGTTCGACGGGCGGGGTGGAGAGGCTCTGGGTGCCGCAGACGGTGACGCCGAGCTCGGCGGCGGCCGCCCGGTCGATGACGGCGTTCCGCATGCCGGAGGCGACGAGCAACCGCAGCCTCGGCAGCCGGCGCAGCAGCGTGCCCGGGAAGGGCACCCGCTCGCGCAGCGTCACCACGATGTCGAAGTCGGCGAGTGCGGCGGCGAGCGCGTCCTCGTCGGCGACGTGCTCGCGGAAGCCGACGACCTCGACCCGGCCGTCCAGCCGGGACCAGTCCGCCACCGTCGTCGCGACGCCCTGGAAGTCGTCGAGCACGGCACAGCGCAGCTGCATCCTGCGGTCCTCCCGGGGCCGGGCGGCCGCGGCGGGCCCGGCCGGTCGTCGGCGGTCACTGGTGATCACGGGCAGACTATCCCGCCCCGGCAGCGGCCGGACCGGGCTTCGGTCGAACCACCCTCAGGTGAGCCACCAGGTGAATCACCGCCAGGTGGGCCGCCGTCAGTCGAAGCGGATGTGCCGGACGCTCGTCCAGGTCCGCCGGAGGGCGCCGCGCAGCGGGCCGTCGGTGTCGGGGGCGAGGGCGAGCCCGGCGGAGTCGGCGATCCGCTCGGCGACCCGGGCGACGGTCAGCCGGTCCGTCCACAGGTGTTCGGCGAACTCCTCGCCCTGCAGGCGCTCCAGACACAGGTCGAGCCTGGACACCGCGAAGCTCTCGCGGCGCAGCGGCGCGTCCTTGCCCGCGGCGGCCCGCAGGGCGTGGCCGAGGCCGCGGCCGCGCAGCCTGCGGAGCACCGTGCCCCGCTCCGCGAGCAGGGCGAAGTGCCGTACGTCGTGGCCTCGTTCGCGCAGCCGGCCGACGGTCTCCCGGAAGTACCGCGGGTCGACGACGGTCATCGGCACGAGGACGGGCCCGGCGTGCCGGGCGAGCACCAGGTCGAGGACCTCGAACACGCCGTCGCGCCAGGCGGGCAGGTCCTGGAAGTCGCCGCGCAGCGCGGGCGGCAGCATCCGGTGCAGGCCGAAGCCGAGGTGTTCGGGGTCGCAGACCACGCTGCCGGGCAGCCGGCGCCGCAGCTCGTACGCGGTCTGCGTCTTGCCGCCGCCGAAGGGGCCGTTGATCCACAGGAGCACGGCCCGACCCTACGCCGACCGGCCGGGCCCGCGGGTCGTGCGGGCCGGGCCTGCTGCTCATGCCGGCCGCGAACCGCGGTGGGCCTCGACGACCGCGGTCAGCACCTCCGGCCATGGGGTGGGGGCGAGGCCGAAGGTCCGCTCGGCCGCGGTGGAGTCCATCACGAAGGGCCGCTCCATCTGGTAGGAGGTCTCGCGGAGGGCCCGGACGGTGGGGTTCACCAGGCCGAGCAGGGCGAGCACCGGGCCGGGGATCCGGCTGACCGGCACCGGGGGCAGTCCGGCGGCGCGGGCCAGGTCGGCGACGGCCTCGCGCTGGCTGCGCGGCGGGTTGCTCGGGACGTGCCAGGGGCGGCCCCAGGCGCGTTCGTCGCTGCCGACTGCCACCAGCAGCCGGGCGGCGTCGCGGGTGTACGTCCAGCTGTGCGCGGTGTCGGGGTCGCCGAGGACCTGGACCCCGCGGCCGGCGAGCACCCGGGGCACGACGCGCTCGCCGAGGACGCTCTCGGCGCCGGGGCCGACGTAGTCGGAGCCGCGGACCTCGGTCGCGCGGATCCGCCCGGCCCGGTGCAGGGCCTCGGCGTCCTGCCACATCCGGGCCCGGACCCCGCCCTTGACGCTGTTGGGTGCCAGCGGGGTGTCCTCGGTCATCGGCCCGTCGACGGCGCCGTAGCCGTACAGGTTGCCGACCGTGGCGAGGACGGCGCCGGAGCTCTCGGCGGCCCGGAGCAGCGAGGCGGCGAGCGGCGGCCAGTCGGTCGCCCACCGGTGGTAGGCGGGGTTGGCGCAGTTGTAGAGCACGGCGGCGCCGGCGGCGGCCGCGCCCAGGGCATCGGCGTCGGCGGCGTCGAGGCGCAGGTGGCGCACGCCGGTCAGCGGTTCGGCCGTGCGGCCGGAGCGGGTCACCACGGTGACCTCCTCGCCGCGCTCGGCGAGCAGTCGGGCGGCGGCGGTGCCGACGGGGCCGGCGCCGACGATCAGGTGCTTGCTCACGGTGGACTCCCCCAGGACGGGTCGGGCGGACGGACGGTGGCGGTGCGGTGCTGGTGCAGTGGCGTGCAGTTCAGCGCGGTGCGGTGCGGTGCGGTGCGGTGCGGTGCGGTGCGGTGCGGTGCGGTGCGGTGCGGTGCGAGAACACCGTTCTCGCTCGACCACGAGCCTGGCGGACGCAGGCGCCGCTGTCAAGAACAGTGTTCTCGATCATGAACGGCGTTCTCGTCCGAGCACGCCGCGCTCGACCGTTGCCACCGTTCTCGGCGGCTGCCAGGATGGTGGCCATGCCCGCCTCCCCGAAGCCGCTCACCGCCCGCGAACGCGCCCGCATCGAGTTCACCCGGGACATCAAGGAGGCGGCCCGCCGCCAGCTCGCCGAGCACGGCCCGGACGGCCTCTCGCTGCGCGGGGTCGCCCGGGACATCGGCCTGGTCTCCGCCTCCGCGCTCTACCGGTACTTCCCCGGGCGCGACGCACTGCTGACCGCGCTCATCACCGACAGCTACGACGCGCTGGGCGACGCCGCCGGCGCGGCCGTCACCGCGGCGGCGGACCGGGACCCGGCGGGGCGCTGGATCGCCCTGTGCCACGCCGTCCGCGACTGGGCCGTGGCGCACCCGCACGAGTACGCGCTGATCTACGGCTCCCCCGTGCCCGGCTACACCGCACCGGAGGACACCACCGCCCCCGGCACCCGGCTGCCGTTCCTGATCGGCGCCCTGTTCGCCGAGGCCGCGGCGGCCGGCGGCTACCGCCCGGGCCCGTCACCCGCGGCGCCCGAGGAGGCGCGGCGGTCCCTGCGGCCGCTGCTCGACCGGCTGCCCGGCGGGACCCCGGCCGACCTCGTCGTCGCGGGCGTGTCGGCCTGGACGTACCTGTGCGGCGCGGTCTCCTTCGAGGTGTTCGGCCACCGTGCGGCGATCGTCGCCGACCCGCGGGCGTACTTCGACCACGAGGTCCGGCGGATCGGCACCCTGCTGGGCATCGTCCCGCCGTCCGCCTGAGGCCGGTCCTCAGGCGCCTGCCCGGACGATCTCCTGCCAGGTGTCCGACGGGCAGAGCCCCTGCGGGGTGCTCTTGAGGAACTGCCGGTACGGCACGTCACGGCGCCGCAGCTCCAGCCAGTGGTCCTTGCCGGAGACCAGGTCCCAGCCGTCGTTGGGCATCTTCACGAAGTCGTCGCGGTGGTCCTTCGACTGGCTGGTGATCTGCAGGACGGTGGCGTGCGAGGCGTGGCTCTCCACGACGACGCAGTAGTGCCGCAGCACCTGGCTGTCGTCCTCGCGCAGCGGGATCTCGGCCAGCCAGACCTCGCCGGGGGCAGGCCGGCGGACGGTGGTGCGCGGACGGACGGGGACCCGCACCGGCCGTGCCGGTGCGGCCGGCGCCGCGCTGCGCCGCACCCACCAGCGCACGACGTAGTAGCAGACCGCGGTGGCGACGGCGGAGGCCACGGTGCCGAGCGTGGCCGCGAGCACGTGCTCGCCGGCCGCCTGCGTCGCGGGGTCGCCGAGCGACCGGCCCGCCAGGGCGGCGCGGACGGCCACCGGGGCGGAGAGCGCGCCGGCGCCGGCCGCGGCACCGATCAGGGCCGTGCGGACGAGCAGCGCGACCGGCGCCGGCCTGCCCCGACCGCCGGCCATCCAGCCCAGCAGCAGGGCGGTGGCCACGGCGATGGCCCACAGCACGGCCAGCTGGGGGGCCTGCAGCGGCGGCTGCGACGTGGTGGAGGCGGCCATCACCCAGGGCAGCACCGCCGGCAGCGCGAGCAGGTACCCGGCGACGAACCAGCCGGGGAACAGCAGGAAGAAGGCGCATCCGCAGCCGCCCCCGCCCGCCCGTCCGCCCCCGGGACCGCCGTAGTGCCCTGACATCGCCACCCCCGGTGCCGCCGTTGCATTCCGGCAGACGATAGCGGGGGCACCCTCCCGTCGGAGCGGAATGACCGAACCGGTTGACGGAACGTCAGGCGACCAGCTGGTAGATGCCCCTGGCGGTCAGGTACACGCCCGCCACCAGCGACAGCGTGACGATCAACCGCTCCTGGTGCTGCGCCAGCCAGGTCCGCAGACCGCTCAGCCGGGCGTCCGCGGCGGCCGGTGAGCGGAGGGCGTAGACCTCCATCACGGCCAGGCTGAGCGTGGCCAGCAGGCAGTAGACGATCAGGGCGATCCAGTCGGTGAGCGACGAGAGGTCGGCGTCGACGACGACGGCCGCACCGGCCCCGACCAGGGCCCAGGGTTGCAGCAGCCAGGCGAGGCCGGCCGCGGTGCCGAGCGAGGCGTTGTCGACCCGGCCCTCCCACCGCGGCGGGCCGTGCGGCCGGGGCGACCGCCTGCGGCGGTACACGCCGTAGCCCACCAGACCGACGCCGATCGCCAGCTCGGCGGCGTCGGCCACGGTCGACGGTGTGCTGTGGCGCGCGGGCGGCGTCCCGCCGGTCAGCAGCAGCACGCAGACCACCACCGCGACCAGGTTGGCGAGCCAGGACAGCACGAAGGCCAGACCCTTGCGGGCACCGCGCTGCGAGGAGAGCAGCAGGATGAAGGCGCTGTTGTGCAGGGGCCCGAGGGTGATGGCCGTGCCGATCACGAGCAGGTCGAGCACCATCGCCTCTGCCGCTCCCGCAGGTCGGGGCCGCCTGTCGTCTCCGGACGGGCGGGCCGGTCGGCACGGGCGGGCGGCACCCGCGCGGCGCCGCACCCCGACTCTCCGGCCCGCCGCCGCACCGGTCAAGCGGGCCACGCCGACACCGCCCGGAATGCCGCCCACCGGGCGGACCCCGCAGGGCTCCGTGCCCCGGCTCGGCGGACGTCAGCGCAGCAGCGGGAGGAAGACCGTGTCGACGATCTCCTCAAGTACGTGGTCCGGCACGGGGGCGTAGGTGGTGAGGATCTCCAGGCGCAGCAGGTCGAAGGGCAGGGCCTTGATGCGGTCGGTGAGGCGGTCGGGGTCGATCTCGCCGCGGGCGGCGGCGCGTTCGAAGAGCACGTCGCCGGTGGGTTCGTGGCCGCCGGCGAGGAGGTCGCCGGGGCCGGTGCCGGTCTCCTGGTAGTAGCCGGCGAGGTGCACGCTCATGACGGTGACGAGCTGGACGCGGGTGGCGTTGATCGTCCGCATCAGGGTGAGCACGTCCTCACGCAGGCTCCCGGTGTCGGGCGCCTCGATCCTGGACCGCTCCAGGACGTGGGCGATCGCCGCGCGGACGAGTTCGTCGCGGTCGGCCCAGCGGCGGTAGAGCACCGGGGGGCTGGTGCCGGCCCGCCGGCCGACGGCGTCCATGGTGAACCTGGCGTAGCCGTTGGCCGTGAGTTCGTCCCAGGCCGCGTCGAGGAGTGCCTTCTCCAGTGCCGCCCCGCGGCGCCGCTCGGGCATCCGCACCTCCATTAGAAAGACTTGCCTATCTTATTGCGCCGCCCTACGCTGGGCGCCGCAAGATAGGATTCTATATCTTAAGGCGGTTGCCCGTGAGCATCCCCGAGATCACCGGGGCCGGTGCCGCAACAGCGGCACCCGACCCCGACCGCATCGATCCCGCCGTCTGGCGCACCGCGTTCAGCGTGGTCGTCGGCGCCCTCGCCGTCGTCTTCGACACCACCGTCGTCACCGTCGCCCTCGACGACCTGGCCCGGGAGCTCGGCGCACCGATCTCCACCGTCCAGTGGGTCAGCACCGGCTACCTGCTCGCCGTGTTCGCCACCGTCCCGGTCGCCGGCTGGGCGCAGTCCCGGCTCGGCGGCAAGCGGCTGTGGATCGCCGCCCTCGGCGTGTTCCTGCTGGGGTCGGTGCTGAGCGCCCTGGCCTGGAACGCGACCGCACTGATCGCCTTCCGCGTCGTGCAGGGGATCGGCGGCGGCATCATGATGCCGCTCATGGTCACGCTGGTCGTCCAGGCGGCCCGCGGCCGCAACATCGGCCGGGTGATGGCCGCCGTCACCCTGCCCACCGCACTCGGACCCGTCCTCGGACCCGTCCTGGGCGGCCTCGTCCTGAGCCTCGCCGACTGGCGGTGGCTCTTCCTCGTCAACGTCCCCTTCTGCGCCGTCGGCGCCTGGCTCGCCCACCGCAACCTGCCCGACGACCGACCGACGGCCGACCGGGCACGCCCGCGCCTGGACACCGCCGGCCTGCTGCTGCTCTCGCCGGGCGTCGCGGCCGTCGTGTACGGGCTGTCCCGGGTCGAGGGCAGCGCGGGCTTCGCGAGCCCGGCGGTGCTGGTGCCGCTGGCCGGCGGGCTCGTCCTGGTCGGCGTCTTCACCGCCCGGGCGCTGACCCGCGCCGGCGCCCTCGTCGACCTGCGGCTCCTGCGCCACCGGGCGCTGGCCGGCGCCTCCGTCCTGGGCTTCCTGGCCGGCATCGCCCTGTACGGGGCGATGCTGCTGCTGCCGCTGTACTGGCAGCGCGTCCGCGGTGAGGACGCGCTCGGCGCCGGACTGCTGCTCGTCCCGCAGGGCATCGGCGCACTCCTCGCCCGCACCCTGGCCGGCGGCCTCACCGACCGCCTCGGCCCGCGCCCGGTGGCCCTCGCCGGCTTCGTGCTCACCACCGCGGCCACCCTGCCGTTCGCCCTCGCCACCGCCGGCACCGGCCAGGTGCCGCTGATGGCCGCGCTGCTGGTGCGCGGGATCGGGCTGGGCGCCGTCATGATCCCGCTCAGCGGCGCCGCGTACACGGGCCTGGCGCACCACCAGATCCCCGACGCCAGCATCATCACCCGGGTCGCCCAGCAGGTCGGCGGCTCGGTGGGCACGGCCCTGCTCGCCGTCGTCCTCCAGCACACCACCGGCGGCGCCCGCACCCCGGAGGCCCTGGCCGGCGGCTTCGGCGACGCCTTCGGGTGGTCGGTCGCCCTCACGGCCCTCGCCGTGCCGCTCTGCCTGCTCCTGCCCGGCCGCCCGGCGCCCTCGCCCCGCACCGCAACCGGGTCGGCGCCGCGGGCCCGGTGACGTCCCGGGCGGACGATCCGGCCGCCGCGGCTCCTCACCGGACCGGAGCGACCGCCGTCCAACCCGTGTTTCGGGAGGACGGCACGACGTCCGTTCAGGTGATCTCCCGGCACCCGCCGGCCGGGGTGCCGCACTCCCCCGGCCACCCGAACGGTGGCAGGCGCCGCCCGGACGCTCGCCCGGTCGGGGCAGATCGGGCGGACGGGGGGTCGGGCGGGGGCTGCCACGGGCAGGAATGACCCGGCGCATGCCCACACCGCCCGGCGGACGCCGGCGCCTCCAGGAAGGGACCCCACCGTGGCCACGAGCCGTGCCCAGGATCTCTGCCCCGGGCCGGGCGGCGCGTTCCGCATCGCCCGGGACTTCGTCGTCGAGGACGCCGCGCTGGGACGGCTCCGCCACCACCTGCTGCGGCTCACCACGGTCGGCCTCTCCCGGGACGAGGCCGAGGACCTGGGCGAGCTCGGCCGGCTGGCCTTCCGCAGCTCCGACATCGCCGGGTGCACGCGGCGGATCAGGGACCGGGCCGGGGCGAGCCGCCTCGCGGTGGCCCTCGCGGACATCGTCGAACACGCCGGCCAGGACGAACGCGGACCGGTGCTGGTGGGCGCGGTGCTCGGCGCGTGCGCGGGCCTCGGCAGTGTGGGCAGCGACGAGGGCGCCTCCGCGGCGCTGCTGGGCGCGGTCGGGGGTGCGGTGGTCGCGGCCGCGCGACCCTTCGTCGACCGGCGGATGCAGCAGGAGGGCCTGGCCGTCTACCTGGGCGCGGAGGACTGATCCCCGTCCGGCGCCGGGCCCCGGGCCGCGGCCCGCGCCAGGCCCTCGCGGGTCGCGTGCCGGCCGCCGAGCAGGAAGGCGTACGCGCTGGAGTCGACCGGGTGGGCGCGGGCACCGGCCAGCACGACGCGGACGGCGGCCCGGACACCGGGCGCCGCCGCGGCGAGTTCCTCGCGGACGCCGTGCTCGCAGGCCGCGAAGAAGACCGGCAGGTCCTCCGGCCACTCCCAGTCGGCCAGCACGCCCGGCGCCACCTCGAAGACCACACCGTCCCCGGCGGGCTCGAAGTCCAGGGTGACGTCGACGAACGGGCCGCAGCTTCCGACGCCGTGCTTGCGGTACCGCACGGAGCGCAGCGGCAGGAGCGGGAAGTCGACCGGATCGGGCATGGCGGCACCCTACCCGGGCGAGGGCGGCCGGGGACTCGACCTCGTCACCCCCCTCGGCGAGAGCCGGGGGTACGAGGAGGACGCCGGGGGCAAGCAGCTCCGGTTCCGCCTCCTGCCGAGGGAGACCGCCTGGATCGGGCGGACGCGAGGGACGGGAGACCGAAGTGACCGGGACGACGCCGACCGACACGGACGTGGCCGCGGTGACGGCCGAGCTGGCCGCCCCGGAGGACCCGAGGATGCGCGAGGTGAACGCGCGGCACGGCGACGACCACGGCGTGAACCTCGGCGAGCTGCGCACGCTGGCGAAGCGGCTGAAGACGCAGCAGGACCTCGCCCGCGGGCTCCGGGCGACGGGCGACTCGGCGGCGCGGCTGCCGGCCGCCCTGATCTGCCGTCCGAAGGCTTTCGGACGGGACGAGTTGGACACGATGCTGCGCGAGGCCCGCGCGCCGAAGGTGCAGGACTGGCTCGTCGGCCACGTGGTCAAGAAGAGCTTGCACGCCGAGGAGCTGCGGGTGGCCTGGTCGGCCGACCCGGACCCGGTGGTCGCGAGCGCCGGCCGGGCGCTCACCACCGAGCGCGTCGCGAAGAAGCCCGAGGGCCTCGACCTCGATGCGCTGCTCGACGTGATCGAGGCGGAAATGGGCGACGCCCCCGACCGCCTGCAGTGGGCGGTGAACCACTCCTGGCCGGGATCGGGATCGAGAGCGCCGGGCACCGTGCCCGCGCGATCGACATCGGCGAACGCCTGCAGGTCCTCTAGGACTACCCGACCCCGCCGGGCTGCACCTCGCCGTTCCCTCCCGCCCGGATCGCCGAGACGGTCGGCCGCCGCAAGGCGACACCGGCATCCTGACCGACCCGACCCGCACGGCGGTGACCGGCGTCGACCGTCACCGCGCGTCCGGCCGTCAGCAGACCCAGGGGCCGGGCAGCTCCGCACGCAGGGCGTCGAGGTCGGCTGCCGTCCGGCCACGCGCGTGGATCCAGGACCGGTCCTGCACGCCGTCGCGGCGCAGCAGGCGGCCGGGGGCGGCGTACCAGCGCACGGGCGAGTCCTCGTCGCAGGCCCACATCGGGTGGTCGGGCAGGTCGAGGCGGGTGTACCGGGCGTGCAGCCGCGGGAGGAGGGCGTCCGGCAGTTCGCAGGCGTCGTAGCGGCTGCCCGGGGCGAACAGCGACTCGCTGAGCACGAGTTCGACCCAGGCGAGGGACATCCGGTCGAGGAAGGGGATCCAGCCGCGGTGGGACTCCACCAGCACCGGCGGGTCGTCCGGGTCGGCGTGGTCGAGCGGGACCGCCCAGGCGGCGCAGTCCTGGTTCTCGCGGCGGAAGACCAGCAGGCCGCCGAGGGCCTCGTCGATGCAGAGCCCTGCCGGTGGGACGAGCGGGTCCTGGTGGCGGGTCAGGTCGTCCCGGCGGCCGAGGAGGGCGTAGCCCTCGCGCAGTGCGGCGGGGAGTGCGCAGCCGAGCCGGGCCTCTGCGGCGTCCAGCTCGTCGGCCGAGCTGCCGTCCTCCGGTCGCAGCGGCCGGTCCGTCCAGGACTCGGCGAACCACCGGAGGAAGGCGAAGGCCCGGTCGCGGGTGGGTGCTCCGCCCCGCAGGGCGGCGGACACGTCGGCGGTGTCGGGCATGCCGCAGACCCTACCTCCGGCCACGGCCCGCCCGAGCGACGGGGCAACGGGTGCGTACGGTGTCCGCAGCGGGGCAGTGCGCCGGCCTGGGCGACGGCGTGCGCGGGCACCTGCCGTGCGCGGTGGGCCTGGTGTCGGGGAGGGCTGCGAGGAGGGTCGTCCGGTCGGACGGACGACGAAGGCAGGGGAGTGAACCCGTCCCTTGCCACTCTCAACGTATAGCGCACTGGGGGTCTTGCGGCAAGGCCCCGGTGGTACCGCAGAATCGCTCACCTGAGTCGGAAACTGAGGATTCGGGAGATTCACGACGTGTGTTCAGGTATGTCCGTTCACGAGGTGCGGGACGGTGCGGGTGCGGCCACGGAACGGGGTGCGTGAGATGGGCGACCTTTCGACGACCAGCGCCTTCGACCTGCCCGGGCGGCTCGCCGCCAAGGCGGACCCGGCGCTGATCGCCGCCGACGAGCGGCACTTCACGACCGTCGCGGAAACCCTCGACCGGGAGGTGGCCGAACTCTCCGACCGCCTCGACGAGATGCGCAGGGCGCCCGGCGGTCCGGGCCGCGCGGCGATGGACCGCGACTCGGAGATCCACCGGCTGACCGCCCGGCTGCGCGCACTGCGCCGCTTCGGGCTGGACCTGTGCCTCGGCCGGATCGTCGGCGCGGACGGCTCCGAGCCGGTGTACATCGGGCGGCTCGGCCTGACCGACGGGAGCGGCCGCAGGCTGCTGATCGACTGGCGCACCCCCGCGGCCGAGCCGTTCTTCGCCGCGACGCACGCCGACCCGATGGGCCTGGCGAGCCGCCGCCGGTACCGCTGGACGCGCGGCCGGATCGGCGACTACTGGGACGAGGTGTTCACCGCGGACGGCCTGGAGGGGCACGCCGCGCTCGACGACCAGTCGGCCTTCATCGCGAGCCTGGGCAGCAGCCGGTCGGCCCGGATGCGGGACGTCCTCGGCACCATCCAGGCCGACCAGGACGCGATCGTCCGCGCGGGCTCCCGCGGCGCGCTGGTGGTCGACGGCGGCCCGGGCACCGGCAAGACGGTCGTCGCCCTGCACCGCTCGGCGTACCTGCTGCACTCCGACCCGCGGCTCGGCCACCGCCGGGGCGGCGTGCTGTTCGTCGGCCCGCACCAGCCGTACCTGGCGTACGTCGCCGACGTGCTGCCGAGCCTCGGCGAGGACGGCGTGCGGACCTGCACCCTGCGGGACCTGGTCGCCGAGGGTGCCGGCGCCGTGGTCGAGCCCGACCCGGAGGCGGCGCGGCTGAAGTCCTCGGCGGACATGGTGCGGGCGATCGAGGCGGCGGTGCGGATCTACGAGGAGCCGCCGGCCGAGGGGGTCGCGGTGTCGACCCACTGGTCGGACCTGTGGCTGAGTGCCGAGGACTGGGCCGAGGCCTTCGGGGCGCCGGAGCCGGGCACCCCGCACAACGAGGCGCGCGACCAGGTGTGGGAGGAACTGGTCACGATCCTGCTGGCCAAGCACGAGGACGAGCACGGGGACGAGGAGACGCCGCCGCGCGAGCTGTTCCGCAGGTCGCTGCTGCAGGACCGGGACCTGGTCACGGCGCTGCACCGGGCGTGGCCGACGATCGAGGCGTCCGACCTGGTCGGCGACCTGTGGTCGGTGCCCGCCTACCTGCGGCTGTGCGCCCCCTGGCTGGGCCGCGACGAGGTCCGGCTGCTGCAGCGCGCGGACGCCCGGGCGTGGACGGTGTCCGACCTGCCGCTGCTGGACGCGGCGCGGCAGCGACTCGGCGACCCGGAGGCGGCCCGGCTCCGGCGTCGACGGGAGGCCACGGTCGCCGCCGAGCGCGAGCGGATGGCCGGGGTGATCGACAACCTGCTCCGGGCCGACGACGACGGCGAGGGCGCGGTCACCATGCTGCTCGGACGGGACCTGCGGGACAGCCTGGTCGACGAGACCGCGCTGCCCGCCGCCGACCCGGACCGGCTGGCCGGGCCGTTCGCGCACATCGTCGTGGACGAGGCCCAGGAGCTGACCGACGCGGAGTGGCAGATGCTGCTGCTGCGCTGCCCGTCCCGGAGCTTCACGATCGTCGGGGACCGCGCCCAGGCGCGGCAGGGCTTCACCGAGTCCTGGCGGGAGCGGCTGGAGCGGGTCGGGCTGGACCGGATCGAGCTGGCCTCGCTGGGCATCAACTACCGCACGCCGCAGGAGGTGATGGCGGAGGCCGAGCCGGTCGTCCGGGCGGTGCTGCCGGACGCCAACGTGCCCGTCTCGGTGCGCAGCAGCGGGATCCCGGTCTTCCACGGGTCCGTCGCCGACCTGGACACCGTGCTCGGCGACTGGGCCGCCGCGTCGCCGGACGGCACCGCCTGCGTGATCGGCGCCCCCGCGTTCCGGGGGACGGGCCGGGTCCGCTCGCTGACCCCGGAGCTGTCGAAGGGGCTGGAGTTCGACCTGGTCGTGCTCGTCGACCCGGAAGGGTTCGGCGACGGGGTCGAGGGGGCGGTCGACCGCTACGTCGCGATGACCCGGGCGACCCGGCAGCTGGTGGTCCTCACCGGCGGCTGACGGCGCCGACGGACCGGACGGCAGCCATGGTCTGGACCACTGGACGGGCCCGGGCCGGCTCGGGAGACTGCTCCGATGAGTCGTCAACACGCCACACCCGAGATCGAGTTGCACCGACTGGCGGTGCCGGACCGGGGCCGGCTGCCGTTCGCCGTCGGCACCTTCGACACCATCGGGCCGCTGTCCCGGGCCGGCTTCCCGCACCGGCACTCCTTCTACGAGCTGGCGTACGTCACCGGCGGCCGCGGCAGCCACGTCCTCGACCTCGCGGAGCAGCCGCTGCGGCCGCCCCAGCTCTGCGCGATCGCGCCGGGCCAGGTCCACCACTGGGCCGGGGCCGCCGGGCTGGACGGCTGGGTGCTGCTGTTCGAGGAGGACTTCCTGCTGCGCCATCCCGAGGACGCGGCGCTGGCCCGGGAGCTGGCCGGCGCACCGCCGCTGCGGCCCGACCGCGCGGAGGCGGGCCGGCTGGCCGGCCTGCTCGCGGACCTGGACGGCGAGTACCGGGCGGCCGGGGCGGGCCACCCGGGCGTGCTGCAGGCACTGCTCCACGTGCTGCTGGTGCGGGCCGTGCGGGCGCTGCCCGGCCACCGGCCGCAGGCCCCGCCGGCCGCGGAGTCGGTGGCGCCGCGGCCGCATCCGTTGGTCGACCGGTTCGGCCGGCTGATCGCCGAGCCCGGCCGCGCGGACCGCACCGTCAGGTCGTACGCCCGCGAGCTGGGCGTGTCGACCGGGCGGCTGCACGAGCTCGTCCGGGAGGAGACGGGCCGCACGCCCGCGCGGATGATCCGCCAGCAGCAGACCCTGGAGGCGAAACGGCTGCTGAGCGCCACGGACCTGACCGTCCGGCAGGTCGCGGCGGCGGCGGGCTTCGCCGACCCGGCGTACTTCTGCCGCTTCTTCCGCCGCGAGGTCGGGCTGACGCCCGGGGAGTTCCGCGCGGGCACGGGCGGAGGAAAGCACCACGGCCCCGGCGTCGAGTCCATCGACCCGCGGACGGCCCGGCCGTAGCGTCGGTGCACGGCGGGCGGGTCGCTCCCGCACCGCCGCCGGACGTTGCCTGTCATGCGCAGGACACCCCCACGGTCCTGCGCCCCACCCCCGAACGGAGCGATCCGCCATGCCCACTCCGCCCCCACCGCAGCCGCAGGACGAGCCGCAGCCCCGGCGGTCCGGCGAGCCCGGGATCACCCGCAAGAACCTGCTCAAGGCCGCCGTGCTGGCCGGCGCCGCCCCCGTGCTGCTCGGCGGCGGCGCGGCACTGGCCCGTGACGGCGGCGGCAGCGGTCCGGTCGGCCTGACCCCGGACTGCCACGACGGCGACGAGCCGACCACCGAACAGATCGAGGGCCCGTACTTCAAGCCGGGCTCCCCGCTGCGCACCGTGCTGACCGGCCCGGGCACACCGCTGACGGTGAGCGGCTACGTCTTCGGCCGGGCCTGCCGGCCGGTGGCGGGCGTGCTGCTGGACTTCTGGCAGGCTGACACCGCCGGGGCGTACGACAACTCCGGCTACGGCTTCCGCGGCCACCAGTTCAGCGACGACCAGGGCCGGTTCACCCTGACCACGGTGGTGCCCGGGCTGTACCCGGGCCGGACCCGGCACCTGCACGTGAAGCTGCAGGCCCCCGGCCGCCCGGTGCTGACCACCCAGCTGTACTTCCCCGGCGAGCCGCGGAACTCGACGGACACCATCTTCGACCCGCGGCTGGTGATGACCGTCCGGCAGTCCGGGCCGGGACGGGAGGCGTCCTTCGACTTCGTCCTGGACGTGCCGCAGTCGCCGTCCCCGTCCCCGTCGCCCACCGGGCCGACCCCGACCCCGACCGGACCGACGCCGGGCGGCACCTGGCGGGCCGGCACGGCGTACCGGGCCGGTGACGCGGTCACCTACAACGGCGTCGGGTACGTCTGCATCCAGGCGCACACGGCCTTCGTCGGCTGGGAGCCGCCGAACGTGCCGGCACTGTGGCGGCGGGTCTGACCGGAGGCGAGCCCCGCCCGGTCGCTCCGCTCAGACGCCGACGGCAGCGGTGGCGGTGACCACGTGGGCGCGCATCGCGCCCTCGACGGGACCGTCACCGAACCGCTCCCCGACCGCCGAGGCGACCGCGTCGGTCGCCTCGGCGAGCGAGATCCCGGGCCGGGCCTCGATCTCGTTGCGCATCGGCGTGCCCTGGCAGTAGGCGGTCGCCACCTCGACCGCGGACCCGGCCCGGCTGCGGGCGTCGACGGTCTCGATCCGGGGCGCCTCGAACCCGCCGGCCTCGACGTCCCGCGCGATGGCCACGTGGTCGTGGTAGCCGTGCAGGACCCGGGCCATGAAGTCGGGCGGGTCCTCGGGCACCAGGGCGGCCACGGCCGCCGCCGCGACGGCGGCGAACTCGTTGGCGGCGATGTGGTCCCACACGTTGAACAGCAGCACGCCGCCGGGCCGCAGCACCCGCCGCGCCTCGGCGAAGGCCCGCGGCTTGTCCGGGAAGAACATGGCGCCGAACTGGCAGACCACGACGTCGAAGGAGTCGTCGGGGAAGGGCAGGTCGAGGGCGTCGGCCTGCCGGAAGTCCACCGGCCGGCCGGTGTGCGAGGAGGAGGCGAGCCCGAGCATCGGCGCGCTCAGGTCGGTGGCCACGATCCCGGTGGATCCGGGCAGCACCGCGGCGAGCTCCCGGGTGACGGCGCCGGTGCCGGCGGCCGTCTCCAGCACCCGGGCCGGCCGGTGGGTCACGGCCCGGGCGGCGAGGTCCCGGGCATAGGGGCGGACGAGGATCGGCACCAGGTACTCCTGGTACACGCCGGGGATCGAGCCGTCCAAGGCCATGCCGTCTGCCTCCCGTGGTGGGGCGACCGTGGGTCCGGCGGGCCCGGCCGCGGCTGCGCTCGGACCGCCGTTGCTGCGAGTGTGGCACGCCGGCGCGGCCGTGAGCAGCGGATTCGGCGCCTCCGGGGCCACTGCGGGTCCAGCCGTGCGCGCACCGCACGGGGCGCGGACGCCCCCTGAAGCGGTCCCTCAGGCCACGGTGGCGCGGCTGCGCTCGGTGGCGATGCGCAGGGCGAAGGCGGCGAGCAGGGTGCCGGTGGCCCAGCCGTGCAGGCGCTGCAGCAGGGGGCGGCGGGCGAGGAAGCCGGCCAGCGCGCCCGCGGTGAGGACGAAGGCGGCGTTGCCGAGGGTGCCGACGGCGATCTGGGTGAGGCCGAGCAGGGCGCTCTGCAGGGCCACCTGCCCCTCCTCCGGCCGGACGAACTGCGGGAGCAGAGTGATGTACAGGACGGCCAGCTTGGGGTTGAGCAGGCAGGTGAGGGCTCCCATGCCGAACAGCTTCAGTGGCCGCTCGTGGGGCATCTCGGCCGCCCGGAAGGGCGAGTGCGCCGGGGAGCGGAAGGCCTTCCAGGCGAGCCACAGCAGGTAGCCGGCGCCGGCGAGCTTGAGCGCCAGGTAGGCGGTCGGGACGAGGGCGAAGAGGGCGGAGATCCCGGCCACCGCTGCGGTCAGGTAGACCAGGAAGCCGAGGACCACGCCGCCGAGCGAGATCAGTCCGGCGCGGCGGCCCTGGCTGACGGACCGCGACACGCAGTAGATCATGTTCGGCCCGGGGGTCATCACCATGCCGAACGAGACTGCGGCGATTCCGCCGATGGCACTCGCACTGATCACCCGGTGAGCCTATCCCGACACACCGATCAGGTGTTCGACCGCCCTGCCGGCCCGATGCCGATCCGAGACCCCACGACCATTGTTCGACATTGTCGAATGACGTAGCGTCTTCACGAACGGGCCGCCTCACCCGGCGCGCATGGAGACGACTGCACGCCCAGGCCACCGGCGGCCCCCGGGCCGCCCGCCCTGCCCGCGGCCCACGCACCACCTGCCGAGGAGCCGCCGGATGTTCACTTTCACCAGCAGCGACGGGTTGGAGATCCACGTCCACGAGTGGCAGCCGGTCGGCGCGCCACGCGGCATCGTCCAGCTCGCCCACGGTACCGGCGAGCACGCCCGCCGCTACGCCCACCTCGCCGCATCGCTCACCGGCCAGGGGTACGCCGTCTACGCCGCCGACCACCGCGGCCACGGCCGGAGCATCGGCGCCACCCCCGGCCACCTCGGCGAGGACGGCTGGAACCGGCTCGTCCAGGACATGGTGGCGCTCTCGGACCTCGCCCACCGGCGCCACCCCGGGCTGCCGCTGGTCCTGGTCGGCCACAGCCTGGGCTCGTTCGCCTCCCAGCAGTACGTCCTCGACCACTCGGAACGGCTGGCCGGCGTGGCGCTCTCCGGCACCACCGCGCTGGACCGGCTGCTCACCGCCCTGGCCGCGGCCGGCGGGGACGCGGCGGCGGCCTTCAACGCACCGTTCGAGCCGGCCCGCACCGGACACGACTGGCGCAGCCGGGACGAGGCGCAGGTCGACGCCTACCTCGCCGACCCGCTCTGCGGCTTCGCACTGGACGCCCGCGGCTGGGACGACCTGGCCGCGGCCGCGCACCGGCTGGCCCGGCCCGAGACCGTCCGCCGGGACCTGCCGGTCTACGTGGCGGTCGGCGACCGCGACCCGATGAACGCCGAGCTCACGCTCTCGGACGTGGTGGTGGAGCGGTACCGCCGGGCCGGCCTCACCGACGTCACGTACCGCACCTACCGCGGGGCCCGGCACGAGATCCTGCACGAGACCAACCGGGTCGAGGTCGCGGCGGAGCTCGTCGCCTGGATCCTCTGCGTGACGGGCTGACCGGCCGACCGACTACCGGCCGACCGGCGGGCGGCAGTCACACGGCTCAGCCGCCGGCCGCCTCGCCGGGCAGCAGCCGCAGCGCGAGCAGGGCGGATCCGATGTCGGCCAGGTGCCGGGGGTCCTGGAGCGCGCGACCGGTGAGCGCCTCGATGCGGCGCAGCCGGTAGCGGACGGTGTTGGCGTGCACGTAGAGC
The DNA here is from genome assembly GCF_000717715.1 of Streptomyces sp. NRRL B-24484. Lineage (GTDB taxonomy): Bacteria > Actinomycetota > Actinomycetes > Streptomycetales > Streptomycetaceae > Kitasatospora. Next base: position 11,644 of record NZ_JOAI01000049.1, on the reverse strand, counting down.
CGCTCGGCCGCGCCCTCGGTGCTGCCGGCGGCGGCGAACCACTGCTCCAGGGTGTCGGTCAGCCGCTCGCGTTCCTCCCGGGGGAGGTCGAGCAGCGGGCCGAGCACCAGCCGGGCCAACCGGGCCGCCTCCGCGGGCGCGGCCGCCACCAGCATGGCGAGCGGACGGTCGTCGAACCGGACCGTCCCGCGGGGCTTGCCGCGCAGCCCGTCCAGGGCCAGCCGGGCGAAGCGCAGCGCCTGCGGGGTGTCGCGCAGCGACGGGTACGAGGGACTGACCCCGACCCGTGCGGGGTGGCGGCGCAGCAGCCGCAGCAGTGTCTCCTCGTCGTCGGGGTCGGGCAGCGAGGCGACGCCGATCTGCTGGTCCGGCAGCAGCCGCCAGGCGGAGCGGACGCGGACCGCCCGCAGGGCGTTCTCGATGCCGGGCAGCGCCTCGCGGCCGGGCGCCGGCACGTCGGCGGCGATCACCGCGTACGGCCCGTGGGAGCCCAGCCCCAGTGTCCGCCCGGCCTCCTCGACCGGCCCGATCTCGCTGATGGCGCCGGTGAGGAGCGCCTCCACGAGGGCGGACCGTTCGCGTTCGCGCTGCAGGACGAGCGCGGCGGTGGTCTCGCGGTAGGCCCGGGCGACGGCGTCGGAGTACTCGCCCGCGAGCTGCCAGACCTGTGCGGCCAGGTCGACGAGCATGGCGTCGGTGACCGCCGGGTGGCGTCGGGCCTCGGCCACGAACTCGGCCCAGAGGAACTCGAATCCGATCCGGTAGGCGTGCAGCGTCTCGGGCAGCGGGACGCCCTGCTCGGCGCGCATCCGGCCGGTCGCCTGGGGCGGCCCGAGGTCGGCGGGACCGGTGTGGACGAAGTGCCGGATCATGAGCTCGATGTTGCGGATGCACGAGGCCCGGATGGTGTGGAAGGGGATGAGGTCCTCGTTGCGGTAGGACTCGATCTCCGCGCGCATCCGCCGGGCCAGGCGCTCGCCGATCTCGCGGTGGTGCGGCAACAGGGTCGCGGCCACCTCGACGATCTCCGGCGGGGGTGCTGGGCGGCTCATTCCCCCAGCCTATGCGGGGTGCGGTTGTGGCCGGCCACAACGCGGCCGGGCGCGCCTTGTCCGGCCACCCATTCGATTCGCAGGCGGCTCGCGCCACGATGACGACAGCGTGAACGGCGCGTTGCACCGGCCCTCGGGCGCCGGGCTCCCGCGGCCCGCCGCCCGGGCCCCTCGCCTCCCCCTCCGAGCCGCCTCCCCCTCCAGGAGTTGTCATGACCACCCTCACGAGCGCCGACGGCGTCCGCATCCACCTGCACACCTGGTCGCCCCCGGTCGCACCCCGGGCCGTCGTGCAGATCGCCCACGGCATGGGAGAGCACGCCCGGCGCTACGCGCCGCTCGCCGAGGCGCTGGCCGCCCGGGGCTTCGCGGTCGTCGCCGACGACCACCGCGGCCACGGCCTGAGCATGCACGCCGGCCCCGGCGTGCTCGGCGAGGACGGCTGGAACCGGCTGGTGGACGACCTCGCCATGGTCTCCGCCCACGCCCGGGCCGCCCATCCGTACGTGCCGCTCGTCCTGCTCGGCCACAGTCTCGGCTCCTTCGCCGCCCAGCAGTACCTGCTCGACCACGTCCGGCTCGTCGACGCGGCCGTGCTGTGCGGGACGACCGCCCTCGACGGGCTCTTCGCCCACCTGGCGACCCAGGGGCCGGACGTGATGGCCGCGTTCAACCGGCCGTTCGAGCCGGCCCGCACCGCGGCGGACTGGCTCAGCCGCGACGAGGCGCAGGTCGACGCGTACCTCGCGGACCCGATGTGCGGCTTCACGCTGGACGACCGGGCCATGGGCGAACTCGCGGCGGCCGCCGCGCGCCTCACCGAGCCGGCCGGGATCCCGGCCGGGCTGCCGCTGTACGTCATGGTCGGCGACCGGGACCCGCTCAACGCCGGACTCGCACTCAGCGACCTGCTCGTCGAGCGGTACGGCAAGGCCGGACTGATGGACATCACCTACCGCCCGTACCCGGGCGCACGGCACGAGCTCTTCAACGAGACCAACCGCACCGACGTGGTCGCGGACCTGGTCGAGTGGCTCGACCGGGTCGTCTGACGGCGCGTCCGCCCGTCCCGCTCCACCGCGGCCCGGGTTGCGCCGCCGGGAGGTCTCACCACCTCCCGACGGCATTCCCGGACCGTCCGCCTCCCACCTAGCACCTCCGAGGCGGCGGAACCCCCGGCCCGCGCAGCGGGCCGGGAACCGGAGACGCGGCCTGGCAGGGCTCTGTCCCCGGTGGCTGTAGCCGGTCGCGTCGGTCGACGCGACCGGGCCGAGGGCGCTCCCGACACGGTCGGCGGGATCGGGAGCGCCGTGGTCCCGGCGGGCGTCCGCGCCGATGTGACGCAGGCTCGGGAACGGGGTGCGGCCCGACTCCGGCATCCCTGTCGTCATGCGGCTCGCCTCCGGTCCCGTTCCGGTCGTCGACATTCCCGGCCGGCGTGTCCGGCGGGTCCTCGCCGAGGATTCGGTCGAGGCGACGGTGCGGAATTGACCGGAACGCTACGGGCCGCGGACGGACGGCGTCAATGAATTCCGGACGCCCACCGAAAAAACGTCCCGTCGCGACATTTCCAGCATTCACCGGAACCCGATCCGTGTCATCCGGGTGAGTTGTTTTCCGATATCAATCAAGTCGTTCCGGCCGCAGCCGGAAAGGCGAGCAGGGAGTCGATGTGCCGATTTCACGCCTGGACCTTCCGCCCGCATTCGAGGCGGAGGCGCGCAAAGGCCTCGCGGCCATGGCCGCGGAGGTCTCCGCCGAAATGGCCCTGCGGCTGCCCGCACCCGGCGGTCCGCCCGCCGGGCGGCCGGACCCGGCGCTGCGCAGCGCCGTGGAGTCGGCCCTGGCGCACTTCCTGGACCTGGTGGCGGGACGGCGGACGGCCGCCCGGCCGGAGGACTGCGCGGCCTTCGGGCACAGGCATGCGGCGGCCGGCCGCTCGCCCGACGCCGTGCAGGCCGCCTGCCGCGCCGGAGGCCGCGCGGCCTGGCGACGCCTGGCGGCGGTGGCCCGCCGCACCGGCGTCGGACCGGACGCGACCGCGGCCCTCGCGGAGGCGGTGTTCGCCCACGTCGACGAGGTCACCGCGACCGCGCTGCAGGGCCACCGGCGACCGGCGGAGGCCGGCGACGGCCTTGCGGGCCACCGCAGGCGGCTGCTCGGCCTGCTGGCCGCCGGCGCGCCCGGCCCCCGGCTGGTCGCGGCCGCCGAGCTGGCGCAGTGGCGGCTGCCCGCGACCGTCGCCTTCGCCCTGCTCGCCCCGGGCGAGGACCTGGCCGGCACGCGGCTCGGCCTGCCGGCGGACGTGCTCTGCGACCTGCGCCCGCCGTACCCCTGCCTCCTGCTGCCCGACCCCGCGGAGGTCAGGGACGACGGCCGGGTGCGCCGGCTGCTGGACCGGCCCGGGGCGGTGATCGGCCCTGTCGTGCCGGTCGGTTCGGCGGCCGACTCGCTGCGCTGGGCCCGGACGGTCCGCGACCGGCTGACCGGTCCGCAGGGGCAGCCGGTGGAGTGCGACGCCCGCCTTCCCGATCTGCTGCTCTGGGCGGACGAACCGCTGGTCCACCTGGTCGCCGGGCGCAGGCTGGCGCCGCTGGAGGCGCTGACCGCCAAGCAGGCCGCCAGGGTGGCGAGCACGCTGCTCGCCACCCTGCAGACCCGGGGCGGGGCCCCGGACGTCGCCGCCCGCCTCGGCATCCACCCGCAGACGGCGCGCAAGCGACTGCGCCGCGTCCACGAGCTGTTCGGGCCGGCCCTGCACGACCCCGATGCCCGCTTCGAGCTCGAGGTCGCCCTGCGGGGCCGGCTGCGGGCGGCGGACGGCCCGGCCTGAGCCCTGCCTGAGCCCGCGGGACACCGGCGGGAAGCACCGTCGGGGCCGGCCCCGGCGCACGGCCGGCGCCGGCCCCGACGGCCGAACGGGAGTACGTGGCGGCCCTTCCCCGGTCCGCCCGACCGCCCTCACGGTCGCTCCCGGCTCGCGGCGGACCTCCCCAGGTAGGCGTCCGAGACGGCGCCGGTGCGGACGAGGTCGGCGACGGGCCCGCCCGCCGTGACCTCGCCGTGGGCGAGCACCCACGCGGTGCGGCAGAGCCGTCGCACCAGGTGGACGTTCTGCTCCACCAGCAGGACGGCGGTCCCGTCCAGGGTGATCGTCTCCAGCAGGTCGCCGACCTCCTCGACGGCCACCGGGGAGAGCCCGCTGGAGGGCTCGTCCAGCAGGACGAGCCGCGGCTTCGACATCAGGGCCCGGGCGATGGCCACGGTCTGCTGCTGGCCGCCGCTGAGGCGGCCGGCCGGTTCGGCCCGGCGCTCGGCCACCCATCCGAACCGCTCGTAGGTGCCGGCGAGGCGGCGGCGCTGCTCCCGGCGGCCGTGGCCGTCCGCCCCGAGCAGCAGGTTGTCCTCGATCGTCATGGCGGGGAACAGCCGGCGGTTCTCCGGGCAGAGCGCGACGCCCGCGCGCACCAGGGCGGCGGTGTCGTGGCCGGTGACGTCCTGCCCGTCGAGCAGGATGCGCCCGCTGCTGCGGCGGACCCGCCCGTGGATGCCCAGCAGGGTGGTGGTCTTGCCCGCGCCGTTCGCACCGAGGATGCCGGTGACGGTGCCGCGCTCGGCGTGCAGGCTGATGTCGCGGACGGCGACGGCCGGGCCGAAGGCGACGGTGAGGTTCTCGACGGTGAGCACGGTCACGCCCCTCCCAGGTAGGAGGCGACGACCGCCTCGTCGGTGCGGATCCGCTCGGGGGTGCCCTCGGCCAGGACGGCGCCGGCCGCCATCACCAGGACGCGGTCGGCGAGCGGCATCAGGAACTGCATGTTGTGGTCCACGACCACCACCGCGACGCCCAGCTGTTCGGCGGCGCCGCGGACGGCCGCGGCCAGGGTGTCGGCCTCCGCGCCGTCCATGCCGACGGCCGGCTCGTCGAGCAGCAGCACACGCGGGCCGGTGGCCAGCGCGAGCGCGATCATCCCGAGCCGCTGGGCGGCGCCGGTCAGCTGCTCGGCGGGCCGGTCCAGCTGACCGTCCAGGCCGATCAGCGCGGCGAGGTCCCCGTCGCCCGGGCCGGCGGGCCGGCCGCGGCACTCGCCGCGGGTCAGCGCCAGGCTCTCCCGCAGGGTCCGGGTGGGGAACAGCCGGGTGGTCTGGAAGGTGCGGGCGATCCCGGCGCGGACGCTGCGGTGGGCGCCCCGGCCGCGAACAAGCCGTCCGCCGAGGAGGACGGCGCCCCCGGTGGGCGGGTGGGTGCCGGCGAGCATCCCGAGCAGGGTGGTCTTGCCGGAGCCGTTGGGGCCGATCAGGCCCAGTACCTGCCCGCCGTCGAGCTCGAAGGAGACCCCGTCCACGGCGGTCACGCCGCCGAACCGCTTGACCAGGCCCCTGGCCTGCAACAGCGCGCTCATGCGACGGCTCCCCTCGGGCGCACCCGGCGGCGGAGGGCGGCCAGGCCGCCGAGCACGCCCTGCGGTACGAGCAGGGTCACCGCGATGAACAGCACGCCCAGGGCGATCTGGCTGACGCCCGGCCCGAGCTTGATCAGCTGGGTGAAGCCGATCACGACGAGGCTGCCGACCAGCGGCGCGTACAGCCGGCCCGCGCCGCCGATGCCGATCGCCACGAACATCAGGAACCCCTGCACGAAGGTGAACTGCGACGGGGCGACGACACCGTTGTACTGGGCGAACAGCACCCCGGCCCAGGCCCCGAAGACCGAGGAGAGGACCATCGCCAGCAGCTTGACCCGGGCCGTGGGCACGCCCAGGTGCTCGGCCAGGTCCTCGTCCTCGCGGACGGCTTGCAGCCGCGCCCCGAACCGGCCGACGGACAGGAAGTGGAAGGCCGCCAGCGCCAGGCCGAGCGAGGCCGACAGCAGCAGCAGCGTCGTGTCCAGCGGGAGGCCGAGCTCGACCGGCCGGCCGTTGGGGCCGCCGGTCAGGTCGGCGGCGTTGGTGAACACCAGGGTGGTCACGGCGCCGAAGAACATCGTGCCGATGGCGAAGTACTGCCCGCGGGTCCGGCTGAAGACGAGCGCCACGAGCAGGGCCACGAGGACGGCGGCGCCGACCGCGGCGAGCGCCGCGAGGCCCATCGGCACGCCGTGGTCGAGCAGGACGGCCGAGACGTACGCCCCGCCGCCGTAGAAGGAGGCGTGGGCGAGGCTGGGGTAGCCGCCGAGGCCCTGGACGAGGTTGAGGCCGGTCAGGGCCACCGTCCAGGAGACGGTCAGCAGGGCGACCTGTCCGAGGTCGCCCTGCAGCGAGCCGAGCAGGGCGTGGGCGAGGAGGCTCACGGCGGCGATGCCGGCGAGCGGCCCGGCGTGCCGGGAGATACGGGAGGTGCGCATTCACGCCACCCTTCGGGAGTTCGTGCTGCGCAGCCCGGTGGGCCGCAGCACGAGGACGATCACGAGCATGAGGAAGCCGAAGGCGCTCTGGTAGGCGGAGCTCACGTAGGCGGCTCCGAGGCTCTCGACCACCCCGAGGACGAGCCCGCCTGCGACGGCCCCCCAGACGCTGCCCAGGCCGCCGAGGACGACCACGACGAAGGCGCTGAGCAGCACCTCGTCGGCCATGTACGGCGACACCTGGTAGGTGGGGGCGTAGGCGATCGCGGCGACGCCCGCGAGCAGTCCCGCGACCAGGAAGGCCAGTGCGTACTGGCGGCGCAGCGGGATGCCGAGCATCGCCGCAGCCTCCCGGTCCTGCGCCACCGCGCGCATCCGGCGTCCGAGCGAGGTGCGGGCCAGCAGCAGGTGGAGCGCGGCCAGCGAGAGCCCGGCCAGCACCATCAGCGCCGCCTTCACCCCGGGCAGGGAGATCCCGCCGAAGCGGAGCAGCACGGTGTCGTACGGGGTGTCGAGGGAGCGGCCCTCACCGCCGTAGAGCCGGAGCGCGGTGTTCTGCAGGATCAGCAGCAGGCCGAGGGCGACGGCGGGTGCGGCGGCCGGTTTGTCGACGATCCACCGGTAGGCGGCGGTCTCGGTGAGGACCGAGACCAGTCCGCCGCAGGCGATGCCGGCCAGGGCGGCGAGGACGAAGGGCAGTCCGGCCGCGGTCGCCGACCAGGTGGTGCAGGCGGCGAGGACGACGACCCCGGCGTGCGCGAAGTTGGGGACTTCCATCACGCCGTAGACGAGGGTCAGGCCGACCGCCATCACGGCGAACAGGCAGCCGAGGAAGGCCCCGTTGACGAGGGTCTGGATCATGCGCAGGCGTCCTTCGCGAAGACGGGGTCGACCAGCTCGCCGCGCTTGGTGTCGAAGGTCATGGCGCTGGCGACGGTCTGCTTGGCGGGGCACCACGCGGTCACTTCGGAGGTGGTGCGGGCGCCGCGCTCGTCGAAGAGCTGGCCGGTGTAGGTCGGCAGCCAGCCGCTGACGGTGCCCTTCGGGACGCCGATGCCGGGCAGCGCCTTGTTGATCTTCTCCGGGTCGGTGGTGCTGCCGGCCCTGGACATGGCCTCGGCGACGATGAACGGGTAGTCGTGCGCCCACATGGTCAGGTCCTGCGGGTTCTCCTTCCAGCGCTCCTCGTAGGCCTTGGCGAAGGCGACGGTGGCCGGGTCGGCGGAGGTGCCGGGCAGGGTGCCGGCGCAGTCGTAGTTGTCGGTCATCAGGGTGTTGAACTGGTCGCCGAGGATCGCCCGGGCCTGGTCGGGGCCGACGCCCGCGCTGTGCAGCACGGGACCCGTCCAGCCGGCCTGCCGCAGCTGCTTGAGGACGGGCAGGATCACGCCGGTGACGCTGCTGAGGTAGATCGCGTCGGGCTTGGCGGCGAGCACCGTGCCGACGGCGTTGCCGTAGTCGGTCGCGCCGAGCGGGAAGCCGGCGGAGGCGGCGATCCGGATGCCGTTGGCGCGGGCCGCCAGGCCGACCAGCTCGGTGAGGCCCTCCCCGTAGGGCTCGCCCTTGGCGGTGATCACCCCGAGCGACTTCGCGCCGAGCTTCTGCTTCGCGTAGGCGAGGCAGCCCGGCACGTAGGTGTGCGAGCCCCCGCGGGTGAGGTACAGGTGGGGGTCGAGGTCCAGGATGCTCGGGTAGGAGCTGTCCAGGACGTTGATCATCGGGACGGGCTTGCGCTTGAGCTGCGGGGCGTAGGTCGCCGAGCCCAGGCCGTAGGCGACGACCGGCAGCCGCTGCGCCTGGGTCATCTCCCGCAGCGCGGTGACACCGGTGGTGGCCGGGTCGGACTTGTCGTCGGCGTAGACGATCTCCAGCGTGTGCCGCCGGCCGGCGACGGTGAAGCCCTGCCGGTTGAGCTCCTCGACGCCCATGGTCATGGCCTTCTTCTCGGCCGGACCGAGGGTGGAGTAGACGCCGGACAGCGACAGCAGGGCGCCGATCCTCACGCGGTCCGCGTCCGCTCCGGCGGAGCCGGAGCCTGAGCTGCAGGCGGCCGAGGACAGGACGGTCGTGGCGGCCAGGACGACGGCCGCGGCGCGCGATGCACGCATGGGTACCTCCGGGGTGGGGGTTGCTGGATGGCCGGGTGCACGTGGGGCACGGAGGCGGTGCCCGGGGTGTCCGGTGGGTGTTTCGGGAGGGTCGGTCCTCCGTCCGGCCGCCGCTCGGGGCCGTGCCGGAAATGGGGAGGAACGCGCGCGGACTGCCATCCGCAGGGGAATCCGCCCGCCTGGGCCGTGCGTGGTGAGAACGCCCGGAGTGTGAATTCCGGTCGGCTTTGCGGGCAGGTTCAGGACCGTACCTCGCTACTCGCCGGTAGCACCAGCCGGATTCGGATTCGAATCGGCAACGGGCGCCACCTCGGCGCACCGCCGGGGATCTGCGCGAAAAACTCTTCGCCAGCCATTGTTCGACATTGTCGAATGCGGTAGCGTCAGAACAGAACCTGCGCAATTCGGCAGCCCGGGCCATTCATGCCCGCCGCGCCCCGATCCCGCGGCTCGGCGCCCACCGCCCGACGCGCGCCGCAGATCCCCCGCTCTCCCCCCGGCCGCGCGTTCCGCGCTCCCCGCGCCGCCCGCGCCGCCGGCCGCCACCCACGACAGCCCCCGAGGAACCGTCACATGTTCACCTTCAGAAGCGAAGACGGCCTGCAGATCCACGTCCACGAGTGGGCACCGGACGGGCCGCCCCGCGGCCTGGTCCAGATCTCCCACGGCATGGGCGAACACGCGGCCCGCTACGACCACTTCGCCCGGGCGCTGGCCCGGCGGGGCTACGCCGTGTACGCCGACGACCACCGCGGCCACGGGCTGACCGTCAGCCACGTCCCCGGCCACCTCGGCGACGACGGGTGGAACCGGCTGGTCGACGACATGGTCGCGCTGTCCGCACTGATCGAGCGCCGGCACCCGGGGCTGCCACTCGTCCTGGTGGGCCACAGCCTCGGTTCGTTCGCCGCCCAGCAGTACGTGCTCGGGCACTCCGAGCTGCTGGCCGGGGTCGCACTGTCCGGCACCGCGGCGCTGGACCGGCTCATGGCCCACCTCGCCGAGGCCGACGGCGACGTCATGGACGCCTTCAACTCCGCCTTCGAGCCCGCCCGGACGCCGGGTGACTGGCTCAGTCGCGACGAGGCGCAGGTCGACGCGTACCTCGCCGATCCGCTCTGCGGCTTCACCCTGGACGACCAGGGCATGTCCGACCTCGCGGCGGCCGGCGAGCGGCTCGCCACGCCCACGACCGTCCGGCCCGACCTGCCGGTCTACGTGGCCGTCGGCGACCGCGACCCGCTCAACCGCGACCTGGAGCTGTCGGACCTCGTCGTCCGGCGCTACCGCGAGGCCGGCATCGAGGACATCACCTACCGGGTGTACCCGGGGGCGCGCCACGAGATCCTCAACGAGACCGACCGCGAGACCGTCGAGGCGGACCTGGTCGAGTGGATCGAGCGCGTCACCGCCTGACCCGCACCACCGTCCCAGCCGTCCCCCGAGGAGACCGCATGACCCTCTCCCTCGCCTGCGTCCTGGCCGAGCCGGCCCGCAGGCACCCCACCCGCACGGCCGTCGTCGACGGCGCGCTGGAACTGACGTACGCCCAACTCTGGTCCGAAGCACTCGACTTCGCGGGCCTTCTGGTCGCCGCCGGCGTCCGGCCCGGCGACCGCGTCGCCCTGATGGCCCAGAACACCGCCGACTTCCCGCGCTGCTACTACGCCGTCCTCGCGGCCGGCGCCGTGGTCGTCCCCGTCCACCTGCTGCTCACCCCGCAGGAAGTGGCGCACGTGCTCTCCGACAGCGGAGCCCGGCTCCTGGTCGTCGACGAGGCGTCCGCGCGGACGGGCACGGCCGCCGCCGGGATCGCCGGTGCCGCCGTGCTGAGCACCCGCGCCCCCCGCGACGGCACCGCCCCGCTCGCCTCCCACCTCCCGCGCCGCGCCGACGACCCGGCGGTGATCCTCTACACCAGCGGCACCACCGGACGGCCCAAGGGCGCGGTGCTCACCCAGCTCAACCTGGTGATGAACGCGACCGTCAGCGCCTTCGACACCTTCGGCGTCACCGGCCGGGACGTGGTGCTCGGCTGCCTGCCGATGTTCCACACCTTCGGGCAGACGGTCGCCATGAACACCACCTTCCGGGTCGGCGCGACGCTGGTGATGCAGCCGCGCTTCGACCCGCACACCGCACTCGATCTGATGCGGCGCCACGGGGTGACCGTCTTCCACGGCGTGCCGACCATGTACATCGCCCTGCTGGACGCGCTCCGCGCCGGCGCCGACCGCCCGTCGGCCCTGCGGCTGTGCGTCTCCGGCGGCGCCTCGCTCCCCGTCGCCGTCCTGGACGAGGTCCAGGAGCGGCTGGCACCGGTGCTGGAGGCGTACGGCCTCTCGGAGACCTCCCCCGTCGCCACCTCCAACCAGCCGGTGTTCGGCACCCGCGCCGGCACGGTCGGCCACCAGGTGTGGGGCGTGGACGTCGCCGTCGCCGCCCCGGCCACCGACGGCGAGGAGACCGACGGGCTCCGCCTGCTGCCGCCGGGCGACCTCGGGGAGATCGTGATCCGCGGCCACAACGTGTTCAGCGGCTACCTCGGACTCCCCGGGGCCACCGCCGCGGCCTTCACCGACGGATGGTTCCGGACGGGCGACCTCGGCATCCAGGACGAGGCCGGCTTCGTCCGCATCGTCGACCGCACCAAGGACCTCATCATCCGCGGCGGGTACAACGTCTACCCGCGCGAGGTCGAGGAGGCGCTGATCCGCCACCCGGCCGTCGCCCAGGTCGCCGTCATCGGCCTCCCCCACCCCACCCACGGCGAGGAGGTCTGCGCCGTGGTGGTGCCGGCCGACCCCGCCGCCCCGCCGGAGCCGTCCGAGCTCGTCGCCTGGGCGGCCGGCCAGGTCGGCCGGCACAAGTACCCCCGCCAGGTGGAGATCGTGGAGTCGCTGCCCCTGGGCCCCAGCATGAAGGTCCTCAAGCGCGAGCTGCGCCACGCCTTCACCCTGCGCACCCGGGACTGACCACCCGGGCGCGACAGCGAGGGGCGCCGACGGAGTCTCCGTCGGCGCCCCTCGCCACGTCCGGCCGCGCTGCGGTTCAGCTGAGTCGTTCGATGACCATGGCCATGCCCTGGCCGCCGCCGACGCACATGGTCTCCAGGCCGAACTGCTTGTCGTGCCACTGGA
>NZ_JOAI01000048.1 GCF_000717715.1 Streptomyces sp. NRRL B-24484 | reverse complement strand
CGCGTTCGGTGGCCACGCGTACGCGGCCAACGCGCACCAGGCGAGCAAGGCGCAGCAGATCGCCGTCGCGGAGAAGGTCCTCGCGGGCCTCCGCGGCCCGGACCGGTGATCCCGGACCCGGCACCCCGCACCCCCGCACGGCCCGCTCCCCGCACCCGGGAAGCGGGCCGTCGCCGCACCCGGATCAGGCCAGGGCGTACCGGAAGGCGTAGGTGTGCACGCCCGCGTCGTCGATCCGGATCTCGAAGCCGCCGGTGATCCCGGTCAGCTCCTCGGTGCCGGTGCCCGGCACCACCGTGATCACCAGCCGCTCGCCGCGGCTGCCGGGCGCGCAGTGCTGCAGCACGAAGCTGCCCTTCCGGCCGTCCAGCTCGCCGGTGTACCGCTCGAAGGCGGTGTACGCCGCCGGCTGACCCGCGCCGTCCGCCGCGCTGATCATGTGCACGGTGCTGGTGCCGGCCAGCCCGCCCCGGAAGGTCTTGGTCAGCGTCACCCGGGCGAGTGCCGCACCCGGCCGGTCGTCCAGCACCTCCGGCTCCCAGCTGTCCACCGTGAAGCCGCCCTCGGCCAGCCCGTCCATCCCGTCCGTCCCCTCGTCGCTGCGGATCGCTGCGGCCAGCCTGGCACGGGCCACCGACAACCGGGCCCACGACCGGCGGGCGGGCCTGCACGTGCTCCGGTGTCAGCCGGTGAGCGCCCGCACCGCGGCCGCCAGCCGCGCCGGCGCCCCGGCGTCGTACTGCAGGAACAGCCGCGGCTCGGTGAGCTCCAGCTCGATCAGCAGCGGCGTGCCGTCCGGGCCGCGCACCAGGTCCACCCGCGCGTACAGCAGCTCCGTGCGCTCCGGCACGGCCGCGAGCACCCCTTCGGCGACGGCCAGCTGGTCGGCGTCGGGCCGCCGTGCCTCGTCCGCGAACCGGCCCGCCGGGCCGGACAGCATCGGGCCGCGCCGCACCGCGTGGCTGAACGCGCCGCCGATGAAGACCAGCGAGGTCTCGCCCTCCCCGTCCACCGCCGGCAGGTAGGGCTGCACCATGGCCGTCCGCCCGGCTGCGGTCAGCAGGTCGGCGTGGGCCGCGGCCGCCGCCCGGTCGGTGGTCCGCACGGTGTCCCGGGCGCCCGACGACACGGTGGGCTTCACCACCAGCTCCGGCCAGGGCGCCGTCCCGCCGTCCAGCCGCTCGCCCGGCCCGACCCAGGCGGTCGGCACCACCGGCACGCCGGCCCGGGCGAGCTCCCGCAGGTACGTCTTGTCGGTGTTCCGCTCCAGCACGGGCACCGGATTGCAGAGCCGGGTGAGCCCGGCCGCCCGCCGTGCCCAGGCCAGGAACTCGGCGCGCCGCCCGGTGTAGTCCCAGGTGCTGCGCACCACCGCGGCGTCGAACCGCTCCCAGGCGACCGCCGGGTCGTCCCACACCACCGCCTCCGCGGCCAGCCCCTGCGCGGCGAACGCGGCCAGCGCCGCCCCCGCCTCCTGGTCGGGGGCGTCCTTGCTGGTCACATAGGCCACGGCGGGGGGCGCGGTCACGGGGTCTCTCCTTGCTCGGTGCGGGCTTCGATGCGGGATCCACGCCGGACGGGACGGCGCCGTTCCCGCGGCAGCCAGTGGTCGGCGACGGGCTGCCGGACGGTCGGTCCGCCGGTGTGCGGGCCACGGACGTACCCCTCCGGCGGGGTGGGCAGCGCCGCGACGCAGGCCCTGGAACAGGCGTCGACCAGCCCGAGCCTGCGGACGGCGGTCAGCTTCGCGATCGTCGGGGGCAGGGTGACGATCTGCCGGCGATCGTCGGCCGGCAGCCCCTGCAGCGGGTGGAACTCCTCGCGGCCGTCCGCCGCGGCCTCCTCGACGAGGTCGAGCAGCCGCAGCCGGCCGGGGCCGAGGTGTCCTGCCGCTCGGTGTGGAAGGCGACCCGCCGGCGGTTCGTCGCGTGTCCCCGGTCGAAGCACCGGCAGAGGTCCTGGCGGGCGCTCCGCTCGTCGAGGACGGCGGGCACCTGCGGACTGTTCGGCATGTGATCACCCTAGGGAGCGGGGTCGCCCGGGTCCGCACGGGGGCGGTGATCTCGTCGGGGACGTCGAACTCGCCGCCTCCTCGGTGGTGGGGCAGACAGCACCACGAACGGACCCTCACCGGCGTGAACAGCTACGCCCGGGAGCGGCCCGGTGCCCGGCCGGACCGGCCGGCCGGCGGTGGCCTCGGACTACGCCTGAACCGGTTGTCGGGTGCTACGGCCGGGCGGTGCCGGTGAGGTCGGCGAGCAGGCGGCGGCCCTCCGGCCAGTCGCCGAGTCCGGAGTCGCTGTTGATGTGGCCGAGCGCCCCGACGTCGACGAGCTTCGCGCCCCAGGCGTCGGCGAAGGCAGCGGCCCGCTCGGCGGTGCACCAGGGGTCGTCGGTGCTGGCGACGACCGTGGCCGGGAAGGGCAGCGGGCGCAGTGGCACGGGCCGGAAGTTCTCGAGCTCCGGCACCTCGGCGGTGTCCACGTCGGCGGGGGCCACGAGCAGGGCGCCGGCCACCCGGCCGGGCCCGGTGCGCCCGGCGGCCCAGTGGGCGACGGTGATGCAGCCGAGGCTGTGCGCGACCAGGACGACCGGGCGGTCCGCGGCGGCGACCGCGGCGTCCAGGGCGGCCACCCAGTCGGTGCGCTGCGGCGCGTCCCAGTCAGCCTGCTCGACCCGGACGAAGCCCGGGTCGGCGGCCTCCCAGCGGGTCTGCCAGTGGGCGGGGCCGGAGTTCTGGTAGCCGGGCAGGACGAGGTGCAGGGGTGCGGCGGGGGACACGGCGGGCTCCTCGGATCGGGTTGTGGGTGCGGCGTGCGGGCGGCCGGTGCGGGTCAGCCGGCGGGCGGCAGGACCTCCTCGACCGCGCTCGTCCCGGCGCCCGGGCGGGACTCCCAGCGCCAGGACTCGTCGAGCCGCAGGCGGCCGTCGGTCAGCCGGGAGAGCGTGCTGGCGCAGTGTCCGCTGCTGGTCTCCCCGGCACGGTTGAGCTGCACGTACCTGAATTCGAGGGTGTCGCCCGCGCGGGTGCCGACGAGGTGGCCGTGCACGATGTCGCCGCCCTGGTAGGAGGCCCAGACCCGGCCGTCCTGCTCGCGGTAGGCGAAGCTGGTGGCGGCGTCGACCTCGCCGTGCTCGGCGCGTCCGGTGGGTGAGAAGACCAGGCCGTCGAGGGATGGCAGCATGGCGGCGCTCCTTCCGTGCGGGAGCGGACAGTCGATCACGGCGGCCGCGGGCGCTGCCAGCGTTTCCGCATACTGGGACGGTGTCTCGCTCCTCGGGCGGCCCGACTGCGCCCCGGTACCGGGCCGGGCCGCCGTGGGGCGGCTCAGAGGTAGTCGTCGAGCAGGGCCAGGGCGAAGCCCTGCTCGTCCACCGTGCGCAGCACCCGCCGCAGCACGTCCGTCATCGTCCCGCCCCACTCCGCGCGGCCGCGGAAGTGGGTGAGGATGATGTCGCCGGGGTGCAGCACCCGGTCCGTGTGGCGGTACTCCGTGCGGTCGGGGAAGGCCTCCTCGTTCCACAGGGCGAGGGCCCGGATCCCGCACTGCTGGGCGGCCCGCAGGGTGTCGTCGGTGTACTCGCCGTAGGGCGGGCGGAACAGCGGCGGCCGGGAGCCGGTCTCGCGTTCGAGCTCGTCCTGCTGGCCGCAGATCTCGGTGCGCTGCTCGGCGGCGGTGAGCTTGCGCATGTCGCGGTGGTTGAGCGTGTGGTTGCCGGTGGCGGCGTGCCCGTTCGCGAGCAGGCCGCGGAAGTAGCCCCAGTCGGCCCGGGCCAGGTAGCCGGTGAGGAAGGTGCTGTAGGGGATGCCGAGTTCGGCGGTCATCCGGGCGAACTCCGGGTCCTTCTCGGCGCCGTCGTCGATGGTCAGGAAGACCACCCGGTCCTCGGTGGGGACGCGCTGGACGACCGGCGGCAGACCGGGCCGCAGGACGACGCCGGCCTGGCCGGCGGCGAGCGCCGGCCGCTGTTCGGGCGGGGCGGGGGCGACGGCGGGCAGCCGGTCGAGGCCCCAGCGGGCGGCCTGCTCGCGGGCCCGGCGCTCCGCGGACTGCCGGGCGGCCTGCACCGGGTCGATCCCCAGGGGCGCGTGGCGTTCTCGCGTTTCCACGGCGGCGAGCGGCGGCAGTGCGGCGGGCGCGGTGGCGGCGGGGGGAGCGGTGTTCCGGGAGGGCGCGGTCGAACAGGCCGTCAGGACGACGGCCAGCCCGGCCCAGAGCGCCGGGCCGACCCGGGGGTGGCAACCCGATGAACCGATCTTCATACCGGCGGATGATCCCCGAGGTGCCCCGCGGCCAACCGCCCGCCGCCGCAGGGCCGCACGGACGGCGCAGTGGCGGGGTGTCAGACCGGGGGCTGCACATCGCCCGTGGTAGTGCTCCGCCCACCGGGCCGGCCCGGCAGGTCCCCGGGCGGGATCCCCGGATGGTGGCCGCCGCCCCGGCCCGCGGCCGCCGTCCCGCCCGGGCCGTCGTCGAAGGCGATCCGGGAGACGATCCGGTACCGGTCCCCGCGGTACACCGAGTGCACGTACTCCACCGGCCGGCCGGCCGCGTCACTGGTCAGCCGCTCGAACAGCAGCGCCGGCGAGAGCACCGGCACCCCCAGCAGCCGGGACTCCGCCTCGTTGGTGACGGTCGGTTCGATCGACTGGACGGCCTCCCGCACCCGGACGCCGTGCCGCTCGCGCAGCAGGTCGTAGAAGTCGCCCGACTCCATGTCGGCCGGGGCCAGCCCGGGCACCAGCGCGGCCGGGATGTGCAGGTGCTCGATGGCCATCGGCTCGCCGTCGACCAGCCGCAGCCGGGCGATCCGGGTCAGCTCCGCGGCGGGGGAGATCCGCAGCCGCCGGCCGAGCCGCGCCCCCGCCGGCACGGTCTCGAACTCCAGCACCCGCCCCGCCCAGCTGCCGGCGGCCCGCGGAACGCTGAAGGCACTGCCCTCGGAGGCCATCGCCATCTCCTGGACGACCTTCTCCGGGGCCACGAACATGCCGCGGCCGTGCTCGCGGACCAGCAGGCCGGTCGCCACCAGTTCGTCCACCGCCGCCCGCAGGGTCGGCCGGGACACCCCGAGCTCCTCGCAGAGCGCCCGCTCCGACGGGATCGGGTCACCGGGGCTCCGGGCCTCCACCAGATCCCGCAGGTGGTCGCGCACCCGCGTCCGCTTCATCGCGACCCCCGGTCTCTCGCCCGACATGGCAGCTCCCTCGTCCCGAAACTGACCAGTACCTTACCAATACGGCCCCGCCGGGGCGGGGGCGAAAACGGGTTGCCGTCCGGGGGCGGCGCCGGATAGGAAGCCTGAATGCTCAGAGGCAGCACGGTCGGGCTCAGGGCCCGGCACGAGGACGACATCCCGGTCCTGCGGACCGAGCTCTACGACGACGTGGTCAACGCCTCGCGCGCCGAAGGCAGACCCTGGCGGCCGATGACGCCCGGCTCGAAGGACCCGCGGCTCGTGGTGGACGACAGCGACCAGGGTCTCGTCCAGTTCTCCGTGGTGGAGCTGGACGGCGGCGCGCTGGTCGGCACCGCGACGCTGTGGGGCATCGACACCCACCACCGGTCCGCCCACATCGGACTGGGCCTGCTGCCGTCCGCCCGCGGCAAGGGCTACGGCACCGACGTGGTCGCGGTGCTCTGCCACTACGGCTTCGTGGTGCGCAGCCTGCACCGCCTGCAGATCGAGACGCTGGCGGACAACCCCGCGATGCTGCGCTCCGCCGAACGCAACGGCTTCGTCCGCGAGGGCGTGCTGCGCTCCTCGGCCTGGGTGATGGGCGAGTTCGTGGACCAGGTGCTGCTCGGGCTCCTCGCCGGCGACTGGAAGCCGGACCAGCAGCTCCGGGCCGCGCCCTCCGCGGCGAACGGAGGCCCCCGCGCGCCCCGGTAGCGGTATCCGCGTGCCTCGGAGGACCTGCCCGGTCAGCGGTCGGCGACCACGACGTAGAGGGTGAAGGCCGCGAAGAAGGGGCCGTTCTCCAGGTGGTCGAGCCAACGGGCCGCCCCGTCCTCGGTGAAGTACCCCGCGGTGACGGCCCGGCGGGTGCAGCGTTCCAGGCCGAGGATCAGGTCGGCGGTGCGGACGTCCCGGAAGACCGGGGTGATCGGGAGGACGGCCGTCACCGTGAAGCCGGCCTCCGCCGCCAGCCGCGGGAGCCGGCCGCCGATGTGGGCGTTCCGCACGGCCTGCTCGGTGACGTACCGGGTGTAGGCCTGCGAGAGGTCGCCGTCCGGGTGGTCGACGGTCAGGGTGCCCCAGTCGGGCTCGCCCGTGACGAGGCGTCCGCCGGGGCGCAGCACCCGGTGGATCCCGCCGAGCGCCCCGGCCGGGTCGGCGACGTGCTGCAGGACCCGGTCGGTGCGGGCGCGGTCGGCGGCGCCGTCCGGCAGCGGCAGCTCCTGGAGGTCGCCGAGCCGGACCTCGACGGTGGGCAGCCCGGCCGTGCGCGCGGTGGCGGCGTCGACGGCCGCCCGGTCGAGGTCGATGCCGATCACCCGCCCTGCCGGGCCCGCCGCGGCGGCCAGCGCGCCGAGGTCCGCGCCGGGGCCGCAGCCGAGGTCCAGCACCGTCCCGCCGTCCGGGACGTCCAGTTCGGCGAGCATGCGCTGCTTGTAGGACCGGCCCGGATCGGTGGCGGCCACCCGGTCGAGGTAGGCGATCGGGTCGGGGGTGTCGGTCTCGAACACGGTGGAGGTCATGCCTCCAGTCAATCAACTCCCGGCCGGCCGCGGGCCGACAGCTCTTCCGCCGCCGCCCCTTGACGGGCCAACTGGTCTATGCCACTTTCTTTTACCAGTGGTGCTCCAGTCCGCAAGTGGTAAGTTTCCCGTCCTCCCGAGGTGGCCCCGCAGTGATCATTCCGACGCCCCACCGGATCGTCTCCGCGCCCGGCCGGTTCACCCTCGACCGCACCACGGCCGTGCACGCCCCCGGCGCCGCCGCGGCCGCCGCCGACCTGCTGCGCACCCTGCTCCGCCCGGCCACCGGCCTGCCGCTGGCACCCTCCCCGGACGGTGCCGTGCTGTTCGCCGTCGACCCCGCGCTCACCGCCGGGCTCGGCCCCGAGGGCTACCGGCTCTCCGTCACCCCCGCCGCCGTCCGGCTGCACGCCGCCGCCACCGCCGGTCTGCTGCACGGCGTCCAGCGGCTGCGCCAACTCCTCCCCGCCCAGGCCCTGCTGGACCGTCCGGCGCCGGACGTCCGCTGGGAACTGCCCTGCCTGACCGTCACCGACCGCCCCCGGTACCCGTGGCGCGGCCTGATGCTCGACGTCGCCCGGCACTTCCTGCCCGTCGCCCACCTGCACCGCACCGTCGACCTGCTCGCCCTGCACGGACTGAACGTCCTGCACCTGCACCTGACGGACGACCAGGGCTGGCGGATGCCGGTCTACGCCTACCCGCGGCTCACCGCGGTCGGCTCCGTCCGGGCCCGGACGATGACCGGACGGGCCGGCAGCGGCCGCTTCGACGACCGCCCGCACGGCGGCGCGTACACCAAGGCCGAGCTCCGCGGACTCGTCCGGTACGCCGCCGAACGCGGGGTCACCGTCGTGCCCGAGATCGAGATGCCGGGCCACGCCCGCGCCGCGCTCGCCGCCTACCCGCGGCTCGGCAACCGTCCCGAACGGCGGCTCGACGTGTGGACGGAGTGGGGCGTCTGCGAGAACGTCCTCGGGGTGCACGACGAGGCGCTGGCCTTCTGCACCGAGGTGCTGGACGAGGTGATGGACGTCTTCCCCTCGCCGTACGTGCACCTCGGCGGCGACGAGTGCCCCACCGCCGAGTGGGAGGCCGCGCCGTCCGCGCGGCGGCGTGCCGCGGAGCTCGGCCTCGCCTCGCCGAAGGACCTGCACGGCTGGTTCCTCGGCCGGGTCGGCACCCATCTGCTGGAGCACGGCCGCCGCCCGGTCTGCTGGGCCGAGGACAGCAGCACCCCCGCACTGCCGCCCGAGTTCACCGTGATGCCCTGGCGGGACGCCGACCACGGCCTGGACGCGGCCCGCCGCGGCCACGACATCGTGATGGCGCCCTACCGCGCGACCTACCTGGACTACCCCGCCTCCGACGGCCCCGGCGAACCGCTCGGCCAGGAGGGCGCGGTGGTCGACCTGCGGGCCGTCCACGGCCTCGACCCGGCCCCCGCGCACTGGCCGGAGGAGGCCCGGGCCCGGGTGCTCGGCGCCCAGGCCCAGCTGTGGACCGAGTTCGTGGCCGACGCCGCGGAGGCCGACCGCCGGCTCTACCCCCGGCTCTGCGCCCTCGCCGAACGTGCCTGGAACCCGGACGCCGAGTGGCCCGCCTTCGAGCAGGCCCTCACCGGCCACCGCCCCCGACTGGCGGCACTCGGCCTGCCCTCGGCGTTCTGACGCCCCGCCGGCCCACCGACCGGGCGACCCCCGAACCGTCCGCCCGTGTGAGCCGCCCGCCCACGAGCCGCCCGCTCCCGACCGGGCCGCTCACGACCCGCCCCGCCCGCGGCCCCGGCCGCCCCCGATCCGCACCACCCGCTCGCTCCCTGCACCGCCCGGGTGCCCGCCGTCCGCGGGCCCCGCGTCCCGCACCCCCACCGGAGAGAGGGAACACCGTGTCAGGAAAGCCCCCCGTCGCGCGCCGTCTGCGCACCGCGACGGCCGTCTGCATCGCCGCCGGCCTGGCCGGCGCCGCGCTGCTCGCCCCGCCGGCCTCGGCCGCGACCGACGCGCTCAGCGTCCAGTACCGCACCAGCGCCACCGGTGCCACCGCCGACCAGGTCGAACCCTGGCTGGAGG
The DNA here is from genome assembly GCF_000717715.1 of Streptomyces sp. NRRL B-24484. Taxonomy (GTDB): domain Bacteria; phylum Actinomycetota; class Actinomycetes; order Streptomycetales; family Streptomycetaceae; genus Kitasatospora. The sequence continues at coordinate 95,727 of NZ_JOAI01000048.1, read as the reverse complement.
TGGTCAACACCGGCTCCACCACCGTGCCGCTGAGCGAACTCAAGCTGCGCTACTACTTCAAGTCCGACGGCCCGACGACCGGCTACCGATTCGCCTGCTCCTGGGCGGTCAAGGGCTGCGGCAACATCACCGGCACCTTCGGCACCCTCGCGAACCCGACCGCGACCGCCGACCGCTACCTGGAGATCGGCTTCACCGCGGGCGCCGGCTCGCTCGCCCCCGGGCAGAACACCGGCGACATGCAGCTGCGCTTCTACCGGTCGGACTGGCAGACCCTCACCCAGTCCGACGACTACTCCTTCAGCGCCGCCCGCACCAGCTACGCCGCCTGGGACAAGGTCACCCTCCAGCGCTCCGGCGCCCTCGTCTGGGGCACCGCCCCGGACGGCACCACCCCGACCACGCCCCCGACCACCCCGCCCACCACACCGCCGACGACCCCGCCGACCGACCCGAACGCGCCCGCGCTCTTCGACGACTTCCGCTACGGCTCCAGCAGCGACCCGGCGCTGCAGCAGCACGGCTGGACGGTGAAGTCCGGCCAGGGCGGCCCCGGCGTGCCCGGGGCGACCTGGTCGCCGGCCGACGTCACCTTCGCCGACTCGGTGATGAACCTCCGCCTCACCACCGACGGCACCGCCGCCGGCACCCGGGAGACGGAGATCCAGACCACCGCCCGCAAGTTCAAGAACGGGACCTACGCGGCCCGGGTGAAGTTCGACGACACCCCGAGCGGCGGCCCCGACGGCGACCACGTCAACCAGACCTTCTTCACCTTCACCCCGCTCAACGCGCCGATGGACCCGGACTACAGCGAGCAGGACTTCGAGTACCTGCCCAACGGCGGCTGGGGCGAGCAGGGCAACATCATGTACACCACGTCCTGGGAGACCTACAACCCGGACCCGTGGAACGCCGTCAACACCCACACCGAGAGCCGCACCTCCTTCAACGGCTGGCACGACCTGCAGATCACCATCGACGGCACCGCCATCACCTACTACATCGACGGACAGGTGTTCGCGGTGCACGGCGAGCCGTACCTGCCCGAGACACCCCAGTGGATCGACTTCAACCACTGGCTGATCGACCTCAACGGCCAGACCGGCAGCGCCCCGCGCTCCTACGACGAGCAGGTCGACTACGTCTACTTCGTGAAGGACCAGGTGCTCACCCCGGCCCAGGTCACGGCGAAGGTCGCCGGCTACCGCGCGGCCGGCACCGCGTTCACGGACACGGTGCCCGCGGGCTGAGCCGCCCGCCCCGCCGCCCCGCCGCGCCCCGCCGCGGGGCGGCGCGCGCCGGCTCCGCGCCGGCCGGGCCCCGGTCCGGCCGGCGCGGAGACTTTGCCTCCGTTTGACACCCTCGGAGGTCCGGGACTAGAGAGAAAGAATGCGCCTGGGCGTGCCGGCGGACGGCGAACCGGGGGCGGCAGCCGTGGACCCGGACGCCCCCGGTCCGGTCGACGTGCCGACCCGCCCCCCGGCCACCGCCGACCCCGACCCGCCGCCCGCCGCCCCCGACACCGCCACCGTGCGGTCGGCCCCCGGCACGGCCGCCCCGCGGGCCCCGGGCGCCGACCCGCCGCAGACCCCGGACACCGCCCCGCTGCCGGCCCAGGAGGACGGCACGGAGACCGCCGGAGCCCCGCCGCCCCCGGCCGAGCCGATCGCCCCGCCCGGCGCCCCGCCGGGCGCCGCCCACCGCGACGCCGTCGTGAAGCTCCTCGCCGAGGGCCTGGGCAGGGCCGTCGCCCTCACCTCCGGCTACGGGGGCCTGGTCTACCTGCCGTCCCCCGACCACCGCTCGCTGGTTCTCAGCACCGTCGTCGGCGTCCCGCTGCCGCTGCTCAGCGCGTTCCGCCGGATCGCCGTCGTCGCCCCGCTGCCGCCCGCCGAGGCCTACCGCTCGGGCCGCACCATCGTCCTCGCCGACCCGGACGAGACCATGCGGCGCTTCCCCCGCCTCGCGGTCGGCCTGCCCTACGCCTTCTCCTTCGCCGCCGCGCCGATCGCCACCCGCGACGGCACCCTCGGCGTGCTGTGCGTGCTGTGGCCCAGCACCGAGGCCGGACTGCCCGGCGGCGCCCGCCGCCAACTGCGCTCCTCCGCCAACCGGATCGCCGCCTCGCTCGCCCCGTACGGCGAACTGGCCGCCGCCGACGAACCCACCGTCGTCCAGCTCCCGCCGCCGTCCGGCCCGGCCACCCGGGTCGGCATCTTCGACTGGGACATCCCCGGCCGCGCCATCGCCGTCGACCGGGAGCTGGAGGCCATCCTCGGCCTCGCCCCCGGCTCCTTCGACGGCCGGCTCGCCACCCTGGTCGAACGGCTCTCGCCCGAGGACATGCCGCTGCTGCGCGAGGCCGCCCGGCGGGCCGCCGCCGACGGCCGCCCCTTCGACCGGCAGGTCCGGGTCCGCGACCCGCGCGGCGGCCACCGCACCCTCGACCTCCGCGGCCGCCGGGTCGCCGACGGCACCCACCTGGTCGTCGTCGTCCTCGACGACTCCGCGGGCTCCGCCGCCGTCGCCGCCGTGGAGCGGCTGCGCGACGGCGTCTTCGCCCTCGACGCCGAGGGCATGGTCGTCTACGTCAACCGCACCGCCGAGATGTTCCTGCACGCCCGCCGGGACGAACTCCTCGGCCGGCACCCCTGGGACGTGCTGCCCTGGCTCGGCGACCCCGCCTACGAGGACCGCTACCGCGCCGCGATGCTCTCCCGGCGCCCGACCGCCTTCCTCGCCTGCCGGCCCCCCGACCACTGGCTCGCCTTCTCGCTCTACCCCGACGCGCACGGCGTCACCGGCCGGGTCGTCGCCGCCGCCGAACCGGCCGACCCGCACTCCGCCGTCCTGCCGGAGGCCCCGCCCGCCGCCCCCGCCAGCCTCGGCGCCACCTACCACCTGCTGCAGCTGGCCAGCGCCCTCACCGAGGCGGTCTCCGTCCAGGAGGTCTGCAACACCGTCCTGGAGCAGATCCTGCCCGGCTACGGCGGCCAGGAGCTCGCCCTCTACCTCGCCCGGGACGGCCGGATGCACCTGGTCTCCCAGAGCGGATACCCCGAGGGCTTCCTCGACCGCTTCGAGGCGACCCCGCTCGGCGCCCGGCTGCCCGGCACCGAGACCCTGATCGCCGGCACCCCGCTCTTCTTCCAGTCCTCCCGCGAACTCCTCGACGCCTACCCGGGCATCCCGCAGGACGAGATGCGGGCCTGGGCCTTCCTGCCGCTGATCGCCTCCGGCCACCCCGTCGGCAGCCTCATCCTCGGCTTCGAGCAGCCGAGGACCTTCACCCCCGAGGACCGGATCCAGCTGACCGCCCTCGGCGGCCTGATCGCCCAGGCCCTGGAGCGTGCCCGGCTGTACGACGCCGAGTTCGAGCTCGCCCGCGGCCTCCAGCAGGCCCTGCTCCCGCACCGGCTGCCCGCCGTGCCCGGCATCGCCATCGCCGCCCGCTACCTGCCCGGCACCCGCGGCATGGAGATCGGCGGCGACTGGTACGACGTCATCACCACCCCGCACGGCCTCTGCCTGGTCATCGGCGACGTCGAGGGACACAACGTCGGCGCCGCCGCCACCATGGGGCAGCTGCGCAGCGCCGTCCGCGCCTTCGCCTCCGGCGGCTCCCCGCCCGCCGAGGTCCTGGTGCGCACCAACCACCTGATGGTCGACCTCGACCCGGGGCTGCTCGCCAGCTGCTGCCTGATCCACCTCGACCCCTCGGACGGCCGCGCGCACGGCGTCCGGGCCGGCCACCCGCCGCCGCTGCTGCGCCGCCCCGACGGCCGCACCGACCTGGTCGACCTGGAGGGCGGGCCGCTGCTCGGCGTCGACCGCTCCTCGCACTACCCCACCACCCGGCTGCACCTGCCGGTGGGCTCGGTGCTCGCGCTCTACACCGACGGCCTGGTGGAGACCCCGTCCACCGCCATCGACCAGGGCATCGACGAACTCCGCAGCTCGCTCGCCCACGCCGGGCCCGTCGTGCCCGCAGGCCACGGAACGGCACCGGACGGCGACGGCAGCCCCGGCAGCGCCTGCACCCTCGACGGCCTCGCCGACCGGCTGGTCGGCCGCGCCCGCCGGACGGTGCAGCGACCCGACGACATCGCCCTGCTGCTCGTCCGGCGGGAGTAGACCGCTCCTCCGGCGGGCGTCGGCGGCCGCTCCGCCGCGGGACCGGAGGCGACGGTTCCCCGACTTTGGTCGCGGCGGAGAGCGACGGAGGATGGTCGCGGCGCCCCGGGGCCGGACCGCTAGCCTCTGCGCGTGACCACCAAGCCGACCGCTCTCCGCCTGGCGGGCGCCCTTCCGGCCGCGTTCCTCCCGACCGCCCCCACCAGGGCCGACTTCACGCCGCGGGCCCTGCAGCGCCGGGCCCTGCCCGGTCCCTGGGGTGCCCGGGCGGTGGTGCGGGAGAGCGTCGCCGCACTCTTCGCCGGCGGGCTCGGCGGGCTGATCCAGCTCGCCGACTCCTCCGCCGGCGCGGCGCTCGCCACCGGTCTCGCCGCGGCCCTGCTCTGCCTGCTGCGCCGCGGCCTGCCCGGGACGGTGCTGGTGCTCGCCGGCGCGGCCATCGGCGGGTACGGCGGCTTCCTGCCCGTCCTGGTGCTGGCTGGCTGGTCCGCCGGCTACCGAATAGCCCGGCCGTCGGTGCTGACCGCGGTCTTCTGCCTCGCCTTCAACGCGGTCGTCGTCCTCTCGCTGGCCGTCAACACCGACAGCCTGCCCGTCCGGGCCAACCTGGTGGTCTCCTCGGTCGGCTTCCTGCTGCTCGCCGTGCTGCCCGCCGTGGTCGGCCGCTACCGCGCGCAGCGGCGGGCGCTGCTCACCGCGCTGCAGGAGCGCAACTCCCAGCTGCTGCGCGAGCGCGCGATGATCGCCCATCAGGCGCGGCTGCGCGAACGCCACCGGATCGCCCAGGACATGCACGACAGCCTCGGCCACCAGCTCGCGCTGATCGCCGTGCACACCGGCGCGCTGGAGGTGGACCGCGGCCTGACCGCGCCGCAGCGCGAGGCGGTCGGCGTGCTCCGCCAGGCGGCCACCGGCGCGATGCGGGAGCTGCGCGAAGTGGTCGGACTGCTGCGGGACGACACCCTGCCCGAGGCGGGCGGCGTCGAGGCGGTCGAGCGGCTGGTCGAGGCCTCCCGGGCGGCGGGCGCCGCGGTGGCGCTGACCCGGGCCGGCGACCCCCGGCCGCTGCCGGCCGCCTCGGGCCACGCGGCGTACCGGATCGTCCAGGAGGGGCTGACCAACGCCCACAAGCACGCGCCCGGGGCGAGGATCACCGTCTCGCTGCGCTACGAACCCGACGCCCTGGTGGTGGAGGTGCGCAACGGCCCGCCGCCGGCCGGCGCCGACGGGGCCGTCCGCGGCGGCCAGGGCCTGACCGGCCTGCACGAGCGCGCCCGGTTGCTCGGCGGCATCGTGCACGCCGGCACCGCGGCGGACGGCGGGTTCCGGCTGGCCGGGGTGCTCCCGTACGAGGGCGGGGGGCGGCCGGACGGCGCGGGCACGGGGGCGGACGCCGGCCTGCCCGACGACCTGGGGCTCGACCTGCCGGTGCCGCCCGACCCGACGCCGCGTCGCAGCCCGGCGCTGGGCTGCGCGGTCGGCGCCGGACTCGTCCTGCTGGCCTCGCTCGGTGCGCTGGCCTGGGCCGTCGTGACCTTCTTCCACATGATCGACAACGCCACGCTCCCCCGGAAGACCTTCGACGCGCTGACCGTCGGCAGCCCGGAGCAGGAGGTGCGCCGGCAACTGCCGTCCGGCAGCAGGCAGATGACCAACGACTACCGCCACCAGGGGCCGGCGGTGCCGGCCGGCGCGTCCTGCTCCTGGTTCATCGCCGGCGAGGACACCGACGCCCTGGAGACGGAGACCGTGCTGCGGCTCTGCTTCCGCGACGGCCGGCTCGTCGAGAAGCAGCACTACTCTGCCAGGTGACAGACCGTGACCCCTGCCAGGAGACCCCAGACGTGATCAAGGTCCTCGTCGCCGACGACGAGCCGCTCATCCGGGCCGGCATCCGGATGATCCTCACCTCCGCCGACGACATCGACGTGGTGGCCGAGGCCGCCGACGGCCGCGAGGCGCTGGAACTCGCCCGGGCCCACACGGCGGACGTGGTGCTGCTCGACATCCAGATGCCCGTGATGGACGGGCTGACCGCGCTGGCGGAACTCCCGCGGGCCGCCCCCGGTGCGCGGGCGATCGTGCTCACCACCTTCGGCGAGCGGGAGAACGTGCTGCGGGCGATCTCCTCCGGCGGCGCCGGGTTCCTGCTGAAGGACACCGCCCCCGGCGAACTCATCCAGGCCGTCCGGGCGGCCGCCGGCGGCAACGCCTTCCTGTCGCCCGCCGCCACCCGGCACATCGTCGACAGCCTGGCGGCCGGCCCGGCCACCGCCCGCGGCGAGGCGGCCCGCCGCCGGCTGGCCGTGCTCACCGAGCGCGAGCGCGCGGTGGTCGACCTGCTCGGCGAGGGCCTGTCCAACGCCGACGCCGGCGCCCGGTTGCACATGAGCGAAGCCACCGTGAAGACCTACGTCAGCCGGATCCTGGCCAAGCTGGACTGCGACAACCGGGTGCAGGCCGCGCTGCTCGCCCGCGACGCGGGGCTCTGACCGGCACCGACCGGCACCGACCGGTACCGACCGGTACGGATCGGCACCGACCGGACAGCCGGTCAGGCCTGCGGCTGGAGGATGCCGGAGAGCCGGGCCTGCGCCCGGTCGAGGTCCAGGGCGAGCTGGGCCCGCAGGGCGGGCAGCAGCGCGAGCGCGGCCCGGGCGGCGTCCGCCGAGGGCTCCGGATCGGCCTCGGCCGAGGTGACCGCGGCCCGCAGCGGCATCGTGGTCAGCGCCGTCTCCCAGGCCGCCCGGTGCACACCGGCCGCGTAGCGGGACGTCAGGTACTCGAGCGGGGTCAGCGCGAGGCCCTCGGCGTCGCCCGGCCCGGCCAGCCGCTCGCTGGGCAGCAGCCAGGCGATCCCGTCCCGGGCGATCAGTTCGAAGGCCCGGGACTCGTCGGGCGACGCCCACGACCCGGCGTCGGCCGTGGCGGCGGCCAGCAGCCGGTCCAGCATCGCGGCCTCCCGCGGGCCGGCCGGCCGGTCCGGATGCTCCTGGTCGGCGAGCAGTTGGGCCAGGTGGTAGCGCTGGCCCCAGCTGCCGACCCAGCGGTGCATGGCACCCGCCCGGGTCTCCCGGAGGGCGGCGAGCGCCAGCGCCCGGGTGGTGAGGTCGCGTCGGACGAGCACGCCCTCGGAGTCCGGGCCCAGCCGGCGCAGGGCCGACTGCACGGTGGCCGGGGTAGGCCCGTCGTACCAGCGCAGCGTCCAGCTGCGACGGAGGGGGTCGTACTGCGGCTCGAACGCGGTGCGGTACTGCGCGCCGAGCCGGTCGGCGAGCCGGCGCAGTCGGGGCCTGCGCCGGGAGGTGGGGGTGGGCATGGCTGCACAGTAGCCAGCACGCTCCGGCGCGCGACGCGACGCGCGCGACCCCTCACCCCGCTGGGCGCCCCCCACCCGCCCCGAGGGGTGCACACCCCGCAGCAGCCGTATCCTGCTGCTCCCGTACGGGCTCCCCGGGACCGCCCCGCGCCGGCCCACGGCATCACCCCGGGGTGCCCGGGGGCACCTCCCGGCGATGGGCATCCCCCAAGGGGCGCGGGAACCGCGCAGTCCGGGTGTGGGCATCACCGCGGTACGGGCCGGCCCGGGGAGCCCCGACGGAACTCCGCAGCCGTCAGCCGGAAGGCTTGCTCCGCGTCTCGGTGGTCGGCCCCTGGGCGAAGTCGATGTCGTGCAGGCGCAGGGCGCCCGCCTGGTCGAGCAGCACGGTGGAGGCGCAGCCCGCGAGCGGTTCGTCGGCGGTCGCGAGCCGGGTGTGCAGCCGGTCGGTGGCCCAGCGGTGCCGGGCGAAGGCGTACGCGGAGACCCTGCGGCCGCGTTCGTGCTGGCCCTGTGCGGCCTCCTCGGGGCTGGCGTCCAGCAGCAGCAGGTGCAGCCGGCGGCCCTGCGCGGCCGCGGTGCGGGCGATCCACCGCCGCACCCACGGCAGCGTGCCGCAGTCGTGCACCACCAGCGGCCCGCCCGACCGCAGCGCCCGGTGCAGCCCGCGGTAGTGGTGCAGCCTCACCAGCGGCCGGTAGAGCGCGTACGGCAGGGACGGCAGCCGTTCCTCGTACCGCTCGCGCGAGTGCTGGGAGTCCACCACCGGGGCGCGCGAGCACCGCCGGATCAGCGTGGACTTGCCGCTGCCCGGCAGTCCGGAGACGACGACCACGTCCTCGGCCGGGTAACGCAGTGCGGCCGGCACCGGCCGGCCGCGGAGATCGTGCAGGCCCGCCGGGCGCAGCACGCCCGGTGCGGTCCGTGCCGTGCATGCCTCGGTCCCGGCCCCCGTCGCGGGCCCGGTACTGACGGTTTCGCGCACCGCCCCCTCCTTCCGGTACCCGTGCCCTACCCGGAACGGGACAAGGGCTCACCAAGAGAGGGTAATGCGATCATCCGGGGCCGAGGGGGGCCGTTCCGTGCCGTGACCCGGCCGTGGTCTGCTGGAACGGCTCGGCGGCGTCCCGGTGGCAACCGCACCCCGGCCGACCCGGTTCCCGTGCCCGGCCCGCCCGGTGACACCCCGTCGGGCGGACCGTGCACCACCCGGCGGGCCACCGGGCGAGCCGTCCCGCGGGTACGCTCCGTGCCCGCACCGGCCGTGGGCTGTGACCCGCTTGTAGCCGTTCGCGGACGACTTGAGCGATCTTGCCCGGATGGTTCGTGGCATCCTGGAGCGCTGTGGCCGGGCCGACGGTGCCCGACCGGGGGGAGGGGAGTTGCGGATGAGGTTCTGCTTCCTGGTCGAGGAGCACTACCGGAACGACGGCATGCCGCTCGACGTGGTGCGGCAGCTGACCGCGTGGGGCCACCGGGTCGACGTCGTCCGCCCGGGCAGCTCGCTGCTCGACCTCGGCGCGCTGGTCCGCGCCGGCGACCACGACGCGTGGGTGCTCAAGACCGTGTCCGGCGGGCCCGGCCTCGGCCTGCTGGAGTCCGCCGCCGCGGTCGGCCTCACCACCGTCAACGACGCCCGGGCGATCCGGCCCGTCCGCGACAAGGCCCAGGCCGCCGTCATCGCCGCGCACCGCGGACTGCCCGTCCCCACCACCTGGGCGGCCACCCGCTGGGAGGACTTCGGCCGGATACCCGACGCCCACTACCCGCTGGTGGTGAAGCCCGCCGACGGCAGCTCGGGCCGCGCCGTCCACCTGCTGGAGCGCCCCGAGGAACTCGCCCGGCTCGGCGCCGAACTCGGCGGCGAGGGCCTGCTGATCGCCCAGCCGTACGTGCCCAACGGCGGCGTGGACCTCAAGGTCTACAGTGCGGGCGGCGAACTCTTCGCCACCGAACGGACCTCCCCGCTGCACCCGCACCACCCGCACCGCGAACGGCCGGTGGCGCTCGCCCCGGAGGTCGCCGCGGTCGCGGCCCAGGTCGGCGAGGTCTTCGGGCTGGACCTGTACGGCGTGGACATCCTGCTCGGCCCGGACGGCCCGGTCGTGGTCGACGTCAACGACTTCCCGAGCTTCCGTGCCGTCCCGCAGGCCGTCGCCCGGGTCTCCCGCGCCGTGCTCCGGCTGGCCCGCACCGGCTCCTCCTGGCCGTCGGTGGCCGCCGCGCCGCCGCAGGGCGTCGCCGGCACCCTGCCGGCCGCGGTCGGCGGTGCCGCGTGAGCGCCCGCGCACACGTCAGGCTGCTCACCGCCGACCCGGACCATCCGCTGCTGGCCGCCGCCGCCGCGCTGCTGCGCGCCGACGGCCACGTGGTCGACAGCCAGCACCCGGACGCACCCGAGCGGCCCGGTGCGCCGGACGTCTGCCTGCTGAAGGCCCGCACTCCGCAGGCGCTCGCCCTGGCCGCCCGGCTGGAGGAGCGCGGGGTGCCGGTGCTGAACCCGGTCGCCGCCACCGCGTTCTGCCAGGACCGGCAGCGGATGGCCGACCGGGCCCTGGCCGCCGGGCTGCCGTTCGCCCCGACCCGGACGGCCGGCCTCGCCGAACTGGCGGAACGGGCCGTCCACGAACCGGTGGTGGTGAAGAGTCTGCACAGCCGCCGGGGCGACCTGGTCGCGGCCGTCCACGACCGGGCCGGGGCCCGCCGGCTCGCCGAACGGTGGCCCGGGGAGCCGGTGGTCGTCCAGCCGCTGGCCCGCAACGACGGCTGGGACCACAAGCTCTGGGCGGTCGACGGCCGGCTCTTCGCCGAGCGCCGCCGCTCCGAACTCGCCGCGCCGGCCGCCGTCGCGCGCGAGGAGCTGCCGGTCGCCGCACTGCCGGACGGCTGGGCGGAGCTGGTCCGGGCCGCGGGCGAGGCCTTCGGGCTGCAGGTCTACGGGGTGGACGTGCTCGACACCGCCGACGGCCCGCTGATCGTCGACATCAACGCCTTCCCCGGCATCCGCGGCCAGCAGGGTGCGCCCGAGGCACTGGCCGCGCTCGCCACGGCCGTCGCCGCGGGCCGTCTCCCCTCCGGGGCCCGGGCCGCCTGACCCGCCTGCCCGTTCTCCCGGCCCGGCCCGTGCGAGCTGCCGAGTGCCTGACGCCCGGGCAGCACCCGTCCTCCGCGCGCCGGAGGGTCCGGACGGTCACCGGACGGGTGCCCTCACCAGGCGGTCGGCCGGACCTCGAAGCCGGTCAGGCCCTCTGGCGGCTCCTCGGAGACCCGGCGGTCCTCGACGACCGCGCGGCTCGGGCCGCGCCCGCACCACTCCACCAGGCGTTCGACCTCCGCCGGCCCGCCCTCGAAGACGGCCTCGACCCGGCCGTCCGGCAGGTTCCGCACCCAGCCGGCCACACCGGCCGCAACGGCCTGCTGCCGGCAGCTGTCGCGGAAGAAGACGCCCTGCACGACCCCGGCCACCATCACACGTCTACGGATCACGCCTGCCAGGTATACCCGATCCCGGACGGCGGCCGCGGGGCCGCCGCGCCGCGCGGCCGGGCCGGGGCGGCCGACGTCCCGTCAGGACCGGTCCGGCGCACGGCCGCACGGACGGCGGAATTCCGGCCGGGCGATTCGGTCCGTTCCCGGAAATTGTCCGGGGCGTGATCGGAAATTCATCGGGACGGTTCCGGGCGAACGGCAATTGAACGGCGCCGGGGAATGGCAAAGGGCCGGGGCAGCCGATACGGCTGCCCCGGCCCGTTCGTCGGTGCAGGTGGGGGGATCAGGCCACGGCCGGGCTGAGCTTCGGGTTCGGGCCGAAGGAGTTCGCCTCGGACTGGCCCTCGGTGGCGGCGAAGACGATGAGGACGATCGCACCGATCAGCGGGACGAGCCCGATCAGGATCCACCAGCCGGGGCGGCCGGTGTCGTGCAGGCGGCGGACGGTCACGGCGAGGCTGGGGACCAGCACCGCGAGGCCGTAGAGCGCGGTGAGCAGCGAGGTGTCCAGCAGGCTGCCGACGATCGCCAGGACGACGTAGATCACGAGGTTGACGAGGGCGAACATCCAGTATTCCTTGCGGCGTGCCCGGCCGCCGAAGCCCGCGTAATTCTTGAGCACAGCCAAGTACCAGTCCACGTCAGTTGTCCCTGTTTTCGTGCCGATTGGGTTGGGGGGAATGTAGTGGTGGGGGTGATGGGCGGTCAAGAACTTTTTCAACGGGTGGGGGAAGCAATTCGCCCGGGCCCGACACAGGGCTGTAACCCGGTCGCAGCGGCCCCGACAAACGTCCCCACTAGGCTGGTGGCACACCCGTCACAGGCCCACGCCCCGTACCCCGAGGAGGACCGTGCGCCGCCCCCTGCCGCACCCCGCGGCCGCACCCGGCTGGCTGCTCCACCCGCTGCGCTGGCAGCGCGGGCCGGTGCCCCGGGCGGCGGTCGTGCGCGGCGCCCTGGGTACGGGCCCGGTGCTGGCGGTGTGCCTGGCCGCCGGGCAGCCGCAGGTGGGCGTGCTGGCCGGGCTCGGGGCGATGTTCGCGGGCATCAACGACCGTCCCGGCACCTGGCGCAGCGGGGTGCTGCACATGGCCGTCCCCGCCCTCGCGGGCGCGCTCGGCCTGCTGGTCGGGCAGAGCGCCGGGGCGGGCGCCCGGGTGCTGCCGGTGCTCGCCCTGGTGGGGCTGGTGTCCGGCGCGGTCAGCGTGGCCGGCCCGGTCTGGTCGCTGGCCGGCCTGCAACTGCTGGTGCTGACCGCGGTCGGCGGCGGCATGCAGCTGACCGTCCCCGCCTGGCTCGGCGCCGCCGCCTTCCTGGCCGGCGCCGGGTGGCTGCTGCTGCTCCGCCTGACGGTGCGCAGGCCCGGGGGCCGGCTCCGTGACGAGCGGGCCGCCGTCGCCGGGGTGTACGACGCGCTCGCCGACGCGCTGGAGGCCGTCGGCACCCCGGCCGCCGAGCCGGCCCGCCGCGCCCTGACCGCCGCCCTCGACCGCGCGGACGAAGCCCTGCGCCTGCGGGCGCTGATCCGGCTCCCGCGGTCCGGTCGCTCCGCGGCCGACCTGCGGCTCGCCGCCCGGCTGGGCACCGCCGCCGCGCTCTGCGAGGCCAGCGTCGCGCTGCTGTGGGAGGGCGAACCGCTGCCGGCCCGGGTCGCCGACGGGCCGCGCCGCCTGGCGGAGGCCGTCCGCCGCGACACCGCCCCCGGCGCACTGCCCGCGCCGGTCTCCGACACCCCGGCGCGCAGCGCCTTCGACCGCGCCGTGCTGGAGGCCGGGGTCGCCTTCGGCGCCTCCGCCCCCGCCGCGCCGCCGCACCCGGGCCGGCGACCGCTGGTGCACCCGGCCGGTCCCGCGGGCCGCGAGTACGGGCTGCGGGTGGCCGCGTGCGTGACCGTCAGCACCGCCGTCGCCCTGCTGCTGCACACCGGCCACTGGTACTGGCTGCCGGCGACCGCGGCCTTCCTGGTCAAGCCCGACCTCGGGCCGCTGTTCTCCCGGGTGGTGAGCCGGTTCGCCGGCACCGCCGCCGGGGTGATGGCCTTCGTCCCGCTCGCGGGGCTGCTCACCGGCCGCTGGTGGCCGGCCGTGGCGGTGGCCCTCGGCGGCGCCCTGGTGCCGGTCGCCGTACGGCACTTCGCCCTGCAGACGGCCGTCGTCACGGTGACGGTGCTGACCTTCGTCTCGGTCGGCGGCGACCGGCAGGCCGCGGCCTCCCGGCTGGCCGACACCGCCGTCGCCTGCCTGCTGGTGCTGCTCGTCGGCCACCTGCCGAGGCTCGCCGACACCCAGGCCCGGGTCGGCCACCGGTCCGCGCACGCCCTGCGGCACACCCGCCGCTACCTGCAGCACGTGCTGGCGACCGGCCCGGCCGACCCCGCCGGGCACCCCGCCGACCCCGCCGGGGACGTCGCCGGGAACGCCGGGCACGCCGCCGAGCAGCGGGCCGAACTGCGCCGCGCCGCCTACCAGGCGCTCGCCGAGGCGCGCACCGCCGCCGAGACCGCCGCCGCCGAACTCCGCACCGGCCGCGGCCCGGACTGGCTGCGCGTCACCACCGGCGCCGAACGGATCGTCGACGCGGCCACCGCCTGCGCCGTCCGGCTGGAACACGGCGCCGCCCGGCCGGCCGCTCCGGCGGCCCGCCAGGTCGCCGAGGCACTGGACGCCGTCGCCGACGCCCTCGACGGCCGCGGCGCCGCACCCGGCCCCCGCCCGGCGCTGGCCGACCTGCCGCCCGACTGCCTCACCCTCAACGACATCGTCACCGAACTCCGCCGGATCCGGACCCTCACCACCGCGGCCTGACGCCCCGGCGGCCGCCCGGACCGGCGGCACCCGCCGCACCCCGGCGGCGGCCGGGCCCGGCCCGGCCGCTAGCATTCGGTACGAACACGCCCGATCCCGGTCGGACCGGAGGAAATCCTCCCGGTCCGCCCTCACCCGCGGATCGGCGCGGCCCTCCGGCGGTCAGCGGCGACCGCCCGCCGTCCAGCGAAAGCCGCCGCACCGGCGGCGCACCACGGAGCCCCCATGCGCCCAGCGCCGCCCGCCGATCCGACCAGCTCCCCGGGCGAGGTCCCGGCGCTGGTTGCCCTCGCCGTCACCGCCTTCGCCATCGGCACCACCGAGTTCGCCGCGATGGGGCTGCTGCCGCAGATCGCCGACGGCCTGCACGTGTCGATCCCGCGGGCCGGCTGGCTGGTCTCGCTGTACGCGCTCGGCGTGGTGATCGGCGCGCCGCTGCTCACCGCCCTGTGCGCCCGGCTGCCGCGCAAGGCCGTCCTGGTCGGACTGACCGGCCTGTTCACGGTCGGCAACCTGCTCTGCGCGATCGCCCCGAACTTCGCCTTCCTCGCCGCCGCCCGGCTGATCACCGGCCTGCCGCACGGTGCGTTCTTCGGCGCCGGCGCGGTCGCCGCCGCCGAACTCGCCGCCCCGCACCGGCGGGCCCGCGCCGTCTCGGTTATGTTCTCCGGCCTCACCGTCGCCAACATCCTCGGCGTGCCCGTCGCGACCCTGCTCGGCCAGCAGCTCGGCTGGCGGGCCGCGATGCTCGTGGTCGTGGCGATCGGCGGGCTCGGCGTCGCGGCGATCGCCCGGTTCGTCCCGCCGCTGCCCAGCCACCCGCAGGCCGGCCTGCGGCACGAGCTCTCCGCCTTCCGCAGCGGACAGCTCTGGCTGGCCCTGGCCACCGTGGTCGTCGGCTGCGCGGGCCTGTTCGCCTGCTACAGCTACATCACCCCGCTGCTGACCGAGGTCTCGGGCTTCGCGGACGGCTCGGTCACCCTGGTGCTCGCCCTGTTCGGCGTCGGCTTCACCCTCGGCAACGCCGTCGGCGGGTGGGCCGCGGACCGGGCACTGCGGCCGAGCATCTGCGCCGCCTTCCTGCTGATGGCGCTCGCCCTGGGCGTCTTCGCGGTGACCGCGCACGCCGAGTGGTCGGCGGCCGTCACGGTCGTGCTGATCGGCGTGTTCGGGTTCGCGGTGGTGCCGACGGTGCAGACCCTGGTGCTGCAGAAGGCCAGGAACGCGCCCACGCTGGCCTCCGCCACCGTGCAGGGCGCCTTCAACCTCGGCAACGCGCAGGGCGCCTGGCTCGGCGGGCTCGCCCTGAGCGCCGGCTGGGGCTGGACCTCGCCGACCCTGGTCGGCGCGGGGCTCGCGCTGGCCGGCTGCGCGATCGCCACGGTCTCCTGGGTGGTCGACCGCCGCGGCGGCGGGCCGACCGCGGTGGCCGCGGGTACGGCCGCCGCCGAGGCGCCGCAGCCGGTGCCGAACTGACGGCCCGCCGGGGCCCGCACCGCGGGCCCCGGCAGCACCGTTCGCACTCCCGCGCCCGGGTCAGTCGAGCGGCGCGACCAGTTCGCCGGTCGCCGCGAGGTGCACCGTCAGCGCCTCGGTCGGACACATCTCGGCGGCCTCGGTCAGCCGCTCCGACGCCTCCGCCCGGGCGTGCCGGGGCACCGCCCGGCCGTCCGGGCCGAGCTGCACGTCCGCCGGGGCCGCCGCCGCGCACAGCCCGGTGCCGACGCAGCGGATCCGGTCCACCCGGACCTCGAGCCCGCCGGCGTCCCCTGCCGCGGTGCTCACCAGGCCACCGCCAGCCGCTGCGGGCTGCGGGTGAGCAGGCCGCGCCGCCACTCGATCGCGGCCGGCGCGTCCACCAGCCGCAGCTGCGGGAAGCGGCGGGCCAGCCCGTGCAGGGCGAGTTCCAGCTCCATCCTGGCGAGCCAGGCGCCGAGGCAGTGGTGCGGGCCGGCGCCGAAGGTCAGGCTGGGCGTGTCGAGCGCATCGAACAGCGGGATGCCGTCGGGGTAGACCGCCGGGTCGTGGTTGGCCGTGCGGGCGTCCGCCGCGACCACGCTGCCGGCCGGGATCAGCACCCCGCCGATCTCCGCGTCCTCGACCGCGCGGCGCAGCAGGCCGGGCGCCGTCTCCTGGTCGCCGAGCGGCACCGCGCGCAGCAGTTGTTCGGCCGCGGCGGCCGCGCCCGCCTCGTCCGCGCCGATCCGGGACCAGCCCTCGGCGCCCTCCGAGAGCAGGTAGACCAAGGCGTTGCCGAGCGAGGTCATCGTGGTCTCGTGGCCGGCCACGACCAGCCCGCACACCAGCGAGACGAGCTGGGCCTCGGTGACGCCCTCGGTGCGGTCGGCGGCCTCGACCAGGCTGCTCACCAGGTCCTCGCCCGGGTCCTTGCGCCGCTCGTCGACGACCTGCTGCCCGAACCGGCCGAACTCCTGCATGGCCTGCCGGATCTCCTCCGCGGTGTACGCGGTGGCCGACAGCGCGTGGTCGCTCCAGCGGCCGAGCCGCTCGTAGTCCAGTCCGTCCAGGCCCATCAGCCGGCTGATCACCGCGACCGGCAGCGGACGGCTGAACGCGCCCACCACGTCGGCGGGCGAGCCGGCCGCCTCCAGGCCGTCCAGCAGGTCCTCCACCACCGAGCCCACCCAGGGCCGCCAGCGGGCGATCGAGCGCGGGGTGAAGGCGCGCTGCACGGTGCGGCGCAGCCGCTGGTGGGCCTCGCCGTCGAGGTTGAGGATGGCCTCCGGGTCGTCCAGCAGGTTCGGCACCAGCGTGGTGGCGGGGGCGTCGGGGGCGAACAGCGA
This sequence comes from Streptomyces sp. NRRL B-24484, assembly GCF_000717715.1. Classification (GTDB taxonomy): domain Bacteria; phylum Actinomycetota; class Actinomycetes; order Streptomycetales; family Streptomycetaceae; genus Kitasatospora. The sequence goes on along the minus strand of NZ_JOAI01000048.1, from coordinate 79,174 downwards.
GGCCCGGTCGAAGCGCGGGTCGGCGAGCAGCTTGCGGACGTCGGCGTGCCGGGTCACCACCCAGACGGGCGTGCCGGTGGGCAGGGCGGCCAGCCGCGGCGGGCCGGGTTCGGCGTGGCGCAGGCAGTGCAGCGGGACGAGGGCGGGCATGTCGGGGGCCGCGGCGTTCGCGGTGGTCATCCGGTCCTCCAGGCGTCGGCGCCCGGGCGTCCGCCTGCGCACACCGCAGGCGGACGCGTGGTCCGGGCGTTCACTCGTGCGGGTGCGCGGTCGGTGGGCGTGGGGCGCCGCGGCCGCGGCACCCGTCCCGACACCCGACCGTACGGGTACGTCGCACGCGCCGGAAGGACGCGAATCGGCCATCGGTGGACGGGAGTCCGCCGATGGCCGACGCCGTCTCAGATACCGGTCTCCGCGGGCAGCCGGCCGGACCGGACTGCGGCCAGCAGCTCGGCGTGGTCGGCCTCGCTGCGGTCCGCGTACGCGACGGCGAAGTCCGCCATCGCCACGTCCAGCTCCTCGCTCTTGCCGCAGTACCCGGCGAGCAGGGCCGCGTCCGCGGTGTGGGTGTGCGCCCGGGCGAGCAGCGCGCCGGTCAGCCGGCCGTAGTCGTCCAGCTGGTCGGGGCGCAGCGCGGCCGGGTCGACGCTGCCCTTGCGGTTGCGGAACTGCCGCACCTGGTAGGGGAGTCCGTCGACGGTCGTCCAGCCCATCAGCACGTCGCTGACCACCTGGATGCGGCGCTGGCCGAGTACCACCCGCTGGCCCTCGTGCACCGGCAGGCCGGAGACGGCGAAGCCGGCCCGGGCCAGGTGAGGCAGCAGGACCGAGGGTCGCGCCTCCTTGACCTGCAGCACCAGCGGCTGCTCGCGCTGGTCGACCAGCAGCACCACGTAGGCACGGGTGCCGACACTGCCGGTGCCGACGATCCGGAACGCCACGTCCTGCACGCTGTACCGGCTCAGCAGCGGCTGCATCTCCGGTGCCACGGTCGACAGGTAGGCGGCCAGCGAGCCCGCCACCTCGGCGGTCTCGGCCTCCGGCACCCGGCTGAGCACCGGCGGCGCCGGGGTGAACCGCCAGCCGCCGTCGTCCTGACGGACCGTCGACTTCGAAGCGAAGCGGGCACTGGTGTTGCGCAGCGCCTTCTCCGCCACCGCCTCCAGCACCCCGGCGAGGTCGTGCGCCTCGGCGAAGGCGACGAGGTGCTCGTCGGCGATCGCGTTCCAGGCGTCCAGCGCGGGCAGCTTCGCCAGCTTGCGCACCGTCCTGCGGTACGAGGACGAGGCGTGGAACGCCGCCTGCCGGCAGTCGTCCTCCGAGGCGCCCGCCTGACGGCCGGCCAGCACCAGGCTGGCCGCGAGCCGCTTGAGGTCCCACTCCCACGGGCCGGGGGCGGTCTCGTCGAAGTCGTTGATGTCGATGACCAGCCGGCCGCGGGCGTCGCCGTAGAGGCCGAAATTCGCCGCGTGCGCGTCGCCGCAGAGCTGCGCGACCACGCCCGACACCGGGGTCTCCGCGAGGTCGTGGGCCATCAGCCCGGCCGACCCGCGCAGGAAGGCGAACGGCGAGGCCGCCATCCGGCCCACTCGTATCGGCACCAGGTGCTCCAGGCGCCCGATGTTCGCCTCGTCCACCGCCTCGGCCACGGTCGGCCGGTCGGCCGACACCTCGAAGCGGGCGTGCGCCGCCCGCGGAGCCCGCTCGCGCAGCGCCTTGCCGCGCTGCCTGCCGTCCCCCTGCGGGGGCCACGGTGCGAATCCCGGTACCGCCCGTCCCAAGATCGCCCCACCCGCCGTCTGCTCGGCCAACCCTGCCACCGGCACTCCGTCTCCTCTGGCTGATCACGCTACTGCAGCCCAGCACGCTACCGCCGGAGGCTCCCCGGCAGGCAGCGGGGACGTTCCGGGTCCGTAACATGCAGGTCATGGCCCATGACCTGCGCGCGCTCGACGACGCCTACCTCGCCTTCTGGCGGGAGTACCAGCTGTGCACCTTCACCACGCTGCGACCGGACGGCACGCCGCACGTGGTGCCGGTCGGCGCGACCTTCGACCCGGAGACGCTCACCGCCCGGGTGATCAGCAGCCGGACGAGCCGCAAGGTGCGCAACGTGGTCGAGGCCGGCCCGGACGGCGCCCGGGTGGCGCTCTGCCAGGTCGACCGGGCCCGCTGGGCGACCCTGGAGGGTGTGGCGACGGTCAGCCAGGACCCGGAGCGGGTGGCCGAAGGGGTGGCCCGCTACACCGAGCGCTACCGTCCGCCGCGGGTGAACCCGGACCGCGTGGTGATCGAGATCCGGGTCGACCGCGCCCTCGGCCGCGCCTGAACGGCCTCTTCCGGGAACGCACCGCGCCCCGCCCGCCCGGCCGGGAGCCGGAGGAGCGGGGCGCGGTCCGTCCGCGGCGGACGGTCAGCTCACGTTGACCGCCGACCAGGCGGCGGCGACCGCCGCGTACTCGGCGCTGCCGGCGCCGTACAGGTCGGTCGCGGCCTTGAGGGTGGCCGTCCGGGCGCCGGAGTAGTCGGTGGTGGACGTCATGTAGACGGTCAGCGCCCGGTACCAGACCTTGCCCAGGGCGTCCCGGCCGATCCCGCCGACCGTCGACCCGTTGCAGGTGGGGCTGTCGTACGAGACCCCGTTGACCACCTTGGCCCCGCTGCCCTCGGCCAGCAGGTAGGCGAAGTGGTTGGCCACGCCCGAGGAGTAGTGCACGTCCAGGTTGCCGACGCTCGAACTCCAGCAGTCCGCCGACTTGGTGTCCCTGGAGGGCTTGTCCATGAAGCGCAGCGCGGGCTTGCCGAAGCCGGGCTGCACGATCTCCTCGCCGATCAGGTAGTCGCCCGGGTCGGACGCGTTGGCCGCGTACCACTCGACCAGCGTGCCCATGATGTCCGAGGTCGCCTCGTTCAACCCGCCGGACTCGCCCGAGTAGTTGAGCTTCGCACTGCGCGAGGTCACGCCGTGGGACATCTCGTGCCCGGCCACGTCCAGCGACACCAGCGGGCCGAAGGTCGAGCCGTCGCCGTCGCCGTACGTCATGCAGAAGCAACTGTCCTGCCAGAAGGCGTTGTTGTAGTTGCTGCCGTAGTGCACCCGGTTGTACGAGCCCTTGCCGTCGCCGGCGATGCCGGAGCGGCCGTGCACGTTCTTGTAGTAGTCCCAGGTGGTGTTGGTGCCGTACTGCGCGTCGACGGCGGCGGTCGACCGGTCGGCGTTGGCGCCGGTGCCCCAGTGGTTGTCCGCGTCGGTGAAGAGCGTGGCGGGCGCCCGGCTGAAGCAGATCGAACCGAAGCACAGGTCGGTCTTGTTGGCGGCGTCGCCGGTGTAGGTGTTGCCGCGGGTCGGGTCCTTCAGCTGGAAGGTGCTGCCGGAGGCGGTCGTCTCCAGCGGCACCGTCCCGCTGTACAGCGAGGCGCCGTCGCCGGCCGCCGTCTCCAGGCCGTCCCAGGCGTCGATCCGGGCGCCCGTCCGGGCGTCGGTCAGCACCGTCCGCGCCACCGGGTTGCCCAGGTAGTCGGTGCCGGCGGCGGTGGTCTGCCAGGCCAGCCGCGGCTTCCCCGACCGGGCGTCCACCACCAACTGCGGCTGCGCGCCCTGCTGGACGGTGGTCCGGCCGGGCACGGCCCGGACGAGCTCGCCGTTCGCCTGCGCGGCCGCGGCCTCCTTCGGGACGGACGGCGTGGTCGACGGCACCGCCAGGTCGGTGCTCGCGGCCCGGTCGGCGCCGCGGTAAGAGCCGTCCGGGCCCAGGTGCACCACCAGGTCGCCGCCGAGCACCGGCAGACCCGCGTAGCTGCGGTCGAACCGGACGTGCCGGCTGCCGTCGGCATCCGTGACGACGTCCCGGACGGAGCTGGACTGGCTTTCGGTGACGCCGAGTTGGGCGGCGTGCGAGGCCATCGCGGCCTCGGCCCGGGCCACCGCGGCCGCCTGCGGCGCCGGGGTCGGACGGTCGGTCGCGCCCGCGGCCGGCGAGGCGACGGACACCAGTGCACCCGCCACGACGGCGACGGCGGTGGCCACGGCAGTGCTGCGGGGAATGCGCATCGTGCTCCTCGGTGTGTGGGGAGGTACGGGCACCGCGAGGGGTGTGCACGGCGCCCGGGGAGCGTTGGCGCTGAACCTGAGAGGGGGTCACGGCGGGAGGGTGCCGCCGGAGTACGTTGTTTTACATGTCCAGGACAGTTCTCGTAAAGACCGCCCATGGAAAGACTTGTGAGGGACAGTCACGAGAGGCGCGGACCCGCGTGTGGAAGAGTCGGGGGCGTTGCCCGTGCCGGCCACCCGGGGTCGAACCCCGTGGCCGAGAGGATCAGGAGCCGTTCCATGCCCGAGGAGATCACCCTGCGCCCGGTGACCGCCGACGATCTCGACCTGTTCGAGAGCGAGTTCAACGGGCCGGAGGGAACAGGCTTGTACCAGTGGTTCGGCTTCGGCTCACCGGCCGGTCTGCGCCGGCAGTTCGCGGAGAACGGCCTGCTCGGCCCCGACGGCGGCGTGCTCTCCGTCGCGGAGGCCGGCCGGACGGTGGGCCGGGTCGAGTGGTTCGCCGGCACGTGGGGACGGCCCGCCACCTCCACCTGCTGGACCCTGGCGATCGGGCTGGTGCCCGCCGCGCACGGCCGCGGCACGGGCACCCGGGCCCAACAGCTGCTGGCCGACTACCTCTTCGACCACACCAGGGCCGAACGGCTCCAGGCATGGACGGACTGCGCCAACCTCGCCGAGCAGCGCGCCCTGGAGAAAGCGGGCTTCGTCCGGGAGGGCGTGCTGCGCTCCGCGCAGTGGCGCGGCGGCCGGTGGCACGATCAGGTGATCTTCTCCATGCTCCGCACGGAGCGGCCCGGCGGCGCATCGAGCTGACCGTGCGGCAGCGACCGGCCTGACGGACGGTCGGGTTCTGTCCGGCGGATCACGCGACGGGCTCGGGTCAGGGCTTCTCGTCGGCGAGTTCGCACATCAGGTCGACGAGAGCGGTGACGGCGGCCGACGGCCCGTTGCTCGGCCACAGCACGCCGTAGTCGAGGGCCGGCCCGTCACGGAAGGGAACGAACGTGATGCCGGGCCGGTCGTGGTACTGCGCGGCGCGCACGGCCACGACCGACACGCCGAGACCCGCGGCGACCATGGCGGTGGTCTCGGGCCAGAACGTGTACACGGGTCCTCGGGGGACGGGACGCCCCGACGGGGTATGGGTGGGCAGGTGGAAGTCCAGCAGGGATTTCGGGAAGGCGCCCCGCGGGGTGATCAGCGGGGCGGCGGCCAGGTCCTCCAGTGACACGCTGCTGCGCCGGGCCAACGCGTGGCCGGCCGGGACCATCAGCGCCCGCGGCTCGGAGAGCAGCACGGGTCCGCTGGTGATGCCGGGCTCGCGTACGGGGAACTCGCTCACCTGCACGTCGAGCTCGCCGCGCCGCAGCGGGCCGAGCGGGTCGTCGAACTGGATCTCGAGGATCTGCACGGTGCACCCGGCGTGCCGGCTGCGGAGGACCTCGGCCGCGCGGAGGACCAGATCGGCGCACCAGGGAGTCGAGTAGCCGACGCGCAGCGGACCGGTGATGCCGCGCGCCCCGGCGACGGCCCGGTCGATGGCCTGCTGGATCTGCAGCCGGGCGGGCAGCAGGTCGTCGCACAGCTGTTGGCCGAGCGCGGTGAGGCGGACGGTGCGGGAGGTGCGTTCGAACAGCGGCGCGCCGATGCGCCGTTCCTGCTTCTTGATGGCATGGCTGACCCGGGACGGGGTGATGTGCAGCCGCTCGGCGGTGCGCCCGAAGTGCAGTTCCTCGGCCAGCGCCAGGAAGATCTCGATGTCGCGCAGTTCCATGCCGCCTCCTGATCATGAACCTAGCGGTCAATGCTGCGTTGACACAACGCGCATCGATGACCGGCCGGGCAACGCAGCCTTGCCGACTTCGCCGTTGTTCGTCCCCAGGGGCGCCCGCCAGGCTGAGGGCCGGTGTCCGAGAGGCGTGACCCGGCCGGGTGCCGGTCCCCCCGCGGCGCGCCGCAGATCGACCACCGAACGCAAGGAGACCCGTGATGGGAACGCGTACGACCGGCTTCTCGAAGACGGGACTGCAGAGGGTGCGCGACGTGCTCGCGCGGCACGTCGAGTCGGGGCGGATACCCGGCGTCGTCGCGCTGGTGAGCCGAGGCGAGGAGACGCACGTCGAGGCGCTCGGGGCGATGCACCACGGCGGCGGCGCGCCGATGCGCCGGGACACGGTCTTCCGGATGGCCTCCACCTCCAAGCCGGTCACCATGGCTGCGGCCGTGGTCCTGCTGGACGAGTGCCGGCTGCGCCCGGACGACCCGGTGGAGCAGTGGCTGCCGGAGCTGGCCGACCGGCAGGTGCTGAAGCGGATCGACGGCCCGCTGGACGACACCGTGCCGGCGCGCCGGCCGATCACCGTACGGGACGTGCTCACCTGCACCTTCGGCCTCGGCATGGATATGACGTCGCTCGGCACGCCGATCATGAACGCCGTCTTCGAGCAGGGGCTCACCCCCGACCTGCCGACCCCGATGCCCGAGCCGGACGAATGGATGCGCCGCCTCGGCACGCTCCCGCTGATGCACCAGCCGGGCGAGCGCTGGCAGTACCACATCGGCAGCGACCTGCTCGGCGTGCTCGTCGCCAGGGTCACCGGCCTGCCGTTCGAGACCTTCCTGCGCGAGCGCGTCCTCGACCCGCTGGGTATGACGGACACCGGCTTCCACGTGCCCGCCGACAGGACCGGTCGCCTGCCCACCCTCTACGCCCCCGACCCGCGGACGGGCGGGTTCACGGTGTGGGACGAGGCGACGGACGGACGCTGGAGCAAGCCCCCGGCGTTCCCGGGCGGCGGTGGCGGCCTGGTCTCCACCGCCGACGACTACCACGCCTACTTCCGGATGCTGCTGAACGGCGGCCTCCACGAGGGCGAGCGGATCCTGTCCCGGCCCGCGGTCGACCTGATGACGACCAACCGCCTCACGCCCGAGCAGAACGCCGCGCGCACCGCCATGGCCCTCGACAACGTGCACCTGTCCTTCGGCCAGGGACAGCACGGCGGTTGGGGCCTCGGCATGGCGGTGCGCACCTACCGCGGCGACTACGCGCCGGTCGGACAGTTCGGTTGGGACGGCGGAAGCGGCACCTCGACCTACGCCGACCCGGAGTACGGGGTCACCGGGATCCTGCTCACCCAGGTCGGCCTGTCCGTCCCCAACGCCGCCCACCTCATCCACGACTTCTGGACCACCGTCTACCAGGCCGTCGACTACTGACACCGACCCGGCAGGCAGTCGTACAGGACTTCCCCGCCGGAGACGAAGGAGCACACGATGTCCCTCACCCTGACCGACGAGGACAGGACCACCCTGCGGACCGCCGCGTACGGTGCCGTCGAGCTGATGGCCGCCGCCGGCGCCACCGGCTCCCCCCACAGGATCGCCGCCGCCGGATCGATCGCCCTGGCCTCCGCGACCGGGCCGGTCGGACACGTCCTTGCCGCGAAGGGCAAGCGCGTGGCCCTGCACGGCACGTCCGTGGCCGAACTCGCCGACCAGGTGCTGCCGGCCCTCACCGCAGCCATGGCGCTGCTCGACCGGCAGGATCCCGCAGAGGCCGACAACTTCCGCGACACCGTCCTCCTCGCCCTCGAAGCCGGCCGGGTCCACGAGGCTCGACCCGCCCCCGTCCTGGCGGACATCGCGCGCAGGATCACCGCAGCCCTCGGCGCCGTCGGGCCGGCCGGTCGCGACAGCAGCCCGGTCGGCTGAGTCCGGCGCGCCACCGCCCGCCCGGCGGCACACTCACCCGAACGCCGTCAGGTCCGGCTCAGGGGCGAGTCGGAAGGCGGACGGGGTGCAGCCGTAGCGGGCGGTGAAGCGGTGGGTGAGGTGGGCGTGGTCGGTGAAGCCCGCCATGGCCGCGACCTGGGCCAGCGGCAGGGCCGTCCGGCGGACCAACTGCCCGGCCACGTCCAGCCGGACACCCAGCACCTCCGCCCGGAACGTGCTCCCGCCGCGGGCCAGTTCACGCTGCAGCGTCCGCGGCGAGAGCTGCAGCGCGCCCGCCGCCACCGACAGCCGCCACCCGGCGGCCGGATCCCGCCGCACCGCCGCCCGCAACCGCTCCACCGCCGTCGCGGCCGGCTCCGCGCCGTCCCACTCCAGCCGCCAGTCCGCCGCGCGGCTCCCACCGCGCACCCGGACCCGCCGCCCCACCCGGGCCCGAGCCGCAGCACCCTGCACCGCCCGGACGAACAGCGACTCCGCCCCCGCCGGAGCGCTTCCCAGGTACGGGACATGACGGATCGTCAGTCCGTCCCGCTCCGCCAGCAGCAGCGTCCGGTGCCCGAGGTGCAGCCAGGCCTCCAGCCGTCCGGCGGCCTCCGCCAACTGCTCCGGTCCCGCCGCCGGCTCCGGCGTCCCGAACACCGCCAGCAGCCGGTCCGCGGCCTCCTGCAGACCGGGCCCGCCCGCGGAGGTCCACAACGTGCCCACCAGCACCGCGTGCAGCCGCTCCGGCGCGGCCCGCCCCGTCGCCAGCAGCTCCGCCACCCGCTCGGCCGTCCGCGCGGAGGCGGCCCGGTCGCCCAGCGAGGCCAGCACCGCCGCGGTCATCGCCGGATGCGCGGTGCGACCGGGTTCGACGGGGCGGTTGGACATGGCGCGATCGTACAAGCGGTGCGTCACGGCCCGGCGGCAGCATGGCGGCCATGGACCTCAGCACCACGCGCATCCTCGTCACCGGCGGCACCAGCGGAGTCGGCCGGGCCCTCGCGGCCGCACTGGCCGCCCGCGGCGCCACCGTCGCCACCTGCGGCCGCACCGTGCCCCCCGGCACCGACCTCGCCTTCACCGCCGACCTGGCCGAACCCGGTGCGGCGGCCCGCATGGTCGAGCAGGCCGCCGCCCGGCTCGGCGGACTCGACGTGGTGATCGCCAACGCCGGTGTCCAGTACGCCACCCCGCTCACCGACGGCCCGGACCCGCAGCTGCTGGCACGCATCCGCGACGAGATCGCCGTCAACCTCACCTCGGTCGCCGAACTCGCCGCCGCGGCCTGGCCGCACCTCGCCGCCCGCCCCGCGGCCGCCTTCGTCGCGGTCGGCTCCGGACTCGGCTACGCCCCGAAGCGCAGCGCACCCGTCTACTGCGCCACCAAGGCGGGCCTGCACACCCTGCTCGACGCCCTGCGCTACCAGGCCGAGAGCGCCACCCCGCACGTCCGCGTCCAGGAGGTCGTCCTGCCGCTGGTGGACACCCCGATGACCGCCGGCCGCGAGGGCCCGGCCCGCAAACTCACCCCGGAGGCGGCCGCCGACGCGATCCTGCGTGGCCTGCGCACCGGCCGCCGCACCGTCCCGATCGGCGCCTCCCGTGCCCTCCTGGCGATCAACCGCCTCAGCCCGGCCACCGCCCGCCGCATCCTCCGCGACGCCTGACGGCGGCCCGCCCGCGCACTCCCTTTCGGGCCGCCGACGGTACGTCAGGCCGCCCAGTCCTCGCAGTACTCGAGGTGCAGGCCGCGGCCGTCGGCGATGAGCCCCTCCAGGTAGTGGATCTCGGCGCAGTAGTGCGGGGAGGCGGGGTGGGCGCGGACGTGCGCGGGGCCGTGCTGGGCCACGTCCAGGAAGCGGTCCGCGGTCTCCCGGAAGGCCCGCGCACTGCCGGTCATGAACAGCGTCCCGGCCGCCACCTGCTGGTGGAAGCGGTCCCGGAACTCCCGGTGGTGGCGCTCCTCCAGCGCGGCGTCCGGCACCTGCGCCGCGGCCCCCTCCGCCTCCGGCAGGTCCGCCGTCCCGGGCGCCCCGGCACCGAGCCGGGCCCGCAACTCCTTCCACCGCGAGGGCGCGAACTGCAGCGAGTGGTGCAGCAGCACCAGGTCCAGCCGCTCGTTCCCGGCCGCCGCAGGCACGAACGCCCCCGGCAGCCGGTTGCCCCGGATCGGCACGTGGACCAGCGACCGCGGCGAGCGCGCCGCCAACAGCCACAGCCCGCCGATCGTCCTCGCCGCCCCGCGGTCGAACCAGCCCTCCAGGACGTCGTCCCGGTCGACCAGCACCGCCCGCTCCACCGCGCCGCGCGGCCGGACCACCCGGAACTCCTGCGCACCGAGCCGCGCCCGGTGCACCTGGACGGGCAGCCTCACTTGGTGCCGCCCATCGGCCCCAGGTAGAGGTAGTCCGCCTGCCCGGTGCGCCGCGCCCGGTCCACCGACTCCAGGAAGCGCATCCGCCGCGGCGTGAGTTCGGCCGCCCAGTCCGCCATCGGCAGCACCCGGAAGCCGGTGTGCTCCGCCGGGTCGGTGCGGACGGCCGCGAGCCGGTCGGCGTCCAGCGCCCCGCCGTCGAAGACGAAACCGATCTTGAACGGCAGCTCGCCGACCGGCGGCGCGAACATCACCGTGAGCAGCCGGCCCGGCTCCTCCGGCAGCACCAGGCCGGTCTCCTCCCAGGTCTCCCGCCTCGCGCACCCCCACGGGTCCTCGCCGAAGTCCAGGTTCCCGCCCGGCAGCTGCCACAACTCGGGGTCGTAGACCGACCGCAGCATCAGCGGATGCCCGTCCGCGTCGGTGAGATGGGCGGCGGCGAACACCGTGCCGTGCGGAAGCGTCCGGACGAACTCCGCGGTCGGCAGCAGTTCCACGGCAGCCCCCTCCTGGCCGGGGCTCACTCGCCGGGGTAACGCACCCCGATCCGGTCCCGGACCGCGTCCAGCGTACGCATCACCGCGATCGAACCGTCCAGTGGCACCAAGGGCGACTCGGTCAGTCCGGCCCGCAGGCAGCGGACGACCTCCGCGGCCTCCCACCCGTACCCGTGGCCCTGCCGCGGCGCCGCCCGGAACTCCTCGGGCTCGCGGCCGTCGCGGTGCAGCACGAAGCCGTCCGGATGGAAGAAGTCGCGCTCGATCTCGATCCGGCCGGCCGACCCCTGGACGCTCGCCCGCTGCGCGCTCTGCGCCGTCAGCGAGCAGCCCAGCAGCGCGGTGGCCCCGCCCGGGTGGCCGAGCACGATCGCGGTGTTGGCGTCCACGCCCTGCGGGGTGAGCTGCGCCCAGGCGTGCACCGACTCGGGTGCGCCGAGCAGCAGTTGGGCGAAGGCCACCGGGTAGACGCCGAGGTCGAGCAGGGCGCCGCCGCCGAGGGCCGGGTCCCAGAGCCGGTGCGCCGGGTCGAACTCGGCGGGGAAGGCGAAGTCCGCGTGCACCGACCGGACCTCGCCGATCGCGCCGTCCGCGACCAGCTCGGTGATCCGGCGCACCGTCGGGTCGAGGTACGTCCACATCGCCTCCATCAGGAAGAGCCCGCGCTTGCGCGCGGTCGCGACCAGCTCCTCCGTCTGCGGGGCGCTCAGCGTGAACGGCTTCTCGCAGAGCACCGACCTGCCGGCGTCCAGCAGCAGCGACGTGGCGCTGTGGTGGTGGGCGTGCGGGGTGGCCACGTACACCACGTCCACGTCCGGGTCGGCCGCCAGCTCCCGCCAGCTCCCGTACGCGCGGGGCACGCCGAAGCGGTCGGCGAAGGCACGGGCGCCCTGCTCGGAACGGGAGGCCACCGCCAGCAGTTCGGCGCCCTCCACCTGCAGCAGGTCCTCGGTGAAGGAGACGGCGATGCCACCGGTCGCGAGGACGCCCCAGCGGATCGGACGGTCGGCGGCGGGCTCCATGCTGCTGCTCCCAGGGTCGGCGGTACGGCTCGGGAGGCGCGGCACGGGCCTGGTGGCGCCCGGGGGACACCACGGCAAACGCTCTCCGATCGCCGGTCAGCCTAACCGGCGGTGACCGGCGGCCAGGACCCCCGTCCGCCCACCGGTCACCGCCGGAGCACTCACCCGTCGGCGGCGAGGACCTCCACGGCCGCGGACAGCGGCACCTCGCCGCAGGACGGCCCGACCAGCACCGTGAACACGCCCTTCTCGGCCAGCCAGCGGCGCTCCTCGACCGACCAGTGGGCGAGCGCCCGCGGTGCGACCTCGATCCGGGCCTCCACCCGCTGCCCGGGCTCGGCCCGGACGGACGCGAACCCGGCCAGCCAACGCACCGGCCGATCCACGGCACTGCCGGGCCTGGCCAGGTACACCTGCACCACTTCGCGCGAGGCCCGCCGGCCGGTGTTGCGCAGCACCGTCCGGACGGTGAACCCGGCGCCCGGTGCGACGTGCTGCGGCACCTCCACCGCGAGGTACTCCCACTGCCCGTAGCCCAGCCCGTGGCCGAACCAGTACGCGGGCTCGGCGCCGGCCCTCAGCCAGCCGCGGTGGCCGAGGTGCAGGCCCTCGCGGTAGGCGAGCACGCCGTCCTGCGGGTGGGTGCCGGGAACGGCGGGTCCGGCGCCGGTGGCCGGCCAGGTGGTGGGCAGCCGCCCGCCCGGTTCGGCCCGGCCGAAGAGCACGTCGGCCAGTCCGTCGCCGCCCTCCTGGCCGGGGAACCAGCCGAGCAGCACCGCCGCGGCCTCGCCGCGCCACGGCATCAGCACCGGCCCGCCGGAGTTGACCACCGCGACCGTGGCCGGGTTGGCCGCCGCCACCGCGGAGACCAGGGCGTTCTGCCCGCCGGGCAGGTCGAGGGTGCTGCGGTCGAATCCCTCGCTCTCGTGCTGCTCGGAGGTGCCGACCACGACGATCACGGCGTCGGCACCGCGGGCGAGTTCGACGGCCGCGGCGAGCTCCTCCTCCGGGGTGCCGGCGGGGGCGTCCGCGGTCAGTGCGACCACCCGGCCGTGACCGGGTTCGACGATCCGCCGGGCCGCGACCTCGGTCTCCCGCCCGGCCGCGAGCTCCACCTCGGCCTGCCGGAACGCCGGCGTGACGTGCAGGTACGTCGGGTCGTCGGACTCCGGCGCCGCGTAGCAGTCGAGCACCGTCCGGCCGTCCACCCGCAGCCGGACGGCGCCGAGCCCGACCACCCCGAGCCGCCAGCGTCCGGCGGTGGCGACCCGCAGCACCGTCCGCAGTTCGACGCTGTGCAGGGCGGCGAGGTCGACCGACTCGTCGACCTCGAAGGAGCGTCCGCTCGGCCGGTCCTCGGTGTGCAGCACCTGCCCGGCGGCGTCCAGGAAGCGGACGTGGACGCCCGGCCGGCCGGTCGCCGGGTTGCGGCAGTCGCCGGCGGCGACCGGGGTCGGGCGCACCGAGGTCCGGACGCCGGGCGCGTGGACGACCTCGACGCCGGGCGGGAGGGCGGCCCGGATGCCGTCCAGCGGCGACACCACCGCGGCCGGGTAGACCGAGGCGCTGCCGCCGCCCTGGATCCGCGCGGCGGCCGCGCCGGGCCCGAGCACGGCGATCCGGCGCACCCGGGCCGGGTCCAGCGGCAGCAGCCCGCCGCGGTTGGTCAGCAGTACGGCCCCGGCGGCCGCGGCCCGGCGCAGCAGCGCGCGGTCCCGCTCCGGGCGGGCCGTGACCGGGGGCCGGGCGGGGGCGCCGTCCAGGGCGCCGACCCGCCGGGCCAGCCGGAGCAGCCGGCGCACCTTGTCGTCCAGCGCCGCGGCCGGCACCCGGCCGGATCGGACGGCCTCGGCGAGGCGCTCGCCCCAGTGCTCGTTGGGCCCGGGCATGGCGAGGTCGACGGCGGCCGCCCCGGTGGTCTCCGTGCTGCGGACGGCCCCCCAGTCGGAGACCACCAGGCCGTCGAAGCCCCACTCGCCCTTGAGCGGCTCCGCCAGCAGCGGACTCTCGCTCATGGAAAGGCCGTTGACGCCGTTGTACGCCGACATCACCGCCCACACCCCGGCCCGGACGGCGGCCTCGAAGGGGGCGAGGTAGACCTCGCGCAGGGTGCGTTCGTCGATCGCGGCGTCCAGGGTGAGCCGCTCGGTCTCGGACTCGTTGCCGACGTAGTGCTTGGCGGTGGCGGCGACCCCGCCGTCCTGGACCCCGCGGACGTACGCGGCGCCGATCCGGCCGGTGAGCAGCGGGTCCTCGGCGAAGCACTCGAAGTTCCGGCCGGCGTACGGCGAGCGGTGCAGGTTGAGGGTCGGTGCGAGCAGCACGTCGACGCCCTTGCGGCGGGCCTCGGCGGCGAGCAGTGCGCCCAGCCGCTCGACGAGCTCCTCGTCCCAGCTGGCGGCCATCGCGGTGGGGGAGGGCAGGGCGAGGGCGGTGTCGGTCTCGTCCCAGCGTTCGCCGCGGACGCCGATCGGGCCGTCCGAGGTGACGATCGGCCGCAGCCCGAGGGCCGGTTCGGCGCTGGTGCGGAAGGTGCCGCCGCCGGAGACCAGGCGGGCCTTGCGCGCGATGTCGAGGACCTCGGGTCCGACGGTGTCGGTGGCGCCGGGGGAGTCGGGGGCGGGGGAGCCGGGGGAGCGGCCGGAGGTGTCGATGGCGGTCAACTCTTCACCGCCCCCTGCATGATGCCGTCGATGATCTGGCGTCCCATCAGGAGGAAGGCGGCGATCACCGGCAGACTGGCGACCAGGGCGCCGGTGAGGACGAGCGAGTAGTCCTTGATGTAGCCGCTGGCCAGCTCGGAGAGGGTGAGCTGGATGGTCGGGTTCTGCTGGGTCATGACGACCTTGGGCCAGTAGAAGTCGTTCCAGGTGGCCATGAAGGTCAGCATGCCGAGCACCGCCATCGCGGGCCGGGCGGCGGGCAGCGCGACGTGCCAGTACAGGCCGCGGGTGGTACAGCCGTCCATCCGGGCGGCGTCGAGGAGTTCGTCGGGCAGGGCGGTGACGAGGTACTGGCGCAGGAAGAACACGCCGAAGGCGTTGGCGACGGCCGGCACGATCAGTGCCTGCAGGTGGTCGGCCCAGTGGAACCAGTTGGCCATCATGATGTACAGCGGGATGATGCCGAGCTGGGTCGGCACCATCATGGTGGCCACCACCGAGGCGAGCAGCGGGTTCCGGCCGCGGAAGGGCAGCTTGGCGAAGGCGAAGCCGGCCAGTGAACTCGTCAGCACCACGCAGGCGGTGACGGTCGAGGAGACGACCAGCGAGTTGAGCAGCGCGAGGCCCATGTCGGTCTGCCGGAAGGCCTCGCCGATGTTGTGCAGCAGGTTGCCGCCGGGCAGCAGCACGGGCGGCACCCGGTGGACGTCGGTGTTGTTCCGGGAGGCGGCGACGACCGTCCAGTACAGCGGGAAGACGGACAGCACCACGCCGACCGCGAGGGTGGCGTACACGCCCTTGCCGGCGGAGAGTTGGCGGTTGCGGCTCACGAGGCGTCGGCCCCCTTCATCCGGCGGGCGGCGAGCAGGTTGGCGGCCACCACGACGACGATGAGCAGGAACATCGCCCAGGACACCGCCGCCCCGTAGCCGTACTTGAAGCGGCCCCAGAACTGGTTGTACGAGTAGAGCGCCAGGGTCTGGAACTGGTGCTGGGAGCCGCCGGTGGTCGGGTCCTGCTGCTGGCCGAAGAGCATCGGCTCGCCGAACAGCTGCAGGGCGCCGATGGTGGAGACGATGACGGTGAACAGGATCGTCGGCCGCAGCATCGGGATCGTGATCGACCGGAACTGCCGCCAGCGGCTCGCCCCGTCGATCGCCGCGGCCTCGTACAGCTCGAAGGGCACGGACTGCATGGCGGCCAGGTAGATCAGCGCGTTGTAGCCCGTCCAGCGCCAGGTCACGATCGCGGAGATGGCCGTCCAGGAGGAGAGCGTGCCGGCCTGCCAGTCGATCCGGTCCACCCCGAACAGCCCGAGCGCCCAGTTGACCAGGCCGAAGTCCCGGCCGAAGAGCTGGACGAAGATGAGGGTGACGGCGGCGACCGAGGTGACGTTGGGCAGCAGCACCCCGAGCCGGAAGAACGTGCGGCCGCGGATCCGGTAGTTCAGCAGGTGCGCGAGGCCGAGCGCGAACAGCAGTTGCGGCACGGTGGAGAGCACCCCGATGCCCAGGGTGTTCTTCAGCGCGTTCCAGAAGAACGGGTCGTCCAGCAGTCGGCGGTAGTTCTCCAGGCCGACCCAGCTGCTCTCGGTGCCGGGCCGGTCGGCCCGCCAGCCGGTCATCGAGACGTAGCCGGTGTAGAGCATCGGGAAGAGCCCGAACACCGCGAACACCAGGAAGAACGGGGCGACGTACAGGTAGGGGGAGGTGCGGCGCTCGATCCGGCTCCAGCGGGCGGCCGGGGCGCGGGCGGGGCGCAGCGGCGTGTCGGCGGACACGGTCGCGGCCATGGCGGGGGCTCCTTGCGGGTGGGCCGCGGTGCCGGCGGGGTCAGGTCCGCGCCGGCACCGCGGGATCGGGGGGTGTGCTCCTCGCGGTGCGTCCGTGGCCCTGGAGAGCGGGTTACGGCGGCCCGGGAGGGGGCGTGTCAGCCGGTGATGTTGGCGACGTCGGCGAGGGCCTTCTGCCAGGCGGTGCCCGGGTCGGCCTTGCCCTGCTCGATGGAGGTGAGGGCGTTGCCGATGGCGGTGCCGATCTCGGCGCCGTGCGCGCCGAGCGGCTGCGGCTGCAGGTCCTTGGCGGACTGGGAGAAGATCTTGCCGGTGGGCGCGTTGTTGAACAGCGGGTCGGTGAACCCGGCGATGTCGGGCTGGCTCCAGAGCGCCTGGTCGGACGGGAAGTAGCCCTTGTTCTTGAACAGCCAGGACTCCTGCTCGGGGGCGGTGAGCCACTTCGCCAGCTCGACGGCGGCCTTGGTGTGCTTGCCGGCCTTGGGCACCGTCAGGTACGAGCCGCCCCAGTTGCCGCCGCCGCCCGGGATCCGGGCGATGTCCCAGCTGCCGCCGTCGGTCGGCGGGTTGGCCTTGAACTCGTAGCTCATCCAGGCGGGGCAGGCGACGGTGGCGAACTGGCTCTTCTGGAAGCCGGTGTCCCAGGCGGGGGTGAAGGCCTGGATGCCCGCGGACTGCCCGTCCTTGATCGCACCGGCGACCAGGTCGAAGGCCTGCTTGACGGCCGGGTTCTCCTGGACGACGGGCTTGCCCGAGGCGTCGTAGAAGCCGGTCGGCGCCTGCGCGACGATCGAGCTGAACAGGTTGCCCGCGCTGTCGAACCACTTGGCGCCCTTGGTGGGGCTCTTGGCGAGGAACTGCTTGCCGGCGGCGGTGTAGGCGGGCCAGTCGGCGAGCAGCGCGGAGACCTGGTCGCGGTCGGTCGGCAGGCCGGCGGCCTTGAACAGGTCGGTGCGGTAGCAGAGGGCCATGCCGCCCATGTCGGTGCCGAGGCCGAAGAGCGCCTTGCCGTCGGCGCTGGAGGCCGGGGCGGTCTTCGAGGGCACCCACTGGTCCTTGCTGACGCCGTACTGCAGGAAGTCGACGAACTTCGAGGCCTGCGGCTGGAACCCGGCCACCTGCCCGATCTCGATCGCCTCGATGTCGGCGGTGCCAGAGCCGGCCAGCAGGTGGGCGCGCAGGTTCTGGTGGTGGGCGCCGAGGTCGGCGCGGTTCTCCTTGACGGTGATGTTGGGGTGCAGCTGCTCGTACTGCTTGTAGAGGTCCGCGTAGCCGAACTCGGAGAACAGGTTCACGGTCAGCGTGATCTTGGCGTCGGCGGCGTCCTCGGCGGCCGGGCCGCTGCTGGAGCAGCCGCCGGCGAGCAGGGCGACGGCGAGCGCGGCGGAGGCGGCCGCCGCAGCGGATCTCCGGCCGGTGCGGGCGGTGGGCATGGGTGGGCTCCTTGCGGGGATTCGGCGTGGGGCGGATGTACGGGGGGCGCGGGAGAGCGCTCCACCGGATGGACGTGCGGGCGTCCATCGGATCAGATGGGAGAGCGCTCTCCCGTCGGACGGAGCCTGGCCCCGGAACAGCCCCGCCGTCAAGGGGCTGCACTCAAAAGCTTTGCGCACCTGCCGATTTGAAAGCACGATCGGCGAGGGTCCGGCTGCTGCAAGGGGCTTGACATGACGGAAACATCGCGGCAACCATTCCCATGACTGCGAGAGCGCTCTCCCAGGAATCGGCCGACGCGTGCCGTCCTCCCCCACCCGTCTCGTCAGGAGAGTTCCCCATGCTCGCTCCACCCGCCCGTGCGGCGGCCCCCACACCGCACTCCGCACCACCCTGGCGCGCCCTGGCCGGGCTCGTCGCCGGCGCCCTGGTCGCCGGACTGCTGCTGTTCCTGCCCGCCGGGCGGGCGCAGGCGGCCGCCTCGCTGCTCTCCCAGGGCCGCCCGGTCACCGCCTCCAGCGAGGAGAACTACGGCACCGCGGCCGCCAACGCGGTGGACGGCAGCACCGGCACCCGCTGGTCCTCGGCCAACACCGACCCGCAGTGGATCCAGGTCGACCTCGGCCACCACCGGTGCGGGCGGCACGGAGACGCTGAACGTCTCCGGCAGCGGCCGCTACGTGCGGATGTACGGCACCCAGCGCGGCACCGGATACGGCTACTCCCTCTGGGAGTTCCAGGTCTACGGCACCCCCGGCGGCGGCACCCCCACCGGCAGCTGCGGCACCGCGAACGCCGCCCAGGGCCGCCCGGTCACCGCCTCCAGCGAGGAGAACTACGGCACCGCGGCCGCCAACGCGGTGGACGGCAGCACCGGCACCACCACCGGTGCGGGCGGCACGGAGACGCTGAACGTCTCCGGCAGCGGCCGCTACGTGCGGATGTACGGCACCCAGCGCGGCACCGGATACGGCTACTCGCTCTGGGAGTTCCAGGTCCGCACCGGAGGCGGCAGCACCCCGCCGACCGATCCGCCCACCACCCCGCCGACCACGCCGCCGCCGGGCAACTGGACGACCGTCTTCAACGAGGACTTCACCGGCGGCGCCGGCACCGCGCCCAACGGCAACGACTGGATCGTCGACACCGGCACCGCGTACCCCGGCGGGCCGGCCAACTGGGGCACCGGCGAGGTGCAGACGGCCACCAACGCCCCGGCCAACGTCGGCCTGAACGGCAGCGGCGCGCTCAACCTGACCGCGCTGAAGAACGGTTCGGCCTGGACCTCGGGCCGGGTCGAGTCCAAGCGCACCGACTTCGCCGCGCCGGCCGGCGGCCAGCTGCAGATCTCCACCACCGTCAAGCAGCCCGACGTGGCCAACGGCCTCGGCTACTGGCCGTCGGTCCGGGCGATGGGCGCCGCCAACCGCGGCAACTCCACCGTCTGGCCCGGCGCGGGCGAGAGCGACATCCTGGAGAACGTCAACGGCCGCAGCCAGCTCTCCACCACCCTGCACTGCGGCACGGCCCCCGGCGGCAACTGCAACGAGTACAACGGCATGACCAGCGGCCTGGCCTCCTGCACCGGCTGCCAGACCGGCTACCACACGTACTCGCAGATCATCGACCGCACCACCTCCGACGAGCAGATCCGCTGGTACCTCGACGGCCGCCAGGTCTGGCAGGTCAACGAGTCGCAGGTCGGCGTCGCCACCTGGGACGCGGCCGTGCACCACGGCTTCTACCTGGTGTTCAACCTCGGCATCGGCGGCGGCTTCCCCGACGCGGTCTGCAACTGCACCACCCCGACCGACGCCACCACCTCCGGCGGCACCCTGAGCATCGACAAGGTCACCGTCCAGGTCGCCACCGGCACCGCCCCCGCCCCGCTCACCGACCCGGCCGTGCCCACCGCGCCGTCCACCGTCAAGGTGACCGGCTCGCAGGGCAACTGGCAGCTGCAGGTGGACGGCCGGCCGTACCAGCTCAAGGGCATCACCTGGGGCCCGGCCAACTCCACCGCCGAGGCGCACATCCGCGAGCTCAAGGCGATGGGCGTCAACACCCTGCGTACCTGGGGCACCGACGCCGGCAGCAAGCCGCTGCTGGACACCGCCGCCGCGCACGGCCTCAAGGTGGTCAACGGCTTCTGGCTGAACCAGGGCGCCGACTACGTCAACGACACCGCCTACATGGACTCGACGCTCGACCAGATCAAGCAGTGGGTGACCACCTACCGGAACCACCCCGGCGTGCTGCTCTGGGACGTCGGCAACGAGGTCATCCTCACCACCCAGGACCACACCTACAACGGCACCACCGTCGAGCAGCAGCGCGTCGCCTACGCCAAGTACGTCGAGCGGGTCACCCAGGCGATCCACGCCATCGACCCCAACCACCCGGTGACCTCCACCGACGCGTACACCGCCGCATGGAAGTACTACAGGGACTACTCGCCCAGCCTCGACCTGCTCGCGGTGAACTCCTACGGCGCGGTCTGCAACGTCAAGAACGACTGGATCAGCGGCGGTTACACCAAGCCGTACATCATCACCGAGTCCGGCGAGGACGGCGAGTGGGAGGTGCCGAACGACGCCAACGGCGTGCCGCTGGAGCCCACCGACGTCAAGAAGCGCGACGCCTACCTCTCCAACTGGGGCTGCATCACCGGCCACACCGGCGTCTCGCTCGGCGCTACGGTCTTCCACTACGGCACCGAGAACGACTTCGGCGGCGTCTGGTACAACACCGTGCCCGCCGGCTGGCGGCGGCTCGCCTTCTACTCGGTCGCGAAGAACTACGGCGGGAACGCCGGTGGCAACACCCCGCCGGTCGTCTCGGACCTGTCGCTCAGCAACACCGCGACCGTCCCGGCCGGCGGCACCTTCGACATCACCGCCGCCACCACCGACCCCGACGGCGACCTGATCCGCTACAACCTCTACTACTGCGCCAAGTACGCGGGCGGCGGCACCGGCTTCAGCCAGGTCGCCTTCACCCAGACCGGTGACGGCCGCTTCACCGCGGTCGCCCCGAAGGGCCTCGGTGTCTACAAGGTCTACGTCTACGCCTACGACGGCCACGGCAACGTCGGCATCGAGACCAAGTCCTTCCGGGTGGTCGCTTCCACCCCGAGCGGCACGAACATCGCGCTCGGCCGGCCCGCCACCGCCTCCACCTTCCAGGCCCAGGGCAACGGCGCGCCCTACCCGGCGTCCAACGCCACCGACGGCAACTGGAACACCCGCTGGGCCAGCGAGTGGGCCGACCCGCAGTGGATCCAGGTCGACCTGGGCGCGGTGAAGTCCTTCAGGCACGTCCAGCTGGGCTGGGAGGGCGCCTACGGCAAGGCCTTCCAGATCCAGACCTCGACCGACGGCACCAACTGGGCGACCGCCTGGTCGACGACGAGCGGCACCGGCGGCGTCGACGACGTCGACGTGAACGGCAGCGGCCGCTACGTACGGGTGAACATCACCCAGCGCGGCACCGCCTACGGCGACTCGCTGTACGAGTTCGGCGTCTACGCCTGACCCGGAGCCCCGACCCGGACACCCGTGTCCGGCCCCAGACTCCCGGGACGCGCCACGCCCCACCGGGCGCGTCCCGGGGCAACCCCCACCCATCCGTTCGAATGGAGGTCCGATGCGACCCCGTTTCCTGTCCCGGGGCAGGCCGCGCCGGACGGCGTTCGCCGTCGCGTTCGCCGCGCTGCTCGCCCTCGCGGGCATCGGCGGCACCGCCCGCCAGGCCGTCGCCGCCGACGGACTGATCTCGCAGTCCAAGCCGGTCACCGCCTCGTCCATCGAGAGCCCGAACTTCCCGGCCGGAGCCGTCGTCGACGGCGACCCGACCAGCCGGTGGGCCTCGAACTGGAGCGACCCGCAGTGGATCCAGATCGACCTCGGCGGTCCGGCGACGGTCAGCAAGGTCGAACTCAGCTGGGAGGCGGCGTACGCCACCGCCTACCAGCTGCAGACCTCGTCCGACGCCGCCACCTGGTCGACGATCTACTCGACCACCACCTCGGCCGGCGGCGTGCAGTCGCTGAACGTCAACGGCACCGGCCGGTACGTCCGGCTCAACGCCACCCAGCGGGCCACCCAGTACGGCTACTCGCTGTACGAGTTCAAGGTGTACGGCACCGTCACCACCCCGCAGACGGGCTACGTCCTGGCGAACCCGCAGGTGACCGGGGTGACGCCGTCCACGGCCAACCCGCCGCACACCTACTTCCACGAGTTCCAGGCGAACTGCTCGCCGACGCGCAACCTGCCGGACGACCCGATCGTCTTCCCCGGGCTGGCCGGCGCCTCGCACATGCACACCTTCATGGGCAACACCACAACCACGGCGACCTCCACCCCGGCCTCGCTGGCGGCGGGCGGCACCAGCTGCCTCGCCCCCGGTGACAAGTCCGCCTACTGGATGCCGACCATGTACAACGGCGCCACGGAGGTCAACCCGGTCGGCCTGCAGACCATCTACTACAAGACGGGGGTGACCGACTACACCTCGGTGCGGCCGTTCCCGCCGGGTCTGCGGTTCGTCGTCGGCAGCCCGTCCGCGACCCAGACGGAGTTCGCCACCAACCCGGGCTACGTGGCGGGCTGGGAGTGCGGCAACAGCTACCACAACACCGACCTGCCGACCTCCTGCCCCGGCGGCGGCGCGGTCAACCTGCGCTACCAGGCCCCCAGTTGCTGGAACGGCCTGTACCTGGACACCCCCGACCACAAGAGCCACATGGCCTACCCGGTCAACGGCGTCTGCCCCTCCACCCACCCGGTGGCGCTCCCGATGATCGAGTTCAAGATGGCGTGGCCGGTGCCCTCCGGCGACCTCTCGCAGCTGCGGCTGGCGAGCGGCCGGGGGTACTCCTTCCACTACGACTTCTTCAACGCGTGGGAGGCGCCCACCCTGGCGGCCCTGGTGGACCACTGCATCGTCGGTGGCCTCCAGTGCAACGCCCGCGGCTACGACGAGACCCAGCCCGGGCGCGGTGCGGCGCTGAACGAGCAGTACCGCCTGCCCTGACGCCCGCCGACCGACCGTCGCCCCCGCCCCTCCCCGCTCCCCCGGGGAGGGGCGGGGGCGCACGGCCTGCACCCGGGCCGGCCGAGGCCGGTAATCGGCGCTGGTGAACGCCCGGGAACGGGCTGATAGAGCGCTCTCCCGCATGCTATAAAAGGCTCATGAGCGAAGCCCTCCGCCCGGCCGCCCAGCGTTCCGCGACCCTGGAGGACGTGGCCCGGGTCGCCGGCGTCTCCCGTGCGACCGTCTCCCGCGTGATCAACGGCATCCGCAACGTCGACCCGGCCATCCAGGAGAGCGTCCGGCAGGCCGTGGCCAGCACCGGCTACGTGCCCAACGGTGCGGCCCGCTCGCTGGTCACCCGCCGGGCCGGCGCCCTCGCCCTGGTCGTCTCCGGCAGCGGCACCGACGAGCGGGACGAGGAGGCGACCCGGACACAGGTCTTCACCGACCCCTTCTTCGGCCGGGTGGTCAGCGGCGTCTTCACCGGCCTGCGCCCGCACGGCGTCCATCCGGTGCTGATGCTCGCCGACGCCCCGGGCGCCCGCGACCAGGCGCTCTCCTACCTCAAGCAGGGCAACGCCGACGGTGCGATGGTGGTCTCCACCCACGCCGACGACCCGATGCCCGGCCTGCTGCTGGCCGCCGGCGTGCCCACCGTGCTGTTCGGCCGTCCGGCCGCCCCGCTGCCGGTCAGCTGCGTCGACCTGGCCAACCGGGACGGCGCCCGGCTCGCCGCCGACCACCTGCACGCCCGCGGCCGCCGCCGGGTGGCGACCATCGCCGGCCCGCCCGCGGTGCGCGCCGCCCGCGACCGGCTGGAGGGCTTCCACGAGGCGATGGCCCGCCACGGCATGCCGTACCTGCCGCACGCCGAGGCGGACTTCACCCAGGCCGGCGGCGAGCGGGCGATGACCCGGCTGCTCGTCGAACACCCGGACCTCGACGGGGTGTTCGCCGCCAACGACCTGATGGCGCAGGGCGCCGTCGCGGTGCTGCGGGACCACGGCCTGCGGGTGCCCGAGGACGTCGCGGTGGTCGGCTTCGACGACAGCAGCGCGGCCACCGCCGGCCGGCCGCCGCTCACCACCGTCCGGCAGCCGGTGGAGGAGATGGCGGCCGAGATGGCCCGCATCCTGCTCGACGTGCTGGCCCGCCCCGGCCGGGGCGCCACCTCGGTGATCTTCGAGCCGGAACTGGTGGTCCGCGGGTCCTCCTGACCGGCTGTCAGGCTCATGCGGAATCCAACCCTCCACATATGTGGGCGAGTTATGGGGATCATGCGGATGATTGTGCGGATCGTGTCGTAGAGTTGGCGCGTACAGTTCGATGACCGGGGGGATTGTCGTGCGCCGTGCCGCGCCTGCTGCTGCGCTTGTGCTGGGCCTGGCCTGCCTGACGTCCTGCGGCAGCCAGTCCGGCCCGGCCGCCGACCGCGCCACGGCCGCGGGCACCACCGCGGCCGCGCCCGCCGCCTCGGGTTCCGCCGCAGCGGGCGGCGCCCCGGCGGCCGCCGCGGGCGGCACCGTCACCGTCGCCTTCGCCGGCGACGTCCACTTCGAGGGCCGGACGGCCTCCCGCCTCGCCGGCGGCCCGGACACCGCGCTCGGCCCGATCTCCCGCACGCTCGCCGCCGCGGACCTGGCGGTGCTCAACCTGGAGACGGCGATCACCGGCCGCGGCGCGCCCGAGCCGAAGACCTACACCTTCCGGACCAGCCCCAAGGCGCTGCAGACGCTGCGCGACGCAGGGGTGGACGTGGTCTCGCTGGCCAACAACCACGCCGTGGACTTCGGCGCCGACGGCCTCGCCGACACGCTCGCCGCGAAGGCCTCCTCGCCGATCCCGGTGGTCGGCTTCGGCCGCAACGCCCAGGAGGCGTACGCCCCGTACGTGACCACCGTGAAGGGCGTGAAGGTCGCGGTGCTCGCGGCCAGCCAGGTGCAGGACCTCACCAACCAGAAGTGGCGCGCCGGTTCGGCCAAGGCGGGGATCGCCTCCGCCCTCGACCCGGCCGCGCTGCTGCGGGCCGTCACCGAGGCCAAGCGCCAGGCCCCGGTCGTCCTGGTCTACCTGCACTGGGGCGAGGAGGGCCACACCTGCCCGACCGGCGCCCAGACCGACCTCGCCCGCAAGCTCTCCGCCGCGGGCGCCACCGCGGTGGTCGGCACCCACGCGCACACCATGCTGGGCTCCGGCATGCTCGGTGACACCTACGTGGCGTACGGCTTCGGCAACTTCCTCTGGTACGGCACCTCGAACTACACCGACTCCGACGAGACCGGCGTCACCACGCTCACGCTGAGCGGGGACGGCCGCACCGTGGGCGAGCGGTTCACACCCGCGCACATCGACAAGCGCGGCGTCCCGGTGCCGCAGTCCGGCGCCGCCGCCACCGCCGCCGAGCACCGCCGCGACCGGCTGCGCGCCTGCACCGGCCTCGCCCCGGCGCCCGCAGCCCGCGACTGACCCCGGGCACCGGGCCCCCGCCCCGGCCGATGCCGGGCCCCCGATCGGCCTCGCCCACGCACCGGCGCGGCCGCGGAACCGCTGGGACACGGCGTGAGCAGCCCTGAAAGCTCACGCCGCCCAGCGGCCCGCACCCTCAGGACCGGTCCTCGCGGGGACGTACGGGCACACCTCGCGCCCCGAGCGGCATGCCGGAGCGCCGCGGAGTCAGCTCCTGGGCCCGGCCGTGGTCAGCGGTTCTCCGTGCGGGGCCGGGGCGTAGGCCCGCTCGTGCCACCACGAGGCGTCGACCTCGACCTCCTCCCACTCCGCGGTGCGCCGCAGGATGTGCGCGGTGATCCGCTCGGGCAGCCGGACGGCGTGCTCCCGCACGTAGTGCGCGAGGCCGGATGGCCACAGGTACTCGCCGTCGGTGAACTCGGCCGAGCCGTTGACCTCGCCGCAGATCCGGCATCTGGAGACGCCGAGGAACTGGCGCGCGACGTGCCCGTGCTCCAGGTAGTCGGCGACCTCGGCGCGTTCCCACATCTCCCACTCCGGGTCCACGAGGGCCGCGGGGTCGGGCAGGTCCGGGCTCTCGGGGGAACGCCAGTATCCGAACAGCGTCAGCCTCACGGCGCGCCCCTCCCTCCCGGGCGCCGGCCACGCTCCTGACGCCCGCTCACATTCGGCGATGTGATCCGAAGCCTGCGTCAGATGCCGGGTGCACGTCAACGGCTGGGCGTCAGGAGCCGCGCAGTCGCTCGATCTCCCGGCGGTCGCGCTTGGTGGGGCGGCCCGTGCCGCGGTCGCGCAGCGCCGTCGGCACGGCGAACTCGCGCGGCGGCGGAGGCGGGGAGTGGTCGACGTAGCACTGCGCCGCGATCTCGGCGCCGACCCGCTTGCGGATCGGTTTGGCGACCACGACGACCCGCTCCCGGCCGTCGTACCGCAGCCGGACCTCGTCCCCGGGCTTCACCGTCTGCGCGGGCTTCGCCCGCTCGTCGTTCACCCGCACGTGCCCGGCCCGGCAGGCCGCCGAGGCCATCGAGCGCGTCTTCAGCAGCCGGACCGACCAGATCCAGCTGTCCACCCGTACCGGGCCCTCGTCCTCCGCCATGCCCCGAGCCTAGACGCCGGGCCGCCCCGCACCGAAACGTCGGCGCCGCAGATGCCGGCCGCACCGGGCCCTCCGTTGCACAACGTGCCCGGTCAGGCACGGCGGGTTAGCCTGACGGGAGGACCGCCGCACGGGCGGCCCGACCCCGAAAGGACGTCCCGGTGTTCGTGCCCGACGAGCGAGAGCCCCTGTCCGACAGCTGTGCCCGCCCCGCCGACCTGAGGCACGCGGTCGGCACCCGGGACGCCTTCCCGATCGGTGATCCGGCGGGCCGCCCCGGCCACCCGGACCACCGCGACGCCCCCCGCCTGGTGGTCGAGTGGGACGGCCGCACCTGGCAGCCCGTGGCGATCGCCGACAGTTGGGCCGCCGCCCAGCAGATGATCGTCGGGAACGGCCGGCCGCCGGTCTTCCCCCAGGTCTCCGGCCGGCTGCCGGTGTTCCGGCCCGGGCCCCGCGGCCGCCGTGCGGACTGAGCCGCCCGGCCGCTACGCACAACGGGTGGTCGTCGGGGCCCGGTGCGGCCCCGCCGTACGTGCCCGTACCGCACGGAGGTGAGCATGTCCGCTATGAGCCCTGACCGCGCACCGGGCCCGGCCCGGACCCCGTACGAGATCGCCAATGCCGTGGGCGAGGAGATCCGTGTCCTGAACCACCGGACGGCCCCTGGGATCGGGGCCTTCCCCGACCCGTCCAGCGTGCACGACGTGGTGACGGCGCTGCACGCGATCCTCTTCCACCTGCCGCAGGCGCTGGCGCAGGCCGCCGCCGGGCTCGCCGCGATCCCGGCGGAACAGATCAAGGTGGCCCTGCCGGACGGCGAGGGGGACACCCCGGCGGCGCGGCAGGCCCGGGTCGTCGAGGAGCTGGCGCGGGCGGCCGAGACTCTGGAGGTCGCCCGGGCGCACGTCGCGGCCGCCTCGGCCTTCACCAGCGGGCTGGACCGCACCGTCCTGATCGTGGACGACGACCCGCTGGACGACCTGGTCGCCGCCTTCCACGACTGATCCGACCCGTCCGGGACGGGCCGGACGGGGTCGGTCCCCCGGCAGCGCCGCTCAGTCCTCCGGCAGCGCCGCCACGTACACCCAGGCGCCGTCCAGCCGGACGAAGGTGCTGTGCTCCTCCATGGCCCCCGGCTCGCGGCCGTCCGTGAAGTGCGCCCGGAACCGCACCGTCCCGGCGGTGTGGAACGCCCCGCCCTCCGTCGTCGCCAGCACCTCCAGCCCCGTCCAGTGCAGCCCCGGGTCGAAGCCGATCCGGGGCGGCCTGGTGTCCGGGTGCCAGGTGCGCAGCAGGTAGGGGCCGTCCTGGACGGCGAAGGCGCTGTAGCGCGAGCGCATCAGCTGCTCCGCGGTGCCCGCCGCCGCCTCGCCGCGGTGCAGCCGTCCGCAGCAGCCGCCGTAGGGGCCGCCCAGGCCGCACGGGCAGGGGTCGGCGGGGGAGAATCGGGGGTGGCGGCGCTTCGACATGCGTCCCATTCTGCCGGTCGCGCCGCCCGCCCCCGGAACTCGGGGCCGGGTGCTGCAACTGCCCGGCCGTGGCCCACGTCTCTTCGGGTGAGGGATCCAGGCGCGGCCCGAGGAGGCGCATCATGCGACGGTGGATCACGATCCCGATGGCACTCGTTCTCGCCGGCACCGGTGCCGTGGTGGTACCGGCCGCGGCATCCGCGACCACACCCACGGCGACGGTGACGACCTGCCCGACCGGCTGGGGCAGCCTGCCGAAGGCTGCGAACCCCGCCACCGGGCAGCACCCGCTGACCGACATCCGCACCGGCCAGCACCCGTGCTGGGACCGCATGGTGCTCGACATCCCCGGGACGACGACCGCCGGCCACGTCGGCTACCACGTCCAGTACGTCCCGTCGCTGATCCAGGACGGCTCCGGCCGGACGATCCCGGTGAACGGCGGCGCGATCCTGGAGATCGTGGTCGTGGCACCGTCCTACGACCCGTCGACCGGTGCGCCGGTGTACCCGGCGAAGGCCGGCCAGTCGCTGCCCGGCGTGAACCTCACCGGCTACCGCACCTTCAGGGACGCCAAGTTCGGCGGCAGCTTCGAGGGCCAGAGCCAGGTCGGCCTCGGTGTGCGGGCCCGACTGCCCTTCCGGGTCTTCCAGTTGGACAACCGGCTGGTGATCGACGTGGCGCACAGCTGGAACGCCACCTCCTGAGCCGTACGGGCACGGCACGGAGAGAACACAGGGCTCCCCGGCCGGGTGCGGACCCGGCCGGGGAGCGTTCGTGCGGTTACGGGAAGGCGACCAGGTTCGCCACGTTCGACGAGGAGTTGGACGGGCCCCCGGCCGAGTCGATCACGTGGTTGATGGTGCCGGTGCCGCCCAGCGACACGGTCACCATGTCGTGGAAGCGCACCCCGGACCGGTTCGGCACCTCGAAGGCGCGCTCGGCCACCACGGACGGGTTGGCGCTGAAGTAACAGTAGCTGCCCAGCCCCCACGCCTCGTGGCTGGTCACCGAGTCGGCGACCTTGTACGCCGCGTAGCCGCGGGTCGAGCCGTTCGTCCAGGCGGACTGGTCCGGCGGGTCGTACGGCATCTCGTTCTGGAAGAAGTACGTCCGGCCGCCGTTGCCGTTCCAGACCACCTGGGTCTGCTGGTAGTGCTCGACGAACAGGCCGTACATGGTGACGTTGTTGCCGTTGACGGTCAGGCCGTTGGCGGCGGTGTTGCTCGTCCAGCCGACGCCGCTGCCGTGGTCCGCGCGCCAGATCCACATGTGGTCGCCGATCACGTTGTTGCTGTTCACCACCAGCGACTGGGTGGCCCGGCCGACGCCCGCGCCGCCGACCCGGAAGAACACGTCGTGCAGCGAGGTCGGGTCCGCGGAGTGGTCGGCGCCGGACCCGGCCGGGCCGACCCGCATCAGTACCGCCGAGTTGGTGGTGCCGGCGTCGATCAGCAGGCCGGCCACCTTCACCCCGTCCACGTCGGCGACGGTCATCGCGGTGACCCCGTTGTCCGGGACGAGGGTGGCCAGGCCCAGGCCCAGCACCACGGTGTCCGCACGGGTCACGTCGATCGCCCGGTCGAGGTGGTACACACCCGGCGTGAACAGCAGGTTCTTGCCCTGGCCCAGCGCCGCGTTGATGTCGGCGGCGGTGGCGCCCGGCTTGACGATGTAGAACTGGTCGATCGGCAGCGAGCCGCCCTGCTGCGCCCCGCCGGCCCAGGTGGTGCCGCTGCTGTTGCTGCGCAGCGCCGGGACGAACACCTTGTAGGCGCCGGCCGCGTCCACGTACAGGAAGGGCTTCTCGCGGACCACCGGGGTCTGGCCGACGGTGGTGTACGGCGGGTTGGGGAAGGAGTTCGCCGGGGCGTTGACGTCGCCGACGAAGACCATGTTCCAGTTGGAGCCCGTCCAGCCGCCCCACTGGGCGTTCCGGGAGAGCCACTGCTGCTGGGAGCCGGAGCGCACCTGGCCGTCGATCTTCGAGTCGGCGATGAAGCCGCCGCTGGACCAGCCGCCGTCGTCCAGCTGCAGGTTGCCGCGGACGTGCATCCGCCGGTACGGCGCGGCCTGCGAGACGGCCCAGCGGTCGGTGCCACCGGTCGGGTTGACCGACAGGTTCTCGGCGGAGCGCCAGAAGTTCTGGGTGGCGTTGCCCTGGAACCAGTCGGCCTCGGCGTGCACGGCGCCGTTGACGGTCACGTCGTCGGGGGAGAGCCCGAGGCCGGCGACCTGGGTGTAGAAGCCGACGTTGGCGTCGACGTTGTAGCTGCCGGGCTTGAACAGCAGGGCCTGGCGCTGGGCGCCGAACTGGTTGGACTCCTGCTGCGAGAAGACCGCGTTCAGCTTGGCCTGGACCGTCGAGGCGGGCATCGACGGGTCGAAGACCGCCACGTTGGGCCCGAAGTCGGGCGTGCCGGGCGGGTTCTGGCTGCCGCTGCCGAAGGAGAAGGACTGCGCGGCGGTGCCGTTGCAGGTCCACTGCTGCAGCTGGACGGCGTCCGCGGTGGAGGCGCTCGGCACGTCCAGGCACTTGCCGCTGTTGCGGTTGACGAAGTGGTAGCCGCCGCCTGCCTCGGCGA
Organism: Streptomyces sp. NRRL B-24484; assembly: GCF_000717715.1. Classification (GTDB taxonomy): domain Bacteria; phylum Actinomycetota; class Actinomycetes; order Streptomycetales; family Streptomycetaceae; genus Kitasatospora. The sequence goes on along the minus strand of NZ_JOAI01000048.1, from coordinate 48,962 downwards.
CCGGCTGCCACTGCTGGTTGGGGCCGCCGCCGTACGCCCAGAGCTGGATCTTCGCACCGTCCGCGGTGGACACGTCGGTGACGTCGAGCACCTTGCTGGTGTCGTTCTGCGCGTTGATCCGGACGTAGCCGCCGCCGGCGTCCTGGAACTGCCACTGCTGGGCGCCGGTGCCGTTGCAGCCGTACTGCTGGACGGCGGTGCCGTTGGCGGTCGCGGCGGCCGCGGCGTCCACGCACTTGCCGCTGTGCTGCGCGACGAGCGCGGTGGCGCCGGTGGGCAGGCCGGCCGCCTGCGCGGCCTGGCCCTGGACGAGCATCACCGCGGTGGACGCCGAGGCGATCAGGCCGACGGCGGTGACCAGCGGCAGGGCCCGGCGACGGGCGTGCGCCCGCCGGTGCACGGGTGGGACTGGCATGGGGTTCGCTCCTGTTCGGTCGGGTCGCGGCATCAGGCCGGCAGGGTCCACTGCTGGTTGGCGGCGGCGAAGCAGTCCCAGATCTGCAGCCGGGTGCCGTTGGCGGAGCTGGGCCCGGTGGCGTCCAGGCAGCGGCCGGAGGCGGGGTTCACCAGGGTCTTGTCGGCGCGGGCCTGCCACTGCTGGGCCCCGGTGCCGTTGCAGTCGTAGAGCTGCACCTGGGAGCCGTTGGCGGTGCCGGCGGCGGTCACGTCCATGCACTTGCCGAGCGCGCGGACGGTGCCGTCGGTGCCGACCGTCCAGGTCTGCGCGGCGGTGCCGTTGCAGTCGTACAGCTGGACCGCGGTGCCGTTGGCGCTGTTCGCGGCGGCCACGTCCACGCACTTGCCGCCGTAGCCGGTGATCCGGCCGGTGCGGCCGGTGGGCGGCGGGGTGGTGCCGCCGGTCAGCGCGTTGAAGGTCCTGGTGAACTGGTACGCGGACTGCGGGGTGCCGCTGCACGAGTCGGAGAGGGTGCCGTCGGCGGCGCAGGCCTTGTCGCGGCCGATCGCCCAGAAGGCGAGCTGCTGGATGCCGTGCGAGGCGGCGAAGGACTCCAGGGTCGAGGCGTTGCCGGTGGTGAAGACCTCGGCGGTGGTGTCGTTGACCCCGATCATCGGGGTGTTGCCCTCCATCGCCCACAGCTGGTCGGAGGTCTTGCCCGTCCAGATCTGGCCGAGCTGGGTGTGCAGGCCGTTCGCGGCGTTGATCGCGGCCTGCCCCATGTCCATGGCCGGGCCGTAGTCCATGGTCATGATGTTGACCATGTTGACGTCCAGGCCGCGGCTCCTGGCGTTGTTCAGCAGGCTGATCGAGTTGGACTCCAGGCCGGACGGGCCGACCGGCAGCGTGTAGTTGACGGCGAGCCGCTTGCCGGCCGCCGCGTACTGCTGCTGGAGGGCGGCCAGGGCCTGGTTGCGGCGGTCGTTGGCGGCGGTGTCGTTCAGCGCGGAGCCCTCGATGTCGAGGTCGATCCGGGTCAGGTTGAGGGTGTCGACGACCCGCTTGTACTGGGCCTGCAGCGCGGAGACGCTCGTGCAGGCCTGGCCGAGCTCGGTGCCGGCGGCGCCGCCGAAGGAGGCGATCACGTCGCCGCCGGCCGAGCGGAGGCCGTTGATCGCGTTCTGCCAGGAGGCGTCGGCTATGTCGGTGTTGCCGTTGAAGGTGGCGGTGCAGCTCCCGTTGCTGATCACGAAGGCGAGCGTGAAGTACTTGAGGCCGGTGGCGTTGCGCACATCGGTCATCACCGAGGGCGAGTTCCAGGTCTCCAGGTAGGGGGCGGCGAAGTGGGCCGGGAAGCCCGGGCCGGGGTTGGCCGCGGCGGCCGCCGGCGAACCTCCGGCGATCAGCAGGGCGGCGGCCGTCGCGGGCAGCGCGACCGCCGTCGCGACGGTACGGGCAAGGGTGCGGATCAAGGCTGTCTCCTCCTGTCCCGGCGGTGCGCCGGGGCGTGGTGGGGGTGAGGATCAGGGACCTTTGCGTTCACGAAGTGAACATGGCGCAGCGGTCGGCGACCCGTTCGGCGCGGTCGACCGACCGACGGGCAGCACGCTGCGATGGTGCAGACGGATCGCCAGGCGATCCGTCAAAGTGCTTCCGAGGCTCCCGACTGGCGGTATGTCACCAGTTCGTCCCGGGTGCGGCGGACGGCACGCCAGGCCCCGACGAATTGGTCTGGACCCTTTTTCAGAACGTGAAGTTAGGCCCGTTGAACCAGCCGCGTCAACCCCCGTGCGTACAGAACCCGAAGGCAGAACCTCCGGTCACCCTCCGTGTCCCGGGGCGCCGACACCCGGGGAGCGGTGGAGTATGAGGGAGAGAGGAGCCCACCGGACGGGGTGAGACGCGATGGAAGACCGCCGCTTCCCGTTCCTCGACGGCGTCGCAGGGGCGCTCGTCGACGGCAGCGGCAGGATCGTCGGCTGCACCAGCGCCGCCGAGGAGCTCCTCGCCCTGCCCGCCCGCGCCCTGGTCGGCCGGGCCCTGCGCGACCTGCTCGCCGACCCGGACACCTGGCGCGGCCCCGAGGAGTCCGGCCCCGGCGGCTGGGACGGCCGGGTCACCGTCCGCACCGGCGACGGCCGCCCGCTCAACCTCTACGTCCGCGTCCTCACCCTGCACGGCGACAACCCCAACGACCCGACCGGCACCCGGCAGGTCGTCCTCGGCGCCAAGTCCTCCACCGTCGCCCGCTGGCGCCAGGACCAGGCCTTCACCCGCGAGCTCTTCCTCCAGGACCGCTTCGGCCTCGCCGTCTTCGACACCGACCTGCAGATCGTCCGTACCAACACCCACCTGCTGCCGTACTCCGGCGTCCCGCCCACCCTCAGCGGCCTCAAGCTCGCCGACTTCCTGCAGCCGGCGGACGCCGTCGTCCTGGAGGCCCACCTGCGCGAGGTCCTGGAGACCGGCCGCCCGCTGGTCCTCGCCGAAGGGCTCGCCCGTACCGTCGTCGACCCCCGCAGCGGCCGGATGATGGCCATCTCGGCCTTCCGGCTGCAGGACTCCGACGGCGTCGTCATCGGCCTCACCGTGCTCTTCACCGACATCACCGAACAGCACCGCTCCCGCCAGCGCCTCGCGCTGCTGCACCGCGTCACCGCCGCGGCCGGCGGCTCGCTCTCCGTCACCGGCACCGCCGAGGGCCTCGCCAAGGCGCTCGTGCCCGAGTTCGCCGACGTCGCCGTGGTCGACGTCGCCGCCGCCGTCTTCACCGGCGACGAACCCGTCCCGGACCCCACCGGACGCCTGCTGCTGCGCCGCACCGCCGTTGCCGGTCCGCCCGAGTCCGCGCCCGCCACCGGCGACACCGTGCTCGTCCGGGCCGACGGCGCCCCCGACCGCTCCACCGCCGCCGAACCCGCCCACGACTGGGAGATCACCGCCCCGCTGGTCGCCCGCGGCATCCTGCTCGGCCAGGTCACCAGCCGCCGCAACCGCTGGAAGGACCGCTACGAGGAGGGCGACCGGCTGCTGCTCGCCGAGATCGCCGCCCGCGCCGCCCTCGCCGTCGACAACGCCCGCCGCTACACCCGCGAGCACCGTGCCGCGGTCGGCCTGCAGCGCAGCCTGCTGCCGCCCGCCGTCCGCACCGTCGCCGCCGTCTCCACCGCCAGCGTCTACCTGCCCACCGACAGCGCCGGCGGCGTCGGCGGCGACTGGTTCGACGTCATCCCGCTCTCCTCCGCCCGGGTCGCCCTGGTCGTCGGCGACGTCGCCGGGCACGGACTGCAGGCCACCGCCACCATGGGACGGCTGCGCACCGCCGTCCGCACCCTCGCCGACCTCGACCTCGAACCCGACGAACTGCTCGTCCACCTCGACGACCTGGTCTCCCAACTGCTCTTCGAGGGCGACTTCACCGGCGACGCCGAGGAGGGCGAGACCGCCGAACCCGAGGACACCGCCCCGGTCGGCCGACGGCACCGGCCCGACCCCGGCTCCGTCGGCGCGACCTGCCTGTACGCCGTCTACGACCCGGTCACCCGTGCCTGCACCATCGCCAGCGCCGGCCACCCGCCGCCCGCCGTCGCCGACCCCGACGGCACCGTCCACTTCCTGCCCGTCACCCCCGGCCCGCCGCTCGGCGTCGGGGGCCTGCCCTTCGAGGCCATCGAGACCGTCCTCGACGAGGGCAGTGTCCTGGCCCTCTACACCGACGGCCTGATCGAACGCGGCGAGGGCGACATCGACGAGGGCATGGCCGAGATCCAGCGGCGGCTGGCCGCCGTCGCCGGGGAGGACCGGCCGCTGCGCGAGGCCGCCCTGCAACTCGTCGCCGGACTCCCGCCCACCCGGCTGCGCGACGACGTCACCCTGCTGCTCGCCCGCACCCGCGCCGTCCCCGCCGAATCCACCGCCACCTGGACGGTCGATCCCGACCCGGCCGCGGTCGCCAAGGTCCGCGCCGACGCCACCGCCCGGCTCGCCGAGTGGGGCCTCGACGACCTCGCCTTCACCACCGAACTCGTCCTCAGCGAACTGGTCACCAACGCCATCCGCTACGCGGGCGGGCCGGTCGGCGTCCGCCTGATCCGCGCCGACACCCTCATCTGCGAGGTCTCCGACGGCAGCAGCACCCAGCCCCGGATGCGCCGCGCCCGCCTCACCGACGAGGGTGGCCGCGGCCTCTACCTCGTCGCCCAGCTCACCGACCGCTGGGGCAGCCGCTACACAGCCGCCGGCAAGACCATCTGGACCGAACAGGAACTCCCGACCGACCCCTGACGGATTCCCTGAGGGGCGCGGAGAACCGCGCAGTCCGGAGGCGGGCCCGCCGTGACCTGCCGGGGCCGCCGTGGCACACCCCTCACCGCAACGTGCCCCGCAGGAACTCCCTGTTCAGCGTCGAGATCGCCGACAGCGGGATCCCCTTCGGGCAGGCCGTCGCGCACTCGCCGGTGTTGGTGCAGCCGCCGAAGTCCTCGGCGTCCATCGCGCCGACCATCCCCCGCACCCGGCTCGACCGCTCCGGAGCGCCCTGCGGCAGCAGGTTCAGGTGCACCACCTTCGCCGCCGTGAACAGCATCGCCGACCCGTTCGGGCACGCCGCCACGCACGCCCCGCAGCCGATGCAGGCGGCGTGCTCGAAGGCCGCGTCCGCCGCCTCCTTGGGGACGGGCGTGGCGTGCGCCTCCGGCGCGCTGCCGGTCGGTGCGGTGATGTACCCGCCCGCGCCGATCACCCGGTCCAGCGCGGAGCGGTCCACCACCAGGTCCTTGACCACCGGGAAGGCCGCGGCCCGCCACGGCTCGACGTCCACCGTGGCGCCGTCCTCGAAGTGACGCATGTGGAGCTGGCAGGTGGTGGTCGGCTGCGGCCCGTGCGCCTGCCCGTCGATGACCATGCCGCAGGCGCCGCAGATGCCCTCGCGGCAGTCGTGGTCGAAGGCCACAGGCTCCTCGCCGCGCAGCACCAGCGTCTCGTTGAGGGTGTCGAGCATCTCCAGGAAGGACATGTCGGGGCTGATCTCGCCGACCTGGTAGGTGCTGAACCCGCCGGGGTCGTCGGGGCCCGCCTGCCGCCAGATCCGCAGGGTGAGGTTCATGCGTAGCTCCGCTGGGTGGGGTGGACGTACTCGAAGTCGAGGTGCTCGCGGTGGAGCAGGGGGGCTCGGCCGGTGCCGGTGAACTCCCAGGCGGCGGCGTACGAGAAGGCCTCGTCGTCGCGGAGCGCCTCGCCCTGTCCGGTGCGGCTCTCCTCGCGGAAGTGCCCGCCGCAGGACTCGGTGCGGTGCAGCGCGTCCAGGCACATGAGCTCGGCGAGCTCCAGGTGGTCGGCGACCCGGTTCGCCTTCTCCAGTTGCTGGTTGAGGCTCGCCCCGGTGCCGGGGACGGTGACCCGCCGCCAGAACTCCTCGCGCAGTTCGGGGATCCGGGCGAGCGCCCGGCGCAGCCCGGCGTCGTTGCGGGCCATCCCGCACTCGTCCCACATGATCCGGCCCAGTTCGCGGTGGAAGGACTCCGGGGTGCGGTCGCCGCGGACGGCCAGCAGCCGGTCCAGCCGCTGCACCACCTCCTGCCGCACGCCCTCGACCTGCGGGTCGCCCGGATCGAGCGGATCCGAACCCTGCCGCGCCAGGTAGTCGTTGAGGGCGGGCGGCAGCACGAAGTAGCCGTCCGCGAGTCCCTGCATGAGGGCGCTCGCGCCGAGCCGGTTGGCGCCGTGGTCCGAGAAGTTGGCCTCGCCGATCGCGAACAGCCCGGGGACGGTGGTCTGCAGGTCGTAGTCCACCCACAGCCCGCCCATGGTGTAGTGCACCGCCGGGTAGATCCGCATCGGCACCCGGTACGGGTCCTCCGCGGTGATCCGCTCGTACATCTCGAAGAGGTTGCCGTAGCGCGCGGAGACGGTGTCCCGGCCGAGCCGGGCGATGGCGTCGGCGAAGTCGAGGTACACGCCCTGCCCGCCGGGGCCGACCCCGCGGCCCTCGTCGCAGACCGCCTTCGCCGCGCGGGAGGCGATGTCTCGCGGCACCAGGTTGCCGAAGGACGGGTACATCCGTTCCAGGTAGTAGTCGCGCTCGGTCTCGGGGATCTCCGCGGGCGGGCGGGTGTCCCCGGCCGCCTTCGGCACCCAGATCCGGCCGTCGTTGCGCAGCGACTCGCTCATCAGGGTGAGCTTCGACTGGTGGTCGCCGGAGCGCGGGATGCAGGTCGGGTGGATCTGCGTGAAGCACGGGTTGCCGAACCACGCGCCGCGCCGGTGCGCCCGCCAGACGGCGGTGGCATTGGAGTTCTTGGCGTTGGTCGACAGGTGGAAGACGTTGCCGTACCCGCCGGTGGCCAGCACCACGGCATCCGCCAGGTGGGTGGACACCTCGCCGGTGACGAGGTCCCGGGCGACGATGCCGCGGGCCCGTCCGTCGACGACGACCAGGTCGAGCATCTCGGTGCGCGGGTGCATCTCCACCCCGCCGGCCGCGATCTGCCGCGACAGCGCCTGGTAGGCGCCGAGCAGCAGTTGCTGGCCGGTCTGCCCGCGGGCGTAGAAGGTGCGCTGCACCTGGACGCCGCCGAAGGAGCGGGTGTCCAGCAGCCCGCCGTACTCCCGGGCGAAGGGCACGCCCTGCGCCACGCACTGGTCGATGATCTCCACGGAGATCTGCGCCAGCCGGTGCACGTTGGACTCCCGTGCCCGGAAGTCGCCGCCCTTGACGGTGTCGTAGAACAGCCGGCGCACGCTGTCGCCGTCGTTGCGGTAGTTCTTCGCCGCGTTGATGCCGCCCTGGGCGGCGATCGAGTGGGCCCGCCGCGGCGAGTCCTGGAAGCAGAACTGCACCACCCGGTAGCCCTGTTCGGCGAGGGTCGCACCGGCCGCGCCACCGGCCAGACCGGTACCGACCACGATCACGGTGTGCCTGCGGCGGTTGGCCGGGTTCACCAGCTTCGCCTCGAACCGCCGCTGGTCCCAGCGCTGTTCGATCGGTCCGGCGGGCGCCTTGGTGTCGGCGACCGGCGCGCCGAGGGCGTAGTCGAGGTACGGGGTCACTTCACCGCTCCGATCATCACGGCCACCGGCACGGCGAGGAAGCCGGCCGTCAGCACCAGCGCCAGCACGTTCGCGGTGGCCTTCAACACCCGGTCCCGGCGTGCGTTGTTGACGCCGAGGGTCTGCGCGGCGCTCCAGAAGCCGTGCCGCACGTGCAGCCCGACCGCGAGCATCGCGACGACGTAGATCCCGCCGCCGTACCAGGTCGAGAAGGACGCCACCACGTTCTGGTACGGGTGGCCCTCCTCGGCCCGCGGGTTCACGGTCAGCGTGGTCAGGTCCAGGATGTGCCAGACGATGAACAGCGCCAGGATCACGCCGCCCCAGCGCATCGTCCGCGTCGCGTAGCTCGACCGGGCCCGCCGCCGCGCGTACTTCTGCGGGCGCGCCGCGAGGTCGCGCCGGCTCAGCTGGTACGCGGCGACGCCGTGCGCCACCACCGAGACCAGCAGCACCACCCGGGCGATCCACAGGAACCAGGCGTGCCCGAGGAAGGGCTGCCCGACCGTGCGCAGCCACGCCGCGTAGCCGTTGAGGTCGTCCGGCCCGAAGAAGATCTTCAGATTGCCGAGCATGTGGGCCACCAGGTACAGCAGCATCACCGCGCCGGAGGCGGCCATCACCGCCTTCTTGCCGATCGTCGAACCCCACAGCACCGCCAGGGCGTGCCGCGGCCGACGCGTTCCAGTCGCCAGAGCCATGCGCTCCACGCTAGGAACAGCCCCTACCTCACGTCCAAGACATGAAAAGGCTCGTCACCATAGGATATGGCTATGGTCGAGAGGGGCGCGGGGAACTGCGCAGTCCGGGACCGGTGCACCATGCGGTTCCGGGCCGACCCCTGGTACGAACAGATGTCCGCATCCGAATTGCGCAGTTCTCCCCCAGCCTTCGGCCGGGAGGTGCCCGACGCGCCCTGAGGGGTGGCCCAATGCCGGGAGGCAGACCTTGCAACTCCAGCAGCTCCGCTACTTCACCGCCGTCGCCGAACTCGGCAACTTCACCCGGGCCGCCGAGCGGCTGCACGTCGCACAGCCCTCGCTCTCCCAGCAGATCAAGGCGCTGGAGCGGGAGCTGGGCGCCGAACTGCTGCACCGCAGCCGCGGCGCCACCACCCCCACCGACGCGGGCGAGGCCCTGCTGCCGCTGGCCCGCCGCATCCTCGCCGACACCGACAGCGCCCGGCTCGCCGTCCAGGAGACGGTGCAGCTGCGCCGCGGCCGGGTCCGCCTCGGGGCGCCGCCGAGCCTGTGCGTCAGCCTGCTGCCGGACGTGCTCGGGGCCTTCCGGGCCCGCTTCCCCGGTGTCGACCTGCAGATCAGCGAGGGCGGCTCCGGCGACCTGGTCGCCGCCCTGGACGCCGGCGAACTCGACCTCGCCCTGATCGTCTCGCCCAGCCCCGGCGGCGCCCTGCCCGGCCTGGACGTCACCCCGCTGCTGCACGAGGACCTGGTCCTGGTCTCCGCCGAGCCGCTGCCCGAACAGGCCGTCCCGGTCGGGGAGTTGCGGGACCGCCCGCTGGTGATGTTCCGGACGGGCTACGCGCTGCGCGACGCCACCCTGGCGGCCTGCCGGGAGGCCGGGTTCGAGCCCCGGTTCGCCGTCGAGGGCGGCGAGATGGACGCCGTGCTCGGCTTCGTCCGGGCCGGCCTCGGCCCTGCCGTGGTGCCCGCCATGGTCGCAGCCCGCTCGGGCCTGCCGACCACCCGGTTCACCGGCGCCGGCCTGGGCCGGACGATCTCGCTCGCCCACGGCCGGGACATCCCGCTCGGCCGGGCCGCCGACCGGATGCGCGCCACCGTCGCCGAACGGCTGGCCGCACAGGCACGGCGCGGCAAACTGCCGGAGGGCACCCGGCTGCTCGCCGCGCCGTGACCGGCGGCCGTGGCGCTCAGCAGATCCGCGGCAGCTGCTCGCCGACCGGCAGGTCGATCACCCGGGTGCCGCCGAGCGCGGTCCGGGCCACCACCATGCCGGGGTGGTCGGTGACGCACTCGCCGATCACCGCCGCGCCCGCGCCGTACGGGTGCGCCCGCATCGTCTCCAGGACGGCGTCCGCGTGCTGCCGCGGCACGAAGGCGACGAGCTTGCCCTCGTTGGCGACGTACAGCGGGTCGAGGCCGAGGATCGCGCAGGCGTTGGCGACCTCCGGCGGCACCGGGATGCCCCGCTCCTGGACGACCACGCCGACCCCGGCGGCCGCCGCGATCTCGTTGAGCGAGGCGCCGAGGCCGCCGCGGGTGGGGTCGCGCAGCACGTGCAGGTCCGGCGTGACGGCCAGCATCGCCTGCACCAGCCCGCCGAGCGGGGCGCAGTCGCTCCGCACGTCGACGCCGAACTCCAGTCCCTCGCGGACGCTCATCACGGCGACGCCGTGCAGCCCGATCGGCCCGCTGACGATCACCACGTCGCCCGGCTCGGCGCGCTGCGGCCGCAGGTCCACCCCGGCCGGGATCAGCCCGATGCCCGCGGTGTTGAGGTAGATCCCGTCGCCGCGGCCGGCCTCGACGACCTTGGTGTCGCCGGTGGCCACCTCGACGCCGGCGGCCCGCGCGGCCGCGCCGAGCGCCTGCGCGACCCGGGCGACCTGCGCCGTCTCGACGCCCTCCTCCAGGATGAACCCGCAGGACAGGTAGGCGGCCGTGGCGCCGCTCATCGCCAGGTCGTTGACGGTGCCGTTGACGGCCAGGTCGCCGATGCTGCCGCCGGGGAAGAACAGCGGCCGCACCACGTACGAGTCGGTCGAGAAGGCGAGCCGCACCCCGCCGAGGGTGACCGCGGCGGAGTCGCCGAGCGCGGCGAGCACCGGGCCGCCGAAGGCGGGTGCGAAGACGTGCTCGACGAGTTCGGCGGAGAGCGCCCCGCCGCCGCCGTGCCCCATCACCACCCGCGGGTGGTCGCGGAGCGGCAGCGGGCAGCTCCAGTTGGAGAAGTCCGGCGTGGGGAGGGTGCCGGCGAGGGTGTCGGTGTCAGGCAACGGGGCTCGCCTCCAGCGGGGCGGCGGGTGCGGCGGGCGCACCCAGGCGGCGGTACAGGTAGTAGGCGGCGCAGGCGCCCTCGCTGGAGACCATGGTCGCGCCCAGCGGGTTGCGCGGCGTGCAGAGGGTGCCGAAGGCCTCGCACTCGTGCGGCTTGAGCAGGCCCTGCAGCACCTCGCCGGCCCGGCAGGCGGCCGGCTCGCAGGTGTTCACGTCCCCGACGTCGAAGCGGTGTTCGGCGTCGAACTCGCGGTAGCGGGACGAGAGCCGCCAGCCGCTCTGCGGGATGGTGCCGATCCCGCGCCAGGCACGGTCGGTGGTCTCGAAGACGTCGGCGAGCATCGCCTGTGCGGCCGGGTTGCCCTCGTCGCGCACCGCCCGCGGGTAGGCGTTGTCCACCGTGTGCTCGCCGCGCTCCAGCTGGCGCACGGTGCGGCGGATGCCCTCCAGGATGTCCAGCGGCTCGAAACCGGTGACCACGATCGGCACCCGGAACCGCTCGGCGAGCTCCGGGTACTCGGCGGTGCCCATCACCGAGCAGACGTGCCCGGCGGCGAGGAAGCCCTGGACCCGGCAGTCCGGCGACTGCATGATCGCCTCGATCGCCGGGGGCACCCGGACGTGCGAGACGAGCAGGCTGAAGTTGCGGATCCCGCGCTTCTTCGCCTGGTACACCGTCATGGCGTTGGGCGGGGCGGTGGTCTCGAAGCCGATGCCGAAGAACACCACCTGCTTGTCCGGGTTCTGCTCGGCGACCCGCAGCGCGTCCAGCGGGGAGTAGACCACCCGCACGTCGCCGCCCTCGCTGCGGACCCGGAACAGGTCCTTGCCCGTGCCCGGTACCCGCAGCATGTCGCCGAAGGAGCAGAAGACCACGTCCGGGCGGGAGGCGATCTCCAGCGCCTTGTCGATCACCTCCAGCGGGGTCACGCACACCGGACAGCCCGGCCCGTGGATCAACTCCACTCCCTCGGGCAGGAGTTGGTCGATGCCGTGCCGGATGATGGTGTGCGTCTGGCCGCCGCAGACCTCCATCAGCGCCCAGGGGCGGGTGACGGTGGCCCGGATGTCGTCGAGCAGCCGCCGGGCCAGCTCCGGGTTCTGGAACTCCTCCAGGTACTTCACTTGCTCTCCGCCTCCTTCGGGGCGCCCGCGGCCGCCTCCCACGGGTCGCCGAACTCCTCCTGCAGCAGCCCGAGTTCCTCGAACAGCTCAAGGGTCCGGCGGGCCGACTCCTCGTCCAGGCGCTGCAGCGCGAACCCGACGTGCACGATCGCGTACTCGCCGACCGCCAGGTCGGGCAGGTACTCCAGACACACGTCCTTCACCACGCCGCCGAAGTCCACGACGGCCATCCGGGTGCCGTCGCGCTCCTCGATCTCCATCACCCTGCCGGGCACCGCCAGGCACATCGGCTGCTCCTCGTTCGTCCTTCGGCGGGGGCGGGTGCGCCTCCGCCGTTCAGTTGCCGGTCCGGCCGGCCACCACGAGCTGGCCGAGGGCCAGACCGCCGTCGTTGGGCGGCACCAGCCGGTGCCGCAGTACGGTGAAACCGGCCGCCCGCAGCCGGCGCAGACACTCCTCGGTGAGCAGCGCGTTGCCGAACACCCCGCCGGTGAGCGCCGCTGTGCCGAGCCCGGTCCGCTCCCGTGCCGCCAGGCACCAGCGCTCGACCAGGGCGGCCACCGCGCCGTGGAAGCGCCGGGCGACCGCCGCGGCGGGCATGCCGGCCGCCAGGTCGGCCACCACCGCGGCCAGCACCGGTCCCGGCTCGGCCACCGAGACGCCGCCCTCGTCCCGCATCCCGAAGGCGTACGGCCCGCCGCAGTCCTCGGCCTCCAGCGCGGCGGCCTCCAACTCCACGGCGGCCTGGGCCTCGTAGCCGGCCCGGTGGCAGACGCCCGCGAGCGAGGAGACGGCGTCGAACAGCCGGCCCATGCTGGAGGTCGGCACGCAGTTCAGGCCGCGCGCCAACTGCTGCCGCAGCACCGCCAGTTCGTCCGCAGGGCAGGCCGCGGTGCAGGGCAGTCCGGGCGCCCACGGCAGGCCCGCCGCGTACAGGTGGGCGAGCGCCATCCGGTACGGGCGCTCCACCGCGGCGTCCCCGCCGGGCAGCGGCACGTGGCCGAGCCGGCCGAACCGGTCGAAGCCGTCGTAGTCGGCGAGCAGCACCTCGCCGCCCCAGACCGTGCCGTCCTCACCGTAGCCGGTGCCGTCGAAGGCGATGCCGATGACCCGCCCGGTGCCGTCCAGCCCGTGTTCGGCCATCGCCGAGGCCACGTGCGCGTGGTGGTGCTGCACGGTGCGGACCTCGCGCCCGCGGGCCTGCCGCCGGGCCCACTGCGCGGAGCGGTAGCGCGGGTGCCGGTCCGCCGCCAGCAGCTCCGGCCGGACCCCTGTGACGGCCGCCAACTGGGCGACGGCGCGGCCGAATCCGGCGAGGGTCGCCAGGTCGTCCATGTCGCCGACGTGCCCGGAGGGCCAGGCGGTGCGCCCCTCGGCCAGTGCGAAGGTGTTCTTGAGGTCCCCGCCGACGGCGAGCACCGGGCGGACGTCCACCGGCAGCGGCACCGGCAGCGGCGCGTACCCGCGGGAGCGGCGCACCGGCAGCACCTCGCCGTCCACCACCCGCACCACCGAGTCGTCGCAGGGCACGTGGATCGGCCGGTCGTGCGCCAGCCAGCCGTCCACCAGCGGGGCGAGGCGGTCCAGCGCCTCGGCGTCGTCGGTGACGATCGGCTCGCCGGAGAGGTTGCCGCTGGTCATCACCAGCACCCGCGGACCGTCCGGGTCGCCGGGCAGGCCGAGCAGCAGCCGGTGCACCGGGGTGTACGGCAGCATCACGCCGAGGTCGGGGCAGCGCGGGGCGACGCCCTCGGAGATCCCGGGGGCGCCGGGTCGGCGGCGAAGCAGCACGATCGGCCGGGCGGCGGACTCCAGGGCGGCCCGTTCGGCCGCGCCGACCCGCGCCAGCGCGGCCGCCTCGGCCGGCGAACCGGCCATCACCGCGAAGGGCTTGTCGCCGCGCCGCTTGCGCCGCCGCAGTTCGGCCACCGCGGCGGCACTGCCCGCGTCGCAGACCAGGTGGTAACCGCCGAGTCCCTTGACGGCGAGCACCTTGCCCTCGGCGAGCAGCCGCCGGGCGTCCTCCAGCGCCGCCGCTCCGCGCAGCCCGGCCCGCCCGGGCACGGTGAGCGACAGCTCGGGCCCGCAGGCGGGGCAGCAGATCGGCTGGGCGTGGAAGCGCCGGTCGGCCGGGTCGGTGTACTCGCGCCCGCAGTCCGCGCACATCGGGAATCCGGCCATGGTGGTGGCGGCACGGTCGTAGGGCAGCGCGGTGACGATGGTGAACCGTGGCCCGCAGTTGGTGCAGGTGATGAACGGGTGGCGGTGCCGCCGGTCGTCCGGGTCGGCGAGTTCGGCCAGGCAGTCGGCGCAGGTCGCGGTGTCCGGCGGGATCAGGGTCCGGCTGCCGCCGCCGCCCGTGGACGGCACGATGGCGAAGCCGTCCGCGCCGGTGGTCTCGATCGGCTCGTGCAGCACCGAGGCGACCCGGGCGAGCGGGGGTGCGTCGTCGGCGATCCGCCGGCAGAACGCCGCGACGGCGTCCGGCAGTCCCTCGACCTCGGCGAGCACGCCCTCGCCGGTGTTGGTGACGTGCCCGGCCAGCCGCAGCTCCGCGGCGAGCGCGTGCACGAAGGGGCGGAAGCCGACCCCCTGGACGATCCCGCCGACCCGGACCAGCCGCCGTTCGACGGCGGGCGCCTGCGGCGAGGCGGTCACGAGACGGCCGGCGGCAGCGCCGGTTCCCGGTGCGGGTGGGTGCCGCCGTGCCCGTGGTCGTGTCCCGGCCCGTGGTCGTGGCCGTACCCGTGGTCGTGCGCCCGGTCGGCACCGTGCGGAGCGGGCGGCGGGCCGTGGTGGTGCCCGGCGGACGGCACGCCCATCACCGGCCGGTGCACCGCGCCGCCCTCCAGCACCGCGGTGGCCCGGTCCAGCAGCAGCCCGACGCCCTGCCCGGTGCGCGCCGAGGTGAACAGCACCTCCACCCCCGGGTTCACCCGCTCGACGTGCGCGAGGAAGGCCGCCTCGTCGAAGTCCACCGCCTCGGCCAGGTCCGCCTTGGTCACCACCACCAGGTTCGCCAGCCCGAACGCCGTCGGGTACTTCAGCGGCTTGTCCTCGCCCTCGGTCACCGAGGCCAGCGCCACCCGCAGGCTCTCCCCGAGGTCGTACGAGGCCGGGCAGACCAGGTTGCCGACGTTCTCCACGAACAGCAGCCGGGTGTCCGCGGGCAGCCAGCCGTCCAGGTGGCGGGCGAGCATCGCCGCCTCCAGGTGGCAGAGCCCGTCGGTCAGCACCTGCTTCACCGGGGCGCCCGAACGGGCCAGGCGCAGCGCGTCGTTCTCGGTGGCGAGGTCCGCGGTGAGCGCGGCGACGGGCGTGCCGCGCCGCCCGGCGAGCAGCAGCTCGGCCTCCAGCAGGGCGGTCTTCCCGCTGCCGGGGCTGGAGAGCAGGTTCACCGCGACGGCGCCCCGGGCGGCGAGCGCCCCGCGCAGCTCCCGGGCGGCGTCCTCGTTGCGGGCCAGCACGGCCTGCTGGAGGTCGACAACTCGGCACATGGCGTCAGCCTTCCTGGTCGGCGTACGCCGGACGGTCCGCCCAGCGGACGCTGCGGATCTGCAGCTCCCGTCCGGTCAGCAGCTCGGTGGCCGCGCCGCTGCCGCAGCCGGGGCAGGTGAGTTCGGGCGGCATCCCGACCGCCCACCCGGTGCCGCAGGCGCCGCACCGGGCGTGCGCCGCCACCGGTTCGGTGATCAGCTCGGCGCCCTCCAGGACCGTGCCCGAGCAGGCGAGTTCGAAGCAGAAGTGCAGCGAGTCCGGCACCACGCCGGCGAGTTCGCCGACCTGCAGCAGCACCGACTCGACCCGGCCCGCGCCCTCGGGGGCGGCCTGCGCCACCTGGTCCACCACGGCCATGGCGATCGACATCTCGTGCATCGGCACCCCGCTCTGCGCCCGCCCGGAGGCGGTGACCGGACGGTCGGGGACCATTACAGGCCGCGGTCCCCGGACGCGGGGTGCGCCGCGCCGTGGGCGCGGCGCCCGCTACGCCATTCGCAGCACCGCCGCGCGGTCACATCTGCCGGATCTTCAGGTACCGCTTGAGGTCGGGCAGGCTCTGCACGAAGACCGCCACCGCGGCGGCGCTGAGGAGGACGATCAGGAACTTGCGCATGAGGGGGCCTCTCTGTCGGTGGTACCGCTTAGGTCGGACGCTGGGGCGGTGCCCGGATCGGCGGGTCCGCCGTCGAGCAGCCGGAGGATCACGGCGACGGCCTCGTCGACGGCCGCGGTGACCGGGGCGCTGAGCCCCATGCCCTCCTCGACCGTCTCCGGCTCGCAGCCGACCACGAACACCTGCCGAGGCGGGCTGCCGCCCGTGCCGGCGGCGAGCGTGGCGAGCAGCGAGAGCACCGCGTCCGGGCCCATCCGGTGGCCGTCCAGCGCCGGCGCCTGCGGCTCGATCGCCCCGGGCGCCGGCGCCTCCAGCAGGTACACCGTGCCGGGCGTGCCGCCGCGCTCGGTGGCGTCCACCAGGACGAGCGTGTCGTAGCCGTCGAGCAGCCGGTAGGCGAGGTGCACGCCGCGCACCCCGATGTCGGCCGCCTCGACGCCCTCCGGCAGCGGCCGCCCGGTCAGCCGGCGGACGGCCTCCACGCCGAAGCCGTCGTCGCCGAGGAAGACGTTGCCGACCCCGGCGACCAGGACCCGGGGCGCCGCCCCGCTGCCGTCCGTCACGTCTCCTCCAACGGGGCGAGTTCCTCCGCGGCGGCGAGCGCACCGTCCGCGGGGGCGAGTTCGTCGGGCTGGAAGTACAGGAAGCGGCCCTGGGCGCGCCACAGGTCGGCGCCCGGGTCGCCGTCGACGGTGACCGCGACGTGCACCGCCCCGTCGACGTCCTGCAGCACGGCCTCCACCAGGGCGGTGCGGCCCTGCAGGAAGAGGTCCTGGGCGTCGGTGCGGCGCCGGCCGGGCCGGAGCACCACCCGGTCGCCCGCGCCGAGCGCCCGGCCGTCGATCACCACCCGGTCGGTGGCCGGGTCCACCCCGGGGTCGCCGCCCGGGTCCCACCAGGGCGTGTCCGGCCGGACCCCGGGGACGTCGGCCCCGGCCGGCGGGCCGGCGGTCACCTCGCGCAGCGCCCGGACGGCGCCGTGCAGACGCTCCATCACCTCCGGCGGCAGCGAGTCCGCCAGGTCGACGGCGGCGCCGGCCCGCTCGTCCGTGCCGCGTGCCTCCCGCTTCTCCTGCTCGGTCAGCGCGGAGGTGCGCAGCGCGAGGATCTCGTCGATCTCGGTGCCGTCGTACAGCGCACCCGGGCTCTCGGGGGCCACCTGCGGGTGGTCCTCCAGGATGATCGGTGAGGAGAGCACCACGTCGGCGCGGCCGTCGTCGCCGGCCAGCACCGGCCAGGTGCGCAGGTTGCGGCACTCGGCGACGGCGCCCTTCGCCCACTCCGGCGGGTCGGTCATCGAGACGAAGGAGCCGCTGTCCAGGCCGAGCAGCACGTGCGCGGAGACGAGCGAGTGCGCCAGCGCCTCTTCGCGGCCGTCACCGGGGCCGGCCGTCCACGCGGTGGTGTTCTCCACCACGGCGCGCAGCCGGTACGCCGCGTAGGGGCCGGGCAGCGGCTGCAGCCTGACCCGCAGCACCCCGTCGACCTGGGCGCAGCGGCGGACGGTGCGGCCGACCGTCCGCTCGCCGTCGCGGACGGACTCGATCTCGGTGCGGGCCGGGCAGTGCACGGGCAGCAGGACCTCGCCGGCGAGCAGCTCGTCGACGGTGGCCGACATCGTGACGCGCTCCTCGGCGCCCTCGTCCCAGGCGGTGAGCACCCGGTCGGAGAGCTCCAGCGCCCCGGTGTCCTCGTGGCCGCCGTCCTCGCGCAGCCGCTGCACGGTGCGGCGCTGCACGCGCAGGAAGCGCAGTTCGGCCGTCAGGGTGGCGCCGCGGCGCGGCTCCACGAGCAGTTCGGTGTGCTGGTCCGGGTGCTCGCCGGCCCCCTCGCCGTAGCCCGGCGGCACCAGCACGCCGAACTGCCAGCGCAGCCGGTTCTTGGCGGAGGACGCCCGGTACGGGTAGAGCACGTAGCCCTCGAACAGCACGGCGTCGGCGATCTGCCGGGCGCCGGCGAACCGCTCGGCGGCGGGACGGACGGCGGTCATCGCGCACCCTCCCGGGCCATCGCGGGCCCCTGGAAGGGCTCCTGCACGGGTTCCCGGGCCGCGGACGGCCCCTCGGCGGCCGCCAGCAGGGCGCGCACGGTGGCCTCCCAGGACGGCAGCCCGTGCCGGGAGCGGTACGCGAGCAGCTCGTCCATGGCGTCCCGGGGCAGTCGCAGCCAGCCGCAGCCGGGGAAGTGCTGCTCCATCATCTCCCGCCACACCCGCACCGGGAGCTTCACCCGGGTCTCCTTGTGCCAGGGCACGGGCTGCACCCCGAAGCCGTTCTCGCCGGTGAAGACCGTGCCGGAGAACAGCACCAGCAGCGGCACGTCGCCGTCCTCCAGGGAGGCGAGGTAGCGGGTCGCGGCGATGTCCAGGTCGTAGGTGCACGGCACCGGCAGTTCCACGTCGGTGCTGCCGGTGAAGCCCGGCACCAGCAGCGGGACCTGCGCGAACTGGACGGGGTTGAGGCTGGTGCCCCAGCGGGACCGCTCGCCGAACAGGTCGCCGAGCCGCTCGGCCTCGCCGTCGTCGTAGCCGCGCCGGGCCGGCTCGATGCGCAGCTGGCAGCGGAGCGCCAGGGCGTGCACCCGGGCTCCGCCGGAGCCGATCCGCAGCCGGAAGAGCAGGGTCGGCCCGGCGGCGTACCGGTCGCCCTGCACCCCGGTGCAGTCGAAGGTCAGGTCACAGGTCACGGGGTGTCCTCGGTCAGGGGCCGGGCGAGGCCGGCGAGGCGGTCGAAGAAGCCCTCCAGCTCGGCGCGGGCGGTCGGACCGCCGTCGAAGCCCTGCCAGTGCAGCCGCATCCGCCCGACCAGCTCGTAGCAGGCGTCGACCGGCACCAGGTGGCAGGTCGTCACGCCGTCCGCGCGGCGCAGCAGCAGCGCCTCGACGTCCGGCTCCAGCAGCGCGGCGAGCCGGGTGCGGTCGAGCACGGCCTGCCAGGTGCTCGGGTCGAGCTCGCTCTCGGCGGGGCCGGCCGGGCTGGGGTAGAGCGCGATCAGCCGGTCCAGCGCGGCGTTGCGGAGGAAGAAGACGGTGGAGACCGGGATCTGCAGCGCCTCCCAGTCCGCGTCGTCGACGCCGTGCGCCGGGTCGACCAGGTAGCGGCGGGGCACGCTGCGGTAGCGGCCGCCGGCCGCCCCCGGGCGGTCGAAGAGCATCGCGCAGGCCGGGCAGGCGCAGGCCAGTTCGCGCTGCGCGGTGTCGGCGAGGTGCCGGTGCTCGGGGGCCAGGGCGGCGCCGCAGAAGGCGCAGCGCTCCGGGCGGGGCGCCGCGGGTGTGCGCAGCCGGCGCAGTACCGCGGCGCCCGCGCCCGGGGCGTCGGTCGGGGACGTGGTCATCCGGCGTCCGCCCCCACCGGCGGCCGGCGGCCGATCTGCAGCAGCGCGGGCTGCGGCGGCGCCTTCTCCAGCCGGATGTCCGTCACCTCGGGCGCGTAGCAGGCGAACGCGGACTCCAGGTCCCGCCGCAGCGCGTCCTCGCCGCCGCAGCCGCAGCCTCCGGGGGCGGTGCGCAGCCGCACCGACCCGGCCTCCGCCGCGTAGCCGATCAGCTCGGCCGGACGGCCCGGCAGCGAGCCGATCGCCCGCCGGATCCGCTGCTGGACGGTCTCCGGGTGGAGGTCGTGCAGCACCAGCAGCCCGGAGACCACCTGGTCGTCGAGCAGGGCGGCGGGCAGCGGGGCCGTTCCGTCCGCACCGAGCAGTGCGACGATCCGCGCGAGCCCCTCGCCGTAGAAGGCCATCAGCTCGCGGACGAGGTCCTCGGCCGCGGTGACGGCGGGCCCGTCCGCCTCGCCGGCCAGCCGGTCCAGGACCTCCTGGACCCGCCGGCCGGCCGTCTCCGCGGTCATCAGGCCAGTCCGCTCAGGCCGGTGGGGACGTGCATCTTCTGCACCGTGCGGCCGTCGCCGACGTACATGTGCACGCCGCAGGGCAGGCACGGGTCGAAGCTGCGCACGGCCCGCATGATGTCGATGCCCTTGAAGTTCTCCGGGGAGTTCTCCTCGAAGATCGGCGTGTTCTGCACCGCGTCCTCGTACGGGCCGGGGGTGCCGTAGCTGTCGCGGACGCTGGCGTTCCACGGGGTCGGCGGGTACGGGTGGTAGTTGGCGATCTTGCCGTCGCGGATCACCATGTGGTGCGAGAGGACGCCGCGGACGGCCTCGGTGAAGCCGCAGCCGATCGACTCGTCCGGCACCTCGAACTTCTCCCAGGTCTGGGTGCGTCCGGCGCGGACCTCCGCCAGCGCCTTCTCGGCGAAGTGCAGGGCGCAGGCGGCGGCGTAGGCCTGGAAGTACGTGCGGGCGCGGTTGCGCTCCAGCGCGTTGGACCACTGCGGGATCTTCCACTCGAAGGTGGTCTCCGGCTTGGTCATGGTCTTCGGCAGGTTGATGACCACGCTGTGGCCGGTGGCCTTCACGTAGCCGATGTCGACCAGGCCGGAGAGGGCGGTGGACCACAGGCGGGCGATCGGGCCGCCGCCGGTGTCCAGCGCGAGGTGGTCCTTGCCGTCGAACCAGCGCGGCGACATCACCCAGCTGTACTTGTCGTCGAAGTTCCGCTTCTGCGGCTGGGGGATGGTGTGCTGGTTCCACGGGTGCCGCGGGTCGACCGGGTTGCCGAGCGGGTCGTGGGTGACGAAGAGCTCCTGACCCTCCCAGTCCTGGTAGTAGGAGCTGCCGAGCAGGATCCGGATGCCCAGGTTGATCTGGGTGAGGTCGTTGGTGACGAGCTTCCCGTCGACCACGACGCCCGGGGTGACGAACATCCGCCGGCCCCAGTCCGTCATGTTGCGGTACGTGAAGTCGCAGTGGTCGGGGTCGTTGAGGCTGCCCCAGCAGCCGAGCAGGATGCGGCGGCGGCCGACCTCCTCGTAGCCGGGCAGGGCCTCGTAGAAGAAGTCGAACAGGTCGTCGTGGAGCGGGACGACGCGCTTCATGAACTCCACGTAGCGCATCAGCCGGCTGAGGTAGTCGGTGAACAGCTGCACGCTGGCGACCGTGCCGACGCCGCCCGGGTAGAGCGTGGAGGGGTGCACGTGGCGGCCCTCCATCAGGCAGAACATCTCCCGGGTGTAGCGGCTGACCTGCAGCGCCTCGCGGTAGAACTCGCCCTCGATGGGGTTGAGCGAGCGCATGATGTCGGCGATCGTCCGGTAGCCGTGCTCGGCGGCGTGCGGTGCCGCCGTCCGCTCGGCGCGCTCCAGCACGCCCGGGTTGGTCTCGCGGACCATCTTCTCGCAGTAGTCGACCCCGACCAGGTTCTCCTGGAAGATGTTGTGGTCGAACATGTACTCGGCGGCCTCGCCGAGGTTGATGATCCACTCGCCAAGGTGCGGGGGCTTCACCCCGTACGCCATGTTCTGTGCGTAGACCGAACAGGTGGCGTGGTTGTCGCCGCAGATGCCGCAGATCCGGCTGGTGATGAAGTGTGCGTCGCGCGGGTCCTTGCCGCGCATGAAGACGCTGTAGCCGCGGAAGACCGACGAGGTGCTGTAACACTCCGCGACCTTCTTCTGCTTGAAATCGATCTTCGTGTGGATGCCCAGGCTGCCCACGATCCGGGTGATCGGGTCCCAGGACATCTCCATCAGGCCGTCGCCGGTCGGCTTCGCTGTCGTCGCCATCGGGAGTGTGTGCCCTTCGTCGTTGCGTCGGGGGGACAGGGGCGGACGCCGCGCGCCCACGGCACGCGGCGTCCGGGGTCGGTCACCAGGGGGTGCGGTAACCGGTGGTCAGCTTGCGGCCGGTGCGCCGCCACTTGGGCTCCTTGTCCACCGTCTTCGCGGTGATGGAGCGCAGGCGGCGGATCGCGGCCCCGTAGGCCTCGCTGGCGGTGGCGGAGATCCGGGCACCCGGGGGCTCGTCCATGAAGGGCATGAACTTGTCCGGGAAGCCGGGCATGGTACAGGCGATGCAGACACCGCCCACGTTCGGACAGCCGCCGACGCCGTTGATCCAGCCGCGCTTGGGCACGTTGCATTTGACGACCGGGCCCCAGCAGCCGAGCTTCACCAGGCACTCCGGCTCGCCGTACGCCTCCGCGAACTGGCCCTGCTCGTAGTAGCCGCCGCGGTCGCAGCCCTCGTGGACGGTCGCGCCGAACAGCCAGGTCGGCCGCAGCTTGTCGTCCAGCGGGATCATCGGCGCCGCGCCGGTCAGCTGGTAGAGCAGGTACGTCAGCGTCTCGGAGAAGTTGTCCGGCTGGATCGGGCAGCCCGGCACGCAGACGACCGGCAGGCCGGCCTTGGACGTCCAGTCCCAGCCCAGATAGTCGGGCACGCCCATGGCGCCGGTCGGGTTGCCCGCCATGGCGTGGATTCCGCCGTACGTGGCGCAGGTGCCGATCGCGACCACGGCGGTGGCCTTGGGGGCGAGCCGGTCGAGCCATTCGCTGGTGGTGATCGGCTGGCCGGTCGCCGGGTCGTCGCCGAAGCCGCACCAGTAGCCCTCGGGCTTGATGGACTCGTTCGGGATCGATCCCTCGACCACCAGGACGAACGGCTCCAGCTCGCCGCGTTCGGCCTTGAAGAACCACTCGACGAAGTTGTCCGCACCCTGCACCGGGCCGCACTCGAAGTCGATCAGCGGCCAGTGCACCGCGACCTCGGGCAGGCCCGGCAGGGCGCCGGTGACGATCTCCTCGATGCTGGGCTGCATCGCGGCGGTCAGGGACACGGAGTCGCCGTCACAGCTCAGACCGGCGTTGATCCAGAGGATGTGCACCGGCGGCTGTTTGCCCTCCGGTGCCGTGCCCCGGCCGGCGGCCTGGGCGTCGGTAGCCGTAGCACCCATGTGGATGCCTCCTAGAAACGGGGATGAGACCGGACAAAACGGACTCAACGCTCTTCATAGCAGCGTCCGCACTCCACCGCCCGGGCGAACGGCCGAAGGGGTCGCTCGAACGGGCTCAGTCCGTAGGGGGCGCCGGCCCCTTGTGCCGCCGTACCGCCCGGCATACGGTGTGTTCCACCCCGTCGAACAGAGCGTTTGACGGGGAGTCGGACACACCTGCCGAACCGGGGGCCCCATGACCGATCGGACGACCGGTACCGCCGCGGAGGCCGACGCCCGCGCCCTCGGTGCCCGCATCCGCGGCTACCGGGAGGCGCGCGCCCTGTCGCTGCGCGCCCTCGGCGAGGCCGCCGGTGCCAGCCCCGGCTTCCTCAGCCAGGTCGAGCGCGGCCTCGCCGGCGCCAGCATCGGCATGCTCCGCAGGATCGCCGACGCCCTCGGCCTCACCATGGCCGACTTCTTCGACCACTCCGTCCCCGCCGGGCCGCGGGTCGTCCGCCGCGAGCGCCGACCCGCGCTGCCCACCGCCCCCGGCACCCGCAAGTACCTCGTCTCCCAGCGGCCGCTCGCTCATCTGGAGGTGTACGCGGGGGAGTTCGACCCCGGCGCGTCCACCGGTGAGGAGGCCTACACGCACGGCGACTCCCAGGAGATCCTGCTCGTCCTCGCCGGCACGGTGACCGTCGAACTCGACGGCCACCCGTACACCCTCGGCGTCGGCGACAGCCTCGACTACCGCACCGCCACCCCGCACCGGGTCGCCAACCACGCGGACGTCCCCGCCGAAGTGCTCTGGATCGTCAGCCCGCCCACACCGGACTGACGGCACCCCACCCCCGACCCCTCCCGCCGGACCGACCCCCCAGGCAGTGACCATGAGCCCCTCGCCCGCCGGCCCCGCCCGCACCAACGGCCACGTCTCCCACTGGTACGCCGCGGACGGCCTGCCCGCGCAGCGGCCCGCCCTCGACGGAGACCTCGACGTCGACGTCGCCCTCGTCGGTGGCGGCTACACCGCCCTCTGGACGGCCCACTACCTCAAGAAGGCCGAGCCCGCGCTGCGGATCGCCGTGCTGGAGAAGGAGTTCGCCGGCTTCGGCGCCTCCGGGCGCAACGGCGGCTGGCTCACCGCCGCCCTGCCCGGACAGTTCCGCCGCTACGCCGCCGCGCACGGCCGGCCCGCCGCCCTCGCCATGCAGCGGGCCATGTTCGCCACGGTCGACGAGGTGGCCGCGGTCGCCGCCGAGGAGGGCATCGAGGCCGACATCCGCAAGGACGGCGAACTGCACGTCGCCGTCGGCGCCGTCCAGGAGCAGCGGATGCTCGCCCACCTGCCCGACCTGCGCGAGGAGGGCTGGGGCGAGGAGGACATGGTCCGGCTCGGCCCTGGTGAACTCGCCGACCGCGTCCGGGTCGCCGGCGCCCGCGGCGCCCTGTGGACCCCGCACTGCGCCCGGATCCACCCGGCCAAGCTGGTGCGCGGCCTCGCCGACGCCGTCGAGCGGCGCGGCGTCGCCCTGTACGAGGGCACCGAGGTGCTCGACATCCGGCCCGGCGCGGCCGTCTGCCGCGGCGGGACGGTCCGCGCCCGGCACGTCGTCCGCGCCACCGAAGGCTTCACCGCCGGGCTGCGCGGCCAGCGCCGCACCTGGGTCCCGATGAACAGCAGCATGATCGTCACCGCCCCGCTCGACCGGGCGGTGTGGGACGCGATCGGCTGGCAGGGCGCGGAGGTGCTCGGAGACGGCGCCCACGCCTACTGCTACGCGCAGCGCACCGCCGACGGCCGGATCGCGATCGGCGGCCGCGGGGTGCCGTACCGCTTCGGCTCGCACGTCGACAGCCGCGGCGAGACGCACGCCTCGACGCAGCGCCAGCTCGCCGAGCTGCTCGGGCGGTTGTTCCCCGCGGCGGCGGGCACGCCGATCGACCACGCCTGGTCGGGCGTGCTCGGCGTGCCCCGCGACTGGTGCGCCACCGTCCAGTACGACCCGGCGACCGGGCTCGGCGCGGCCGGCGGCTACGTCGGCCACGGCGTCGCCACCGCCAACCTCGCCGGCCGGACGCTGTGCGACCTCGTCCTCGGGCGGGACACCGAGCTCACCCGGCTGCCCTGGGTCGGCCGGAAGGTCCGCGGCTGGGAGCCCGAACCGCTGCGCTGGTTCGGCATCCGCGGCCTGTACGTCGCCTACCGCGCCGCCGACCGCCGGGAGTCCGGCGGCCTCGGCCGTACCTCCCTGATCGCCCGCGCCGCGGACCTGCTCAGCGGCCGCTGAGCCGCTGCCGGCCCGGGCCGGTCAGCCCGCCGCGGGCGACCAGAGCGGCTTCAGCTGGGCGATCCAGGTGTCCTTGACGGTGAATCCGACGTGCCCGTACAGGCCGAGCGCACCCGTCGGCGAGTCCGCGTCGACGCCGAGCGAGGCCGTGGCGAACCCCGCCTCGCGGGCCTCTGTCATGGCCTGCACCAGCAGTGCCGAGGCGATGCCGCGCTTGCGGCCGGCCCGGCGGGTGCCGACCAGCGAGACGTACAGGTCGCGCCGGCCGGTCGCCCCGGTGTGCGCCTCGTACTCCTCGCCGAGGAGGATGCCGAGGGCCTCGCCGCCGCCGGCCGCGTCCTCCGCCACGTCGTAGGCGACGAAGCTCAGACCGGGGCGGAAGGCCGGGCCGGACGTCATGTGCGCCCAGCCCTCCTCGGTCTGCTCCGTCGAGCCCCAGTGGTCGCGGAAGGCCTCGTTGCGGACCAGCCGGGCGTCCTCGGAGCGCTCGGCGGTGAAGCCGCGCACCTCGATCCCGTCCGGGGCCGGGAGGTCCGGCAGCGGCGCGAGCAGGTCCCGCGTCATCCCGTGGAACCAGCGGGCGGCCGTGTAGCCCAGCGCCGCGTACAGCTCGCCCGCCGGGGTGTTCCGCGCCAGGCTGGAGCTGTAGAGCGTCAGCGGCCGCTCCGGGTAGCGCTCCAGGTGCAGCGGCAGCGCCGCCTCCTCGGCCCAGGCCAGCAGCGCCGCCCCGACGCCGCGCCCGCGGTACGCCGGGTGGACGCCGCCCAGGTAGTACATCTCGTGCACCGGGTCGGCCTCGGTGCGCGCCTTGAGGTAGCCGTAGCCGATCATCGTCGGGCCGTCGTAGAAGGCGACGGAACCCCGGGCGAAGTCGCAGTACGGGTCGGCGAGGTACTCCCGGAGGTCGTCCACGCCGTGGTGCTCGTCCTCCCGGTCCTCGGCTTCGACGGCGGCCAGCAGCTCCAGCCAGGCGTCGAACTGTTCGGCCCCGATCGGCCGCCGGTCGAAAGGTACGTCAGTGCCCATACCGCGGGAGTCTGGCGCCCCCGCCGGGGCCTGGCAAAGGATTTACCGGTCGGGCCGGGGCTCCGCGCGGGGCGCCACCCCGTCGCCGTTCGATTCCGCCGAGCCGGGACGGGACGCCAGCTCGTACAGCGCGTCGGTGGTCTCCGGGTGCTGGATCTCGTCGAGGAGGTGGTCCTGCTCCGGGTCGCCCGAGTAGCGGATCGTGGCGACCGGGTCGCTCGCCGCGTCCGCCGCGTCCCTGGGCGTTTGTGCGTTCACCGCGGTCTCCTTCCGGTGACGTCCGGGGTGCCCACCCGACCAGTCTAGGTGCGCATCGCCGCCCGGCGACGGACCGGCGCGGCGGCCCGCGGCGGCCCGCGGCGGCCCACGACGGCCCACGACGGCCCGCGGCGGCCCGCGGCCGTGCTGTCGGAAGGGTGTGCGAGAGTCTGCGCATGCTCGAGATCGTGGTGAAGACGGAGAACGCGGAACGGCACGTCAGGGTGCCCGCCGGGGAACTGGCCGGGCTGGTCCGGCGGATCGGCGCCGAGGACGACCGGTACCTGGTGGTGCAGCGGATACCCGACCTGCCCGACGTGTACACCCAGGTCTGGCACAGGACCGGTGGCGACTACCAGCTGGAGCACCGCGACGGCGGCTCGGACCGCCACTTCCAGGCGATGGTCGACGGCCCCGAGGCCGTCATCGCCGCGATGACCGGCTGGGCCCGGCAGGAGTCCGGCTGGGACACCGGCCCGGCGTGGACGCTGCTGGACATGGGCCCCGACCCCGAGGTACCGCCGCTCGACCTCGACGAGGAGGAGCGCGAGGAGCTGGAGTCCTGCGTCCGTGCCGAACTGCTCCGCGGCTACACCACCCGGGCGCGGCTGGCCGAGACCGCCGAGTACCACCTGGTCAGCGGGGACCGCCGGCCCGTCTCCCGCGTACAGGCGCAGGCGCTGGCCGACCGGATGTGGCGGGAGCGGGTCGCCGAACAGGCCGCCTGGCAGGGCGAGACCCAGCCCGAGCAGCTCACCCGGGCCTTCGCCGCGCTGGAGGAGTCCGGCATCACCGCCCGCGAGAACTTCACCTGCTGCCGCAGCTGCGGCCAGTCCGAGATCGGCGCGGAGGGCGGCCCCGACGCCCGCGGCTTCGTCTACTTCCACACGCAGTGCACCGATTCCGCGGCCGCCGGGCACGGCCTGATGCTGCTCTACGGCGGCTTCGACGGCTCGACCGGGACGACCGCGGCGATCGGCCACGAGGTGGTGGCCGCCCTGGAGGCCGTCGGGCTGCCCGCCCAGTGGGACGGCGACCCCGACCGCGCGATCTCCGTCACCCCGCTCGACTGGCGCCGCCGCCTGGTCGGGTAGGACAGGCCTTCAAAGGCGTGGGGGATCACCACAGGGGCGCGTGGGGGCGCCTCACGGGGAACCCATCACATCCGGCGGGTGCGCTCAGTCGGGGACTTCGGCGAGGGTGCGGAAGTCGCGTGCGTGGGACGCGAGTTCGGCCGGTCCCAGGGCGCCGTCGGGCGTCGTCTCGTCGTAGGTGACGAGCATGCTGCCGTCGGCCCAGATGCACTCGCCGATGCTGCCGCGCTGCGCCGGCAGCATGCCGCAGGCCATCGCGCCGCCCCGCGGGCCGGGATCGACGGTGCGCAGGCCGTCCACGGGCACGCCGGACCGGCGGAGGCGGTCGAGGTGCTCGTGCAGGGAGTCCGCGGGGTCGAAGAAGTGCTGGTGGCGGCCGTAGGCGGAGACCCGGTCCGTCAGGCCGTCGCCGTACCGGGCCTCGATCGGTCCGAGACCGCGGGAGACCCCGGTGTGGTAGGCGCCGAGCGGACCGGGCGACCGGGTCACGACGACCGCCGTCGCCTTGACCGTGAACGGCCCGTCCTGATGGGTGGGCAGCGAGCGGAACGTCGGCGGGGCGACGAAGCGGTAGGCGCCCAGGGCGGCGAAGTTCTCCCGGTACGCACAGCCGAGTCCGGCCGCGGCCAGCAGGACGGCCGTCAGCGCCGCGGCGGCGACGGGCCGCCGCAGCCCGCGGCGACGGCCGGGCCGGTCCGGTGGGTCGGCCGGTCCGCCGGGCCCGGCCTGTCCGTCCGGCTCGTCCTGCGGTGTGTCGGACACGGTCCCTCCTGGTGTCGGTCGGGTCATCAGGTGCCGTCGAGCGCACCAGGCAGCGGGGTGCGAGGGCAAGATCGATTGCCCCGATCGTCCGCGGTCGTCCGGAAATCTCCGCGCCGGATCGTTATCGGCCGGGGCTGTCAGCGGCCTGTGGCACAGTGCCGCGCATGGAGAACGACCTGCACGGCGAGGCCCTGATCGAGCTCGTCATCGCCAAGGTGAGCACGGACGGCTGGGAGACGGCCGACATGCCGGACCTCGACGACGAGCCGGTGCCGCTGCCCGCCGAGACCCTCGCCGCCCTCCGACTGCCGGACGGGCGGCCGCTGCCGCCGAGCCTGCGGCGCTGGCTGGCCTTCGACTCCTCGTTGCCGGTCGGGCTCGGCTGGTACCCGGAGGCCCCGGCGCCCGACCTCGCGGGCGCCGCGCTCTCGGAGGCCGTGGACGAGCTGTACGGATTCGGCAGCAACGAGGAGGTGTGGTCGAAGATGTTCGCCGAGTTCGAGCCGCTGCTGCCGGGCCGTTGCCTGCCGCTGGTGGGCGGCTGCGACTCGCGCCGGCTGCTGTACCTCGGCGAGCCGGACTCGGCGGGGGAGTACCCCGTCCTGGTCACCGACATGGACGACCTTCCGTACGTGGCGGTGATGTACCCGGGGCTGGACGTGTACCTCGCCGACGAGGCCGGCCTCCTCGACCTGGACTTCGGCACCTACACCGGGCTGATGGACCATCCGGTCTACGGCGCCCGGATGCGGGAGCACGCCGAGCGGACCCGGCTGGGCGCCGAGGGGCTGGAGATCCAGGACCTGTACGCCCCGGAGGCCGACACGGAGGAGTCCTGACGGTCCGTGGGGGTGCCCGGCGCCCGCCGGACCCGGCGGGCCACCCTGCGGACCCGCTCCACAGGTGGGGTGATTTGCGCCGAT
The DNA here is from genome assembly GCF_000717715.1 of Streptomyces sp. NRRL B-24484. Classification (GTDB taxonomy): domain Bacteria; phylum Actinomycetota; class Actinomycetes; order Streptomycetales; family Streptomycetaceae; genus Kitasatospora. The sequence continues at coordinate 20,175 of NZ_JOAI01000048.1, read as the reverse complement.
CTAGCATCGTTCGAGAACGGACTTGGCGCGGCGTCAGGCCGCTCCGGTCCGCGCCGCTGCCGCTTCCCCGGTCTGCGGACCCCTCTCGAAAGGACCCACCGCCGTGCGCGTGCCCACCCCCGCGAGACTCCTCCTGCCGGCGCTGAGTGCCGCCCTGGCCGTGCCGCTGCTGACCGCCGTGCCCTCGGCGGCCGCCGCCCCGGCGGGCTTCGGAGCGGTCGTGCAGTTCAAGAGCGCCAAGTTCGGCACGTGCATCTACGACACGCCCGGCGGCGGGGACAACTACCGGCTCCAGACCTGCCACGGGGACGACCTGCGGCAGCAGTTCGCCCGCGAGGTGCTCGGCGACGGCTCGGTCGTCTACAAGGGCGTCGCCTCCGGCCAGTGTCTGGACAACAACGGCACCGCTGCCTACGCCCACAACTGCAACACCAGCGGCTACCAGCACTGGTGGGAGAAGAACAAGGCCGGCCCGGTGATCACCCTGCAGAACCAGCAGACCCTGCAGTGCCTCGACACCGACGGCGACTACGTCTACGTCCACGACTGCGGCGAGCTGACCAACCCGAACCAGCGCTGGCAGATCGTCACCCTGGACTCCTGACGCGCCTCCCGCCGGCGCCCCGGCCCGCACCGGCCGTGCGGCCCGGGCACCGGGGTGCCCCGGGATGCGTCGGGATGCGGCCCGGTGTGTCGGGGCGCGTCGCGGTGCGGCCGGCGGCGTCACCCGATCGGGGGGCCGTGCGCCGACCCGGGAACAACCGTGACCGCCCGGGGCTTGTCCCCGGTGTACGGGATCACCGGTTGAAGGGGAGCCACCATGACCACGCTGACCGTCCGTTACATCGGCGGCCCGACCGCCGTCCTGGAGCTCGGGGGCCTGCGGCTGCTCACCGACCCGACCTTCGACGCCCCGGGCGCCCACCCGGTCGGCGCCCGGACGCTCACCAAGACCGCCGGCCCGGGGCTGCCCCTCGCCGAGGTCGGGCCGGTGGACGCGGTACTGCTCTCGCACGACCACCACCCGGACAACCTGGACGCCTCCGGGCGCGAGCTGGTCACCGGCGGCGCGGTGCCGACGGTGCTCTCCACCGGATCCGCGGCCGACCGGCTCGGCGGGGCCGTCCGGGCGCTGCCGAACTGGGAGCACACGGTGCTGACCCGGCCGGACGGCGGGTCGCTCCGGGTCACCGGCGTGCCCGCCCTGCACGGGCCGCAGGGCAGCGAACCGCTGGTCGGCGAGGTCACCGGCTTCGTGCTGTCCGGCGGCGGCCTGCCCACCGTCTACGTCAGCGGCGACAACGCCTCGCTGGACGTCGTCCGCGAGGTCGCCGACCGGGTCGGCCCGGTCGACGTGGCGCTGCTCTTCGCCGGTGCGGCCCGCACGCCGCTGATCCCGGACGCCCCGCTCACCCTGACCAGTGCCGGTGCCGCGGAGGCCGCCGCGATCCTCGACGCCCGCCACGTCGTCCCGCTGCACTTCGAGCACTGGGCGCACTTCACCGAGGACGGCGACTCGCTGACCAAGGCCTTCGACACCGCGGGTCTCGGCGACCGCCTGCACCGGCTCGCGCCCGGCGGCCTGGCCCGGTTCTGAGCCCGGCCCGAAAGGGGCCGGACGGCGGGCGGCCCGTGCGGCGGCGGTCGGTGCCGCTGCCGCACGGGCCGTTCAGGAACCTCGGGTCACTGCGCCGGGTCACTGCCCGGGTCACTGTGCCGGGTCGGCCTCGGGGCTGGCCGTCAGGGAGCTGCCGGAGGCGCGCAGCATCTCGTCCCGGGGGACGACCTTGACCCGCTCGCGGCCCTCCCGCTCGCCGAGCGCCCGCTCGTGGGCGTCCAGCAGCTGCCAGCCCTCCCAGGTGGTGTAGTCGACGCCGCGCTCCTCCAGGAAGGCCACCACCGCGTCCTCGGCCGGCGACTCGGCGATCCGCAGCAGGCCGGCCCGGTGGTCCTCGACCAGGCAGGCGACGGTCTCGTTGGCGTCGCCCTTGGTGTGGCCGATCAGGCCGACCGGGCCGCGCTTGACCCAGCCGGTGACGTAGGTCGAGGGCAGGTGCACCCCGGCCTCCAGCACCCGGCCGGCCTCGTGCGGGACGGTCGCCGTCATCGCGTCGAAGGGCAGCTTGGGCAGCTCGTCCGAGCGGTAGCCGACGGCGCGGTACACCGCCTGGACGTCCCAGTCGCGGAAGATGCCGGTGCCCTCGGTGTCACCGTTGCCGTCGAGGGCGGTGCGCTCGGTGCGCAGGCCCACCACCCGGCCGTCCTCGCCGAGGACCTCCACGGGTGACTCGAAGAAGTGCAGGTGGATGCGGTGCGGGCGGTCGCCGATGTCGCGGATCGCCCAGTTCTCCAGGGTGGACGCCACCATGTCGGCCTGCTTGTTGCCGCGCCGCGTGGCGATCGAGCCGTCGTCGTAGTCGATGTCCTCGGGGTCGACGACCACCTCGATGGTGGGGGAGTGGTCGAGCTCGCGCAGTTCCATCGGGCTGAACTTCGCCTGCGCCGGGCCGCGGCGCCCGAAGACGTGGATCTCCACCGCCCGGTTGGCGGCCAGCCCGTCGTACACGTTGCCGGGGATCTCGGTGGGCAGCAGCTCGTCGGCGGTCTTGGCCAGGATGCGGGCCACGTCGAGGGCGACGTTGCCGACGCCGAGCACGGCGACCTTCTCGGCCTCCAGCGGCCAGGTGCGGGGCACGTCCGGGTGGCCGTCGAACCAGGAGACGAAGTCGGCGGCGCCGTAGGAGCCGTCGAGGTCGATCCCCGGTATCCCGAGGTCGCGGTCGGCCACCGCGCCGGTGGCGAAGACCACGGCGTCGTAGAAGCGGTGCAGGTCCTCCAGGGCGAGGTCGCCCGGGTAGTCGACGTTGCCGAAGAAGCGGACCTGCGGCTTGTCGAGCACCTGGTGCAGGGCGGTCACGATGCCCTTGATCCGCGGGTGGTCGGGTGCCACGCCGTAGCGGATCAGGCCGAACGGGGCGGGCAGCCGCTCCAGGATGTCGATCGAGACACCCGGGTCGGTGGCGATCCCGGACTTGAGCAGGGCGTCGGCCGCGTAGACACCGGCGGGGCCGGCTCCGACGATCGCGACCCGGACAGGGCGGGACATGGCGGCATCCTTCGGCAGGGGCGGGCCGCGGGCGGCCCGGGAACGGACGGCGGAGAGGTTTCCGAATGCCACCATCGCCGCCGCGGGCCTCCGGCGGTACATACCTCTGCTTTATGTACCCATAGGTTTGACTTATGGGAGTCCGGATGCTGGACCGCCTCGCGCGCCGAAGTCGTCCGGTGCCATGGGACACCACATCATGATCCGTCGGGCGGGTCGGGTCGAGGGCCTGGGGCCCAGGGCCTACGATCGCCCGCATGGGTCTCAGGGGGAAGATCATTCGGTGGGTGGCCGCGGCCCTCGGGGCGGCCGCGGTGTGCGTGGCGGTGGCGTGGGGGGTGGGACTGCTGCTCGACGTCCGCCCGCCGCGGAGCGCGTACGCGACGGGCTGCGGGAAGGTCGACTACGAGCTGCGGGACGAGCTGCGCGCGCTCCCGGTCTTCGACCGGCAGCCCGCGGGCGCGCGAGCGTTCGGCGGGTCCACCGGGTGCGAGCCCGACGACCGGACGGCCACGGCGAGTCGGAGCTACGCCTTCGCGGGCGCCCCTGCCGAGGTGTTCGCCTTCTACCGCGACCTGGCGGTGCAGGACGGCTGGACGCCCGAGGCGCAGCTGACGGACAGCCGGCGCCTGGCCTTCACCAAGGGGTACCGGGGGACGCGGATCCGGCTGACGGTCTCGTGGTCCTCTTCCGCCGGGGAGCCGCAGTACGGCGTGACCGTCGAGGGCAGTCTTCCGGCGGGGTCCCCGGACTGACCGGGTCCGCACAGTGTGGCGGAACGTCTGCGGCCGCCGCTCCGCGCTTAATTCAAGGCTCGACAAAAGCGGGGCGGGCGTTGTTGGATGCGGAGCGGGCGCACTCCTCGCGGGTGCCCCCGGCCGCGTGGTCGCGCCGACCGACGACCCTTTCGTGTCCGCAGAGGAGCGCCATGACCACCGCACTGACCGAGGGGCAGGCCGGGGCCGGCCGCCCGGAGGGGGACCGGGCCGCGCGGGAGCTGGCCGAGCGGCGCGTCCGGCAGGCGCTCGGGGCGGTGGAGGTGGTCGGCGGGCGGGCCCTGCGCGGCGGGCTCTACAACTCGGTACGGCTGGTCGAACTCGCCGACGGCCGGCGGCTGGTGCTCAAGGCCGCGCCGCCCGCCGACGCGCCGGCACTCACCCACGAACAGGGCCTGCTCGACACCGAGCGGCTCTTCCACCGCCTGGCCGCCGCCACGGGCGCCCCCGTCCCCGCCGTCCTGCACCACGAACCGGCCGGCCCGGGCGGTGCCGGCGAGTGGCTGCTGCTCGAACACCTCGACGGCCGCACCTGGGACGAACTGCGTGACAGCCTGACAGAGGATCAGCGAATGTTGCTGCGCGGCCAGTTGGGCGCTGCCGTCGCCCGGATCGCCGGTGCCACCGGACCGCGCTTCGGCTACCCGGGGCCCGTCCCCGGCCTGCAGGGCGCCGACTGGCCGACGGCCTTCGCCGGGATGCTGGCCGCGGTGCTCGCCGACGCCGAACGCTTCGGCGTCACCCTGCCCGTCCCCTCCGCCGTCCTGGCCGCACTGCCGGTGCGGTTCGGCGGTGCGCTGGCCGAGGTGCGCCGACCCGCGCTCGTCCACTTCGACGCCTGGGAGGGCAACCTCGTCCTCACCCCCGACCCGGTGCACGGCGGTCTGCGCCTCGGCGGCCTGATCGACGGCGAACGCGCCTTCTTCGGCGACCCGCTGGCGGAACTCGTCGGCCTCGACCCGCTCGGCAGCCCCGAGGACGATCCCGGCCTGATGGCCGGCTACCGGAGCGTCGCCCCCGGCCTGCGCACCGACACCGCGGGTGCCCGCGCACGGCTGGCGCTCTACCGGATCCACCTCGCCCTGGTCATGCGGGTCGAGAGCGCACCCCGGGGCTATGCGCCCGAGCACACCGCCTGGCTGCTCTCCTGGTCCGCCGACCGGATCACGGAACAGCTGGCCGTCCTGGACGGGCTGGCAGCGGGCGGAACGGAGGCGGGCGGAGCGGAGGCGGGCGTGAGCGAGCCAGGTGGAAACGGGCCTGGCGAAACCCGACCGGGTGCTGCGGCTGCGGGAGGGTGACCGGGTGTCAGCAGGCGGCCGGGCGCTGGGCGAGCAGTTGCGCGTGCGGGGTCCGCTCGTCCTCGTACGGCCGGCGGACCAGCCGGGCGACCTCCGTGAGGCCGGCCTCACGAAGGAGCGCGGCGAGGGCGTCCGGCCACCAGCGGTAGGCGGGTGCGACCTTGTGGTCGTAGGGCGTGACCGGCGGGACGGGGCCGTCGGTGGACTGGACGGCGATCAGGACGTGCCCGCCCGGCGCCAGCAGGCGGTGGAACTCGGCGAGCACCCCGGGGAGTTCCTCCGGCGGGGTGTGGATCAGCGAGTAGTGGGCGAGGATGCCCCCGAGCGAGCCCGCAGCGAGCCCGGGGCCGAGCATCGGCCCCTCCTCGAAACGCAGCTGCGGGTGCCGCGACCGGGCGATCGCCACCATGGCGGGCGAGACGTCGATCCCGAAGGCGTCCACGCCGAGTCCGTGCAGGTACGCCGTCACATGGCCGGGCCCGCAGCCGAGGTCGGCCACCGGGCCGCCGCCCTCCTGCAGCACCAGCCCGGCGAGGGCCTCGACCATCGCCCGGTCCAGCGGCCGCGCGCCGAACCCGTCGGCGAACAGCTCGGTGTACTGGACGGCCACCGCGTCGTAGGCGGCCCTGGTGGTGTCGAGGTGGCCCGTGCCGGTGCTCTCCGTCATGCGGCCCAGGCTAGCGGCCGGCCCGGGCCGCGGGCCCTCGCCGGGCTGAGACCGTCCCGGGTTCGGCCCGGTCCGCGGCCGGGCTCAGTCCGGGGCGAGGCGGGCGGCGCGGAGGGTGAGGTAGTGGCGTTCGGGGAGGTTGGTGGCGCGTTCCGCGGCGGCGTGGTAGTCGGCGAGGGCGGCCCGCCGGTCGCCGGCCATCTCCTCCAGGTGGGCGCGCGCCGCGTACAGCCGCTGGTGCCCGGCCAGCGCCGCGGGGGTGTCGAGCCGGGCGAGCAGGTCGAGCCCCGCCCGCGGGCCGTGCACCATCGCGGCGGCCACCGCCCGGTTGAGCCGGACGACCGGGCTGTCGGCGATCCGCTCCAGCACGCCGTACAGGGCGAGGATCTGCGGCCAGTCGGTCTCCTCGGCGGTGGCGGCCTCGTCGTGCACGGCGGCGATCGCGGCCTGCAGTTGGTACGGGCCGACCGGTCCGCGCGGCAGGGTGGCGGTGATCAGGGCGGTGCCCTCGGCGACGGCCGCGGCGTCCCAGCGGCCGCGGTCCTGCTCGGCGAGCGGGACGAGTTCGCCGTCCGGCCCCGTGCGGGCGGTGCTGCGGGCGTGGGTGAGCAGCATCAGGGCGAGCAGGCCGGCCGCCTCGCTGCTGTCGGGGACGGCCCGGTGCAGGGACCGGGCGAGCCGGACCGCCTCGCGGGAGAGGTCGGTGCGCTGCAGGCCGGCTCCGCTGCTGACGGCGTAGCCCTCGTTGAACACCAGGTAGAGGACGTGCAGGACCAGGTCGAGGCGGTGCGGCAGTTCCTCGGGGGCGGGCATCGAGAACGGTACGCCGGAGGTCCTGATCCGCTGCTTGGCGCGGCTGATCCGCTGGCCCATCGTGGCCTCCGGCACCATGAAGGCGCTGGCGATCTCGGCGGTGGTCAGCCCGCCCACGGACCGCAGGGTGAGGGCGACGGCGGCGGCCGGCGTCAGCACCGGGTGGCAGCAGAGGAAGAGCACGGTCAGCGAGTCGTCGCGGTCGGCGGCGCCGTCCTCGTCGGCGGCCGGGGCGGTGCGGCGGTCGTCCGGCTCGCGGGCGGCCACCGTCTCCTCGCGCCGGCGGCGGGCGGTCTCGCTGCGGACCTGTTCGGTCATCCGGCGGGCGGCGACCTGGACGAGCCAGGCCTGCGGGTGGTGCGGCAGGCCCTGCTCGGGCCACTGGACGGCGGCGGCGAGCAGGGCCTCCTGGACGGCGTCCTCGGCCGCGTAGAAGTCCCCGTACTGCCGGGTGAGCACGCCGACGACCCGCGGCGCGAGTTCGCGCAGCAGGTCGTCGACGGTGGGGCCGGTGCCGGTCAGCTCAGAGCTCCACGGGCGGCGCGGCCATCACCTGGCGCACCTGGATGGCCATGTTCAGCGGCTCGCCGCCGGGGCCGGGGGCGCCGGAGACGTGTCCGGCGATCTCGATCGCCCGCTGCTCGCTCTCGCAGTCGACGATCCAGTAGCCGGCCAGGAACTCCTTGGTCTCCGGGAAGGGCCCCTCGGTGACGAGCGGGCCGCCGCCGGTGCCCGAGGCCCGGACGATCTTGGCGCTGTCCGGGAAGGCCAGGCCCTGGGCGTCGACGAACTCGCCGTCGGCGATCAGCTTCTCGTTGGCGGCGCCCATGAAGGCGATGTGCGCCTTGACGTCCTGCTCGGCCCACTCGGTGATCGCCGGGAATTCGGTGCCCTCCGCGCTGAACTGCATCAGCAGCATGTACTTCATCGTTCTCTCCTCGCCGTACGGGCGGCCCCGGGCGGGGCGCCGTCACAGGTGGGTAGAAGCCGGCGGCGGGATTTCGACAGGCCCGGCCGGGATCCTCCGAGGATTCTTGCCGGGCCGTCCGGCCGCACGGTCCTACCGGAGGTCGGCGCGGCGGGCGCGGCCCCACCAGGACAGGAAGCTGTCGATCACCTGGCCCGTGCCGGCCGGGGTGGGCCGCCGGTGCCGGGGCACCGACCAGGCGCGGGCCTGCTCGGCGAGGTCCCGGGGGGAGCAGGAGCACCCGGCGGAGGGGGAGCACGGTGTCATGGACGTGGCCTTCCCCTGCAGTGTCGCGGTCTCGTCACAGAACCGTACCGGCGGCGCAACCGCGGTGCGGTTCTGACGCGCCGTCGATAGCGGAACGTCACGCTCCCCTTGTGGTGCCCGAGGGGCGGCCGGGGCGGCTCCCCGGTGCTTCCTGAGTCCTTGCTGGGAGTCGATCCGGTGCACGGACGGCTCCGCCGCGGTACGGTTCCCAGGTCGCGGGGGCGGTCGGGGACGCAGGCTACCCCTCGGTCACCTGGGAGTTCGCTGAGTGAGGAGCACGTGGGGCGCACGGGGTGGGTACGTGTGAAATGGCAAATGACCTATGTGCTGATTATTCGACAACTTTGCACTCTCCTGGGTGATTCGGTGGATGCGGCCGGGGCCGATGGTCATACGATGTGCGGCGGGGGATGACGTTGCGCGGCGCCCTGGGCGCCGCGTTTTTGGTGACCACACGTACACCGCAATGCGCGCACTCGCACATCGCACAATCCGGACGGCGACTCTCCGCGCGACCCGCGCGCCGTCCGAGGGGGAGGGACACCTCATGGGGCGTAGAGCCCGAATTGCCGCTGCCTGCACGGTGGCGGGCCTGGTCATGACGCTCGCGCCGATGCCCGGCGCGTACGCGGCCACGACCCCCAGGATCGACCTGCGGCTGCTGGTCGTCGACGACGGCGGACCGGCCGTCGGCGCGATCGTGGCCGAACTCGACAGCACCGGCGTGCCGTACACCCGGATCGACCTCGCCGCGTCGGGCCGTCCGACCATCGCCGCCGGCTTCCTCAGCGACACCCTGAACGGCGCTCCGCGGGCCAAGTTCCAGGCCGTGGTGATGCCGAGCGAGAGCCCGGCCGGCCTCAGCAGCGACGAGCTCACCGCGCTCGCCTCCTACGAGGCGCAGTTCGGCATCCGCCAGGTCGACGCCTACACCTACGCCGGCGCGAGCGTCGGCCTCAACTGGGGCACCCTGCCGGGCGCCTACGCCGGCACCCTGGACGGCGTCCAGGCGCAGGTGACCGCCGCCGGCAAGTCCGGGCCGTTCGGCTACCTCGAGGGCGGCGTCACCTTCGAGGACAACTCGCCCTCCGTTTCCGAGAGCTACGGATACATCGCGACCCCGCTCGCCCAGCAGGCGGCCGGCGCCACCTTCACCCCGTACGTCGACGCGCCGATCCCCGGCACCGACACCCGGGGCTCGCTGGTCGGCGAGTACGCCCACGACGGCCGCCGCGAACTGGTCGTCACCTTCGTCTACAACGCCTACCAGAGGCAGTACCGGCAGCTCGCCCGCGGCATCGTCGAGTGGGCCACCGAGGGCATCCACCTCGGCTACGACCGCAACTACTTCGCCCTGCACGTCGACGACGTCTTCATGTCGGACGACCGCTGGGACACCGTCCTCAAGTGCACCCCCGGTGACGTGACCTGCCCGCCCGGCAGCAACCCGGAGGAGCACCCCAGCCGGATGACGGTCGCGGACGCCCAGTACCTGAAGCAGTGGCAGCAGGACCACAACTTCAAGGTCGACCTGGCGTACAACGGCGGCGGCTCGGAGGACTTCAAGGCCGACGGCGACGGCACCGACCCGCTGGCCGTCCAGATGATCGCCGACCAGTCCGCCTACCGCTGGATCAACCACACCTACCAGCACCAGTTCCTCGGCTGCGTGCAGGACACCACCGTGGTGCCGTGGCGCTGCACCACCAACGCCAGCGGGCAGACGGTGTGGACCAGCCAGGCCGACATCACCTCCCAGATCACCAACAACCGCACCTGGGCGGCGAACAACGGCCTGACCGCGCCCGACCAGACCGAGCTGGTCACCGGCGAGCACTCCGGCCTGGTCACCAACCCGCAGCAGCCCACCGACAACCCGTACCTGGCGCCGTCGGTGAACAGCACGGGCACCCGCTGGCTCGCCAGCGACTCCTCCCGCGAGCACGACCAGCGCGCCGTCGGCAACGCCCTCACCGTCCCGCGCTACCCGCTCAACGTCTTCTACAACGCGGCGAAGACGGTCGAGGAGGTGGACGAGTACAACTGGATCTACACCTCCCGCGCGCAGGGCGGCAGCGGCATCTGCGAGGACAACCCCGCCACCAGCACCTGCCTGCCGACCCCGCTGGACGTGAACACCGGCTACGCCGACTACATCGTCCCGCTGGAGTCCCGACTGGCCGTCAACCGGGCGATCAACAACGACCCGCGGCCGCACTTCGTGCACCAGTCGAACTACGCCGAGGACCGCATCGCCTACCCGGTGATGGAGCACATCCTCGCCGAGTACGACGGGCTGTACGCCTCCAACACCCCGCTGGTGAACCTCCGCCAGAAGGACATCGGCGTCGAGCTGCAGCGCCGCGCCGCGTGGAAGAACGCCGTCAACTCCGGCCAGGTCACCGCCTACCGGATCGGCGACACCGTCACCGTCAGCGCGCCCTCGGGCGTCCTCGCCGAGGCCACCATGCCGACCGGCACCGTCCAGAAGCAGCTGATCGGCTCCACCGCCTTCGGCTCCGCGTACGCCGGGCAGCTGTCCGGCTGGGTCGGCCCCGGCCTCACCCAGGTCAACGTCACGCTGAAGCTGCCGGCCGGCGAGGTGCCCGCGCAGACGGCCCTCAAGGCCGTGCGCACCGCCATCGCCAAGACCGTCGCGAGCCTCCCGGTGCCGAAGGGCGTCAAGTCGCCCGTCCCGGCCGGGCCGACCGCGAGCGGCACCACGCTCAACAAGCTCACCTCCAAGAGCACCGCCTCCACGTCGACCGCGACGAAGGGCGGAACCCGCAGCACCCGCAGCACCCGCTGATCCGACCGGACGGCGACCGCCGTCGGACGCCCCGGGCCGGGGAGCGACCCTCCCCGGCCCGGGGCACCGGCCAGCACCACGCGCACCACCACCGCCCGCCTGCCCGGGGGCGGGATTTCCTGGGGGGGAATCCATGAACACACGTCTGCACGCCGTGCCCGCGGCCGGGACCGAGCCCGACGCGCCGGGCGCGACACGCCCGGCCGACCTCGCGCACCTGGTCGGCACCCGCGTGACCATGCTCACCGAGGGCACCTACCCGCACAGCCACGGCGGCGTCAGCGTCTGGTGCGACCAGCTCGTCACCGGCATGCCGGAGATCGAGTTCCGGGTCATCGCCATCACCGGCACCGCCGGGCAGCCCCTCTCCTGGGACCTCCCCGGCCACGTGACCGACGTCCGCGCCGTCCCGCTCTGGGGCCCCGCCCCACCCGGCCAGGCACCCAGGGGCGCCGCCATGCGCGCCTTCCTCACCGGCTACGAGCGCTTCCTGCTCTCCCTCCTCGACCCCACCGAGGAGGACGCCTTCGGGCCTGAGCTGTACGTCCTCGCCGACCACGCCCGGGCCGGCCGGCTCAGCCCCGCGCTGCGCTCCGAGGCCGCCCTGCGCGTCCTCGCCGACGTCTGGAACCGCCCCCACCTCGCCACCGCCGCCGCAAGACCCAGCCTGCACGACGCGCTGACCGCCACCGAGCTCCTGGAGCACGCGCTGCGCCCCCTCGCCGCGCACCCCAAGCCCGGCGGCGTCCTGCACGCCGTCAGCGGCGGCCTCGCCGCACTGCCCGGCCTGGTCGGCAACCACCTGCACGGCACCCCGTTCCTGCTCACCGAGCACGGCATCTACCTGCGCGAGCGCTACCTCGGCTACGGCACCGGCTACGCCTGGCCGGTCAAGGCGCTCGTCCTGGGCTTCTACCGGATGCTCGCCGTCGAGAGCTACGCCCGCGCCGCCCTCGTCACCCCCGGCAACCGCTACAACCGCCGCTGGGAGGAGCGCGCCGGCACCCCCGCCGAGCGCATCCGCACCGTGTACAACGGCGTCGACCCCGAGGCCTTCCCGCCCGCCGGACCCGAGCCCGAGGTGCCGACCCTCAGCTGGGCCGGCCGGGTCGACCCGATCAAGGACCTGGAGACGCTGATCCGGGCCTTCGGCATCGTCCGCGCCGAGATACCCGGTGCCCGGCTGCGGCTCTTCGGCGGCACCCCCGCCGGCGGCGCCGCCTACCGGGAGCGCTGCGAGGCCCTCGCCGCCGACCTCGGCATCGGCGACGCCGTGGTCTTCGAGGGCCGGGTCGACGACATCCGCGACGCCTACGCGGCGGGCAACGTCGTCATGCTGTCCAGCATCAGCGAGGGCTTCCCCTTCACCCTCATCGAGGCGATGTCCTGCGGCCGGGCCACCGTCTCCACCGATGTCGGCGGCGTCCGCGAGGCCGTCGGCGACACCGGCCTGGTCGTCCCGCCGCGCGAGCCCGCGGCGATGGCCAAGGCCGCGCTCGAACTGCTCCGCGACTCCGACCGCCGCGCCGAGATGGGCCGCGGCGCCCGGATGCGCGTCATCGAGCAGTTCACCCTGCGCCAGACCATCGACTCCTTCCGCGACATCTACAGCGAGCTCGACCGCCGCGACCGCTTCCGCACCGCCCGCGACGACGGCCCGTTCGACTGGTGGTCGCCCTCCCAGCCGGAGACCGCCGAGGCCGGCGCCGCCCGCTCCGCCGTCGGAGCCGCCGGATGAGCACCCTGCTGAACCTCTCCGAGGACGGGCCGCGCCCCGAGGACACCGTCGTCCTGCAACTGCCGCCGGCCCGCCGCAAGAAGGCCGCGAAGCCGGACGAGACGCTCGCCCTGCGCGTCCCGCCGCCCGAGGAGCTCACCGGCAAGGCCGCCGGCACCCGGCACAACCCCGACGAGACGCTCGCCCTGCGGATCGTCGAGCCCGGTGCGGCCGGACGCGGCTCCGCCGAGCCCGTCCCGCTGCCCGAGGACCCGCTCGACGAACTCGCCGAACGGCTCGCCGACGTCTGCGCGCGCGCCGTCCACCCCTTCGAGATCGCCGCCGTCCTCGAGTCCGACGGACTGACGGACGAACAGGCCGCCGTCCGCTACGGCCGCACCGACTCCTTCTCCATCGCCGAGGAGCTCTTCGCCCGCACCGAGCGGCGCCACCCCGCGCCGCCGGAGCCGCACGACCCCTGGCAGGCCGACCCGCTGCGCACCGTGCTGCGGGGCCTGCTGTTCGCCCTGCCCGGCCTCGCCTACCTGCCGACCGCACGCTTCCTGCAGTCCGGCGGCGCCGGCAGCGCCCTCGCCCTGACCGCCCTGGTCGGCTGGGGCCTCAACCAGGCGCTCGCCCACCGGGCTTACGCCTGGCGCTCGCTCGGAGCCCGGGCCGCGGTCGGCCGGAGCCTGCTGCGCGGCGGTCTCACCGCCACCGCGCTCGGCACCGGCGCGGCCGCCCTCGCGGGGGCGGACACCGCCGTCCTGCTGTTCGCCGCGGGGCAGTCGCTCTACCTGGCCTCGGCCACCGTGCTGCTGGTCACCCGCCGGGCCAAGCGGCTGATGGGCGCGCTCGCGCCCACCACGGCCGGCGCGGCCGCCACCCTCGTGGTGGACCTGCCGAACTGGCTGCGGATCGCCGGCCCCGCCCTGTCGCTCGCCCTCGCCGCCGTCTTCGCCGGCATCGAGATCGGGCAGCGGCTGAGGGCCGGCGACAAGACGCCGGAGGCGGGCGTGCCGCTCGCCGACAGCCTGCCGCACGGGCTGTTCGGCCTCGCGGTCGGCGCGCTGGTGATCACCGCCTCGTTCGGCGACCCCTGGCGGCCCGCCGTGCCCGGCGGCGCCTCCGCCGCCGTCGCGCTGACCCTCAGCATGGGCCTCGCCGAATGGCTGCTCTTCCGGTTCCGCAGCCGGTCGGTGACGGCGCTGCACACCAGCACCACCGCGGACCAGTTCCGCAACCGCACCGACCGCACGCTCGTCAGGCTCATCGCGGGCTACCTCACCGTTCTGGCCACCCTCGGCACCGGCGCCGCCCTGCTCTGGACCCGGGCCCTCCCCGGCCCCGTCCAGCTCGGCGGACTGCTGCTGCTCGGCGCCCTGCTCTGGACGGCCCTGCTGCTCCAGGTCTTCGGCGCCGTCTGGCCGCCCGCACTGATATGCACCGCGGCCGCCGCCGCGGAGAGCACGGCCGGCGCGCTGCAGCCGGCCTGGGCCACCCCGGCCCGACTCGCCGTCACCGGCCTCGCCGTGGGCGCGATGGTGCTCGTCGCCCGCGCCAGAACCGGCCGCATCACCGCGCACAGATGAGGCGCACCGCGCCCCGCTGACGCGCAGCCCGCCCCGGCGGGCCCGTGCCGCACCGACGGCACCCACGTACCCCCCACCGCGCGCCCCGTCCGAGGGCCCGCCGGCCACACCCACACGTCCACACCACCGGAGGCTCGCCCATGAGCAGCACCACCGCCACCACCGCCGCCGTCACCGGAGCCGAGGGCTTCATCGGCTCCCACCTGGTCGAGAAGCTCGTCACCGACGGCCACCGGGTCCGCGCCATGGTCCAGTACAACTCCTTCTCCTCGTTCGGCTGGCTGGAGACCCTGGACCGGGACGTCCTGGACAACGTGGAGATCGTGCTCGGCGACGTCCGCGACCCGGGCTCGGTCACCGGCCTGGTCAAGGGCACCGACGCGGTGTACCACCTGGCCGCGCTCATCGCGATCCCGTACTCGTACCAGGCCCCGCACTCCTACGTGGAGACCAACGTCACCGGCACCCTCAACGTGCTGGAGGCCGTCCGCCACCTGGAGATCCCGCGCCTGGTGCACACCTCCACCAGCGAGACCTACGGCACCGCGCAGACCGTGCCGATCACCGAGGACCACCCGATCAACACCCAGTCCCCGTACGCGGCCTCCAAGGCCGGCGGCGACCGGCTCGCGGACAGCTACCACGCCAGCTTCGAGACCCCCGTGGTGACGCTCCGTCCGTTCAACACCTTCGGCCCGCGCCAGTCCATGCGCGCCGTCATCCCGACCGTCATCGGCCAGGTCGCGGCGGGGGAGCGCACCATCACCCTCGGCGACCTCCGCCCCACCCGCGACTTCCTCTACGTCAAGGACACCGCCGCCGCGTTCGCGACCGTCGGCACCGCCCCCGCCGAGCAGGTCGTCGGCCGCACCTTCAACGCCGGCACCGGCGGCGAGATCTCCGTCGGCGACCTGGTCACCCTGGTCGGCAAGCTGATGGACGCCGACCTGACGGTCCGTGAGGACACCGACCGCATCCGTCCCGCCGCCTCCGAGGTCATGCGCCTGGTCGCCGACGCCACCCGGCTGCGCGAGGCCACCGGCTGGGCCCCCGCCCACTCCCTGGAGGAGGGCCTGCTGCACACCATCGAGTTCTTCCGCGACCCGGCCAACCTGGCCCGCTACAAGACCGACCTGTACAACGTCTGATCCGCGCCCGCCACCACCGCACACAGACAAGGAGCACCAGCATGCACGCTGTCATCCTGGCCGGCGGCAAGGGCGTCCGCCTGCGCCCGTACACCACCGCGCTGCCCAAGCCGCTCGTGCCCATCGGCGACCAGCACGCCATCCTCGAGATCGTCATGCGCCAGCTCGTCGCGGCCGGATTCGAGAGCTGCACCCTCGCCATCGGCCACCTCGGCCACATCATCCGCGCCTACGTCGGCGACGGGTCGCAGTGGGGCATGGACGTCTCCTACACCACCGAGGAGACCCCGCTCGGCACCATGGGCCCGCTGCTCACCATGCTCGACACCCTGCCCGAGCACTTCCTCGTCATGAACGGCGACGTCCTCACCGACCTCGCCTACGGCGACGTCCTCAAGCAGCACATCGACGCCGAGGCACCGCTCACCATCGCCACCTACGCCCGCAAGGTCAACATCGACTTCGGCGTCCTCACCACCGAGCAGGGCCGGGTCACCGAGTTCCGCGAGAAGCCCAGCATGGACTACCACGTCTCGATGGGCGTCTACGGCCTCTCCAAGACCACCCTCACCCGCTACACCCCCGGCAAGCCGCTCGGCTTCGACGACCTCGTCCTCGACCTGCTGGACGCCGGAACCCCGCCCCAGGCCTACGAGTTCAACGGCTACTGGCTGGACATCGGCCGCCCCGACGACTACGACCGGGCCAATGCCGACTTCCGCGAGAACCGCGACCTGCTGCTGCGGGGTGCCTGACCCATGGACGTCCTCGTCCTCGGAGCCACCGGCTTCCTGGGCGGCCACATCGCCGAGCACCTGCGCACCTTCCCCGGTGCGCGGGTGCTCCGCGCCGGCCACTCCTCCTCCGCCGACCTGCGGATCGACCTCGCCAACGAGACCGTCG
The DNA here is from genome assembly GCF_000717715.1 of Streptomyces sp. NRRL B-24484. Lineage (GTDB taxonomy): Bacteria > Actinomycetota > Actinomycetes > Streptomycetales > Streptomycetaceae > Kitasatospora. Next base: position 4,109 of record NZ_JOAI01000048.1, on the reverse strand, counting down.
AGGGCCTCGCCGCGCTGCTCGCCGACCTCCGCCCCGCCGCGGTGGTGAACTGCGCCGGCGCCGTCACCGGCGACGCCCTGCTGCAGACCGGCCTCAACGCCCGCGGCCCCGCCGTGCTCGCCGCCGCCCTGCGCGCGGTGCTGCCCGGCACCCGGCTCGTCCACCTCGGCTCCGCCGCCGAGTACGGCGCCTGCGAACACGGCACCTCGCTCGCCGAGACCGCCGCCGCCCGGCCCGGCGGCCTGTACGGCGCCACCAAGCTCGCCGGCACCCTGGCCGTCACCGAGGCCGCCGCCAAGGGCCAGGACGCCGTCGTGCTGCGGGTGTTCAACCCGATCGGCCCCGGCGCGCCCGGCACCTCGCTGGCCGGCCGGCTCGCCGCCGAACTCCACCGGGCCGGGCCGGACGGCACCGTCACCGTCGGCGACCTCTCCGCGCACCGCGACTTCGTGGACGCCCGCGACGTCGCCCGCGCGGTGGGCGCCGCCCTCACCGCCGCCCACCCGCTGCCCCCGGTGGTCAACGTCGCCGGCGGCGAGGCCCGCCCCGTCCGCGCCGTCGCCGACGCCCTGGTCGCCGCCGCACGGTTCGGCGGCCGGATCGAGGAGCACGGCGCGGGCTCCGAGCGCTCCGCCGCCGTCTCCTGGCAGCAGGCCGACATCTCCACCGCCCGCGCCCTGGGCTGGGAGCCGCGGATCACGCTCGCCGAGTCGCTGGCCGACCTCTGGCACGGCCTCACGGCCGCCGCGGCGGCCGGCCCGAACGACACCCAGGGGCGCGCCGCCTGATGGAGGAGCGCCTGCTCGTACCGCTCTACGTGCACCCGGCCGAGGACCCGTCCGCCTGGCGGGCCCTCGTCCGGGCCGCACCGCGCCTGTACGGCGTCGTCGTCAACGCCGCCGACGGCCCCGGGGAGGCGCCCGACCCGGTGCTCGCCGAACCCGTCGCCGAACTCCGCGAGGCCGGGGTCCGCATCCTCGGCTACGTCGACACCGACTACGGCCGCCGCCCGCACGCCGCCGTCGTCGAGGACCTCCAGCGCCACCGCGCCTGGTACGGCACCGACGGCGTCTACTTCGACCAGGCGTGCACCCACCCGGCGTTCCTGCCCTACCAGCGGCGGCTCACCGTCGCCGCCCGCGCCCTGGGCTGCGCGAGCGTCGTCCTCGGCCACGGCACCCACCCCGACCCGGCCTACGCCGACGGCGGGGTCGCCGACCTGCTGGTCACCTTCGAGGGAGACTGGCAGGCGTACGAGGCGGCACCCGTACCGCGGTGGACGGCCGACCACCCGCCGGAGCTCTTCTGCCACCTCGTGCACGGCGTGCCGTCCGGCCGGCTGCGCGCCGTCCCGCGCGAGGCCAGGCTGCGCGGCGCCGCCGTCCACTACGCGACACCGGGCGACGGCGACAACCCCTGGCGGACGCTGTCGCCGGCCCTGACACCGGCCCTCGCGGGGCCCGCCGCCCTCACGCCCACCCGGACGGAGACCGACCCATGACCCGCCGCCACCCCGCCGCCCTCGCCGCGGCCGCCCTGCTGCTCGCCCTCGCCGGGTGCTCCGGCGGGGGCGACGACGACGGCCCCGACCAGGACGAGCCCACCGCGGCGCCGTCCGGCACGGCGAACCCCGCGCCGTCCGGGTCCACCGGTGCGAGCGGCGGCCCCTCGGCGAGCACCTCGCCGACCCCGGGCAACGACACCGCCCCCTCCGGCAGCCCGACCGGCGGCCGGCCGACCACGGCCGGCCGGTGGCAGCCCGCCCCGCGCACCGCCTGGCAGTGGCAGCTCGACGGCCGCGTCGACACCGGCGTCGACGTGCCGGTCTACGACATCGACGGCTTCGAGAACGACGCCGCCACGGTCGCCGCGCTGCACGCCAAGGGCCGCAAGGTCATCTGCTACGTCAACGTCGGCGCCTACGAGGACTACCGGTCCGACGCCAAGGCCTTCCCCAAGACCGTCCTCGGCGGGGCCAACGGCTGGAAGGGCGAGTCCTCGCTGGACATCCGGCGCACGGACGTGCTGCTGCCGCTGATGGCCAAGCGCTTCGACATGTGCCGCGAGAAGGGCTTCGACGGCGTCGAACCGGACCTGGTCGAGAACTACCGCGCCGACACCGGATTCCAGATCAGCGCCAACGACCAGCTCGCCTACAACAAGGCCATCGCCAAGCTCGCCCACGACCGCGGCCTCGCCGTCGGCCTCAAGAACGACCTCGACCAGATCCCGGCCCTGGTCGGCGACTTCGACTTCGCCGTCAACGAGCAGTGCGCCGAGTTCGACGAGTGCGACGCCCTCAAGCCCTTCATCGCGGCCGGCAAGGCCGTCTTCCACGTGGAGTACAAGACGCCCAACGCGCAGTACTGCGCCAAGAGCCGCGAGATCGGCCTCAGTTCCATGACCAAGCACCTGGAGCTCGACGCCTGGCGGCAGCCCTGCTGATCACCCTTCCGCCCGGTCGGCGGCCTGCGCCATGATGATCCGTCCCACGCGAACGGAGCACCATGCACATCACGGCCGAGTACGAGATCACGCCGCAGGAACGCGCGCGAGCCTTCCGACAGGGCACCGCGAAGCAGCGGCGGAAGGCCTGGGCCCTGTGCGCCCTCATGTCGGCGCTCGGCGTCGTCGAGGTCCGGTTCTTGCGTCAGCCCGTCTACGGCGGCATGTCCCTCGCCGTGGGCCTGGTCGCGCTGGGCATGCTCACCGTCGGTACCAGGACGGCCGTCCGGGACCAGACACCGCCCTCGTCCGAGCCGGTCGAGGTCACCGTCACGGACACCGGGGTGACCCTCCGGCGGCCCGGCCACACGACGGAGACGGCCTGGTGGGCCGTCCGGTTCGTGGAGACCGCCGACTTCTTCCTGCTGTACCACGCACCGAGGCTGTTCACCCCGGTCCTCAAGCGCGGCTTCACCCCCGAACAGCAGACGGAGGTGCGCGCCCTCGCCGCGGCGGGCCGGCCGGCGCAGCCCGCGGGACCCTCCCGCGCGACCGCCGTGGGCTAGCCGCGCCGCGGACCGCCTTCTCATCGCCGGTCGAGCGTGTCCACAGCCGGGTCTCATCCGCGCGGCCCAGCATCGTGGCATGGACATCGACCACGACGAGGGCCGGCGGGTCAGCCGGCGGACCGCGCTCGCCGGGCTCGGCAGCATCGGCCTCGGTGCACTGCTCGCCGCCTGCGGCCGGGGCGGCGGCAGCACCACCACGGCCACCGCCACCGACGGCGCGAGCGTCACCGTCTCGCCGCAGGCCACCGGCACGGCCGACCTGGCCGGCCTGTTCGCCGGCGCCAACACCTGCACCCTCTCGCCCTCGACGACCCAGGGCCCGTACTACTTCGACGCCGACAAGGTGCGCTCCGACATCCGCGAGGACCGCGAGGGCTCCCGGCTCCGGCTGGCGATCCGCGTCCAGGACAGTGAGAGCTGCAAGGCCCTGCCCGACGCGGTGGTGGAGATCTGGCACTGCGACGCGGCCGGCCACTACTCCGGTGCCGAGGCGCTCTCCGCCGGCGGCGGCGGTGCCCCCGGCGGTGCGCCCGGCGGGGCACCGGGCGGCACGCCGCCGTCCGGGCCACCGCCGTCGGGAGCCCCGGGCGGTGCCGGTGGTGCCGGTGGTGGAGGCGGTGCTCAGGGAGGCGGGGGCAGCCAGGCCGACCTCGTACCGCAGGACGACGAGCGCTACCTGCGCGGTGCCCAGGTGACGGGCAGGAACGGCATCGTCTCCTTCACCACCATCTGGCCCGGCTGGTACTCCGGCCGCACCGTGCACGTCCACGCCATGGTCCACGTGAACGACGAACGCACCCTCACCACCCAGCTGATGATGGACGAGAAGCTCAACTCGGCCGTCCTGGCGAAGCAGCCCTACGCCGCGCACACGGGCCGCGACACCTTCAACGACGGCGACAGCATCTACCGCGCGGACATGCTGCTGAAGATCACCGAGGACGGCGACGGCCACCTCGGCGTCATCACCCTCGCCGTCGACCCGGACAAGAACGGCCGCTAGTGTCCTGAGTCTGGAATTCGCTTCAGATATCCGGCGAGGCGTTCGAGGATGTCGTCGGCGGTCTTGGTCCACACATAGGGCTTCGGGTCGGT
>NZ_JOAI01000047.1 GCF_000717715.1 Streptomyces sp. NRRL B-24484 | reverse complement strand
GGGTTACGGCGGGGGCGGGGACGGCCGGTGGACCGGTGCGGGCACGATCCTTCCAGCGGGCCGGCGGTGCGCTCGGCGTGTCCCGCCGCGGCTCACTCGATCCGGGTAAATCCGTGTCGTGCTCGGCGAGTTGGTGGCATCGGACAGCGAGAAGGGTACGTGCCGCGGGCGCCGAACGGGCGGAGTCCCGGTGGGGACACGGGTGCCCCGCCGGGCTGCATGCCGCCGGGCGCTCCAGGGGGTGCCGTCAGGCCGTGCACACCTGACGGCACCCGCCTGAGGACGACTCCTAGGAGGTCACGGCCGTGCGGATGCCGCTGATCGCGGTGATGGCTCCGGTGGGGCCGAAGGTCAGCTCGACGGCCGGAGGTGCGTCCCGCCAGTCGAAGCCGCCGTGCGCGTCGGCGTTCGCGAACTCCGCACGGTCGATGGTGATCGGGTCGCCGCTCGGGAGGTAGTAGGAGAACGGCGCGCCCTCGGTGAGCGCCGACTCCGCCCGCTCCGCCCCCGGGTCGCCCGCAGCAACGAACGGCCGCCCGTCGGAGGGGAGTTCGCGTGCGCAGTCGCCGAGGTCCACCGTGTGCGGCGCGCAGAACACGGCCGGCCGGTAGTGGACGGTGTGCCCGCCCGCGCCGCCCGCGACGGAGTCGAGCACGGCGAGCACCGGCGGGTGCGCGGGCCTCTCGGTGGTGGCCTGCGCGGAGACCGGAGCGCTCGCGGGTGCACGGGCGGGGGCAGGGGCGGCAGCGGACGGCGGAGCGGTGGCAGCACCGCCGGAGGGGGTGCACGCGGCGGCGCAGAGGGCGAGGAGCAGGGCGGCGCCGGCACCGGCGGTGCGGCGTTCGGGCGGGGGCATCGGGAGGGGGGATCCCTTCGGACAGGGGCCCGACGGGGCCGGGCGGCACGACAGGAAGCGGGCGCGCGGACGGGCGTCCGGCCCCGGGGCGATGATCCTTCCAGAGCCGGCCGCGCCCTCGGGACGCACCCCGGGCACCCCCGGGATCAGGGACCGGCCTGCGGCGGCGGGGTCTCCAGCCGGGCGAGCCAGGAGGTGAGCAGCGCCTCCAGGGCGGCCGCCTCCACCGGGGAGAGCTCCCCGACGAGGCGGTGTTCGTTGCGCATGTGGTCGGCGAAGGCCCGGTCGATCAGGTCCCGGCCGGCGGGGGTGAGGGCGACCACCCGGCCCCGACCGTCGGCGTCGCTGCGGCGGCGGGTGACCAGTCCGGCCCGCTCCAGGCGGTCGACCCGTTTGGTCATGGCGCCGGTGGTGACCATGGTGTGCGCGGCGAGTTCGCCGGGGGCCCGCTCGAACGGGTCCCCGGCGCGGCGCAGCGCCGCGAGGACGTCGAACTCGCCCTCGCCCAGGCCGTAGCGGCGGTACACCACGGACAGCTCCTCGGTGAGGAGGGCGGCGAGGCGGTGCAGGCGGCCGATGACACCCTGGGGTGCGACGTCGAGGTCGGGCCGCTCGCGGGCCCAGGCGGCCTGGATGCGGGCGACGTGGTCGAGCGGCTGCGGCTGGTCCATGCCCGGATCATATCTTCCCCGGAAGCTATAGTGTCTTCCATGGAAGGCAATCTGCGGTGGATCCCGGTCACGGCGGTGGCTCCGGTGGCCTGGGGCGTCAACTACTTCGTCACCCAGCGGTTCCTGCCGCCGGACCATCCGCTGTTCGGCGCGGCGGTGCGGGCGCTGCCGGCCGGGCTGCTGCTGCTCGCCCTCTGCCGGGAGCTGCCGCGCGGCGTGTGGTGGGGGCGCTCCGCCGTGCTCGGGCTGCTCAACACCAGCGCCTTCTTCGTGCTGGTCTACGCGGCGTCCCAGTTGCTGGCGACGAGCGTGGCGTCCACGGTGATGGCGCTCGCCCCCTTGGCGATGATGCTGGCCGGCTGGGCGCTGCTGGGCGAGCGTCCCCGCCCGGCGCACCTGGTGGGGGCGGGGGTCGGGCTCGGCGGGGTGTGCCTGATGCTGCTCGGCGGGGCGGGCGGGGTGAGCCCGGCCGGGGTGCTCGCCTCGTCGGCGGCGATGCTGGTCTCCTCGCTGGGCTTCGTGCTCGGCAAGCGGTGGGGCGCGGGCGCCGGCGTGCTCGCCTCCACGGCCTGGCAGCTGGTCGCCGGCGGGCTGTTCCTGCTGCCGGTCACCGCCGCGGTGGAGGGTCCGCCACCCGCGCTCGGCGCATCCGCGCTGCTGGCCTTCGGCTACACCTCGGTGGTGGCCACCGCCCTCGCCTTCGCCGCCTGGTTCGCCGGTCTGCGGCACCTGCCGGCCGGCACGGTGGGCCTGATCGGCCTGCTGAATCCGCTCACCGGGGTGCTGCTCGGCACCCTGCTCGCCGGTGAGTCGCTGACGCTGCGCCAGAGCGCGGGCGCGGCGCTGATCCTGGCCGGCATCGTGCTGGGCCGCCCGGCGGGTGCCGGGCAGCGGCCGGCCGTCAGCCCTCCCAGGTCCCGTACTCGCCCTCCAGCATCTCCAGCAGGTTGTTCCAGAGCGTCGAGTCCGCCGGCCCCTGACCCAACTCCTCCAGCAGGGAGGTGAATTCGGCGAGGGCGGCGTTCGCCCCCGCGCCGGTGAGGCGTTCCTCCCAGCGGGCGAGCAGGCCGAGGGCTCCGACCAGTCCGGGCAGTGTGTCGGCCGCGTGGCCGCCGTAGCCCCGGGCGTGGTCCCAGCCCTCGGGGTCGTAGACCTCGACGACGCCGGTGTCCCCGCGCACCATGAGGTGCTTCAGGCCGTAGGTGCCGACGCAGTACGCGTAGCAGACCGGCGGCGTGTCGTCGTCGGGCCTGCGGCGGCCGTAGATCTCGTCCGGGTCCTCCGCCCACATGCCCTTCGCCGGGAGGCCCTCGGAGTCCCAGTCCACGAAGGCGAGCCGGACGGCCGGCACCCCGACCGTGGTGAGGAAGTCCCGCACCCCGGCGTTCTCCAGCGCCTCCGGCAGTTCGGCGCCGGTCGGCCGCCAGAGCGTCCCCGGGCCGAAACAGGACTCCAGCCAGTCGGTCGTGGGCCGGCGTGCGGCGGCCACCGCCTCGGACTCGTTCACGGCCGCTCCCCCGTTCGTTCGGCAAGGCGGCCATTCAACCGCGCCGCACCGACACCGCCCCACCGCCCGCTCGTCCCGTCACACCCCGTCCGGTGCCGGGCGCGGAGCGCGGGCCCGCGGTCTCAGCCGGCGGCGCCACCGCCGGCACCGCCACCGCCGGCGCGGCGGGCGTAGCGGGCCGCGAGCGTGCCGTGGGTGAGGCCGTGCAGGACGAGGCTCATCAGCACGGTCATGGTCATCAACTGGCCGACCAGGTCCGCGGCGTGCGGGTCGACGGGAGCGAGGCCGTTGAACGCGAGCAGGCCGTACACGATGGTGGCCATGCCGCGGGGGCCGAGCCAGGCCAGCAGCAGGCGGTCCCTCCGGTCGAGGCCGCTGCCGATCAGGGCGAGCAGGACGGGGAGGACCCGGACGACGGTCAGCGAGAGGGCGGCGTAGGCGACCACCCGTCCGTCGAAGTCGCCGGTGAAGGCCTGGGTGACGAGTTCGCCGAAGACGAACCAGAGTGCGAGCGAGAGCAGTGCGCCGACGTCCTCGACCAGGTGCAGCGACTCGGGCGGCAGGGCTCGCACCTCGGGCGCGAAGCAGAGCCCGGCGACGAAGGCCGCGACGAAGCCGCTGCCGTCCAGCAGGATGCCCAGCCCGTAGGCGGCGAGCGGCAGGGCGAGGACGCCGAGCCGGACGGCGGCGGGCGGCGTCCATCCGGCCCGCCAGGAGCGGCGCAGCAGCAGGCCGCCGGGCCATCCGACCAGGACGCCGGCGACGACGGCCCGGAACACGGCGTCGAGGGCGGTGCCGAGCGGGTCGCCGGACGGCTGGGGGACGTCGCCGTAGGCCTCGGCGCCGGCCAGGCAGAACAGGAACACCGGCGCGAGGATGCCGTCGTTGAGTCCGGTCTCGACGGTGAGGACGCCGCGCAGCCAGGACGGCAGCCGGCGGTCCTTGATCAGTTCGGCGGCGGGTGCCAGGTCGACGGCGACGGTCACGGCGGCGAACAGGGCGACCAGCCACCAGCGGCCGGACGGGAAGAGCAGTCCGCCGACCAGCACCCCGGCCAGGACGGTGAGCGGCAGGGCCACCAGCAGCAGCCGGGCGAGCAGGCGGCGGTGCGCGCGGACGACGCCCTTCGGCACGGCGGTGGCGTCGGTGAACAGCAGTACGGCGAGGATGATCTCGACGGCGCGTTCGGCGTCCGAGGTGGTCACGCCGACGGTGACCAGGGGGTGCGGACCGACGGTGAGGACGACGCCGGCCGCGGTCATCGCGACGGGGGCGGTGATGCTCCAGCGGGTGAGCCGTCCGGCGACCAGGGCCCACGCGAAGAGCGTCCCCATGCTGACGACCAGCGCGATCACGCGCGCACCTGATCTTCCCCCGGTGCGACCGGACGGCGGCGGAGTGCTCCCGATCGTATGCGCGGGAGGTCCGTGGGCCGCCGCTCCCGGAGGCGCTCCCCCGCGTGTCCCGGTGGTGGGCCGTCGACCGGGGTCCGGCGGGCCGGGGCGCCCGTCCGGCGGCCGGGTGCGGGTGGTGCGCGGAGGGCCCGCCCTGCGCCGGGAGGGCCCTCCGCGGGCACCCGCCGCCGCTGGGTCGGCAGCGGCGGCGGGTGGTACGGGTGCCGGCACCGCGGAGGCGGCGCGGCCGGTGGGGTGAGCGGTCAGCGGCGGGTGGTGAGGCCGAAGCCGTACGGGAAGAGCGGGTCGTAGTGGGCGTCGCCGGTGTTGACGGGCTCCTGGGCCTCGCTGCGCGGCCAGCTGACCGGGAGCTTGCCGGTGAAGCCCCGCTTGCCGAAGAGCACGTCGGCGACGCCGCCGCCCTCGCTGCCGGGCAGCCAGGACATCACGAAGGCGTCGGCCTTCGGCAGTTCGCCGGTGACGATCTGCGGGCGGCCGGCCACGTCGAGGACGACGCAGGTCGGGACGGCGGCGCAGACGCGGTCGACGTTCGTCCGGTCCGTGTCGGAGAGGTTCAGGGTGTGGCCGTTGCCGACGTCGCCCATGCCCTCGGCGTACGGGGTCTCGCCGACGACCACGACGCCGACGTCGTACCCGTCGGCGGGCGCGGAGGCGTCCCGGCTGTACGCCGCGTCCGGGGCGTACTGGCGGATGCCCTGGAGGATCGTGGTACCCGGAATGGTGTTGCCGCTCTGCCCCTGCCAGGTGACGGTCCATCCGCCGGCCTGGTTGCCGATGTCGTCGGCGTCGGCGCCGGCGACGTAGATCTTCTGGTGGGCCTTCAGCGGCAGGGCGCGGTCGGCGTTCTTGAGCAGCACCTGGGACTCGGCGACGGCCCGGCGGGCGACCGCGCGGTGGGCGTCCGAGCCGATCGTCGCGGCGTTGGAGCGGTCCGTGTAGGGGTGTTCGAAGAGGCCGAGCTCGAACTTGGCGCGCAGGATGCGGCGCACCGCGTCGTCGATCCGGAAGAGCGGGACGCGGCCGGCCTGCACCTCGGCGAGCAGGGCCTGCTCGAACTTCCCGGCGCTGTACGGCACCATGAACATGTCGAGGCCGGCGTTGACGGCGGTGCGCACCTGGGTCGGGTAGTCGCCGGGGATCTGGTTGATCGCGTCCCAGTCGCTGATCAGGAAGCCGTCGAAGCCGATCTTCTGCTTGAGGACGTCGGTGAGCAGTTCCTTGTTGGCGCTCATCTTGACGGGGTTCCCGATGCCGTCCTCCGTCCAGTCGACGCTGGAGTAGGACGGCATGATGCTGCCGACGTCGTGCTTGCGGACGGCGGTGACGTACGGGGCGAGGTCGACCGTCCGGAAGTGCTCGCGGTCGGTGATCGTGACGCCCTGGTCGAGCTTGTAGCTGCCGCTGGTGGAGCTGCCGTAGGCGGTGTCGCCGTCGCCGGCGTAGTGCTTGACGGTGGCGAGCACCCGGTCGGGGCGGGCGAGGTCCTTGCGGCTGTCGCCCTGGAAGCCGTCGACGGCGGTCTCCATCCGGGAGACCAGGTCCGGGTCCTCGCCGTAGCTCTCGTAGGTGCGGCCCCACCGGTCGTCGCGGGCCACGCACACGCACGGTGCGAACACCCACTGCGGGCCGGTGGCCCTCGTCTCGGTGGCGGTGATGTGGGCGGCCCGCTCGACGAGGTCCGGGTCGCGGGTGGCACCCATCGCGATGTTGTGCGGGAAGACGGTCGCGCCGACCAGGTTGTTGTGGCCGTGGACGGAGTCCACGCCGTACAGCAGCGGGATGTGCAGCCGGGTCGCGAGGGCGCGCTGCTGGTAGCCGTCGACCATGTCGGCCCAGGCGGCGGGGGTGTTCGGGGTGGGCGTGGAGCCGCCGCCGGAGAGCAGCGAGCCGAGCTTCAGATCGGTGATCTGCGCGCGGTCGCCGTCGACGGCGTTGCGCTCGGCCTGGGTCATCTGCCCGATCTTCTCGTCCAGGGTCATCCGCGCGAGGAGGTCCTTGACGCGTTGCTGCACCGGCAGTTTCGCGTCGAGGTACGGCAGCGGGCGTCCGCCGGCGGCCGGCTCGACGGCCTGCGCCGTGCTCAGCGGCACGGTGCCCGCTGCCAGGGCGGAGGCGGCGAGCAGGGCGCCGGCGAGCAGCGCCCTGCGGTGCGGGCGGCGGGTGGTGCCGTGACGGGTGGGTTCCACGTGTCTCTCCGTATCGCGGTGGATGGGCGGACACGCGCACACAGGCGCGTCCGGCGGCGGCAGGGGCCGCGCCGGGTGGTGCACTGCTGAGGGCCGCTGACATGCAATCAGACCTACCGACCACTAGGTAAGTCTTCTGCCCCACTTTTTTCAGAGCTTGACGGATCGTCGGCGGCCGGGCGCACGACCTGCCCCGGAACCCGGCCGCGGGGCCGGCCCGGTGGCTCGTACACTCACCCGGTGACCCTCGACCGCACCGCCGACCACACCCCTGACCACCCTGCGGAGCACACCGCGCACCGCACCCCGGGCGGCGCCCGAGCCCCGCGGGCGGGTGGCGCGCGACGCCGCGAGGAGATCCTCGCGATCGCCGTGGAGACCTTCGCGACCCGCGGCTACCACCACGCCTCGCTCGCCGAGATCGCCGAACGCGCCGGCCTCACCCAGCCCGGCCTGCTGCACCACTTCCGCTCCAAGACCGCCCTGCTCAGCGGCGTGCTGGAGCTGCGGGACAACTCCGAGATGGCCCAGCTCGGCACCGAGCGGCCGCGCGGCCTGGCCCTGCTCGACCACCTCGTGGAGACGGTGCGGCGCAACGCGGAGCGCGAGGGCATCGTCAGGCTGTACGCGGTGCTCTCCGCGGAGAGCGTCACCGAGGGCCACCCCGCGCAGGACTTCTTCCGCAGCCGCTACACGGGCCTGCGGGCCCTGGTCGCGGAGGCCCTCACGGAGGCCTGCGAACTCGGCGAGACCCGGGCCGACACCGACGTCGAGTCGGTGGCCAACGCGATCATCGCGGTGATGGACGGACTGCAACTGCAGTGGCTGCTCGCCCCGGAGTCGGTCGACATGGCCGCCACCACCCGCCGCACGATCGACGCCCTGCTCGCCGACCTGCGCGCCGACGCCGACCGGCCCGCCTGAACCGCTCCCGAACGGCCTCGGCACGGCTGCGGGCCCGTGGGCGGGGCACGGTGCCCGTCGACCCGCGCCCCGTCCGCCCCGCACCGGGTCGTAGGACGAACCGGGTCAGAAGACGAACCGCGGCGGATGCACCAGCACGCCGACGACCAGCAGCGCCAGCAGCAGGAGGTGGGCGGCCAGTGCGCCGACCGCCGCAGCGCGCCAGCGGCGGGCCGTCGTCGGCCGGCGGCCGGCGAGCCCGCCGACCAGGGCCCCGAGCAGGACGGGGCCGCAGAGCAGCACCGTGCCGATCAGGGCCGACTTCTCCGCGCCGTGCACGGAGACGGCGTCCCAGCCCGAACGGACGGCACGCCGGTACGAGCTCCAGACGAAGGTGAGCAGCCAGCCGTCCAGCGCGACGACGACCGCCCACAGGAACACCGCGGCCGGCCACTCCTGCGCGCCCGCGCCGTCCTCACCCGTCCGACTCCGCTCCACCACGCCTCCCCCTCCGACCCCTCCGACCGCACCGACCGCACCGACCGCACCGACCGCACCGACCGCACCGACCGCACCGGCGGCGCGCACCCGCACCATCGTGCCGCCCCCGCACCGCCACGGAGGCCGCGAAGGCGCCTTCGTCACCGGGTCGGAACGCGTCCGCCGCGCCGGAGGCGCCCGTCAGGTCCGGCGGCCGAAGAGCGGGCCGAGGACGAGTTCGGCGGCCCCGGCGGCGACGGCGAGGTGGCCCGCGGCGGCGAGGCCGACCGGGACGGGCTGCCACTCGGGGTCGGGGATACGGGCCTTGAGCTGGGCGGTGACGCCGTCGAGGTAGGTGTCGGGGGCGGCCAGGACGGCGCGTCCGCCGAGCACCACCCGGTCGATGTCGAGCAGCCGGACGAGGTTGGCGACGCCCACGCCGACCAGCCGGGCGGCGGCCGCGTGGTCGCCCCGCTCCAGGGCGGCGAGGCAGAGCACCTCCAGGCAGCCGTGGTTGCCGCAGGCGCAGAGCGGCCCGTCGACCTGCACGGTCTGGTGGCCGAACTCGCCGGCGTTGGTGCGGGTGCCGCGGTGCAGGGCACCGTCGAGGAGCAGGCCGGCGCCGAGTCCGGCGGCGAGGTGGACGTAGGCGAGGCCGCCGCCGGGCCGCGGGGTGGCGGGCGCCTCGCCGAGGGCGGCCGTGTTGGTGTCCTTGTCGACGACGACGGGCAGGCCGTCGAGCCGGGCGGCGAGTTCGTCGCGCAGCGGGTAGTGGTGCCAGTCGGACGAGCCGCGCGGGCCGCTCGGGGTGAACCAGTGCAGGACGCCGGCGGCGTGGTCGAGCGGGCCGCGGCAGCCGACGCCGGCACCGAGCAGCCTGGCCCCGGCGGGCAGGGCCGAGGCGGCGTCCCGGACCCCGTCGGCGACCAGGCGGACGGCGTCGCCGGGCGCGATCCCGGCCTCCACCGGCCGGGTGTGCAGGTGGAGGCGGCGGCCGGTCAGGTCGACCAGCAGGACGGTGAGTTCGTCGCGTTCGAGGTGGACGCCCACGGCGCAGGCGGCTTCGGCGCGCAGCCGGAGCAGGGTGCGGGGCTTGCCGCCGGTGGAGGCGCTCTGGCCGGCCTCCTCGATCATGCCTTCGGCGAGCAGCCGGCCGGTGATCTTGCCGATGGCCTGCGGGGTGAGGCCGGTCCGGTCGGCGAGTCCGACCCGGCTGCCTCCCTCGGGGGCGGCGCGGAGCAGGCCGAGCACGAGCGCGGCGTTGTGGTCGCGCAGTCCGGCCAGGTTGGTGCCGGTCGGGCCGGGGTGCGTCGTCATGGGGCCCATTGTGCCCGGACGGCGGCGCCCGGACCGCGCCCGGACTTGCACTTAGGAAACACTGTTGTTTAACTGGCGCCATGACCACCGCGAGCACCCCGCACCCCGAGCCGTCCGAGCACCCCGAGCAGCCCGCCCTCCGGGTCGGCCTGATCGGCTACGGCCTGGCCGGCGCCGCCTTCCACGCCCCGCTCATCGCCACCACTCCGGGCCTGCGGCTGGAGGCCGTGGTCACCGCCAGCCCGGAGCGGCGCGAGCAGCTGCGCCGGGAGCACCCGCAGGCCCGCGCCGTCGACACCGCCGAGCAGCTGCTCGCCGACCCGTCCGCGCTGGACCTGCTGGTCGTCGCCTCCCCCAACCGCAGCCACGTGCCGCTCGCCCGCGCCGCCCTGGAGGCCGGCCTGCCCGTGGTGGTGGACAAGCCGCTGGCCGCGACCGCGGCCGAGGCCGCCGCACTCGCCGACCTCGCCGAGGCCCGCGGCCTGCTGCTGACGGTCTTCCAGAACCGCCGCTGGGACGCCGACTTCCGCACCGTCCGGCAGCTGGTCGCCGACGGGTCGCTCGGTACCGTGCACCGCTACGAGTCCCGCTTCGAGCGCTGGCGCCCCGAGCTCAAGGAGGGCTGGCGCGAGTCCGCCGACCCGGCCGACGCGGGCGGCATCCTCTACGACCTCGGCAGCCACCTCGTCGACCAGGCGCTCACCCTCTTCGGCCCCGCCACGCACGTCCACGCCGAGGTCGACGCCCGCCGCACCGGCGCCGTCGCGGACGACGACGCCTTCGTGGCCCTCACCCACGCCTCCGGCGTCCGCTCCCACCTGTGGATGAGCGCACTGGCCGGCCAGCTCGGCCCGCGCCTGCGCGTCCTCGGCGACCGCGCCGCGTACACCGTGCACGGGATGGACCCGCAGGAGGACGCACTGCGCGCCGGGCAGCTCCCCGGCCCCGGCTGGGGCGAGGTCGCCGAGGCCGACCGCGGCCTGCTCGGCACCGTGGACGGCGCCGCCCCGCATCCCTCGCTCCCCGGCGACTACCCCGCCTTCTACGCCGGCGTCGTCCGCGCGCTGTGCGAGGGCGCGGCCGCGCCGGTCGACCCGCGCGAGGCCGTCGCCGCCCTCGCCGTCCTGGAGGCCGCCCGCCGCTCCGCCGCCGAGGGCCGTACCGTCGCACTGACCGAGGAGACCGCCCGGACCGGGGAATCCGCACGAGCCGAGGAGACCGCACGATGAGCAGCCCGCAGAAGAGCCCGGCGACCCCCGAGGAGATCGCCGCCCTGATCGAGCGGATCGAGGACGAGGAGCGCCGGCTGCGGCTGCCCGGCTTCGACAACGAGGACGCCTGGCGGCTCGGCACCCGGCTCGTCGAGCTGGCCCGCGGCGAGGGGGCGCCGGTCGTGGTCGACATCCGCCGCAACGGCCAGCAGCTCTTCCACTTCGCGCTGCCCGGCAGCTCCGCCGACAACGACGCCTGGATCCTGCGCAAGACCCGCACCGTGGACCGCTACGGCTGCTCCTCCTACCTGGTGGGCCTGCGCTTCGCGGTGAAGGGCGACACCTTCGAGGAGAAGTCCCGGCTCGACCCGGACACCTACGCCGCGCACGGCGGCGCCTTCCCGATCACCGTCGAGGGGGTCGGCACGGTCGGCACCGTCGCCGTCTCCGGTCTCCCCCAGGCCGAGGACCACCGCCTGGTGGTCACCGCCCTGGAGCAGCACCTCGCCGCGGCCCGCGACAGCGCCTGACATCCCCTTCACGCGCGGCGCCCCGCCCCCGGACCGGACCCGGGGCGGGGCGCGATCACGTGGTGACGGCTGCGCCGGGGTCCCGTGGCGCCGTCCCGTCGTCCGCCGTACCGGGGACGGCGCGCAGGCGGTAGGCGGCACCGTCGCGGCGCACCAGGCCCGCGGTGGGCGGCGGGAAGTGACTGCCGAGCAGCAGGGTGTCGGTGTCGGCGAGTTCGGCGAGCAGCTTCCGGCGGGTCGCACCGGCCAGGTCCGGGTCGATGTCGACGTGGCTGTGGATGCCGGGCTCGGCGAGCTGCACGGGGTGGTGGATGCAGTCGCCGGTGATCAGCGCGGTGGCGCCGCCGCTCTCCAGCCGGACGGCCACCTGGCCGGGGGTGTGGCCGGGCATCGGCAGGAGGACGACCCCGGGCGCGATCTCCCGGCCCCCGGCGGGCACGTCGACCAGGTCGAGGAGCCCGTGCTCGGCGACCGGGTGGACGGAGTCGCGGAACATCTGCCGGCGGGGCTCCTCCAGGTCGGCGGCCGCCCAGTGGTCCCATTCCGCACGGCTGGCGAGGTACCGGGCCCGGGGGAAGGTGGGGACCCAGGCGTCGCCGTCCCTGCGGGTGTTCCAGCCGACGTGGTCGGTGTGCAGGTGGGTGAGGACGACGAGGTCGACCGCCGCGGGCGGGAAGCCGGCCCGTTCCAGGCGGTCGGGGTAGTCGGTGTCGAGCCGGTGCCAGGCCGGGTTGGCGCGGTCCTTGCCGTTGCCGATGCCGGTGTCGACGAGGATCCGCAGACCGCCCGCCGCCACCGCGAAGGTGTGGCTGGCCAGGCGCAGCACGCGGTCGGCGTCGGCGAAGTCGGGCTGCAGCCAGGGGGCGGCGGCGACCACCTCGGGCGTGGCGCCGGGCAGCAGCCAGGGGCCGGTCTGCGGGGGCAGTTCGACCTCGTCGATGCGGTGGACGACGAGGTCGCCCACCGTCCAGGCGGGGGCCGGGGCCGTGCGGGCGGGGTGGGTCAACGACATGGCCGTCCCTCCGGGTGCGGGGCGGCGCCGGGCCCGCGGGCGTGGCGGGCCCCCGGGCGCCACTGGAGATCGATCTCCGCGTCGAGCGTACCCGCCGGCCGCGGCGGCCCGGGAGCGCGGTGCCGCTACCGCTCGATGTACGACTCCAGGCCGCGCAGGAAGACCTCGATCTTGAACTCGAAGCGCTCGTCGCCGTCGCCGTTCACCATGGTCTCCGCCATGTCCTTGAGCAGTGGGAAGCGCTCCTCGGGGAGCCGGGCGAGGTAGTCGCGGACGCCGTCGAAGTAGGCGTCGACGTCCACCCCGGCGGAGATCTTCGCGGTGTAGAGCGAGGCCTCGTAGGCGTCCGAGTCGATCAGCTGGCCGAGGCCGTCCAGGGCGAAGGCGGCGACCTGCCGGGGGATGCCGGCGGAGAGCAGCAGGCCGACGACGAACTCGGCGACCCTGAGCTTGTTCGGGCCGAGCTGGATGCCGCCGAGCGAGACCACGGTGATGTCGCGGTGCGCGGTGTAGACCCGCTGGGCCTCCCGGCAGACCTCCTTGATCTGCTCCTTCCAGCGCTCCGGTTCGGGCCGTCCGGGCAGCCGGATCTCGCCGGAGATGCGCTCCAGCATCAGCTCCAGCAGTTCGTCCTTGCCGGAGACGTGGGCGTAGAGCGAGGCGGGGCCCGTGCCGAGCTCCTGCGCGACCCGGCGCATCGTCAGGCCTTCGAGCCCTTCGCGGTCGAGGACGTGGATGCCGGCCTCGACGACGGCCTCGGGCGTGAGCGGCTGACGGGTGTCGGCCCTGCGCGCCTTGTGCCACGGGATCGGGGGCATCTCCGAGGTCACGCGCACCTCTTCCACCTCGGGGGGACGCCCGGTCCGCATGCGAGGACGGACGTCCGTGATCGACGGACGTTGACGAACATCGTAACCGAGGGCGAACAGCGTTCGAAGCCACGAATATTGTTTGACAGAACGCCGATCGACTCCGTAGAACAGTGTTCGTTCGATAGAAACGCTGTTCCCCTGCCTGGAGACGCCATGACCGACACCCCCACCCCGTACCGATGGCGGTGGGCCGCGCTGTTCGTGATCCTCGCGGCCGAGGTCATGGACCTCCTCGACTCGCTGGTCACCAACATCGCCGCACCGTCCATCCGCGCCGACATCGGCGGCGGCGAGAGCACCATCCAGTGGATGGGCGCCGCCTACACGCTGGCGATGGCCATCGGCCTGATCACCGGCGGCCGCCTCGGCGACATCTTCGGCCGCCGCCGGATGTTCCTGATCGGCGCCGTCGGCTTCACCCTCGGCTCGATCGGCTGCGGCCTCGCCCAGGGGCCCGACCAGCTGATCGCCGCCCGGGTCTTCCAGGGCCTGCTGGGCGCCGTGATGCTGCCGCAGGGCCTCGGCATGCTCAAGGAGATGTTCTCCGAGAAGGAGCAGGCCTCCGCGTTCGGCATGTTCGGCCCGGTCATGGGCCTGTCCACGGTCGGCGGCCCGATCCTGGCCGGCTGGCTGGTCGACGCCGACCTGTTCGGCACCGGCTGGCGCATGATCTTCCTGATCAACATCCCGCTCGGCCTGTTCGCGATCGCCGGCGGCCTCGGCTTCCTGCCCGAGTGGAAGAGCGCCCGCACCGTCCGCCTCGACCTGCTCGGCGCCCTGCTCGCCGCGGCCGGCTCGGCCCTGATGATCTTCCCGCTGGTGCAGGGCCGCGAGCACGACTGGCCGCTCTGGGCCTTCGCCCTGATCGCCGCCTCGGTCGCCGTCTTCGGCTTCTTCGGCTGGTACGAGGGCCGGCGCAGCCGCAGCGGCGGCGACCCGCTGGTCGAGCCCAGCCTGTTCGCCAAGCGCGGCTTCAGCGGCGGCATGGTCCTCGGCCTGCTGTTCTTCTCCGCGATGACGGGCTTCTGGCTGACCTTCAGCCTGTACACCCAGATCGGCCTGCACTACTCGCCGTTCAAGGCCGGCCTCGCGGGCATCCCGTCCTCGCTCGGCATGGTGGTCGCGTTCATCGCCTCGCAGGCCCTGCAGCGCTTCGGCCGCAAGGTCATGCACGGCGGCCTGATCGTGATGGCGCTCGGCGTCGCCGGCATCATGCTCACCCTGCACCTGGCCGGCACCGGGGTCACCCCGTGGCAGCTCGCCCCGGCCCTGGCCGTCACCGGCCTCGGCATGGGCTTCGTGATGGCGCCGTTCTTCGACACCGTGCTGGCCTCGGTCGAGCCGCACGAGACCGGCTCCGCCTCCGGCACGCTCACCTCGGTGCAGCAGTTCGGTGCGGCGCTGGGCACCGCCATCCTCGGCACCGTCTTCTTCGAGCAGGTGAAGAGCGGCGACTTCGTGCACGCCGAGCAGGTCACCCTCGGTGTCGAGCTGGCCATGATGGCCGTCGTCTTCGCCGCGATCTTCCTGCTGCCGAAGCACGCCCGCCCGCAGGGCGGCGAGGAGGCCCGGGAGGGCGACGCCGAGGCCGCCGAGCCGGCCGCCGCGGTCAACGCCTGATCCGCTCCCCCCGCAACGGCTGCGGCCGCCCGCCACGCGCGGGCGGCCGCAGCCGTTCCGCATGTCCGGCCGCCCGCACCTTCGGCCCTCGCACGTCGGGCCGCCGCGCGGCCCGGCCGCTCCCCCGGCCCGTCGGTGGTGTGTGGCGGGGCACGAACGGGGCAGAAGCGCGCCGCGGGGGAACGCCCGCACGGCCGCCGCCGCCGGGCCCGTCCGAGGAGGAGCGCCGCCATGACCACCGCACTGCCCCGGCTGACCGGGGAGTACGTGCTCGATCCCGCCCACAGCCGCATCGGCTTCGTGGCCCGCCACGCCATGGTGACGAAGGTCCGCGGCTCGTTCGACGAGTTCGAGGGCGCCGTCCACCTGGACGGCGACGATCCGGCCGGTTCGCACGGCCGCGTCACGCTCCGGGTCGACAGCATCGACACCGGCAACGGGCAGCGCGACCAACACCTGCGCACCAACGACTTCCTCGACGCGCCGAACCACCCGGAGATCACCTTCGTCTCGACCGCCGTCGAACAGGTCGGCACCAACCGCTTCCAGGTCACCGGCGACCTCACCATCAAGGCCACCACCCGGCCCGTCACCCTCGACTTCGAGTACACCGGCAACGCCGTCGACCCGTACGGCAACCTCCGGGTCGGCCTGGAGGGCACGCTGACGATCAACCGCAAGGACTTCGGCGTCAACTGGAACGCGGCGCTGGAGGGCGGCGGGGTGCTGGTCTCCGACCGGGTCGTCCTCGAACTGGACATCTCCGCGATCAAGCAGCCGTGAACCGCGCCGCCCCGGGCCCGCGAGCCGAAATCACCGGCCGCCCGCCCGCTTGGACCCGTCCCGCAGCGGAGAAACGATCCACATGACCACGGTGCACGAGGAGAACGAGCGCAAGTACGACGGCGCCCTCGACGGCCCGCTGACCGCCGACGGGCTGTCCGAGGTGTCCGGGGTCGTCCCCGGCGGGACGGAGAAGCTGAACGCCGTCTACTTCGACACCCCCGACCTGCGCCTGCTGCGCAGCGGGATCACGCTGCGCCGGCGCAGCGGCGGAGGGGACGCCGGCTGGCACCTGAAGACGCCCGGTTCGAACGGCATCCGCGTCGAGACCCGGCTGCCGCTGGAGGCCGGGCACCGGCGGCGGCCGCCCAAGGAGCTCGTCCGGCTGGTCCGGGGCACGGCCCGCGGCGAACGGCTCGCCCCGGTCGCCCGGCTGAAGACCGAACGGACGGTCACCCTGCTGGTCGACGCGGAACGCCGCACCCTCGCCGAGATGGTCCGCGACCGGGTGTCGGCCACGGCGCCGTCCGGCGCGGACACCGCCCCCGGCACCGGGCCCACCGTGTGGACGGAGACCGAGGTCGAACTCGCCGCCGGCGACCCCGGACTGCTGGACGAGGTCGAGGAGCGGCTGCGCGCGGGGGGCCTGCGCAGATCCGCGGCGAGCTCCAAGCTCGGCCGGGTGCTCGGCGAACGGCTCGACGAACCGGCCGGCCGGGCCGAGCCGCCCGCGGGATCGGTCGCCGCGGCCCTCACCGCGTACCTGCGGGAGCAGGTCGCCGCCGTCCACAGCCTCGATCCGGCCGTCCGCCTGGACCGGCCGGACTCGGTGCACCGGCTGCGGGTCACCGTGCGCCGGATCCGCAGCGCGCTGGCCGCCCACCGCAAGCTGCTGGACCGCTCCGTCACCGACCCGCTGGACGAGGAGCTGCGCCGGTTCGGCAAGGTGCTGGGCCGGGCCAGGGACGCCGAGGTGCTCGGCGAGCGCCTCGCCGAGCAGGCCTCCGGGCTGCCCGCGGCCGGCCGGCCCGCCGAGGTGTCCGCCCGGATCTCGGCCCGGTACGCCCGCCGCTACCGCCGCGCGCACCAGACCGCGCTGCAGGCCATGGACGGCCGCCGCTACTTCGCCCTGCTCAACGCCCTCGACGGGCTCGCCGCCCGGCCGCCGCTGCGCAAGCGGGCCCGGCGCGGCACCTCCGAGGCCCGCAGGGTGCTGGAGCGGCAGCGCCGCCGGGCCGTCCGCCGCCTCGGCAGCGCGCTCGACCTGTCCCCCGGTCCCGACCGCGACAAGGCCCTGCACCGGGCCCGCAAGGCGGCCAAGCGGGCCCGGTACGCGGCGGAGTGCGCCGCACCGGCCGCCGGCCGGCCGGCCGGGGAACTGCGCAAGCGGATGAAGCGCATCCAGCAGCCGCTCGGCGCCCACCAGGACGGCGTGGTCGCCGAGCCGGCGATCGTCGACTCCGCGGCCGGGGCCCGCCGCCACGGCGAGGACACCTTCGGGTACGGCCTGCTGTACGCGGCGCAGCGGGCCCACGAGGAGCAGCAGGTCGCCGACGCCGCGAAGGCGCGGAGGAAGGCCCGGAAGAAGGTGACGGGCTGAGATGCGGACCCGTCCGTTCCCCGCGGGGCTGCGCGCCACCCGCGGCCGCCGCGGTTAGCGTGCTGACATGGCCGACCGAGAGCAGCCGCCGGCGCCGTACGACCCGCCGGTCCGCGATGCCGTGACGAACTACTTCACCGACCGGGTGACCGAGGCGGAGGTGGCGCTCGCCCGCGCGCTGCGGGAGGCGGAGTCGCTGCGGGAGCGCCGGGCCGCCTGCGTGAACGGCGCCCGGCTGACCGACGAGGAGGCCCGCCGGGTCGCCGAGGCCGCCGAGCAGCGCGCCGCCCGGATCGCCGCCGCGACCGACGCCCGCCCCGAGGCGCACGCGGGGGCCGTCGCCGCGGCGCTGGCCGTCCGCGAGGGCCTCAGGTCGGCCGGTCACCCGGTTTGACGCCGGCGGTCCGGGGCTGCGCAGCCTTCCCGGCTTCCGGCCGGGGTGCCCCGGGTGACCCGTCCGGTCCGTCGCGGCCGTCCCGGGTGTCCCCCGTCACGGCGTGCAGCCGCTCAGCGGGCGGGTTTCCCCCGCCGGCCGGCCGCAGATGCGTTCGGTGAGCGGCGTCCCCTCGGCCCCGCGGCGCACCCGGATGAGGTGCAGCCCGTGCCCGGGCTGGGGGCCGCCGGCGAGCGGCCGGGTGTCGCGGAAGTCGACGGTGCCGGTGGCGCGGTTCTTCATCTCGACGGCCCGCAGTCCGGCCATCACCGAGCCGACGCCGCCCAGCTGGGAGGCACCGGCCTTGGCCGCACCGGCCTGGAGGGCGGCGGTGGCGTCGTAGGCGAGCGCGAGGGCGCCGTCGGAGAAGACGTCGTCCTCGTAGGGGTTGCCGCTGCGCGGGGCGAGCCGGAGTTCGGCGGCGGCGACCTCGGCGAGGTCGGAGGCGCGGGCGGTGACGGACGGGTCGGAGAGCGCGGTGTAGTAGAGGGTGGCCTGCGGTGCCATCCAGGTCGCGCCGGTGCGGAACTGGGCCTTCGTCAGGTCGTCGCCGGTGAGCACGGTGAGCGGCCGGCTGCAGCCGGCGTCCGCGGCGAGGCGGCGCATCAGCTGGTTGACGTCGTCGGCGCGGCCGGCCAGGTAGAGCACGGCGGGCTGGTGCTCGGAGTGACAGCTGGTGCTGAGCGCCGCCTCGAAGTCGGGGTCGCCGTTGCTGGTCAGCCCGTACTCCAGGGGGTGGCCGCCGATCAGCTGGAAGCCGGCCTCCTTGAGCATCGCGGAGCCGTACTCGGCCTGTTCGGGGCTGTACCGGTCGTCGCGGCCGGCGGTCCGGGTGAGGACGGCGGCCCAGCGGTCGGCCGGCGGCACGGCGAGACCGTCGACGATCAGCCGCAGGGCGGCGGCCTCCTCCTGGTCGGTGGCGGCGAGGCCGAAGTAGTTGACGTGCCCCTTGGCGAGGTAGCTGCCGGAGTTGGTGGTGCTGACCACGGCGAGGCCGGCCTGCTGGAGGAGGGTGAGGGAGCTGTCGCTGTCGGCGGTGTCGCGGCCGAGTCCGACCACGCCGACGATCGAGCGGTCCCGCCGGGCGAGGTCGACGATCCGCTGCACCGTCTCGCTCTGGAAGTACATGTCCTGCCCGCCGTTGGCGACCAGCACCTTGATCTTGAGCGGGTCGCCGGCGTTGTTGCGCAGCTGGGCGAGGTGGACGCCGGTGAGCTCCTTGAGGCTGTTGAGGGCGCGGGACTGCTGGCCGGCGGCGGTGGTGAGCGAGCCCGCGTAGACCACGGTGACGTAGTGCACGTCGGGCAGGGCGTCGACCCGGGCGTTCTCGCGGCGGATCGCGGCCTCCAGGGTCTCCAGGCCGACGGCGGCGCCGGTGCGGTCGGTCTCCTCGCCGGGCAGCGTGCCGCTGAGGCGGATGCCGCCGCCGTCCCCGGCGAAGGAGACGCCGCCGGTCGCGACGCCGACGCACTCGCGGGTGCCGCCCGGGTCCACCCGCCACACCGCGTCCGGGTTGGAGCCGAGCAGCCGGGGCTCGCAGTAGCGGTCGCCGAGCTGCTGCACCCGTAGCAGGCCGCCGCAGGCGGCGAGGACGAGGACGGCGAGGACCGTCCAGCGGGACCACAGGAACCACCAGGAGCGGCCGACCGGCACCGGCGCCAGCCGGGTGGTCGCGCCGCCGCCCAGCTGGTGCCGGGTGAGCCGGACGGGCAGCGTCCAGGCCAGCGCCCGGCCGCGGCTGGGCGCCTGGCGCACCCGCAGGTCGCTGACCCAGTTCTCGTACGGGCCGCGGCGGCGGGTGCCGACGGCGTGCACCGTGACGGGGGCGGTGCCGGCGTCCTCCAGCCAGCCGGCGACGTCGGCGTGCGCGACGGCGGCGAGGACGAGCAGCGGGTCCTGCTCGCTGCGGCGGCTGCGGACGTCGGAGATCGCGCCGAGCACCCGCAGGGCGCCGTTCCGGGCGTCCGCGCGGGGCACGAAGACGACCGGTGGGACGCGGCGCTTGCGACCGCGCAGGTCGGGCGCCCAGGAGCGGTGCGCCCAGCGGAGGTCCTCCAGCAGGGCGAGGGTGCGCAGCTGCAGGTGGAACTGCTGGGCGCGGTCCTTCTCGTCGTCGGGGGTGTCGGGCAGCTGGGCCTTGAGGATCTCGCCGGCGACCTCGCGGGCGCGGGCCCGGGTGACGTCCCAGGACATCCGGGGCCGCCAGAGCGACCAGGCGGCGGCCTGCCGGCCGGACGCGGCGAGGAAGGTGGTGGTGGCGAACCAGCGGCTGGCCCGGCCGAGCCAGGAGAGCGGCGCGGTGTTGCGGCGGACCCAGCCGGTGACGCCGAGGACCAGCAGCGCACCGAGCAGCACGAGCACGACGATCTGCCAGGTGGCCTGGGTGAGCAGGCTGGTGAGCCCGGCGAGGACGAAGGCGCCGATCAGGCTGGTGGAGTTGAGGACGGGCGACAGCAGCCGCTGCAGTTCGCCGCCGGTCGGACGCGGTTCGGGCCGCCAGTGCAGGTCGCGCAGCCGGCCGAGGACGGTCTCGACGTGGTCGTCGAGCGACCGGCTGGCGGCATCGGGGGCGGCGAGGGCGTGCCGGGCGGCCGACTCGATCGCGGCGACCAGCCGGGAGCGCGGCGCGGGGTAGCTGCGGTACCAGGCGGGTCCGCGGCGGGCCCAGGGGCCCTTGGCCAGCGAGTCGACGATGGCGACGGCGTTGCGGTGCGGGTCGTCGCCTTCCGCACCGCCGACCACGCGGTACGGCAGTCCGCCGGCCTCCTGGGCCTCCTGGACGGCGTGCACCACGCCGCGGACCTCGCGGTCGAGCTCCGGGTCGTCGTCCTCGGCGTACAGCACGACGACCGGCATCGGCAGCCGGGCCCCGCTGAACTGGCCGATGAGGTCCTTCACCAGCGCGTCGACCTCGTACTTGGCGGTCGTGCGCACACCACCGATCCGGGCGCTCTCGCGCGCCGAGCCCTGAGCCACCTGCACCCCCGTAGCCGCCCCCCGCAGGACGCGCACCCGCGCCCCGGACTGACTTGGCGTCAGACCGCGAGTGTAGACCCGGGGTGCGACGGCGCACACGGGATCGCACGGCCCGCGGGCGCCGGGCCGCCGGGCGGTCCGGCTGCTCCGTCGGAGCGACAGCCGTCACCCCGACGGCGCAGTGCCGCGAGCCGCGCCCTGCAGCCGGGGCGCCACCCGGGAAGGCTGTCGCGGGCCACCGCGCGGATCCGTGCCCCCGCCGGTGCCGCCTGCTGTCCGGTACGAGCGATCGGGGCCGCATGACGACCGCACCACCCCTGCCGACGGACCCGGCGACGCAGTCCCCGCCCGCCCACGGCCGCCCGGCCACCCGCACCGAGCCGCCACCGCCCCGCCCGCCGCACCGGGCACCGGCGCTCCGGCGGGGCGGGGCGCGGCCGTGACGCCCGACCAGATCCTCCTCGGCATCGGGCTGATCGTGGTGCTCGCCGCGGCCTCCCAGTTGCTCGCCGCCCGGCTGCGCATCCCGGCGCTGCTCGTCCTGCTGCCGGTCGGCTTCGGCGCCGGGGCGCTCACCGACACGGTCGACCCGCAGCGGCTGCTCGGCGCGGCGTTCTCCCCGCTGGTCTCGCTGGCCGTCGCGCTCATCCTCTACGACGCGGGCCTCGGCCTGGAGCTGCGCCGGCTGCAGGCGCACACCCGCCGCGTCGTCGTCCGGCTGATCTGGCTCGGCACCCTGATCACCTGGGCGGCGGCGACGGCCCTGGCGGCGCCGCTGCTCGACATGTCCAAGCGGTCGGCGGTGATGCTGGGCGCGATCCTCGTCGTCTCCGGGCCGACGGTCGTCGGGCCGCTGCTGAACTTCGTCCGCCCGACCGAGCGGCTGCAGCGCATCCTGATCTGGGAGGGGACGCTGATCGACCCGGTCGGCGGCATCCTCGGCGCGTTCGTCTTCCACGGCGTCGTCTCGGCCAGTGGCGACGGCATGCGCAGCGAACTCGGCGGCTTCTGGCTCAGCATCCTGGTGGGCTGCGCGGGCGGCGCGGTGGGCGCCGCCGTGCTGTGGCTGGTGCTGGACCGGCTGCGGCCGAACGAGATCCTCGGCACCACCGCACAGCTCGCCGCGGTGATCGGGACGGCTGCGGCCTGCGACGCGCTGCGCGACGACACCGGGCTGATCGCGGCGGTGGTGATGGGCATGGCGATGGCCAACCTGCCGGGCCTGGACCTGCCCGTCCGCCGGCCGTTCCTGGAGACCCTGGTCTCGCTGATCATCGGTCTGCTCTTCGTCTCGATCTCGGCCACCGTCACCCCGGCCTCGCTGCGGCACGTGGTGCTGCCGGCGCTCGGCCTGGCCGGGGCGCTGGTGCTGGTGGTCCGGCCGGTGGTGGCCCTGCTGGCGACGCTGGGGACCGACGTGCCGCGCGGCGAACGGGCCTTCGTCGGCTGGATGGCGCCGCGCGGCATCGTCGCGGCGGCCACCGCCTCCACCTTCTCGGCCTCACTGGTCGCCAAGGGCGTCGACGGCGCCGAACGGCTGCTGCCCGCGACCTTCGTGGTGATCGTCGCGACGGTGACGGTGTACGGGCTGACGGCCTATCCGGTGGCCGAGCGGCTCGGCGTGCTGCGCCCGGCGCGGTCGCGGCCGTTGCTGGTCGGCGGCGACGCCTTCGCGGTGGACCTCGGGCTGGCGCTGCGGTCGCTCGGCCTGGACGTACTGATGTGGGCCGGTGCCGACGCCGAGCAGGCCCGGATCACCGCGGCCGGGCTGGAGCTGGCACCGGGCGAGCTGCTCGCCGCGGCGACCGGCGCGGGCGCCGAACTGGAGGGCATCACGGGGGTGCTGCTGCTCACCGAGGAGGACGACTTCAACGCGCTGGCGTCGATGACGCTGCACGAGACGCTGGAGGGCGCGGTCTTCCGGCTGGCGCCGGCGGCGGGCAGCCGGGGCGTGGTGGCGCCGTATACCGGTGGCAAGGCGCTGTTCGGCCCGGGCCTGAGCCGTCCGGAGCTGGCCCGCGAGTACGGCGGGGGTGCGCGGATCACCACCCGGCCGGTGGACGGCGGGCTGCCGGAGGGCCACCGGCTGCTGTTCCTGGTGAAGCCGGACGGACGGCTGCTGCCCGTCACCGAGGACCGCACCCCGGCCCGGGGCGCCGGGGACGCGGCGGTGCTGCTGAGCCCGCCCGCGTGATACCCCGGCCGGGCCCGGCGCGTCCCGGCGCGCCTGCGCGGCCCGCCCGGCGGCGCTGGCGTTACTGGAGGACCGGGCAGGCGGGTCGGAACGGCGGGAGGACCGGGTGGCGACGATCCACGTCCGTGCGGTGAGCCCGCCGGACCTCACCGAGCGGGCGGTCGCGATGCTCGCGGCCGACCCGTGCGTGCTCAACCTGCTGGTGCAGCCGGGAGCGGCCCGGCACCCGGACGGCGACGCGCTCGCCTGCGACGTGCTGGCCGGCGGTGCCAACGAGGTGCTGAACGGCCTGCGCGGGCTGGGGCTGGAGGGCCGCGGGTCGGTGGTGGTCGAACCGGTCGACCTGGCGTTCTTCGGCCCGGCCGCGGAGGCCGGCCGGCGCGGTCTCGGCCGGCGGGTGCACGCGCCGATCTGGGCCGAGGTCGAGGCGCGGATCCGCGCCCAGGGCAGCTACGCGCCGAGCTTCTACCTGTACCTGGTGGTCGCGGCGCTGCTCGGCGCGGTCGGCATCGTCACCAACTCGCAGATCCTGATCGTCGGCGCGATGGTGGTCGGCCCGGAGTACGGCGCGATCGTGGGCGTGGCGCTGGGCCTGGACATCGGCGACCGGCGGGCCGTCCGGCGCGGGCTGACGGCGCTGGCCTGCGGCTTCCCGGCGGCCATCGTCGTCACCTTCCTGTTCGCGCTGGTGATCCGGGGGTTCGGCCTGGAGTCGCGGGCGTACGACGCGGGCCTGCGGCCGGTGTCCAACCTGATCGGCACCCCGGACTTCTTCTCGGTCGTGGTGGCCTGCCTGGCCGGGGTGGTCGGGATCGTCTCGCTCACCGAGGCCCGGACGAGCGCGCTGCTCGGGGTGTTCATCTCGGTGACGACCATTCCGGCGGCCGCGGACGTCAGCGTGTCCGCGGCGTTCGAGAACTGGGAGAAGTCCTGGGGATCGTTCCTGCAGCTGCTGCTGAACGTCGGGGTGCTGGTGCTGGTCGGCACGGGCACGCTCCGCACCCAGCGCGCCGTCTGGCGCCGGATCGGCCGGCGGCGCAGGCGGCCGGCCGCGGACTGAGTCCGCCGGAAGGGGGCGGGGCCGGTCGGCCCCGCCCCTCGGGACGGTCGGTCAGGCGGTGGCGGGCGGCGGTCCGCCCGTCCGGGCCGGCGGGGCTCCCCGGTCGCCCTCGGGGCCGGTGTCGAGGAACTCCCGGATCGCGAAGCCCAGCGCCACGAAGAAGGTGATCCACAGGACGACGGCCCAGGTCGGGTAGCTCCAGGTCGCCAGGATCAGCGCGCCGATCAGCAGGATGACCACGCCGATCCAGCGCTTCCAGCGGTGCACGAACGGGCCGACCGGGCCGAGCTTCATGCCGAGCGAGTACAGCGCGTCCCGCAGCGAGGCGATGATCCGGCGGCAGGCGGTGCGCACCGCGACGGCGGGCTTGGACGGCCCGATCAGGAAGGCGCCGACGGCGGTGACCACGGCGACGGCGCCGATGGCACGGATGCTCGCGCGCATGAACCGGATCAGGGTGTCGTACACCGTCCCGGCGGCCGCCTGGTTGGCGCCCGGCGGCAGGTGGTCCAGGTAGTAGGCCCGGAAGATGGTCAGCACCACGCCGATCAACAGCATCGCGAGGGCGATGCCGATCGCCGCGCCGATCAGCGCCCGGCGGCGGTTGACGGCGAGGAAGACGCCGCCGGCGGCCACGATCACGGTGAGGATCGGCAGCCAGTTGCCCATGATCTCCAGCAGCCGGAAGTACGTCCTGATCTTGCCGACGTCCTTGGAGGAGAAGATCACGAAGTTGGTGTGGACGTCCGGGATCTTCGAGGCCACGGAGAGTCCGGAGTCGACCAGTTGGGTCTTCACCTTCGCGATGACGGGCGCGAGGTCGATGGAGACCTGGTTGTTCTCGAGTTTGACGGTGCCGCCGCCCTTGCCGGTGAGCGCCTTGTCGAGGGTGCTGTGGATCAGGCGGTTGGCGTCGACCCAGAGGGTGGCGAACTGGTCGCTGGTGACCACCTTGTGGACGGTGGAGCTGACCAGGTCGGTGAGCCCGCTCTTGATCGGGCCGCTGAGGTTGCCGATCAGGTTGGACAGGTTCTCCGGCACGCCCTGCTGGGCAGCGGTGTCCGAGAGCTGCTTCACCAGGGCGTTGACGTCGATCTGGTCGAGCACCACGGTGGTGACCCGGTTGGTGATCGCGTCCTGGACGTCCGGCTCGGTGGCGAGCGGGGCCACGGTCTGCACGTACCGGTCGGTGTCGCCGACGAAGTTGGCCGTCCAGACCGCCATCACGGACAGGATGGAGAGCAGCGAGGCGATCACGATCAGCACCACGGCGCCGGAGGTTCGCCAGCGGTGGTGCTCCCGCTTGTGCGGCGGGGTGGTCGCCTCCAGGACGGCGAGGCGGGCCTTCAGCGCGGCCACCTCGTCCTGGCCGCCGCCGGTCACCACGGTGGGCTGCTCGACGGTCGGTTCCGGACCACGGGCGGGCGGTGGTCCGCCCGGCGGGACGGGCTCCGGCGGCTTGCCGTGGTCGGCGCCGCCGGACGCGGATTCGCCGGAGCCGGGCTCCGGTTCGCTCGACGCCATCTGCTCTCCTCGGGTCGGGGCCTGCGGCCGTTCGCCCTATCAGGAGAAGCGCGGCCCGGCGCGGCCACCACCGGGAATGGGCGTACGGGTGGTTCCGGCGCGCCCACGGCAGGCCGGACGGCCCGGGCGCGGCGATGATCGGAGGGTCCGTGCGAGCCGCCCCGAGCGGAGCGGCGCACGGCCGCACCCGGCAGGAGGACCCCATGGCGAAGGACCAGAACCCGGAGACCCGTCCGGCGGCGCAGCCCACCCCCGAGGAGCGCGCGGCCCGCGGGCGGGCGGCGCGACGGCAGGCACCGCGTTCGAGCCACGCCGAGTACCGGCCGGCCAAGAAGCGGCCGGACCCGCTCGGCATCCTGGAGGCCCAGTCGGCCAAGCGGGTGCCGGAGCTGGTGCCGATCCGCTACAGCCGGATGAGCGAGTCGCCGTTCCGCTTCTACCGCGGCGCGGCCGCCATCATGGCGTCCGACCTGGCCGGCAGCCCGGACTCCGGCATCCGCGCCCAGCTCTGCGGCGACGCCCACATGCTGAACTTCCGGCTGCTCGCCTCGCCGGAGCGTCAGCTGCTGTTCGACATCAACGACTTCGACGAGACCCTGCCCGGCCCCTGGGAGTGGGACGTCAAGCGGCTCTCGGCGAGCCTCGTCATCGCGGGCCGGGCGAACGGCTTCGACGACAAGGAGCGCGCGGAGATCGTGCGGGCCACCGTCCGCCAGTACCGCGAGGCGATGGCCCGGTTCGCCGGGATGCGGAACCTCGACGTCTGGTACGCCCGGATGGACTCCGACATGCTGCAGGAGCTGGCCGCCGAGCGGGCGCCGAAGCGCGGTCAGCGCGGGCTGGCCCAGGCGCTGGCCAAGGCCCGGACCCGGGACAGCCTGCAGGCCTTCGAGAAGCTCACCGAGGTCGTCGACGGCCGGCGCCGGATCGCCGCGGACCCGCCGCTGCTGATGCCGATCTCCGAACTGCTGCCGAACGTCGAGCGCGACGCGCTGATGACGCTCTTCCGCAGCCTGGTCGGGCGCTACGGCAAGACCCTCCCGTCCGACCGCCGGTACCTGCTGCAGAACTTCGAGCTGGTCGACGTTGCGCGCAAGGTGGTCGGCGTCGGCAGCGTCGGCACCCGCTGCTGGATCTTCCTGATGCTCGGCCGGGACGGCCAGGACCCACTGTTCATGCAGGCCAAGGAGGCCGACACCTCGGTGCTCGCCCCGCACGTCGGCGCCAGCCAGTACCGCAACCAGGGCGAGCGGGTGGTGTCCGGCCAGCGGCTGATGCAGGCGGCCAGCGACATGTTCCTCGGCTGGGAGCGGGTGGACGGCATCGACGGCAAGCGCCGCGACTTCTACGTCCGCCAACTGCGTGACTGGAAGGGCATCGCGGTCGCCGAGGACATGCGGCCCGCCGGGATGCAGGCCTTCGGCGCGCTCTGCGGCTTCACCCTGGCCCGTGCCCACGCCCGCTCCGGGGACCGCATCGCGATCGCCGCCTACCTCGGCGGCAAGGACGTCTTCGACCATGCGCTGGCGGAGTTCGCGGAGGCGTACGCCGACCAGAACGAGCGGGACCACCGGGCACTGGTCGACGCCGTCCAGGACGGCCGGCTGCCCGCGGCGGACCCGGTGGCCGAGCCCCGCTGACCGCCGCGGCCGCGCCACGACCGGCCGCGGGCCGAACGGATGACGGTGCGGCGGGCACGGCGCCCGCCGCACCCTGCGGCCCGGACGGACGTGGTACCACCTGACACAGAGGCCCGGGTGCCCGGCACTCCGGCCGGGCCCCGACGCCGAGGAGACGATGCGCATGCCGGCCGGACCGACCGAGCAGCAGGCCCCGGCGCCGCAGGACCCGATCGCGATCGTCCGCACCCGGGGCTACGTGACCGTCCTGGTGCTGGCCGCGCTGCTCGGCGTGCCGATCTCGGCCGGCGCCTTCGGCTTCCTCGCCCTCGTCTCCGAACTGCAGTCGCTCGTCTTCACCGACCTCCCGAAGGGGCTCGGCTTCGACGGCACGCCGGACTGGTGGGCCGTACCGCCGCTCGCCGTGGCGGGCGTGCTGGTCGCGCTGACCATCCGCTACCTGCCGGGCGGCGGCGGCCACAAACCGGCCGAGGGACTGAAGACCGGGGGCACGCCCTCGGTCGCGGCGGTGCCCGGGGTCGCGCTCGCCGCGATCGCCTCGCTCGCCCTCGGCGTGGTGCTCGGCCCCGAGGCCCCACTGATCGCGCTCGGCGGCGGCATCGCCGTCGGCGCGATCAAACTGCTGAAACGCGACGCCCCGCCGACCGCGGTGGGCGTGCTCGGCGCGGCCGGCAGCTTCGCGGCGATCAGCGAACTGCTCGGCTCGCCGCTGGTGGGCGCCTTCCTGCTGATGGAGGCCTCCGGGCTGGCCGGGCCGATGCTCGGGGTGGTGCTGGTGCCCGGGCTGCTCGCCGCCGGCATCGGCTCGCTGATCTTCACCGGCCTCGGCCACTGGACCGGTCTCGGCACCTACTCGCTGGCACTGCACCAGGTGCCGCCGGCCGACCGGCCCTCGCTCTCCGAGTTCGGCTGGGCGCTGCTGGTCGGTGCGATCGCGGCGCTGCTCGGCGAGGGGATCCGCCGCTCCGCACTGCGCCTGCAGCCGGTGGTGGAACGGCGGCGGCTGCCGCTCACCGTGCTGATGGGCGTGCTGGTCGGCGTCGTCGCCCTGGTGTACGCGGCGATCAGCGACAAGCCGATCTCCGACGTGCTCTACTCCGGCGAGAGCACCATCGGACCGCTGCTTGCCGACAACTCCTCCTACACGGCGGGCGTCCTGGCGCTGCTGGTGGTCTGCAAGTCACTGGCGTACGGGCTGTCGCTCAGCGCCTTCCGCGGCGGCCCGGTCTTCCCCGCGGTGTTCATCGGCGGGGCGGGCGGCATGGCCCTGGCCCACCTCCCCGGGGTGGACACCACCACCGGGTTCGCGATGGGCGTCGGGGCGATGAGCGTGGCGATGCTGAAACTGCCGATGACCTCCGTACTGCTGGCCACCCTGCTGCTCGGCACCGAGAGCCTCACGGTGATGCCGCTGGTGATCGTCGCGGTGGTGGTCTCCTACGTGGGGACGCTGCGACTGGCCCGGAGGCCCGCCGCACCGGCATCCCCCGCCCCCGAACCCGCCACCTAGGGGAACCGTCACCACCGTCCGAGTCGCGCGGTTCCCCGCACCCCGCCGGGTGGTCGGGGCGCGGGGAACCGGCGGGGGGTCAGGCTGTGGCGCGCTCGGCGGCGGCGAGGCGGACGCAGACCGCGACGCCCTCCATCGCGGAGCGGACCTCGTCCACCGACGGGAAGGACGGGGCCAGCCGGATCTGGCTGTCGCGCGGGTCGTTGCCGCCGGGGAAGGCCGCACCCGCCGGGGTCAGCGCGATGCCGGCCTCCTTGGCGAGGCGGACGACCTCGGAGGCGCAGCCCTCGGGCACCTCCAGGCTGACGAAGTAACCGCCGAGCGGCCGCGTCCAGGTGGCGATGCCGAGCGGGCCGAGCTCGCGCTCCAGCACCTCGTACACGGCGGCGAAGCGGGGCTCCAGCAGCGCGCGGTGGCGCTCCATGTGGGTCTCCACCGCGGCGGTGTCGGTGAAGAAGCGGGCGTGCCGCAGCTGGTTCACCTTGTCCGGGCCGATGGTCTGGGCCGCGGCGAGGCGGGCGTACCAGGCCGTGTTGGCGGGCGAGGAGCCGAAGAAGGCCACCCCGGCTCCGGCGGCCGTGATCTTGGAGGTGGAGGCGAAGACGAACGCGCGGTCCGGGTTGCCGGCCTCCTCACAGGCGGCCAGCACCGGCAGCAGCGGGGTGCGGTCGTCCGTCAGGTGGTGCACCGCGTAGGCGTTGTCCCAGAACAGCCGGAAGTCGGGCGCGGCGGTCGGCATGGCGGCCAGCCGGCGGACGGTCTCGTCGCTGTAGGTCTCGCCGCTGGGGTTGCTGTACTTGGGCACGCACCACATGCCCTTGATCCGCGGGTCGGCCGCGACGAGCTCCTCGACGACGTCCATGTCCGGGCCCTCGCCGGTCAGCGGGACGGGCACCATGGTGATGCCGAAGCGGTCGCAGATGGTGAAGTGCCGGTCGTAGCCGGGCACCGGGCAGAGGAAGCGGACCTCGTCCTCGTCCGCCCAGCGCTGCTTGGCGCCCGGCAGGACGGAGAGCATGGCGTGCGCGACCACGTCGTGCATCACCGTGAGGCTGGCGTTGCCGCAGGCGAACAGCTGGTCGGCGGGGACGTCGAGCAGCTCGGCGAAGACCGCGCGGAGCTCGGCCAGGCCCAGCAGGCCGCCGTAGTTGCGGCAGTCGGTGCCGTCCGCGGCGCGCACGTCGCCCGGCTGCAGGATCGTCAGCAGCGCGTCCGAGAGGTCGAGCTGCTCCGGCGAGGGCTTGCCGCGGGTGAGGTCGAGGCTCAGGCCGCGGGTGCGGAGCTGCTCGTAGGCGGCCCGGGCGGCGGCGAGTTCCGCCCCCTGCTCCGGGCCGGCCGACGTGGTGGTGGACGGCTGTGACACGGGGTTTCCCTCCGGTGTGGGTGCGGTTCTACCGGCGTTGCCGGGGCACTGCTGCGCCGACAATCTACCAATCCGCGGAGGCCGCCCCGTCGCCCGCGGCGGGTGCGGGTGCCCGCACGGTGACCCGCTTGGCGCCCAGCAGGACACGGTAGCGCTCGCGGGCGGCGAAGTCGGCGAGGCTCCACAGCGCCGGGCGGCCCGCTTCGGCGCACAGGTGCAGCACCGAGTCACCACCGGCGTGCACGCCGATGTGCGCGCCCCAGGGGTCCTCGTCCCGGCCGAAGAACAGCAGGTCGAGCGGGAGGGGCTCGGCCACCCGGACGGTGCTCGCGGTGTCCGCCCACAGCTCGCTGGAGCGCAACGCGGGCACCAGCAGGCCGGACCGTTCCAGCACGGCGCCGGCGAACGACTGGCAGTTGGCGCCGTGTTCGAGTCCGGGGCGCTCGGCGACCGCGCGCGAGCCGGGGAAGCGCGCCCCGGCGTACGGGACCTGCCAGAAGGCCGCGGGCAGCCGTGCCACGAAGCCGGCGGTCACCGGCGGGCCCGCAGCCAGTCGGCGAAGGCCTGCAGGGCGGGCCCCGGGTCGCTGCGGCCGACGCCGATCCGGAAGCGGTCGGCGGGGGTGTCGGTCAGCTCGGAGCGGTAGACGGCGGACGGCAGCAGCAGCACGCCGGCCTCCTCGACCAGCGCGGTGCAGAAGGCCTCGACGCCGTCCGCGCCGAGGTAGCGCGGGTAGGCGACGCAGCCTCCGTCGGGGGCGCGCCACTCGAAGAGGTCCGGGAACTCGGCGAAGAAGGCGTCGAAGAGCGGCAGGTTGGCGGCGATGATGCCGCGGTTGCGCTGCAGGATGCCGGCCCGGGCCTTGATCGCGATCCGGGCGAGGATCTCGCTGGGGGCCGCGTTGCAGATGGTGGTGTAGTGCTTGGCCCGCTCCAGGCGGCTGCGCAGCGCGGCGTCCCGGCAGGCGATCCAGCCGATCCGCAGGCCGGGCAGGCCGAGCGACTTCGAGGTGACGTTGAGCGAGAGGGCGCTCGGCGCGAGGTCGGCGGCCTGCGGCAGGATCCGGGCCGGGTCTCGCTCCAGGCCGCGGTAGACCTCGTCGCTGAACAGGTGGATCCCGCGCTCCTCGCAGAGGGCGGCGAGCGCGGTGAACTCGGCCCGGTCGATCACCTTGCCGGTCGGGTTGTGCGGGAAGTTGACGGACAGCACCTTGGTGGTCGGGCGCAGCGCGGCGGTGACGGCGTCGAGGTCGAGCGCCCAGTCCTGCTTCTCGTCCAGGGCGACGCCGGTGACC
The DNA here is from genome assembly GCF_000717715.1 of Streptomyces sp. NRRL B-24484. Classification (GTDB taxonomy): domain Bacteria; phylum Actinomycetota; class Actinomycetes; order Streptomycetales; family Streptomycetaceae; genus Kitasatospora. The sequence goes on along the minus strand of NZ_JOAI01000047.1, from coordinate 66,913 downwards.
TCGCAGAGGGCGAGCGGGACGGTCTCGGCGGACTGGTAGTTGGGGGTGACGACCACCGCGTGGTCGCCGCGGTCGAGCAGCGCCTGCATGGCGATGTACAGGCCCTCCTCGGCGCCGGCGAAGCAGACCACGTCGTCGGCGCCGACGGTCTCGTACGTGCCGGCGATCGCCTCGCGCAGGCCGGGGTCGCCGAAGGTCTCGGTGTAGCCGAGGGCGAGGTTCTCCCAGGCGTGGCGGTCCTCGGCGTCGGCGAGGCCGACGAGCTCGGCCATCGTCATGGTCTGCGCGTCGGAGGCGGTGAGGTGGTGGCGGGCGGTGAACTCCCAGCGGGAGAAGTAGGTCTCCAGGCGGAAGTCGGGCAGTCGGGTCATCGGGGGCTCCGGGGGTCCTTGAGGTCGGCGAGCAGCGCGTAGACGGTGGAGCGCGAGGCCTTGAGGGCGGTGGCGACGACGGGGACGGCGCGGCGGACGGCGAAGACGCCGGCCCGGTCGAGGTCGGCGAGCACCTCCATGCGCTCGGCGCGGCCGAACCGTTCGACCGCGCGGCCGCGTTCGCGGACGTGGGTGCCGACGATCTCCTGGATGCGTTCCGTCCAGTCCTGTTCGAACAGGGCCTCGGGCCGCTCGACGGTGGGGGCGGCGAACCGGCTGAGCACGGCGGCGGCCTGGTCGAGCGGGGTGCGGTCGAGGTTGACGCAGAGCACCGCGGACGGGCGGCCGTCCTCGCCGCGGAGCACCGCGCTCACCGAGGAGAGCCGCCTGCCGTCGGCGAGCAGCTTCTCGTACGGGCCGAAGACGTCCTGGGCGGCGGGCTCCAGACGGTCCAGTTCGCCGAGCAGCGAGGGGTCGCCGGGGGCGCGGCCGGCGTGGGGGTTCCAGATGGCGAGCACCCGGTCCCGTTCGGCGTCGTGCAGCACGACCTCGGCATAGGGGCCGAGCAGCAGGGCGACGGCCTGGCACACCGGGCCCCAGAGCCGGACCCGCGGGTCGGTTTCGCGCGTCTCCATGCTCTGGACTATACGTCCGATCTGGACAGAAATTCCAGACGCAATGCCGGGACGGACGGATTCAGGTCCTGCGGGCCACCGCGAGGACCGCCATGTCGTCGTCCCGCGGGCCGCCCGTCCACCGCTCGACGTCCAGGACCAGGGCGTCGATCAGCCGCTGCGGCCGGCCGAACGGCCCGAGCGGGGCCAGCCGCGCAGCCGGGTCGTAGAACTCCCCCGCGCCGTCCCGGGCCTCCGTCACCCCGTCGGTGACCAGCAGCAGCGTGTCCCCCGGCGCGAACGGCCAGGCGTCCGGCGCGGACCGCGGCACCCCCAGGCCGCCCATGCCGAGCGGCAGGCCGGGGTCGCGCGCCGCGAGCAGGTCGACCCCGCTCCCGCCGGCCGGCAGCCGGTACGGCCCGGGGTGGCCGCAGTTCAGCAGCCGCACCCGGCCGCCCGCACCGTCCACCTCGCCGAGCACGGCGGTGATGAAGCCCTCCGCCCTGACCTCCTCGTCGCTCCAGGCGCTCTCCCGGACGAGCGAGTGCTCCAGGGCGTCGGCGAGGGCCGGCAGGTCCGGTGCCCGCTCTGCGTTCTCACGGAAGGCCCCCAGCAGCACCGACACGGCGGCCACCGCCCGCAGCCCCTTGCCCCGGACGTCGGCGATCAGCAGCCGCGTCCCGAACGGGGTCTCCTGCACGGCGTAGGCGTCCCCGCCGATCTGAGCCTCGGTCTGCGCCGCCCGGTAGCAGGCCGCGACGGCCAGCGTCCCCACCCGGGCGGGCGGCGCGGGCAGCACGGCCTGCTGCGCCGCCTCCGCCACCGACCGCACCGTCGCCAGCCGGTGCCGCTGACGGGCGATCACCCGGTTGACCCAGATGCCGATCAGGGCCGCGAACACCGTGTTCGTCAGCTCCAGCCAGCCGGCCGTGGTGCCGAGGGTGCCGTCCCGGGAGGTCAGCACCAGCACGCCGAGGGAGATCGCCGCACCGACGGCCACGGTGTCCCGCAGCGGCAGCAGGGCGCCCGCCAGGACGGAGGCGGCCGCCATCATCGGGTCGCCCCAGTAGTCGGCCGTGGCCAGCGAGTCCCAGACCAGGCCGCCGGCCACCAGCAGCCAGGGTGCGAACCGGACGGAGCGGGGCCACTGCGTGGACATCGTCGCCACCGGCAACCACGACTCCCGGACGCCGCGGCCGGGGGGGGGGGGGGGGGGGGGGGGGGGGGGGGGGGGGGGGGGGCCCCCCGCCGATCGGCGGGTCCGGACCCCCGCCCTCCTCCCCTGGCATCGGCCGGGTGACCAGGTGGCGGCCCTTCCTCGACGACGACACCCTCCGGCCCGGACCGGAGCTGGTCGCCGCGCTCAGCGCCGACCTGCGCTCACCCGACCCGGCGGTCCGCGACGAACAGGCCTACGTCCTGCTGCACCGCTGGATACCGCGGCTGCCCACCGCAGAACGCCACCGCCTCGGCGACGAGATGGCGGACCGCTTCACCGACCCGGAGATCCAGGCCCGCACCTTCGCCCCGCTCGTCCTCGCCCGGCTCGTCCGCCCGGGCGACCACGACCCGGCCTGGCAGCGCGCCTTCGACACCTGGTACCGCACCGAACCCGACCTGCGCGGCCACGACCCCGAACTCGGACGGCTGCACGCGGTCGCGCACGGCGCCGACCTGCTCGGCGTCCTCGGCCGCAGCCCGCACACCGAGCCCGCCGACCTGCTGGACCTGGCCTGCGCCCGGCTGCTCGCCCCCACCGAGCACCTCTTCGACGCCATGGAGGACGACCGGCCGGGCCTCGCGATCGCCCTCACCCTGACCCGCCCGGAACTGACCCGGTGCCAGTCCGTCGACTGGCTGGCCCCCGTCGCCGCCGACTTCGCCGCGGGCGGCCCGGCCCCGTCCCGGCGCACGCCTCCAACACCATGCGGACGCTGCGGGTGCTCCACCTGCTCGCCGTCCGCGGTGTCCGGCCCGCCCCGGACGCCGCCGCCGTCCCGCTCACCCACGCCGGGGCCGTCGCCGAGGCGGTCGCCGCGACCCTCGCCCTGCCGTCCCCGTACGCGGGCTGACCGGCCGCCGCCCGGGCCCTCGGCCGGGCCGCCACAGCCGGTGGGCACCAGTCGGTGGGCCTCAACCGGTCGGCAGCGGGCGGTCGTGGAGGAGCTTCTGGTACAGCACGTGGTCGTGCCAGGCGCCGTCGAGGAAGAGCAGGCCGCGGGCGGTGCCGATCCGTTCGAAGCCGCACTTCTCCAGCACCCGCTGCGAGCCGAGGTTGGCCGCGGCGGCGCCGGCCTCCAGGCGGTGCAGGCCGAGCTCGGTGTCGGCGGCGCGACAGGCGAGCAGCGTGGCGGCGGAGGCCAGGCCGCGGCCGGCCCGGGCGGCGTCCACCCAGTAGCCGAGGTTGGCGCTGCACAGGTGCAGCCGCACGATGTTGGACAGGGTGACGCCACCGACGATCCCGTCACCGCTCGCGAGCACCCAGAGGGCGAGCCGGCCGGTCTCGGCCTGGACGAGCTGGTCGTGCAGCCGGGCGCGCTGGCCGGCCACGGTGAACCAGTGCTCGTCGCGCGGCGGGTCCCAGGGGCGGAGGCGCTCCCGGTTGCGGATCATCGCGCGGCTCAGCGCCTCGGCGTCCTCCGGGACGGCGGGCCGCATCAGGACGTCGCCGGCGAGCGGCGCGGAGAAGGTGATCACCCGGACAGCGTAGGCGCTCCCCGCCCGCGGGCACCCGCGGCCGTGACGCCTGCCGGGACATGCGAGGGCGGACGCGACGCCCGGGCCCGCTCACGGACGGCTCAGCCCGCCGGGCCGGCCGTCCGGTCCGTGCGGTGGTCAGCAGCCGCAGGCCGGGGCTTCCAGGGCGCGGGCCAGGCGGTCGCTCCGGGCGCGGTCGAGGCCGAGGGCGTGCGGGAGTCCGCAGGTGCCCGGGCCCGGAAGGCCGCCGCTCAGCGGGGAGGGTGCGCACGGCTCGTGGTCCGGTCCGGAGCCGAGGCCGTGCAGCAGTTCGGAGACGGCGGCGGGGACGGTGGCCGGCGGCGCCCCGACGGCGAGCAGGGCGGCGGCGATCCGTGCGGCGGCCCCGGGCGGGATGCGGTGGCCGTGCAGCGCGGGCAGCAGGAGCAGCAGCCGGGCGTCCGGGTCGTGCAGGCCCTCGGCGGCCTGGGCGGTGGCGGAGGCGATCGCGTCCAGTTCGGCCCAGGACAGGCCCGGGCCGGTGGCGCAGCCGTCGTCGAGCAGCACCGGCTCGGGGCGGCTCCGGTCCGGGTGGGTGAGCAGCAGGTCGCGGCCCGCGTCGCCGGGGAGGTTGCGGTGGACGAGCACGGCGGTGTGGCCGTCGCGGAAGGGCACCCGGAGGGCGGGCCAGGCCTGCTCGTCGAAGAGGACCTCGGCCACGGCGTCGGCATCGGCGCCGTCCCCGCCGAACCACTCGGGTTCGGCCGGCCGGTGGCAGAGCGGCAGCAGGTGGTCGGCCCAGAAGCCCGGACGGGCCGTGAGGGGCTCGCCGGGGACGGTCGGTCCGTCGTGTCCGTGGATCAGCACCGGGACAGCATGCCGGAGGGTTCCGACGGGGCGGTGCGGTGGGGCTGCCGACCCCGGGCCGTTGCGGTGTGACGGCGGGCCCGGGGCCGACAGGTCGGCGGTGCCGGTGTGTCAGCCGACGTTGGCGCAGGCGTTGCCGATCGCCGGGTTGAGGATGCTGACGACGCCGATCGAGTTGCCGCAGACGTTCACCGGGATGTGGACCGGGATCTGGATGACGTTGCCGGACAGCACACCGGGCGAGTTCGTGGCCACGCCCTCGGCGCCGGCGCTCGCCGAGGCCGGGCCGGCAGCCGCGCCGAGGACGAGGGTGCCGGCGGCGGCCGCGAGGGCCAGGGCGGTGCGCAGTGCGGTCATGGTGGACTCCTGTCGTGTCGAGCTGTTCTGATGACGCGTCGGCCGCGCGATCGACGAACGGCCGTCATCACCTTTTCGGCACGAACGGCCTCCGGGGTTGGCCCGGCCACGACACTCCACCCGATCGGCGCAGCGGTCCGGCCGACGGTTGACCGGTCCGGCGGAACGGCCCGGCCGGGCGCCGCACGGACGCAGGTCGGACGCGGGCCGGACACGGCAGGGCGCGGGGCGGCGGCGGGGCCACCGGGCCGCTTCGGCCGTCCGGGGGACGGCCCGGCCGTGCGGCGCCCGGGGCCGCTCCCGCGGTCGGCCGGGTAGGCTCTCTGACGGTGCGTCGGCGAACGGACGGCCCGGGAAGAGGGCCCGCGGCCGGCGGGAGCCGCAATCAGGGGGTTGTCGTGGGTCTGCTGCTGCTGTTCCTGTCGCTGGCGGGGTTCGTCGCCGCGGTCGCGCTCGCGGCGGCGGGCACGTCCGCGCTGCTGGGACGCGGCGGGAAGCCGCTGCCGGGGCGGCCGTGGCGCGGACTGGCCCGGGTGGCCGCGGCAGGCGCACTGGCGGTGTACGTCTGCGGGCTGGGGCCGGTCGGCCTGGACGCACTGGACGCGGGCGACGGCGGCACGGACTCCGCCCCGCCGCACCCCTGCCGCACCGGCCCGCAGGAGCGCTGGATCCACGTCGTGGACTGGGAGGCCGGGTTCGTCCCGGTCCGTTTCGAGTGCCACCTGCCGGACGGCGGCTCGTACCGCAACGACTCGGTGCCCGGCTGGGTCAATCCGGCGGCGACGGCGCTCGCGCTGGCCGCCGCGGCGTGCGGGATCGCGGCGGGAGCCATGGACGAGCGCGCGGCCCGCCGGACGCCCGCGGGCGCCTGAGGGCGGCAGGGGCCCGAGGGCGACGGGGTCCGAGCGGTCGGGCCCCCGTCGCCGACGGCGGGTCAGAAGTCCAGGGAGACCTGGTCGACCGTCCAGAAGGCGCTGTTGGTGCCGGTGTAGCGGAACCGGAGCTGGGCGGTGGAGGCGCCGGCGGGCACCGTCACCGGGATGCTCTCGAAGCGGTTGGTGCCGGCCCGGTAGGACGCGAGCAGTTGCGGCGCACCGGAGTCGAAGGAGATGTGGACGTCGCCGGTCTGCGGACCGTCGACCTTGTAGTCGGTGGCGAAGCGCAGGGTGGCCGTCCGTGCGCCGTTCAGCCGGTAGCGCGGGCTGATCAGCGTCGAGTCGAACGGGTGCGCACCCTCTACCGCGGCGACCGGTTCAGCTTCACCCTGGACCTCCCGGCGCCGACCACCGACTGACGGACGGTCGGGCCGACCGCCCGTCCTGCGGCACGACGGCGCGCCGCATGCAGACCCGCGGCCACCGGTCCAGCCCGTGTGCGGCCTCGCGCTCCCGGACGGCCCGCAGCTGCGGCCCGATCTCCGGCCCGTCGAGGACGGTGAAGCCGCAGCGGGCGTAGTAGGGCGCGTTCCACGGCACCTCGGCGAAGGTGGTGAGGGTCAGCGCGGGCAGCCCCTCGGCGGCGGCGCAGCCGGCGGCGCGGTCGATCAGCGCCCGGCCGATCCCGCGCCGGGCGCTGTCGGGGTGCACCGACACCTGTTCGACGTGCAGGTCGCCGTCGACGCGCTCGGCGAGCAGGTACCCCACCGGGCGGTCGCCGCCGTCGACCGCCACCCAGGCCAGGCCGGCGGCCAGGAACGGGGCGAACTCCTCGTCGGAGAAGGGCTCGTCCGCGGCGATCTCGGGCATCCCGACCCCGCGGAACGCCTCCCCCGCGGCACGCTCGATCGCCTGCAGCACGGGGACGTCCTCGGGACGGGCGGCTCGGATGCGCATGCGGTCATTCTGCCGTCCCCGCCCATGGCGGCGGGCGGACCTGCGGGCGTCCGCCGAGCGGATGACTTCGCCGCGGCGCAGCGCGCGCCCGGGCCGCGGGGCGGGCAGTGTCGTCCGGGTGACCGCCGGGCCGGGAGCCGGACGGGACCGGGGCGGCGCCGGGACGGAAGGAGAGCGGCATGGCTGCTGACAGCGGCGGACGGGACGGCGGCGGCACCAGCGAGAGGCTGGCCCTGGCGGGCATGCTCTTCGCCGTCTCGATGACCTTCATCGACCAGACCATCGTGTCGATCGCCGCCCCGAGCATCATCCGCGAACTCGGGCTCTCCGCCGGTGCGATGCAGTGGGTGGTCAACGCCTACCTGCTGTCGCTGGCGGCGTTCTTCGCGCTGGGCGGCCGGGTCTCCGACATCCTCGGGCACAAGCGGATGATGCTGGTCGGCACGGTGGTGTTCGTGGCGGCGTCGGCGCTCTGCGGGGCGGTGCCGACCGGCGGCGCGGCCGAGGCCTGGCTGATCTCCTTCCGCGCGGTGCAGGGGCTCGGCGCGGCGCTGATGTTCCCGGCCGCGCTGGCCGTGGTGGTCGAGGTGTTCCCGGTGGAGCGGCGCGGGCGGGCCCTGGCGCTGTTCTTCGCCGTGGCGGGCGGGCTGACCGCGCTCGGCCCGATCCTCGGCGGCTGGCTGACCAGCTGGACCTGGCGGGCGATCTTCTGGGTCAACGTGCCGGTGGCGGTGGTCGCCCTGGTGCTGACCTTCCTCGCCCGGATCCGCAACACGCCGCGCCCGGAGCCGATCGACTGGCCGGGTGCCGTGCTCGTGGCGGCCGGCATGGCCCTGAGCGTGCTCGGCCTGCAGCAGGCGGCGGTCTGGGGCTGGGGCAGCGCGGCGACCTGGGGGTGCATCGTGGGCGGCCTGGCGGTGCTGGCGCTGTTCGTGCTGGCGGAGCTGCGCAGCCGGGACCCGCTGATCACCATGCAGGTCTTCGCCGACCGCGCGTTCTCGGTGGACAACGCGGTGCTCTTCTTCTCGATGATGTCCTTCGTCCCGGTGTTCTTCTTCGCCTCGGTGTACGCGCAGGTCGCCCTGGGCTACTCGGCGAACGAGGCGGGCCTCTACCTGCTGGTGTTCTTCGCCGGGTTCGGCCCGGCCTCGCAGATCGGCGGCCGGATCCTGGACCGGCGCGGAGCCCGGCCGGCGATGCTGCTGGGGACGGTGGTCGGCGCGGCCGGGTTCGCCGGGTGGGCGGCGAAGATCACCGATCTGTCGCTGGGCGCGCAGTGGGTGTGGATCGTGCTCGCGGGCGCCGGGATCGGCCTGCTGCTGACGCCCGCCTCGACGGACGCCGTGAACCGGGCGATCGGCCGCTCCTACGGCGAGGTCACCGGGATCACCCAGACCGTCCGGAACTACTCGGCGAGCGTGAGCCTCGCGGTGCTCGGCACCGTCCTGCTGCACACCGCGGCGAACCGGATCACCGACACGCTGGAGCAGCGCGGGCTGCCGCCGCAGGCGGCGCGCAGTACGGCCGACCAGATCACCAAGAGCCTCACCGGGCCGAGCACCGGCGGGTCCGGGGCGAGCGGCGTCGACCCGGGACTGCTGGCCGCCCTGCGGGCGGACTTCGCGGCGGCGAACCGGCCGGTGCTGTACGGGATGGCGGCGGCGCTGGCGGCGGCCTTCCTCTGCGCGCTGTGGCACCCCGGCACCCGGATCACCGCGGAGGGCGAGGCGGCCCGGTCCCGTCCGGGTGCGCGCCCGACCGGCCGGGAGCCGGAGCGGGAGGGCTGACCGCGTCGGGAGCCTTCGCGACCGGTACGGCCGCCAGGTCGTCGACCAGGCCGACGAGCCAGACGGCGGTGTCCACGGCGTGCAGCGCCGCCGGGTCCGGCGGCAGGCGGGCGGCCGTGACGCGCTCGTCGAGCAGGGCGGTCCGCGCCTCGGCGAGCAGCGGGTCCGGCGGGACGGGCGCCCGCGGTCCGGCGCGCAGCGCGGCGCCCTCCCGGCGGAAGGCGGCGGCCGCGGTGTCGGCGTCCCGGACGAGGGTGGCGGCGGTGTCCGGCCAGCCGGCCAGGGAGTGCGGGGCGATCCTGGCGAGCAGTTGCTCGGCACCGCGGACGGTGTGCTGGCCGGTCAGCACCGCCGCCTGCCAGTCCGGTGCGCCCGGCGGCACGGTGTGGTGCTCGGAGCGGAACTGGGCGTAGGTGGCCTCGGCGAGGACCGCCGAGCGGCGGGCCCGGCGCACCGCGCCGTCCGGGGCGGGCCCGCCGGTCAGCACCGCGACGGTCTCGCGGAGCGCGGCGGCACTGTCGGCGAGCAGTTCGGCCGAGCGTCGGCGCAGTTCGCGGGCGCCGCCGAGCGGCCAGGCGCAGAGCCCGGTGAGGATGCCGACGGCGGCGCCGGTCGCCACGTCGAGGAGCCGGGCCTCGGCGAGCCGCCAGCTGGCGGGCGCGAGCTGGGCGAACACCATGGCCACCACGACGGTGAAGGTGCCCTGGGCCCAGGCCAGGCCGAGCAGCGGACCCACGGTGAACGCGGTGAGCATGGTGACCGGCAGTGCGACGGCGTAGAACAGCGGCCGCTCGCCGACCAGCATCAGCATCACGGCCGTGGCGACCGCACCGCACAGCGTGCCGGTGAGCGCGGGCCGCAGGGCCATGCCGGTGTCGGCGGCGGTGGTGCGCATCAGGGTGAGGGTGGCGAGGAGCACCCAGAAGCCGTGTGTGAGGTCGAGGCCGCCCACCAGCAGGCGGGCCGCGGCAAGGGCTGCGGCGGTGCGGACGGCGTTCTGGAAGTACACCGAGCGCGGGGTCAGGTTGGCCCGGAACCGGGCCCACCAGAGCCGGACGGCCGGCTCGTGGGCGTACCAGAACGGGCCCGGGCGTTCGGCGGGCGGGGTCGGGTCGGGCGGCAGCGGTGCCCCGCGGCTGATCCGTACGGCGAGGGTGAGGAAGCGGGCGCCCTCGGCGGTCTCCAGGGCGATGCTGCCGAGGGCGAGCCGGGCGGCGGTCGCCGCCTCCGCGGGGTCGGCGGTGGGGTACGGCCCGATGTGTCCGGCCGCAGTGCCCGGGGCGGGGCGTGGGCCGCCGTCCGGGTGGAACGGGGTGCTCCGGACGGTTTCGAAGGCGGTGAGGGCGGCCTCGATCGGCTCGGTCGCGGGCACCGGCCCGGCCCGCGGCGCTCACCAGTGCGGCGGCCTGCGGCAGCGGGCCGGCGAGGTCGTTGACCCGGCCGATCCGCAGCAGCTGGGCGCGGGTGTGGCGGAGGGCGGTGGCCGCGTGCGAGAGGGCGCGGTCGGTGGCGCCCGCCGAGGCCGGGCGCTCCATCAGGGGGATCCGGGAGAGGCGCAGCTCGTCCATGGCTGCGGCGGCGGGGTCCGGGCGGCCGTCGGCGGCGCCGGGCGGGGCGCGGTCCCGGACGGGGCGGCCGGGGGGCGCCGCGACGGCGGCCGCGGTGCGGTCGGCGAGGTCGGCGACCGCGGCGGCGGCCCGGGCCAGTCGGTCGCGGTGGTCGACGGGCGGCGGCACCGGCCACAGCAGCCGCTCGGCGGCGGCGAGCAGCACGATCCCGGCGGTGACGCCGATCAGCCGCAGCGGCAGGTCGTCCGGCCGGTACGGCGGGAAGCACGGAAGGATGTAGAGCAGTTGCAGGCCGTTGGCGAGGCCGACCAGCCGGGGCCCGCCGACCGAGCCGTAGGCGACGGCGAATCCGATGCCCAGCATGCCGAGGGCGGCAGCCCACGCGCGGACGGCGAGCAGGGTGCCGAGGGTGATCAGCAGGTAGGCCGCGGGCAGCGTGAGCAGCAGGGTGCGGGCCCGGGCGCGGGCGCCGCCGCCGATCCGGGAGAGCAGCCCGAGGGAGATCGCCCCGAACAGGGCGTAGGTCGCGGCGCTCGGCCGGTCGAAGGCGTACCGGAAGGTGTAGAAACCGGTGCAGGCGACCAGGGTGACCCGGACGGCGCGGTGCAGGACCTCCAGGCCGGGGTCACGGGCGCGGAGCCGGTCGGGCAGTGCGCGCGTCCGGCTCATCGGCACCCCGCTGTCCCTGGTCGGTGTCCCCTGCGGTCGCGGCGCCCGGCGGGCCGGAGGTGGGCGGCCCGGGGCGGGCCGCCACCCGGCAGGCGTGGGCGGCCACCCGCTCCACCAGGCTAGGACGGCCCGACCGGCCCCGCAGGGGCGCCCGTCACTTCGGCAGCTGGGCCCGGATGGCCCGGTCGGCCGTGGCGACCGCCGGCTCCACCGGATCGCCCTTGACGGCCGAGTAGAGCAGGGCGTTGAACGGCCCCCAGACGGCGGACATCTGAGGGAGCGACGGCAGTGGCACACCGGTCTTCGCGGCCTGCTCGAAGGCGGCGAGGTCGGGGTCGGCGGCGCGGGCGTGGGCGAGGGCCTCCTTCAGGGCGGGCATGCGGGGCTCGGCCTTGTACAGAGCGTCGGCGAGTTCGACGGAGCCGAGCGTGGAGAGGACGAACTTCTGGGCGAGCGCCTTGTGCGCGCCCTTGCTGGCGACGAAGAACGACTGCACGCCGACGAACGACCGGGCGGGGCCCTTGCCCTCGAAGCCGGGCACCGGGGAGACGGCGTACTTGGTCCCCGCGGCCCGCACGTCGGCCAGCCGCCACGGGCCGGACACCAGGAAGGGGGTCTTCCCCGAGGTGAAGGCGGCGGCGGTGCTGTCGGAGGTGTAGGAGCGGCGGAGCACCCCCTTCCCCTTCTCCCCCAGCGAGGCGATCTTCTCGATGGCGGCGACCGACGCGGGGTGCCCGACACCGAGGTCGGCCGGATTGGGGTTGCCCCGCCCGTCGTCGCCGAACAGGTAGCCGCCGGCGGAGCTGAACAGCGGGTACATGTGGTACGTGTCGCCGGACTTCCCGTCCCCCTGGCTGACGGTGTACCCGACCGCCTGGGTCACCTTGCCGGCCTTCCTGAGCTCCTCGCCGGTGGCCACCAGGTCGTCGAAGGTCTGCGGGGCGTCGGGGGCCAGCTCGGTGTTGCGGAACAGCACCAGGCTCTCGACCGCGTACGGGATGCCGTAGAACTCGCCGTTGTACATCACCGCCCGGCGGGCGACGTCCACGTAGTCCTCCATCTTGTTGTCGAGCACCAGGACGGGGTCGATGTAGCCGTTCAGCACGAGGTTCCCGATCCAGTCGTGCGCGCCGATCATGACGTCCGGGCCGGTGCCGGCCTTGGAGGCCTCGACGAACCTCTCCTGCTGGTTCTCCGTGACGGCGACGATCTCGGCCTTGGCGCCGTGCGCGGCGGCGAAGGAGTCCGCGAACGGTCTGAGCGCCTCGGCGCGCTTCTCGTCGGCCCAGATCACCAGTGTCCCGTTCGGGGTCGCGTCGGAGGCGGAGCCGAAGACGGAACCCGAGCCGCAGGCGGTCAGGCTGAGGGACAGGCAGATCGTGGCCGCGATGAGGGGGAGGCTTCTGCGCACGCGTCGCTCCGGGTCGATGAGGGTGGGGGCATCCGCCGAGCCGGCGTGCGCAGAAGTTAGCAACGCCCCCAAGCCGTGGCAACGCTTTTCAGCAACTTTCGCCAGCGCTTCCAATCCCTTGCAGGTGAGGCGCGGCCCGGCGGCGGGAGTCCGCACACGTCGCATCCGTACGGGCGCCCGCACACGGCCCGTCCATCACGTTGAGTGAGCGTCCGTGCGACTTGAGTTGCCGTCGGTGAGGGGCCGGACGAGGGTGGTCGGCGAGCCGCTCCCCCGGTGCGGCCGACTCCGCGATCACGAAAGGCACCGACCCATGTCCGTCACCCGGACCCTCCGCACGGCCGTCCTCGCGGCCGTCCTCGCCACTGGCACGCTCGCCGCAGCCGCTCCCCAGGCGTCCGCCCTCGGGGAGGGCAGCATCCGCGTCGTGGGCGGCCGGATCGTCGAGGACGGCGCCGCCGTCGACGTCACCGTCACGGTCGCCTGTCCCGCCGGCGACGTCCGCGCCGTGCTCGTCCGCGCGATACAGGGCGTCACCGGCTCGGTGGACGCCGCCGGCCCGCAGCTGCCGATGGTGACCTGCACCGGCGACCCGCAGGACGTCGTGGTCCGCCTGGCGGCGACCCCCTACGAGGCGGGCGTCTCGGACTGGCAGCCCGGCGAGGCCTACGTCACCGCCTGGCTGTCCGGCGCGGCGACCGACAACGACCTGTTCGAGGTGGTCGACCTCGCCTGAGGACGACCGTCCGGCAGCCGCTCGCAGGCCGCCCGGCCCGGGGACCGCACCCCGGGCCGGGCGGCCTCCGTCGCCTCCGCACCCGGCCGCCGGTGCGGCCGCTCAGTGCGACCCTGCCGCCAGGGCCTGCTTCTGCAGGTCGCCCAGGACGTCCTCGGGTCTGCGGACGGCCGGGCCGGCGCTCTTCTTGATCTCGGCGGAGATCGCGTCCCAGGAGGTGTCCCCGAGCGGATAGAAGGTGGCCTGCGGAAGCAGGGCGAGGAACGGTTCGAGGTCGTGGTGCCGGCCGCTCGCGGTCATCGCCAGCAGGGCGTCGTGGGTGACGGGCATCAGGTTGTACGCCTCGTCGAACGCCAGGGTGTTCTCACCGGTGTACACGAAATCGAGGAACTTCTTGATCTCCTTGCGGTGGCCCCACTTCTTGAACGCCATCATCCAGTCCGCGACGCCGAGCGTGGACTTCAGCGGACCGGCCCGGCCGGGGATCGGAACGATTCCGTAGTCGATCCCGCCGTCCTCGGAGAGCTTGACGAGCGAGGGGTGGCCGTTGAGCATCGCCGCCTTCCCGGCCGCGAAGTCCGCGAACGCCGTCCGGCGGTCGGTGCGGGCCGGATCGGGATAGGTGAGCCCGGGAGTGACGAGGTTGTTCCGCAGCCAGCCGAAGGTCTCCACGTTCTGCGGGCTGTCCAGTGCGTAGCGGCCCGAGCGGTCGGTGAATCCGCCGTCGTTCCCGAGTTCCCAGATCAGCGTCTCCGCCTGGGCCTCCTCCGGGCCCAGCGGCAGCGCGTACGGGACGGTGCCGGGCACCTTCTCCCGGATCCGCTGGGCGTCCCTGCGCAGCTCGTCCCAGGTGGTCGGGGGCTCGGCGATGCCCGCCCGGCGGAAGACCGCCTTGTTGTAGAAGAAAGCGCGCGCCGAGGAGACGAACGGAATTCCGTACTGGATACCCTCGACCTGCCCGGCCTTGGCGAAGCTGTCCAGGAAGTCCGCCCGGGTGCCGATCGACAGGACGTCCGAGGCCTTGTAGAGCAGGTCGCCCGCGACCTTGTCGGCGTATCCGCCGGTCTGCAGCACGTCCGGGACGTCGCCGCTGTCGATCATCTCCTTGACCCGTTTGTCGATGTCGTTCCAGTTCACCACCCGGACGTCCACCCGGATGCCGGGATTCGCGGCGGTGAAGGCCGATGCGACCGCGTTCCAGTAGTGCTGGGAACTGTTCGACTCCTTGTCGCCGTAATCGGCGGCCACCAGCCGGATGGTGACCGCCGCGCCGGAGCCGAACCCCGATGCCGAACAGGCGGTGAGGGTCAGGGAGCAGGCCAGTGCCGCGGTTAACAGGCGCGGCAGATGTCGTTCCACGGGGAACCGCCTTCGAATGGTGCCGCAGGGCGGCAGGGCCGGAGACAGGAATGCGCCCGGGAATCCCGCGGGGTGTCGGCGGGGTGTCCACAAACGGTCGACCGCACGCATTCCTGGTCGAGGAGGGTGGCGAAGCGTGCATGAACGGCCGGGCGAATGGGCGAAAGTCTCGACCAGTCCCGACCGCGGACTCCAGCGCGGTTACCGAATCGTTGCCCCACGTGACCGCTCCGACGCGCTCCGCAGCGGCCCGCGACCGGGCGCCCGCCCGTGCGGGCACCGGGTCGTCGGCATGCGACGGAGCGTCAGAAATGGTTCCGGCCGGGGCTCTTGGGTCCGCAACGGCCGGTTCCGGATGTGATGCAGGCTACGCGGCGGTACGTCTTGACCGGCTCCGTCCGCCGCTGCCACGGTGGTCCACACCTGTTCGACCGGCCCCGGCCCGGGGCCGTCCGCCGTCCGTCCGTGTCCGCGCACCCCGGGAGCCGTCATGCCGTGCCGCAGCGCCCGGACGTGCCGGGGCACGCCGGGCGCTGCGCCGGGTACCGGTGTCAGGAGGTGACGGAGGCCGGCAGCACCTGGGAGACCTGTGCCGCGCCACCGCACGGCTGGAAGGCGAACGGCACCTTCTTGTCTGCGTCCGCCAGCGGGTCCAGCGGCGCGCGGAAGGCGAAGCCGGCCGCCTTCGGGCACGGCGCGTCACCGGTCGGGACGTTGCTCCACTTCAGGAAGAACGCCGCGGTTCCGCCCGGGGCGAGCACCAGGGTGCCGCCGCTGCCGCCGAGCCCGCCGAAGCCGGCCGGGATCGCCCCCACGGCCACCGACAGCGCCGGCGCGCCGGGGGGCGCGTACGGGGCGAGGGTGGGACGGCCCGTCAGCGAGCAGGCCGCCGAGGACACGTTGGTGAGCACGAAGCGCTGGACCATGGTGCCGGCGGCGCCGTCGGCGGTCGACGCGGTCACGCTCAGCATCGGGTTGACGCAGTGCTCCACCTCTCCCCCGCCCCCGCCGGCGGTGGCCGTCGGGGTGGGCTTCGCCGAGCCCTTCGCCGAGAACGCGACCGTGCCGGCGCTCTTCGCGGGCGAGGCGGTGGCGGTGGAGGCGGAAGCCGCGGTCGAGGGGGCGGCGGAGACCGCGGTGGTACCCACGGCGTCCCCGGCCGTGTCGGTGCCGTCGCCGTTGCACCCGGCCAGCACCAGCGGGGAGGCGAGGGCGAGCAGGACGGCGAGGGCTCGACGGCGAGTGTCCACGGCAGGGCCTTTCGTTCGGTCGGTCCGGCCACCGGGGCGGCGCCGGCCCGCGGCGCCCGTCGGAGCCCGCCGGACGCCACCGCCCGCAAGGACGCGCACAGCGGACGGCCGGTTGCCGCCACGGCGCACATCCCACACCCCGCGGCCGCCGCGATCCAGCACGGAGAGATCACCTCTTCCGCACGGAACCGCGCACGGACGGGCCCGGGCCGAACGGTCGCTGACGAACCGCCCGGCCGCCGGGCTCAGGCGCGGAACGGCGGAACGATCTCCAGCACCCTCGCGCCGCCACCGGCGACGGCACTCTCGAACAGGGTGAGCCGGTCACCGACCGCCACCCCCTGCCAGAGCTCCGGGGTGAGCGGCGCCAGCCGGACGGTGGCCGAACCGCCGGGCGCCAGGACCGGTTCGTCCTCCACCCAGAGCGCGGCCACGGCCAGGGAGGGCTCGCCGGTCGCCGTCCGCAGCCCGATGTCCCACAGCGGGCGCAGCCGGCCGTCACCGGCGAACGGCGTCGTCCGCCTCCCGGCGTCCGCACCGGCGAGCACCAGTTCGGCCCGGACGCCGCCGCGCTCCGCCTCCCCGCGGCGCCAGGCGCACCATCGGGCGGTCCGCTCCCGGCCCACCTGGCCGGCGGCGTCCGCGAGCAGGTCCCAGTAGGCGGGCGGCAGCGAGCGTGACCGGCCGGCCGCCAGCAGCAGGTCGAACGCGAACTCCCAGTCCTGCCGCCGCCCGCAGTCCCGGACGTCCTCGGCCGTGGCGCCGTCGGAGGTCAGGACACCGGCGGGCAGCAGGTCGGCCGCCCGGAGGCAGCGTGAACGCGTCGGTCATCCGGCCCATGGTGCTCCACCACCCCGCCGCCGTGATCACCGGGCCGGTGTCCTACCGTGGCGGCCCGAAGAGGAGGTGGGGGCGGTGGACGTGCCCGTACGGCTCGTGGTGGACCTGCTGCGCGACCGGGCGGTTCCCGGTGCCGTCCGCCTCCGTGCCCGGCGCCGCCGCACACTCCTCGGCGGCGGCTCGCCCGTCCGGGTGCCCGGCCGGCTCGCGCTGCGCTCGCGGCTTGAGCTGATGGAGGCCGCCTCCGTGGGCCGGCTGACCGTTGCGCCGGGCGGCGGTGCACTCCGCTTCGCCTTCCGCGGGGCGGCGCCCGGGGTCGAGATCCCGACCGGCGGCCGCATCGTCGTGGCCACCGCGGCCGAACCCGACCGCTGGGCCTCGGCGGTGGCCCGGACGGTGCTCCGCTACGAGGCCGTCCCCGGCCGCCCGGTCTGGATCGAGACGACGGCCGCCGACGCCCCGCTCGTCCACCGCGCCCTCACCGGCGGGCACTGAGCCCGCCGGGAAGCCCTCGCCACCAGGCGCCGGGCGGCTCCTTCACCCTCACCCCGTGTCAGGCGGTCGACTCCGAGACATCAGGTTCACCATCCGAGACTTCGCCCGGCACGGGTCGACCCCGGCACCGGCCACCGCTCGGCCGGCCATCCGCGCGAGGTCTCCCTGGAGTGCACGGCCGACCGTACGAAGCGGGTGACCGAACTCGAGGCACCGATCGTCACGGCCTGAGGGCGGACCGGTCGCCGGCCGGGAACGGTCAGGCCCGGTTCGCGCGGCCGGAGGCGAGCAGGTGGCCACGGCGGAGCAGCGCGCGGCAGCGGGCGGCGAGGCCGAGGTGGGCGGCGGGCCGGTCCGCACGTACGGCCTCGCGGTCGTCGAGTGCACGCACCGCAGCGGGCTCGGTCATCCGCCCTTCGGGCCACTGCTTGTGCACGGCCACCACCCTTCGTCGGTCGGCACAGCTTACGGCCGCGCGGCGCCGGACCGGTCGGTGCGGTCACGGTCGAAGCGCTCCCGGGCCGCGAGCACGGCGTCGCCGTGGGCGGCCGACCAGGATCCGAGGGCGCGGATCGGGTCGAGGAGGGCGGTGCCCGCCGCGGTGAGGGTGCAGTCGACGCGGGGCGGGGCCTCGGCGTCGCGACGGCGTTCGACCAGGCCGTTGTACTCGGGGCGGCGCAGGGCCTGGTCGAGCACCTTGGGGCTGATCCCGCCGACCCGGGTCAGCAGGGTGCGCGGCCGCATGGGCCCCTGCTCGCCGAGGACGTACACCACCACGCTGTCCCGGCGGTTGGCGAGCACCTCGAAGGCGATCCGGGCCCGGCAGTCCGCGGCGAACACGTCGCCGCCCAGGTCCGCGGCCGTGCCGATGTCGTCCGTCGCGCCGTCCTCCTTGATGGGTCCATCCTGCCGGTCCGTCGCCCACCGAACGGTGTGCATCGACCCGGTTGGCGTCCCGGGCACGGCAGTTCGCCGTCGTCAGCGAGTGGGGAGCAGTGGGATGCGCATCGGCATTCTCGGTACGGGGGCCATGGCCGCGGCCCTGGGCGGGGCCTGGGTCCGGGCGGGGCACGAGGTCGTGGTGGGCGGCCGCGATCCGGGGGCGGCGGTGGGGCTCGCCGAGCGGATCGGGGCGGCGGGCGGCGCCGGGCTCGCGGAGGCGGCGCGGTTCGGTGAGGCGGTGCCGGTCGCCGTGCCCGCGCAGGCCGCGCCGGGGGTGGTCGGCGGGCCGGCCGCCGAGTTGGCGGGGCGGACGCTGCTGGACTGCACGGTGCCGATGGCGCCGGGCGCCGCGGGCCCCGTCCTGACCACGGCGGGCGGGCGGGACTCGGTGGCGGTCCGGCTGGCCGCGGCGGCGCCGTCCGCACGGGTGGCCAAGGTGTTCGGCATCTGCCACGAGAGCATCTGGACGCTGCCGCGGCCCGCCTTCGAGGGGGCTCCGCCGGCGGTGCCCTGCTGTGCCGACGACCCGGCCGCGGCCGCCCTGGTGGGCGAGCTGGTGGCGCCGACCGGCTGTGCGGCGGTGCCGTGCGGCGGCCTGGAGCGGGCGGGGCTGCTGGAGGCCGCCGCGGTGTTCGCGATCGGCGCGTGGTGGTCCGGCGGCGAGGTCCGGCACGTGTTCCCGGCACCGGCCCTGGCCCCGGGCGCGGTGGACGACGAGGTGTTCTGACGCCGGGACCCCGCGGCGGCCGGCCGGAACGTGCAACGGCCGGCCGCCACGGGTCGTGATCGGGCGTCAGGCCAGGTCGAGGCCCGGGTAGAGCGGGAAGCCGGCGAGCAGGTCGGCGGCGCGCTTGGCGACGTCGTCCCGCACCTGGGCGTCCAGCACGTACTGCGCCTTGGACGGCGTGCCGGCGGCGGTGGTCGCCGGGGCGGTGCCGCGCAGGGCGGTGTCGATGAGGTCGGCGATCTCGTCCATCTCGGCGGTGCCGAGGCCGCGGGTGGTGAGGGCCGGGGTGCCGATCCGGACGCCGGAGGTGTACCAGGCGCCGTTGGGGTCGTTGGGCACGGCGTTGCGGTTGGTGACCACGCCGGAGTCCAGCAGGGCGGCCTCGGCCTGACGGCCGGTCAGGCCGTAGCCGGAGACGTCGATCAGCACCAGGTGGTTCTCGGTGCCGCCGGTGACCAGGGTCGCGCCGCGGCGCAGCAGGCCGTCGGCGAGGGCCCGGGCGTTGTCGACGACCTGCTGGGCGTAGGCGCGGAACTCGGGGCGGCGGGCCTCGGCGAGGGCGACGGCCTTGGCGGCCATCACGTGCGGCAGCGGGCCGCCGAGGACCATCGGGCAGCCGCGGTCGACGTGCTCGGCCAGTTCGGAGGTGCACAGCACCATGCCGCCGCGCGGGCCGCGCAGCGACTTGTGGGTGGTGGTGGTGACGATGTGGGCGTGCGGCACGGGGTCGAAGTCGCCGGTGAGGACCTTGCCCGCGACCAGGCCGGCGAAGTGCGCCATGTCCACCATCAGGGTGGCGCCGACCTCGTCGGCGATCTCGCGCATCAGACGGAAGTTGACCGGCCGCGGGTACGCGGAGTAGCCGGCCACCAGGATGAGCGGGCGGAACTCGCGGGCGGTGGCGCGCAGCGCCTCGTAGTCGACGAGGCCGGTGGCCGGGTCGGTGCCGTAGCTGCGCTGGTCGAACATCTTGCCGGAGATGTTCGGGCGGAAGCCGTGGGTGAGGTGGCCGCCGGAGTCCAGGGACATGCCGAGCAGGCGCTGGTTGCCGAGTTCGCGGCGGAGCTCGGCCCAGTCCTCCTCGGTGAGGTCGTTGACCTGGCGGACGCCGGCGCGCTGCAGTGCGGGGCTCTCGACTCGCTGGGAGAGCACGGCCCAGAACGCGACCAGGTTGGCGTCGATGCCGGAGTGCGGCTGGACGTAGGCGTGTTCGGCACCGAAGAGCTCGCGGGCGTGCTCGGCGGCGAGCGCCTCGACGGTGTCCACGTTGCGGCAGCCGGCGTAGAAGCGGCGGCCGACGGTGCCCTCGGCGTACTTGTCGCTGAACCAGTTGCCCATGGCGAGCAGGACGGCCGGGGAGGCGTAGTTCTCGCTGGCGATGAGCTTGAGCGACTCGCGCTGGTCCTGGATCTCGGCGCCGATGGCGTCGGCGACCCGGGGCTCGACGGCGCGGACGGCGTCGACGGCGGCGCGGAAGGCGGTGCCCGCGGTGGGGTCGACGGCGGTGTGGGGTGCGGCGGGGTAGCCGGGCGTGGCCAAGGCTGTCTCCTCGTGACGACTCGGACGGCCCAGGCGCACGGCGACAGCGTGAGACACGGAGCCGCTCCCCGATGGTCGAATCCATCCCTGCGCGCCAGTCACGGCTCACCGGGAGCGTACCAACCGTGCCGGGTGGTCGCCGCGTGGGTCCGTTCCGTGGACGGGCTTGCCCCGTGGGCGCGGTGGGAAGGGAGGCTGCGGGGGCCCGTGCACAGGGGCGGGTGACGGGGACGGACGGGGGGACGGCATGACGAAGCGTGATGTCCGCAGGGGCGTGGTGCGGCGCGGGGTGCTCGCGCTGACGGCGTGGTGGCTGTGGATGCCGCTGGTGGCCCTGCTGGTGTGGGTGGTGAAGCACGTCCTGTTCGGCGGGTTCGGCCAGCAGGACCAGAGCTACGTGCCGCTGATCGAGCAGGAGTTCTTCCCGCACGGCGGGCCGGTGGACGCGGCGCCGCTGTTCTGGCTGTGGGTGGCGGTGGGGCTGCTCGGCACGGTGTGGGGCGTCGCCTTCGTCGCGGACGAGTCGGGGGCCGGGTTCCGCGGGTGGCGGGTGCGGCTCGTACTCGCGGTGGTGGTGCTCGCGACGGTCGGTTCGCTGGTGCGGGCGGGCACCGGGATGTGGGACGACGACAAGGACGCCGGGCGGTACTACGCCCGGGCGACGGTGCTGGACGTCCCGGCGGCCGGCGCGGCCGTCCCGCGCTCGGTGCTGGCGGTGACCGAGCACACCCGCAAGGGCGACGGCGGCCGCTGCGACCTGGTCGGCACCGCCGACGTGCCGGCCTGCGTGAAGACCGAGCCGATGCCCGACTTCGGCTTCGAGGCGCGCACCGCCTCCTACGCGGCGGCGGCCAAGGCGCTCACCGACAGCGCCGGCCTGGCCTCCGGGGTGCACCTGATGGGGCACAGCCTGCACTACCTGCCGGACGCCGCGCGGGGCGGCGGGGTGTGGACGGCGCTGCTGGACGGCTCCGGCGAGCAGCCGATGGAGGGCGTCGCGGTCTGGGACGGCCGCTCGAACACCGTCGCGAGCTGCGCGTTCCGCGGCGGCCACGCCTTCGGCCGGGCCTTCTCCGGGACGGGCGCCAACAGCCTGCGCAACCTGCTCGCCGAGCGGTTCCCGCAGCTGACCTACAGCGAGCAGGACATCTGGGGCTACTGCGACGGCCCCGACCCGCAGACGGCGCAGCCGGTGGTGGTGATCTCGGTGGCCCGGCAGATCGGCTGGAGGCAGCGCACCGTGCTGGAGCCGGCGGGGGTGCTGGTGCTGCGCGGCTCGATCGACGGCAGGCCGGACATGACGTACCGCAAGGAGGTCGCGCCGGGCGAGCTGCCGGGGGCGGTGTACCCGGGCTCGGTGGTACGGGCGCAGATCCACGAGGTGCAGTGGCTGGGCGGGCGCGGCGCGAAGGACGACCGCGGCTTCGGCTACTCCCACACCTCGGCCTCGACGAACGCGAACAACCCGGGCGAGTTCCTGCTGCGGTCGAAGGCGGACGGCCACCTGTACTACGTGACGCCACTGGTGCCGCGGGAGAGCTCCTCTCAGGTGGTGGTGGCCTTCGCGGTGGTCCGGGCGGACCGGGCCGGCGGCGGCCTGAACGACCTGCACGTGTACGTGCGCGGCGACGACGCCCCGTCGGTGAACCTGGACGTGCTGGCGAGCCGGATGGTGTCGTACATGGCGCAGCAGACCTCGATCACCATCAGCGCCGGCGCGGGCGGGGCCCTGCAGGAGATCGTCCCGTTCGGCCGGGACATGTGGCGCGGATTCGTGGACTTCAACGGGCAGACCCAGGACTACGTCGACCTGTCCGGTGACGCGACGGTGAAGCCGAACCTGGTGTCGCTGAACGGCAGCATCACCGCACCCGGCGGGCAGCCGACCCCGGCCCCCGCGACCTCGGCGACGGCGCCCGCGCCGTCCGCACCGGCGCCCACCGCGCAGGCACCCGCGCCCGGCGGCGGGTGCGGCGCCGATCCGGCGCAGCTGACGACGGCACAGCTGGCGGCGTGCGTCGCGGAGCTGTCCCGGGCCCTGCAGGGGCGGGTGCAGGACCCGGGGACCGCTCGGCCCTGACGATCGCGGCGATCGGCGGCGCGTCGCCGTGGGAGGATGCCTGCGGGGCTGTTGACCAGGGTGTTCGTCCGGCACGGCGGCGGCCGCCGGCGTCAGGGGGTGCGCCGCGCGGTGTCGCGGGCGGGTGGTGCGGCCGTCCGGCCCGGCCCCCGCAGCTCGCGCCCGTGGAGGAAGGCCGGCCATGACGACCCGACGCGAACGCTGGGAGCGGCACACGCAGTTCCCCCTCATCGTGCTGTCCGTGCTGTTCGCCGTCGCCTACGCGGTGCCGGTGCTCGCACCGCGGGCGCCCGGGTGGGTGCTGCACGGGGCGGCCTGGGCCGAGTGGGCGGTGTGGGCGGTCTTCGCGCTGGACTACGCGACGCGGCTGGTGCTGGCGGAGCGGCGCTGGGAGTTCGTCCGCCGCAGCCCGCTGGACCTGGCCTCGGTGCTGCTGCCGCTGGTGCAGCCGCTGCGGCTGCTGCGACTGGTGTCGACGCTGCTGCTGGCGGGCCAGCGGGTGCGGATGGCCTCCCAGGTGCGGCTGACGACCTACGTGGCCGGGGTGGTGCTGGGGCTGCTGGTGTTCGGCTCGCTGGCGATCCTGGAGATCGAGCGGAGCTCGCCGCGCGCGAGCATCCGGACCCTGGGCGACGCCCTCTGGTGGTCCTTCACCACCATGACGACGGTCGGCTACGGGGACCTGACGCCGACCACGGGCCTCGGGCGGCTGCTGGCGGTGGCTCTGATGCTGTCGGGGATCGCCCTGCTCGGTGTGGTGACGGCCAACATCGCGGCCTGGTTCGTGGCCCGGTTCGAGGCGGAGGACCGGCTGGACCACCTCAACCACCGGGCGATCCAGGACCTCACCGCCGAGGTGCGCGAGCTGCGGCGCGAACTCGCCGAGCTGAGCCGGCACGCACGGCCCGACGAGGCCGCGGCGGACGACCGGCTCGAACGGTCCGCCTGAGCACCGGCCGCCGCGGGCGGGCGGCTCCGACCGTCCGCCCGGGACGGCCCCGCGACCGGCCCCGCGACCGACCGCGGCCGTGTGATCTGCGACACGTCGCCGGGCCGCGGCGGCCCGTGCGCACGCCGTGCGACCGGTACCGGTGCCGCAGGGCGCGGCCTGGTGCGTGCAGTGACGACGCGTCGGGGGCACGGCCGCCGGGACCCGTGCACCGCCCGGCGGGACGCGTTGTCCGCGGGTGGCGCTAGGTTTCCGACATCACCGCGGGCGGGGTGTCCGGACCCCCGGTCGGCTGCGGGGGTTTCCGACGACTTGGCAGAGCACGAGGTGGGGCCGTAATGGGTTGGGTGGCGGCGGGCGACGGGTACGAGGTCGCCCTGGTGGAGGGCCGGGTGACGGCGCGGTCGACGTCCGGCCGTTCCGCGGGGAGGCAGCTGAAGTCGCTGCCGAAGGCGGTGCGCGAGCACCCGGAGACGGACCGGCTGCGCCGGTTCGCGACCTGGCTGGAGCGCCACGCGGCGTCCTGCCGGGAGCAGGTGGACGCCTGGATGGTGTCCTCGCTGCCGGTGCCGACCGGGCTGCTGGCCAAGGTCTGGCCGGACGAGGCCTGGCAGGCCGCGCTGCGCGACCTGGTGGTCGTCGGCGACGGCGAGGACGAGGTGGGCTTCCTGCGCGACGCCACCGCCGACGGCGAGCTGCGGCTCGTCGACCTGGACGGCGAGACCGTCCGCATCTCCCCCGCCACGGTCACCCTGCCGCACCCGGTGCTGCTGGAGGACCTGGAGGACCTGCGGGAGTTCGCGGCCGAGCTCGGCGTCGTCCAGGGCGTCGACCAGATCCACCGGGCGACCTTCCGCAAGCCCGACGAGGTGGCGGAGAAGGCCACCGAGGTCAAGGACTTCGCCGGCGGCAGGTTCCCGTCGCGGTTCGGCCTGGCCGCCCGCGCCACCGGGCTCGGTTACCGGGTCTCCGGCGGCTACGCCACCACCCGGGTCCGGGACGGCGAGCGGACGGTCGAGCCGGCGGTGTGGATCGGCGAGCCGTACTGGGACGGCGATTCGGAGACCGGCGCGCTGTGCTGGCGCGACACCGAGGGCCGGGCGCTGACGCTGCCCGAGGTCGGGCCGGTCGCCTGGTCGGAGGGGATGCGGATGGCCGCCGCGCTGTACGCCGGCCGCACGGTCCAGGAGGGGAAGAACGCATGAGCACGCACGAGGACACGGGGACGGGCCGCACGATGACCGAGGAGCAGGCCGCCGAGCTGCTGCAGGCCGGGGCCGTGCTGCCGCCCGGCACCGCCGGCGCCGGCGAGCGGGCCGTGCCGCTGACCGCCCGCACGTACCGCCACCCCGGCCTGGACGACCGGGTCGTGGTCCGGCTGGTGCCCGCCGAGCTGGGCGCCGCCGAGGACCAGGCCGTGGGCTTCCTCGGCCTGCAGCCCGACACCGAACCGGCCGAGGTCGGCCTCGGCCTGCGGCAGGCCCTGGGCTTCCCCGAGTGGGTGCTCGCCCACCACCCGCAGGACGGCCACCACGCGCTCGGCATCGTGCCCGAGCTGGAGCGGATCGCCAAGCAGGCCGCCTCCCGGCCGAAGGCCGCCCTGGAGGGCTACCAGCAGCTCGCCGAGCGGCTGGCCGAGGCGGTGCCGCACTTCCTGCCGACCTTCTACGAGCAGGCCGGCCGGGTCTTCCTCGGCGCCGAGAACAGCCAGTTCGCCGCCCAGATGTTCGCCCGCGCCCGCAAGGCCGAGGCGCAGCACGGCCTCCCGCTGGACGAGCAGCGCCTCGACGCGGTCTTCCTGGAGTTCGCGCTGGCCGGCGCACTGCCCGTCAAGGTGCTCTCCGGGTACGCCAAGGAGCTGAGCGCCCGGGTGCCCGCCGCGGAGGCCTTCGACCGGTTCCGCCGGCTGTGCGTGCGCCGCACCGCGGGCGGCCTGGAGCCGTCCGCCGTGATGGCGACCGACCTGCGCCGGCTGGCCCGCGCGGCCGGCGCCGACCCGGAGGCCGCCGAGGCCGACTACCTCGACGAACTCCTCGCACTGCCCGCCACACTGCGCGCCGCCGCCGGCTGGTGGAAGCGCCACCGCGACGCCCTGGTCGCGCTCGGCCGGCGCAGCCCGTCGGCCCGCGGCCGGCTGCTCGACCTGATGCCGACCGGCTACGACGGCGAACTGCCCGTGCTGTGGCTGGACGTCCTGGTCGAGTCCGGCGCGGCCACCGGCCTGTACGACGACTCGGTGCCCGCCGAGGCCCGCCCCGCGGACGGCACCGCAGGCTGGTTCGAGCGCTTCCTCGGCTGGCGCGGCCACCGCTGGGGCACCCAGACCCGGATACCCGCGCTGCTGCCGCTGGTCGACCGGGCCGCCGGGCGGCTGCGCGCCGAGCACACGGCGGCCGGCACCGCGGTGCGCGTCACCGAGACCAACGTCAACCTGCTGGACACCCTGCTCGCCCTCGGCGTGCCGGTCGCCGACCCGACCGAGAACACCACGCTGCACCTGGAGGCCTGGGCGCAGGACGAGGCGCGGCGCGACCTGACCGCGCTGGAGGCCGACCCGCGCTTCCGGCCGGCGTTCCGCAGGGGCGCCGACCGGCTCTCCAACGACGCCGGCGGCCGGCAGGCCCTCGGCCTGCTCGCCCGCTCGCCGGGCGGCCGGCCGATGCTCGCCGAGTGGATGTCCGAGATCGCCCGGCAGCCGCGCGCCGCCGGCCTGCCCGAGCTGCCGAACGCCTTCCAGCGGCTCGGCTGGCTGCCCGGCGAGGTGCTGGTGCTGGCGGGGGAGGAGGTCCGCGCCGCGGCCTCCACCGACCTGTCGGCCGTGCTCGCCCGCTCGCTGCGCGCCGGCGTGATCGACGAGTTGGGCTGGCCCGCCTGGGACGAGGCCGCCGCGGAGCTCGTCGCCCGCAAGGACGTCGACGACATCGTCGTCGCGGACGCCTGGCCGCACCTGATCGCGGCCGGTCCCTCGCAGGCCCGGGTGCTCGGCGCCGAGGGCACCGTGCTCAGTCACGACCTGCGGATCCCCGCTGGCGACTCCTCCGAGACCGGCTTCCACTACGTGGACGGCTCGCTGCTCGTCCACTGGCAGTCGCAGGCCAACAACCGCCGCTTCCTCGGCTACTGGCACACCGCCGCGGACCGCGTGTTCAGCATGCCCGAGAACACCTCCCGGCGCGGCACCCGCACCTACTGGCTGGGCTCGCTGAACAGCCACAGCCTGCCGCTCGACGGCGGCGGCCGCACCGGAGGCAAGGGCACCGTGCACGCCGGGGACACCGCGCTGCCCGGCGAGCGCCGGATCATCGGCGACGGCCGCACCTTCTGGGTGTGGGCCGACCCGGGCGGCGACGCCCCGTACACCTGGCACGAGTACGACCCGGCGACCGACACCGTCGGCCGGGCCGCCGACCCCGCCTTCGTCGCCGACGCGCTGCGCGACGCCCCGGCGGGCAGCAAGGCCTGCGGCGGCTGGGTGATGCCCGCGCCGACCGGTGACACCACGGCGAGCGGCGCGCCGGTGGACGGCCTGCTCGGCTGGCGCACCCTCACCCTGGCGGACGGCTCGCACCGCGGCGAGGACCTCGCCGGACGCGGCATCACCCTGCCGCCGGGCCGGGGCTGCCCGCTGCGCCTGGTGCAGTTCCCCGGCGCCGACCGGCCGCAGGCCGTCGTCCGCAACGGCACCTACGGCATCCGGCTGGTCGACGCGGACGGCGCCACGACCGCCACCGTCCGCACCGACGACCTGCCCGGCGAGTTCGCCGAGGGCACGCTGATCCTGCCGCCGCTGCGCTACTGGCACTACCTGCAGCCGCGCGACCCGCAGGGCTCCGCCGCGCTGCGC
Source organism: Streptomyces sp. NRRL B-24484 (assembly GCF_000717715.1). GTDB lineage: Bacteria > Actinomycetota > Actinomycetes > Streptomycetales > Streptomycetaceae > Kitasatospora. The sequence goes on along the minus strand of NZ_JOAI01000047.1, from coordinate 40,000 downwards.
CGCCTCGACGACGGCACGGCCGCCGCGCTGCTCAAGGCCGCCACCGAGGCCGACCCGCAGCAGCCCGCCGAGCTCACCGCGGCGGTCCGCGCGGTGCTGCCGGAGGTCACCGACGAGCGGCTGCTGGCCGGCATCGCGGGCCTGCTGCGCTACGCCGCCGCCCCGCAGCAGCGGCTGACGGCCGTCGCCGAGCGCCTGGAGCTGGAGCTGTCCGGCGGCGCCGTCCCGGTCGAGGAGGCCCCCGGCCCGTCCGACGGCGAGCTGCAGGCCGCACTCAGCGGCCTCGGCGTGGCGTCCTCCTGGTACAACGCGCAGCAGAGCCGGTACACCGCCGAGCAGGTGCGCTTCCTCGCCCGGGCGGCCTCCCCCGAGACCGAGGCCGCGGCACCGGGCACGGTGCACCTGGACGCCACGGAGACCCCGCACGAGCGGGTCGGCTGGCGGCAGCTGCCGCAGCTGCCCGCGGCGACCGCGCTGCGCGCGGTGTCCGCCACCAGCACGCCGGAGGACCGTGCCGCGCTGCGCGGCCTGTTCGAGGTGCTGGCCGGGGTGGGCCTCACCGACCCGGCCGGGACCGCGCACTGGCGCACTGCCAGGCTGCACGTCGCGGCCGGCCACCTGGCCGACCGGGACGGCTCGACCCGCCACGGCGACCGCGACATGCTGCTGCCGCTCGGCGGCGGCGCGTTCCTGCTGTTCGCCGACGGGGACGTGGCGACCAACGGCGACACCGAGTCGACCGTGCTCTTCCACGACCCCACCGGCCGCTTCGAGGCGCCGGCGCCGTACACCCTGCTCTCCTGCGAGCCGCTGAAGGGCGCCGCGGACGGCCGGGCCGCCGCGGTGCTGGCGTACGCCGCGGACCGCGAGCCGGCCCCGTGGTTCCCGGCGGCCGCCGAACGGTTCGCCTCGCTCACCGGTGTCACCGGCACCATGGCCGCCCTGGTGGTGGCCGGCCTGCCGCAGGTCGAGAAGTGGGAGCGCAACTTCCTGCCCGCCGAGACCCGGGCGATGCTCGGGCTCAAGGTCGCCGACGCGGCGGTCGCCCGGGACGAGCTGCGCTCGCTCGGCGCCGCCACCCGGCGCAGGCTGCTCACCGCCCTGGTGCCCGCCGACCCGGCGCTGCTCTGGACAGAGGGCCCGGACGTCGAGGCCGCCGCGGCGGTGTGGAACGAGAAGCTGGGCCGCCGCGTCGCCGTCCCGGAGGCGCTGCTCGCCGAGGCCGTCCGTGCGGTGCGCACCGGCTGGGCGCCCCGCGCCGCACTGGGCGCCGTCCTGGACCCGGCCTCGGCGGCCGACCTGACGCAGGACCTGGAGTGGCACGTCCAGCGGGACCGGGTGGTGCCCGTCCGGCCGGGCTCCGGCTTCACCGCCGCGACGCTCGTCGGCGCGGTGGCGATGGCCGGGTGGCTGTCCCACCGGCTGCCGGCCGGCGACCCGCTGCGGGCGGCGCTGCCCGCCGCGCTGGCCGCCGTCCGCGACCGGCTCGCCCACCCGGGCCTGATGCTCGACCTGGGCCGCTACGTCAGCCTGCCGAGCTTCCGCAAGGTCGCCGGCGCACCGACCGAGGTCGGCGAGGGCTACGAGCGGTACGGCGCGGTGGTCATGGCGACCCACGACACCCAGCCCGCGCCGGGCATCCGCACCGCCCTGCTGGACGCGGCCGGCGAGGACCCGTACCTGCCCGCGCTGCGGGAGAACGCCGGCGAGCCCTTCCCGGCCGAGGCGGCGCTGAAGGCCGCCCGTTCGCCCGGCTTCGAGGCGATGCTCGGCGACCCGGGCGACCCGGCCGCCGGCGAGCGCGGGCCGGACGGCACCTGGTGGCCGCAGGACCCGTCCCGCTCGGTGCCCGACCTCGTCGAGGAGGCCGCCGCGCGGCACGGCCTCGGCGCGGACGCCGCCGCGCTGTACCTGATGCTGCTCGCCATGCCCGACCCGACGGACCGCAACACCGCCCGCTGGACGGGCTGGAAGCCGGCCCGGCTGAAGGCCGCCCGGGCCGAGCTCGCCGCGACCGACCTGGTCGTGCAGGCCTCCCGCACCCGCGCCGGACGGACGCTCTTCCTGCCCGGCGGCTGGACGGAGCAGCGCAGCCCGCACCTGCCGCTGGAGACCTGGAAGCTGCCGCTGCTCGGCGGCGGCTCCACCGCCCTCGGCGTGCTGCTGCCGGCCGAGCCCGCCGCCGGGCTGTACCGCCGCGCCTGGCAGCGCCTGCTCGACGGCGACCTGCCGAGCTTCGGCGAACTGAAGGCGCCCAAGGCCCGCCGCGGCCGCCGCCGCTGACCGAGCGCCGGCGACCCCCCGGGGGTGCGGCACACCGCCGCACCCCCGGCCCCACCCGTTGTTCCCCTTTCCCCGGACCGAAGGACCGACACCGTGTCTCCGACGACCCCGACCGACCTCTCCGAGCCGACGACCGATCAGGCCGCCCCGCCGGCCCGGCAGATCCTGCCCGCCGAGGAGCGGTACGCCCAGGAGCTCGCCTTCCTCGCCGCGTACGACGAGGGCCCCCGCCCGCCCGGCTGGGCGCTGACCCCGGCCGCGGTGGTCACCTTCGTCTGCGGCAGCGACGGCGAGGCGCTCGCCCTGCCGCCGAAGCGCCGCAAGGACGGCGCGCTGCCCGCCAAGCTGGTCGTCGCGCCGAAGTTCGTCGGCGAGCGCGCCCTGGTCGAGCGCTGCGTGGTCACCCTCGCGGGCGAGCGCGGCCTGCTGCTCGTCGGCGAGCCCGGCACCGCGAAGTCCATGCTCTCCGAGCTGCTGTCCGCCGCGGTCAGCGGCACCAGCGAGCTCACCGTGCAGGGCACCGCCGGCACCACCGAGGACGCCTTCCGCTACGGCTGGAACTACGCGCTGCTGCTCGCCCAGGGCCCCACCCCGCAGGCGCTGGTCGCCTCGCCGGTGATGACCGCGATGCGCACCGGCCGGGTGGCCCGGATCGAGGAGGTCACCCGCTGCCTGCCCGAGGTGCAGGACGCGCTGGTGTCGATCCTCTCCGACCGCCGGGTCAGCGTGCCGGAGCTCGCCGGCACCGCGGACGCGACCGTCGCCGCCGTCCCCGGCTTCACCGTGATCGCCACCGCGAACCTGCGCGACCGCGGCGTCTCCGAGATGTCCGCCGCGCTCAAGCGCCGCTTCAACTTCGAGACGGTGCACCCGATCGCCGACGCCGGCGCGGAGACCGAGCTCGTCCGCACCCAGGCCACCGCCGCCGTGCAGCGGGCCGGTGCGGCGTTCGGCGTCGACGACGCCGTCCTCGACGTGCTCGTCACCGTCTTCCGCGACCTGCGCACCGGCCGCTCCGCCGAGGGCTGGGACGTCGAGCGGCCCGGCACGGTGATGTCCACCGCGGAGGCCGTGCACGTCGCCGCCTCGCTCGGCCTGGCCCGCGCCTACCTGCCCGCCGGCGACGTCCTGGACCTGGTCCCGGGCCACCTGCTGGGCGCCGTCCGCAAGGACGACCCGGCCGACCACGGCCGCCTGCTCGGCTACTGGGACGGCCCGGTGCGCCGCCGCGCCGAGGACGGCTCCGCGATGTGGCGCCGCCTGTGGGACCTGCGGGAGAACCTGCGGTGACCGACCCCCGTACCACTGAGGACACCACCGGGGCGGCCGCCGGGAGCACCCCGGCGGACACCGCGGACCCGCGCGAGGCGGTGGAGGCGCTCGCCGCCTCCGCCCGGCCCCACCTGATCGGTGTCCGGCACCACAGCCCGGCGCTCGCCGCGGTGGTGCCGGCGCTGCTCGACAAGGCCGACCCGCAGGTGGTCTGCGTCGAGCTGCCGGCCGACTTCCAGCGCTGGCTGCCGCACCTCGCCGACCCGGGCACCGTCGCCCCCGTCGCCCTCGCCGGGGCCGACGAGGGCGGGCACCTCGGCTTCTACCCGTTCGCGGACTTCTCGCCCGAGCTCGCCGCCCTGCGCTGGGCCCGCGAGCACGGCGTCGAGGTGCGCTGCTGCGACCTGCCGCTCGCCGACAAGGGCTGGGGGACCGCCGGGGCGGGCGACGCGCCCGGCGTCCGCCCGGCCGTCCCCGCCTACGCCGACGCGCTGGAGGCGGCCGGCACCGGCCGCGAGGGCGACGACCTGTGGGACCGCTCCGTCGAGGTGCGGGCCCCCGGCAGCGAGCCGGAGGCCGTCCGCCGTGCCGCGCTGGCCGTCGGCTGGGCGCTGCGCCGCGACGCCGAGGGCCGCGGCGGGGTGCCCGCCGGGGACCTCGCCCGCGAGGCGCACATGCGCCGGGTGATCGCCGCGGCGGCGGCCGGCGGCCGCCGGGTCGCCGCGGTCGTCGGCGCCTTCCACGGACCGGCGCTGACCGGCGTCGAGGAGGCGGCGCCGGACGCGACCGGTGCACCGGCCGAGACACCGGCCGAGACACCGGCCGAGGGCGGTCCGGTCACCTCGCTCGTCCCGTACACCTTCGACCTGCTCGACGCCCGCTCCGGCTATCCGGCGGGCATCCGCGACCCCAAGTGGCAGCAGGCCGTGCTCGCCGCCCAGGGCGACCCGGAGCAGGTCGACGCGGCCGCCGCCCGGGCGATCACCGACATCTGCCGGGAGCTGCGGAAGGCCGGGCACCCGGCCGGCACCGGCGAGGCCGCCGAGACCCTGCGGCTGGCCGGCGACCTCGCCCGGCTGCGCGGCCTGCCCGCACCCGGCCGCGGCGAACTGCTGGAGGCCGTGACCGCCGTCCTCGGCCAGGGCGAGCCGCTCGGCCGCGGCCGGGCCCTCGCCAAGGCGCTGGAGGCGGTGCTGGTCGGCGCCGACCGCGGCCGGCTCGCCCCGGGCACCCCGCGCTCCGGCCTCGGCCCGTCCGTCGAGGCCGAGCTCGCCGCGCTGCGCCTGCCCGACCCGGAGGACCCGGACTCCCGCGAACTGCGGCTCGACCCGCTGCGCTCCCCGCTGGACGGGCGCCGCGAGGTGCTGCTGCAGCGCCTCGCGATCTGCGGGATCGGCTACGGCAAGCAGATCGAGGTCTCCGGCACCGGCGACGGCTCCGCGCTCAGCACCCGCTGGCGGATCGCCTGGACGCCGTCCGCGGCCGCCCGGCTCGACCTGGCCGGCGTACGCGGCGTCACCGCCGAACTCGCCGCCGCCGGCACCCTGCGGGAGACCGCCCGCCGGCAGTCCGCCGAGGGCGGCCCGACCTGCACCCAGCTGCTGGACGGGCTGCGCGCCGCGGCCCGCTGCGACCTGCCCGCGCTGGTCGCCGAACGGCTCGCCGAGGCCGAGCAGTCGCTGCCCGCCTCGGCGACCCTGCCGGAACTCCTCGACGCGCTGGACCTGTTGGAGGCCCTGCGGCTCGCCCACCTGCCCGGCACCACCGAGCAGAGCCGGGAACGCGCCGCCGAACTCGCCGCCGTCCTGCTCGACGCGGCCGTCCGCGGCCTGCCCGGACTCGCCGGCAGTGAGGACCCGGCGGACGCCACCGCCCTGGTCGCCCTGGCCACCCGGGCCGGCGACCACCGGCTCGGCCTGCGGATGGACGACGCCCTCGCCGAGCTCGCCCGCACCGGCTCGCCGCTCGTCCAGGGCGCCGCGCTCGCCGCACGGGTGCTGCTCGACCTGGACACCGCGGACCGCCTAGGCGCCCGCGCCGCCGGCTGGGTCGACGCCGCCGCCGACCCAGAAGGCCGCCGCAGACTGGCCCGGCTGCTCACCGGCCTGCTGACGGCCGGCGGGCCGCTGCTCCAGTACGCGCCGGACGCACTCGGCCCGCTGCTGGAGCGGATCGACGCCCTGCCCGACCGCGGCTTCCTGGACCGGCTGCCCGCGCTGCGGGCCGGCTTCGACGCGCTCAGCCCAGCCGGCCGCGGCCGGCTGCTGGACACCGTCGCCGAACGGCTCGGCGAGCGCCCCGACCTGACGCTCACCGCCCCGGCCGAACTGCTCGCGCTGTGGACGGCCGCGGACACCGCCGCCGCCGAGGCGCTCGCCGCCCTCGGGCTCCCGGGCACCGGGGCACCGGCCCCGGCACCCGCCGAGCCCGAGGCGCCCCCGGTGGAGACCGCGAGCACCGCTGCCGACGGCCCGGCCGAGGCCCGGCTGTCGGCGGCCGACCGCTGGCGGCTGCTGCTCGGCCGTGAGCCGGAGCGGCTGCCCGACGGCGCCCGCCGCTACGCCCAGGCCCTGGACGAGCTGTACGGCCGCGGCCGCGGCGAGGGCGCCGCCGACCTGGACGGCGGCTCCGGCAACGGCGGCGGCCAGGAGGCGTCCTTCCCGACGGCCCGCGAGTGGTCGGAGGAACTGGAGGCGCTGTTCGGCGCGGACGTCCGCGAGGAGGTGCTCGCCGCCGCCGCGGACTCCGGCCGCACCGACGTGCTGGCCGAGCTCGACCCGGCGTCCGTCCGGCCGTCGATGGAGCTGCTGACCTCGGTGCTGAACCTGGCCGGCGGCATGCCCGAGCACCAGCTGAACCGGCTGCGCCCGCTGGTGCGCCGGCTGGTCGAGGAGCTCTCCCGCGAGCTCGCCACCCGGCTCCGGCCGGCCCTCACCGGCCTCGCCACCCCGCGGCCGACCCGCCGCCCCGGCGGCCGGATCGACCTGCCGCGGACCCTGCGGGCCAACCTGGCGCACACCCGCCGCCTGGACGACGGCCGGCTGGTCGTCGTGCCGGAGCAGCCGGTGTTCAGCACCCGCTCGCGGCGGGAGGCCGACTGGCGGCTGATCCTGGTCGTCGACGTCTCCGGCTCGATGGAGGCCTCGGTCATCTGGTCCGCCCTCACCGCGGCGGTGCTGGGCGGGGTGCCCACCCTGTCCACGCACTTCCTGGCCTTCTCCACGCAGGTCACCGACCTGACGGAGCGGGTCTCCGACCCGCTGTCGCTGCTGCTGGAGGTCAAGGTCGGCGGTGGTACGCACATCGCCGCCGCACTGGCGCACGCCCGTTCCCTGGTCACCGTGCCGAGCCGCACGCTGGTCGCGGTCGTCAGCGACTTCGAGGAGGGCTACCCGCTGGGCGGCCTCCTCGGGGAGGTGCGGGCGCTGGCCTCGTCCGGGGTGCACCTGATGGGCTGCGCGGCGCTGGACGACACCGGGACCCCGCGGTACTCGGTGCCGGTCGCCCGTCAGCTCGTCGCCGCCGGCATGCCGGTGGCCGCCCTCAGTCCCCTCGCCCTCGCCCGCTGGGTCGGCGACCGCCTCCGCGGGGAGGCCCGATGACCGGAGTACAGGCGATGACCGCTGCCGAGGACCTCCAGCTGCCGCCCGTCGCACCCGAGGTGCTGGCGGCCGCGGTGGAGTCGCTGACGTCCCGTCTGCGCAAGAAGCTCGACGCGGCGATCGAGCAGTACGCCGCCCTGCCCGTCGCCCCGGCCGCGGACGGCCCGGGCGTCGGCGTCCGGTGCGGCGAGGACGCCGTGGTCACCCTGCTGCCCGGCCCGGACGGCGCGGTGACCGAGGAGGGGCAGGCGCGGTGCAGCTGTCTGCTCGCCCCGCGCTGCCTGCACCGGGCGGCGGTGCTCGGCTGCTGCCCGATCGCCGACCCGCCCGCCGCCGGCGCCGCGGCACCGGCCGGGCCCGCGGAGCAGGCCGAGCCGGATGCGGCTCCGGCGACGACGGCGGCCGCAGGGACGGCCGGGGCCGAACCCGCCCCGGCCGCCGCGCCGGAGCCGCCCGCCACCGTCGAGCCGACGCCCGCCCAGGTGCAGGCCGCCGCCGGACTGTGGGCGGCCGCCGCGGCGGCGCTCGCCGCCGGCGTGCCCGCGGCCGGGGCCGTCCCGCAGGCCGAACTGCTGCGGGCCGCGCACACCGCACGGCTGGCCGACCTGCACCGCGCCGAGGCGGCCGCGCTGCGGGTGGTCCGCGGCCTGCGCAGCGCCCGCGCCCGCTACAGCAGCCACCGCACCGCCGACCTCGCGGCGGCGCTGCGCGAACTGCTGCTCACCACGGCGCTGCTGCGCTCCGGCCCGGCCGACCGGGCGGTGCTCGGCACCGCCCGCCGGGCGTACAAGCCGGGCGGCGCGCTGCGGGTGCACGGCGTCTGCCGCGAGCCGGTGCTGACCGCCACCGGCTACGGCGGCGTGGTGACCCACCTGGTCACCGAGGACGGCCGCTGGGTGTCGATCGCCGACATCAAGCCCGGCGGCCCGTCCCGCGCCCGTGGCGCGGGCACCGCACCGGTCTCGGTCGGCGCGGCGGCCCTGGACCACTCCCAGCTGTCCCGCGGCGGCCTGCTGATCTCGGGCGCCACCGTGTCCGCGGACGGCCGGCTCGGCTCGGGCCGCGGGGTCCGGGCCAATCCGGTGGGCGGGATGGACTGGGGCTCCGGCCCGCTCGCGGAGCTGTTCGCCCGCCCGCTGGCGGAGGCCGTCGCCGAGCGGCTCGCCGACGGCCCGCTGGCCGACCCGGAGCAGACCGAGCTGCTGCGCCGGCCGGTCGGCTGCGAGCTGGTGGTGCTCGGCGCGTCCGCCGACAGCGTGCTCGCCCGCGAGGTGGACGGGACCACCGGCGAGCCGCACGGCCCGCTCGTCCGGCTGGTCGCCGTCAACCGCCACCCGGACCTGGCGCACACCGCCAACCTGACCCGGATCGGCGCCCACCCCGGCCTGCGGCTGCGGGTGCTCGCCCGGGTCGACCCGGACCGGGCAGCCACCCTGCGTCCGCTGGCGGTGGCACCCGTCGCCGGGGCCGCGTACACGCTGCGGCTGCCGGCCGAGTGGCAGGGCCGGGCCGACCTCGGCTACGACCTGCTCCAGGGCACCCACGTGCCCGCCCCGGACGGGGACGGGCCCCAGCTGCCGGGGCCGGTGTCCGCGGGGCCCGACCCGCTGGGCGACTCTCCGCTGTGGCGGGTCCGCCGCCAGGTCGAGCTGGCGGTCGCGGGCGGGCGGCGCGCGGTCGCCGAGGCGGCGCGCAGCGGCGGTGCCCGGACGGACGCCGCGGCGCTGCGGCGCACCGGGTTCCGCACGGCGGCCGGGCTGTCCACGGCCCTCGCCGAGGAGGCCGACCGCCGGCAGCGGGACGTCTTCGGCCGGCTCGGCGACCCGAACGCCGACCGCTACGCAGAGCAGTGGCTGGCCGCGGCCCTGCACCTCACGGCTGCGGAGCGCGAGCTCGTCCGGGCGACCTGGCACGTCCGCGAGGCCGCAGCCGGCTGAGCCGGTCCGGGTCCGGCGGCCCCCACGACGGGGCCGCCGGACCCGTTTCCCTGCTGCATCGCCGGGCGCCGGGCCTGCGGCACGAGTCGTGCACGGAGCCCGCGGTGAACCCGGACCGCACCGGTCCGTCCCCGGGCACCCGGCACCGGGCGGGACGCACATGACGGGCGTAGATTGAGGGCACCCACGGGATGATCACCACCGAGGAGGGGTGTGGACGCGCCGGCTGTGGACTACGGGGCGGCGTTCCGGGCGACGCCCAGCCCCATGGTCGTCCTGACCCCCGGCCTGGTGATGGCGGACGCCAACGAGGCCTATCTGCGGGTGTCCGGCCGCAGGCGCGAGGAGCTGGTGGGCCGTCTCCTCTTCGAGGTCTTCCCCGGTGATCCGGCGCACGGCGACGACTCAGGCGCCGTACCGCTCCGCGCCTCGCTGGAGCGGGTCCTCGCCACCCGGCAGAGCGACAGCATGCCGCTGCAGAAGTACGGCGTCGACCGCGCCGACCGGCCCGGGGTGTTCGACGAGCGCTACTGGAGCACCCTGAACACGCCGGTGCTCGGCGCGGCGGGCGAGGTGGTCGCGATCGTGCACCGGGTGGAGGAGGTCACCGCGCTGGTCCGCGGCATCCTGGACGGCCGGGGCCCCGCGGACGGCGCGGTGCTGACCGGCCTCACCCGGGAGGCGCACATGGCGGCGGACCTGCTGGCCCGGGCCCAGGAGCTCGCCGACCTCAACGAGGAACTGCGGCAGGCGCACGCCCGCGAGCGCGAGGTGGCGCTGACCCTGCAGCGGTCGCTGCTGCCCGCGGTGCCGCCCGCGCACCGCTCGTTCGCGGCGGTCCGCTACCGTCCGGCGACCCGGACGCTGAACGTGTGCGGCGACTGGTACGACCTGGTCGACCTGGACCGGGCACAGCTCGGGGTGGCGGTCGGCGACGTGGTCGGCCACGGGCTGGAGGCGGCCGGGATCATGGGCCGGCTGCACAGCGCGCTCAACGCCGCCCTGCGCGCCACCCGGCAGCCGGCGCAGGCGCTGAAGACCCTGGCCCGCTACGCGGTGACGGTCGAGGGCGCCCTGTCGACGACCGCGGTGCAGACCGTCGTCGACCGCTCCACCCGCACCGTCCGGTACAGCAGCGCCGGGCACCCGCCACCGGTGCTCGTCGACGCGGACGGCTCCGTCCGGGTGCTGGACGGGGCGACCGATCCGCCGCTCGGCGCCTGGGAGAACGAGATCCCGCGCTCCGAGGCCGCCGCCGGGTACCGGCCGGGTGCCACCCTGGTGCTGTACACCGACGGCCTGATCGAGCGGCGCGGCGAGGACATCGACGTGGGGCTCGACCGGCTCACCGCAAGCGCCGCCCGGCACCGCCGCCTCGAACCGGAGGCGCTCGCGGACGCGGTGCTCGCCGACCTCGGCGCGGACGACGAGCAGGGCACGGACGACATCGCGCTGGTCGCCGTCCGGCTCTGATCCGCCCGGCCTCACCGGGTGCCGTCCAGCGGGTGCGCGGGACGGGCTCCGGAGGCAGGCTGGTCTCTCCCGAGGTCAACCAGTCCACGAAGGGACGACACCGTGGCCACCGACTACGACGCCCCCCGCAAGGGCGACGACGAGAGCTCCGACGACAGCATCGAGGAGCTCAAGGCACACCGGGCGGAGCGGGCCGACGGCAAGGTCGACGTCGACGAGTTCGACGCGGCCGAGGGGCTCGAACTGCCGGGCGCGGACCTGTCGGGCGAGGAACTGACCGTGCAGGTCCTGCCGAAGCAGCAGGACGAGTTCACCTGCGCGAGCTGCTTCATGGTGCGGCACCGCAGCCAGCTCGCCGGTGAGAACTCCAAGGGGCAGCCGATCTGCAAGGAGTGTGCCGACTGAACCCGGCACTGCCGCCCGGCGGCGCGGCCGGGGCCAGGACGGACGGCCCGCGGGGTCAGTCCGGGGAGAGCAGCGGGCCCAGCGGCCCGAGGTCGATGTTCAGGTCCTCGGGCGTCAGCCCGAAGTGCTCGCGGAGCTCGTCCATCCGCTCCTCCAGCGCCATCAGCGTGCGGCCCATCTCCTCGATCCGGTCCTCCGAGAGGTCGCCCACGTCGATCCGGCGCAGCGCCTGACGCTCCATCAACTGCCGCAGCAGCTCGACCACGGTCAGCACGAGCGCGGCGAGGTCCCGGCCCACCGACTCCGGGTCCAGCTCGATCCGGCGGCCCGGCCCCACGGCGCGCGGCCCGCGGTCCCCTCCCGGCGCGGTCACGGCCCCTCCCCGGTGTACGGCATCGGCGTGTGCTGCCGCTGGGGCGCGTGCTCCTCGTCGGCGGCGGCGAGGGTGCCGACCGAGGCGATCAGCGCCCGCAGACTGATCCGGACGAGGTCGACGTCCGCGATGGAGAGGGTGATCTCGCCCGCGACGACCACGCCGCCGGCGAGCAGCCGGTCGAGCAGGTCGACCAGGGCGATCCTGCGCTCGTCCACCGGGTACGTGACCGCCCGGACCGGCTCGGCTGCCCCTGTCACCCCCGTTCACCCGCCCTCGGCCGGCGCGACCGGCGCGACCGGCGCGGGCTGTTCGCCGGACCGGGGCTCCGGCGGCCCGGGGCGTCGCGCGGTCCGCCCGGTCGCCCGACCGCCGACCGCGGTGGCGGGCCCGTCGCCGGTGCCGGTGCCGGATGCAGGGTCGGCTTCGGTGTCGAGGTCGGCGAAGGAGTACGGCGGCCACGGGCCGGTGAGCTCCAGGCGGAGGCCGGGGAAGCGGCGGCCGAGTTCGGTGACGGCGGCGCCGAACTCGGCGACCCGTGCCTGGTCGACCAGGTAGGCGCCGTTGAGCAGCATCGGGTCCGTCCGGCCGCTGGCCTCGGCGGACTGCAGCGGGTGCTCCGCGGCCCGGCCCGCGCGGGCGGCGAGCGCCGCGTGGATCTCCCGGGCGCCGTCCATGGCCTCGTCGAACCGCCGGGCCAGGGAGTCGCGTTGGGCACGGCGGCGCAGCAGGTAGGCGGTGCCGGGGCGGTCGGCGGGTGCCGGGATGTCGGCGGGTGCGGCGGCGGAGCCGGCGAGGTAGGCCTTCACTCCCCACTCCGCACGGTCGGCGACCCGCTCCAGGGCGGCCCGCAGGCGGGGACCCGCGCCGCGGAGGAAGGCGGCGGCGCCGCGGTCGTCGCGGTAGAGGGTGGCGAAGCGCAGCGGCAGGGTGCGGCCGCTGCGGGCGAGTTCGGCGATCACCTTGTGGTGCGCCCGGACGGCGGTCTCCAGCCACTGCAGGTCGGTCAGGCGCTGCTGCAGGGACCGTTCGTCGAAGCCGCTGCGCGGCACCGAGCCCACGACCAGGACGAGTCCGGGGGCGGTGAGCGTGCGCAGCGGCTCGCCCGCGACCCCGGTAAGGCCGTCGAGGGCTCCGTCCCCGGCGTCGTGGATCACCGCGTAGAGCCAGGTGAGGTCGGGTGCGGTCATGACGTGCTCCTCGGGCGGCGGCGCCGGACGGGCGGCGCCTCTCGGTCCTCGTACTCTCGGCTCCCGTGCGCCCCGTCCTCGTAAGCGTCGTCCTCGTACCCGTCGTCCTCGTGCTCCGCGGCAGTCCCGACCGTCCGCCGGCCGCTGCGGCCCGCCTCCAGTTCGCCGATGCGTTCGCGCAGACGGCGGTTCTCCAGGGCGAGGTCCCGCTTCCCGGACGAGAGGGAGGGGTCGTGTTCCCACCAGTCGATGCCCATCTCGCGGGCACGGTCGACGGAGGCGATCAACAGGCGGATCTTGATCGTGAGCAGTTCGATGTCCAGCAGGTTCACCCGGATGTCGCCCGCGATCACGATGCCCTTGTCCAGGACGCGTTCCAGCAGGTCCGCGAGGTTGGCGGGCTGCCCGCCGGGGCCGCGGGACTGCGCGGCAAGGAACCGGTCCCCGGGTCGGGCGGTCGGCTCGGTCATGGCGAGTCCTCCTCGGGCCTGCCGCGGTAGTAGCGGCGTTCACGGCGGTAGGAGACCAGGTCGCCGTCGTCGTCGAGGGCGACCAGGTAGACGGCGAGGATGTCGGTGGAGTCGGGGACGCGGCGGGACTCCATCACCTCGACGCCGATCCGCCAGCCGTCGTCGGTGCGGTCGATCGAGGTGATGCCCTCGGGCGTGCGGCCGGTGAGGTCGCCGACGTCCGCGGCGGCCACCGCCGCGGCCCGACGGGCCGTCAGCCTCCCGTCCGACGGGCGGCGCCGCGGCGGCCCCTCCGCGGACCGCGCCGGGTCGGGGGAGCGGTCGGGAGTCCCGTCGCTCCGGCGGCGTACGGGGCGGGTCGGTTCGCCGGCGGTCCGGCGGCGCGCGGGGCTCTTCTCCGCGGCGTCCGGCCCGGTGGCGGACCGGCGGGTCCGGCGTTCGGGCCGGTCATCACGGACCGGGCGGTCGGGCGGGGGCTCGGCCGGGGGTGTCCGACGCGGCCGGCGCTCGACCGGACGGTCCGGGTCGCCGCCGTCGGCGGGCCGGGGAGTGCGGACGGCCACGGCTCACACCTCCGGGTACCGGGCGGGTCCCCCGCGCCACGGGTGTCCCGCCGCGCGGGCGCGGAGCACCGGCCGGCCGCAGGCCCCGCGGCCGGCCCCGGAGGACGGTCGAGCGGCGCCGCACGGCGGGGCGGCTGCTGTGGGCAGGGGTTCCGCCACCCGGCCGCGGTCGACCACGTCGACCCGGGCGGGCGGATCGGTGACGCCCCGCACTCCGTCCGGGGTCCGGGTGCCGGCCGGCACGGTGCCGTGGACGTAGCAGGCCCGGGTCGGGGCGGTGGCACCGCCGCCCGTGCCGGCCCGCGCGGCGCTCATCGCTCCTCCTCCCCCCGAGCGCGCTTCGTGCCGTGCCCGACCGTCCCGTGCCCGGTGCCGCCGCCCTGCAGGCGGTGCACCAGCTCGGGCGTGCCCCGGCTCCTGCCGTCGGCCGGGTCGAGACGGTTCGCCGCCTCGGCGAAGCGCAGGTAGGTGTCGACGCTGGCGACGACGATGCGGGCGTCGACCGTCAGCAGCTCGATGCCCACCAGGGAGACCCGCAGGTAGACGTCGATGACCAGGCCCTTGTCCAGGATCGGGTCGAGGACGTCGGCCGGACCCCCGGCCGGGGGCCGGTCGAGGTAGCGGCCGGTCGGCGCGGCGACGGTGGACACGGCGGATCACCGGCTCCCGGCCGGGACGCGGCGACGCGAACGCGGAGCGGGATCCTCGTCCTCGCGTGCCTCCTCGTACTCGTCCTCGGGTTCCTCGTCGCCGGGCTCGTCGCCGTCGGCGGACCCGGAGCGCAGGGACTCCGTCCGGCGCTGCAGCGAGTCGGTCAGCGCGTCGACGCGGTTGCCGGCCGCGGCGACGGCCGCCTTCCGCCCGGCGTCGGCGAGTTCGCCGCGGACGCTGCCGGCCAGTTGCCGGAGCTGGGGCGACGATTCGGGCAGCCCGCTGAGGAGCGCGGCCGGATCGGTGGTGATGCGTTTGCCCGCGACCATCCCCGCGAGGGCCATCGCCCAGCGAACCTTGTGGAAGGGCCCGAGGAGGTAGCCCGCGCCGACGGCTGCGGCAAGCTTCGTGTTCTTCATGGTGTGTCCTACGGAGGCGGGAGTCCCGTCGTCGATCCGTCGGACATCGAGGATCTGTCCGACGAAGACCCTGGCCCGCCTACCCGGCCAACTCGATCACAAACGGTGAGCGCAGAGTGGTTGAAATGTCTAAATTGACCGACAATGCGCAACCATTCGTCACTCTCGGCACTGAAGGTGGCGGCGGGTACGCCGGCGGGTCCGCGCTTGCATCCGGTACCCGGGTACGGGTTTACCGTCAAAGACGTCCCCGCTCGGGGGCCTGACGACGGGAGTGAGCGCGATGGGCGACGGGGAGTGGGTGCCGGTGTCGTGCACGCTGCCCAGCGAGGAGCGGCCGCTCCGGGCGGCGGAGTGGGACGGCCTGTTCGCCGGCCACCTGCAGCAGGCGTCCCGGACCGGGCCGCTGGGGCTGCGGCTGGAGCTCGACGCCGGCTGCGAGGCCCCGGTGCGCGACCTGGCGGAGCGGGAGGGCGGCTGCTGCTCGTTCTTCGCCTTCGCCGTCGCCGTGCGCCCGGAGGCCGTGCTGCTGGACGTCTCGGTGGACGCGGCGCACGCGGCCGTGCTGGACGCCGTCGAGGCGCGGGCCCGGGCCGTCGGGGGCCCCCGGTGACCGGGGGCCTGCGCTCCGGGCAGGTCGCCGACGCGGCCGGGGTGAACGTGCAGACGCTGCGCTACTACGAGCGGCGCGGCCTGCTCGCCGAGCCCGACCGTTCGCCGGGCGGGCACCGCCTCTACGGCGAGGAGGCGGTGACGGTGCTTCGGGTGGTCAAGGCGGCGCAGCGGCTCGGCTTCACCCTGGACGAGGTCGCCGAGCTGCTGGAGGCCGGCCGCCACCGGCACGGCCGCCCGGTGCCCGGCCTGCAGCAGCGCGCCGCGGCCAAGCTCGCCGAGGTCGACGCGAGGATCGCCGATCTGACCGTGATCCGCGGCGCGCTGCTCGCCGCCGTCGACGCCGGCTGCGACGACCTGCTCGCCTGCGCGGGCAGTGCCTGCTGCCCGATCCCCTTCACCGATCTCGCCGAGGAGAGGCACCGTGACCAACCCTGCTGCTGACCGCACCCCGCGCACCGTCGGGGTGCTGGCGGGCCTGGCCGGCCTGGCCTGTGCGGCCTGCTGTGTGCTGCCCGCGCTGATCGCCACCGGTGCGGTCGGCGCCGGTGCCGGGGCGGTGACCGGCCGGCTGCCCGCCCTCGCCGCCGCGCTGGCCGCGGGCGCGGCCGCCGCGTGGTGGCTGGGCCGGCGCCGGGGCGCCCGCGGGTGCGGCTCCCGGGGCTGCGGGGCCGGCGCTTGCGGGTGCGGGAACACCGCTGAGGCGGTGGAGATCGGCCCGCCGCCCCGCCGGTAGCGATGGCGGCAGCCGCGCACCGAGGGGCCGGGGAACGTGAGGGTGCCCGCCGGCGGGCGCTCGGGGGCGCGCCCGTCGGCGGGCGGTGCGCCGGACCGGCCGACCCGGGGAGGTGGCGGCCGGTCCGGCGGGTCTACGCGGCGGCGATCGCGGTCAGCACCGCGGTCCGGGCGGCCTTGGCGGCGGGGAGCGCCGCCGCGGCGAGCCCGGCCAGCGCCGACCCGGCGAGGACGACCCCGATCGTCGTCCACGGAACGGTGAGCGCGGTGACGCCGTACAGGGTGAGGACCCGCTGTCCGGCGACGCCCCAGGCGAGACCGAGGCCGAGGCCGAGCAGCGCGCCGTGCACGGCGATCAGCACGGACTCCAGCCGGACCATGCGGCGGACCTGGCGGCGGGAGGTCCCGACGGCACGCAGCAGCCCGATCTCCCGGGTGCGTTCGACGACCGAGAGGGCGAGGGTGTTGACCACGCCCAGGACGGCGATGACGATCGCCAGGGCGAGCAGGCCGTAGACCAGGTACAGCACGGTGTCGACCTGGCCGGTGACGGACTTCTTGTAGTCGGCCCGGCTCTGCACGGTGACCTGCGGGTAGCCGGCGAGCACGGTGTCCAGGGCGCTCTGCACCCGCTGCTGGTCGGCGCCGGGGGCGGTGTTGAGGTACAGGGTGAAGTCCTGCGCCTCCGGGGCGTACCGGGCGAGGGTCTCCAGGGAGACCTCCCAGCTGCCGCCGTCCTTGCCGGCGCCGGCCGGGGGCCTGCTGATCGCGCCGACGGTCAGGGTGCCGGTCGCCCCGTTGAGGAACTGCAGGTCGACGCGGGAGCCGACGGCCAGGTGGTCGGCGTCGGCGGTGGTCCGGTCGACCATCACCTCGCCGGCGGCGACGTCGGCGGTGGAGCCGGCCACGTACTGGGGCTTGACGGCCCGGTCGACGGCGGCGGTGTCGACGCCGGAGACGGCGATCTGGAAGCCGTTCAGGTGCGCGAGCGCGTACCGCTGCCGGGTCACGGCCACGACGCCGGGGACGGCCCTGACCCGGTCGGTGACCTCGTGGCCGATCGGGGTGGCGCCGTTGCCGGACAGCACGTAGTCGGCGCCGAAGGTGGCGTCCACGGCCCGGTCGACCGAGGTGGTGAGCGAGGCGGCGAGGACGGCGACCGCGCCGACCAGGGAGAGGCTGATCATCAGGGCTCCGGCGGTCGCGCCGGTGCGGCGCGGGTTGCGGACCGCGTTCAGCCGACCGAGTCGGCCCACCGTGCCGAACAGCGCGGGGTAGCACGCGCCGAGGCCGTGGACGACGACCCGGGACAGCGCCGGGCCGAGCACGACCAGGGCCAGCAGGGAGGCGAGGATGCCGCCGCCGAGCAGGGCCCCGGCCGTGACGATCGTGGTGTGGTGGGTGGCCGCGCCGTACAGCAGTCCGCCGCCCGCGACGAACAGGACGGCGCCGAGCGCGGTGCGCCGGCCGAGCTTCGGCGCGGGCGGGACGGCGGCCTCGCGCAGCGCGGCCATCGGGGAGATCCGGGCCGCGCGCCGGGCGGGGAGGTGGGCGGCGACGAGCGTGGCCACGACGCCGACGGCGTAGGCCGCGACCGGGGTCGGCGGGTCGATCACCAGGGCTGTGCCGGACAGGTCGACGCCGAAAGTCGAGATCAGCGCCCTGAGTCCGGCGGCGAGGCCGATGCCCGCACCCAGGCCAGCGGTGGAGCCGACGAGGCCGACCAGCAGCGCCTCGGTGAGCACCGACCGCAGCACCTGGCCGCGGCTCGCGCCGAGGGCGCGGAGCAGGCCGAGTTCGCGGGTCCGCTGGGCGACGAGCATGGCGAAGGTGTTGAGGATCAGGAAGATCCCGACCAGGACGGCCAGGCCCGCGAAGCCGAGCAGCGCGAGGGTGACGACGCTCAGGAAGGAGCTGATCTGCTGGGCCGCGGTGGCGGCCTGCTCCTCCTTGGTGGCGACCGAGTAGCCGTCGCCCAGCGCGGCCTTGATCGCCGCCTTGGCGGTGGCGCGGCCGGTGCCGGGCCCCGTGTCCACGATGATGCCGGTGAACCCGTCGGGCTTGCCGAGCAGCTGCTGCTGCGCGGTCGCGGTGTCGACGTAGGCCATGGTCACTCCGGGGTTGCCCGCCCGGTAGGTGACGATGCCGACGAGGGTGCCGGGCATCGAGCCGGCGGGGGTGAGGACGCGCAGGGCGTCGCCGAGGTGGAGGTCCTTGTGCCGGGCGCTGGCCCGGTCGAGGACGATCTCGCCGGCCCGGGTGGGGGCGCGGCCCTCCGCGAGGTGGACCTGCGGGTCGTCGTACCAGTTCTGGCCGAGGGTGGGGGCCCCGGTGGTGGGGCCGACCTGTTTGCCGTTCCGGTCGACGACGGTCAGGTCCTGCAGGGACACCTGGCCGTGGGCGGCCCGGACGCCGGGGAGGGCGGCGACCCGGGCCACCACGGCGGCGGGCAGGGTCGGGGTCTCGCCGGAGACGCCGCGGTCCTCGGCCTCGGGGGTGAACGCCTGCTTGGGCTTGACCGTCACGTCGGCCGCGGTCGAGCCGGCGATGCCGGCGAAGGCGACGTCGATGGTGTCGGAGAACACGAGGGTGCCGGAGACGAAGGCCACGCCGAGCAGGACGGCGAGGGTGGACAGCGCGGTGCGGCCCTTGTGGGCCAGGAAGGTGCGGAGGCTTGCCCTGATCATGCCGTCAGCTCCTGCGTCCGGCGCCGTCGAACCGGCGCATCCGGTCCAGGACGGAGTCGGCGGTCGGTGCGGTGAGCTCGTCGACGATCCGGCCGTCGGCGAGGAACAGCACGCGGTCGGCGTGGGCGGCGGCGACCGGGTCGTGGGTGACCATGACGATCGTCCGGCCGAGGTCGTCCACCGAGCTGCGCAGGAAGCCGAGCACCTCGGCGCCGGCGCGGGAGTCGAGGTTGCCGGTCGGCTCGTCCGCGAAGACGATCTCCGGGCGGCTCGCGAGGGCCCGGGCGACCGCGACGCGCTGCTGCTGGCCGCCGGAGAGCTCGGCCGGCCGGTGCTTCAGCCGGGCGGCCAGGCCCACGGTGTCGATCACCCGCTCCAGCCAGGCGCCGTCCGGGGTGCGTCCGGCGATGTCCACGGGCAGGGTGATGTTCTCCAGCGCGGTGAGCGTGGGCAGCAGGTTGAACGCCTGGAAGACGAAGCCGATCTTGTCCCGGCGCAGCCGGGTGAGCTGCTTGTCCTTGAGGCCGGTGATCTCGGTGTCGCCGATGAGGACCTGCCCGCCGGTCGCGGTGTCGAGGCCGGCGAGGCAGTGCATGAGGGTGGACTTGCCGGAGCCGGACGGACCCATGATCGCGACGAACTCGCCACCGCGGACGGCCACGTCGACGGCGTCCAGGGCGACCACCCGGGTCTCGCCCGTGCCGTAGGCCTTGGTCAGGGACGTGGCGCGGGCCGCGACCGTCTCGTGCGGGCCGGTGACCGCGGTTGCTGTGCTCACGCACGTCCTCCAGGATCGGGGCACCCGCGCCCGGTCGGGCGGGCGGGCATGGCAGACTTCCGGCAGCGACTTCTACCGGAACGTAGAAGTTCTACGATCAGGTAGAAGTTCTACGTCGACGTAGAAGATAGCGCAGGAGGTGGACCGGTTCCGTGGGCATGCACCCGACCGCACCCGAGGGGCGGGGCAAGGGCGAGCTGGAGGCCGCGATCCTGGCCGTGCTGCACGGCGCGGCCCCCGACGCACTGACCCCCGGCGAGGTGCTCGAACGGCTCGGCGACGCACGGCTCGCCTACACCACCGTGGTCACCGCCCTGACCCGGCTGTACGGCAAGGACGTGCTGCGGCGCGCCAAGCGCGGCCGGGCCTTCGCCTACTCCCCCGTCGCCGACGAGTCCGGGCTCGCCGCCCGCCGGATGAGCGGCGTGCTGGCCGGGCGCGCGGACCGGGCGGCCGTCCTCGCCCACTTCGTCGACGAGCTCTCGGACGCCGACGAGGAGCTGCTCCGCCGGCTGCTGGACCCGGGGAAGTAGGCCCGGCCCCGATGCGCGTCGCCGTCTACCTGCCACTGGTGCTCCCGCTGCTGGCCGCGGTCCTCGCCCGGCCGCTGGGCGAGCGGCTGCCGCCGCGGCAGGCCACCTGGCTGCTGACCGCCGGCTCCCTCGTCCTGGCCGCCGCGAGCACCGCCGTGCTCGGCATGCTCGCGGCCACCGGGCTGATCCGGATCCCGCTGCTCGCCCGGCTCGCCGACGGGCACTGGTCGGCGCACGCCGCCCAGCAGCACGACCCCACCTCGCTGTCGGTCGCCGTCCTCGCGGGCACGCTGCTGGTCGGCGTCACCGCCCTGGCCGGCCGCATGCTCGTCCGGAGGGCCCGCACCCTCGCCCGGTCGATGTCGGAGGCCGCCTGCCTGCCCGGGCGGGACCAGCTGGTCGTGGTCGACGACCCCGCCGCCGAGGCCTACGCCGTCCCGGGGAACCCCGGCCGGATCGTCGTCTCCACGGGCATGCTGGCGGCCCTCGAACCCGCGGAGCACGAGGTGCTGCTCGCCCACGAGCGCGCCCACCTGGACCACCGGCACTACCTGTTCGTCGCCCTCGCCCAGCTCGGGGCCGCCGCCAACCCTCTGCTGCGGCCGCTCGCCACCACCGTCGGCTACACCGTGGAACGCTGGGCCGACGAGGTCGCGGCCGGCGTCTCGGGCGACCGGCACCGGGTCGCCCGCACCATCGGCAAGGCGGCCATCGCCGCCCGCCGCACCCGTGGCCGGTCCTGGATCCCGGCCGCCGCGCTGGGCGTCCTCGGGCGGCTCCGGCCGGGTACGCTCCGCCCGGGCACCCCGCGGCCGCACCTGCGCCGGCCCGCCTTCCTGCGGGCGGACGGGCCCGGCCCGGTGCCCCGCCGGGTCGCCGCGCTGCTGGCCCCCGCGCCGCGCCGACGCGCCTGGACGGCCGCCGCCTTCGCCGGGCTGGCCCTGACCACCGCACTGTGCGCGGCCGAGGCCGCACACGACCTGGAGACCCTGCTGGAACTGGCCAAGCACGCGGCTGCGCACCACTGAGGGCCGTACCGCCGCAGGGCCGCGCCGCCCGCGCGGTGGGCGGTCAGCCGGTCGGTGCCGGCGGGGCGTCCAGGATGCCCAGCAGGATGCGGACCAGCTCGGCGACGACCTGGTCGAGGGTCGCGTCCACCCAGCCCTCGGCCCAGTCGTGCAGCAGCCCGTTCACCCCGCCGATGAACGCGGCGGCGGCCACCCGGTAGTCGCGCGGCACCGCCTCCCCGCGGGCCACGGCCGACGCCGCCTCCGCGCACAGCAGGTCGACCCAGCGGGAGCGGCGGGCCAGCCGCTGCTGCTCCAGCCGCGGGCTGACGCCGATGATCTCGACGAAGGTGATCCGCAGCCGGCGCCGGTCGGCGGTGACGTGCGCCGCGTAGGCGCCGAAGACGGCCGCGGCACGATCGGCGACGGGCAGCCCCCCGGCCTCGGCGAGGGCCGCCAGCGCGGCCTGCTCGGCCCAGTCGTTGACCTGGAGGTGGAGGTCGGCGAGCACGTCCTCCAGGGTGCGGAACTCCTCGTAGAACTGACGGCTCGACAGCCCGGCCGCCTCGCACAGCGCGGCGACCGTGGTGGAGCGGTAGCCCGGCGCGTCGCCGAAGAGCTGCAGCGCAGCGGTCAGGAAGCGCCCGCGGCGCTCGGCCTGCCGGTCCTCCGCGGACCGGCCCGCGTACCGACCGGTCGGCTGCCTCAGCCTGCCTGTCACCGCACCCCCCGTAGTCGACGGACCCTCATTTTCCCGCGTCCGCCGTCTTGTCGGGACACCGACGCGTCGTTACTTTCAAGTAGAAAATCTGAATGTGCTCGTTTTCAGATCCTCCCTGGACCACCAGCCGGAAGGAACGACGATGCCCCGACCCGCCCACCGCTCCCCCGCGCGCCGCACGCCACGGCGGCGCGCCGCGCTGCGCCGCGCCCTGCTCGCCACCTGCGCCGCACTGGCCCTGACCGCCGGGGCGGCGAGCGCCGGCGCCACCCCGCTGCCGGCCGCGGCCGCGGTCTCGGCCCGGGCGGACGGGCTGCGCGAGGTGCTCTTCGTCGGCAACAACTGGGACGGCACCGCGGACGTGGTGGAGTCCACCGGCGCCCTCGCCCGGATCGGGCGCATCGACGTCGTCCCGGACAAGGCGCAGCGGCTCGCCGAGATCTACCTCAACCCGGTGAAGCTGGCGTACTTCCTCGGGGTGCGGCTTGGCCCGGGCGAGGGGCACGACCAGTTCGTCGACGACATGTACTCGACGCCGGACGGCTCTGCCGTGGTGGTCTCCCGGCCGAGCTTCGCCGACGTGGTCTCCATCGACCTGGCCACCGGACGGATCAACTGGCGCTTCCCGGTGGCGGGTTACCGATCCGATCACATGGCCGTCTCGCCGGACGGCACCCGGGTCGCGGTCTCCGCCTCCACCGCCGACATCGTGCACGTGCTGGACATCCGGACGGGCCGGCAGCTCGGCTCCTTCGCCACCGGCGACAAGCCGCACGAGAACGTCTTCACCGACGGCGGCACCCGGATCTGGAACATGGCGATCGGCGAGGTCACCACCGCGCTCGACGCGCCGTGGCTCGACTGGACGAAGGGCGACCGGCGGATCACCGTGGTCGACGCGCAGACCTTCCGCCAGGTGAAGGTCATCGACATGCGGCAGCGGCTGGACGCGATCGGCCGCCAGGACCTCTCCGACGCCGTCCGCCCGGTGGCGTTCAGCCCCGACGGCTCGACGCTCTACTTCCAGGTGTCGTTCTTCAACGGCGTGCTGGAGTACGACGTCGCCGCCGACCGGATCACCCGGGTCGCCGACCTGCCCGGGAACCCGGCGACGAATCCGGACCGCACCACCTGGGTCAACGACTCGCGGCACCACGGGCTGGCCATGAGTCCCGACGGCGCGCACCTGTGCGTCGCGGGGACGATGGACGACTACGCCACGGTCGTCGACCGGGCCACGCTGAAGGAGGGCCCGCTGGTCCCCGCGTCCAAGCCGTACTGGGCGACGGTCAGCGGGGACGGCGCCTCCTGCGTGATCTCGGAGAGCGGGGCCGACCGGATCACCGCGATCGACTTCGCCACCGGCCGGAAGGTCGCCTCGACACCGGTCGGCGACCACCCCCAGCGGGTCCGGCTCGGACACGTCGCCGCCGACTGGACCTCTCCGCCGGCACCCTGACGTCCGATCAGTGGGCCGGCGCGTCGCGGGGAAGGGCGCGGTGGGCCCGCCAGGCGTCCAGCGCCTCGGTGCGGGTGCCGGCGGGGTGCTCGGCGTGCCAGCTCCGCAGGAAGCGGTTGAACTCGAACTGGGCGCCGACCTCCTGCGGCCGGGCCGCCTCGGCGCGGGTCGCGTGCCAGTGGCGGACGGCGTCGGCGAGGGTGCGGCCGGCGTTCTCCGCGACGAAGGCCCGCATGTGCGCGTCGAAGTGGAAGGACGGCCCGATCTGCTCGGTGAACCAGGCGCGCAGCACCTGGCTGCAGCGCTGGCCGGCGGGGATCACGGTGTCCCCGTCGACCGGCGCGGCGAGCTGCCGCACCGCGCGGGAGGGACGCGGCGGCGGGGCCTCCGGCAGCGGCCCGCCGTCCAGCGCGGCGGCCAGCCGGGCGGTCAGCGCCGCCTTCCCGCCACCCCGGCGGACACCCATCTCCCGGGCCAGTCCGCCGAGTTCGTCCAGCGTCCAGTACCACCGCAGCAGCTCGGCACCGCTCAACGCCGTCGTCAGCCGCGGTCTCGCCTCGTGCACACCGGTCATGCCGCCCCCGTCCCCGCCCATCCGGCCATTCTGCCCGCCACCTGCGACAACCCGAGACCGGGGGTCGGCGCCACGCTCGGCGCAGCAGGAAGGACACCCCGGGACGGCGGACCCGGCACAGCCCGCGGCGAGCCCACCCGGAAGAACGCCGGACGGATCCGCCCCGCAGAGGACGCGCGTTCCGGCCGCCGTCCGTGCACCGCGCGCAGCCCGACCCGACCCGGCACGGACGCCCGGTTGCCGCACAGGCGGACCGCAGCGGCCCGCCACCGCGGGTCAGCGAGTCGTGTTCGGCCACGACACGGCGGCCCTGTCTGCAGCATCGGCACGCGAAGTATCGGGGGGACTCTCGCAGCCCGGCCCGCAGTGGCGCCGGAGGGACGGGCGGGCGCGGGTCAGGCGTGCGGGTGGGTGGGGCCGCCGGCGGTGCGGGGGGTGCCGAGTGGGGCAAGGGTGCCGGCGGCGGCCATGGAGTCGGCGAGGAGGGCGGCCGTGCGGCTGGCCTCGTAGAGCTGTTCGCGGGCGTCCCGGGCGGTGCGGATGACGTCGTAGGCGTCGGCGCCCGCGGGGTCGGGGGCGATCCGGCCGGCGGCCTGCTCGCTGCCGAGGAAGGCTTCGAGCCGGTCGAGGAGCTCGGGCAGCCGGGCGGTGAGGCCGGCCAGGGCGCCGACGGCCTCCGCGGCCTCGGTGGTGTGCAGCAGGCCGGGGCCGCCGCCACGGTGCGGGGCGTCGGCGGCCACGCGGAGCAGTTCGGCGGCTTCGGCGGCGAGTTCGGCGACGGACAGGTGCTGCGGGACGGTCGGGTTCATCGGTGGCCCTCCTCCGGGCGGCTGACGGTGCGTCGGCGGGCCGGGCCGCCACGGCGGCCGGTCCCGGGGAGTGCGTCTGCCCGCCCGGCGCGCCGCCACACGGTCGGCGGCCGGTCGGATCGGACGGGCCGTCAGCCCTTGCGGGCCACGTAGTAGAGGTTGAGCGGGTCGCCGTCGACGGACCGCACCTCGACCTCGTCGAAGCCGGCCTCGCCGAGCATCCGGCGGGCGGTCTGCTCGCCCCACACGGTGCCGAGTCCGGCACCGCCGGTGCTGAGCGAGGTGGTCATGCAGTAGAAGACCGAGAAGCAGTAGAGCGCCGGGCCGAAGGGGTGGCCGACGTTCTCCTCCAGTCGGCTGGAGGCGGCGATGTCGCCCATCAGGAAGATGCCGCCGGGACGCAGCGCGGCGGCGATCGCGGCGAGGGTGGCCGCCGGTTCGGCGAGGTCGTGGATGACGTCGAAGGCGGTGATCAGGTCGTACTCGCCCGCGATGCCGGTGGAGTCGCCGACGGCGAGGGCCACGTTAGCCAGGCCGCGCCGTTCGGCCTGGGAGCGGCCGACGGCGATGCCCTCCTCGGACTGGTCGAGGCCGTGGAAGCGGCTCTCGGGGAAGGCCGCGGCCAGCACCACGGGCGCGCGGCCCTGGCCGGTGCCGACGTCGAGGGCGTCGATGCCGGTCCGCAGCCGGTCCGTCAGGCCGGGGACGAGGGGCACGATGGTGTCCACCAGGGCCAGGTCGTAGACCCGGGCGCTCTCCTCTGCCTGCAGTGCCTGGAACCGGGGGTAGGCGGAGTAGGGGACGCCGCCGCCGTGCCGGAACGCGCCGAGGACCTGCTGTTCGACCTCGCCCATCAGTCCGACGTACTGCATGATGCCGGCCAGGTTGTCCGGCCCGGCGGCCGCGGTGAGCGAGGCGGCGTGCTCGGGCGGCAGCCGGTAGGTGCCGTCGGCCGGGTCGTACTCGACGATGCCGCCGACCACCATGCCGCCGAGCCATTCGCGGACGTAGCGTTCGTCGAGTGCGGTGCGGGCGGCGAGGTCGGTGCTGGTGGCGGGCGGCGAGCCGGCCATCGCGTCGAACAGGCCGGCCTGGTGGCCGACGCTCGTCATCAGGGCGAGGGCGGCGCCGTTGAGGACGTCGACCATCCGGCCCGCGAAGGCCTCGGTCTTCGCCTGGTCGAGTTCCCCGTTGCCGTTCTCCGGATTCGCCATCGGGCACCTCCTGCTGCCGGGGCGGCGGGGCCGAGCAGTGCCGCACCTCCAACGTACGCTCGGCCGGCCACGGCGGCTCTCCGCCCCGGACCGGCCGTCATACCGCAACGGCCGCCCTTGACTCCGGCGAAACGGGCACCGTACGGTCGGGGGCGATCCGACCGGAAACTTCTCCGAAACTTTTCGTCGCAGCTCGCAGCACCAGCCGCGCAGCACCCTTCACAGCACCCCCTCGCGGAACGCTCCTCGTCGCTCCCGCCCGTCCGAGCCCTCGGAGGCACCCATGGCCACGCCCGGGGACCCGGCCGCGCCGCAGTACCAGGACGCCCGCAACCCCGTCCTGCCCGGCTTCCACCCGGACCCGTCGGTCTGCCGGGTCGGCGAGGACTACTACCTGGCCACCTCCTCGTTCGAGTACTTCCCGGGCCTGCCGCTGTTCCACAGCCGGGACCTGGTGCACTGGCGGCCGATCGGGCACGCCGTGGACCGGCCGGAGCAGCTGGCCCTGGACGGCGTCCGGCCGTCCGGCGGTCTCTACGCAGCCTCGCTGCACCACGCCCGCGGGCGCTTCCACCTGGTGTGCACCCTGGTCGACGGCCCGGGGCAGGACGGCACCTTCCTGCTCACCGCCGACGACCCGGCCGGCCGCTGGTCGGACCCGGTCTGGCTGCCCGCGGCACCCGGCTTCGACCCGTCGCTCTTCTTCGACGAGGACGGCTCCGCCCACCTGCTCGGCGCCCGGCCGACCGACGACGAGGGCCGGACGGAGATCTGGCTGCGCGGCATCGACCTCGACCGGGGCCTCCTCACCGGTGAGGAGCACGTGCTCTTCCGCGGCGCCCTGGTGGACGCCCGCTGGGCCGAGGGCCCGCACCTGTACCGGCACGGCGACCACTACCTGCTGGTGGTGGCGGAGGGCGGCACCGAACACGACCACGCCGTCACCGTCGCCCGCAGCCGCCGGCTCACCGGGCCGTACCGGAACAACCCCCGCAACCCGGTGCTGACCCACCGCCACCTCGGCCTCGGCCACCCCGTCACCGGCGCCGGGCACGCCGACCTGGTCCGCACGCCGGCCGGCGACTGGTACGCCCTGCTGCTGGCCTCCCGGCCGTACGGCGGCGGCGGGCACGCCAACCTGGGTCGGGAGACCTTCGTCGCCCGGGTCGCCTGGGAGGACGGCTGGCCGGTGGTCAACCCCGGCAGCGGGCGGCTGGAGGAGACCACCCGGATCGCACTGCCGCCGCACCCCTGGCCGGAGCCCGGCCCGGTCGACCACTTCGACGCGGCCGAGCTGGGCCCGCGGTGGAGCCTGCTGCGGACCCCGCGCACGGTCTTCCACAGCCTCCGGGAACGCCCCGGCCACCTGCGGCTGCAGCTGCTGCCGCAGACCCTCGCCGAGCGGGCGACGCCGAGCTTCGTCGGCCGCCGCCAGCAGCACGCGGACTTCACGGCCGAGGCGGCGCTCGACTTCGCCCCGGCCGCGCCCGGCGAGCAGGCGGGCCTGGTGGCGTACTACGACCCGGACCACCACGTCCGGCTGCTGGTGGACGGCGACGGCGCGGGCGGCCGGGTCGTCCGGCTGACCGTGCGGGACGGCGGCCGGGACACCGTCCGGGCCGAACTGCCGCTCGCCGCCGGCCCGCTGGTGCTGGGCGTGACCGCCCGCGGCCAGCAGTACGCCTTCCGCTGCGGCCGGGCCGACGGGCCGGCCGCCGAGCTCGGCACGGTGGACGGCCGCATCCTCAGCAGCCGGCACGCGGGCGGCTTCACCGGCTGCCACCTCGGCCTGTACGCCACCGCGCCGCACCCGACCGCCACCCGGGCGGACTTCGACTGGTTCCGCTACGTCGCGGACTGACCGTCGCCGCCGCCGCACGCCGCGGCGAAGGCGGCCAGGTCGGCGGCGGTGCGCACGGGGTCGTCCCACTGGACGACGTGGCCCGAGCCCTCGTGGACGAGCAGCGCGGCGTGCGGCAGGGCGGCCGCCAACCGCTCCTGGTCGGCCCGCGGCAGGACGGTGTCCCGGTCGCCCCGGATCAGCAGGGCGGGCGCGGCGATCCGGTCGAGGCCGTCGAGGCGGGTCTCGCCGAACAGCCCCTCGACGGTGGCGCGCCACACCCGCGCCGGGACGCGCAGGCCCTCCTGCACCATCAGTTCGGCGAAGTCCGGCGGCAGCGGCCTGGCGACGACCGACTCCACCATCGCGCGGACGGCCGCCGGGTCCAGCGGGTCGGTCATCCGCGCGACGGCCTCCCGGAAGGCGGCGGCCTCCGGCTTGTCGACGAGCAGGGCGGGCGAGCCGAGGAGGACCAGGCCGCGGACCCGCTCGGGGCGGTCGGCAGCGAACCGGCGGACGGTGAAGCCCGCGCTGGACGCGCCGACGA
The DNA here is from genome assembly GCF_000717715.1 of Streptomyces sp. NRRL B-24484. GTDB lineage: Bacteria > Actinomycetota > Actinomycetes > Streptomycetales > Streptomycetaceae > Kitasatospora. The sequence continues at coordinate 11,846 of NZ_JOAI01000047.1, read as the reverse complement.
GCACGGCCCGGCCGATGCCCAGCAGGTCCAGGAAGGCACCGAGGTCGGCCGCGAAGTCCGCCGGCCGGTAGCCCTCCGGCGGGCTGTCGGCCCCGCCGTGCCCGCGCTGGCTGGGGGCGAGCACGTGCAGCGCCGGGGGCAGCGCGGCCATCAGCGGCCCGAAGGCGCGCCAGGAGTCGCCGACGGCGTGCAGCAGGACGACCGGCGGTCCGGCGGGATCGCCCTGCTCGGCGTACGGGAGGGCCGGCCCGCCCGGCAGGCGCGCGACCCGGACGGCCGGTTGCTCCATGCGGCACCTCCCCGCAGCGGCACCCTCACTCGGTGGTCCCGCGCCGGAGCGGGCGGCGCAGCGCCCGCGGCGGGACGCACCGGGGTCAGCCCGGCCGGTGGCGCAGGATCCGGTCGTCCCCCGGGCGGGGGTCGCCGCGCCCGTCGGTGTTGCTGGTGGTGACGAGCAGGCTGCCGTCCGGCTCGGCGACCACCGTCCGCAGCCGCCCGGCGGTGTGGTCGAGGACGGCGGTGGGGGTGCCGGCCGTGCCGTCGCCGTTCAGCGGGATCCGCCACAGGCGCTGGCCGCGCAGCCCGGCCATCCAGATCGCGCCGTCCGCGAAGGCGATGCCGCTCGGCGAGGCGTCGGCCGGACGCCACTGGACCACCGGGTCGGTGTATCCGGCCCGGCCGGCCTTGCCCTCGACGACCGGCCAGCCGTAGTTGGCGCCGGGCCGGATCAGGTTGAGTTCGTCCCAGGCGTCCTGGCCGAACTCGGAGGCCCAGAGCCGTCCCTGCGCGTCCCAGGCGAGGCCCTGCACGTTGCGGTGGCCCAGCGAGTAGACCGGGGAGCCGGGGAAGGGGTTGCCGGGCGCGGGCGCGCCGTCGGGGGTGATCCGGAGGATCTTGCCGCCGAGCGAGGTGCGGTCCTGCGCGAGGGCGGTGCGGCCGGTCTCGCCGGTGCCGACGTAGAGCATGCCGTCCGGGCCGAAGGCGATCCGGCCGCCGTTGTGGTTGTCGCCCTTGGGGATGCCCGAGAGCACGGCCCGGGGATCGGTCAGCCGGGCACCGGCCGGGCGGGCGGGGTCGTAGGCGAAGCTGACGATCCGGTTGTCGTCGTTGCCGGTGTAGTAGGCGTACAGCCGGCCGTTCGGGCCGAGGGCCAGGCCGAGCAGTCCGCCCTCGACGAAGGCGTCCACGCCCGGGACGGTCCCGACGTCGGCGCGTTCGCCCGTCCTCGGGTCGATGCGCAGGATCCGCCCGGTGTCCCGGGATCCGACCAGCAGGGCGCCGTCCGGCATCCGGGCGACGCCCCAGGGGGTGTTCAGGCGGTCGGCGACCGTGGCGGCGTCCGCACTGCCCGATGCACTGCCCGATGCGCCGGCCGTGGCAGCGGTGCCCGCCGGGGCGGACGAGCCGCAGCCGGCGAGGGCCGCGGCGAGGACGGGCAGCAGGGCCAGCGCCGTCGCGGTGCGGGATTTCACACGGGCCTCCCGGCGGGGCATCGGCCGCCCGGCCCGCGCCGGGCAGCACTCCAGCTCACCACACCCGGGCCGTCGCTTCCTGCGTTCCGCCGATCGGCACCGCATGGCACCACATGACACCTCCTGGCACTGTATGACGCCACCAGGCGCCACCCTGGCACTGCAACAGGGGCAGGTCCACCCCACGACACCACCGGCACTCACCCGCCCCGCCGATATATCCGCAGGTCAGGCGGCATGCGCTGCCATGGACGCCACGCATGGCGCCACAAGGGCTTGCGCATGGCACCACAGTGGTGCCATCATGACGTCATGGACCTCACTCCGTATGTCGACACCCTGCGGCGCGAACTCGCGGTGGCCGCCGAGGCCGGCGGCGACGAAGCCCGCGAGCTGGCCGAGCGCCTCACCGCACCGCTGGAGTCGGCGACCCGCCTGACGATGCTCAACGTGCTCTCCGCCGCGATGGACGAGATCACCCGCGAGCTCGCCCCCGGCTCGGTCGACGTACGGCTGCGCGGGCTGGACCCGGACTTCGTGGTGACGCTGCCGCCGACCGGCAGCGGCCCCGCGCAGGCGGCCGCCGCCGCGCCCGTCGAACCGCTCGCGCCACAGTCGCCCGCCGACACCGATGAGGGCGGCACCGCCCGCGTCAACCTGCGACTGCCGGCGCACCTCAAGGCGCGCGCCGAGGAGGCCGCGGGCCGCCAGGGCCTGTCGGTCAACGCCTGGCTGGTCCGGGCCGTCTCGGCGGCGCTCGACGGCGGCACCGCACCGCGCACGACGGAGAAGGCCCGCAGCGTCGGACAGAGCTTCACCGGCTGGGTGCGCTGACCCGGGCAACCGCCCCGCACCCATCCGCACCACTTCACCCACACCGCTCCCCACCTGCGGGGACGCCCCGAAGAGCCACGAGGACGGGACAGCCATGCCTTCTTTCGACACCCCCGAACCGATTTCCGCCCACGCCCACGTGGCCGCCGGCTCCGTCCGGCTCACCGCGGGCGACCGCCCCGAGACGGTCGTCGAGGTGCTGCCCCTGGACCCGAAGAAGGACCGGGACGTGCGGGCCGCCGAGCAGACCGAGGTGTCCTTCGCCGGCGGTGTCCTCACCGTCCGGACGAAGCAGCGCACGCTGCTCGGCCCGACCGGCGCCGTCGACGTGACGGTCGACCTGCCCTCCGGCTCGCACGTCGAGGTGGCCGGCTCCTGGACACAGGTGTTCGGCGAGGGCCGGCTCGGCGAGGTCCGCGTCAAGACCTCCGCCGGCGACGTCCGCCTGGACACCACCGGGCCGCTCAGGCTGACGGCCTCGCACGGCTCGATCACCGTCGACCGGGTCGAGGGCCCGGCCGAGATCACCACCAGCTCGGGCAGCGTGCGCGTCGGCACCGTCGACGGCCCCGCCGTCCTGAAGAACTCGCACGGCACCACCACCGTCGGGACCGCCCTCGGCGAGCTGCGGGTGAGCGGCGCCAACGGCGACATCGACATCGCCCGGGCCGAGGGCCCGGTCACCGCCACCACCGCCCACGGCACCCTGCGGGTCGCCGAGGTCGCGAGCGGCAGCATCCAGCTGGAGACCGCGTACGGCGCCATCGAGGTCGGCATCCGCAAGGGCACCGCCGCCTGGCTGGACGTCAGCTCCGAGCGAGGCCAGGTGCGCAACTCGCTCGCCGACGCCACGCCGCCGGAGGAGGCCGAGGACACCGTCGAGGTCCGCGCCCGGACCCGCTGGGGCAACATCGACGTCCGCAGCGCCCGCGCCTGAGCCCACGCCGTACCACCGCCCCGCACGACCGCCCTGCACGACCGCCCCGACCCACCGTCACCCCAGCCTTCGAACGGGAGGGCTCCATGCCTTCATTTGTCATGCCCGCGCCCAGGACGGACGGTGATCCGCGGCCGCCCGCCGCCGTCACCGCCACCGGCCTGCGCAAGTCCTACGGCGGAAAGACCGTCCTCGACGGGATCGACCTGCACATCCCGGCCGGATCGGTGTTCGCCCTGCTCGGGCCGAACGGCGCCGGCAAGACCACCACCGTGCAGATCCTCTCCACCCTCGTCGCCGCCGACGGCGGCACGGCCCGGGTGGCGGGCCACGACGTCGCCGGCTCGCCCGCCGGCGTGCGCGCCGCGATCGGCGTCACCGGGCAGTTCGCCGCACTCGACAACCTGCTCACCGCCGAGGAGAACCTGCTCCTCATGGCCGACCTGCTGCGTCTCGGCCGACGCGAAGGGCGCGCCCGCACCAGGGAGTTGCTGGAGCGCTTCGACATCGCGGACGTCGCGCAGCAGCGCGCCGCCGCCTTCTCCGGCGGCATGCGGCGCCGGCTCGACCTCGCCATGACGCTGGTCGGCGACCCCCGGGTGATCTTCCTGGACGAGCCGACGACCGGGCTCGACCCGCGCAGCCGCCGCACCATGTGGGAGACGGTGCGCGCGCTGGTCGCGGGCGGCACCACCGTCTTCCTCACCACCCAGTACCTGGAGGAGGCCGACCAGCTGGCCGACCGGATCGCCGTGCTCGACGGCGGCCGGATCGTCGCCGAGGGCACCGCCGACGAGCTCAAGGCACGGATCCCCGGCAGCCACGTCCGGCTGCGCTTCACCGACCCCGCCGAGCACGCCCGTGCCTCCGCGGCCCTGCCCGGAGCGGCCCGGGACGACGAGGGCCTCGCCCTGCGGGTGGCCGGCGACGGCGGCATCGACGCCCTGCGCACCCTGCTCGACCGGCTCGACGCGGCGGGCATCCGGACGGCCGACCTGTCCGTGCACACCCCCGACCTGGACGACGTGTTCCTCGCCCTGACCGGCGGTCGCACCGCCGCCACCGCCACCGCCACCCCGCCCGACGCCGAGGAGACCCTGCGATGAGTTCGCTCGCCCACGCCGTGAACGACTCGGCGACCATGCTCCGGCGCAACCTGAAGCACGCGGTCCGCTATCCGGCCGTCGGGTTCGGCAGCGCCATGACGCCGATCCTGATGCTGCTGCTCTTCGTCTACGCCTTCGGCGACTCGATCGGCGCGGGCATGGGCGGCGGCCGGGACGCGTACCTGGACTACCTCACCCCCGGCATCGTGGTCATGGGGGTGGCGGCCGGCTCGATGTCCACCTCGATCGCGATCTGCTCGGACATGACCGAGGGCATCATCAACCGCTTCCGCACCATGGACATCACGCGGTCCTCGTTCATGACGGGCCACGTCCTCGGCAGCGTCGTCCAGACGATGGTCTGCGCCGTCCTGGTCGTCGGCGTGGCCCTCGCGCTGGGCTTCCGGTCCGCGGCGACCCCGCTGGAGTGGCTGGCCGCGGCGGGCCTCCTCACGGCGATCGTCTTCGCGGTGACCTGGCTGTCGGCGGCGCTCGGCCTGCTCTCCAAGACCGTCGAGTCCGCGAGCAACAAGCCGCTGCTGGTGCAGTTCCTGCCGTTCCTCGGCTCCGCGTTCGTGCCGGCCGACTCGATGTCGCCGGGTCTGCGCTGGTTCGCCGAGAACCAGCCGTTCACGCCGATGACCGAGACGCTCCGCGGTCTGCTCTCCGGTTCGGCGATCGGCAGCAGCGGCTGGATCGCGCTCGCCTGGTGCGCGGGGATCACCGTGATCGGCTACCTCTGGTCGCGCTCGCTGTTCAGCGGCGGCGTGCGGCGCTGACCGCCGGACGTGCGGACGGGCGGGGGCCGTTCGGCCCCCGCCCGCCGTCGTGCGCGGCTGCGGATCAGCAGCTCAGGTTGTTCCCCGGGACGGTGCCGAGGATCTGGGTGAAGCTCTGGTAGGCGTTGATCCGGCTCTGCACCTGGGCCGGGTTGCCGCCGTTGCACTCCAGGCTGCCGTTGATGCTGCGGATGGTCTCGCCGAAGCCGGCGCCGTTCACCATCGCGTTGTGCGGGGTCATGGTGCCGGGGCCGGACTGGGTGTTCCAGTACCAGAGGCCGGTCTTCCACGCGACGGCGGAGTCGGTCTGCACCAGGTTGGGGTTGTGCAGCAGGTCGATGCCGAGGGCGTCGCCGGCCGCCTTGTAGTTGAAGTTCCAGCTGAGCTGGATCGGGCCGCGGCCGTAGTAGGCGGCCTGGCCGGCCGGGCAGCCGTAGGACTGCGAGGAGTCGCAGTAGTGCGGGTAGTTGGCGGTGTTCTGTTCGACCACGTACACCAGGCCGCCGGTCTCGTGGCTGACGTTGGCGAGGAAGGCCGCGGCCTCCTGCTTCTTCACCGTGTCGCTGCCGGTGTTGGCGAACGCCGGGTAGGCGCTCAGCGCGGCCTTCAGGCCGGCGTAGGTGTAGAAGGAGTTCCGGTTCGGGAACATCTGGTTGAACTGCGCCTCGCTGACCGGGAATCCGCCCGGGTTCGAGGTCTGGGTCGGGGTCGGCGTGCTGCCGCCGCCGGAGCAGTTGTACGGCTCCCAGTACCAGGTGGAGATCGTCGGGTCGTAGCCCGGGTTGTCGTGGGTGGCGCGATACAGGTTGCCGTTCGAGTACTTGACGACCGTGCCGGTGGTGTAGGTGCGGCCGGCCACCCAGGCCGGGTAGTCGCAGCTGCCGCCGCCGGTCGGGGTCGGGGTGGAGCCGCCACCGCCGCCGCAGACGCCGTTGTCGGCCCAGACGCCGGAGGCGCCGCCGGGGGTCTCGTTCTGGGTCCACCACTTGGCGGTCCAGTTGTGGCCGCTGTAGGAGGCGGACATGCCCCCGGTGTAGACGGAGGAGGAGTTCCACGCCGAGGCACAGGTGCCGGCCGAGGCGGAGGTGGGAATGAGGACCGCGAGGCCTATCGCGGCGGCGCCGGCGGCGGCGGCCGCGATGAACCGGCGCTTGGCCGGGAGACGGTGCTTCACTGACACGTGATCACCCCTTGGTGCGGTGGGGGCCGCACGGGATCGAGGACGGAGGGGACCGCGCACGCGGGCCTGCGGACACCGTCGGAAGAAAGGGGTGCCGGGCCGCCGTTGCGGGGTTGACGAGGACTCAACCAAACTGGTCTATACCTGTCAAGAAGGCGTGCTGTAGGCAGGTTCAAGGGAACCCTAAGAAATCCTCAAGGCGCGCGGCGCGGCCCGCCGGGCCCTTCCGGACGGGGGCTCGCGGGCCGGCCGCGCCGGCCGGCTCAGGCCTTCCGGCGGCGCTCGCCGCGGGCGAGTCGGCGCAGCCCCGCGAACCGGCCGAGCCGGTCCAGCCGTTCGGCGTTGGCCATCGACGCCCGGTCGAGCTCCTCCATCAGGCGGCGCGAGCGGTGCTCCAGGGCGAGCTCGTCGAGCATCCGGTCGATCTCGGCGAGCACCGACCCGTACAGCTGCCAGGCCTCCGGGTCCTCCTGGACGTGGCGCAGCAGCTGGTGCGCCACGTTCTCGCGGACGGCCCAGGCGGCGGCGAGCTCGGCGGCGAGGCGGTCCTCGGCCTCCTCGGCGCTGCGGCTGACCTGGGTGGTGACCAGCACGGCGAAGCTCACCAGGGCGCCGCCGACGTGCTCCAGCAGCTCGCCCAGCGAGACGGTGACGTCGGAGGGGAAGAGCCGCTCGTCGCCGTTGCGGCGCTTGGCCAGGTCGGTGAGCGAGCGGGTGAGCACCCGGATGACGACCACGCAGATCTCCAGCGTGTCCAGGCCGGTGCGGAGCACGATCCGCGAGAGCAGGCCCTCGCTGACCCGCGGGTTGAGCCGCAGGCTGTCCTCGGCCTGGCGCAGCGCGGCGTCGACGTCGGCGATGGCCTGGTCCAGCCGACGGGCCTCGTGCAGCCGGGCGGCCGCCTGCTCGACCGGTGCCGGTCCGCCGAGCTCCTCGGCGATCTCCAGCAGCAGTTGGCGGGCGCGGCGGGCGAGGTCCTCGATGGACTCGCCGGCGGTGTCGACCCAGACCGGGGGCGCGAAGACGACGTTGAAGGCGAGTCCGACGCCGGCGCCGATCAGGGTCTCCAGGACGCGGTCCCAGGCCTGCGAGGCGAGCCGGGTGACGCCGAGCACCAGCATGGCGCTGATCGCGACCTCGTTGACGAACTCGTCGACCCGGACGAAGTGCCCGACCACCAGCGAGGCCAGGATGATCAGCCCCAGGCTCCACCAGGAGAGGCCGACCACGGCACTGAAGCCGATCGCGATCAGCACGCCGACGATCACCGAGTTGACCCGGCGGATGCTCGTCTTGAGCGTCGAGTACACGGTGACCTGGACGACCAGCAGCGCCGTCAGCGGCGCGGTGAGCGGGGCCGGCTCGGCGCTGAGCTGGACGGCGACGGCGTAGGCGAGCGTGGCGGCGACCGTCGCCCGCAGGTACAGGGCGACGGTCGGGTCCTTGATCCACCGTCGGACGGCACTCCTGGTCCGGGTCCACAGATCGCGCATCACTCCCTTGTACCCGTCGCACCGCCCCGCATCCGGACGGCGCGGCGCACCCCTCCGGGTGCCGTGGCCGGCGCCGCGGCACCCGGAGGGGCGGGAGGTGCTGCGCGCGGGTCAGGCCGAGACGAACCCGCGCACCTGTGCCAGCACCGTCAGGTCGGTCAGGAAGCCGATGTGGGTCTGGCAGGCGACCAGGGTGTTGGTGGCGCCGCCGACCGCGGTGCTGGTGTACGGGATGATCACGCCGTCGCAGGGCGAGTACCAGGTGCGGTACGCCGTGCTGCCGGGCGTCTCGTCACCGCTGTTGAGCGTGGCGAGGAAGGACGAGCCCGGGTACATCTCCTGGCAGGACGGGTAGACGATGCAGTTCGCGGCGTAGGTGGTGCCGTGGTTGGCGCCGGCCAGCGAGGCCCAGTGCGCGACCTTGGTGTGACCGCCGAGCTGCTTCACGTACCACCGGGTGACCAGCCCGCCCATCGAGTGGTTGACCAGGTCGACCTGGGTGGCACCGGTCTTCGCCCGCACCTGGTCGACGTAGGCCGCGAGCTGCGCGGCACTGGTCTGGTTCGACTGGTTCCAGTCGTACTCGAAGGTGTACAGCTCGGAGGAGCCGTAGCCGCCCGCCGTGAACACCGAGAGCGCGGTCGTCCAGTTGGACGCACTGCCGGTGTAGCCGTGCACGAAGATCACCGGGCGGTGGCCGGCCGCATGGGCCGCCCCGGACGGCACCACGAACGCGGTGACGGCCGCCAGGCACAGGAACAGGGAGCCGAGAATCCGGCGCATCCCTACCTCCAGGGTTTGGGTGGGGGAACCCTGACCGGACGTCAGGGCGGCCACAGTCTGGACAGCCCCGGCCCCGCCGCGAATCGGTGAAACCACCGGCGCCCGCAACCGGACGCGGCCTTGTGCACCTGCCCAGCCGCACCCCCGGGCCACTGGGCAGCCCGACAGCCTCCGCCTCACCGTCTGGACCGCACACGACCGTTCTGCTGCGCTGGGCCACGCACCGACCGACCGCCGGCCCGGAGAGGCAGCCCGTGCACGGACGCGAACCCGAACTCCGGGCGCTGGACGCCCTGCTCGCCCGCGCGCTCGCCCGGACGGGCGGCTGCCTGCTGCTCACCGGGCCGCCCGGCGCCGGCCGCACCGCCCTCGCGGCCCGTGCCGCCGAGGCGCCGGCGGCCGCCGGCGGGCGGGTGGTCGCCGCCCCCGGCCACCCGGCCGAGCGCGACCTGCCGTACGCGGCCCTCACCCTCCTCACCGCCGAGCTCGCCGGCACCGGAGCACCCGACCCGTCCCCGGGGACGCCACGGACCGACGGACGCCGGTCCGCCGCCGAACGCGCCGGGCACCTGCTCGACCTGCTGCAGCGGGCCGCCCGGGACCGCCCGCTGCTGCTGGTCGTCGACGACGTCCACCACTGGGACGCCCCCTCCCGCACCGTCCTCGGCCTGACCGCCCGCCGACTCGCCCCGCACGGCCCGGCCACCGCACTCCTCACGGCCGACACCCACCACCGCACCCCGGCCGACGACCTCGCGGGGCTGCCCCGACTCGACCTCGGACCACTGCCGGACGCAGCCGCCGCCGCACTCGCGCACGCCACCGCCCCCGGCCCGGTCGCCCCGGCCGTCCTCTCGGCGCTGCTGGCGGCCGCACACGGCCGGCCCGGCCAGGTCGCCGACCTGCTCGCCGTCCTCACCGCGGCGCAGCTCGCCGGTCGGGAGGAACTGCCCTCGCCGCTGCCCGCGACCCCGCTGCTCCGGCGCTACGCCGACCGGCTCGACCCGCTGCCGGCGGCGGAGCGGACCCACCTGCTCGCCCTGGCCCTCGCCGAGGAGGCCGCCGGGCTCTGGCCGGCCCGACCGCGGCTGCCGTCCGCGACGGAACCGGGATTCCTCCGGGCGGCCGCACGGGCCGGCATCGTCGACGGGCACCCCGACGGCCCCCGCTTCACCGACCCGTTCTGGCCGGCCGCGATCCGCCACCGGGCCACGACCTCCGACCACCGGGCGGCCCACCGCCGGCTCGCCCTCGCCACGGCGGCCGACGGCCCGCGGCTGGTGCACCTCTGGCACGCCGCCTCCACCGCGACGGCGCCCGCCCCCGCGGCCGCCGACGCCCTGGACGCCGCCGCCCGGACCGCCGGGGCCACCGCCCTGCCCGGCCAGCTCGCCGCCCTGCTCGGCCTCGCCGCCGTACTCGGCCCGCAGGCCGCCGCCGCCGCGGACCGGTACGCGCGCGCCGCCGAACAGGCCCGCCTCGCCGGCCGGACCGGCCTCGCCCGGCAGCTCCTCGACCGGGCCCGCCGCCTGCCGGCCGACGCCCGCACCACCGGCCGTGCCACCCGCACCGCCGGCATGATCGAACTCGCCGGGGGACCCGCCGGACAGGCCCGGGCCACTCTCTCCCTTGCCGCCGACCTCCTCGCCCCCGTCGACCCGGAGCTCGCCCTCGACGCCCGCCGGCACGCCGCCGAGGCCGCCTGGGCGGCCGGCGACCGGGCGGGCTGCCGCGCCGAGACCGCCGCCCTGCTGCCCGTCCCCGCCGGCCCGGAGGCCCCGGCCGTCCCCGCGGTGATGCTGCACAGCGCCCGCGGCGCCGCCGCCGCCTTCGACCTGCACTACAGCCGGGGCATCCCCGCACTGCGCCGCGCGGTCGCCGACGCCGCCCCCGGGTCCGGGGAGGGGACCGGGCCTGCGGCCCTGGCCCGGGCGCTCGCGGCGGCGGCCGTGCTCGGCGACGCCCCGGCCGCCCGCGACCTCGCCGGCCGGGCCGTCGCGCTGGCACGCGCCCGCGGCCACGAGGCCGGCCTCCCGCACCTGCTGCAGCGGTTGGCCTTCGCCGAGCTGTACGCGGGACTGCCCGAGCGGGCCGAACGGCACGCCCGGCAGGGCCTCGACCTGGCCGAACGGGTGGACGCACGCAACTCCGCGGCCCACCACCACGCGGTGCTGGCCCTCGCCGCCGCCGTCCGCGGGGACGCGGAGGACTGCACCCGGCACGCCGCCGAGGCGGACCGGACGGCCGGGGCGCACGGACTGGCCACCGCCGCGGCGGTCACCGCCTGGGCGCTCGCCCGCCGTGACGCCTCCGCGGACCGGCCCGACCGCGCGGCGGCCCGGCTGCTCGCCCTGGTCGCACCCGGGCCCGCCCAGGGGCACTTCGCGCTGCGGCTGCTGGCCGTCCCCTGCCTGGTCGAGGTGTGCGTCCGGGTCGGCCGCTGCGACGAGGCCCGTCCGGCGGTCCGGGAGTTCAGCGCCTGGGCGGCGGCCGGGGCGGGCCCGCACGCGAGGGCACTCGCACTGCGCTGCGCGGCACTGCTGGCCGAGGCGGAGGGCAGCGCCGCGGACGCCGTCCTGCGCCCGTACCGGGAGGCGCTCGCCCGGCACGCCGCGGCCGACTCCGTCCTGGAGCACGCCCGTACCTCACTGCTGCTCGGCAAGGCGCTGCGGCGCCGACGGCGCCCGGGACGGGCCCGCCACCATCTGCAGGAGGCACTGGACGGCTTCGAGCGGTGCGGGGCCCGGCCGTGGGCGGAGGAGGCCAGAGGTGAGCTGCGGGCCGCCGGGGCCGCGTCGGACCGGCCCGCGGACGGCGGCGCCACCCGGTGCCGGGACCTGACCGTCCTCACCGCCCAGCAGGCGCACATCGCCCGGCGGGCCGCCGACGGCGCCACCAACAACGAGATCGCCCGGCAGCTCTCGCTGAGCCCGCGTACGGTCGAGCACCACCTGCGGAACGTCTTCGCCGTCCTCGGCATCCGCTCCCGGACACAGCTCGGCCCCGTCCTCGCCGGCCGCCCGCTTCCCGGGTGCGGGGAGCGGGCCGTGCGGGGGTGCGGGGTGCCGGGTCCGGGATCACCGGTCCGGGCCGCGGAGGCCGTACGGACGGCCGGGGGCCCTACTTGCTCAGGCCGGCCTTCACGGAGCACACCGGCCAGGCACCCGGGCCCTGCGCCGCGAGGACCTTCTCCGCGACGGCGATCTGCTGCGCCTTGCTCGCCTGGTGCGCGTTGGCCGCGTACGCGTGGCCACCGAACGCG
>NZ_JOAI01000046.1 GCF_000717715.1 Streptomyces sp. NRRL B-24484 | reverse complement strand
GGGTGGGGCGGGGTGGGGCGGGGTGGGGCGGGGTGGGGCGGGGGTGGGACGGGTGAGGGCCCGGGGCGGTGGGGTCCGCTCCCGGGCCGCGGTCGAGCGGGGGGATCAGAACTTGATGCCGCCGATGAGGCTGGCCAGACTCGCGCCGCCCGCGGTGATGCTGGGGGCGATCGAGGAGCCCGCGACGTAGAAGCCGAACAGTGCGCACACCAGGGCGTGCGAGACCTTGAGTCCGTCCCGGCGGAAGAAGAGGAAGGCGATGGTGCCGAAGAGGACGATGCCGGAAATGGAGAGGATCACGTGGTCAGCTCCTCGTGAGGGGGCGGGGACAAGTGTTACTGAAAGTGTTCTTATCGTGACAAAAAGTAATAGCCGATGGAACGTGGCAAACGGGTGGATCTGCTCGCGTCCGATGCATCGGCGGTATGCGCACCGAGCCCCGGCCGTGCGCTCCAAGGCGTCCCCCTGGCGCGTGATCGCCTTCGGCGGAACGGGGAAATTCGCTCGAACGGATGCGTGACCCGGCGGCTGCGGCGGCCCGGAGCCCCTTCCGCTACGGTGCGTACCGGAATCCGCGCACCCGAGGTGCGCCCCGCAGCACCCCCAGGAAGGCCCGCCGATGACCGACGAGACCCCGCAGACGCCCGACCCCGAGGTCGTCGAACTGGCCGGCCGGCTGTTCGACGCCGCCCGGTCCGGCGACGCCGAACTGCTCGCCGCCTACCTGGCGGCCGGCGCCCCCGCGGACCTCTCCAACGAGCGCGGCGACAGCCTGCTGATGCTCGCCGCGTACCACGGGCACGCCGCCGCGGTGGCCGCCCTGCTGAAGCACGGCGCCGACGCCGACCGGGCCAACGACCGCGGCCAGACCCCGCTCGCCGGCGCCGTCTTCAAGGGCCACGACGAGGTGGTCACCGCGCTGCTCGACGGCGGCGCCGACCCGACCGCCGGCACCCCGTCCGCCCTGGACACCGCCCGGATGTTCGGCAAGGACGGGCTGGTCGCCCGGTTCGAGAGCCGCTGACCGGCCCCTTTAGGCTTGGTGACCATGTCGAACACCTCGAAGACCCCGGTCATGGAGCTGCGGACCACCGGCTACGGGCACCCGGACGCGGCGAAGCTCGCCGCCGAGGTGCAGCAGGAGTACGTCCGCCGGTACGGGGACGTCGACCGGACGTCGATGCACGAGGACCACTTCGACCCGCCGGGCGGCCTGTTCGTGGTCGGCTACCTCGACGGCGACCCGGTGGCCTGCGGCGGCTGGCGCGCCAAGGAGGCCGACGCCGACGGACTGCGCGAGGGCGACGCCGAACTCAAGCGGATGTACGTGGTGGAGCGGGCCCGCGGGCGTGGGCTCGCCCGCGCCGTGCTGCGCCACCTCGAGGCCACCGCACGCGGGGCCGGGCGCACCAGGCTCGTCCTGGAGACCGGCACGGAGCAGCCCGAGGCGATCGCGCTCTACGCCTCCGAGGGCTACCTGCCGATCACCAAGTTCGGCTTCTACAAGGGCTCCGAGCAGAGCGTCTGCATGGGGAAGCCGCTCGACGGCTGACCCCGCCCGTTCGTGGGAAGGGCGCTGCCGCCCCGGCGGAGGCGGCGGCGCCGGTCGAGGGGGTGCCGTCGGCGGGCGGCGGGCCCGCCGGGAACCGGTGGCCTACTTGAACCAGTAGCGGACGCCGCCGTGGTGCGAGCAGGTGCCCGAGAAGGTCGCCGAGAAGGACGCGGTGCTGTCGTTGCACTCGGCCGTCTCGCCGCCGGAGGCCGGGCTCGCGCCGACGTCCCAGCCGCAGAGGCCGGTGGTGTGGTGGGCGCAGTGGTGCGCGGCCGCGGTGGTCGGTGCGGGCTTGGGCGCGGCGGTCGTCCGGGCCGCCGCCGCGGTGGTGCGGACCGGGGCGGGTGCGGCGGCCTTCGCGGTCTGGACCGTCGGAGCGGTCGTACGGGCGGGTGCCCCCGTGGCGGCCGGGGCGGCGGGCGTCGGCGAGCCGCCGGGGGAGGCGCCGGACGATCCGCTCGGGGACTCGACCGGTGCGGCGGGCGCGGGGGCGTCGGGCGCGCTCGGCGTCGCGGAGAGCGAGGCGGGCGGGGGAGCGGCGGTGCCCGGGGTGGTGTCCGCCGGGTCGCACGCGGCACTGAACAGGGCGAGGGCGAGCAGGCCGGCTGCGGGCAGCAGTCTTCGGCCGTCGAAGGAGAGTCTCACGGGCGGCCAAACTAGGGCAGTCCGTGGCCGTCCCATGGGGATTTTCCGATTTTCCGACGCGAGCGGAGGCGGCGGTGTAGGGATGTCCAGAACAGATCTGCAACATCTTGCCGAAACTTGCTGCAACAGGGTTGAAATGGCATCCGTTCGCAGGCAGGCTCTATGCCGCCGGGCCCGCCAGCGGGGGGCGGACCCACCCCAGGAAGCGAGCGCTGCACGCCGGTGACGACATTCCAGATTCTCGGCAGAGTTTGCCTGCGTCCCGACCACGGCTCGTCCGAGGCCCTCGACGTCAAGGGGGTCAAGGCGCGCGCCCTGCTGGTGACCCTGCTGCTGCGGGCCGGCACCACCGTCTCCCTGGACCGGCTGGCCGAGGCGCTCTGGGATGAGGAGCCGCCCCGCTCGGCCGTCGCCAACATCCGCACCCACGCGAGCCGGTTGAGGCGCTCCTTCGACGCGCGGACCGCCCTGCTCGGCACGGTCGGCGGCTACGAACTCCAGGTGGACGCCGACCGCTGCGACCACCTGCGGTTCCTCGACCGGGCCGCCGCCGGCCGGGCGGCACTGGAGGCCGGTGACCCGGCCCGGGCCGCGGGCCGGCTCGCCGCCGCGCTCGCCCTCTGGCAGGGCGACGAGGCCGCCGTCGGCGTGCCGCGCAACGGCCCGCTCGCGGCCTGGCTCGGCCACCTGGACGAGGAGCGGATGCGGGCCGTCGAGGACTTCGCCGACGCCCAACTGCAGCTCGCCGAACCGCGGTCCGCCCTCCGCGACCTGGCCGGTCTGCTCGCCGCGGCACCGCTGCGCGGCCGGGCCTGGGAGTTGCGGATGCGGGCCCACCACCGGCTCGGCGAGATCGACGGGGTCACCGCGGCCTACCGGGCCGCCGAGGCCGTGCACCGTCGCGAACTCGGGACCGGCCCCGGCGCCCGGCTCGACGCGCTCTACCGGAGCCTGGTCAACAGCGCGCCCGTGCCGGTGGGTTGAGGCCGCGGGGTGCGTGCCGGGCGACATGGTGAGGCGGCCGCGGTGGGCCGCCGCGGCAGGTCGGTCGCGGCAGGTCAGTCGCGGCGGCGGGCGTCCTCCACCACCCGGCCGTCGGCGAGTTCCACCACCCGGTCGGCGAGTTCCATCAGCGCCGGGTCGTGAGTGGCGACCAGCACGGTGACGCCCTCGCTGCGGACCACCGCGCGCAGCAGCTCCATGACGGCGCGGCCGGTCTCCGAATCCAGCCGGCCGGTCGGCTCGTCCGCGATCACCAGCGCCGGCTCGTTCGCCAACGCCCGTGCGACGGCGACACGTTGCTGCTGGCCGCCGGAGAGCTCGGCGGGCCGCTGGTCCGCGTGGTCGGCCAGCCCGACCAGGGCCAGCAGCATGCGCACCCGCTCGTCGCGCTCCCTCGCCGGCATCCGCCGCAGCCGCATCGGCACGCCGACGTTCTCGGCCGCCGTCAGCACCGGGATCAGCCCGAAGGACTGGAAGACGAAGCCGATCCGGTCGCGGCGCAGCGCCAGCCGGCCGTCCTCGTCCAGGCCGGCCAGGTCGGTGCCGTCCAGCACGATCCGGCCCGAGGTGGGCGCGTCCAGGCCGCCGAGCAGGTTCAGCAGCGTGGTCTTGCCCGACCCGGAACGGCCCCTGAGCGCCGTGAGTTCGCCGCGGCGGACCTCGAAGGTCGCCCCGCGCAGCGCGTGCACGGCCTGCGGGCCGCTGCCGAAGCTCCGCCGGACGTCCTCGGCCGAGACCATCACATCCGTCATCGAGACTCCTCCTGCGGCCCGTCCACGACCGGCCACACGCCGATGTGGTCCTGCTCCAGCTCCAGGCGCACCCGGCGGGAGAGCCGGAGCGCCGCCGTGAACTCCGCGGGCAGCTGCAGCCGCCCGGCCCGGTCGAGCACGGCGTACTCCACCCCCGGGCGGCCCTGCTCGTGGCGAAGCACCTCGGTGGAGGTGCGGCCGTTGCGGATCCGTACCGTCCGGGACACCTGCTCGGCCACCGCCGCGTCATGGGTGACGATCACCACGGTGACCCCCAGCTCCGCATTGGCGGACCGCAGGGCGTCGAACACCTCCTCGCCGGTGGCGCTGTCGAGCTCGCCGGTCGGCTCGTCCGCCAGCAGCAGGGCGGGCGCGTTGGCGTTGGCGACGGCGATCGCCACCCGCTGCTGCTCGCCGCCGGAGAGCTCGCCCGGCCGCCGGCCGAGCTTGCCGCCGAGCCCCAGCAGTCCGAGCAACTCCTCGGCCCGGGGCTGCCGTTGCGCGCGCGGGAGGCCTGCGTACCGCATCGGCAGCATCACGTTCTCGATCGCCGTCAGATAGGGCAGCAGGTTCCTCGCGGTCTGCTGCTGGACGAACCCGACGGTGCGCCGCCGGTACTCCAGGCGTTCGCGCCGGCGCATCGCCAGCAGGTCCCGGCCGGCGACCGAGGCGCTGCCCGCGGTGGGCACGTCCAGGCCGGCGAGGATCGACAGCAGGGTCGACTTGCCCGAGCCGGACGCACCGACCAGCGCCAGCAACTCGCCGTCCGCCACGGTGAGGTCGAGCCCCTGCAGCGCCTGCACCTCGACGCCCTCACTGCGGAAGATCCGCACCAGGTTCTCGCACACCACCATCCCCTCCGGCCGTTCGGGCCGCCGGGCGGCAGCCGTACGCAGCCGCTCCAGCGAAGGTGCCTCCGACATCGCACTCACCGGGCCTCCCCCAGTCTCAACAGCGCCGCCGGCCGGCGCCGTCGGCCGACCACGGTCTCCAGGCCGGCGACCGCCAGCACCATCAGCACGAGCCCGCCGCCGAGCGCGGCGGTGAGCACCCAGTCCACCGACGGCCCGGTGCCGGGCGGCGCGCCCGTCAGGTCCGCCAGGTCCAACGCGGGGCCGAGCGCCGCGGGCAGCAGCAGACCCAGCGCCGTCCCGCCGACGGCCGCAGCGACCACCATCGGCAGCAGTTCCAGCAGATGGATCGCGGCCGCCGCCCGGCTGCCCAGACCGAGGGTGCGCAGCACGGCCGCCGTCGCGCCCCGCTCCCGGGCGCCGGCCAGCAGGTCCACGGCCACCACCAGGAGCGCCACCAGCAGGGCGCCGAGGCCGCAGACCAGCCATGCGGCGTCCAGCGCGCGGACCAGGCCGTCGCCGCCCAGCCGCGCCGACTCGGCCGCCCGGACACGGACCTGCAGCCGGAGCACCCCGCCGGCCGCCCCCGGTGCCGCGGAGGCCCGGATGCCGTCGGCGGCGGTGCGGCGCAGCAGTTCGGCGTCCGGCAGCGCCGCCCCGGCCGTTCGCAGCAGCACCGCGGTGCGCGCCGTCGGGCCGTCCGGACGGGGCCCGGCCGCCGCCACCAGGAGCGGTCCGCCCGCGGGGAGCGCGTCCAGCACCGGGCCGAGGGCCGGGTCCTGCCGGGCGGCGGCCGGCAGGGCGCCGACGACCCGCAGCCGGAGGACGGTGCGGCCGCCGTCGACGGCCTCGAACTCGCCCTCCGGGACGGCCGCGTCCGCCAGCACGTCCACGGTCGGCACCGCCCCGGCGGTACTCTCCCCGGCACCCCCGAGGCCCGCGGAGCGCACGGCCCGGCCGAGCGGGGAGCCCGGCACCGCGGCGAGCAGCGCCGCCGGGTCGACCCGGACGACCGCCGCCGCCCGCAGCAGTTCGCCGTCCACGGCCAGCAGGTCCCGCGACGCCGCGGTCACCGCGACCGTGCGGGAGACCCCCGGCAGCGCCGCCAGGTCCGCCGTCGCGGCGTCCAGGCCGGCCGGCCCGATCACCGCGGCGTCCGCACCGCTGAGCCAGGCCGCGGCCCGCTCCCGGCCGTCCCGCACCGAGCCGGAGACCAGGCCGCCCAGCACGGCCCCGGACAGCGCCAGCACCAGCACCAGCAGCGCCGCCCCCGCGGCCGGTGCCTCCCGCCCGGCCCGGGCGAGCGCCACCAGCGGCACCGCCCCGGTGCGCCGCCGCGCCCACCGGGCGAGCAGCCGCACCGGCAGCGGGTACAGCCACCACAGCACCGTCACCGCGGCCGCGCCGAGCAGGCCCGGCAGCAGGAACAGCTGCGGATCCCAGGCCGCGACGGAGCCGCCGCGCAGCCGCAGCGACAGCACCCCCGCGGCGGCCGCCAGCAGCACCGTCGCGTCGCGGACCAGCCGGCGGGCCAGCGGGCTGCGCGGCAGCCGGACGGCGGTGCCGCGCCGCGGCTCGCGGTACCGGGCCCAGACCGTGCCGGGCGGCGCGCACCACACCAGCAGCACCGCCGCCAGGGCCGCGGCCGCCACCGCCCGGCCCGGTGCCCCGGCCGGCACCGCCCGGCCGCCCGCGGCGACCCCGGCGGACCAGCCCGCCGCGGCCCCGGCGAGCACCGTCGGGACGCCGGCCAGCAGCCGCTGCCCGACCAGCCCGGCCAGCCCGGCGCCCCGGGCGCGGCGCAGCTCCAGATCGGCCGCCTCGCGCCGGACGGCGAGTCGGGCCGCCGCGAGTGCGCCGATCACCGCGACGGTCATCAGCCCGGCCAGTGCGAAGGAGCGCAGCGCCTGCGTCCGCGCGCTGCGCCGTTCGAAGACGGACACGACGGCGGACAGCCGCTCCGTCACCTGCGGCGGCGACACCCGGCGCAGGTCGAGCTTGCACGGCAGGGTGGCCAGGGCGCGGTCGCCGCACACGCCGACGGCCGCGTCCTGGACGAACGCGACCGCCTCGCGGCCCAGTCCGCCGGCCCGGCCGGCCGCTCCGGCACCGCCGGCCGGGTCCACCCGGACGGGGTAGCCGAGCGTCAGTGACAGGCCGGCCGGGCCGGCGCTGCCGCGTGCCTCGACCGCCTCGACGCCGGCAGCACCCGTCAGGAACTCGACGGCGGTGCGCCGCCCCTGCGCGGTGTCGCTCACCAACGGCCGTGCCAGCGCGGGGAACTGCTGCCAGAGGTCGGCCGTCCCGGTGACCGGCGCGAAGACGCCCACCACCACCGCCGCGGTCTCCAGCCCGGGCCCGCGTAGCGACACCGGGCGGCCGATCGCCAGACCGAGGACGTCCGCGTTCGCCGCCGAGACGGCGACCTCGACCGGGGCCGTCGCCGGATCGCCCTGCGGGACGCCCGGTGCCCGGCCAGCCGTCCAGCGCAGCTCGCGGCCGGCGTCCTGGGCGTAGAGCAGCTGTGCGGTCGGCACGGTGCCGTCCGGGCGGCGGACGCCGTCCCCGAGGACCGGCACCACGCCGGTCTCGATCCGGGCGGTCGGCGCCCCGAGCACCGCCGCCAGCCCGGGGCCGGCGCCGTGGCGCAGCCCCTCGGCCAGCCGGGCGAGGTCGCCCTCCAGGGTGCCGAACTTCGGGGCCAGCGACGAGCCGTCGTCCGCCGCCGGGGCCCGCAGGCCCGAGCGCACGGTGACCAACGGGCCGTCGGACGCGGCCTGTTCGACCTCCCGGGCCAGCGCCCGGGTGGCCGGCCGGTCGTACGACGGCTCCCAGGCAGCGGCGAGCGCCGCCAGCACCGCCACCAGAACGAACTGCAGCGCGTACAGCGGCAGTCGGCGCGAAGCGGCCCGCGGCCACCGGCCGGCGGTCATCCGTCCTCCCCTGCCCTCAGGGTCCGCGCCAGGTCGACCCGGGCGAACCTCCTTGCCAGCACCGACGATCCGGCTCCCACCAGGGCGCCGGTGGCCAGCGCGGCGGCCGCGGTGGCCGTCCACCCCGGACCGATCCGCAGCGCGGGGAACACCGCCGAGGCGCTGCCGTCCACCACGACCAGCGGCAGCAGCAGGGCCGCCGACAGCAGGCCCAGCACCGCACCGAGCAGCACGGCGGCACCGGTCAGGGTGAGCATCTCGGTGCGCAGCACGGCCGCGAGCCGCCCCGGCGCCACACCGATCGCCCGCAGCACCGCGAACTCCCGGCTGCGCGAGCGTGCATCCGCCGCGGCCTGCACGGTCGTTCCGGCGAGGGCGAACAGCGGCGCGAGCAGCAGGCAGAGCCACAGCGTGCGGCGCAGCCCCGCCTGGTACGGGTCGGCGGCCAGCGTCGCGGCCTCGTCCCGCAGGCTCCGTACGGTGCCCAGCTCCGGGTGCCCGCGCAGCGCGGTCTGCGCGGCGCGGCCGCCGTCCGGCCCCGCCGCGAGCCACCAGCGGGCCTCCGGCACCGGCGGGGACCCGCCGAGGATCCGCTGCGCGGCGAATGCCCGGGAGTCGGCGAGCACGGCCGGCCGATCCCGGGGCAGGCCCGGGACGACGGCGATCCGCCCGACCACCACGGCCCGCACCACCGGGTCGCCGCCGGGCACGAGGAGCAGCCGGGAGCCGACCCGCACCCCGGCGGCGAGCAGGGCGTCGTCCGCGAGGACGGGCAGCGGCGGCGCGTCCGGCTCGGCGGCCACGGTGTACGCCACCTCGGGCGTCCGGCCGTCGCTCATCCCGTTCGGCTGCTGGGTGCGCAGCACGGCCAGCAGCAGGCCGCCGGCCGGCTCGGTGAGGGTGCACGGCCCGGCCAGGTCGTCGCTGGTCTCGGGGATCCGCCCCGCCGAGCCGGCCGCGGGGTGGCCGGGGCAGCCGATGTCCTCCGGCCTGCCCGCGCCGGGCGCGGTGGCCGTCCAGCCGAGGCCGGCCGGCGGCGCGAGGTCGTGCCGGGCGGACGGGCCGACCGCGGTGATCCGCTCCAGGTCCAGGGTGAGGCTGCGGCGTCCGGGCAGGTCCGCGGCGGGCTGCACGGCGACCCGGGCGACCCGGGCGGGCCGGGCCGCGGTGACGGGGGCGGACAGGTCGAAGCGCAGGGGGCGCCGGACGCCGTCGGTGGGCACGGTCGCCGCGAGCGTCCGGGAGAGCCCGTCGGCGTCCTCCACCAGCAGGACGAGCCGGACGGCACCGGCGGGCAGCGGGGCGTCCGCGGCGAGGCCCACCGACAGCTCCAGCGCGGTCGTCCCCTCCGGAACGGGCAGACCGTACGCGGGGGTGCCCCTCCGCAGCAGCGGGAGCAGGGCGTCGAGCGGCCGGTCGGCCAGGTCCGCGCGGAGCGCAGGCAGCGCGGCGCCCGCGGACGAGAGGGTCTGCTGCGCGGTACGGGAGTTGACGGCCACCGCCTGCACCGGCAGGTTGCCGAGGTCGGTGCGGGCCTCGACCACCGGGCTGACGGCCCGGACACCGGGCAGCGCCGCCAGCGCGGCCGCCCGCCGGTCGGAGGCGAGCCCGCCGCCGCTCAGTCCGAGGTCCGCACCCACGGCCGCGGCGGCCCGGTCACGGTAGTTCGGGCCGAGCGAGGCGAGCGCGGTGGCGGAGAAGGCACAGACGGACAGCGCCAGCACCGAGAGCAGCACCGAGGCGGCCGGGCCGCCCGGCCGGCGGCTGATCCGCCAGCTGCTCAGTGGCAGCACCAGACCCGTACTGAGGGCGGCCGCCCGCTCCGCGAGCCGCATCAGCGGCGGCAGCAGCCGCAGCAGCACCAGCGCACCGGCGGTCAGCACGGCGGCCGGCGCGAGGACCAGCACCGGATCGGCCCAGGTGTCGAAGCCGACCCGCGCCGGATCGGCCACCGGGCCGCCGTAGTGCCGCAGTTGGAGCCAGCCGAGGACGGCCGCCAGCAGCAGGGCCAGGTCGGCCCCGGCCTGCTGCACGGCCGTCCGGCGGGCCGAGCGGCCGCGCACCGCCGCATCCCGCGCACCGGACAGCGCCAGCCGGGCGACCGGCAGCACCACCGCCCCGCCGTGCACCAGCAGCATGGCGGCGACCGCGACCACCGAGCCGGTGGAGGCGCCGGCCCCGGCCATCGCCAGCGGCGCCACGACGAGCATTCCCGCGAGGGCGGCGGGCAGCGAGAAGGCCGCCCACTCACCGGCCGCGGCGAGCAGCAGTCGGCCGCCGCCCGCCCCGCGGGCGAGCCGCAGCACGGTCTCCGCCGCACTGCTCTCCGCGAGTTGACGTGCCGTCAGGGCGAGGGTCAGGGTGGCGAGCACGGTCAGCAGGGTGGCCGGGACGTACAGCGAGGAACGGGCCGCGAGCATCGGCAGCGCGGTGCCCGCCAGCAGCTCCGGCAGCGCGGTGCGGATCGCCGTCCCGCCGACCGGCGGCGGGGCCTCCCGGTACACCGACCGGACGGGGTCGCCGGTGCCGAACGCGGCGGAACGGGCCCGCAGTCCGGCGAGTTCGGACACCGGCAGCCGCGACACCTCGGGCAGCGCCACCCACTCGGCCAGACCGCCGTCGGCCAGCGCGGCCTCGGCACGGAACGCCGCGGGGGAGACCAGTGCGGCCGCCCGCTCCACCTCGCGGTCCGGCTCGGCCAGGCCCTGCCAGAACGCACCGCTGAGCGGCGCGGCCCGGTAGCGGCCGGTGACCCGCAGCGCCACGGTGCGGTTGGCCGGGCTGGTGAGCACCAGGACGTCGCCCGGGCGGACACCCGTCCGCTGCGCCCACTCGTCGGGCACCGCCGCCGCGACCTCGGCGCCGGCCCCGCCGACCGGCCAACTCCCGGCGGTCAGCTGCGCATGGCGGCCCGGCTCGGCTAGGCCCACCGGCAGCAGCACCGACTCGGCGGGCAGGGCCGGCTGCCCGGCCGGCCGGGCCGCGGTCAGCGGCGCCGCCGACCGCGCGGCCGTCTCGACCCGGTACGGCACGTCCGCCAGCACCCGGTGGAAGGCCGCCCGCACCGAGCGGTCGGCCGCGGCCTGCGCCCCGGCCGCGCCGAGCTCGGTCTGCACCGACACCGACAGCCGCCGGTCGCCCGCCAGTTGGCGGCGCATCCCGTCGGTCACCGCCCGGCCGGACAGTGCGGTGAGCACCGTCACCGCGGCGGCCGCGACCAGCACCGCGAGCGCCGCCGAGACCAGCGGCAGCGCATGGTGGCCGACCCTGCGGGCCACCGTGCGGTGGGCCCGCGGCTCCGATCCGTCCGGCACGGACGTCCTCCTCGGGCTACGGAAACGACGACGGGCAACTACCTGGAACAGCACGTGGGTCGGCGCGGACGGCGGCGGCCCGCCGGCCGCCGCCGTCCGCGCCGCAGGGCGCAGCCGCCGTCAGCAGCAGCTGCCGGTGTTCTCCCAGCCGGTGCAGAAGCTGCTGTCCCAGCACTTGTTCTGCTGGAGGCGCAGGTTGCGGACGCCGCAGCCGGACGAGCTGACGCAGCGGGTCTGGTACCACCAGGTGGCGTCCGCGGTGATCTTCGGCGCGAAACGGGCGGCCACGGCGTCCGCGAACTGCTGGAGCTTGCTCATCACGTACTCCTCACTCCGTCCGGCCACCGGGTTGCAGCCGGACGCCGTGGACGCTAACCGCCCGGCATACAGCGGACGTTGCGCCCGCGCAGTACGAGCCGTGTATCCCCCGTTCCTATGCTGCGGATCCGCGTTCCCGTGCTGCGGATCCGCCGCCCGTGGAGAGGACTCCCGATGTACTACGCAGCGGTCGCCTGCCGCGTCCTGCTCGCCCTGGTCTTCGCGGCGTCCGCGGTCTCCAAGGTGCGCGGGCGCGCCGCGTTCACCGCCTTCGAGGACGCGCTGCGCGGCATGCGGCTGGTGCCCGCGGGACGGGTCCGGCGCACCGCCCTGCTGGTGGCCGCGGCCGAGACCGCGCTGCCCCCGCTGCTGGCGCTGCCGGCGACGGCCACGGCCGGCCTGCTGCTCGCGGTCGGACTGCTCGCCGGCCTCACCGCCTCGGTCGCGGTCACCCTGCGCCGCGGCGCGGTGGTCGGCTGCCCCTGCTTCGGGGCCACCGCCGTGCCGCTCGGCCGGCGCCACCTGGTCCGCAACCTGCTGCTCACCGCCGCCGCGCTGACCGCGCTCGCCGCCGCCCACCGGCCGGCCCCGGACGGCGGCGCGCAGGCCGCCGCCCTGCTGCTGGCGGGCGGCGCCGGCGCCCTGGCCGCGCTGGTCACCGCCACCCTCGACGATCTCGCCGCCCTCTTCGCCCCCTCCCGATAGGAGCCCCGAAATGCCCGTACTGGTCTCGGCCGTCGTGCTGCTGGGCGCACTCGGCCTGCTCAACCTCGTGCTCACCTTCGGGATCGTCCGCCGGCTCAACGCGCAGCCCGCCACGGCCGCACGGCCCGCCGGCCCGCACGGCCTCGCGGACGCCGCCAGCATCGGCGCGACCGCCGGCCCCTTCTCGGTGACCGCCGTCGACGGTTCCACGGTCACCCGGGACACCCTCACCACGCCCGCCCTGGTCGCCTTCTTCGCACCCGGCTGCCCGCCCTGCGCCGAACTGCTCCCCGAATTCACCGGCCGCCTCCGCGAGGACGGCCCGGCCGCGGGCAGCGTCCTCGCCGTGGTCACCCCCGGCGCCGGCCAGCAGCAGTACGTCGACGCCCTCGCCGAGGTCGCCACCGTCGTCACCGACGGCGGCGCCCAGGACGTCGTGGACGCGCTCGGCGTCGGCGGATTCCCGGTCGTCGCCCGGCTGGACGGCGACGGCACCCTGCACGTGCTCCACCGCGACCTGCGGGAGATGGCCGGCCCGGTGCCGGCATGAGGCGCCGCCTCGCCGCACTCCGCGCCGTCCTCGGCCTCGCCGTCCGCACCGCCCCGGCGGCCCTGCTCGGCTGCCTGCTGACCGCCGCAGCCGTCGCCGTGGTGCCCGTCGCCGCGGCCTGGCTGATGCGGACCGTGCTGGACGGGCTCACCGCGCCGCACCCCTCCGGCCTGCCGCTGCCCGTCGCCGGCCTGGTCGCCACCGGCGTCGCCGCAGCCGTCCTGCCGCACGTCGAGCAGCTCGTCCGCGGCGAACTCGCCCGCCGGATCGCCGTCGAGGCCCAGGACCGGCTCTACGCGGCCGTCAATTCCACGGTCGGGCTGGCCCGGTTCGAGGACCCGGCCCGGCTCGACCGGCTCCGGCTCGCCCAGCAGTGCGGGCAGGAGGCCCCGCCGCAGATCGTCCTCGGCGCGGTCGGCCTGCTCCGGACGGCCCTCACCACCGCCGGGTTCGTCGCCACCCTCGCCGCGATCGGACCGGTCCTCGCGCTGCTCGTCCTGCTCGCCTCCGTGCCCGTGCTGGCCACCGAGTTCCGGCTCTCCCGGGCCTGGGTCGGCACCGCACTGCGGATCACCCCGTACGAGCGGCGGGAGATGTTCTACGGGCAGCTGCTCGGCGACGTGCAGGCCGCCAAGGAACTGCGGCTGTTCGGGCTCGGCCCGTACTTCCGGGCCCGGATGCGGGCCGACCGCGCCGTGGTCGACGCCGCCAACCGCCGCACCGAACAGCGGGCCGCCCTGCTGCAGGGCGCGCCCGCCCTGGTGTCCGCCGCCGTCTCCGCGGCCGGGCTGGTCTGGGCCGTCCGCGCGGCGGCCCGCGGCGAACTCACCGTCGGCGACGTCTCGGTGTTCGTCGCGGCGGTCGCAGCCGTCCAGGGCGGCATCGGCACCGCCGCGGCGCTCGCCGCCCTCGCCCAGCAGAAGCTCGCCCTCTTCGGGCAGTACCTCGACGTCCTCGCCGAACCCGTGGACCTGCCCGCCCTCGCCCCGGTCCGGCCGGCCCCGCCGCTGCGGCACGGCCTCGAACTGCGCGACGTCTGGTTCCGCTACTCCGACCGGCACGACTGGGTGCTGCGCGGCGTCAGCCTCACCCTGCCCGCCGGCCGCTCGCTCGCCCTGGTCGGCGACAACGGCGCCGGCAAGAGCACCCTCGTCAAGCTGCTGCTCCGCTTCTACGACCCGACCCGCGGCGCCGTGCTCTGGGACGGCACCGACATCCGCCACTTCGCACCCGAGGAGCTCCGGGAGCGGATCAGCGCGGTCTTCCAGGACTTCATGCGCTACGACCTGACCGCCGCCGAGAACATCGCCCTCGGCGACGTCCGCACCGCCGACCCGGGCCGCGTCCGGCAGGCCGCCGCCGAAGCCGGCGCCGACGGACTGCTGGCGAGCCTCCCGCAGGGCGGCGACACCATGCTCGGCCGCGCCTTCCTCCAGGACCCTGACCACCCCGAGGAGGGCGTCGAACTCTCCGGCGGACAGTGGCAACGGGTCGCGCTGGCCCGCGCCATGATGCGGCGCGGCCCCGACCTGCTGATCCTCGACGAGCCGACGGCCGGCCTCGACCCCGCCGCCGAGTACGAGGTCCAGCGGCTGCTGCGCCGACACCGGCACGGGCGCACCGGCCTGATGATCTCGCACCGCCTCGGCACCGCCCGGGAGGCCGACCTGATCGCCGTCCTGCGCGAGGGCACCGTCGCCGAACACGGCACCCACGAGGAGCTGATCGCCGCCGACGGCACCTACGCCGGGCTCTTCCGCCGGCAGGCCGAGGGCTACACCGCCGGGAGCGCACGGTGACCTCGACGCTCCTCGCCGCCGCGGCCGCCCTGCTGGTCGCGGCCGCCGCCTGCCTGGTCGCCGTCCGGCGCCGCCTGCTGATCACCGTCGAAGGGGTGAGCATGCAGCCCACCCTGCGGGCCGGCGACGTGCTGATCGGCCGGCGGGCCGGGCTGCGCGCCCTGCGGGCGGGCGCCCTGGTGATCGTGGAACGCCCCGACCCGTCCGGCGGCTGGCCCGCCCCCGGCACCGGCCGGCCGCGCCGCTGGATGGTCAAACGGGTCGCCGCCCTGCCGGGTGACCCGATGCCGGCCGCCGTCGCCGCCTGCGCCGCCGGTGCGGTGGTGCCGCCCGGCACGGTGGTCGTGCTCGGCGACAACCGCGCCGCGAGCATCGACTCCCGCACCCTCGGGCCCGTCCCCGCCGACCGCCTCCTCGGCCTCGTCCTGCGCCGCCACCGCCCCGGCCCGGCCGCCCGCCCGCTCGCGCCGCCGGATGCCGGTACCGGCGTAACCGCGCCGGTCAGGCGTCGTTGGGTGTTGCGTCACGCCCGACCGTGCGTGCACAAATGACTGAGAGGGGCATCCGATGGCCGAGGCCTACTTCGCGTTCACGTGCCAGCCCGCTTCGGACGAGTTCGTCTTCCGGCTGACCGACGACGCGAAGATCGAGGAGGCGCGCAAGATCCTCCGCGGCGAGCAGAAGGACAGGATCCATGTGCTCGGCCGGCTCATCAAGCGGCCCGCCTCCTACAACCCGGGCTGGAGCTACCACCTGGACCCGACCACCATCAGCTTCTTCGAGATGGCCATCGAGGTGTGCGACGCCGGCCCCACGTACGTCGAGGACCACCTCGACGAGGCCTGCGGCGCCTTCCTGCCCGGCTGCATCTGGTGCCCCTGGAGTTCGGTGCTCACGCGTGAGGTCAACGGGGCGACGGCGGCCGGCGCGACGTCCTCCGCGCCCGCGACCCTCCAGGCGAAGACACTGTCGAACGGCTGGCCGGCCCTGAAGGGCACCGCGTTCGCCTCCGGCATCGACGCCGTGTGCGGCGTGCCGGACAACGCCACCGACCTGTACCTGTTCAAGGGCGACCAGTACCTGCGCTACAAGGTCGCCGAGGAGAAGATCGCCTCGGGCCCCAAGAGCCTCGCGGACGGCTGGGCCGGCCTCAAGGGGACCGCCTTCGCCAACGGGATCGACGCCGCCTCCCTCGTCCCGGACAACACCACCGACGTCTACCTGTTCAAGGGCGACCAGTACCTGCGCTACCGCACCGGCGACGAGAAGATCGCCTCCGGCCCCAAGAGCCTCACGGACGGCTGGGCCGGCCTCAAGGGCACCGCCTTCGCCAACGGCATCAGCGCGGCCTGCAGTGTGCCCGGCGAGCCGACCAGCCTGTACCTGTTCAAGGACGACCAGTACGTGCTCTACCGCACCCGCGACGAGAAGATCACCTCGGGCCCCAAGAGCCTGGCGTCGCTCTGGGGCATCGACGGCGTCTTCGCCAAGGGCGTCGACGACGCCTGCCGCGTCCCCGGCGGCACCGGTGACCTGTACTTCTTCAAGGGCGACCAGTACGTCCGCGTGCGCTGACCGCACCCCGGACGGCCCGTAGGCGGCCAGGGGAGACGTACCGATGGCTCCCACCCGGGAAACCGCAGGTGGGAGCCGTCGGGACCGGTGCTCAGATCAGTGTGCGCCAGTAGTACCAGAACCTGTTCAGCACCAGCAGGGCGATGCCGAGGTACCAGAGGGCCGGCACCACCCAGTGGTGGCGGGCCACCGACGGCCACCAGCGCGGGGCCGGCAGGACGCCCGTCCGCAGGTTGTGCAGGGTGAGGTACCAGGCCAGCGGCCCGACCACGGCCCACACGACCATGCAGTACGGGCAGAGCGCGCCGATCTCGTACAGCGCCTGGGTGATCAGCCAGACGGTGAAGCCCAGTCCGGCGAGGGCGCCGGCCTGCAGGCCCAGCCAGTACCAGCGGCGGTAGCGGGCACCGGCCAGCAGGCCCGCGCCGGCCGCGATCAGGACGGCGAACGCGGCCAGGCCGAGCAGCGGGTTCGGGAAGCCGAAGACCGACGCCTGGTCGGTGCGCATCACCGAACCGCAGCTGATCACCGGGTTGATGCTGCAGCCGGGCCGGTAGGCCGGGTTCTCCAGCATCCGCAGCTTGTCGAAGGTCAGCACCGCCGAGGCCGCCAGGCCCAGCAGACCGCCGACCACCAGCAGCCGGGCCAGGCCCCGCCCGGCACCGATCGTCGCACCGGACACCATCTCAGCCCCCGGTCGTCTTGCGGACCAGCGCCGCCCACTGCTCGCCCGTCACCGGCTTGCCGTCGTCGCCGAAGACGTTCAGCACCTTGCCGTCGAGCACCACCGTCGGGGTGCCCTGGGCGCCGCTGGCCGAGAACGCCGCGTCCACCTTGGCCGCCCACGGCCGGTAGGCGCCCTCGGTGACCGCCTTGGTGAACGCCGCCGTCTTCAGCCCCGGCACCTTGTCGGCCAGCTCCAGGATCCGGTTGACGTCCCCGAAGCCGTCCTCGCGCTCGTCGGGCTGGTTGGCGTACAGCACGTCGTGGAACTGCTTGAACTTGTCCACGCCCTCGTTCAGCGCGGCCCCGGCGGCGGCCAGTGCCGTCCGCGAACCCTTGCCGCCGAGGTTCTTGTCCAGGAACGCCGCCAGGTGGTACTCGATCTTGTACTGGCCGCTGTCCGCGAGCTGCTGGACCGACTTGCCCGCGGAGGCCTCGAACTGCTTGCAGACCGGGCAGCGGAAGTCCTCGTACACCTGCAGGGTGTGCGGGGCGTCGGCCTTGCCGTACACCACCACCGTGCCGTCCTGACCGGTGGTGTTGGCCGGCACCGTCAGCGGCGCCGAGGCCGCCGGGTCCGCGTCCGAGGAGGTGGCCGTGGCGATCGCCGCCACCGTGCCGCCCACCACGGCCAGTGCCGCCACGACGCTCACCGCGACGACGGTACGGCGCCGCAGCGCGGCCGCCTTCTTCTCCCGGCGGTGGGCCTCCTGCAGGCGCTCACGGGCCGAGGTACGGGACTGCTGGGGCTGGGTGCTCATGATGATCCGTCGAATCCTCGCGTACGGGCGCACCACCGGGCCGCGCGGCCGCGCAGCGGTGCACCGGAGAAAAGAGAAGGGGGAAGGCACGCGGGGCCCGCCCGCCCGGCGGCAGTGCCGTCAGCGGGCGAGCGCGAACACCGGCGGGCCGCGGCGCGGCGCCGGCGAGGGAACGACGGACTCCGGGCGGGGCAGCGGCTCCCGCGCGTCCGGCGAGGGCGCCAGCTCGGCCGGGCAGGCCGGCAGCGGCGCGAGGACCGACAGCAGGCGCCAGGCGACCGTCCCGGCCACCGCCCGCAGCGTGCGCAGCACCTGTGCCGCACCGCCGATCGCGGCCGCGCCCAGGCGCAGCCACAGCGCCGCGGCGAGCGCCAGCGCCAGGTGCGCCAGCAGCACCAGCAGCCGCAGCGAACCGGCGGACTGCCCGGCGAGACCGGACAGCATCGGACTGCCGTCCACCGAACCGCCGCCGCAGACCAGCAGATCCACCCCGTGCGACCGGGCGGCGACCGTCGTGCAGCCGTCCTGACCCAGGTTGAACGCGGTGTTCAGCAGCAGCTCGACGGGGACCATCACCGCCGTCAGCCGCCCGAGGCCGTGCCGCGCGCCGTCCAGCGCCACGGCCACCAGGAACACGGCCGCGGTGCACGCCAGGACCAGCGTCAGCGGCAGCGGCCGACCCGTCAGCACGACCTGGCCCAGGGCAGCGAGCGGCACCGCGAGGGCGGTGAACACCGCGGCCCGCAGAACCCTCGTCGCCCGGCTCTCGGTCATGGACAGCGAGTATGCCAGGTCGTGGATCAGGACGGTGTAAGCGTCCGGGCGGGTGACGCGGCGTCAGGGAGGCCCGCTCCGCGCCCCCGCGGGCATACCCTGGACACCCCGGGAAGAGGGTGGTCAGCGTGCCGCACGGAGCCGAGCCCACCGCCGGCACGGTCCTCGGCGCCTGGATCGCCGGGCAGACCGGGACCCTCGCCGGCCTCGCGGCGGCCGTCCGCGCCGACGAACCGGACGCCGTCCACCGGATGCGGGTCACCTGCCGCCGGCTGCGCAGCACCCTGCAGGCCTACCGGCCGCTGATCGGTGCCGACACCACCGCCCTCGTCACCGCGCTCAAGGACCTCGCCGCGGCCCTCGGCGCCGCCCGGGACACCGAGGTCCTCGCCGAGCGGCTCACCGCCGAGGCCCGCACCCTGCCCGAGGACTGCCGGCCGGACGAGGTCGCCGCCGCCCTCGCCGCCTGGGCCGCCGAGCGCACCGCCGACGCCCGTCCCGAGGCGCTCGCCGCCCTGGACGGACCGGGCTTCCCCGCGCTGCTCGCCGCCCTGCGCGGCCTGGTCGCCGAACCGCGCTTCACCGCCCGCGCCGACCGCCCCGCGGCGAGCGAGCTGGCCCGGGTCGCCCGCCGCCAGCAGCGCCGCACCGCCCGCCGGATCGAGCGGGCCGGCGGTGCCGCACCCGGCGAGGCCGCCGCCGCCCTGCACGAGGCCCGAAAGGCCGCCAAGCGCGCCCGCTACGCCGGCGAGCCGGCCGGCCCGGCCGCCGAGCGGTTCACCCGCCGGATGAAGGACCTCCAGGACCTCCTCGGCACCCACCAGGACGCCGTCCTCGCCGGCCGCACCCTGCACGCCCTCGCCGCGGCGGACCCGCAGCACGCCTTCGCCTACGGCGTCCTCTACGACCGCCAGCTCGCGGCCGCGGCCGCCGACCGGGCCCGCCTCCCGGAGGTCTGGCGCAGGGCGGGCGAGCCGGCGGCCTTCTGAACGGCTCCGCTCGCGCGGCCGCGGGCGTCCCGGCCGGGTCAGAGCAGGCCGGCCGTGCCCGCGGCCGTCGCCAGGAGGTCGCGGACCATCGCCGGGGTGAGGCGGCCGGTGTACGTGTTGCGGGGGCTCACGTGGTAGCAGCCGAAGAGCTCCAGCGGCGGGCCGCCGTCCGCCGCCGGCAGGGTGGCGCGGGCGCCGTGCCCGAAGACCGGCCGGGGGCGGGGAACCGTCCGGCCGGCGGCGGCGAGGGCGGGCAGGACGGCCTCCCAGGCGAACCCGCCGAGGGCGACCACCGCGCGGACGGTCGGCCGCAGGTAGTCGAACTCGCGGGCGATCCAGGGCCGGCAGGTGTCCCGCTCCTCCCGGGTCGGCCGGTTCTCCGGCGGGCAGCACCGCACCGGGTCGGTGATCCGCACCCCGTACAGCTCCATCCCGTCGTCCCGCCAGGTGGAGTGCGGCTGCGAGGCCAGCCCGAGCTCGTGCAGGGCGGCGTACAGCAGGTCGCCGGACGGGTCGCCGGTGAAGATCCGGCCGGTCCGGTTGGCGCCGTGCGCGGCCGGGGCGAGCCCGACGATCACCAGGGCGGCGTCGGCCGGCCCGAAGCCGGGGATCGGCCGGGCCCAGTACTCGTCCTGCAGGTAGGCGCGCCGCTTCGTCCGGGCGGCCTCCTCGCGCCAGGCGACCAGCCGCGGGCAGGCCCGGCAGTGGGTGACCGTCGCGTCCAGGTCGGCGAGGCCTCGGCTCGCGGCGGCCGCGGCGGCCGGATGGTCCGGGGCCTGCGGGTCCGGGGCCGCGGGGAGCGGCGTCGGCCGGCGGCGGTCCGGGGCGCCGGAGGGCGGCGGTGAGGGCGGCTCCATGCCCGAGATCGTAGGCGCTGCGGGCGGGCCGGAGGGCCGGAGCCGGGCGGCCGGTGGACATCGGAGTAGCGTGGAGAGCGGGGTCCCTGCGTGTGCCCGAGGTGACGCAATGATCATTCTCGACGCGATTCTGGGCGCGCTGATCGTCCTTGCCGTGTGGGCCGGGGTGAGCATCCGGGTGGTGCAGCAGTACCAGCGGGGTGTGGTGTTCAGGTTCGGCCGGGTGCTGGAGGACGTGCGGGACCCGGGCCTGGCCTGGCTCATGCCGATCGCCGACCGGCTGAAGCGGGTGAACGTGCAGATCGTCACGATGCCGATCCCCGCACAGGAGGGCATCACCCGCGACAACGTGACCGTCCGGGTCGACGCCGTCGTCTACTACCGGGTCGTCGACCCGGTGAAGGCCACCGTCAACGTGCAGGACTACAACTTCGCGATCTCCCAGGTCGCCCAGACCTCGCTCCGGTCGATCATCGGCAAGAGCGAACTGGACGAGCTGCTGGCCAACCGCGAGCCGCTGAACCAGGGCCTGGAGCTGATGCTCGACAGCCCGGCGCTGGGCTGGGGCATCGAGATCGACCGGGTGGAGATCAAGGACGTCGCCCTGCCGGAGTCGATGAAGCGCTCGATGTCGCGGCAGGCGGAGGCGGAACGGGAGCGCCGGGCGCGGATCATCACCGCGGACGGCGAGTACCAGGCCTCGGCCCGGCTCTCGGAGGCGGCCGCGATCATGAGCGCCACCCCGGCGGCACTCCAACTGCGGCTGCTGCAGACCGTGGTGGAGGTCGCCGCGGAGAAGAACTCCACGCTGGTGCTGCCCTTCCCGGTGGAGCTGCTCCGTTTCCTCGACAGCGTCACCGAGAAGCCGGCGCCGGCCCCCGAGCCGGCCGCCGCGCCCGGCCCCGAACAGCTGGAGCTGCCCGATCTCCCGGCGCTGGACGAGGTGTTGGCCCGTGACCCGCTGGAGGACCCCGGCGACGCGGTGAACGGCTCGCGGCCCGAGGTGGCGGCCCCGCGGAGCCGGGACCACGATGGAGGGACGGGGGTCTGAGGCACGGCGGGAGGCCTGACCATGACGACAGCCGGAGAGATCATGCACCCGGGCGCCGAGTGCGTGGGGGAGTTCGAAACGCTGGCCGACGCGGCCAGGATCATGAAGGACCGCGGGGTCGGCGCGCTGCCGATCTGCGGTGAGAACCAGAAGCTGCTGGGCATCCTCACCGACCGGGACATCGTGCTGAAGTGCGTCGCCGACGGTCTCGACCCGACGAAGGTCAGGGCCGTCGACCTCGCCGTCGGGCGGCCCATGGTGATCGAGGAGGACGAGGACGCCGAACAGGTCCTGCGGGTCATGGAGCAGCACCTCGTCCGCCGCCTGCCGGTGATCAACCACCCCGACCACAAGCTGGTCGGCATGATCAGCGAGGCGGACATCGCCCGGCACATGCCGCAGGAGCGGGTCGCCGAGTTCGTCACCACCATCTGCGCCGAGGAGGGGCCGCAGTAGCGGGACCGCGGGTCGCGCGGGCCGGCCGGGCGGTGGGGGTGCCGCCCGGCCGGCCGCTGCTCAGAGCCGGGCCAGGAAGGTGTCGGCGATCACCTGGTAGCCGGCGTCGTTGGCGTGGATGTCGCCGCGCGCCATGTTGGTCCACTGCATGATGCGGGCCACGTTCAGCGGCACCCGGGTGCCGTTGAAGGGCACCGGGCGCAGCTCGTCGGTGTCGAAGGCCCGGGCGACGTCCGCCGTCGGCACCCCGTGCGCCGCGTCGGCGATGCCGATCGCGGCGTTCAGCGCGTGCGAGAGCGGCAGTGACATCGCGGCGGTCGCCCTGCCCTGCTCGCCGGTCAACCAGGCGGCGAGGAAGGGGTCGTAGAGGTTCATGCCGACGATCCGGGTGCGCGGTCCGGCCGCCGCCTGCAGCCGGCCGAGGATGTCGGACAGGCCGCGGCCCGCGGTGGCGATGCCCTGCAGGGCGCACGGCAGGTCGATGGTGCCGCCGCTCGCGCAGCGGTTCACGTCGTTGGCGCCGATGTCGATCGTCACCAGCACCCGGTCCTTCCGGTGCTCGCGCAGGAAGCGTTCGGCGGCGGCGAGTTGGGAGTCCGTCCAGGGGTGCGGCCAGGGGCAGCCGCCGTTCGCCATGGTGCCGGTGGTCTCGCCCGGGCAGCCCAGGTCGGTGAAGTCGAACGGGCGGTGGCGGGCGGCGGCCCGCTCGCCCAGCACCCGGGCGATGTCCTGGGCGTAGCCGCGGCCGACCACCCGGCCGCCGTCCGGGGTGGTCTGGTAGCCGGCGGCGAGCGAGTCGCCGAGGGCCAGGTACCAGCGCGGCACGTCGGCGGGGACGGGGCGGTGCTCGGCCGCGGCGGCCGGAGCGGCCGTCAGGCCGAGCGCGGTGGCGGTGAACAGGGCTGCGGCGACGGCGAGTCTGACGCCTCCGGGCAGGGGTGAGCGCATCGGGCCTCCAGGGGTGGTGGGGGCCGCAGTGGGGTGCGGCCCGGTGAGGCTACTGCGCGGTAGGCCCGGTGAGTAGGGGTCGGACGTGATCAGCCGGGGAAGGCGTAGACGGTGCTGGCGTGCGCGGCCGGCTCCTCCTCGCCCTCGGCCGTCATCACCACGTCCACGAAGGCGAGCCGGCGGCCCAGCTTGGTGATCCGGGCGGTCACCAGGACGTCCGCGCCGACCACCGCGCGCTGGAAGGTGGTCGACTGCTGGATCGTGGTCATCGGGCCGA
This sequence comes from Streptomyces sp. NRRL B-24484, assembly GCF_000717715.1. Classification (GTDB taxonomy): domain Bacteria; phylum Actinomycetota; class Actinomycetes; order Streptomycetales; family Streptomycetaceae; genus Kitasatospora. The sequence goes on along the minus strand of NZ_JOAI01000046.1, from coordinate 89,324 downwards.
AGCCGCCGCGGGCCGCGGAGACGGCGACCACGGTCGCCGTGTCGGCGGCCGCCATCAGCGCCTGGCCGCTCAGGCCGCCGCCCTCGCGGGTGAGTTCGTCCGACCAGGGCAGCCGGAGCACGGCGTGCCGGTCACCGGTCTCGGTGACGGAGAGCTTGAGCGCCTGCACCCAGGGAGCGAAGTGGTCGGCGAGGATGGTGTCCGCCTCGGCGGTGGAGATCGTCACCGTGTCATTGTGGCGGCGCCCCGCCGCCCGCGCCACGACCGTGCACCGGTGTTCCGGACCCGGCTACCGCGCCTCGCGGATCGCCCGCCGGACCAGCTCCGCCAGGTGGACGGCCCGGCGCCCGTCCGCGAGTTGGGCGATCTGGGTGCGGCAGCTCAGGCCGTCGGCGAGCACCACCGTCTCCGGGGCGGCCCCGCGCACCGCCGGCAGCAGCACCCGCTCCGCCGCCGCCACCGACACCTCCCAGTGCCCGCGCTCCATGCCGAAGTTGCCGGCCAGGCCGCAGCAGCCGGAGTCCAGCACCTCGTTGCGCACCCCCATCCGCCGTTCCACGCTCCGGTCGGCCGCGGTGCCGAGGACGGCGTGCTGGTGGCAGTGCACCTGGGTGACCGCGTCAGCCTCCAGCCGAGGCAGCGCGACCCCGCTGCCGTCCAGGAACTCGGCGAACGTCCGGACCCGGGACGGCAGTTCGCCGGCCTCTGGGCCGAGCAGGCGGGGCAGCTCCTCGCGCAGCGCCGCGGTGCAGCTCGGCTCCAGGCCGACCACCGGCAGCCCGGGCGGGACGGCCCGCAGGCTGCGCCGCATCACCCGCCGGGCGAGGCCGAGTTGGCCGGTGGAGAGCAGGGTGAGCCCGCAGCAGACCGGGCCGGAGGGCAGCCGCACCTCGAAGCCCAGGTGCTCCAGCACCTCCACGGCGGCGCGGGCGGGCTCCGGGTCGAGCAGCTCCGCCATGCTGTCCGGCCAGAGCAGCACCGGCTGCGCCCCGGGCCGGACGGGATGCGCGGCCCGCCAGTCGCGGAACCAGGCGGTGAAGGTCTGTTCCGGCAGTGCGGGCAGGGCGCGCCGGGGGTCGATCCCGCCGAGCCGCTTGAGGGCGGCGCCGCCGGGCCCGGAGCGCAGCAGCCGGTCGGCGAGCCGCGGGGCGAGGGCGGCGCCGCGCAGCCAGAGCGGCAGCCAGCCGAGCGCGAGGTGGGAGGCCGGGCGCGGCCGCCACCGGTAGTGCCGGTGCAGGAACTCGGCCTTGTAGGTCGCCATGTCGACATGGACCGGGCAGTCGCTCGCGCAGCCCTTGCAGCCGAGGCAGAGGTCGAGCGCCTCGCGGACCTCCTCCGAGCGCCAGCCGTCGGTGACGAGTTCGCCGCGCAGCATCTCGGCGAGCAGCCGGGCCCGGCCGCGGGTGGAGTGCCGCTCCTCGCCGGTGGCCATGTAGCTCGGGCACATCACCCCGGTGGAGGTGTCCGTGCAGGCGGCGACGCCGACGCAGCGGTGCACGGCCTTCAGCAGGCTGCCGCCGTCCTCCGCGAGCGGCAGGGTGACCGGCAGGTCCCGGCCGGGGAAGCGCAGGTCGGCGTCGAGCGGCCGGGGGCCGACCAGCACGCCGGGGTTGAGCAGACCGTCCGGGTCCCAGACGCCCTTGAAGCGGCGGAACAGCTCCAGGACCTCCGGCGGGTACATCCGGGGCAGCAGCTCGGCCCGGGCCTGGCCGTCGCCGTGCTCGCCGGAGAGCGAGCCGCCGTACGAGACGCACAGGTCCGCGGCCTCCTCCAGGAAGGACCGGAAGGCGGGCAGCCGGGCGGGTTCGGTGAGCGGGAAGTCCAGCCGCAGGTGGACGCAGCCCTCGCCGAAGTGCCCGTACGGGACGCCGCGCAGCCGGTGCCGGGCGAGCAGACCGCGCAGCGCGCGCAGGTAGTCGCCGAGGTGCTCGACGGGGACGGCGGAGTCCTCCCAGCCGGGCCAGGCCTCGCCGCCGTCGGGGAGGCGGGTGACGATGCCCGCGCCGGTCTCCCGGATGCGCCAGAGGGCACGCTGCTCGGCGGGGTCGGTGACCACCACGGCGGTGGCGCCGCCGGTGCGCCGGACGGCGTCGGTGAGGGCCCGCGCGGCGTCCCGGGCGGCGGCCGGGGTGTCGCCGCCGGTCTCCAGGAAGAGCCAGCAGCCGCCCTCGGGCAGCCGGTCGAGCGCGGCCGGGCGGCGGCCGGCCGCGAGCAGGGCGGCGACCAGGTCGGCGGACATCCCCTCGACGGTGAGCGGGCCCAGCGGCAGCAGGGCGGGCACGGCGTCGGCGGCGGCGCTCTCGTCGGGGTGGCCGGTGACCACCAGGGCGCGGGCCGGAGGGTCGGGCACCAGTCGGACGGTCGCGCCGAGCAGCACGGCGCAGCTGCCCAGGGTGCCGGTGAGGGCCCGGGCCAGGTCGTAGCCCTGCTCGGGCAGCAGGGCGTCGAGCGGGTAGCCGGAGCCTCGCCGGGGCAGCGCGGGCATGGCCTGCCGCAGCAGGGCCAGGTGGCCGCCGGCGAGGTCCTGCAGGGCGCGGTGCAGGGCGCCCTCGCGGCCGGGCAGTTCGCGCAGCGCGGCGCGGGCGGCGGCGTCCAGCGGCCCGGCGGCGGTGAACTCGGTGCCGTCGGCGAGCAGCACGTCGAGGGCGTGCACGTTGTCCGAGGTGCGGCCCCACGCCACCGAGTGCGAGCCGCAGGCGTTGTTGCCGATCATGCCGCCGAGGGTGCAGCGGCTGTGCGTGGACGGGTCCGGGCCGAAGCGCAGCCCGTACGGGCGGGCGGCCCGCTGCAGGTCGTCCAGGACGGTGCCGGGCTCGACGCGGGCGGTGCGGGCGTCCGGGTCGACCGCGAGCACCCGCCCCAGCCGGCGGCGGAAGTCCAGCACGACCGCCCCGGGGCCGATCGCCTGGCCGCCGATGCTGGTGCCCGAGCCGCGCGGTACCACCGGCACGCCGAACTCGCGGCAGAGTGCGACGGCGGCCCGGACGTCGTCCAGGTCGGCAGGCTTGACCACACCGCGCGGCACGTGCCGGTAGTTGGACGCGTCGTGGCCGTAGACGGCGCGTTCGGCGGTGCCGAAGCGCACCTCGCCCCGCAGGGCGGCGGTCAGGGCGCGTTCCAGTCCGGTGGCCATGGGGCGATCATTGCAAACCGGCGGGCCCGCGCTGCCGACCCCGGCCGTGGGGTGACGGGGTGTCATCCGGCAGACTCGGCCCATGAGCGACGATCATGCGAACCCGTACCTCGCCCGGCTGCCGATCGGCGAGTCCGTGCCCTTCCCCGCGGACGGCATGCCGGGTTGGGACATCTTCCCGTTCGAGGGCGACATCACGGTCAAGGCGCTGAAGGCGCCCGAACTGCCCGAGCCGCCCCGGGACGGCGAGGACGGGCCCGCGGACTGCAGCCAGTGCGGCCGGCCCGACGGGGACTTCCTGTGGACGGACGAGCACTGGCGGCTCTCCGGCCCGGACGAGCCGGCCGCCGTCCCGGCGATCGTGCTGCTGCAGCCGCGCGCCCACCACGACCTCGCCGACCTGCCGGCGGAGCGGGCGGCCGAGCTCGGCCCGATGCTGCAGCGGGTGGAGCGGGCCGTGATGTCGCTCGGCGGGATCGCCCGGGTGCACCAGAACAAGTGGGGCGACGGCGCCGCCCACCTGCACGTCTGGCTGATCGCCCGGCCCGCCGGGATGATGCAGCTGCGCGGCAGCCTGCTCCCGGTCTGGGACGACCTGCTGCCGAAGGTGCCCGCCGAGGAGTGGCGCGGGACCGGCCGGCGGATCGCCGCGGCGATGGCGGCCGACGGCGGCACCGCGCACGTCTGAGGCGGGTGCATCGCGAGGGGCGGAGGATCCACCCCGTGGGGCACGTGCCGCCCCACGCGTCCCCGGTGTGACCACCCGAGCGCCTCGGCGTACGGCTCCTACCGGCGGCCGGTCACGGCTCCGCGGGCGATGTGCGACAGCTTGGCGACCTCGAAGGCGGCGTAGGCGCCGCCGGAGAGCAGCGAGAACTTGACGCCCTCGCGGCCGTCCGGCCGCCGGTAGCCCTCCGGCTGGTAGCCGCGGTAGTGCTCGGAGGCGCGCTGGAAGAACTGCGGCCGCTCGCCGCGGTCCACGCAGCCCGCGAGGTCGAAGACGAAGAGGTAGTGCCGGACCATCCGGGTGAACAGCTGCGGCCACAGCGCGGCGGCGTCCGGGGAGGCGGCGAGCAGCTCGAAGCTGCGGGCGTACTGGTCGAACAGGTCGAACTGGCTGGCACCGGGCGAACCGATCGGGTTCAGGGTGTGCCGGCGGCGGATGGTGACGCACTCGCGAGGCAGCACGGCGACCCGGCGGGCGGCCAGCATCGCGGCGTGCACCACCGGGACCTCGTCGTAGTGGCCGTCGGGGAAGGCGGGCGCGGTGCCGCGGCGCAGCAGGCGGTCCCAGACCAGCGGCGGGGTGCCGAGCAGGGCGGGCCGCTCGGCGGCCGTGGTGACCTCGGGCCCGGCCTCGGCGAGCACCCGCTCGGCGCCGCCGGGCCACACCTTGTCGCGGTAGAACCGGCTGTGGCCGAACTGGAGGACGTCCACCTCGCCGGTCTGCTCCAGCCGCTCGGCGAGCGCGGCGAAGGCGTCCTCGTCGAGCAGGTGGTCGCTGTCGAGGAAGAGCAGGTAGTCGCCGGTGGCGCGGGCGGCGCCGGCGTTGCGGGCGCGGCCGATCCCGACCGCCGCGTTCAGCCGCAGCACGGTGACCCGGGGGTCGCGCAGGCCGTAGGCGTCGGCGAGGCGCTCGGAGCAGTCCGGCGAGGTGTCGACGACGAGGACGACCTCGAAGTCGCGGAACGACTGGGCGAGCAGTGCGTCGAGGCACTCCTTCAGCTGGCCGTTCCGGTCGTGGGCGGGGAGCACGACGGAGATGAGGGTAGCCATGGCGGGGAGGCTAAAGAGGTCTACAGGCCCCCGCAATGTCCCTAAGCGGACCCAATCGCTCCAAATGCGGGCAGAGTCGATCGATCGCACCCGACATCTTCACGTCTCCAATGCAGAATGGCCATAATCAGTCACCCCGGGTCGCGGGGAGTGCCGCGTCCGGTGACGGGTCGGATTTCCGGTGGAACACGGACGCCGCGGGGCGCGTGGTCGGTTCCACGTGCCCCGCGGCGTCGGTCGGCGGGATGCCGGCATCAGTACCAGTGGTGCGCCTGCCAGAAGGCCCACGCGCCGCACGGGCTGCCGTACCGGCTGTTCATGTAGTTGAGGCCCCACTTGATCTGGGTGGCGGCGCTGTCGCGCCAGTCGGCACCGGCCGAGGCCAGCTTGGAGGCCGGCAGGGCCTGCACCAGGCCGTACGCGCCGGAGGACTTGTTCACGGCGTGGACGTTCCAGCTGCTCTCGTGGAACACGATGTTGCTGAAGCAGCCCAGCTGGTTGGCCGGCACGAGCTGGGCGGCGATCTGCTGCGGGGTGCCGGTCGGCGCGGCCTTCAGGGCGCTGCGCTGCTGCGAGCGGGAGGCGGCCTGCGCCTTGGCCTTTGCATCGGCGGCGGCCTTGGCGTCGGCGGCGGCCTTGGCGTCGGCGGCGGCCTTGGCGTCGGCGGCGGCCTTGGCGTCCGCGGCGGCCTTCGCATCGGCGTCCGCCTTGGCCTGCGCGTCGGCCTGCGGCTGGGCGTCGCCCTGGGGCTGCGCCGGGGCGGCCGCGGCCTGCGTGGCGGCGGGAGCGGCGGCGACCTGGGCGGCGGCGACGGCGGTGGAGGTGTCCTGCGGCAGGGCCAGCGCCAGGATCGCCGTGCCGGCCACGGTCAGCGTGCCCACGCTCGCGAAGAAGGCGTGCGGGCGGTGCGTCAGCGACAGGTTCTTGGGGAGCGGGAGCTGCATGGAGGGGGACAACCTCTTCCATCGGTCGGGGGGCCGATTTCGGGCACACGGACATCGCGAAGCGTGTTCGGGGGGAACAGGCCCACGGAGCCGTGCGGACGGCCTGGGCGCCCCGGCCGGTGGGCCGGAGCGGGCGGGGTGCGCGGCGGAATCGGGCCGCGCTGCCTTGCGACCGGGACATTCTTGGCAGACCCGCACAAGCGCGGCAACGAGCTCGGAAACTACGCCGGGTCGTAGACCGCGGGGAGCGCCCGGCCCTCCTCCGGGTGCTCCCGGCACGCTTAGACGGTCCTTGCCGGTGACCGCCGGACCGGGCCGGACACCTCGGCTGACCTGGGGATCGGCCCCGCCGGGCGGCCGGTCCGGGGTGAGTGCCGCCGACCGGCGGCGAGGCCGGGGCCCTGCGACGACTATCGGCGGCAGTAGCGGGCCGCAGCCGTGTGCCGGGCTTCACAGGCGCAGGCCGCCGAGATCGGCGGCGCGTCACCGGCCCGTCACCCAGGGATGGCCGCCCGCGGCGGAGACGGGGGTCACAGCCGTCCGGCGCCCGCGTGACGGCCGACCGCCGCGGCCGCACCGCCCGTGGTGCCGGTGGTCGCGGAACGCCGGCCGTCCGAGGACGGCAGCACCGCGAAGCCGAGGGCCCGCGTGAGGGTGCCGTCCCGCCGGCCGGGCGGGACGGCACCCCGAGCCCCGGGCGCCCGCGGCCGCCCGGATACTGTCCGCATGATGATCGCGCTCGTCCTGCTGGTGGCCGTCGCCCTGCTCACCCTCGTCCACTGGTACGTCTGGCGCCGGACGGTGCGTGACGTCGCCGCCCCCGGCAGCGCCTGGCGCCGCACCGGGACGGGCCTGCTGATCGTCCTCCCGCTGCTCTCGCTCGGCGCCCTGGTCGGCGGCCGCGCCCTGCCGATGGCCGTCGAGCGCTGGCTCGCCTGGCCCGGCTACCTCTGGCTCGCCGTCCTGCTGTACCTGGTGCTGGCGCTGCTGGTCGGCGAGGCCGTCCGGCCGCTGCTGCTGCGCACGGGCCGTCGCCGCCCCGCACCGCAGCCGGAGGCCGTGGCGGTCGCCGCCGGCGCCCCGGCCGCCGCCGGACCCGCGGCGGAACCGGAGGCCGCACCGCAGGCCGGCGGGCCGGCCGACCCCTCGCGCCGGCTGCTGGTCGCCCGCGGCGTGGCCGTCGCCGCCGGGGCCACCGCCGCGGCCGTGGTCGGCAACGGCGCGTACGGGGTCCTCCGCGGGCCGCGGCTCAAGCACGTGACCGTCCCGCTCGCCAAGCTGCCCCGGCAGGCCCACGGCTACCGGATCGCCGTCGTCAGCGACATCCACCTCGGCCCGATCCTCGGCCGCGCCCACACCCGGCGCATCGTCGACACCATCAACAGCACCCAGCCCGACCTGATCACCATCGTCGGCGACCTGGTCGACGGCTCGGTGGCCGACCTCGGCCCCGCCGCCGAACCGCTCGCCCTGCTGCGCGCCCGGGACGGCGCCTACTTCGTCACCGGCAACCACGAGTACTTCTCCGGCGCCGCCCCCTGGGTGGAGTTCGTCCGCGAGCTCGGCGTGCACCCGCTGGAGAACGCCCGGACCGAACTCGCCCACTTCGACCTGGCCGGGGTCAACGACATCGCCGGCACCTCCGAGGGCCAGGGCCCCGACTACGACCGGGCGCTCGGCGAGCGGGACACCCGCCGCGCCGCCGTGCTGATGGCCCACCAGCCGGTCGCCGTGCACGAGGCCGTCCGCCGCGGCGTCGACCTGCAGCTCTCCGGACACACCCACGGCGGCCAGCTCTGGCCCGGCAACTACCTGGCCGCCCTGGCCAATCCGACCGTCGCCGGACTGGAGCGCTACGGCGACACCCAGCTCTACGTCACCCGCGGCGCCGGCGCCTGGGGCCCGCCCGTCCGGGTCGGCGCACCCTCGGACATCACCGTCGTCACGCTCGCCTCCCGGCAGGCGTGACCCGCCCGCCGACCCACCGCGTCTCAGGGACCGGAATTACCCGTCCCGCCAGGTGACCGCTCCGTAGGGTTCCCGGCATGACCGGGAACCCTACGCCCCGCCGGTGGCTGATGCTCGCGATCGGGACGGGCGGCCAGACGGCCATGACCACCGTGCTCTACGGCCTGCCGTCCCTCCTGCCCGCCTTCCAGAAGGAGTTCGGCCTCTCGCTCGCCGGGGCCGGGACGCTCGTCTCCGGCCCGATCCTCGGCATCCTGCTCACCATGGTCGGCTGGGGCCTGGTCGCCGACCGCCGCGGCGAGCGGTTCGCGCTCGCCGCGGGCCTGCTCCCGGCGGCCGCCGTGCTCGCGGCGGCCGCCGCCGTCCGCGGCGCCACCGCCCTGGGCGTGCTGCTCGTCCTTGCGGGCGCCTGCGGAGCCTCCGTCAACTCCGCCTCCGGACGCCTGGTCATCGGCTGGTTCCCGCCGCACCGGCGCGGCATCGCCATGGGCGTCCGGCAGGCCAGCCAGCCGCTGGGCGTGGGCCTCGCCGCGGCCGTCCTCCCGCCGCTCGCCGAACACGCCGGACTCCCGGCCGCCCTCGGCTGCTGCGCCCTGCTCTGCGCGGTGGCCGGCGGCGCCGTCCTGCTGCTGGCCGTCGACCCGCCGCGGCCGGCGGGGGCCGGGGCGGTCCGCGGTCCCGGCCCCTACCGCGGGGGCCGGCTGTGGCGGCTGCACGGAGCCGCCGCGCTGCTCTGCGTCCCGCAGTTCGTGGTGGCCGGCTTCGCCCTGGTCTTCCTCACCACCGCACGCGGCTGGCCGGCCGCGACCGCCGGCACCGTCCTCGCGGTCGCCAACCTCGCCGGGGCCGGGGTACGGCTGCTCGCCGGCTGGTGGTCGGACCGGGTCGGCAGCCGTCTGCGGCCGATGCGGCTGCTCGCCCTGGCCACCGCCGCCGACGTCCTGCTGCTCGCCCTCGGCGTGGTCGCCGCACCGCCGCTCGGCACCGCCGCACTGCTGCTCGCCACCGGACTGACCGTCTCCACCAACGGCCTGCACAACACCGCCGTCGCCGAACACGCCGGCCCGGACTGGGCGGGCCGCGCGCTCGGCGTCCACGGGCTCGCCCAGCACGCCGCGATCGTCCTGGTGCCGCCGCTGACCGGCGCCCTCATCGGCGCCCACGGCTTCGCCCCCGCCTACGCCCTCGCCGCCGTCTTCCCGCTGGCGGCCGCCGCCCTCCTCCCCGGCGAGCCGCGGCCCCGTACCCCGGAGACGGCCGCCCCGCTGCTCGACGCCGTGCCCGTGCCGCCCCGCACACCGGCCTGACGGCCGGTGCACGAGGGCCGCGGCGGGAGGGGCCGTCGGGCCGTCGGGCCGTCGGTTCGGCCGGGACCGAAGGGTCACCGGTCGAGAATGGGCGGATGGACAGTGAACGAGCACGGACGGCGGGCCGGGACCTCGCGGCGGTGGCCGGGCTGCTCGCGGACGGGACCCGGGCGGCGTTCTGCCTCGCCCTGCTCGACGGGCGGGCGTGGACGGCGGGCGAGCTGGCCCGGCACGCCGGCGTCACCGCGCCGACCGCGACCGGGCACCTGAACCGGCTGGTCGCCGGCGGCCTGCTCGCCGAGGAACGGCAGGGCCGGCACCGGTACGTCCGGCTGGCCGACCCGCAGGTGGCCGAGCTGGTCGAACAGCTCGCCGCACTGGCGCCCGGCCGCCCCGAACGCCCCGCCCCGCTCGCGGCGGCCGGCCGATCGCGGGCCCTCGCCCACGCCCGGACCTGCTACGACCACCTCGCCGGGGCGGTCGGCGTCGCGATCAGCGACGCGATGACGGCCCGGGGGCTGCTCGACTGGACGCACGGCCTGCGCCTGACCGCCGACGGCGAGGCCTGGCTCGACGCCACCGGGGTCACCGTCCCGTCCGGCGGCCGCCGGCCCGCCGTACGGCCCTGCCTGGACTGGACCGAACGCCGGCCCCACCTGGCCGGCGCGGTCGGTGCGGCCCTGTGCCGCCACGCCCTGACCGAGGGCTGGTTCACCAGGATCGGCACCACCCGCGCGGTGGCGGTCACCCCGGCCGGCCGCCACGCCCTCCACGACCGCCTGGGCCTGCCCGACACCCTCCTCGCCCCACCCGGGAGCCGGCCCGGGGGCAACTGATCGGGGGCCTCAGCCCAGGCGGGAGACCGGGCGTTCCTCGCCCGGGGGCGGGCCGGCCGGGGGGTGCTCGTCCAGCAGGGCCCGGTACTCGGTGCGGGGCATCGGCACCGCGCCGAGGCTCCGCACGTGCGGGCTGTCCCACTGGACGTCCAGCAGGACGCCGCCGCTCTCGCCGAAGCGCTGGGCGAGGTCGACGACGGCCACCCGGGCGGCGTCGGGGCGCAGGCCCACCATGGAGTCCAGGCTGAGCACCGGCCCGACCCGGACGCCGAACGCGCCGCCGACCAGTTCGCCGTCGTCCCAGACCTCGATGCTGTGCGCCCGGCCGTGGGCGTGCAGGGTCCGCAGTGCGGTCCGCAGCTCGGGGGTGAGCCAGGCCGGGCTGCGGCCCTCGGCGCAGCGGTCGACGACCTCGCCGAAGGCCTTGTCGGCGGTGGTCGTCCAGTCGTCCCGGTTGCGGAGCCGGCGGGAGAGCCGGCTGCCGAGGCGTGCGCCGCCGACCGGGACGACCGGCCTGGGGTCGGGCGACCACCAGGCGACGCCGTACGCCTCCTCGCCGGCTCCCTCCGGTAAGGCGATGGCGCCTTCGGCGACCTGTTCCTCGTAGCGGGCCTCGTTCATCCAGAGGCTGTAGTCGTCCTGGGCGGGCATCGGGAAGGCGCCGGCGCGGTAGCCGGCGACCAGCGAGCCGGGGCCGAGGTCGGCGCAGAACGCCACCGGTGCGTCGGCGGGGGCGCGGCCGAGGTCGACCGCGGCCCACCACTGTGCGGTTCCGGTCATGCGACGTGCTCCAGTTGTCCACTGGCTTCGAGCCGGTCGAGGTAGAAGTCGAGCAGCTCGGCGTCCACGGGCGGCAGTTCGATGCCGGCCCGGGTGAGCGCCCGGGTCGCGGCGGTGCGGGTGAACTCCGGGAAGGTGGGCCGGAAGTACATCTCGCTGATGGTCATCTCGGTGCCTTCGGCGCGGTCGACGAAGAGCGGCAGGAACGGGGTGATCGGGTGGGTCGGCTTGGCGGTGGCGAAGCCGATCAGCCGGCGCACCCACTCGCGGTACGGCAGGTGCTCGACCGGGCGGCCGCGGGAGCGGATCCGTTCGGCGAGGTCGCCGAGCGTGGCGGGGACGGGGTTGGTCAGGTGCAGCACCCGGCCCTCGGCGGGCTCGCGGGTGGAGACGACCGCGAGGGCGCGGGTGAAGACGTCGGCGGGCACGAAGTCGAGGGGCAGGTCGACGTCGGGGCTGGTGCCGCTGTCCCACAGGTAGCGGATGATCGCGGACAGCTCGGTGCCGGGGTTGATGACGCCGTGCCGCAGGTCCCCGGTGACGTCGTTGACCCGGTGCACGGTGACCGGCAGGCCGGCCGCCGCCGCGTGGTGGAGCAGCGCCTCGGCGACCCACTTGCTCTCCACGTAGCCGACCGAGAGCCGGTCGGCGTGGGCGAGCGGGCTCTCCTCGGTGACCTGCCGGATGCCCGCCGGCCCGTACCCGGCGAGGACGGCCATGCTGGACAGGTAGTGCACGGGTATCGCCCGGGAGTGCCCGGCGAGCCGGATGATCTCGCGGGTGCCGGCCACGTTGGCGGCCCGCAGCTGGTGGTACGGGTAGAGGAAGTTCACCTGGCCGCCGAGGTGGTGGATCAGGTCGACGGTGCCGGCGAGCTGCTCGAAGCGCCGTTGGCCGAGGCCGAGCAGCGGTTCGGCGAGGTCGCCGACGACCGGGACGACCCGGTCCGAGTGCAGGTCGCGGAGCAGGTAGCGCTGGTGGGCGGCGCGCAGCCGCTCCAGGCCGTGCTCCGCGTCGGGGGCGCGCACCAGGCAGTGCACCCGGGCGTCGGTGGTCTCCAGCAGGGCGCGCAGCAGGTGGGTGCCGCAGAAGCCGGTGGCGCCGGTCAGCAGGATGTCGGTGGGCTGGTGCCAGCGCGGGGCGCTGTGCTCGGGGGCGCGGTGCACGGGTACGCCGAGTTCGGCCTCGGCGGTGAAGTCGATCCGCTGGCCGTGCTCGGGGGGCAGGGCGCGGCGGGCGTCCCGGGTGACGGCGGAGAACGCGCCGAGGGTGGGGTTCTTCAGCAGGGCGCGGGTGAGGGTGCGGATCCGGTCGACCCCGATGCCGAACATGATCCGGGCGCGGGCGAGCATCTCCATCGCGAGCAGCGAGTTGCCGCCGAGCTCGAAGAAGTCGTCGTCGGCGCCGACGTGCTCGACGTCGAGGATCTGCGCCCAGAGGTAGGCCAGGCCGGCCTGCACGGTGGTGCCGGGGCCGCCGGCGGGGGCGGGGCCCGGGGCGGGGGTCCCGGAGCCGCGGGTCAGCCCGATCCGGTCGATCTTGCCGCTGGGGGTGACGGGCATCTGCTCGACCGCGACGAAGGCGCCGGGCACCAGGTGGTCGGGCAGCCGGGCCGCGAGGTACTGCCGCAGGTCCTCGGGCTGTCCGTCGCGGGCCGTGTAGTAGGCGGTGAGCGCCCGGCCGCCGCCGTTGGCCTCGCCGGCCACCACCCGGACCTCGCCGACCCCCGGGTGCTCGCCGAGGACGGCCTCGACCTCGCCCGGGTCGACCCGGTAGCCGCGGATCTTCACCTGGTCGTCGGCCCGGCCGATCAGCTCCAGGGTGCCGTCCGGCCGCCACCGGCCGGTGTCGCCGGTGCGGTACATCCGGCCGCCGGGGGCACCCGCGTACGGCTCGGGGAGGAAGCGTTCGGCCGTCAGCTCCGGTTGCTTCCAGTAACCGCGGGCCAGCCCGGGGCCGCCGATGTACACCTCGCCCCGCTCGCCGGGCGGCACCGGGCGCAGGTGGGCGTCCAGCACGTGCACGAAGGTGCCGAGCAGCGGGTGCCCGACCGGGACGGGGGCGTTCGCCGGGGCGGCCAGCAGTTCGGGGCGGACCTCGCAGAGCGTGGAGGTGATGCCGGTCTCGGTGAGCCCGTAGGCGTTGAGCAGTCGCGTGCCGGGCAGCCGGCGCAGGGTCTCGCGGCAGTCCTCGGCGGGGACGGTGTCGCCGCCCACGATCATCAGCCGCAGCGAGTGCGCCGCGGGGCCGTGCTCCGGCAGCACCGCCAGCAGCCGGTGCCAGTACGTGGGCGTCAGGTCCGCCACGGTGATGCCGAGTTCGGGCAGCCGGTGGGCGAGTTCGATCGGCGCCCACGGGTGCCGGCCGCCGAGCACCAGCGTCGCCCCGTTGAGCAGCGGGGTGAATATCTGCTCCAGTGACGTGTCGAAGCCCAGCGCGCCCAACTGGAGCACCCGGTCGGACGGTGACAGTCCGTAGGCCTCGGCGATCCGGGACAGCGTGAACACCATGGTGCGGTGGCTGACCGGTACGCCCTTGGGTTCGCCGGTGGTGCCCGAGGTGTAGATGAGGTAGGCGAGGTCGTCCGGGTCGGTGAGGTCCGGCGGCGGTGCGGCGGTCGGCGGTCCGGCCGACCGGTAGGCCTCGACCAGGACGGCGGTGGGGAAGAGCCCGGCGTGGTCACGCGACGTCACCACCGGCCCGCCGCCGGAGTCGGCGGCCAGTCTCGCCAGCCGCAGGTCCGGGTGGGCGGGGTCGAGCGGCAGGAAGGCGCCGCCCGCCTTGAGCGCGGCCAGCAGTGCCACCACCATGTCGCCGCTGCGCTCCAGGCACACCGGCACCACCGAGTCCGGGCCGACGCCGAGCGCCCGCAGCTCCTCGGCCAGCCGGTCGCTGCGGCCGTCGAGTTCGGCGTAGCTGAGCGGTCCGTCGTCGCACAGCACGGCGAGCGCGCCGGGACGGGTCGCGGCCTGTTCGCGGAACAGCGCGTGCACCGTGCGTCCGGGGGCGCCCGGCCCGGTGGGTCTCAGGTCCTGCCAGCGGGCCCGGACCTCGCGGCGGCATTCCCCGCGATCGGCCGGTCCGAATACGCTCCGCCATCCCTCGGGCACCGGGAGTTCGTTCGTCCAAATCGCATACTGTCCATCTCCGTTCACCAGGACGAGATGGGGCCCGAAATGGGGGGATTGCGCGTGATTCGACAGCTCCACCGGCAACGACCTCGACAGACGGCGGATGGATTACCGGAAATACCGGGGAGCGCACGGCCTGGGCCCTGCACGGCCGCGGCCTCCGCCGCCCGCCACGGACCGCCCCCGATAATCTCGACTATAGGCACCCGTCCCGCGCTATGTATGATTGGGATCGCCCCAATTCTTGAGCGGTTCAGCTCACCACCTCCGAGGAGGTAGCTGGGTTGACACGTCGACGACAGCGGCTGACGGTCTGTTATATCGGCCTGATGGTCCTGCTGACGGTGGTCTACTACCGTTTTCCGTCCGACCGAATCATCTGGTGGACGGGCATCGGTCTGAGCAGTTTCGCCGCCATCGTCATCGGTGTCCGCATCAACCGGCCGGCCCACGCCGGTGCATGGTACCTGCTGGCGGTCGCGAACCTCAGCTTCACCGTCGGTGAGGTCGTTCAGGTCATCCAGACCAACTACCTGCACCAGACGGCCTTCCCGTCCCTCGCGGACGCCTTCTACCTCGCCGAGTTCGTGCTGTACGCCCTCGGCGTCTGGGGGTTCATCCGCTGGCGGACGGCGCACCAGGACCGCGGGTCGCTGACCGACGCCCTGACGCTGACCGTCGGCCTCGCGCTGCTGAGTTGGATGTACCTGGTCGTCCCGTACGCCCGGAACCCGGAACTCACCTGGTTCCAGAAGGCCGTCTCGATCGCCTACCCGCTGGGCGACGTGCTCGTCCTCGCCATGCTGATGCGGCTGCTGGTGCCGCGCGGCGGCAAGAGCCCCGCGGTGGTGCTGCTCACCGTCGGCACGGTCGGCCTGCTTGTCTCCGACGTCCTCTACGGCCTGATCCAGCTGCACGGCGTGTGGCGGATCGGCACCCCCGTCGAACTCGGCTGGGCGGTGCTCTACACGGCCTGGGGCGCGGCGGCGCTGCACCCCTCGATGGTGGAGCTCACCAGACCCATCCCCACCCATCCGCCGGACATCAGCAGCGGCCGGATCGCCCTGCTCGCCGTCGCCTCGCTGATCGCCCCGACCATGCTCGTCGTGGAGGTCACCCAGGGCGACGCCGCGAACGCGGCCGTGATCGGCGGGTTCTCCGCCGTGCTGTTCCTGCTGGTGCTCTCCCGGCTGGCCGGGGTCGTCGTCAACCACCGTCACGCCGTGGAGCGCGAGCGGGTGCTGCGGGTGGCCGGCGCCTCGCTGGGCGGCGCCGCCACCGTCGAGCAGGTCGCCGACGCGGTGCGCACCGCCGCCTCCGCCCTCGTCCCCGCCGAGCCCGCGCACGTCGCGCTGCTCGCGGTCGGCGAGGAGGGCACCCTGCGCGCCGACGGCGACGGCCCGATCGAGGTCGAACCCGTCCGCGAGAGCCGCCTGGTGCCCGTCACCACCCTCGCCCCGGGCCTCGCCGCCCGCCTGGAGGGCGCCCCCAGCGCCCTGATCTGCCCGCTCGTCCTGGAGAAGCGCCCCTCGGGCGACCCGCTGATCGGCGCCCTCGTCGTCGGCGGCACGGAGCACCGGCTCACGGCTTTATGGGGCACCCTCGACATCCTCGCCGCGCAGGCCGCCCTCGCGGTCGAGCGGGTGGTGCTGAACGAGGAGATCAACCGCCGCAACAGCGAGCTGTACTTCCGTACGCTGGTGCAGAGCGCCTCCGACGTTATCCTCATCCTGCGCGCGGACGACACCATCCGGTACGCCAGCTCCTCGGCGGACCGGGTGCTCGGCTACCCCTCGCTCGACGGCCAGGCCCTCACCGACCTGGTGCCGCCGGAGGACAGCCGTGCCGTCAACCAGGCGCTGCTGCGGATGCGCACCCGCGAGCAGGCCGAGCAGCGCGAGCACTGGCGGCTGCTGCGCAACGACCGCACCGTGATCGAGGCGGAGGTCCGCTGGAACGACCTGCGCGACGACCCCACCGTCGGCGGCCTGGTGCTCACCCTGCGCGACGTCACCGACCAGCGGCAGATGGAGCGCGAGCTCACCCACCGGGCCTTCCACGACTCGCTGACCGGCCTGGCCAACCGCGTCCTCTTCCAGGACCGGGTCGGCCACGCGCTCTCCCGCAGCGGCCGGCGCGGCACCGTCACCGGCGTGCTCTTCATCGACCTCGACGACTTCAAGGTGGTCAACGACACCCAGGGCCACGCGGTCGGTGACGAACTGCTGGTCGCCGTCTCGCTGCGGATCTCCACCGCGCTGCGCACCTCCGACACGGCGGCCCGGCTCGGCGGCGACGAGTTCGCGGTCCTGGTCGAGGACGCCCTGTCGCCCGCCGACGTCGGGGCGACCGCCTCCGCGGTGCTCGCCGTCTTCGAGGAGCCGTTCAAGCTCAGCTCCGGCGCGGTGCGGGTCGCCGCCAGCGTCGGCGTGGCCACCACCGAGGACAGCGACGACGGCGCCGAGCTGCTCACGCACGCCGACCTGGCGCTGTACTCGGCGAAGGCGGCCGGCAAGCGGCAGTGGTGCCACTACCGGCCCGCGCTGCAGGCCGGACTGGTCGAGCGGCACGAGCTCAACGAGAGCCTGGACGAGGCGATCGCGGAGGCCGCCTTCGCGCTGTACTACCAGCCGATCGTCGACCTGACCTCGGGCGGTCTGGTGGGCTTCGAGGCGCTGGTGCGCTGGCCGCACGAGCGGCGCGGCATGGTGCTGCCGGAGGAGTTCATCTCGCTCGCC
Source organism: Streptomyces sp. NRRL B-24484 (assembly GCF_000717715.1). Taxonomy (GTDB): domain Bacteria; phylum Actinomycetota; class Actinomycetes; order Streptomycetales; family Streptomycetaceae; genus Kitasatospora. The sequence continues at coordinate 72,711 of NZ_JOAI01000046.1, read as the reverse complement.
GAGGAGAGCGGCCAGATCGTGCCGCTCGGCGCCTGGGTGCTGGAGCGGGCGGTCGCCGAGGCGGCCCGCTGGCAGCGGGAGACCCGGGCCGAGCGGGCGGCCGGCGGCCGCGGCCCGCTGCGGGTGAGCGTGAACGTCTCCGGCCGGCAGTTCCGTGACGCCGGCTTCGTGGACACCGTCCGCCGGGCCCTCGACCAGAGCGGCATCGAGCCGTCCACGCTGGTCCTGGAGCTCACCGAGACGGTGCTGATGCGGCGCGACGAGCGGGTCCGCACCGACATGCAGATGCTGGGCGACCTCGGGGTGCAGATCGCCATCGACGACTTCGGCACCGGCTACTCCTCGCTGAGCTACCTGCGGGAGTTCCCGATCTCGATCCTGAAGATCGACAAGTCGTTCATCGACGGGCTCGGCCACTCCCAGCAGCAGTACGCCCTGGTCGAGGGCATCGCGCGGATCGCCGACACGCTGGGCGTGCAGGTCATCGCGGAGGGCATCGAGAACACCGTCCAGCGCGACCTGCTGGCCGCGATGGGCTGCCCGCTGGGCCAGGGCTACCTGTTCGCCCGGCCGCTCACCACGGACCAGGCGGGCCTGCTGGTGCAGGAGGACGCGCGGCCGGCCGGGCTGCACATCGGCGGCCGCGGCTGACCCGGCGGCGGAGCGGCTCCGGAGGGCGGCGGACCCGATTTGATCATCTGGCGGTCCGTCAAGTTACCATCAGGTAGATTGTTGGTGATCTGCCAAAGGAACCCTCCGTGCTCGACCGCCGACCGCGCCGCACCGGCCGCGTCACCCGCCCCCTGCTCGTCCTCGCCGCCGTCCTCGGCGTGCTGCCCGCCGCCGCACCGGCCTACGCCGCCGGTCCCGCGACCCCGCACCTCGACGCCGTCGAGCAGACCCTCCGCGCGGTCTCGCCGGGCCTGGAGGGCCCGGTCTGGCAGCGCACCGACGGCAACCGCTTCGACGGCGTGCTGCAGACCCCCGGCTGCTGGGGCGACCCCGCCTGCCGCACCCGGACGGGCAGCGAGCAGCTGCTCGCCCGCACCACCGCCGCGGTCGCCGCCGCGACCCGCACCGTCGACGTCTCCTCGCTGGCGCCCTTCCCGAACGGCGGCTTCGAGGACGCCCTGGTGGCCGGTCTCCGGCAGGCCACCGCCGACGGCCGGCACCTCACCGTGCGCATCCTGGTCGGCGCGGCGCCCCTCTACCACCTCAACGTGCGGCCCGCCGCCTACCGCGACGAGCTGATCGGCCGGCTCGGCCCGGCCGCCGCGAACGTCACCCTCACCGTCGCCTCCGCCACCACCTCCCGCACCGGCCTGTCCTGGAACCACTCCAAGATCCTGGTCGTGGACGGCGCCACCGCGATCGTCGGCGGCATCAACGGCTGGAAGGACGACTACCTCGACACCGCCCACCCGGTCACCGACGCCGACGTCGAGCTGACCGGGCCCGCGGCCGGCTCCGCCGCCCGCTACCTCGACACCCTGTGGTCGTGGACCTGCGACAACACCGGCGGCCTCAGCCAGAACGTCTGGTTCGCGGCCTCCGCCGGCGCCGGCTGCGTGCGCACCCTGGAGACGCCCGCCGCCCCGCAGGCGGGCGGCGTGCCGGTGATCGCCGTCGGCGGCCTCGGCGTCGGCGTGCGCACCGCCGACCCGGCCTCCGGCCACCGTCCGCAGCTGCCCGGCGCCGCCGCCACCCGCTGCGGCGTCGGCCTGCCCGACCACACCAACGACGACCGGGACTACGAGACGGTCAACCCCGAGGAGAACGCGCTGCGTGCCCTGGTCGCCAGTGCCACCGACCACGTCGAGATCTCCCAGCAGGACCTCAACGCCACCTGCCCGCCGCTGCCCCGCTACGACCAGCGGCTCTACGACGTGCTGGCCGCCAAGCTGGCCGCCGGCGTCAAGGTGCGGATCGTGGTCAGCGACCCGGCCAACCGCGGCGCGGTCGGCAGCGGCGGCTACTCGCAGATCAAGTCGCTCGCCGAGATCAGCGACGTGCTGAAGGACCGTCTGGTGAGGCTGACGGGCGGCCAGGCCCAGGGCCGGGCCGCGCTCTGCGGCAACCTGCAGCTCGCGTCCTTCCGTGCCGCACCGACCGCCACCTGGGCCGACGGCCACCCGTACGCGCTGCACCACAAGGTGGTCTCGGTGGACGGGCAGGCCTTCTACACCGGCTCGAAGAACCTCTACCCGGCCTGGCTGCAGGACTTCGGCTACATCGTCGAGGACCGCGCGGCCGCGAACCGGCTGGACGCCGAGGTGCTGGCGCCGCAGTGGCAGTACTCGCAGACCGCCGCGACCGTCGACTGGGCGCGCGGCATCTGCACCGCCTGAGGGACGGCGGGCCCTGACGGCCCCTGACCCCCGGGGCCCCCGAACCGGCTCCCGCCCCGTCCGTGGACGGCGGGGCGGGAGCCGAACCGCCGTCAGTGCTCCTGTGCGGCGTGGATCTTCGCCCAGGAGCGCGGCTCGCCCGGCCGTGCCTGCGGGCGGACCCCGGAGGCCGCCGCGGACGGCACCGCACCGCTGGCCGGCCTGGCCGGGGTGTAGAGCCAGGTCTGCAGCAGGTCGCCCAGCGGCCGGCCGGAGACCCGTTCGGCGAACCGCCGGAAGTCGGCGATCGTCGCACTGCCGTACCGGTACTCGGCCGGCCAGCCCTTGAGGATGCGGAAGAAGGCGTCGTCGCCGACCTCGGTGCGCAGCGCCTGCAGGGCGAGCGCGCCGCGGTCGTACACCGCGGCGTCGAACTGGTGGTCCGCGCCGGGGTCGCCGGGCTCCACCGACCAGAACGGGTCGTCCGCCGGGTGCGAGGAGTACACCCAGTCGGCGAGCTCCTGCGCGGTGCCCTCGCCCTCGTGCTCGGACCAGAGCCACTGCGCGTAGGTCGCGAAGCCCTCGTTCAGCCAGATCTCGCTCCAGCGCCGCACCGAGACGGTGTCGCCGAACCACTGGTGGGCCAGCTCGTGCACCACCACCGAGGTGTTGGAGCCGCGCGAGAACTGCCGCGGGCTGTAGAAGACCCGGGTCTGGTTCTCCAGCGCGTAGCCCGTCCGCACGTTGGGCACGTAGCCGCCGACCGAGCCGAAGGCGTACGGGCCGAAGAGGCCGGAGAGCCAGTCGGCGAGCTCGCCGGTCCGCTCCACGCTGGCGCGGGCCGCGCCGTCGTTGTCGCCGAGGTCCCTGCTGTAGGCGTTGAGCACCGGGATGCCGCCGGGGCTGGTGGAGCGGGTGATGTCGAACCGGCCGACCGCCAGGGTGGCCAGGTAGGTGGCCTGCGGCTTGTTCTGCCGCCAGTTCCAGCGCGTCCAGCCGATCTTCGAGCTCTGCGAGACCAGGTCGCCGTTGGAGATCACCTGGGTGCCGTCCGGGACGAGCACCGACACGTCGAAGGTGGCCTTGTCCGAGGGGTGGTCGTTGCTCGGGAACCACCACCAGGCGGCCTCCGGCTCGCCGGCCGCCACCCCGCCGTCCGGGGTGCGCAGCCAGGCGGTGAACCCGTAGCGCGAGACCGCGGACGGGGTGCCCGCGTAGCGGACGACGACGGTGGTGCGCTGCCCCGCGGCGAGCGGGGCGGCCGGGGTGATCTCCAGCTCCTGCTCGCCGGTCGCGGCGAACTTCGCCGGGCGGCCGTCCACCAGCACCTCGGAGACGTCCAGCGCGAAGTCGAGGTCGAAGCGGGAGAGGTCCTGGGTGGCGGTGGCCAGGATCGTGGTGGTGCCCTCCAGCCGGTCGGTGGCGGGCTGGTACTTCAGGCGGACGTCGTAGTGCGAGACGTCGTAGCCGCCGTTGCCGTAGGTGGGGTAGTAGGCGTCGCCGATGCCCGGGGCGCCGGCCGTCGCCGCGGCCGCCGACGCCGGGTCGGCGAGTAGCAGGACGGCGGCAGCGGCCAGGGAGACGATCGTCCTCGTGCGCACAGGGGTCCTCCAGTGCGGTCGGGGTGCAGTCGGGTGACGGAGGGTCGTTTCGACCCTCCGTCAGGCGCGCCCCAGTGTCACCTTGATGACGTGTGCATGCAAGGACGCCTTTCGGCCGACCGGCCGACACCCGCCGCACCCCGACCGCCCCCGCCCGCCGCCGGGGGCGCCCGACGCATCACCCGGTGGGCGTCACCCCTCCGGCCTGTGCCGGATCCGGCCCGGCCGGCCCCTCCAGCGCCGCCGCCAGCCGCAGCCAGCGGGCCGCCTCCGCCGGCCGGCCCTGGCGCTCCAGGGTCCGCCCCAGCATCAGGTGCGCGTACTGCTCCACAGGGTCGCGCGACACCACCTCGCGCAGCTGCTCCTCGGCCCGCCGCAGCTGGGCGGAGTGGTAGTAGGCGCGGGCCAGCAGCAGCCGCGGGCCGACCTGCTCCGGGTGCTGCTCCACCACCGGTGCGAGCAGCTTCGCCGCCTCCGCGTACTCCTTGGCGTCGAAGTACAGCCCGGCCCAGCGCCACTGCTCGGCGGTCTCGCCCGCCAGGTACTCGTGGAACACCGTGGGACTCCTCTCGGTGCGTGTCCGTCCCCCGTCCGGTCCGCCTCGGGACCGATCGGTTGAACGTTCACCGACAGGGCGGCATTCCCGCGGCCCCGCGGGCGGCCCGGCCCCGGGTTGTCCCCCCGTCGCCCACGGGCGCACGCTGGAAGCGGGACCCGCCGCGAGGAGGTGCGCGATGCACAACCAGTGGGACATCGAGCTGGTCTTCGACGAGGACGGTGTGAACACCACCTGCGACGCCCGGCTGCTCGGCTCGCACGCACCCGGCCTGAGCGGCCACGGCGAAGCGGTGAAGAGCCGCGACGACCGTCCGCTGGCCAGGATCGGGGAGGAGGTGGCCGCCTCCCGCGCACTCGACGAACTCTCCCGGAAGCTGCGCTCGGTCGCCGACGGCGAGATCGCCGACGAGGGGCACCGGCCCAACTACCTCATCTACTGACGACGCGTCCGGCCGCCGCCCGGCCGCCACCCCGGCCCGTCCGTCACGCTCCGCGTCCGGATCGGCCGCCGCTGCCGGGCACCGGCCCGCCCCGTCGGGCGCACCGACGGCGTGCCCGCGCCCCCGCACCCTCCGTGACCGGCCGGTCCGCCCAGCGATGTGACCGCGCCCACCCCTTGGCCGGGCGGGGCGACCCGGGGTACACATGGGCGTATGGTCCGATTCAGGGACCGGTCCCGGGCCCCGTCGGACCCCGATTCCACCGGTCGACGTCCGTGGTCGGCGTTGCGAATGCGCTCCGTCGCAGGCCAGGTGTTCGTCCTCCAGGTGGTCATCGTGCTGCTCCTGGTCGTCGCCGCAGGCGTCGAACTCGTGCTGCAGTCCCGCCGCGACATCACCCGCGAGGCCGCCAACCGCTCGCTCGCCGTCGCCCAGGCCTTCGCCAACTCGCCCGGCATCATCGAGGCGCTCAGCACACCCGACCCCACCGCCGTCCTGCAGCCCCGGGCCGAGGCCGCACGGGTCACCTCCGGCGTCGACTTCATCGTCGTGATGAACACCGAGGGCATCCGCTACACCCACCCCATGCCCGACCGGATCGGCAAGAAGTTCGTCGGCACCATCGCCCCGGCCCTCGCCGGCAACACCGTCATCGAGAGCGTCAACGGCACCATCGGCCCGCTCGTCCAGGCCACCGTCCCCGTCAAGGAGACCGACGGCAGCGTCGTCGGCATCGTCTCCGCAGGCGTCCGCAAGGCCAAGATCGCCGACACCGCCGACCAGCAACTGCCCCTGCTGCTCGCCACGGCGGCCGGCGCGCTCGCCCTCGCCACCATCGGCACCGCCCTGGTCGGCCGCCGCCTGCGCCGGCAGACCCGCGGCCTCGGCCCCGCCGAGATGACCCGCATGTACGAGCACCACGACGCCGTGCTGCACGCCGTCCGCGAGGGCGTCCTCATCCTCGACGGCTCCGGGACGATCCTGCTCGCCAACGACGAGGCCCGCCGCCTGCTGCCGCTGCCCGCCGACACCGAGGGCCGCAAGGTCGCCGCCCTGGGCCTCGACCGCCCGCTCGCCGACCTGCTGGTCTCCGGCGAGACCGTCACCGACCGGGTGGTCGGCGCCGGCGAACGGCTGCTCGCCGTCAACGTCCGCGCCACCGACATCCACGGCGGACCGCCCGGCCGGGTCGTCACCCTCCGCGACTCCACCGAACTGCAGGCCCTGTCCGGCCGCGCCGAACTCGCCGGCCGCCGCCTCAAACTGCTCTACGACGCCAGCGGCCGGATCGGCACCGGTCTCGACGTCGCCCGCACCGCCCAGGAGCTCGCCGACGCCACCGTCCCCGTCTTCGCGGACTTCGTCACCGTGGACCTCGCCGAACCCGTGCTGCGCGGCGACGAACCCGGCGGCACACCCGCCGTGATGTTCCGCGCCGGCCACAGCGGCGTCCGCCCCGACTCCCCGTTCATCCCCGTCGGCGAGCCCGTCCCGCTCGTCCCCGACACCCCGCGCGCCCGCGCCATGGCCTCCGGCGACGCCGTCCTCGAACCCGACCTCACCGCCGCCTTCGCGGCCTGGCAGCAGTACCACCCCGACCGCGCCACCGGCGTGCAGGAGTACGGCGTGCACGCCCTGCTCACGGTGCCCCTGCAGGCCCGCGGCGTGGTCCTCGGCATGGCCAGCTTCTGGCGCTCCGACCGCCCCGAACCCTTCGACGAGGACGACCGATCCGTCGCCGAGGAACTCGTCGCCCGGGCCGCCCTGTGCATCGACAACGCCCGCCGCTACACCCGCGAACACGCCATGGCCGTCACCCTGCAGCACAGCCTGCTGCCCGGCGGCCTGCCCCGCTCTCCGGCGCCCGGGTCGCCCTGGTCGTCGGCGACGTGGTCGGCCACGGCCTGCACGCCGCCGCCACCATGGGACGGCTGCGCACCGCCGTGCACACCTTCTCCGCCCTGGACCTGCCCCCCGACGAACTGCTCGGCCACCTCGACGACCTCGTCAACCGCATCGACCAGGACGCCGCCCTCGACGGCGACGCCCCCATCACCGGCGCCACCTGCCTCTACGCCATCTACGACCCCGTCGCGCTGCGCTGCACCATGGCCCGCGCCGGCCACCTGCTGCCCGCCGTCGCCCACCCCGACGGCAGCGTCGAGTTCCCCGAACTCCCCGCAGGCGCCCCGCTCGGCCTGGTCGGCATGCCCTTCGAGGCCGTCGACATCGACCTCCCCGAGGGCAGCCACCTGGTCCTCTACACCGACGGCCTGGTCGAGGACCGCCACCGCGACATCGACGAGGGCCTGGAACTCCTGCGCGCCTCGCTCGCCGCCCGACCCGGCCTCACGCCGGAGAAGACCTGCGACTCCGTGCTGGAGGCCATGCTCCCGGCCAGCCCCACCGACGACATCGCCCTGCTCGTCGCCCGCACCCGCGCGCTGCCCGCCGAGAACGTCGACGCCTGGGAGGTCCCCGCCGACCCCAGCGCCGTCTCCGGCGTCCGCAACGAGGTCAGCCGCCGCCTGGAGGAGTGGGGCCTGGACGACCTCGCCTTCACCACCGAACTCATCCTCAGTGAACTCGTCACCAACGCCATCCGCTACGGCGGCGGGCCGATCCGCGTCCGGCTGCTCCGCGACCGCACCCTGATCTGCGAGGTCTCCGACAGCAGCAGCACCTCGCCGCACCTCAAGTACGCCGCCAGCACCGACGAGGGCGGCCGCGGCCTCTTCCTCGTCGCCCAGTTCGCCGAGCGCTGGGGCACCCGCTACACCGACACCGGCAAGGTCATCTGGGCCGAACAGCTGCTGCCCTGAGCCTGCTGAGGGGACTCACCCGGTGCGGTGCTCGACCAGGTCGCGCAGCTGTTCCAGATCGGTCCGGACGGTCCGCTCGATCGCGTTCGCCAGCGCGAAGCCGTGCGGCGCACCGCCGAACAACTCCTCCACCGCCGCCGGCTCGTACTCGATCCGCACCTGCACCTGGGTGCGGTGCTCGTCCAGCGGGTGCAGCGCGAAGGTGCCGCGCAGGTGCGGCTCGTCCACCGTCTCCCAGGTCATCACCCGGTTGTGGCCGCGGTCGGTGAAGAACGCGTCGAACTCCCGGTGGCCGCCGTCCACCGCCACGTCCAGACGGGCACGGTGGCTGCCGCGGGCGGAGGCGTGCAGGACGCCCTCGACGAAGCGGGGGTAGTCGGCGATCCGGTGCAGCTGGTCCCAGGCGACCTCGGCCGGGGCACCGATCTCGATCTGCTCCTCAAGGGTGCTCATCGCTCTCCTCGCCTTCTCGGCTCCCGCATCCAGCCTGCCCCCGGCCCGGGCGGCGCCGCAAAAGACGCGGCCGTGGCGGCACGCGGAAACCTGTGCGGATTCCGTGCCCGCCACCGCCCCGGCCCGGGTGCCGGAGCGACCCCGCCGCCCGAGGTGTCAGAGCGACGCCGCCGCCCGACGCGGCGGCCAGAGCGCGTGCACCAGCACCGCGGCCGCCGCGAAACCGGCGATCACCACCGCCATCGGCAGCGCCGAACCCGAACCGCCGAGGCCGACCAGCGGCGCGGCCAGCCCGCCCAGCGCGAACTGCAGCAGCCCGAGCAGCGCCGAGGCCGTGCCGGCGTTGTCCCGGCCGGACAGCGCCAGCGCCGTCGAGTTCGGCATCACCAGACCCACCGCCGCCACCACCAGCAGCAGCGAGCCGCACACCGCCCACAGGCCGAGCCCCGCGACGACCGCCAGCAGCAGCCCGGCCCCGCCCGCCGCCGAGACCGCCAGACCCGCCCGCAGCATCACCTGCGGGGCCCGGCTGCGCAGCAGCCGCGCGTTCAGCTGGCCCAGCAGCACCAGGCCCAGCGCATTGCCGCCGAACACCAGGGCGAACTGCTGCTCGTCCAGCCCGTACACCTGCTGCAGCACGAAGGACGAACCGGAGATGTACGCGAACATCGCGGCGAAGACGCACCCGGCGGACAGCGCGTACCCCATGAAGCGGCGGTCCGCGAGCAGCCCGCCGAAGCTGCGCACGGTGCGGACCGGACCGCCGCCGGTGCGCCGCTCGGCGGGCAGCGACTCGGGCAGCGCGAGCACGGCCGCCGCGAACAGCACGGCGCCGACGGCGGCCAGCACCGCGAAGACCGCCCGCCAGTCGGCGAAGCGCAGCAGCTGGCTGCCCGCCACCGGGGCGAGGATCGGCGCCAGGCCGTTCACCAGCATCAGCAGCGAGAAGAAGCGGGCCGCCTCGACGCCGTCGTAGAGGTCGCGGACGACCGCCCGGCTGATCACGATGCCCGCCGCACCCGCCAGACCCTGCAGCAGACGGGCGGCGGTGAGGACCTCGGCGTTCGGTGCCACGGCGCAGAGCACCGACGCGGCGGCGTACCCGGCCAGGCCGACCAGCAGCGGGCCCCGGCGGCCCCGGCGGTCGCTCAGCGGCCCGGCCACCAGCTGGCCGAGGGCGAGCCCGAGCAGGCAGGAGGTCAGGGTGAGCTGCACGTCGGCGTCCCGCACGCCGAGGTCGCCGGCCAGCGCGGGGAGGGCCGGGAGGTACATGTCGAGCGAGAGCGGCCCGAAGGCGGAGAGCGCGCCGAGCACGACGATCAGCCGCAGGCGCGGGCCGCGGCCGGTCCCGGTGGCGGCCGCCGAGGCAGCGGCCGGGACGGTGGCGGCCGGGGTGGCCGGCCGGGCGGACGAGGTGGTCATCGGCGGCTTCTCCGTCATCTCCGGCGGTCGGCGTCTTCCCCGTCGGTCGGCCCGGCGCGGTGCTGCGCGGGCCCGGTGGGTCGGAACAGGGTAGCCGGATAGCTGACTGATCAGCAATTGACCAGTCAGTCGATTCGGCGGGGAGCGGTGCCGCGGCGATCAGTAGACTCACCGGCCATGGAGATGGCACCGGCGGTGGGCGGCGAGGCGTCCGGCGGACCCCGGACGGTGGCGGAGCTCGCGGCGGCCGCCGAGCGCCCGGCCGTCCGCGAACTCGGCCTGCTGCTGCGCGCCGCGACCCGGCTGGACCGGGCCGTGGACGCCGCGATGCGGGCCGAGTGCGGTCTCAGCCACACCATGTTCGAGGTGCTGCTGATGCTCGCCCGGGCCCGCGGCGCCGGGATCCCGCAGCGGGAGCTCGCCGAGGGGCTCACCCTCACCAGCGGCGGCACCACCCGGCTGGTCGACCGCATGGAGCAGGCCGGCCTCGTCCGCCGCACCCCCTCGCCGGCCGACCGCCGGATCACCCTGGTCGGGGCCACCCCCGAGGGCGCCGAGGCCTTCGGCCGCGCCACCGTGGTGCACGCCCGGATCGTCGACCGGCTCTTCCTCGCCCCGGTGGCCGAGGAGGACCGGCCGCCGCTGCTCGCGGCCCTGCGGGCCATCGTGGAGAACCCGGAGGACTGACACCGCCGGGCCGGTGCCCCGCCCGGCGGGCGGGGCGGTCGCGGACCTCAGACGGCCAGGTCGGTCAGCCCGGCGAAGAGGCCGCAGATCTCCCGTGCGGCCTCCCGCATCTCGGTGCTCTCGTGCGGCCGGGCGACCAGCTCGGTGAGGATCAGCAGCGCCGCCTGGAGGGCGGCCATCGGGACCTCGACGGTCCGCAGGCCGCTGAGGACGTCGCTGGCCTGTTCCGCCGCGCTGGTCGTCCAGCTCTGGGTCTGCTGCGGGGCGCCGCCGACGGCCGGGCGGCGCGCGGCAGGGCGGTCGGTGACACCGAAATCGGGGTGCGGCAGCGGGAGCGGGAGGGCCTGCGGCGGGACGGCGGCCGGCCCGGCGTCGGGCGAGGGCGGGTGGCACGTGTTCATACCGGTACCAACGACGCCGCGGCGGTACGGGTGCTGCCCCGGTGCGCGGCGTGCCGTCGGCGTGCGGCCGGGCGGCCGACGGGTCCGGCACGGGCCGGCCCGCGGCCGGGAGGTGCCCCACATGCACCTGGCGGCCGCAGGCCGGGAACCTGCGCCGATCCGGCCGGGGGAGGGGCGGATCGGCCACGGGAGCCCGGTCCCGCGCCGCGGGGGGTGGCGCGGGACCGGGCTGTGTCCAGCATACGGGAGCGCTCCCATGCGGCCGCACGGGGACCTGCGCCCAGGTCAGCCGCCGGTCTTCCCGGTGATCTGCTTCACCACGCCGTTCCAGGCCTTCTTGGGATCGGTGCCGTTGCGGGCGATGTCCACCAGGGCGACGTCGCTGATCGCGGCCTTGACCGCGCCGTCCAGCCGCCCGACCGGGGCGGGCAGGATCGTGCGGGCGGCGTTGGCGTAGATCCGGCCGGTCGGGGCGTTGTTGAAGTACGGGTTGGTGGCGTCCTGGACGGCCTGCGACTCCAGCGCGGCGGTGGACGACGGCAGGTTGCCGGTCGCGGCGAACACCTTGGCCTGCTGTTCGGGGGCGGTCAGCCAGGCGGCCAGCGCGGCGGCCTCCTTCTGGTGCTTGCCGGCCTTCGGCACGGCGAGGAAGGCGCCGCCCCAGTTGCCGGCGGCCGGCGCGGGCGCGATGTCCCACAGGCCCTCGCCGCGGTCGCCCGCGTACTTGCTGATCACGCCGGTCATCCAGGACGGGCAGACGATCGTCGCGAAGCCGGAGAGGTACAGCGCCTCGTTCCACTCGGGGCTGAACTGCTTGAGCCCGCTGGTGAGGCCGGTGCGGGCGGCGGAGACCGAGAGGTCCCAGGCCTTCTTCACGCCGGGGCTGTCCTCGTAGACGAGTTCGCCCCGGGCGTTCGAGAACTGCTCGGGCTCGCTGGAGAGCACGGCGTTGAACAGGCCGCCGGCCGAGTCGGTGAAGGTCGTCTTGGCCGGTGCGTGCGCCTTGTAGCGGCGGCCGACGTCGACGAACTTCGACCAGTCGCCCGCCCACAGCCGGCCCACCGACTCGCGGTCGGACGGGAGGCCGGCCTTCTGGAAGAGGTCCTTGCGGTAGCAGACCGCCATCGGCCCGGTGTCGGTGCCGAGCCCGACCAGCGCGCCCGAGGTGGTGGTGGCCTGGGCGGACTTCCACGGCAGCCAGGCCGAGGCCCGGACGCCGGGGGCCGACCGCAGGTCGGTGAACCTGTCGGCGAGCGGACCGGTGGCCTCGGAGATGTAGCCCACCTCCACGGCCTGGATGTCGGCCGGCTGCTGGCCGCTCTGACCGGTGAGCGCGGCGGTGAGGTCCGCCCAGTACTGCTCGCTGTCCTGGGTGGCCGCCTCGGTGATCACGACGTCCGGGTGCTTCGCCATGTAGTCCGCGTAGAGCCCGGCCTCGCGGTAGCCGAAGGAACCGAAGGTCCCCACCTTGAGGGTGACGGTCTCGCCGAACGGCGACTCGGACTGCGGCGCGGCGACCGGGCCGCTGCTGCACGCGGTCAGTGCGAGCGTCGCACAGGCCGCCGCGGCGGCCGCCCTGAGCAGTCGTCGGCGGTGGCGGCGGGGTTCGGCGGCGCCCGCGGGCGCGCGATCCGGCCGGTGTCCGGATGCGGCCACGGCGGGGGAGTCGGTCGTGCGGCGTCTGGTACCTGGCATGTTGGTGCCTCGTTCACTGACAGATCGGGTGGGAGGTGCCCCACCGGTCCGACGGAACACCTGGTGGGAGCGCTCCCAGGACCTTGCTGGCACCGTCCCGTGCCTGTCAAGGGTTCGGCCGGGGTGGACTTGTTGCGGAGTGCGGCCGTTCCGCATGCCGGATTGGCATGGACACTTGCCGGCCCGGCCGGGGCGGGCGGACGACGGGACGGCTCCGGTACCCGGAAGCCGCCCGGAAAGGCCCGCCGCTGAGGTGCCGTCAGCGGCGGGCCGTGGCCGACCGTCCGTCACTCCTGCGGATCGTCGGCCAGCACCACCAGTGTCTGGCCGGCCGCCACCAGGCCGTGCAGGGCGCACCTGACCTCGGCCACCACGCCCGAGAAGGGCGCGAGGATGCGGTTCTCCATCTTCATCGCCTCGACAACGACCAGGACGGCGCCCTCCTCGACCCGGTCCCCCACCGCGCACGGCAGGCCGACGACCGCTCCCGGCATGGTCGACTGCACCTCGTTGCCGACGGCGTCCGCGTCGTCCCGGGCGAAGGTCGGGACGACGAGGGCGGTGCGGTACCCGTCGACGGTGATCTCGAAGCCGGTGGGCGTCCGCAGGCCCGACCAGGCGCGGCCGCCGAGGGTGCCCCGGAACAGCCCGTCCCGGTGGGCGACGGTGAGGTCGAAGGGCCGTCCGTCGACGCTGCCCCGCACCCGCCCGGGCCGGACCTCGGTGAGCCTGGCCTCCCACTCCCGTCGGGCGTCGCGGGTCACCACCCGGCCGAGCGGCGCGACCGGGTCCAGCGCGTCCCGGTCGAGCGCGCCGGCGGTGCCGTGCCACGGCGAGGCGGGGGCGCCGGCCAGGGCCGGCACCTCCATGGCCGCGGCGCACGCGGCTGCCTGCCAGGCACGCTCGGCCCGGCCGGTCTCCGCGAGGAACTCGTCGACCAGGTGGGTGTCGAGACGGCCGGCGACCACCCGCCGGTCGCGCAGCAGGTCGCCGAGGAAGCCCAGATTGGTCGTCAGGCCGACGACGGCGGTGTCCTGCAGCGCGTCCGTGAGGGTGCGCAGCGCGGCGACGCGGTCCGGTCCGTGCGCCACCAGCTTGGCGATCATCGGGTCGTAGAAGGCGGAGACCTCGCCCTCCCTGTCGAAGGCGGCCTCGACGCGGACGCCGGTCGGCCATTCGACGGGCGCCGCCCGGCCGGGCGCGGGCCGGAAGGCCTCGTCCGGGTCCTCGGCGTAGACGCGGCACTCGACGGCGTGGCCGGTCGCGGTGATCTCGTGCTGGGCGAGCGGCAGGCGCTCCCCGGCGGCGACCCGCAGCTGCCACTCGACCAGGTCGACGCCGGTGATCTCCTCGGTGACGGGGTGTTCGACCTGGAGCCGGGTGTTGGCCTCCAGGAAGTAGAACCGGTCGTCGGCGTCGAGGATGAACTCGAACGTCCCGGCGTTCACGTAGCCGAGCGCCTCGGCGCCGCGGACGGCCGCCGCCAGCAGCGCCTCGCGGACCCCGGCCGGCAGGCCGGCGGCGGGCGCCTCCTCCACGACCTTCTGGTGGCGGCGCTGCAGCGAGCACTCCCGCTCGAAGAGGTGCACCACCGAGCCGTGGGTGTCCCCGAAGACCTGCACCTCGATGTGGCGCGGCCGCGCGACGTAGCGCTCGGCGAGCAGCCGGCCGTCGCCGAAGCTGCTGCGGCCGAGCCGGACGGCCGCGGCCACCGCCTCGGCCAGCCGGTCGGGGCGGTCGACCACCTGCATGCCCTTGCCCCCGCCGCCGGCGACCGGCTTGAGGATCACCGGGTAGCCGATCCGCCCGGCGTCGGCGGCGAGTTGCTCCGGCGACTCGGTGGCGTGCTCGGAACCCGGCAGCACGGGCACCCCGGCGTCGGCCATCAGCGCGCGGGCGGTGGCCTTGTCGCCCATGGCGGCGATCATCCGGGCGTCCGGTCCGACCAGGACCAGGCCCGCCCCGGCGACGGCGGCCGCGAACGCCGGGCTCTCGGAGAGGAACCCGTAGCCGGGGTGAACCGCGTCGCAGCCGGTGCGCAGCGCCGCGTCGACCAGCGCCTCGATCCGCAGGTAGCTGTCGGCGGCTGGGCCGGGGCCCAGCCGGACGGTGTCGACCGCGCCCTCCAGGTGGGCGGCCGAGCGGTCGGCGTCGGAGTGGACGGCGACGTACTCGATGCCGAGGCGGCGGCAGGTCCGGGCGATCCGGCGGGCGATCTCGCCGCGGTTGGCGATCAGAACTCGTTTCAGCATCGTCATCACATCCTGAACACGCCGAAGCGCGTCTCCTGCTGGGGCCCGTCGGCGGCCATCGCCAGGCACAGCGTCAGCCACTCGCGGGTGTCGGTCGGGTCCACCACGGCGTCCACCCACATCCGGGCCGCGTAGTACAGCGGGTGCGACTGGCGCTCGTAGGTGTCGATGATCGGGCGCCTGATGGACTCCTCCTCCTCGGCGGAGAGGGTCCGGCCCTCCTTGGCGAGCTGGTCGCCGCGGATCAGCGCCATCACGGTCGCGGTCTGCTCCCCGCCCACCGCCGTCGACTTGGCGCTCGGCCACATCGCCATCATCCGCGGGCCCATCGAGCGGCCGCACATGGCGAAGTTGCCGGCGCCGAAGCTGCCGCCGATCACCAGGCTGAACTTCGGCACCCTGGCGCAGGAGACCGCGTTGACCAGCTTGGCGCCGTGCTTGGCGATGCCGGCCGCCTCGTACTCGGCGCCCACCATGAAGCCGTTGATGTTGTGCAGGAACAGCAGCGGGAGGTCGCGCTGGACGCACAGCTCGATGAAGTTGGCGGCCTTCTGGGCGCTCTCGGGGAACAGCACGCCGTCGTTGATGATCACGCCGAGCGGGTAGCCGCCGACGTGCCCGGTGCCGCAGACGATCGTCGGGCCGTAGCGGCTGCGGTACTCGGTGAACTCGCTGCCGTCGAGCAGCCGGGCCAGCACCTCGCGCGCCGGGATGTGCTCGCGCAGGCTGGCGCTGATGATTCCGGGCAGTTCGGCCGGGTCGTGGAGCGGCGGGCGCGGCTCGCGGGGCGGCCCCGACACGGCCCGGCGGCTGTTGCGGACGGCGATCTCCCGGACGAGCTCCAGGGCGTGCTCGTCGTTCTCGGCGATGTGGTCCGCGACCCCGGTGACCCGGGTGTGCAGGTCGGCCCCGCCGAGCGTCTCGGCGTCGACCACCTCGCCGGTCGCCGCACGCACCAGCTGCGGGCCGCCGAGGAAGATCGTGCCGTTGCCGCGGACGATCACCGCCTCGTCGCACATGGCCGGGATGTACGCCCCGCCCGCCGTGCACGACCCCATCACCGCGGCGATCTGCGGCAGCCCGAGGGCGGACATCTCGGCGATGTTCCGGAACATCCGGCCCAGGTGGTACTCGTCGGGGAAGAGGTCCTCCTGGAGCGGCAGGTAGATGCCGCCGGAGTCGACCAGGTAGATGCAGGGCAGGCCGTTCTGCCGGGCCACCTTCTGGGCCCGCAGGTGCTTCTGCACGGTGAGCGGGAAGTACGTCCCGCCCTTGACGGTCGCGTCGTTGGCGAAGACCATCGTCGGCCGGCCGCCGACGGTGCCGACACCGGTGACCAGTGCGGCGGACGGGACGGGCTCGTCGTACACGTCGTGCGCCACCAGCTGCCCGACCTCCAGGAACGGCGTCCCGGGGTCCAGCAGGCGCATCACGCGCTCGCGGGCGGTGAGCTTGCCGCGCTCGGCGTGCCGGCGGTGGGCCTTCGCGTCGCCGCCGGCCAGCGCGGCCGCCCGGGCCTCCGCGATGATGCGGCGCTTGTCGTCGAAGGCCTCGGCGTTGCGCCGGAACGTCTCCGACGTGGTGTCGATGAGGGAACGGAGTGTCGTCATGGGACCTTGCTGATCGCTGAGGGGTACGGGGGTTCGCTGCCGGCCGGGGGCCGCGGGGGTCAGGCGGACGGCTGCGCGGGGCGCGGGCCGCGCCGGCCGACCAGCAGCAGGGCCAGCGCGCCGAGGCCGGTCGCCACGGCCGACCAGGCGAGGTCGGCGTGCAGCAGGACGGCGGCGGTGGCGGCGACCCCGGCGATGGACTGCGCGAGGAAGCCGCACAGGGCCACCGCGTAGGCACCGTGCTCGGTCACGGCGCTCACCGCGACCGCCATGCTGCTGGGGAACAGCGCCGCCTGGCCGAAGGTGGTGGCGCAGTAGAGCGCGACGAACAGCACCAGGGCCGTCGTCGTCCCGAGGCCCGGCACCAGCCAGAGCGCGACCATCAGCAGCCCGGAGCAGGTCATCACCAGGGCGCCCAGGCGCATCAGCCAGGACGATCCCACCCGGGCGACCAGCCGGTTCACCAGCATCGCCCCGGCGAAGTACGCCAGGCCGAACAGCAGCCCCAGGTCGCCGTACTCCCCGGCGGTGAGGCCGAAGTGCTGCTGGGTCACGAAGGGCGCCACCTCCTGGAGCAGGACGACGGTGGCGAACCCGAGGCCACCCGCGACGGTCGGCAGCAGGAACTGCCGGACGCCGAGGATGCCCCGGTAGATCCGGACCATGCCGGCCTGCTCCTGCCGACCGCGGCCCGGTTCCAGCGGCAGCGTGAGCACGCCGACCGCGCCCACCGCGCCGATCGCGGCCAGGACGGCGAAGCCGGCCCGCCAGTCCGCGTACCGGCCGATCAGACCGCCGAGGAACTGGCCGCCGCCGAGCGCCGAGACGAAGGCGACGGACAGCACCGACAGCCGGCGGGCGAGCGCGTCGCCGCCGCCGAGGTCCCGGACGAAGATCCGGGCGATGATCGCGGCACCACCCGCACCGATGCCCTGCAGGGCGCGCAGCGCGAGCAGCACGGTGACCGAGCCGGTGGCCGCGAGCAGCGCACTGGAGCCGGTGAAGAGGGCCAGCGAGGCCAGCACCGCCGCCCGCCGGCCGTACCGGTCGGCGGCCCGGCCCCAGAACACCACGGGGGCGGCCGCGCCGACCACGAACAGCGACACGGACAGCGCGGCGAGGCTGCGCGAGACGTGCAGGTCCCGCTCGACGGTCGGCAGCGACGGCAGGTAGACGGTGGTGGCCATCTGGGCCATGAACACCAGCACGCACGCCACCAGCAGGGTGCGCCGTTCGGGCCGGGGCGGTGCCTCGGCGGGCGGCTGCGCCCGGAGCACCGCCCCCGGCGACCCGTCAGACATGGCTCGCCCGCAGCTGCCGCAGCCGGTGGCAGAAGTCCTCGATCTCCGCCGTGCCCATGTTGGCGCGCAGCATCAGCCGCAGCCCGGCCTTGCCGCGGGCGATCACCGGGAAGAAGATCGGCGAGGCGTAGTAGCCCTGCTCCAGGAGGGCCCGGCCCAGGGCCACGGTGGCCTCCTCGGAGCCGATGTCGACGAACCGGATGGGCAGTCCGTCACCGGCCCGCGCCGTCGGCAGCAGGCTGTCGAACAGGTCGACGTTCTGCTGCAACCGCTTCTGCAGCAGGCCGAGTTCGTCGGAGAGGTGCAGTTCGGCCGAGGCCATCACGGCGCCCAGGCCGGCCGTGTTGATCCGCTGGGACCACATCAGCGGCCCGCCGTTGCGCAGTGCGACGTCGCGGCGCTCCTGCGAGCCCCGCGGGCCCAGGAAGATCGCGCCGCCGGAGGCGCCGAAGCCCTTGTTCAGCGAGGTGATGATCAGCGTCCGATCGTTGATCGCGCCCATCGTCTCCAGCACGACGCCGCGGCCGTGGGCACCGACCGTGGAGATGCCGTGCGCCTCGTCGAAGAACAGGAACAGGCCGTACTTCTCCTGCAGCCGCAGCAGGTCCGCGACCGGCGCCTGACCGCCGGTGCTGTAGACGCCGTCGGCGACGTACGCGACCTGGGGGTGCTTGCGGCAGAGGTCCTCCAGTGCGTCCAGGTCGTCGTGGGCGACGGTGACGACCTGGGTCTCGTCGGCGACGTTGGCCTTCATCGCGTTGAGGCAGAAGTGCGCGTTCTTGTCGAACACCATCAGCGGCGGCGTCCCGCCGGTGAGCAGGCCGGAGGCGAGCAGCGGCAGGGCGGCCCAGGCGGCGGCCGCGCAGGAGGCCACCGTCACGGCCTCGACGTCGAACAGCTCGGACAGGGCGTCCTCGGCGTCCCGCAGCGCGGCGAAGCGGATGCGCATCCGGGAGGTCGAGGTGTTGAGCGCGCCCTCCGCGAGCACCGCGTCGGCCGCCGCGCGGACGAGCTTCGGGTGGGTGTCGAGGCCCAGATAGGAGTACGAGGACATGTTGACGAACTCGTGGCCGCCGTCGAGCGACCGGTGCCGGCCGTCGCCCAGACCGGCGGCGACGATGTCGAACATGCCGGCCTCGGTGGTGGTCTCCCAGAAGTCGTGGCTGATCCTCGCCGACTTCTTGATGTTCATGAACGCGTGCATGGTGGTGCTCCGTGGGGAGGTGACGGGGGGAAGGGGAAGGGGACGCCGGAGGGGCGGCGGGCTCAGGCGTACTCGTAGAAGCCGCGGCCCGCCTTGCGTCCGAGCAGGCCGGACTCGACCATGCGCGACAGCAGCGGGGACGGGGCGTACAGCGGCTCGCGGAACTCGCGGTAGAGGGCGTCGGCGGCGGCCGCGACCACGTCGAGGCCGACCATGTCGCACAGACGCAGCGGGCCCATCGGATGGCCGCAGCCCAACTGCATGCCCCGGTCGACGTCCTCGGCGGAGGCGAAACCGGACTCGACCATCCGGACGGCCGCGACCAGGTACGGAACGAGCAGGGCGTTCACCACGAACCCGCTGCGGTCGCCGGACGGGATCGACACCTTGCCCAACCGGTCGGTCAGGAAGGCCTCGACCTCCTGCCGGACGGAGTCGTCGGTGAGCAGCGTCGGCACCACCTCGACCAGCGGCATCGCCGCGACGGGGTTGAAGAAGTGGATGCCGATGACGCGCTGCGGGCGGGTCGTGGCCCGGGCCAGCCGGGTGATGGTGATCGCCGAGGTGGTGGAGGCGAGCACCGCGTCGTCCTCGACCACCTTGTCGAGGACGGTGAACAGGTCGGTCTTGAGCGCCTCGTCCTCGGGCACCGCCTCCACCACCAGCTGCCGGTCGGCGAGTTCGCCGAGGTCGGTGGTGAACGAGATCCGGGCCGTCGCGGCGTCCCGCGCCTCGGCGGTCAGCTTCTCCTTGGCGACCCGACGGTCCAGCGCGGCCGCGATCCGCTCCGGCGCGGACCTCAGCGAGGACTCGCGGGAGACCGCCACCCTCACCTCCACCCCCGCGAGGGCGCACACCTCGGCGATGCCGGAGCCCATCGCGCCCGAGCCGACCACGCCGACCCGCGCGAAGCGGCGGACCCCGTCCTCTCGCGGAATGCCGTCCGCCGTCGAATTCTTCCGCCTGGCCGAGCTGAATGCGTGCACCACGTTCTCCGGGTTGTTCGAGTGGAACTCGCCGGTCGGATCGTGTCCGACCCGGCGCTCGAAAAGACTTCCAACGCGCCGCTCGCACTGTCAACCGGCAATTATTTGCCGATCCGCCAATCCGGACAAAAGCAGGCAGGGCGGCGAACCGGAAAATATTTGCCGGTCGCCGCCCGTTGAATTCCGCTCGGATCTCCCTGTATTCAGTTGACGACGACGAAACGCAGACCCTGGTGCCCCGCGGGAATCAGCACCTGGGTCACCGCATCGATCACATCGGGGGACACGTGCGGCAGCCGCAGCCGGAAGAGGTGACCGTCCCGGTTGGCGACCACGCACGTCCGCTCCTGCCAGAACCGGCGGCACGTCGGGTCCTGCAGGACGTCCGCGAGCAGGGTCGCCAGGCCGGGGTCGTCGGGGTGCTGCGCCATCGCGAACCGGACCATGGCCAGGTACATCCGTGCGTGCTGCGGCCAGTCGAGCATCTGCTCGCGCGCTTCGTCGGACGTCAGCCCCCAGCGGATGAGGTTGGCGTCCGGGGCGAGGACCCAGGGGAACCACTCGGCCATCGCCCGGTTGTGCCCGATCACGTTCCACGAACTGTCGGTCAGGTAGGCCGGCCGGGGCATCTGACGGTCCAGCAGCTCCTGCAGGGCGTGCAGGTCGGGGGCCCTTCCCGGGACGGGCGGGGCGACGTAGGGAGTGCCGCCGAGGGCGTACAGGTAGAGCGTGGCACGCTCGTCGGCGTCCAGCAGGAGCACGTCCGCCAGGCCGGCGAGCACCCGCGGGTCGAGGCGCGGCAGGGTGCCGCGCTCCAGGTCGCGGTACCACCGCTCGCTCATGCCGACCCGCCCCGCCACGTCGACCTGCGGCAGCGGCTTGCCGAGCCCGAGTCTGCTGCCGGCCCGGGTGCGCCAGCTGCGCAGCAGCACGTTGAGTCCGGGCAGGGCCTCGGCACGGCGGGCGTCGACTTCCTCGGGCGGCATCTGGGTATTTCTCCGGTCTCGGTCCGATGTTCCGGCGCACCGGCCCGTCGCCCGGGCCCGGGGCTGTGGCTTGCGCCACATTCGGGCGATTGAATTCGAGAACGCCGGGGATCCGGCCGACTCCCGACCCCGGGAGCGGCCGCCGCGGATCCCGATAATCCCCCCGGGACGGAAGTGCACGTCACGCCTCTTCCGGATTCTACCCCGGTCGATCAGGGCTTCCCGCTGCCTTCGAGCGCGGCACCGGTTCCGCGTTTCGCACCGCCCCCGCCGGCCGGTCGCCGCCGCCCTTGAGGCGGTGCTTGAGGGCGAGCAGGGCGCCGGTCGGGCCGTGCGGCAGCAGCAGGGTGGTGTCGTGGCGGTCCACCGCGCCGAAGCGGTACTTGTACGGCTCGGTGCCGCGCAGGAAGTCGAAGGTGTGCAGGCCCTGTTCGGCGCAGGCGCGGACGGTCTCGGAGATCAGCACGGTGCCGAGCCGCAGCGGGGCCCAGTGGACGTCCCAGCCGATCTGGTAGTAGGCGAAGGCGCCGTTCCAGCGGAAGCCGTACAGCGCGCCGACGGTGCGGCCCTCGTGCTCGGCCAGGCAGAAGGCCGGGCCCTCGCCGCCGGGTGCGGTGGTGGCCGCCGAGCGCTCCAGCAGCCGCAGGTGGAGCGGGCGGCGCCGCCCGTCGAAGGTGGTCGGCCGGCCGAGCGCCGCGCGGCGCAGCCGGTGCAGGTCGAGGACGGCGTCCAGGTGCGCGGGCCGGACCTCCGCGGGCGGCACCCAGCGGAAGGCGACCCCGGCGGCCTCCAGCTTGCGTCGGTAGCGGCGCACGGTGGAGCGGAACTGCCGCGAGCCGAGCGCCTCGTGGCCGCCCGTCAGATCGGCGCGCGGGCAGGCCGAGCGGGCCACCGGGCGGGCCGCCGCGGGCAGGGCCGCGGCGGCCGCCGGGTCGAGGTCGGGCAGCCACAGGGTGGTGCGCCGGGCACGTGCGGCGAGCCAGCCGCGGACGTCCTCCCGGCGGTGCGCGGCCACGGCCGGACCGCAGTGGTCGGCGGCGCCCGGGCCGGAGCCGAGCAGGGTGAGGCAGCGGGCGGTGAGCGGCAGCCGCGGGTGGAGGCGGAGCCGGGTGCGCAGCAGCGGGACGACGGCCTCGACGCCGCCCTCCGGGCCGCGCCAGACGGCGATCTCCGCCCGGTCCGCCGCCGGGTCGGCCGTGCCGAGCGTCTCCCACCAGGAGAGCACCCACTCGGGTGTTCCGAACCACGAGCCGTGCGGGTCGGCGGCGACCAGCCGCCGCCAGCCGTCGGCGAGTTCGCCGTCGAGAGTGCCGGGCTCGCGGTGGATCTCGGGCCGGTCGCCCGGTGTCGCTGCGGTCATGCGGGTGCCCCCTTCGGCCCGGTGCTCCCGGGCGTGGTCTCCTCCGGTGCGCCGCCGCCGTCAGCGGCCGCCGCGCAGGCGGTGCACCGCGGGGTGCAGTCCCGAGAGGATGGTGTCGAACCGGTGCGGGGTGGTGCAGGCGTTCACCCGGAGCCGGCTGATCCGCAGCGGGCGGCGGGGCAGCCGGCGGTCGTGCCGGTGGTCGAAGAGGAAGCCCGACCGGTAGCCCAGCCCGGTCAGGGCGCGCTCGGCGTGCGGGTCGAGGTTGCCGTTGGGGTACGCGAAGGAGGTCGGCGGCTCGCCGAGCCAGTCGGTCAGCAGGCCGTGGGCGCCGGTGACCTGCGCGGCGGAGTCCTCGGCGGAGCAGCGGTCCAGGCAGGGGTGGTCGAGGGTGTGGTTGCCGATCGCCACCCCGGCGCCGCGCAGGGTGCGCAGGTCGGCGGGCGTGAGCTGGGGCTGCCGGGGCGCGGGTGCGGAGGCGGTGCCGCGCAGGGCGTCCAGGAGGTCGCGGCGCTCGCGGTCGGGCAGCCGCTTGAGCAGCCGGACGGCGGCCTCGGGCGCGGTGCCGGGCGGCAGCGCGTCGGCGGTGCCGCCGTGCGCGACCAGGTGGGCCGCCTCGGACCACCAGAACGGCCGGTCGCCGCCGATGTGCCCGGCGATCACGTAGGCCGCCGCGGGGATGCCGTGCCGGGCGAGGACCGGCAGGCCGTGGGTGAGCAGCGAGCGGTCGCCGTCGTCGAAGGTGACCAGCACGCTGCGCGGCGGCAGCGGGCGCCGCTCGCGCAGGGACTCCTCGACGCGGGCGAGCGAGACCGGGCGGGCGCTGCGGACGAGCCGGGCCATCTGGGCCGCGAAGCTCCGCGGGTCGTCGATGCCGTGGTAGGCGAGGACGGCGAGCCGTCCGGCGGCGAGGGCGCGGAAGGCGGGTTGCAGCGGCGAGTGGCGCAGCAGGGTGTCGATCCGGTTCCTGCGGGTGTCCGCCGGGGCCGTCCTGTCGGTGCCGCCCCCGACGGCGTGTTCGTCCGGCACGCCGCCCCCCTCCGGCCGCCGCTCCGCACCGTTGCGGACAGCCGGGCCCGCGGTCGTCCGGGCGCAGCTGATGCAGCGTCAACGGGATCGGAATTTACCACCTCTTGACCTTCCGGCCGGGTGGTTCCCGGGAGTTCGCCGGACAGCCTTGACCTGCGGCGAATACGGAGGAAACTGGTGAATACACCGGAATACCGGACAGAGCTGCACCGCCGACGGAGACGTCCGACGGCCGTCCGAGTGACCCTGATCCAGGCTCTGGCGAGACCCCCGGCGGGTCGATGCACGACACGTGCAGGAGGCGACGGTCCACGCACGCGGACGACGCACCGGACGCCGGGGATCGTCATGTCCGGGGCCGGGTGGCCCCGAAGCGCCCCCGGGGCGTCAGGCGTCGGTCCAGTCGCCGGAGGCGACCGGGGCGGGGGCGGAGAGCAACGCCGCCGCGACCCGGGGGCCGGCGAGGTAGACCCAGGCGTCGGTCTCGGTGCCGTCGGCGAGCCGGACGGCGAGGCGCTCGCGCACGTACTCGCCGAGGCCGTCGGGCGTGCAGTCCTCCAGTCGGTCCAGGTCGGCGAGCACCCGCGGGTACAGCCCGGGCGGAACGCTCACCAGCTCGCCGTGGACCTGTCGCCCCGCGCACGGCACCACGTACGGATAGCCGGGGCCGCGGTGCAGTGCGGCGCCGTCGAGCACCGCCCCGCGCACCTCGGTGCAGCGCCCGGCCAGGTGGCGCTGGTGGTTGCGGTGGCCGGGACGGAGCGTCCCGTAGACGAAGAACGGCAGCTGGGGCGGCACACGGCCCTCCTGGGGAGTCGGGGGTCGCAGCACCGTACCCGTCGGGGCGCGCCCGGTGTCAGCGGACCCCGCGCGGCCGGTACTGGATGCTGATCCGCGGCCCCACCGGGCGCGTGGTCTTCGGGACGGCGTGCTCCCAGGTGCGCTGGCAGCTGCCGCCCATGACGAGCAGGTCGCCGTGGCCGAGCAGGCGCCGGACGGCCGGGCCGCCGCCGCGCGGGCGCAGCAGCAGCGGGCGCGGTTCGCCGACCGAGACGATCGCGATCAGGGTGTCCTGGCGGCCGCCGCGGCCGAGCCGGTCGCCGTGCCAGGCGACGCCGTCCCGCCCGTCGCGGTAGTAGCAGAGGCCGGCGGTGGCGAAGGGCTCGCCGAGCTCCTCGGCGTAGTGGGCGCCGAGCGCGGTGCGGGCGGCGGCCAGCACCGGGTGCGGCAGGGCGGCCGGCCCGGCGGCGAAGTCGTCCTCGCCGTAGAAGGCGAGCAGCCGGGGCACGTCGACCACCCGCTCGTACATGGTCCGGCGTTCGGCCTGCCAGGGGACCTCGGCGGCGAGCCGTTCGAACAGCGCGTCGGCGCCGCGCAGCCAGCCCGGCCGCTCGTCGATCCAGGCGCCGTCGCCCAGCACGGTGCGGCGGACGCCGTCCAGCGGGCCGGTGCCGATCTCCTCGACGTCGTCGAACAGCGAACCCTGGAGGTGGAGCACGCGGCCAGCCTACGCCTCATGGGAACACCTGTGCGAATAAGGTGGGGTGCGTCGGCCGGTCCGCCGCGCGGACGAGGTTTGAACCCGCCGCACGGACGCCAGGAAACGGGGATGGACCGACCCTCGCCCTCCGCCCCGCTGCGACTCTCCGACGAGGTGGCCGCCGCCCTCGCCGCAGGCACCCCCGTGGTCGCCCTGGAGTCGACGATCATCGCCCACGGCCTGCCGCGCCCCCGCAACCTCGCGGTCGCCGTCGAACTCGAGGACCTCGTCCGGGCCGGCGGCGCCGTCCCCGCGACGATCGCCGTGCTCGACGGCGTACCGCACATCGGCCTCGACAAGGACGCACTGGAACGGATCGCCACCGACGCGTCGCTGCGCAAGCTGGGCTTCCGCGAACTCGCCCCCGCCGTCGCCACCGGCGCGAGCGGTGCCACCACCGTCTCCGGCACGGCCTTCCTCGCCGCCCGCGCCGGCATCCGGGTCTTCGCCACCGGCGGGCTCGGCGGCGTCCACCGCGACTGGACCACCAGCCAGGACGAGTCCGCCGACCTCGGCCTGCTCGCCCGCACCCGGATCACCGTGGTCTGCGCCGGCGTGAAGTCGATCCTCGACGTGCCGGCCACCCTGGAGCGGCTGGAGACCCTCGGCGTCGCCGTCCTCGGCTACCGCACCGCCGAGTTCCCCGGCTTCTACCTCACCGGCTCGGGCCTGCCGCTGGACTGGACGCTCGACGACCCGGCCGAGGTGGCCGCGGTGATGCGGGCCCAGGACGAACTCGGCGGCCCGGAGTCCGCGCTCGTGGTCGCCAACCCCGTCCCGCCGGCCGAGCAGCTCGACCCGGAGCTGCACGACCGGGTGCTCGGCGAGGCGCTGGCCGCCGCCCGGTCCGCCGGGGTCACCGGACAGGCCATCACCCCGTTCCTGCTCGCCCACCTCACCGAGCACACCGGCGGCGCCTCGCTGGAGGCCAACCTCGCGGCGGTGCGCGGCAACGTCCGGCTGGCCGCCGGGATCGCCGTCGCACGGGCCGCCGCCGAGCAGCCGGAGCCGCGGGGATGAGCGCGGGCGCGCTGCTCGTCGTCGGTGAGGTCGTCACCGACGTGGTCGCCCTGCACGAGGGCCCGCTCGCCCCGCACACCGACACCGCCGCCCGGATCGCCGTCCGGCCGGGCGGTGCCGGGGCCAACGCGGCCGCCTGGGCCGCCGCCGGGGGAGCGCGCGTGCGGCTGCTCGCCCGGGCGGGCGCCGACTCCGCCGACTGGCACCGGGCCGAACTCGCCGCCGCCGGGGTCACCGCCCACCTCGCCGTCGACCCGCAGGCGCCGACCGCCGTGGTGATCAGCCTGGTCGACGGGCACGCCGAGCGGACCCTCGTCACCGACGGCGGCGCCGCCGTCCGCCTCGGCCCCGCGGACTGGTCGGACGACCTGCTGGAGGGCGCCGCCCGGCTGCACTTCTCGGGCTACCAGCTGCTCTCCGGACCGGGCCGCGCCCTGGCCGCCCTCGCCCTGCCCGCCGCCCGCGCCGCCGGGCTGCCCGTCAGCGCCGACCCGGCGTCCACCGGCTTCCTGCAGCGCTGCGGCCCGGGCGCCGTCCGCGAGGCCTTCGCCGGGGTCGGACTGCTGCTGCCCAACCGGGCCGAGGCCCACCTGCTGGCCGGCACCGGCGACCCGGCCGCCGCCGCCGAGCGGCTCAGCGCGCGGTACGGCGAGGCCGTGGTCACCCTCGGCGCCCAGGGCGCGATGGTGGCCGCGGGCGGCCGGGTGCTGGCCCGGGTGCCCGGGGTGCCCGGCGTCGCCGCGCTCGACTCCACCGGCGCCGGCGACGCCTTCACCGGCGGGCTGCTGGCCGCCCGGCTCGCCGGTGCCGACCCGGTCGAGGCGGCCCGGGCCGGCTGCCGCGCGGGAGCGGCGGCGGTGGCCCTGGTCGGCGCCCGCCCGCCGACCGGGCGGACGGGACCGGACGTGCCCGACCGTTCCGCGTCGACCGGCCGGGCCGCCGTGCGATGATCGCCCGGTGGAGCGAGCGACGAGGGGCCGGGGACGGATGCGCAGCGGTGCGGCCGCCGCCGGGGCGCTGCTGGTCCTGCTCGGCCCGGCCGCGCTGCCGGCCGCCGCGGCCGAGCGGCCGGAGCGCGTCTTCACCATCCACGACGAGCGGATCACCGAGTCCAGCGGCCTCGCCGCGAGCCGCGCCCACCCCGGCGTGTACTGGACGCACAACGACAGCGACGACGGCCCGTACGTCTACGCCGTCGACAGCGAGGGCCGCACCGTCGCGACCGTCACCCTCCGCGGCATCAAGCCGCGGGACGTGGAGGCGATCTCGCTCGGCCCCGACGGCCGGCTGTACGTCGGCGACATCGGGGACAACCTCGACGGCACCTGGCCCGAGGTGTGGATCTACGCCTTCCCCGAGCCGGCCGACCTGCACGACCAGACCGTCACCGCCGTCCGCTACAAGGTCCGCTACGAGGACGGCCCGCGCGACGCCGAGGCGCTGATGGTGCACCCGGTCACCGGCCGCGCCTACATCGCCAGCAAGAAGCAGTCCGGCGGCGGCCTCTACCAGGGCCCGGAGGCACTCTCGCCGACCGGCACCAACACCTTCCGGCGGATCGCCGACGTGCCCTGGGTGACGGACGGCGCCTTCTCGCCGGACGGCCGCCGGCTGGTGCTGCGCGGCTACTTCGCCTCGGACCTCTACGCCTGGGACGGCACCCCGAAGAAGCTCCGCGCACTCGACGTGCCCTTCCAGCGCCAGGGCGAGTCGGTGACCTTCTCGGCGGACGGCACCGCCGTGCTCTACGGCAGCGAGGGCCGCGACAGCGACGTCTGGCGGCTGCGCCTCACCGGCGACGGCGCGCCCGCACCGTCCGGCAGTCCTGCGGCCGCCCCGAGCGGCGGCGCCGGGGCGCCCGCCGCCTCGGGTCGGGCCGCCCCCGGCTCGGGCTCCGGCGGCACCGACCACGCGCTCGCCGCGCTGATCGCGGTGGCCGCGGCGATCGGCCTCGCCAAGCTCTGGTCCGGCCGGAAGAAGGGGAACTGACGATCCGTCGGATGTCCGGACGGGCGCCCGGGCGGGAGGCCGGGCTGCGAACCGTTCGTGAGCCGAAGACCCTCGGGGGACACATGACGGAACACCGGGCCGGGACCGGGACGTCGATCGTCGCGGGGCAGCCGCTCGACGACCGGGAGCGGCCGGAGATCGACACCTCGCTGCCGCACTCCGCCCGGGTGTACGACCACTGGC
Source organism: Streptomyces sp. NRRL B-24484 (assembly GCF_000717715.1). Classification (GTDB taxonomy): domain Bacteria; phylum Actinomycetota; class Actinomycetes; order Streptomycetales; family Streptomycetaceae; genus Kitasatospora. The sequence continues at coordinate 44,824 of NZ_JOAI01000046.1, read as the reverse complement.
TCGGCCCGAAGGCCGCCCGGTACTGGGCGGGCGTCGCGCGCAAGCCCTGACCGGGAGGACCTCCAGGGCGCCGGGCGGGCCGGTTCGGGCCGGCCCGCCCGGGACCCCTGCGCCGCGGCCGGGGCTCAGCGGCCGCCGTTCACCACCGCGCTGGAGACCGCACCGGTGTGCAGGTCCCACCGCTCCAGGATGCGGTCGTACTCGCCGTTGCGGATCAGCCGGTCCAGCGCCTTGGCGACGGCCGCGCGCAGCTCGGTGTCCGCCTTGTTCACCGTGATCGCGTACGGGCTGGACTGGATGTGGTCGCCCGTCAGCTCGAAGCGTCCGCCGCGCACCGCCGAGGTGTTGAACTGGGCCACCGGGTAGTCGTTGAGGTCCGCCACCGCCGTCCCGTCCGCGACCTCGGCCAGCGCCAGCTCGTCGTTGGCCAGCTGGTGCACGTCCAGCTTCTTGGCGTAGCGGCTGCAGGCGCCCGCCTGGCGGGTCGCGATCTCGGCCTGCACGGTGCCCTTCTGCACCGCGACGGCGTGCCCGCACAGGCTGTCCAGGCCGTTGATCCGCTCCGGATTGCCGGCCTTCACCAGGATCGAGGTGCTGGTGAAGAAGTAGTCCACGAAGTCGACGCCCGGCCCGGAGGTGCGGCCCGCGTCGTCGACGCCGTTCTGCCGGTCGGTGGTGTCGATCACCGCGGACATCGCCAGGTGGACGTCCCCGGACTGCACGGCCGGGATCAGCCGGTCGAACGGCATGTCGACGAACTCGACCCGCAGCCCGAGCAGTCTGCCGACCGCCGCGGCCAGGTCCGGGTCGAGGCCCGCCGGCCGCCCGTCGGCCTCCTTGTAGTCCACCGGGGCGTAGTTGAGGTACGAGCCGATCCGCAGCACGCCGGCCTTGCGGACGGCCTTCGGCACCCGGTCGCGCAGGTCGGAGGAGCCGTCCGAGGCCGGTGAGGCCGTACTCGCGCAGCCGGACAGCAACAGGCAGGCCGCACCGGCGGCCGCGAGGGTGCGCCCGGGCACGCGGGCGCGCCGGGGCAGGGAGGAGTGGTGCATGGTGAGGGAGCTTCCTGAGGGAGGGAAGAACGGAGGAAGACTGATGGCACTCACGCCGCCGAGGCCGCAGGGTTACGCGGCGCGGACCTGGTCCCGTCACCGGAGGCCGCCGCAGGATGGGCAGGCGGCCTGGTCGACCGAGGTACGCCACCGGGGGCGGACCGCCCATCCTTCCACTGCGAGGGCCACCGCGGACCCCGGGGTCCCTACCCGGTGGTAGGACGCGCGCCGCCGTCGGTGGCCCGCGCTACGGTCCCCGACCGAGGCCGGTGCCGAACGGGGGAGGACCGATGGGTTGCCGAGGAGCGCACTTCGCGCTGACCGCCGAGCAGGCCGCACGGCTGCTCGCCGCCGCGGACGACGAGGCGGTGCTCGCCGAGGTCGCAGGGATCGAGGAGGGCTGGGACACCGACCACCTCGCCGAGACCGACAAGGCCTGGGACGCCATCCACCGCTGCCTCACCGACGGCACGCTGTCGTACGACGGCGGTGCGTACCCGCTCTCGCACGCCGTCCTCGGCGGCCTGCCGCTGTACGACGGGGACGACCACGTCGTCGTCCTCACCACCCCGCAGGAGGTCGCCGACGTCGCCGCCGCCCTCGCCGGGATCGACGAGGCCCGGCTGCGCGAGCACTTCTTCGCCCTCGACCCCGCCGACTACGACGGCGCCCGCGACGAGGAGGACTTCGGCTACACCCACTACTGGTTCGGCGAACTGCGCGCCTTCTTCGCCCGCGCCGCCGCCGACGGGCGGGGCGCGGTGTTCACCGTCGACCAGTGACCGGCCCGGCAGATCCGGCAGGGCCACGGACGCCGCGCGCTGGCGCGCCGACGGGTGGCGGGTCACGGTGAGGGGAGGGCGGACCGCCGGCGTCCACCCGGTGATCGTCCCGGTCGTGCCGGGTGGTGGGGCGGAGCTCCGGCCCGGAAGCGAAGGCGCGGAGGTTCCCGGCCCAAGGGCCGGGACCCGAGTCGAAGGGGCCCGTTGTGAAGCGCACTGCCTGGTTCACGGCCGCCACCGCCACCCCGCCGGCCGCCGCCGTGGTGCCGACCCGGGGCACCGCGTCCGCACACGACCGGCCGGTCGGCCCGCGGGCCGGACGGGGCTCCTACGGGACCAGGGCGCCGTACCTCCCGCAGGGGCGGCCGGGCCGCTACCAGCCGGTGCCGCAGGGCTACACCGCGGTGTTCACCGAGAACGTCGCCCGGCACGGCTCCCGGGCCATGACCGGCAGCGAGGACGGCGACGCGGTGCTCGCGCTCCTGGCCGAGGCCCGGGAACGCGGCGCCCTGACCGACCTCGGCCGCAGGCTCACCCCGCAGGTCCGGGCGCTGCTGGCCGCCGCCGCCGGGATCGGCTACGGCAACCTGTCCGGCCTCGGCGCGCAGGAGCACCGGCAGACCGCCCTGCGGCTGGAGCAGCGGCTGCCCGGACTGTTCGACACCATCGCCGCCACGGGCGAGCCGATCGTGGTGGAGACCTCAGGAGTGGCCCGCGCGACCGCCAGCGCCGACGCCTTCACCGCGGGCCTGACGGCCGGCCGGCCCGAACTGGCCGGTCTGATCGGAGCACCCGTCACCGACAGGGACCTGCTCTACTTCCACAAGCAGCCGCAGAACGCCGACTACCGGGCGTACCTGGCGGAGGACCGGGACCTCGCCGCCGCGCTCGCGGCCGTCGACGGCATGCCGCGCACCGCCGAGGCCGCCCGGCGCACCGCCGGCCGCATCTTCCGCGCCGGCTTCGCCGCCGCGCTGGCCGCCGACCGGCAGCTCGCCTTCGCCCGCTCGCTGTACGCCCTGTACAGCGCCGCGCCGGACCTCGCCGTGGAGGCGCCGGACGTCGACCTCGCCCCGTTCCTCGCCGACCGCGACGCCCGCTGGTTCGGCTACCTCGACGACGCCGAGGAGTTCTACCAGAAGGGGCCCGGCTTCAGCGGCCGCACCGTCACCCACCGGATGGCGGGCGTCCTGCTCGCCGACCTGTTCGCGCAGGCCGAGGCCCGGGCCGCCGGCACCGGCCGCACCGGTGCGGTGCTGCGCTTCACCCACGCCGAGGAGATCGAGCCGCTCGCCGTCCTGCTCGGACTGCCCGGCAGCACCGAGCCCGCCCGGGCCGACGAGCCCTACAGCCACCGGAACAACCCCTGGCGGGGCGCCGAGGTCTCGCCGATGGCCGCCAACATCCAGTGGGACCTGTACGCGGGCACCACGGCCGGGGGCGCACCGAGCCACCTCGTCCGGATGTTCTACAACGAGAAGGAGACCGCCTTCCCGGCGTCCTGCACGCCGGTCGCCCCGGGCAGCTACTTCTACGAGCTCGGCGAGCTGGAGCGCCGCTACGGCCGCGCCTGACGGACGGATCCGCCGGCCCCTCCCCGCCGCATCCTGCCGGGGCGGGCCGTGCGGTCGTTCAGCGGCCCGCGGTCGTTCAGCGGCCGGGCGCGGCCGTCGGCGGCGCGTCCAGCACCCGGAAGGAGATACCCGCCGCGACCAGCCGGTCGATCAGCGGCCGGCCCATCGCCACCGCCGTGGTCGACTGCCCCGCCACCGGCGGCAGGTCGTCGTACGCCAGGCAGAGCGCCGACTCGGCGAGCATCTTCGCCGTCTCCTGGTAGCCCGGGTCGCCGCCCGACACCTCGGTGAAGACCGTCCGGCCGCCCTCCGCGCGTGCCACGAACCGGACGGCGAACCAGGACCGCGCCCGCTGCTCCGCGCTCGGCCCCTCGCCCGGCCTCCGCAGCCGGCCCAGCGCCCGGCGCAGCACCGGCAGCTGGGCGGCGACGGCGACCGCCGCCACCGCGGCGATCCCGCCGAGGGCGATCGGCAGCCGCCGCACCGCCGCGTAGTGCGCGTAGCCGAAGTCCGGGCCGTACGCGTCCAGTGCGGCGGCCGAGCGGGCCACCACCTGCGGGTCGATCGCCGGCATCGGCACGGCCCAGGCCCGCGCGGCCCGCGACCGGTGCGGGCGGCCGACCGGGGTGCGGACCAGCCGCCCCTTCGGCCGCGGCTCGACCGCGCGGCGCGCCCGGGCGGCCCGTGCCATCGCCCGCGGCCGGGAGAAGGCCGTCATCGCGGAGGCGAAGGTGCCGCCCGAGATCGTGCCGCCCGCGCGGACGAAGCCCTCCACCGAGAGCCGGGCAGCCGGGCCGCCGCGGCGCAGCAGTTCCTCGACGGTGAACAGCACGCCGAGGTCGTGCGGCACCGAGTCGAAGCCGCAGGCGTGCACCAGCCGTGCCCCGCTGGCGACCGCCCGCTCGTGGTGCCGCAGGTACATCCGGTCGACGAACTCCGGCTCCCCGGTGAGGTCCACGTAGTCCGTGCCGCTCTCCGCGCAGGCGGCCACCAGCGGCTCGCCGTACCGCAGGTACGGGCCGACCGTGGAGATCACCACCCGGGTCGAGGCGGCCACCTCGCTCAGCGCCTCGCGGTCCGCGGCGTCCGCGACCAGCAGCGGGAGGTCCGCGCAGCGCGGGTCGAGCTCCGCCAGCCGCGTCCGGACGGCGGCGAGCCTGCGCCCGTCCCGTCCGGCGAGCGCCCAGCGGCAGCCCTCGGGCGCGGCCCGGGCCAGGTATTCGGCGGTGAGCCCGCCGGTGAACCCGGTGGCACCGAACAGGACGAGGTCGTACGGGCGCGGCGCGGCCATCAACAGTCCCTACTCGCGAGTAATCGACTGCGCCACGCTAGGAGCCCGTCGTGACACTGTCAACGGCTCCCGGACCCGCAGCCCGGACCCGCAACCCGGAGCCGGAGCCCGGACCGACAGCCCGGCCGCGGTCGGCCGTGCGCTCAGTGCGCGATGCCGTCGATGAGCTCCTGGGCGCCCTGACGCTTGAGAGCGAGGGCGGTCGAGGTGCCGAGGTCCTCGGGGCCGAGCGCACCGGCCCACTCGTGGGCGTCCAGCACCCGCTTGCCGTCCGGCGAGAACACCCGGCCGCGCATGGAGAGCCGCCCGTCGTCCTCGGCCCGCGCGTAGCCGGCGATCGGCGCGTTGCAGTGGCCCTGCAGGACGTGCAGGAACATCCGCTCCGCGGCCGCCTCGCGCCACGTCCGCGGGTCGTTGAGGCCGGTCACGGTGTCGACCGTGGCGGTGTCGTCCTCGCGGCACTGCAGGACGAGGATGCCGGCGCCGATCGGCGGGCACATCGCCGCCACGTCCAGCACCTCGCTGATCCGGTCGGCGAGGCCGATCCGCTCCAGGCCGGAGACGGCCAGCAGCAGGGCGTCCGCCTCACCGGCGTCCAGCTTCGCCAGCCGACTGTTGGCGTTGCCGCGCATCGGCACGCACACCAGCTGCGGGTGCGAGGCGGCCAACTGGGCGACCCGGCGGACGGAGGAGGTGCCGATCCGGGTGCCGGCCGGGAGCTCGTCCAGGGTCAGTCCGCCCGGGTGCACCAAGGCGTCGCGGATGTCGTCGCGGGCCAGGTGGGCGGCGAACACCGTGCCCGCCGGCAGCGGCCGGTCGGCCGGGACGTCCTTCAGACAGTGCACCGCCAGGTCCGCCTCGCCGGCCAGCAGCGCGGCGTCGACCTCCTTGGTGAAGGCGCCCTTGCCGCCGAGCGCGGCCAGGTCGCCCGTCCAGCGGTCGCCGGAGGTGGTGACCGGCACGACCTCCGTCCGGATCCCCGGGTGCAGCGCGGCGAGTTCGGCGCGGACGCGCTCGACCTGGGCGAGGGCCATCGGTGACGAACGGGTGACGATGCGCAGCGGTTCGGCCATGGGGGAGATGATAGGCCGTCAGACACCCCCGCCCGGACCACGGCCCGCCGCGCCGGCCAGCGCCGGCGGACCCGTCCCGCCCGCCCAGCCCAGCAGCAGGACGGCCGCGGCGGCGGCCGGCGCGCACCAGGTCGAGGCGAAGGCGAGGCGCCACACCAGGGCGCACACCAGCGCGCCCGCGCCCAGGACCAGGCCCAGCCGGCGGAGGGCGGCGTCCCCGCTGAGCAGCAGCGCCCCGAGGGTGGCCAGCAGGTAGCCGGCGATCAGCAGCGGCGCCGCGGGCACCCCGACGGCGTACGCCAGTGTGTGATGGCGAACCTCCGCCGACACCGGACGGCGCAGCACCGCCACCGCGAGCGGGACGGCGACCACCGCGCCCAGGACGGCGAGCGCGCCCAGCCGCCGCCGCGGGTGGCCGGGCCCCGCCGCGCACCACACCCCGGAGGAGACCAGCAGCGGCAGCAGCGGCAAGGCGATCAGCGCCCACACCGCGCGGGCCGCCTGCGCGGGACCCGGCCCGATCCGGCCGTCCTCGCCGAGCCAGACCGCGGCCTCCACCAGCTGGTGCACCCGAGCAGCAGCGGCAGCGCGGCCAGCGGCACCCGGCGCGGATCGCGCACCCGCAGCAGGCAGACCGTACCGAGCCCGGCGACCACCGCGCCGGCCGCCGCGTCCGCCTCCGCACTCCAGCACATCCGGTCTCCTCACGAAGGGCCGCCGGGGGCCGCCGGGAACAGACCTCAGCGGCCGTGCCGCCGGGCCGGTGCGTCCGCGAGGGTGTTCCAGAACATCAGCTCGTAGGCCTGCAGCAACTGCCCGTACTCGCGGCCCGCACCGATCCGCCCGCCGTCCGGGGCCAGTGCCTCCAGCACCGCCACCGCGGCGTCCTCCGCGGCCGGCGCCGGCCGGGCGAAGAAGTCGAAGAAGGCGCAGTCGGTGTCGTCGAAGCCGTAGTGGCGGCGCAGCCCGGTCGCCACGGCCGCGCAGTAGCCGCCCCACGCGGCGAAGTTGGCGGTGAGTGCGAGCACCACCCCGGCCGGGTCGCCGTTCAGCGCGAGCCAGGCCAGGTAGGCCGGGTACGCCTGGCAGCCCGGCAGCGGTTTGCGCGCCGCCGCCTCGCGGGGCGAGAGCCCGCAGCGGGCGGCGAAGGCCTCCAGCAGTCGCAGGGCCTCGGCCTCGCCGTCGGCGAGGCCGGCGAAGTAGGCGCCGCCGGGGTCGTCCGCGCACCGGGCGGCCAGCACCAGCAGGCTCCGCCGGTCGCTCCCGATGATCCGGAACTGCTGCGCGGCGAGCTCCGACAGCACGGTCAGCGGGGCGGTGCCCGCGGCGATCTCGGGAACGAGGCGGTTCTCCCGCTCGCCGGGGGCGAGCTCCCGCCGGACGTCCTCCAGCACCTGGCGCGGTTTGCGGCTCATGCTCGGCCTCCTCCACTGTCGTCGGCCTGCCCGACGCGCTCCCGTCTGCCCGGGCCGCCGCGCCCCACACGGAGGCCGCGGGCGGGCCGACCGCCCCGGCCAGCCTAGGCAGCCGGTGGCGGCCCGAGCGGTTCCCGGCCCGGCGTGGCGGCACCCGGAGACCGATCGGCGCAGCCGCCACATCCTGGGAGCGCTCCCAGGATCTTCGGGTCAACCGGCCTCCGATCCTTCATTAGTCGTACTGGTCAGCCCGCCTTTTCCGGCCGGCGTCGAGGTTTTCAGCCCAATCCTTCAAGTATTGAAGTCTGTTGGCCGTATTGACGGGTGATCCGCCACTGGCTTTGATGAGGGCGATTCCGGCGCACTGCCGCCCTGGTCGTGGGAGCGCTCCCGCACTGCTCTGCCGCAACGCTTCCGCGGCCGAGGACGCCGGCATCGGCACTCTCGTACCACGGAACGCCCCCACCCGCCGGGCGCCCGCCCGCCACCTTCCCCCGGCGGCGGCACCCGACAGCCTCCAGAGAGGAACGAGACCCATGCGCCTTCAGCTGCGCCGGCGCCTCACCCGCCGGCTCGGCCGCGGTGCCGCAGCACTCGCCGCGGCCACGGCGGTCGTCGTCGCCCCGACCGGCCTGCAGGCCGCGCATGCCGACACCCCCGCGGCACCGGCCGCCACCGCCGCCGCGGGTGCCGGGTACTGGCACACCAGCGGCCGGCAGATCCTGGACGAGGCCGGCCAGCCCGTCCGGATCGCCGGCATCAACTGGTTCGGCTTCGAGACCGGCAACTACGTGGCGCACGGCCTGTGGAGCCGCGACTACAAGAGCATGATCGACCAGATGAGGTCGCTCGGCTACAACACCATCCGGATGCCGTACAGCGACGACATCTTCAAGGGCACCCAGCCCGCCGGCATCAACACCTCCGGCGGCATGAACGCCGATCTGGTCGGCCTCAACTCCCTGCAGGTGATGGACAAGCTGGTCAACTACGCCGGCTCGGTCGGCCTCAAGGTGATCCTCGACCGCCACCGTCCCGACTCCGGCGGGCAGTCGGCGCTCTGGTACACCGCCGCCGTCCCGGAGTCGACCTGGCTCGCCAACCTCAAGTCGATCGCCGCGCGGTACGCCGGAAACGCCGCCGTGGTCGGCATCGACCTGCACAACGAGCCGCACGACCCGGCCTGCTGGGGCTGCGGCGACACCGCCACCGACTGGCGGCTGGCCGCCCAGCGCGGCGGCGAGGCGGTGCTCTCCGCCAACTCCAAGCTGCTGATCTTCGTCGAGGGCGTGCAGACCTTCAACGGCAGCTCCAACTGGTGGGGCGGCAACCTGCAGGGCGCGGGCCAGTACCCCGTGCAACTCAGCGTACCCAACCGGGTGGTGTACTCGGCCCACGACTACGCGACCAGCGTGGCGCAGCAGCCGTGGTTCTCCGACCCGACCTTCCCGGCCAACATGCCGGCGGTCTGGGACAAGAACTGGGGCTACCTCTTCAAGCAGAACATCGCCCCGGTCTGGGTCGGCGAGTTCGGCACCACCCTGCAGTCCACGGTCGACCAGCAGTGGCTGAAGGCCCTGGTGCAGTACCTGCGGCCCACCGCCCAGTACGGTGCCGACAGCTTCAGCTGGACGTTCTGGTCGTGGAACCCCAACTCCGGTGACACCGGCGGCATCCTGAACGACGACTGGACGACGGTCAACACCGTCAAGGACGGCTACCTCGCCGACATCAAGGCGCCCGGCTTCGGCGGCACCGGTGGCGGGGGCGGAGGCGGCGACACCACCGCACCGACCGTGCCGGGCGGCCTCGCCGTCACCGGCACCACGGCGAACAGCGCCTCGCTCTCCTGGACGGCCGCCACCGACAACACCGGCGTGACCGGCTACGACGTCTACCGCGGCGGCGCCAAGGTCGGCAGCAGCACCACCACCTCCTACACCGATGCCGGACTGACCGCGGCCACCGCCTACAGCTACACCGTGCGGGCCAAGGACGCGGCCGGGAACGTCTCCGCCGCCTCGACCGCCGTCACCGCCACCACGGCCGGCTCCGGCGGCAACGGCGGCTGCAGCGCGGCGCTCACCCTGAACGACTGGGGTGCGGGCCTGACCGCCAACGTGACCGTCACCAACACCGGCACGGCTCCGACCAAGGGCTGGAAGGTCGTCTGGCAGTGGCCCACCGGCCTCAAGGTCACCAGCAGCTGGAGCGCCGACGTCCAGCAGAGCGGACAGACCGTCAGCGCCGCCAACCTCGCCTACAACGGTGTGATCGCCCCGGCCGGCTCCACCACCTTCGGCGTCCAGGCCACCCGCACCGACAGCGGGGCCGTCGCCACCGCCGTCCCGACCTGCACCGCCACCTCCTGACCCGCGGCGCGGACGGTGACCTGACCCCCGTTCCGCGCCCGGCCACGACACCGCCGCCCGGGAGCCCGCACTCCCGGACGGCGGTGTCACCCCATGCCCGCACGGGCGGGCGTGCAGGGATCAGCCCGGCGGCCGCCCGCTCGCGCCGCCCGCCGGGCCGGTCGCGGAGGACCGGCGGGCCGGTGCGTCGATCCGGTTCCGGTGCACGACCGCGGTCACGCCGTCGCCGAGTGCGGCCAGGGCCGCGGCGCGGCCTGCCGTGCGCCGTGGCCGACTCCGCCGCGCACACCGCTCGGGGTGCCGGCCGGCTCCGCGGGATCCGCGTCCGGTGCGGTGCCGGCGGCTGCGCCCCCGTGGACGGTGAGTTCGAAGTCCCGGTGCGCCTTGGCGTCCAGGGCCAGCGGCACGCGGATCCGCCCGTCGCCGACCATGCGTCGGACGGCCGTGCGGCTGAGACCGAGTCCGAGCATCAGGAGTCGCTCGACCCGGACCGGCACCGGCAGTTCGAAGCCCACGTGCACGGTGAGCGGTATCGGGCCGTCGAGTGCGTGGAGCGGCGTGCGCGCCTCCAGCGTCCAGGTGCCGGCCCAGTCGAGCCGGTACCCGTTCTTCGCCGCGAGCGAGGCGTTCGTCGTCAGCTCGCGGACCACGGCCGGGTCGTTGTTCTCGTACGCCACCAGCCGGGACGGCTCCAGCGACGAGACGTGGACGCGTTCGTGGACGGGCACCTTCGAGGTCCGGTCGCAGGTCGCGCAGATCAGCAGCAGCCAGACGTCGAGGAGCTTGCCGCTCGCGTTGACGCGGATCCGGCCCGAGGCGCGGTGCCGCGTCCCGGGACAGTCCGGGCAGGCCCGGACGGCGGCGGGCAGGGCGGACTGACGCACGGCCCACAGGGCCTTGCGGTCGGTATGCATGATGGTTGCTTTCAGGGCTCGCCAGGAGCGCTCGCGGCCGGGCCGCGGCTCCTGGGACATGAACGGGTGCACACGAGGGCGCGGGTCATCGACCCGGGGCCGAGTGGTCGGGCCGGGGGTCGACCGCGCGACAGGTCGGTCGTTGCTAGGTGGCAGCCGTTACATGTACATGCGGGCGATCATGAAGGAGGCCGCACCCCGCGGGCAACCCGTTTTCCCCCGACGGGACCGGGGGCCGTCCCGGGGTGGGCGAGCCCGGCTCCACTGCCGGGAAACGGAGTTGACGGGGTGCAGGGACGGCGCTTGGCTGCCGCCATGAACGATCTGCACATCCGGCCGGTGGACGACGAGGCCTCGCTGGAGGCCTGGCGGCACGTCCACAACGTGATCATCCCGACCGCGCCGCTCTCGCCCGACGACGTGCGGCGGAACGCGGGCCGCTACCTCCTGGAGGTCGCGCACCTCGACGGCGAACCCGTGGGCTGCTCGACCGTCCGCCCGCCGACCGCCGAGGAGCCGGCCGCGACCGTCATCGCCCGGGTCCTGCCGGAGCACCGCGGCCGGGGCATCGGGACGGCGATCCACCACCGGTGCCTCGAACGGGCCCGCGCGACCGGCGCCGAGCGGATCGAGACGATCGTCCTGGCCTCCAACACCGAGGGCCTCGCCTTCGCCCTCGCCCGGGGCTTCGTCCAGGTCGAGGAGTACCTGCTGCCCGGCGACACCGTGCCCTTCCTCACGCTGCGCCTGCCCTGAGCCCGTTCTTCGACCGCCGTGTGCTGCCGGGTCGTGGCCGGTCCGGAGCCGGAGGCCGCCCGGATGTTCGATCGTCCACCGGCGGGCGACTCGGCAGACTGCCCGGCATGAGCAATTCGTACGCGCAAGCGGTGCTGAGGACGACGGATGTCGCGGAGGCGCTGCGAGTCGCCGGGCAGCTGCTCGATCTCTCTGACACCGGGGAACTCGGGATCGACTTCGAGGCACGGGTCTCCACGCCCCACGGGCCGGCGCGGTTGAGCGCAGTGATGCCGAACGCCGACCGGTGGTCCTGCGGGGCCGGCCGGCAGGGCACGGGCCGCCGACCGCCAGGTCGGGGCGGAGCGGCACCCACAGCCTGCGCCGGAGGGTCTCGCCTTCGGGGAAGCCGACCGTGACGGTCGCGTCTATCCGCCGGAACGTACCCTGCCGCACGGACACACGGTGGGCACTGCCCACGACCGGGCGGGCACGCCCGGACGCGGAACGGCACGGCGGCCGGGAAGCCGCCGTGCCGTCCGCCGTGCCGGGCCGGGGGATCAACCCGCCGTGCAGGCACCCACCTTGGGGGCGGTGGTGGTGCCGTTGGAGGTCACCGTGAAGCCGAAGCTGGTGGAGGCCCCGGCGGCCAGGGCGCCGTTGCCGTTGGGCTTCATCGTCATGACGTTGCCGCTGCTGTCCCAGCTCGGCGTGCCGTTCCAGGTGGCGGAGACCTTCTGCGGCGCGGTGACGGTCACCGTGACCGTCCAGCCGGTGATCGCGGTACTGCCCGCCGTCACCGTCACCTGCCCGTTGAAGCCGCCGTTCCAGCTCTGGGTGAGGCTGTAGGCGGCCGTGCAGGAGGCCGTGCCGCCGCCCCCGCCGCCGCCCCCGCCGGACCCCGAACCGCCGAGGGCGGTCAGCACCGCGGTGTACGCCGCCTTCTTGCCGTAGTTGCCGTCGAAGAGCAGCGGGGTGCCGCTGCTGCGCCACGAGTACTTGTCGGTGATGCCCCACACCGTGATGCCGGTGCAGCGGCTGACGGCCAGACAGGCGTCGACCACGTTGGTGTAGCTGGTGGCCTGCGCCGAGCCGGAGCCCTCGATGTCGAGTTCGGTGATCTGCACGTCCACGCCGAGGTCGGCGAAGCGCTGCAGGTTGGCCTTGTAGTCGCTCGGCACCGGCGAGGCGCTGTTGAAGTGCGACTGGAAGCCCACGCAGTCGATCGGCACGCCGCGCTGCTTGAAGTCCTTCACCATCGCGTAGACCGCGTTGCTCTTCGCGTTCTGCCCGTCGGTGTTGTAGTCGTTGTAGCAGAGCTTGGCGTTGGGGTCGACGGAGCGGGCGGTGCGGAACGCCTCCTCGATGTAGCCGCTGCCGAGCTTGTCCTGGAAGGGCGAGCTGCGCCGGGCGCCGCTGCTGCCGTCCTGGAAGGCCTCGTTGACGACGTCCCAGGCGTAGATCTTGCCCTTGTAGTGCGTCATCACCTGGGTGATGTGGTTGTTCATCGCGGTGCGCAGGTCGGTGGCGGACAGGCCGCCGACCCAGCCGGGCAGCTGCGAGTACCAGACCAGGGTGTGGCCGCGGACCTTCATGTTCTTGCCCTGTGCGTGGGCGACGATCTGGTCGGCGGACGAGAAGTTGAACGAGTTGCGGGTGGCCTCGACGGCGTCCCACTTCATCTCGTTCTCGGGGGTGACCGCGGTGAACTCGGTGTCCAGCGTGCTCGCGTAGGCGGACTCGCCGAGGTGGTTGGCGGCCACGGCGGTGCCGAAGTAGCGGCCCTTGGCGGCGGCGGACGCGCCGAGCGTGCTCGCCGCGTCGGCGGTGCCGGCCGCCCCGGCCAGACCGGCCGCGGCGAGCACACCGGCCGTGCCGGCCAGCAGCACGCGGCGGAGCAGCCCCGGGGCACCGGGGGAGCGGTGGATCATCGACAACCTCTTCTTCCGTCGGCCGGACGGCCGTGGGGCCCGTCCGGACAGGCTGGGTGGGACCTGTTGCGGTGCTGTGCGTCCGCCACGCGGCCAGCGGCGGGAGGTCGATCGCCGATGAGTATGTCGGTGTTGTCGAACGCGGGTCAATACTGAGTTTCGAAGTCATTGCCGAAAGTTTCTCGCAGCGCCCGGGAGGCGTGGTGGCAAGATTTAAACGACTCTGACGGACTGTCTGGTCGTGGCGCATGGCCGGCTCTGGACACTTCCGGCTGCACTGTGGCGAAAACTTTCGCCCCTGTGTGGGCATGCAGAAGGGCCGGGCGCCGCAGGGGTGCTGTGGGCGTGCGGCGCCCGGCGGGCGGCCCGGTGGGTGGGGTCCGGGCCGCCTGTGGGGGATGGTCAGCGGTGCGTGCCGGCCGGCAGGTTGAAGGTCAGGGCGGGGGAGGCGGCGGCGGCCAGGGCGTGGGCCTGGGCGGGCCACCACGCGCCGGCGGCCGGGTCGGCGGCGCCGTACTCGGGGTCGGTGCCGCCGGTGGTGCCGCGGGTGCAGCTGCCGTCGGACTCGCCGGGCACCTTGACCCAGAGGAAGGCGTCCAGCAGCGGCGTCCCGGTGTCGGCGGTGGGCCGGGTGCCGAGGCCGCGGCCCGGCGGGTTGCACCAGGTCTGCGGGTCCGGGTAGGTCGCGGTCGGCGCCCACGGGCCCTGGCCGTTGCGGCTGCTGTCGACCACGAAGTGCGGCAGCTTCGCGTCGGCGGGCACGTGCGCGGTGTACCAGGAGTCCGCGTCGGCCTGCGGCCAGTACTGGTTCGCGCAGTCGTCGGCCACCGCACCGGGCGTGTGCGTCAGGTACCAGGTGCACTTGGCGATCTGGGTGCCGTAGCGGACCAGGTCGGCATCGCGCTGGTAGTTGGAGACGTTGAGGAAGAAGCCCTGGGCGCGCTCGACGCCGCCGCGCACCAGCAGGTCCGCCATGGTGCCGGTGGACTGCCACGCGCTGTGGCCGGCGTCCAGGTAGACCGCCGCCCGCGGCTGCCGGGCGAGCCGGTCGACGGCGCCGTTGATCTCGGCCAGCCGGTCGGCCTGCTGCTGCGCGGTGCCGCCGCAGTAGGCCGGGCTGAGGGCGAGGCCGTCCGGCTCCAGGATCACCACCGTGCGGCGGTCCCCGATGCCGCGGGCGAGGCCGTCGACCCAGGCCGCGTACTCGGTGGAGTTGGAGGCGCCGCCGGCGGAGTACTGCGAGCAGTCCCGGCCGGGCACGTTGTACGCCACCACCACGGGGGTCTGGCGCTGCCGGGCGGCCTCGGACTGGAGCCGCGCCATCGCGGCGGTGGTCTCCTGAGGCGTCGCGGTGCCGTTGAACCACCGGGCCACCGGGTACGAGCCGAGCTTCGCCATGGCGAGCGCGTTGCGCGGGTCGCCCGCCCGGAGGTCGGCGGCGGCCTGGTGCAGGGCCTTGCTGTCGAGGTCGACGTAGAAGCTGGTGCCGGGTCCGGGCGCCCGGCCCGTGGCCTGGCCGGCCCCCGGGGCGGCGGAGGCGGTGGCGGGCAGGCAGCAGACCGCTGCGGCGGCGACGGCGGCGCTCGCGGCCGCGATTCGACGGCGTGGGCGGGACACGTGCGGCTCCTAGGGCTGGCGTACGGGCTGCGCAGGGCGAGGGTGCGGGCCGCTCGTGGGAGCGCTCCCAAGCGCGAAGGAAGTTCTAGCCGGAGCCGTCCGCGGCGTCAAGGCTCTGCGCAGGAAGGGCGGTTGGGTCCGGTGGCGGGACTCCGCCGCGGTACGGTGGCGACGGCCTCCCACCGTTCACTCCACCGAACTCCCCGCCGGTGTCCGGTGATCCGCGCCGGGTGGTGATCCGGCCGGATCCCGGCTTGTCGGAGGCATTGGCGGGGCGTCAGGTCCACACCTGCGGTTCCGGCCGTGGAGGCGGCCGGTGTTCACCGGTGTGAACGCCGAGGTGCTCCTCCGGGGCCGCCCCCACTCGTGCGGATCGTCCGGGCCCGCCTCCGTCCGCCGCGCGGTGTCGCGCAGGCCTGCCGCCGCCCGTCGCCGCCGGGGACATGGTGGCGGCCGTGGACGCCGCGGGCGCCGGCACCGGCCGGGTCTGACGCCGCTGCGCACGCGGGTCGGAACGGCAGGACGCCGGCGGTCCCGGGAGTGTCCCGGGGCCGCCGGCGTCCGTGCGCGTGCGGTGCCGCGACTACTTGATCTTCAGCACCTGGCCCGGCTTGATGAGGTTCGGGTCCTGGCCGATGGTGCCCTCGTTGCCGTCGTAGACCTGCTTCCAGCCACCGAGCTTGTTCTTGTCGGAGATGTCGGAGAGTGTGTCGCCGGCCGTCACCGTGTAGGTGTCGGGCTGGGCGGCGGGTGCGGTGGTCTGCTGCGGCGCCGGGGTGGCCGTGGCCGGGGCCGTCGGCGCGGCCGGGTCGGTGGCGGTGGCCGTCGCGGACTGGTTCTCGCCCGTCGTGGCGGTGGTCGGCGCGGTGGTCGGCGCCGTGGTCTGGTCGGGGGCGACCGGGAGGCCGGTGATCGGGTCGATGACCGGGGGCGTGGTGACCGGCGCCGTGGTGACGGGCGCGGTGGCACCGGGGGCGGTGGTGGTGCCCGGCGCCGGGGTCGTGGTGCCGCCCGGGAGCGTCGGTGCGGTGGTGCCGGGGGCGGTCGGCAGGGTCGGAGCGTCGGTCGCCTGGCCCGGGGCGGTGCTCTGACCCGGGGCGGTGGCCTGGCCGTGGGCGGGCGGGGCCGCCGGGCCGGTGTAGTAGTCGTAGATCTCCTGGCTGGTCGTCCAGTACCACTGACCGTCCACCAGGTACCAGTAGACGCCGCTGGCGTCGAGGCCCTGCATGCCCGAGAAGACCGGCGCGGAGGCGCCCCGGTCGGTCTGCGCCGTCGAGCCCTGGTCGCCCTGGGCGTTCTGGTCGCCGTGGGCGTTCTGGGCGACGGTCTCCGGCTTGCCCTCGCCGGTGAGGCCCGCGGACGTGCCGCAGTTGCCCCAGGCCTTGGCGCCGCGGTCCTCCAGGACGCGCTCGGCGACGGTGATCTGCTCCTCCTTGGAGGCCCGGTCGGGCGTGGAGGCGAACTTGTCGCCGCCGTAGGCGACCCAGGTGCGCAGATCGAGCTGGAGGCCGCCGTACTCGCCGTTGCCGACGGCCTTGCTCCAGTTGCCCGCGCTGGCGCACTGGGCGACCGCGTCCCAGGTGGTGGCCGGGGCGGCGTGGGCGCCCGTCGCGGTGAGCAGCGGGATCGCCAGACCCGCACCTGCGACACCGGCGGCCGCGACGGCGCGCTCGGTCTGGGTGGGGCGGCGGTGACGGCCCGAGCCGATGAAACCCATCGAGTTCCCTCTCCGCACGCCTGCGAGGTGAGCTGTCGGGTTCGGACCGGGAGGTGGCCCGGCCGCGCTGAGGCGGCTTCACCCCTAGCCGTGTGGGGACGGCGTCGAAACTGGGTCCCCCGTCCCTGCCCAGGGTCTGGTCGGTGACCCGGTCGACGCGGTGGGCAGGGTTCGGCGTGCCGCGCCTCGGGCGCCCGTGCTGTCGGGCTGAGGTGGACATTAGAGGGATCATCACTGCGATAACAAGCCAGCATCCCGAACATCACACAATCATCACGAGTGTCTTGGCGCCGCATGCGTGCATTTCGGCCGTGCGCCGTCCGCCGCGCCACCGCAGGCCGGGGCGGCGCCGCAGGTCGCGGGGGATGGAGAGTGCCCTGTCGTGTCCGCGACGGTGCGGATCGGACGAATTTCGTGGAAATCCCCGTGGAAATTCCCGGTGGAATTTCCGTGCGGCGGGGCGGCGAAGTCGGCCGGAATTGTGCGCATGCGGCCCCGTCGGGTCCGTGGCCGCGCCCCGCCGGGACGATCACGGCACGAACCGAGGGCCCGGTGCGGGCCGGAACGGAAGGTTCGGACCCGCCGGGCGCCCGCGGCGGCTGCCCGTTCGTGTCGGAACGGGTGCCCCGCGGCGCCCGTCCGCTCAGCCCTCCGCGGGCCAGCAGGCCCGCACCGCCGCGGCCTCCGCCGCACTCAGCGGCCGGTGGCCGAAGGCGACATCCTCCTCGTCGAAGGACCACTCGCCGTACATCAGCAGCACCGAGCGGCCGTCGGCCTCCCGGATCACCGCCCGGCGGCCCAGGTCGCCCTGGGCGGACCACTCCACGTACCGCAGCGCACCGCACCGGACGCTGCTGCGGTCGACCCGGGCGCCCTCCGGCGGGAACAGCCCCGCGAGCGAACCGGCCGCGGACGGCGCCCAGCGCTCCCGCACCTCCGTCAGCCGCACCACCTCCTCGACCGTGACGCGCACCCAGGCCCCGCCCGGGCGGGCGTCCGCCACCGCCAGCGGGGTGCAGCGGACCAGCGCGTGCCCGGGGAGTTCGTCCGGGTGGTCGGGCACCCCGTTGACCGCCGTGGCGGCCGGGGTGAACAGGCACCAGAACGCGCCGTCGACGAGCAGCGGGCCGTCCAGGCCGAGCATCCGCTCCTCGCCGGCCGCCGGCGTCCGGTCGGTCGGCACGACACCCGCCCCGTCGTAGGGGGACTCGGTGCCGTCGGGCTCGGGCCAGCGGGCGAGGGCGGTCCCGGCGGCGGCCGCCCACGCGGGCGCGGGCGCGGCGGACCAGGCGCGGCGCGGCGCGCAGCCGCAACCGGCGCCCGCCACGGAGACGATGACGGTCATGCCCGCATGGTGGCAAACCGGCCGGAGCCCGCTCCCCGCGGGGCCTCCCGCCGTTCGACGGCGGTCTCCGTGCGGGTACGGGCGGGCCGGGCCGTCAGACCGTTTCGGCCGCGGGCTCCGGTACGGGTGCCGGCCGGTCGGCGGCCGGCCGACCGCGCAGGCCCGCGAAGACGGCGAGGGCGGCGAGCAGGACGGGGACGGCGACCACCCGAAGCCCGGTGGCCATGCCGGCGGTGAACTCCGCCGGGCCGTGGGCCGCGCCGCCCGTCCGGGAGGCGAGCACCGTCCCGACCACGGCGACGCCGAGTGCCGCGCCGAGCTCCCGGGCCGCGGTGTTCAGCCCGGCGCCCAGACCGGCCTGACCGGGCGGGAGTTCGGAGACCACGGCGTGCGTCAGGCCGGGCGCGGACAGGCCCATGCCCGCCGAGAGCAGCAGCAGCCACAGCGCGTACACCGGGTACGGGGTGTGCGGGCCGGCGGTGGAGACGCCGAGCAACCCGGCCCCGATCAGCGCCAGTCCGCCGCCGGCCACCCAGCGCACCCCGTGCCGCGCCTGCAACCGTCCGGCGAACCGCGGCACCAGGGCCATGCCGACGGTCAGCGGAACGATCGCGAAGCCGGTGCGGGCCGGCGAGAAGCCCTTGGCGTACTGCAGGAACTGCGAGTTGACGAAGAACAGCGCGAACAGGCCGAAGAACGAGGCCGCCGTGCCCAGCACCGCGGCCCGCAGCCGGCGGGAGCGGAACACCCGCGGGTCGACCAGCGGCCGCCGCGCCACCAGGCCGTAGCGGGTGAAGGCCGCCAACAGCGCTGCGCCGACGGCGAATCCGGCGAGCACGGGAGCCGACAGCCAGCCGTGCGAGGGGCCCTCGATGATGCCGAACAGCACGGCGGTGGTGCCGGCGATGAGCAGGGCCGAGCCGGCCGGGTCGGGCGAGGCCTCGTGCCGCGGCAGCTCGGGGACGGTGCGCAGCACGGCCGCGGCGAGCAGTGCGGAGAGCGGGGCCATCGCCCAGAACAGCGCCTGCCAGGGCAGGAACTGGGCGGTCAGGCCGCCGCCGACGTTCCCGGCCAGGCCGCCGAGCCCGACCGCGAGGGTCCAGGAGGCGAGCGCCTGGACGCGGCGCTCCGGGCCGGCCAGGTGGACGAGGACCGCCATGGTGGCGGGCATGACGAGGGCGGCGCCGGCGCCGGAGACCGCGCGGCCGGCGATCAGCGCGGCCACCGAGTCGAGCGAGCCGCCCGCGGCACTCAGGCAGGCGCCGCCGGCGAACAGTGCGAGGCCGGCGAGCAGTGCGCGCCGCCGTCCCCAGCGGTCGCCGCAGGCGCCTGCCGGGATGAGCAGTCCGGCGAAGACGATGACGTAGGCGTCGACCGTCCACAGCAGGGCGCCGGGGGAGGGGTGCAGGGCGGAGGCCGCGAGCTGGGGGATCATCAGGTTGATCGCGGCGACCATGCTCTGGGCGACGAGCACACAGGCGCACATCGCGAAGAGGGTGGACCGGCGGAGGGCCGGCGGGGCGTTTCCGGACATGGCGGAGGGGGCTCCTTCCGGAGCGGAGGCGTCAGGGTTCCCGTCCACGCTAGGCCGATGCTTGGATTGCTTCCAGTGCATGTTTTGCAAGAGAGGAATGCGTTCTGTGCAATCCGGAATGGATCTCAACCTGCTGGTGGCGCTGGACGCCCTGCTGGAGGAGCGCAGCGTCGCCGGAGCGGCGGCCAGGCTGCACCTGTCGGAGCCGGCGACGAGCCGCACCCTGGGCCGGATCCGCAGGGCGCTCGGCGACCCGGTGCTCGTCCGGGCCGGCCGGTCGATGGTGCCGACCCCGCACGCGCTCGCCATCCACGCCGAGGTCCGGGCGGTGGTCGAGCGCGCCCAGGCCCTGTTCGGCGCCGCCGGGCAGGTCGATCTCCGCACCCTGGACCGGACGTTCACCGTGCTCGCCCACGACGCCTTCGCCGCCGCGCATGCGGCCCCGCTGTTCGCCCGCACCGCGGCCGAGGCCCCCGGCGTCCGGCTCCGGTTCCTCGGCGAGAGCCACGTGGACGCGCCCGCCCTGCGCGAGGGCACCGCCGACCTGGAGGTCGGGGTGATCGACACCACCGCCCCCGAGGTCCGGGTGGAACAGCTCTACGAGGACCGGATGCTGGCCGTCGTCCGGCCCGGACACCCGCTGCTGGACGGGCCGTCGACCCCGGAACGGTTCGCGGCCGGCCGCCACCTCGGCGTCTCCCGGCGTGGCCGCCTGCACGGACCGATCGACACCGCACTCGCCGAACTCGGCCTCGCCCGCACGGTGGTGGGCACCGTGGCGACCTACCCGGCCGCCCTGTTCGCACTCCGCACCAGCGACCTGATCGGCCTGACCACCGCCCGCAGCCGCGGCCTGGCCGAGGCGCTCGGCCTGGTCGCGCTGGAGATCCCGCTCGACCTCCCGGCCCTGCCCTTCGGCCTGGCCTGGCACCCCCGCCACGACGCCGACCCGGCGCACGCGTGGCTGCGCGGCTGCATCCGCGAGCTCCTCGCCGGCGAGGAGCATTGAGGCGGCCGGGAGGCACCTCCGTGCGCCGTCCGGGAGTTGGCTCCGGAGGGCGCTGGGGAGGTCACCTCACGCGCCCCTGGTGGGTCGAACCCGGGGGCGTGGCCGTCAGGCCGGGAGCGGGGGGACGTCCTCGGGGGTGATGGCGTGGTCGGCGGGGGTGACGGGGGAGGGCAGTTCGTCGCGGCCGGTGAGGTAGCGGTGGACGGCCGCGGCGACCGCGCGGCCCTCGGCGATGGCCCAGACGACCAGGGACTGGCCGCGGCCGGCGTCGCCCGCGACGAACACGCCGTCCGGCCCGGCGGCGAACCGGCCGTCGCGGGCCAGGTTGCCGCGGGCGTCCAGGCCGAGGCCCAGCTGCTTCGCCAGGCCGTTGTCGTGCTCGGGGCCGACGAAACCGAGGGCGAGCAGCACCAGGTCGGCGGGCAGGACGTGGTCGGTGCCGGGCACCGGTGCCCGGCTGCCCGGTTCGGCGTCGGCGAAGCGGACGGCCGCGACGTGTCCGCCCGCGTCGGCGTCGAAGCGGACGGTGGCCGAGGCGTAGGCCCGGATGTCGGGGTCGGCGAGGGCGGGCGGGCGGAGTTCGGCCGCCTCCTCGTGCGAGGTGGTGGCCCGGTGGACCTTGGGGTGGACGGGCCAGGGCTGCGCGTCCGGGCGGTCCTCCGGCGGCCGCGGGTGGATGTCCAACTGCCGGACGTCCAGCGCCTCCTGGCGCAGCGCGGTGCCGACGCAGTCGGCGGCGGTGTCGCCGCCGCCGATCACCACCACGTGCCGGCCCTGTGCGTCGACGGGGGACCGGGCCAGGTCACCCGCGACCACCCGGTTGGCCAGCGGCAGGTACTCCATGGCCTGGTGGACTCCGCTGGACTGCCTTCCCGGCACCGGGAGTTCGCGCCAGGCGGTGGCGCCGACGGCGATCACCACGGCGTCGCAGCCGGCCCGCAGCTCGTCCGCCGGCAGGTCCCGGCCGACGGCCACGCCGGTGCGGAACCGCGTCCCCTCGGCGCGCAGTTGGTCGATCCGGCGGTCGAGGCGGTGCTTCTCCAGGCGGAAGTCCGGGATGCCGTAGCGCAGCAGTCCGCCGGGCCGGTCGGTGCGCTCGTAGACGGTGACGGTGTGGCCGGCCCGGGTGAGCTGCTGGGCGGCGGCCAGCCCGGCGGGGCCCGAGCCGATCACCGCGACGGTGCGCCCGGTGCGGCGCTCCGGCGGCCTCGGCGGTTCCAGTCCGTGGTCCCAGGCGTGGTCGGCGATGGCGAGTTCGACGTTCTTGATGGTCACCGCGTCGGCGTTGATGGCCAGCACGCAGGCGCTCTCGCAGGGTGCCGGGCAGAGCCGGCCGGTGAACTCGGGGAAGTTGTTGGTGGCCCCCAGGCGCTCGACGGCGTCGCGCCAGTCGTCGGCGGAGACCAGCCGGTTCCACTCCGGGACGAGGTTGCCCAGCGGGCAGGCCTGGTGGCAGAACGGCAGCCCGCAGTCCATGCACCGGGCCGCCTGGTCGCTGATGATCGGGAGCAGCGCGCGCCGCTGGTAGACCTCCTCCCAGTCGTGCACCCGGGCCGCGACCGTCCGGCGGGCGCGGAGCAGCCGGGGCGTGTTCAGGAACGCCTTGGGGTCGGCCATGGTCGGCCTCCAGCGGTGCGGTTCGCCGCCGGGCGTCAGGGCGGGGAGGGCCGGGCGAGAGGGGGTGCACGGGTGCGGGGGCGCGGGGCCGGGGGAGCGCGGGTCGGCGGTCGCAGCCGGACGGGCGTGCGCACGGCGCCGTGTGGCCACCGTACGCCCGCCCGCCCGGCTTGGACAGCGGGGCGGCGTCCCCGGTCAGCTGGCCGCGGGCACCTGCTCGCCGACCGGCTCGGCCGGGCTGTCCGACGGGTCGAGCCTGGCCGGCCACCAGGCGCGCGGCCCGAGGTCGTGGACGAGCGCCGGGACGAGCAGCGAGCGGACGAGCAGGGTGTCCAGCAGGACGCCGAAGGCGACGATGAACGCGATCTGCACCAGGAACGCCAACGGGATCACGCCCAGCGCGGCGAAGGTCGCGGCCAGCACCACACCGGCCGAGGTGATCACCCCGCCGGTCGCGGTGAGGGCCCGCAGCACACCCTCCCGGGTGCCGTGCCGGAGCGACTCCTCGCGGGCCCGGGTCATCAGGAAGATGTTGTAGTCCACGCCCAGCGCCACCAGGAAGACGTAGCCGTACAGCGGGACGGACGGGTCGGTGGCGGGGAAGCCGAAGACGTGCGGGAAGACGACCGCCGAGACGCCGAGCACGGCCAGGTACGAGAGCGCGACGGTCGCGGCCAGCAGCAGCGGCGCCACCAGCGAGCGCAGCAGCACGATCAGGATCAGCAGGATGCAGACCAGCACCACGGGGACGATCACCGTGCGGTCCCGGGAGGCGGTCGCCCGGGTGTCCTCCTGCTGGGCGGTGTAGCCGCCGACCAGGGCGTCGGCGCCGTCCACCGCGTGCACCGCGGTGCGCAGCCGCAGCACGGTGGCGACCGCGGCGTCGCCGTCCGCCGGGTCGGCGAGCGTGGCGTCCAGCCGGACGAGGCCGTCGACCGCCTTGGCCGGGCCGCCCGGTGCTCCGCCGGTGAACGCGGCGACCGCGCTCACGCCCGGCACCGCGCGGGCGGCGGCCGCGACCGCGTCCGCCCGGTCGGCCTTCGCGACGATCACGGCGGGGTTGCCGGAACCGCCCGGGAAGTGCGCGGACAGCACGCGCTGCGCGACCACGCTGGGCTGCTCCTTGACGAACAGGTCGGTCTGCGCGACACCGCGGGCGTCCAGCGCCGGGGCGAAGGCCGCGCAGGCCACCAGCGCGGCCAGGGCCGAGGCCCAGACCGCCCGGGGCCGCCGCCCGACCAGCGCGGCCACCCGCCGCCAGACGCCGTGCACCGGCGCGCTGCCGTCCGCCGGCGGCCTGGCCGGCCAGTAGGCGGCGCGGCCGCAGAGCACCAGCGCGGCGGGCAGGAAGGTCAGCGCCGAGACCACCGCGCAGCCGATGCCGATCGCGCCGACCGGGCCGAGTGCACGGTTGTTGGTCAGGTCGGAGAGCAGCAGCACCAGCAGGCCCAGCGCGACCGTCAGCCCGGAGGCGACGATCGGCTCGGCGGAGCGCCGCCAGGCCGTCCGCATCGCCGCGAACCGGTCGGCGTGCAGCGGGAGCTCCTCGCGGAAGCGGGCGGAGAGCAGCAGCGCGTAGTCGGTCGCGGCACCGATCACCAGGATCGACAGCAGGCCCTGGATCTGGCCGTCGACCCGGACGACGCCGTGCTGCGCCAGCACGTACACCAGGGCGCAGGCCACGCCGAGCGCGAAGACCGCGCCGACGATCACCAGCAGCGGCAGCAGCAGGCTGCGGTAGACGGCGAGCAGGATCACCAGCACCACACCGAGCGCGACGCCCAGCAGCAGGCCGTCGATGCCGGCGAAGGCGCCGCCGAGGTCGGCCGCGATGGCTGCCGGGCCGGCCAGGGCGACGGTGGTGCCGGGCACCGGGGCGACCCGCTCGCGGACGGCGTCGACGCTGTCCACGGTCTGCCGGCCGAGGTCGGAGCGGAGCGCCACCACCCCCTGCAGGGCGCGCCCGTCCTTCGAGGGCAGCGCGGGGGAGACCTGGCCGGTCGCGCCGGGCACCGCGGCGGCGGCGCGCAGCGCCCGGTCGGCGGCCGTCCGCTGCTCGGCGGTGACCGAGCCGTCGCGGGCCTCCCAGACCACGATCACCGGGAGGCTGCCCTGGGCCTGGAAGCCCTTCTCCAGGGCGGCCACCCGGGTGGACTCGGCGCTCTGCGGCAGGAAGGCGGCCCGGTCGTTGGTGGACACCTCGGTGAGCCGGCCCGCGAAGGAGCCGAAGGCGCCGCCGAGGGCGAGCCAGGCGAGCAGAAGGGCCAGCGGGATCAGGAACCGGATACGGCGAGGTGGCACGGCGGGTCCTCCGGATGGGTCGACGGTCGGCGCGATGATATCTCAATAATCGAAAGACTTGACCATTGAGATAATCGGACGGGGGTCGGCACGCCCTAGGCTGGTGGCCGCCCGAGCCCGAGCGGTCCGTCCGCCGGCCGCCGACCGACCGAGAGGTGACCCTTGTCCGACCAGGAGCCGACCGCCGAGGCGCCCCGGCCGCCCGACAGCAGGGCCTTCGGCAACCTCCTGCAAGGGCTCGCCTCCGAGATGAACCTGCTCGGCCACGACTTCGCCGCCGCGCAGGGCCTGCACGCCACCGACGTCCAGGCGCTGCTGGCGATCATGCGCGGCTCCACCGGCGTCACCCCCGGCCCGGTCACCCCGAGCCGGCTGCGCGAGGAGCTCGCCCTCACCTCCGGCGCGGTGACCGCCGTCCTCGACCGGCTGGAGCGCGCCGGCCACATCCGCCGCAGCCGCGACGCCGCCGACCGCCGCCAGGTCCAGGTGCACTACAACCCCGACGCGAGCCGGATGGCCGCCGCCTGGTTCGCCCCCGTCGCCGCCTGCACCGACGAGGTCGCCGCCGGGTTCAGCCCGGACGAGCTGCGCACCGTGGCCCGCTTCCTCGGCCGGATGACCGCCGGGCTGGAGGAGCTGCGCCGCACCCGCCGCGAGGACGCCCGGGACGTGCACGGGGCCCAGGGTGTGCACGGGGCCCAGGGTGTGCGGGGCGCCCAAGGGGTGCAGGGCGTGCGGGAGGTGCAGGGCGTGCAGGACGCCCGCGGTGGGGCGCAGGCCGGTCCGGATTCGGAACCTCCGATTCGCATATGACGAACCGTAACGGGTAATGCACTCCCAGTGATTGACGGCGTCCGCCCAAAACGCGGCGGACCGGCGACCGGGAGGCGGCGATGGCAACGGTCTTCAGCGCGGACTTCACGTCGGCACGGCAGTGGGTGGCGGGGCGCAGCAGCGCCTACCCCAGGATGGGGCCCACGAACAGGAGCGACCACAAGCTCGACCACCTCGTCCCCGACTACTGCCCCGGCGGCGTCTTCTCCGCCTCCCGGCGGCCCGGCAGCGATTTGTGGAACTGCAACCTGCTCACCACCGAGGGCAGCCCGGACGGCTTCCAACTGCGGCCCGGCGACGTGATGCTCGCCCGGGTCACCCTCCCCACCGCCCTCGGCGCCTGGCCCGCCATCTGGACCTGGCGGGACGGCGGCAACGAGATCGACGTCTTCGAGTACCACCCCGACAACCCCGACCTGCTGGAGGTCTCCAACCACGTCCGCGGCGGCTACCGCTACTGGCACGGCGGCGGGGCCGGCATAGCCCCCGGCGCCACCGTCGAACTCCGCACCGTCTTCGGCCGCACCTCCGTCGACTGGTACGCCAACGGTGCCGCCGTCTACTCCGACCGCCGCGGCGTGGGCTCCACCTGGCACGCCCACCTGATCGTCAACCTCTCCGTCTCCGACGGCACCTACCACCCGCGCCCGCCCGCCGACGGCCCCTCCCGGTTCAGCTGGACCTGCCACAGCCTGGTCGTCGAACGCTGACCGCCCGCGCCGCCCCTTCTCGCCGCGGCCGAACGGACCACCTCCGCCCGCCGACCGGGCGAGCCGGACCCCGCCGCCGGTGACCGCGGCGCCCGCCGGCCGTTGGGCCGGGCATGAAGAAGACCTTCACCTCCGCGGCCCTCACCGCCGTCCTCCTCGCCCCGGCGGCCGTCCTCGCACCGGCCGCCCCCGCAGCCGCCGACACCGCGGACGGCTTCGTCGGGGCGATCAACGCCGCCGACGACTGGAACTTCGGCGCCGCCGCGGTCTGCCTCCAGGAACTCGCCGTCGTCCCCGTCGGCGCGCCCTGGACGGGCGGCACCGCCGACGGCTGCACCAACGGGAACATCGTCAACGACCCCCGGCCCGTCAACGGCTGAACCGCTCAGGCCCCGGGTGCCCGGTCAGCCCGAATCACCTCGTGGACACCGGCCGACCGGCCGCCCGGAGGGGGCGCCGACCTCCGGACGGACCGCCGCACGGAGCCCACGGTCCGCCCACAGCCACGACCACGACCACGACCACGACCACAACCACGACCACGACCACGACCACGACCACGACCACGACCACGACGTCCTGGCCGTCGCCGACCGCTCCTCCGCCGCCGGGACGGGGCTGCGGGTACCGCGGGTCCACCGCCCCGCCCGGCGGCGGCCGCTGACACCCCGTCCGGCCCGTCCCGGCCGGAGTCCGGCATCACACGAACGGCCGCACCTGGCCGCCGCGGCGCCGGTGGCCCACCCTGGAAGTGTCGGCCGCGGATCCCGGGGACACCGGCCCGGCGCCGGCCGACCGGCGACGGGAGGACGTGATGACCGCGACGAAGACCAGGAGGATCCTGGTGGCCTACGGCAGCAAGCACGGCGCCACCGCCGGGATCGCCGCCGAGATCGGGCTCACCCTCCGGCAGGACGGGTTCGACGCCGCCGTCCTCCCGGCCGGCGAGGTCCGCGACGTCTCCCCGTACGACGCCGTCATCCTCGGCGGCTCGCTGTACGCCGGGCACTGGCACCGCGACGCGCTGCGCTGCGCCCACCGCAACGCCGAGGCCCTGAACGAGCGGCCGGTCTGGCTGTTCAGCAGCGGCCCGGTCGACGATTCCGCCGAGCAGGAGGACCTGCTGCCCGTCCCCGGCGCCGCCCGCGAGATGGAACGCCTGCACGCCCGCGGCCACGTCACCTTCGGCGGCCGGGTGGCCGCCGACACCCCGGGCCTGCTCGCCCGCCTCATGGTCCGCCGCGGCACCAGCGGCGACTACCGCAACGCCGAGCAGATCCGGGCCTGGGCCCACCGGGTCGCCGGCGAGCTCCGCCGCGCGTCCTGAGCACCCGCCCGGCCGCCCCCGGCGAGGGACGCTGCGGCCGGCCCCGGCCGCGCCCAGAATTGAGGCACGGACCGCCGCCGGCCCCGGGAGCAGCCATGGACGACACCGCCGCCGAGACCCCGCCCGGACGGGTGCGGATCTTCCTCCTCGACGACCACGAGGTCGTCCGCCGCGGTGTGCGCGACCTGCTGGAGGCCGAACCGGACCTGGAGGTCGTCGGTGAGGCCGGCACCTGCGCCCAGGCCCTCGCCCGGGCGCCGGCCGTGCGCCCGCAGGTCGCCGTCCTCGACGTCCGGCTGCCCGACGGCGACGGCGTCGCCGTCTGCCGCGACCTGCGCGACCGGATGCCCGGCCTGGCCTGCCTGATGCTCACCTCGTTCGACGACGACGACGCCCTGCTCGACGCGATCATGGCCGGCGCCGCCGGGTACGTCCTCAAGCAGGTCAAGGGCGCCGACCTGGTCGGCGCCGTCCGCACCGTCGCCGCCGGCCAGTCCATGCTCGACCCGGCCACCACCCGCACCCTGATGGAGAACCTCCGCCACCAGGACGAGGAGCCGGAGCCCGGCACCGCCCTCGCCGCCCTCACCCCGCGCGAACGCGAGATCCTCGCCCTGGTCGGGGAGGGACTGACCAACCGGCAGATCGGCGAACGGCTGTTCCTCGCCGAGAAGACCGTCAAGAACCACGTCTCCCGGCTGCTCGCCAAACTCGGCGTCGAACGCCGGCTGCAGGCCGCCGTGATCGCCGCCCACGCCGAGACCGACCCGGCCGACCACCACCACACCCGCCCGCACCGGCCGGACCACCCGGCCTGAGGCACCCCGCCCGAGGCATGCCGCAGCCGCCGCAGCGGGCGCCGCCGGGCCGAGGTCTCGCCGCGGCCGGGACCAGCGGGCCCCGACCCGGGCCGATCGGCCCAAGCGGTCCGCCGCCCCGGCCGCGCACGATGGTGGTGGGCGATCCGCCCGCGATCCGTCCGGGAACGGCGGAGGAGGCCGTGATGATGTACTGGAACGGCCATGGCGCGAACGGCTGGGGCTTCGGCTTCATGACCGTCGGCATGGTGCTCTTCTGGGCCCTGCTCGTCCTCGGCATCGTGGTCCTCGTCCGCCACCTGGCCCGCACCGGAGCGGCCGACCGGGACCGGCCGGCCCCGCCGCCCGCGGACCCGGGACGACCGCACACCGACCCCGAGCAACTGCTCGCCGAACGCTTCGCCCGCGGCGAGATCGACGCCGACGAGTACCGGCACCGGCTGGAGACGCTCCGCACCGCGGGCGGACCACGCAGCGGCTGACCCGCCGCATCCGCCGACCCCACCCCCAGGAGGCCGCCATGCGCACCGAGGCCCTGGACGCCGCCGCGCTCGAGAAGCTCATCTCCGCCGCCGTCGCCGCCCCGTCCGTCCACAACACCCAGCCGTGGCGCTTCCGGCTCCGCCCCGAGACCTCCACCCTGGAGGTGCACGCGGCCCCGGAACGCTGCCTGCCGATCGCCGACCCCGGCGGCCGCGCGCTGCACATCTCGGTCGGCGCCGCCGTGTTCAACCTGCGCACCGCGGCCCGCCACCTCGGCTGGGCGCCCCGGGTCCGCCTGCTGCCCGACTCCGCCGAACCGGGGCTGCTCGCCGCGGTCGACCTCGACGAGCCGTCCGTGGTCGACCTGCCCGGCACCGCCGAGCTGTACGACGCCATCTGGCGCCGGCACAGCGTCCGCACGCCCTTCGACGGCCGTCCCGTGCCGCCCGCGCTGCTCGACCTGCTCGCAAGAGCGGCCCAGGGCGAGGGAGCGCACCTGCTGCTGCCCGACCGCACCGAACGCGACCGCCTGCTGCGGCTGACCGCCGAGGCCGAGCGCCGCAACACCACCGACCCGGACCGCCGCGCCGAGAGCCGCACCTGGGTCCGCCCCCGGCCCGACCCCGCCGCGGACGGCCTCCCGGTGGCCGCACTCGGCCCGCAGGACGCCGGCGGACACCTGCCGATGCGGGACTTCTCCGCGATCCACCCCGCCGAACACCTGCGGCCCGCCCCCTTCGAGGCCGACCCGTGCATCGCCGTCCTGGCCACCCACGGCGACCACCCCGAGGACTGGCTGACCGCGGGAATCGCCCTGCAGCACGTCCTGCTGCTCGCCACCGCGCACGGGCTGCGCGCCTCGCTGCTGCACCAGGCGATGGAGTGGCCCGGCCTGCGCGACGAGGCACGCGACCCGCGGCAGGGCCCGTACCACGTCCACCTGCTGATCCGCCTCGGCCACGGGCCCGAGGGCACGCCCACACCCCGGCGGCCGCTCGCCGAGGTCGTCGACGCCGGCCCGGCACCGCTCTGAGCCGCACCCCGAACGCCGTGCCCGGCCGACCCGTCGGGCTCCGGATCCCCGTCAGACCGCGGCGAGCGGGACCCGCCAGACCACCTCGGTGCCGCCGTCCGGCCGTGCCCCGGCCGTGAACGCCCCGCCCAGGGCGGCCGCCCGGTCGGCGAGGTTGGCCAGCCCGCTGCGCCGGCCGCCCGCCGGCAGCCCCACCCCGTCGTCCCGGACGGAGACCGTCAGCTGCGCCCCGCCCTCCGCGCCCGGCGCGCCGGAGACCGCCAGGGAGACGTCCACCGCCGTGGCCCGGGCGTGCCGGGCCGCGTTCGACAGCGCCTCCTCCAGCACCGCCACCGCCTCGCCCGCCACCGGCTCCGGCACCACGGTGTCCAGCAGACCGGACATCCGCAGCGCCGGGGCGAAGCCCAGCACCGCCGCGGCCCGCTCCACCGCCTCGACCGCCCGTGCCCGCAGGCCCCCGGCGGCCGGGCCGGCCTCCCGGGTGCGCAGCCCGAAGATCGTCGTGCGGATCGTCCGGGAGGTCTCGTCCAGGTCGTCGATCGCCCGCAGCACCCGCTCCCGGGCCTCCGGATGGTCGATGAACCGGGTCGCCCCCTGCAGCGTCATCCCGGTCGCGAAGAGCCGCTGGATGGCCAGGTCGTGCAGGTCCCGGGCGATCCGGTCGCGCTCGCTCAACAGCGCCACCTGCTCCGAGTCGCGCCGCCGCTCGGCCAGCTCCATCGCCACCGCGGCCTGACCGGCGAAGCCCTCCAGCGGCGCCGACTCGTCGGCGTCGAACACCGGCCGGCCGGCGGCCCGGGCCAGCATCAGCACCCCGCGCACCCGCCCGCCGGCGGTGCCGATCGGCACCGCCACCGCCGGGCCGAGGCCCTTCCAGCGCGGCGGGCCCGCGGTGATCCGCGGGTCCCGATGGACGTCGCTGCTGGTCACCAGTGTCCCGGCGGAGGCCGCCGCGCCGACGAACGAGCCGCTCAGCGGCAGCACCAGCCCCGCGTGCTCGTCCGCCCGCAGCCCGGACGCGATCCGCACCTCCAGCTCCTCGGTGCCCGGCACCGGCAGCGCGACCACGGTGAGGTCCGCCCGGGCGATCTCCGCGGCCCGGGCGACCAGCAGGTCCAGCACCTCCTGCTCGCCGCTGCCGGACAGCAGGCTCGCGGTGACCTCGGCGCTGGCGGCCAGCCACCGCTCGCGCAGCCGCGCCTGCGCGTACAGCCGGGCGTTGTCCACCGCCACGCCGGCCGCCACCGCGAGGGTGGCCAGCACCGACTCGTCCTCGGCGTCGAACTCCTGCCCGCCGCGCTTCTCGGTGAGGTAGAGGTTGCCGAACACCCGGCCGCGCACCCGGACGGGCACCCCGAGGAAGGTGTGCATCGGCGGATGGTTCGGCGGGAAGCCGTACGAGGCCGGGTGCTCCGAGATCTCCGCCAGGCAGAGCGGCTCCGGGCGGTCGATCAGCTCGCCGAGCACGCCCCGGCCGGATGGGAAGTCCCCGATCCGCTGCACCTGCTCCGAGGTCATTCCGACCGGCACGAACTGCGACAGCCGCCGGTCCTCGCCGATCACCCCGAGCGCCCCGTACTCGGCGTCCACCAGCGAGACGGCCGCCTCCACGATGTGCTGCAGCACCTGCGACAGCTCCAGGTCGCGGCCGACCGCCAGCACGGCCTCCAGCAGGCTGTGCACCCGGTCGCGGGTGGTCCGGGCCGCGTCGAGGCGGCCCTGCAGCTCGTCCAGCAGCTCGTCCAGCTTCAGCTGCGGCAGGGGCACCGACCCCTCACCCGACGCGTGGCCCACCGGCTCCTCCGAGGTCCCGGGATCAGACGCCACTGCCAGCGTAGTCCGCCCGCCGGGCAGCGGCCCTCCGGCCACGGGCCGCCCACGGGCGGCCCCTGCCGTCCGCCCACGCGGTCCGGAGACGTTCCTGCTCCAGGCCCATCGCGGGCGGTGTGTCGGTGATCTGAGGACGCGTCGGACCGCTCGGGGCGGACGGGACCGGGTGAGGACGGCGTGCTCCGCCGCCCGGCCCCGCCGTGCCGACCGCCGGCGCGCCGTAAGGACGTGACAGCATCGGCGAGGTGCTGATCTACGACGAACGGCTCTCCGTCCCGGTGCGCTGGTGGCTGGCCGCGCTCGCGGCCGCCGCCGGGCTGGGCGCCGCGCTGCTCCCGCTGGGTCCGCTGCCCGCCGCGGCCGCCGGAGCCCTGCTGCTGGCGACGACCGTCTGGGCGCTGCGCGGCTACGGCGCGGTGCGCATCCGGGTCTGCGACGGGGTGCTGGTGGCCGGGCAGATCGTGCTGCGGGCCGAGCACTTCGGCGGGATCGAGGTCCTCGACGAGGCCGAGGCGCTGCTCTGGCGCACCCGGCGGGCGGGACCGCGGGCCCGGCTGCTGATGCGCGGCTTCCTGCCGCGGGCCGTCCGGGTGGAGGTCGTCGAGCCGTCCCTGCTCTGCCCGTTCGTCTACCTCTCGACCCGCCGCCCGGCCGAGCTGGCCGGGGCGCTCAGGGACGCCCGGGCCCGGTACGCCGCCCGCGCCGCCGCCTGACCCGTCCACCGGCCGCGCCGCGGCCGGGAGGGTCAGTGCCCGCGCGGGGCGTACATGATGACGGCCACTCCGACCAGGCAGACCAGGGCGCCGACCACGTCGTACCGGTCCGGGCGGTAGCCGTCCACGACCATGCCCCAGGCGAGCGAACCCGCGACGAAGACGCCGCCGTACGCGGCCAGGATCCGGCCGAAGTCCGCGTCGTCCTGCAGGGTCGCCACGAAGCCGTACGCGCCGAGGGCCAGCACGCCCGCGCCGATCCACGCCCACCCGCGGTGCTCCCGGGTGCCCTGCCACACCAGCCAGGCGCCGCCGATCTCCAGCAGGGCGGCGAGCAGGAACAGCAGGACGGAACGCACGACGGTCATGGCCCCGACCCTATGCGCTGCCCGGGCGGCCCCCGGGGTTCCCCCGCGCTGTCCCGCCCCGGCCCGCCCCGGCCCGCCCCGAGTCGCAGAACCGGGGCGGTACCCGGGGCGGCCGTCAGGCCGTGGCCGGGACGGGGCGGCGGTCCTTGAGGTGGATGCCGAGGGCGACCAGGGCGGTCGCCGCGGCGAGCACGCCCACCGCGGCGGCCAGCCCGCCGACCAGGGCGGAGGCGGCGAGCAGGACGAGCGGGCAGAAGAACTCGCCGAGGAAGAAGGCCGCCGTCCACAGCCCGGTGCCCCGGCCGCGGTCGGCGTGGTCCAGCAGGGCCATCGCCCGGGTGAGCAGCAGCGGCAGCAGGACACCGGTGCCGAGGCAGTTGACGACGGCCCCGGCCACCAGCAGCGGCGCCCGGTCGGCGACCGCCATCACGGCGAAGCCGGCCGCGCAGAGCGCCAGCACGTGCGGCAGGAAGCGCTGGGCGCGGCCCGTGAAGCGGGCGAAGCCGGCCGCACCGGCGACCGTGGCGGCACTGGCCAGTGCGGTCGCCGCGCCGATCGCGGCCGGTGCGGTCACCCCCAGGTCGTCCAGCAGGTACGAGGTCTCCACCGGAACGGTGTAGAACACCACCGCGCCGAACAGGGTCAGCCCGCAGGTCGGGGCCAGCCGCCGCCAGGGGAAGGGCCGTTCCGCGGCGGTGTCGACGGGCCCGGCGGGCTCCCCGGGCGCGTCCGCGACGGCCTTCGGCGCGGGCCGCAGGACGGTCGCCATCAGCGGTGCGAGCAGCAGGCTCACCGCGTACGCCCAGAACGGCGCCCGCCAGCCGGCCGAACCGACGGCCCCGCCGATCGCGAAGAACGCGGTGGCGGAGACGGCGGCGCAGATCGTCTGCAGGGCGAGGTAGCGGTCCCGGGTGCGGCCGCTCCAGTAGTCGCCGATCAGGGTGGTGCAGCAGGTCATGATGACGGCCTCGGCGACGCCGACCAGCGCCCGGCTGGCGACGATGGCCCCGAGCGAGTCGAGCCAGAGCGGCGCCGTGCCGACGAAGGCGTACGCGACGGTCGCCCCGACCAGCAGGCGGTGCCGGCCGAGCCGGTCGATCAGCACACCGGCGAACGGGGCGAGCAGGGCGAGCGCCAGGGCCGGAATCGTCAGTGCGACCGGCACCAGGGCCTCGGCGCCGGGCGTGGCGGCGAAGTGGTCCTGGATCCTCGGCAGGACGGGGGCGATGAGGACGGCCCCGAGGATCGGCAGACAGCTGCCGGCCATCAGTAGCACGGCCTTGAGCCGCAGACCGGGGACGGACGCGGTCGGTGCGGCGGCCGTCGGCGCGGGGGCGGCGGGCAGGTCGGTGTCGGTGGTCGCCACGGGGGCGTCGGTACTGTCGTCGGGGGCGATGGGGGCGGGCACAGGATCTCCGTTCACGGACGGTGGGGCAGGTGGGGCGCTCGACTGTCGGCGTGGAACGCGCCTACTACTACCAGCAGTTCGCCGCCGCTCCCACCCCGCGCCCATCCCCTGGGACGGGCCCGCCCGGCCCCGGAACGGCCCGGTGTCGGCCGCTACCAGGGCACCACCTGTCCGAGGTGGTCGACGAAGTGGAGTCCGGGCTTCCCGTGGTGGGCCTCGATCGTGTCCACCACTCCGGGAACGCTCTCCTCCACGGCGAGTTCGGCGTCGGGCCCGCCGAGCTCGGTGCGGACCCAGCCCGGGTCCATCAGCAGCAGCGTCCGCGGATCGTCCGTGTGCCGGGCGGCGTGACAGCGCATCAGCTGGTTCAGCGCGGACTTGCTCGCCCGGTACAGGTCCTGCCCGCCGTCGGTGTTGAGGCTGATGCTGCCCTGGTCGGAGGACATGACGCCGATCGTCCCCGAGGGGGCGACCAGCGGGCGCAGCCGTTCGACGACGCGCATCGGGCCGAGCGCGTTGGTGGCCATCACCTCGGTGAACATCCCCGTCGGGACGTCGCCGATCGGGAGGTCGCCGCGCGTGATGGCGGCGTTGACGAAGAGCAGGTCGAGCGTGCGGCCCGCCAGCCGGTCGCGCAGGGCGGTGATCCCGTCGGGGTCGGTCATCTCCAGCGACTCGACGGTGAGCCGCCCCCCGGACGCCCCGGCCAGGTCGTGGAGTCCGGTGCGCAGGCTGCCGCGGACGGTGCCGACGACGTCCCAGCCGCGGCGCAGGTACTCGGCGGCCAGTTCGAGGCCGAGGGTGCGGGAGGCGCCGACCACCAGGGCGGTCCTTCGGGTGTCGGTCATGGTGTTCCTGTCGTGAGGGCAAGGTGAGGAGTGCGGGACGCCGTCGACATCGGGCCGACTGGTCGTCATGGATGAAGTCTCCGTTCGGTCCTGACGAAACGTCCAATACCATCGCGATCGCATTGATACCGTCCGGGTATGGATCTGGACCTGCGGAAGCTCCGCTACTTCGCCGCGGTGGCCGAGCACCGGCACTTCGCCCGGGCGGCCCGGGCGCTGTTCATTGCCCAGCCCGTCCTCAGCCGGCAGATCCGGGCCTTCGAGCAGGAACTCGGCTGCCGCCTGTTCGAACGGACCACCCGCAGCGTCGAGCTGACCCCGGCGGGGCAGCAACTGTACGAGGAGGTACGGAGGATCACCGCAGTCGTGGACTCCGCGCTGCGCCGGGTGCACGAGGCCGCGCGCGGCGAGCACCGCCTGGTCGTCGCCTTCTCGCCCGGCCTGCACGTCTCGCACGCCGTCCGGGCGTTCACCGCCGCCCACCCGGACGTCCCGATCGACGTCTTCCCGCTGCGCTGGTGGGAGCGGGACGCGCCGATCCGCGACGGCCGGGTCCACGTCGCGTACCTCCGCGGGCCGTTCGACGGCACGGGCCTGCGCACCGTCGCCGTCGGCCACGAGACCAAGCTCGCCTGCCTGCCCACCACGCATCCGCTGGCCGGCCGGACCGCGCTCACCACCGCGGACCTCGACGGCGAGACCGTCCTCGACGGCAGGGGGCGGCGGACGTCCTCGCTGGAGGGGAAGTTCGAGCTCATCGCCTCCGGACAGGGCATCGCGTACGTCCCCGAGAGCGTCGCCGACTCCTACTCCCGCCCCGACCTCGTGTACCTGCCGGTGACCGACCTCCAGCCGGTCGAGACCTGCCTCGCCGTGCCGCAGGACGACTGCACCGGCCGCGCCGCCGCCTTCCTGGAGATCGCCGCCGCCGTCCTGCGCCCGCCCGCCGCCGGCGCCGGGACCGCCGCCCCCGCCGCCGGCGGGCCGCACCGGGTCAGCGGTACGGGACCACCGCCACCGGGCAGGTGACGTGGTGGATCGCCGCGTGGGTCACCGGCCCGACGTGGCCGCCGAAGGTCACCCGCCGGTCGTGCCGGCCGACCACCAGCAGGCCGACGTCCTCGCCGACGGCCTCCACCACGGCGAGGGCGGCGCTGCCCGGCACCACGGTCGCCTCCACCTCGACGTCCGGGAACCTGCGGCGCCACGGCTGCAGCGCGTCGGTGAGCGCCTGCTCCTCGGCCGTCGCCAGGTCCGCGGAGATCGCCGCGATCGCGCCGAAGGCCATGTACTCGCTGCCCGCCGGCGGACCGGCCGCGTGCAGCACCCGCAGCGGCACCAGGTGCTGCGCGGCAGCCCGGAAGGCGAACTCCAGCACCTCGGGGCAGTCGTGGCGCAGGTCCAGGGCGAGGGCCACCGGACGGCGGGCCGGTGGCTGACGCGTCCCGTCGGCCCCGCCGCCGGCCCGGACGAGCACCACCGGGCAGGCCGCCCGGGCCAGCACCTCCTGGCTGACCGAGCCGACCAGGAACCCGCGCAGTGTGCTCAGCCCCCGCGAACCCAGGACCAGGACGGAGGCCTTCTCGCCGGCGGCCGTCAGCGCGGCGGCGGGCGTGTCCGGCACCAGCCGGGAGTTCACCGGCACGTCGCCGGCGGACGCCCGGACCGCCGCCTCCTGCTCGGCCAGCTGCTGCCTGACCCAGCGGTCCGCGTCCTCACCGCCGAGGACGTGCTGCTTGGGCCACGGCCACGCCTGGACGAGTTCCAGCGGCAGCCCGCGCGTCGCCGCCTCGACGGTCGCCCAGTGCAGGGCGGCGATGCTCTCGTCCGAGCCGTCGTAACCGACGACGACGGGTCCGTTCACGGGATCCTCCCGGGTGGTGCGGTCGTTGCGCGCCGGTACCGCCCGGCACGGTGCACGGGGACGGCGCACGGCCGGTGCGCGCTCGGTGCCCGGAGCGGACCGCCGGGGCACGGCCGTGCCGCGTGCGCGCCCCATCGCACCAGTCTCGCGCGGCCGGAGACAGGGCCGGACGGCCCTGGCGGGGACGGCGGCCGGGCGAACTCCCGGCGAGACAGCGGCCGACCGGGCGGACCGGTACCGCGGAGGGGTACCACCGGCCCGGCCGGGCACCGGGCGTGATGCCCCGCCGGGGTACCGCGACCCAGTGCCGCGGGCAGGTGCCGAAGTGCCGGGGCCGCGCGGCCCCGTTCGGCGGACCGGCCGCCCCCGGCGGGCCCGAAGGCCTGGCGGCCCGGTCGGCCCCGGGCTCTACTGGGGCGAGACAGCTGCGCGGGCCCCGCCGCCGACGGCGCGGGCCGGGTGCGCCCACCGCGCCTGCCGGGAGGACAGCCGTGAACGACAACGCCCATCCCGCGCCCGGCCACGCCCCGAGCGGGGACCCGTCGCCCGGGCCGGACGAGCCGGACCCCGCCGCCATCGCCCGCCGCATCGACGAACGCCGCGGCGCCCTCGGCCTGAGCGAGGCCGAACTCGCCGCCAAGGCCGGGATGGCGACCCGGTACCTGCAGCACCTCGCCGAGGCCGGACCGACGTTCGACCCCGGCGGATTCCTCCGCCTCGCGAGCGCCCTCGGGCTCAGCCACCGGGAACTCGTGGAGGGCCGCACCGACCCGCCGCCCGGCCAGGGCGGCGCCCCCGAGCAACCGGTGCTCGTCCGGCTCGGCGTCCGCGAGTGCTGGGACCGGATCGGCGACCACGGCGTCGGACGGGTCGCCGTCCCCGCCGACCCGGGCCCGGCCGTCCTGCCGGTGAACTACGTCGTCGACGCCGGCACGGTCGCCTACCGGACGGCCCCGCACAGCGCCGCCGCGCCGGACACCGGCACCACCCTCTCGTTCCAGATCGACCGGATCGACGAGAAGCTCAGCCGCGGCTGGAGCGTCCTGCTGGCCGGCACCGCCGAACACGTCACCGCGCGCCGGGAGATCGACCGGCTGAACGCGCACCCGGGCTCCGAACCGTGGGCGGGCGGCGACAACCCGCTCTGGATCCGGATCCGCCCCACCCGGGTCACCGGCCGCCGCGTCGGCTCGCTCTGACACCCCGACGGGCCGGCAACCCGGCGTCCCGCAGCTCCGGCCGGAGCTGCGGGACACACGGCGCGGCCACCACCGGCACGGGGGCGCCGGTCGCTAGCCTGGCCGGGCCATGACCATCGCCATCGCCCTGCTCACCCAGGACCTCCGCCTGCACGACAACCCGGTGCTGCACGCCGCCGCCCGCAGCGCCGACCGGGTCGTCCCGCTCTTCGTCCTCGACCCCGGCATCGAGGCGGCCGGCTTCGCCGCCCCCAACCGCCGGGCCTTCCTCGCGGACTGCCTGACCGACCTCGACGCCTCGCTGCGCCGGATCGGCGGCCGGCTGCTGATCCGCCGCGGATCCGCCGCCGCCGAGACGGCGCGGCTCGCCGAGGAGACCGGCGCCGTCGCCGTCCACGTCGCCGCCGGGGTCAGCTCCTTCGCCCGGCGCCGCGAGGCCGACCTGCACCGGCACGTCGGCGACCGCCTCCACGTCCACGACGGTGCCCTGACCGCCCTCCCGCCCGGCGCCGCGGTGCCGGCCGGCAAGGACCACTACGCCGTCTTCACCCCGTACTTCAGGGCCTGGCAGCAGAGCACCCGCCGCCCGCCGCACCGGGCACCGCAGCACCTGCGCACCCCCGACGGCCTCGCCGGAACGGACCCGGCGGCCGTCCGCCCCGGACGCACCGACTCACCGGGCCTGCCGCCCGGCGGGGAGACCGAGGCCCGCAAACGCTGGCAGGCCTGGGACGTCACCGCGTACGAGGAGGTGCACGACGACCTGGCCACCGACGGGACGTCACGCCTCTCGCCCTACCTGCACTTCGGCTGCCTGTCCGCGACCGAACTGGTCGACCTCGCCGAACGCCGCGGCGGCCCCGGCGCGGAGGCCTTCGTCCGGCAACTCGTCTGGCGGGACTTCCACCACCAGGTGCTCGCCGCCCGGCCGGAGGCCGCCTGGCAGGACTACCGCAGCAAGGGCGACCGGTGGCACGAGGACTCCCGCGAGGCCGAGGCCTGGCGGCAGGGCCGCACCGGCTTCCCCGTCGTCGACGCCGGGATGCGCCAACTCGCCCACGAGGGCTGGATGCACAACCGCGCCCGGCTGCTCACCGCCTCCTTCCTGACCAAGACCCTCTACCAGGACTGGCGGACCGGCGCCCGGCACTTCCTGCGGCTGCTGGTCGACGGCGACCTCGCCAACAACCAGCTCAACTGGCAGTGGGTGGCCGGCACCGGCACGGACACCCGGCCCAACCGGGTGCTCAACCCGCTGACCCAGGCCGACCGGCTCGACCCGGACGGCGCCTACGTGCGGCGGTGGGTGCCCGAACTCGCCGACGTCCCGGGCCGGGCCGTCCACCGGCCCTGGCTGCTGGACCGTCCGCCGGCCGACTACCCGCGGCCCCTGGTCGACCCGGGCGAGGCGTCCGCGCGGCTGCGCCGCGGCCGGGGCCTCGACTGACCGGGGGCGCCACGGCCGTCCGTGATCCATCCGTGAACCGCCCGACCCGTGAGGCCGCATGGACGCTCTGCTGCACGCGCTGAGGATCACCGGCGCGATGACCTGGGAGATCACCTGGGCGCTGATCCTCGGCTTCCTGCTGTCGGCGGTCGTCCAGGCGGTCGTCCACCGGGAGACCGTCGCCCGGGCGCTGGGCGACGACCGGCCGCGGACCCTGGCGCTCGCCGCCGGGCTCGGCACGGCCTCGTCCTCCTGCTCGTACGCCGCCGTGGCGCTCGCCCGCTCGCTGTTCCGCAAGGGCGCCGACTTCACGGCGGCGATGGCCTTCGAGATCGCCTCGACCAACCTGGTCGTCGAACTCGGTGTGATCCTGGCGCTGCTGATGGGCTGGCAGTTCACCGCGGCCGAGTTCACCGGCGGTCCGGTCATGATCGTCGTGCTGGCCCTGCTCTTCCGGCGGTTCCTCCGCGCGCCGATGGTCCGGGAGGCGCGGGAGCACGCGGACCGCGGGGCGGCGGGCTCGATGGAGGGCCACGCGGCGATGGACATGAGCGTGCGGGGCGGCGGCGGCTTCGTCCGCCGGCTGGCCTCGCCCGAGGGCTTCACCTCGGTCTCGCACGTCTTCGTGATGGAGTGGGCCGCGATCCTGCGCGACCTCGTCCTCGGTCTGCTGATCGCCGGGGCGGTCGCCGCCTGGGTGCCGGACTCCTTCTGGCAGGCCTTCTTCTTCACCGGCCACCCCGTCGCGGCCAAGATCTGGGGCCCGCTGATCGGCCCGGTCGTGGCCGTCGCCTCGTTCGTCTGCTCGATCGGCAACGTGCCGCTCGCGGTCGTGCTGTGGAAGGGCGGCATCAGCTTCGGCGGCGTGGTCTCGTTCATCTTCGCCGACCTGCTGATCCTGCCGATCCTGAACATCTACCGGAAGTACTACGGGCGGCGGACGACGCTCTTCCTGCTCGCCACCTTCTACACCGCCGTCGTGGCCGCCGGGTACGCGGTGGAGATCCTCTTCGGCGCGCTCGGCCTGATCCCCGACCAGGCCGACGCCACCGTGCCCTCCGAGGGGGTGCGCTGGGACTACACCACCTGGCTGAACATCCTCTTCCTGCTGATCGCCGCGGCGCTGCTGGTCCGCTTCTTCCGGACGGGCGGCGCCGGGATGCTGCGGGCGATGGGCGGCAGACCGGACGCCGCGCCGCACGGGCACGGCAGCGTCCCCGGGGCCGGTCCCTCCGTGTGATCGGGCCGCCGCGGGGCAGGCGCGTCCCGAACGGGGCCGCCGGGCCCCGCGCGAGCGAACGGAGGCCGATCATGGCTGAGCCCGTGTCACCCCCCGGACGTGCCACCCGTGCCGACCGGGCGAGCAGCCCGCAGAAGGGCACGATCCGGACGAATGTGCCGGCCCGCCTGGACCGGCTGCCCTGGTCGCGCTGGCACTGGCGCATCGTCATCGGCCTCGGGACGGTCTGGATCCTGGACGGCCTCGAAGTCACCATCATCGGCAACATGGCCTCCCGGCTGGCCGAGTCCGGCAGCGGCATCGACATCAGCGCCGCCCAGGTGACCACCACCGCGGCGGCCCTCTACGTCGCCGGCGCGTGCAGCGGCGCCCTCTTCTTCGGCTGGCTGACCGACCGCCTCGGCCGGAAGAAGCTCTTCATGGTGACGCTCGGCGTCTACCTCGCGGCCACCGCCGTCACCGCCCTCGCCTGGACGCCCTGGTTCTTCTTCCTCTGCCGGTTCTTCACCGGCTTCGGCATCGGCGGCGAGTACGCGGCGATCAATTCCGCCATCGACGAGCTGATCCCGGCCCGGGTCCGCGGCAGGGTCGACCTGATCATCAACGGCAGCTTCTGGATCGGTGCCGCGATCGGCGCCTTCGCTTCGATCGCCCTGCTGAACACCGCGCTCTTCGCGACCGACGTCGGCTGGCGGCTGTCCTTCGCCCTCGGGGTCGTCCTCGGCCTCGTCATCCTGCTGGTGCGGCGGCACGTCCCGGAGAGCCCGCGCTGGCTGTTCACCCACGGCCGCGCCCAAGAGGCCGAACGCCTGGTCGACGAGGTGGAACGGACGGTCGCCGAGGAGACGGGGGAGAAGCTCCCGCCCGCCACCGAGGAGATCACCATCCGCCCCAGGGGCGCCCTCGGCTTCATCACCATCGCCCGGACGGTGACCTCCACCTACCCCCGGCGGACGATCCTGGGCCTCGCCCTCTTCGTCGGCCAGGCCTTCCTCTACAACTCGGTCACCTTCGGCTACGCGGTGATCCTCACGACGTTCTTCAACGTGCCGGACGGCAACACGGGCTACTACTTCGCCGTCATCGCCGTCGGCAACTTCCTCGGACCACTGCTGCTCGGCCACCTCTTCGACTCCGTCGGCCGCAAACCGATGATCGCCGGCACCTACATCGGCTCGGGCGTGCTGCTCTTCCTGACGGCGTACCTCTTCCAGCAGGGCTCGCTCGACGCGACGACCATGACGGTGTGCTGGACGGCCGTGCTGTTCCTCGCCTCCGCCGGCGCGAGCGCCGCCTACCTGACCGTCAGCGAGATCTTCCCGCTGGAGACCAGGGCGCTGTGCATCGCGTTCTTCTACGCCGTCGGCACCGCGATCGGCGGCATCACCGGGCCGCTGCTCTTCAACGGCCTGGTCAGCAGCGGCAGGATCTCCGACACCACCCTCGCCTTCTCGATCGGCGCCGCGCTGATGGTGGTGGCGGGACTCGTCGAGGCGGCGATCGGGGTGAAGGCCGAGCGCCGCAGCCTGGAGTCGCTCGCCGCACCGCTCAGCCAGGTGCAGGGCGCGGCGGCCGGGCCCTCGTGACGCCCGCGGGCCGGGGGCCGGCGCAGGGCACCGGTCCCCGGCCCGGTTCACTTCGGCGGAGCCGGGCACACGCGGAGCCGGAGGAGCGGCCGGAGGCAGCAGGACGGCGGACCACGGCCCGGCACGCCCCTCCGGGCCGTGCCGACGACGACAGGGTGAGGACATGACGAAGGGCGTCGGACGGACCGGCTGGGCGGCCGGGGCCGCACGGTCCGTCTCCGAACGCCACCGGTGCTACTTCGGCGCGCCCGGCGACATCCGCTCGGGCCGCGACTTCACCACCAGAGTGCTGGACGAGTGGGGGAGGCCGGGCGGCGAGGAACGCCGCGCCGACATGCTGCTGGTGGTCTCCGAACTGCTCTCCAACGCCCTCCTGCACGGCAGCAGTCCGGTCGAACTCACCCTCCTCCGGGACGGCCCCCACGCCCGGATCGAGGTCTTCGACACCGGCCCCGGCAGCCCCGCGCCGCGCGAACCGGAGGAGGCCCCCAACGCACCCGGCGGCCGCGGACTGCACATCGTCGACCGGCTGAGCAACGACTGGGGGGTCGTCCGCCACCACCACGGCAAGACCGTCTGGGCGGACGTCAACCTCCGCCGCCAGGAACAGCCCGTGCACCACTGACGCGCCGTGCCGACACGGAGTGCCGCCACGGCATGCGCATCGGACGGCGGCGACCGGGCAGACGCGGGTGGGAAACCTCCCCGAACGTCCGAAAGGAGACAGCCGATGCTTGCGCTCGGACTCCTGCTGCTGGCGGCGACCGGTGCCTTCACCGGACTGCTGATCGCCGAGAACCTCGACGGCGGACCGACCACCACGGTGACCATGTTCGGCAACGACGTCGCCACCATGAACAGCCTCGCGGTCTTCCTCGCGGGGATCGCGCTGACCCTGATCTTCGTCTTCGGCTGCCTGCTGGTGGCCGCCGGCGCCCGCCGCCACCACCGGCGCAGCGCCGAACTGCGCACCTCCCGCCGCTCCCGCACCGCCACCGCCCCGGCGGAGCCCACCACCACCCAGCCGTACGCCGCGGCGCCCGAGCCGCAGCCGTACGCCGACCGGGCCCCGCTTGGCGGTGCCACCGGCGGCCCGGCCGGAACCGGCTCGCCGACCACGACCGCCGGGCTCCGGGCCGATGACACGGCGGCCGAACCCGCCCCGCCGATGCAACCGCAGTCGCGGCCGAAGCGGCGGGCGGGCCTGATCCACCGGCTCGGCCACTGAGCCCCGGCACGTCCTCGAACGCCGGGCGCAGGCCTGCGCCGTACGCTGCGCCCGTCCGCGCCCGGCCCGCACGGGTCTCCTCCGGAGGGAGCCCAGCATGCCGTCCGCAGCCCTCTTCGACGTCGACGGAACCCTGCTCGACACCAGCTACCTGCACACCGCGGCCTGGTCCGAGGCGCTCGCCCAGTTCGGGTTCACCCCGGTGACGGCCCGGATCCACGGAGCCATCGGCATGGGCGGCGACCAGCTGCTCGACCACCTGCTCGGACCCGACCGGGACCGTTCGCAGGACGCCGCGATCAGCGCCGCCCACGCGGCGCTGTACGCGCGGTTCTGGCCGCGGCTACGGGCCTTCGACGGCGCGGCCGACCTGCTCCGCGAGGTCGCTGCGCGCGGGCGCCGGGTGGTGCTGGCCAGCTCGGCCTCGGGGCGCGACCTGGAGGTGATGCGGCGGGTGCTCGGGGCCGAGGACGTGCTCTGGGTCGCCACCGGCGCGGACGACGTCGACTCCTCGAAGCCCGCGCCGGACCTGGTGCACGCCGCCCTCGAACGGGCCGAGGCCGGGCCCGGTCAGGCGCTCTTCGTCGGCGACACCCGCTGGGACGTCCGGGCCGCGGCAGCCGCGGGCGTCCCGTGCATCGCCGTGACCTGTGGCGGGGTGGGGGAGTGCGACCTGCGTGCCGCAGGAGCCCTGGAGGTCCACGCCGACCCGGCCGCCCTGCTCGCCGCCCTGGACGACAGCGCCCTGGGGCATGCCTGACCCCTCCCGGGTGAAGGACGGGGGCGGAGTGTGATGCGGGTGCGGGCCGTTGTGCGGACCAGGGGTTGACGCGGATTCGTCAGGTGGACCATTCCCGGATTGCGCAGTTCCCCGCGCCCCTGAGTGATCGCTCATGAGCTGTCGTGCAGACCTCCGCGCCCCCCGGGTGGTTTGCCCGTGAGCTCCCCAGGGGTGGTGGCGGGGCGTTCATCGGCCTCGGCGGGTGCCTCGGGCGAGGGCCAGGAGGGCGATCGCGGCTGCGGCTCCGCAGACGGCCCGCAGGGCCACCGCGGCGGCGGGGACTCCCGCGGTGGCCAGCCCGAGGGCGCAGACGGCCACCAGCAGCAGCGCGCAGAGGGGGATCCGCCGCAGGGTCCGCCGGGCGCCGTCCAGCCGGCCCAGCCGCATGGTGCGGAGCCGGAGTTCGAGGTCCACGTCCTGGCCGAGGCCGAGTTCTATCTGGCGGAGTATCCGCCGTTCACGCCAGGAGAGGTCGGGACCGTCCACCGCCGTCACCTCCGTCCGCCCTCGCCGGGTGCGCCCGGGCGGGGCGGCTGCGGGGGCTTGCCCCGGCGGCCGTGCCGTCCGCTCCCGGTCGCCGTCAGGATGCCGGTGACCGCACCGGCCACCGCCAGGACCCCCGGCGCGGCCGCCGTCCACACCGCCCCGGACAGCCAGAGCGCCGCCCCCGCGGACGGGTGCCGCAGGGCGGCCGTGAGCACTCCGGCGGAGAGCGCCGCGGACGAGGCCGACAGGTACGGCCGACGGCCCGCCACCGCCTCGCAGAGCCGCGCCCGGGCCCCGGCCGCGGTGCCCGCCGGGGAGTGCGGCGGGGGCGGGCCCGGGTCG
>NZ_JOAI01000045.1 GCF_000717715.1 Streptomyces sp. NRRL B-24484 | reverse complement strand
GGCCCGGGTCGGGGGCGGGCCGTGGTGGACGGGATCGGGACGGTCATGGCCTGCTCATCGCCTTCCGGGCGCCGAAGTGTTCCGACTGCAGCCCGGTCGTCGTGGCACGGCCCCCGTGCTGCGCCCC
This sequence comes from Streptomyces sp. NRRL B-24484, assembly GCF_000717715.1. Taxonomy (GTDB): domain Bacteria; phylum Actinomycetota; class Actinomycetes; order Streptomycetales; family Streptomycetaceae; genus Kitasatospora. The sequence goes on along the minus strand of NZ_JOAI01000045.1, from coordinate 136,371 downwards.
GGGCCGGCCGCAGCCTGCCGGGTCCGGGGATCCGCTGCGCGCCTACCCGGGCGGAACCGCCGGACACCGCGGAGCCGCCGACGGCAAGTCCGGGGATTCGCCGGATTTGCGATGGTTGATGCTATTTGAATCCGGTCTGCGGGGGTTGGTTGCCCGCCGAGCGGGTAGATTGACCAGACGGAGGCGTTGGGCCAGGCTGCCCCCCTCCGCGACCCGGTGGTCAACCGCCGCCGGGGTCGTCCGGCGCCTCGTCGTGCCGGGACGCCACCGTCTGAAGCCGTCGGGCGGCAGGGTGTCCCACCCCCCCCGCAGAGCGTCGCGCCGCGCGCGCGTCCTGCGGTCCCCCCGCCCCACGGAGATGACTCCCCGTGTCCGCTGCTGTTGCTTCCCCGACCACCGCTGCCCAGGCGGCGCCCGTCGCTTCGCCGACCCGTGCCGCACCCGCCACCGCCCCGGTGCACCGCGCATCCGAGCCGCGCCCGACCCCGCAGGAGATGCGGGCCATGGGCAAGGCCGAGGCCCGGGCGCTGAGCGACGCGCTCTTCGCGCGCCTCGCAGCCCTCGAACCCGGCACCCACGAGTACAGCTACGTCCGCGGCACCATCGTCGAGCTGAACATGCCGCTGGTCCGCTTCGTGGCCGCGGGCTTCCGCCACCGCGCCGCCGACATGGACGACATCCTGCAGGTCGGCACGGTCGGTCTGATCAAGGCCGTGGACGGCTACGACCACGAACGCGGCGTCGAGTTCGTCACCTACGCGATCCCGACGATCACCGGTGAGGTCAAGCGGTTCTTCCGCGACACCACCTGGCCCGTCCGGGTGCCGCGCAGCCTGCAGGAGCTCTACCTGACCGTGGCGCGCTCCTCCGACCGGATGGAGCAGGACCTCGGCCGGCTGCCCACCCCGCAGGAACTCGCCGACGAGCTCGGCCTCGCCCCCGACCAGGTGGCAGCCGGCCTCACCGCCGGCCGCGCCTACCGGTCGGACTCGCTGGACGCGCTCCGCGAGGACAGCCCCGACGAGCCCGGCAGCTCGCTGCTGGACCGCCTCGGCGCCTGCGACGCGGACCTCGACCTGGTCGACTTCCGCGAGTCCGTCCGCCCGCTGCTGCGGGAGCTGCCGGAACGCGAGCGGACCGTCCTGAAGCTGCGGTTCTGGGGCGGCCACACCCAGTCGGAGATCGCGACCCGGATCGGCGTGTCCCAGATGCACGTCTCGCGCATCCTCACCGCCACGCTCCGCCAGCTGCGCGAGCGCCTGGACGACCCCGGTCCGCAGGACGCCGACCGGCCCGCCACGGCCGGATGACCACCCGTCCGGCCGCCCCGCTCCGGACGGCGGTGCCGGGCGGCCGGGCGGGGCGGCCTGCCACGGAGTCAGGGTCGCGGAGCTACCCTGACTCCGTGGCAGGCCGCGCAGAACAACCGTCCGCGGCGCCGCCCGGCCCGGGACCCGCCACCACCGCGGGGACGGCCGAGCGGTCCGTGCTGCAGGCCACCGTCGACCGGCTGCGGGCCGAGGTCGAGGGCCTGCAGACCGCCATGCGCACCCGCGCCGTCATCGAGCAGGCCAAGGGCATGCTCGCCGAGCGCGAGGGCGGCACGCCCGACCAGGCCTTCGACCGGCTCGTCCGGCTCTCCCAGGACACCAACCGCAAGCTGGTGGAGATCGCCGCCGAGGTGGTCGGCACCGCCGCACCCATCGACAACGGGGCCGCCGGCACCGGCCCGCTGCCCGCCGGTGCCACCGGGCCCGAGGAGCTCCCCGGGCCGACACCCGGCCCCGGCGACCCCGAACCCTCCGCCGAGGGGCTGCCCGCCCGCGGACTCGCCGCCCGCTACCACCTCGCCGCGGCCGCCCTGGCCTCCGGCGGCAGCACCGAGGACCTCGCCCGGCTGCTGCACGACACCGCGCTGGCCCCGCTGGGCGTCACCGCGGCCGTGCTCGCCCTGCTCGAACCCGACGGTGCCCTGCGCCTGGTCGGCAGCCACGGCGTCTCCGCGCACCGGCTCAGCCAGTGGCAGCGCATCCCGCCGATGACCGCCCTGCCGCTGACCGAGGCCGCCCAGTCGGGCACTGCCGTCTGGGTCGCCACCCGCAAGGACTTCGCGGCCCGCTACCCCGACGTGCCCGGCGAGGACCTCGTCCCCGGCCGCACGGTATGCGCCCTGCCGCTGCGCGCCGGCGGCCGGGTGATCGGCGCGATGAAGCTCGGCTGGGCCGAGGAGTACCGCCCCGATCCGGAGGCCGAGCGGTACCTCGCCGCGGTGGCCGCGCTCTGCGCCGCCGAACTGGAGCGGGTCGCCACCGGCACCGCCGGGCCCGGCCGGGCCGCGCCGGTCGCCGAACCGTGGTTCCGGGCCGTGCTGGACGCCCTGCTCGACCCGGTGCTGATCCTCGGCGCCGTCCGCGACCCCGACGGCGGCGTCGCGGACCTGCGGGTCGAGCACGCCAACGCGGCCACCGTCGACCTGGCCGGCCGCACCGCCGAGGCCATGGTCGGACGCCGCCTCACCGAGCTGTACCCGGGCATGGTCGCCTCCGGCACCTTCGGCCGGCTGCTGGAGGTCGCCGCCACCGGCGTCCCCTACGAGGGCGGCGCCGAGCGCTTCGAGGAGGTCGTCGGCGGCGCCGTCCGGGCCTCCGCGATGACCCTGCACGCCACGCCCTTCCTGGACGGCGTCCTGGTCAGCTGGCGCGCCCACGACGAGCGGGACCGCCGGGAGACCCAGCTCGCCCAGGCCCAGCGGCTCGCCCGGCTCGGCACCTGGAGCTGGGAGCCCGGCAGCACCCGGCTCACCTGCTCGCCCGAGGTCCCCCGGCTGCTCGGCCTGCCCGACGACGGCAGCGGCGGGATCGGCCTCGCCCAGGCACTGGCCGCCGTGGTCCCCGGCGACCGGGACGGCGTCCGAGCCGCGGCCGCCGGCCTGCTCGCCGGGGCCGCCGACACCACCCTGGAGTTCCGGGTCGGCCGGGAGACGGAGGTGCGCAGCCTGCGGGTGCTCGCCACCGCCGTCCGCGGCCTCGAACGGCCCGCCGCGGTCGCCGTCCGCGGTGTGGTGCAGGACGTCACCGGCCGCCGCCGCGCCGAGCAGGCCCTCGCCGGCACCCGCACCCGGCTCGCCGAGCAGCGCCGCCGCGCCGACACCGAGCACCGCGCCGTCGTCGCCCTGCAGCGCGCCCTGATGGACGCCCCGGCCGGCCCGCCCGCCCCCGGGCTGCGCACCGCCGCCCGCTACCTGCCCGCCGGCCGGGGCAACAAGGTCGGCGGCGACTGGTGGGACGTCCTCGCGCTGCCCGACGGCACCGTGCTCGTCGTGGTCGGCGACGTCTCCGGCCACGGCCTGCCCGCAGCCGCCGGCATGGCCAACCTGCGGCACGCCCTGCGCGGCCTCGCCTACACCGGCGCACCGCCCGAGGAACTGCTCGCCGGGCTCAACCGGATGCTCTGCCACGAACGCGGCAACTACACCGCCACCGCCGTCTGCGGCCGCCTCGACCCGGCCGCCCGGACCCTCGACTGGGCCCGGGCCGGCCACCTGCCCCCGGTCGTCACCCGCGGCGGCGGCGAGGCCCGGCTGCTGGAGATGCCCGACGGCATGCTCCTCGGCGCGGTGCCCGCCGCCCGCTACCGCCCGGCCCGGCTGCACCTGGACCCCGGCGACACCCTGCTGCTCTACACCGACGGCCTGGTCGAGCGCCGCGGCGGCGACCTCGGCCGCGGCGTGCACCGCCTGGTCGAGGCGCTGCGCGACTACCGCGCCGACGACATCGAGGGCTGCCTCGACCACGTGCTGCGCCGCCTCGGCGCCCCCAACCCGCTCGACGACACCTGCCTGGTGGGCCTGCGCCTGGTCTGACCGGGGCCGCGGACGGCCGTACCGCCGGAGCGCTGCCGGGGACGGCGGCCGGTGCCGACCTATGGTGGAGATGAGCACCCCCTCGTACGGGAGGAGCCGGCGATGGACGCCGACACTGCGGCGCGCGGCGGACCCGCCGGCGCCGACCAGCTGACCGTCTCCGTGGACCGGTCGGCCGGCCGCTGGGTGCTGGCACTGGCGGGCGAACTGGACCACGACAGCGCCGAGCCGTTCCGCGTGGCCCTGGACGGGGCGCTGCGGGACCCGCCCGGCCTGGTGGTGGTGGACTGCTCCGGCCTGACCTTCTGCGACTCCACCGGGCTGAACCTGCTGCTGCGGGCCCGGCTGTCGGCGCAGGCCGAGGGCGGTGAGGTGGTGCTCGCCGCCCCGACCGCGATGGTCCGGCGGATGCTGGAGATCACCGGCGCGGGCGAGATCTTCCAGGTGCTCGACAGCCCCGCCGAGGCGGTGCCCGGACCGGGCGGCGAGGGATGAACGGACGGACCGGGCCGGCCGGCCAGGTGCGGCGGCTGGCCCTGTACGAGTCCCGCGGCGCGGTGCAGCACTGCCGGGAGTTCACCCGCGAGGCGCTGCTCGACTGGGGCTGGCTGCCCGCCGTCGACGGGGAGCGGCTGGCCGTCGCGGAGGACGTGCTGCTCATGGTCAGCGAACTGGTCACCAACGCCTGCCTGCACGCCGGCGGGCCGCGCGAACTCGTCCTGCAGCGCACCGGCGGCGGGCTGCGGGTCGAGGTGTCCGACGACAGCGTGGACCTGCCCGTGCTGCAGACCGACCGGCCGCGGTCCTCGCCGGGCGGGCACGGCCTGCGGGTGGTGGACCGGCTGGCGGTGGCCTGGGGCAGCGTGCCGCGCCCGCCCGGCAAGACCGTCTGGCTGGAGGTCGAAGAGGCCGTGGAGGGCTGAGCGCACCTGCCGGGGCGGCCGCGCCGGCAGGTGGAGCCGGGCCCTCCGGCGGTGGCAGAGTGGACGTGGAGGACACCCGTCCGTACGTGCCGCACCGTGCCGAGGGGCGCTGATGAATCGACCGATCCCGCCCGATCCCCACGGCCCCGACCGGCCCGCGGGGCGCTTCCTTCGGTCCGCCGGGCCGGAGTCCGCGGACGAGCCCGGGGCGCTGCCCGAGGAGGACCTGCGCCGCCTGCTCGCCGGGCTGACGGCCGTCCGCGACGGCGACTTCGGCACCCGGCTGCCGGACGGCGGACCGGGGCTGCTCGGCGAGATCGCCGAGGTGTTCAACGGCATGGCCGGCCAGCTCTCCCGGGTGACCGCCGAGGTGACCAGGGTCGCCCGCGAGGTCGGCAGCGAGGGCCGGCTCGGCGGCCAGGCCGAGGTCGAGGGCGTCTCCGGCACCTGGCGCGAACTCACCGACTCGGTGAACGCCATGGCCGGCAACCTGACCTGGCAGGTGCGCAACATCGCCCAGGTCACCACGGCCGGGACGGAGGGGCGGCTCGGCGGTCAGGCGGACGTGCGGGACGTCTCCGGGACCTGGCGGGACCTCACCGACTCGGTCAACTCGATGGCCGGCAACCTCACCACCCAGGTCCGCTCGATCGCCCAGGTCGCCACGGCCGTGGCGGCGGGACGGAGGGGCGGCTCGGCGGTCAGGCGGACGTGCGGGACGTCTCCGGGACCTGGCGGGACCTCACCGACTCGGTCAACTCGATGGCCGGCAACCTGACCGGGCAGGTCCGGTCGATCGCCCAGGTGACGACCGCGGTGGCCCGCGGCGACCTCGGCCAGAAGATCCGGGTGGACGCGCGCGGCGAGATCCTGGAGCTGAAGGAGACCATCAACACGATGGTCGACCAACTGTCCGCCTTCGCCGGCGAGGTGACCCGGGTCGCGCGCGAGGTCGGCACCGAGGGCAACCTCGGCGGCCAGGCCACCGTCCGAGGAGCCTCCGGCACCTGGAAGGACCTGACGGACAACGTCAACGTGATGGCGTCCAACCTGACCGGGCAGGTCCGCTCGATCGCCCAGGTGGCCACCGCGGTGGCCCGCGGCGACCTCGGCCAGAAGATCACCGTCGAGGCGAAGGGCGAGGTCGCCGCGCTCGCCGACGTGATCAACACCATGGTCGACACGCTCTCCGCCTTCGCCGGCGAGGTCACCCGGGTCGCGCGCGAGGTCGGCACCGAGGGCATCCTCGGCGGCCAGGCCACCGTGCCCAACGTCGCCGGCACCTGGAAGGACCTCACCGACAACGTCAACTTCATGGCGCACAACCTGACCAGCCAGGTCCGCAACATCGCCCAGGTCACCACCGCCGTCGCCCGCGGCGACCTCAACCGCAAGATCGACGTCGACGCGCGCGGCGAGATCCTGGAGCTCAAGACCACCATCAACACCATGGTCGACCAGCTGTCCTCGTTCGCCGCGGAGGTGACCCGGGTGGCCCGCGAGGTCGGCAGCGAGGGGCGGCTCGGCGGCCAGGCCGAGGTCGAGGGCGTCTCCGGCACCTGGAAGCGCCTCACCGAGAACGTCAACGAACTGGCCGGCAACCTCACCCGGCAGGTCCGGGCGATCGCCGAGGTCACCGGCGCCGTCGCCGAGGGGGACCTCACCCGCTCCATCGCCGTCGACGCCTCCGGCGAGGTCGCCGACCTCAAGGACAACATCAACGCCATGGTCGAGTCGCTGCGCGAGACCACCCGGGCCAACCAGGAACAGGACTGGCTGAAGACCAACCTCGCCCGGCTCACCGCCCTCGTCCAGGGCCACCGCGACCTCACCGTCGTCGCCGACCTGATCATGAACGAACTCACCCCGCTGGTCGGCGCCCAGTACGGCACCTTCTACCTCGCCGAGGAGACCGCCGACGGCACCGAACTCGCCCTGGTCAGCAGCTACGGACGGCCCGCCGGCGACCACCCGCCGCGGCTGGGGCTCGGCGAGTCGCTCGTCGGGCAGGCCGCCCTCACCCGGCGCCCGATCGCCGTCACCGACCTCCCCGAGGGCTACGCCGCCATCTCCTCCAGCCTCGGCGCCGCGCCGCCGCGCGCCCTCGTCGTCCTGCCGATCACCGTCGAGGACCACCTGCTCGGCGTCGTCGAGATCGCCTCCCTGCACCGCTTCACCGAGGTGCACCGCGACTTCCTCGGCCGCTTCACCGAGGCCCTCGGCGCCAACCTCAGCATGCTGCTCGCCAACGCCCGCACCGACGAACTCCTGGAGGAGTCCCAGCGGCTCACCGCCGAACTGCGCGCCCGCTCCGAGGAACTCCAGAACGGCCAGCAGGAGTTGCGCGACTCCAACGCCGAACTGGAGGAGAAGGCCGACCTGCTGGCGACGCAGAACCGCGACATCGAGACCAAGAACCTGGAGATCGAGCAGGCCCGCCGCGAACTGGAGGAACGCGCCCGGCAGCTCGCCCGCACCTCCATGTACAAGTCCGAGTTCCTGGCCAACATGAGCCACGAACTGCGCACCCCGCTGAACAGCCTGCTCATCCTCGCCCAACTGCTCGCCCAGAACCCCGGCGGCAACCTGACGGCCAAGCAGGTCGAGTACGCCGAGATCATCCACTCCGCCGGCTCCGACCTGCTGCAGCTGATCAACGACATCCTCGACCTCTCCAAGGTCGAGGCCGGCAAGATGGACATCCACGTCGAACGGTTCCCGCTGCGCGAACTCCTGGAGTACGTCGAGTCGACCTTCCGCCCGCTCGCCGGGCAGAAGCGCCTGCAGTTCACGGTCGTCACCGCACCCGGCCTCCCGGACACCCTGCACACCGACCAGGCACGGCTGCGGCAGATCCTGCGCAACCTGCTCTCCAACGCCGTCAAGTTCACCGACCGCGGCCGGGTCGAGCTGCGGATCGAACCCTCCACCCCGGAGGAGCGCGGCGCCGACGGGGCCGTGCCGCCCGGCAGCCTCGCCTTCCGGGTCACCGACACCGGCATCGGCATCGCCGAGCAGCACCTGGAGTCCATCTTCGGCGCCTTCCAGCAGGCCGACGGCACCACCAGCCGCCGCTACGGCGGCACCGGCCTCGGGCTGTCCATCAGCCGCGAACTCGCGAACCTGCTCGGCGGCACCCTCACCTCCCGCAGCACCCTCGGCGAGGGCAGCTGCTTCACCCTGCACCTGCCCGGCGCCGTGGTCGGCGCCGCGCTGGAGACCGCGCCGCCGCGCCCGGCCCGGCTGCTCGTCGTCGAGACGGACCCGGCCGGCCTGCTCACCGCCCTCACGGCCAGCGCCGCCGCGCACCGCGACCCGCCCACCGAGATCCGCACCGTCCGCGACGCCGACGAGCTCCGCGCCGCGCTCGACCGCGGGCCGTGGCACGCCGCCGTCGTCGACCTCGACCTGTCCGCGGAACGGCTGCGGCCCGTCCTCGACGCCCTGCGCACCGACGGCCCGGTGGTGATCGGCCACTCCGAGCGGTCCCTCGACCCCGACCGGCCCGCCGCGCCGGACGCACCCGAGCTGCCCGCGGCCGCCGCCGGACTGGACGACCTGCGCGCCCGGATCAGGACGGCGACGGCGCTGCCGCGGAGCGCCGCGCCGCCCGCCGACACCCCGGCCCCGCCGGTACCGGTGCACCCCGCCCGGCTGGCCGGCCGCACCGTCCTGATCGTCGACGACGACACCCGGAACGTCTTCGCCGTCACCGGCATGCTCGAACTGCACGGCGCCCGGGTCCTGCACGCCGACAACGGCCGCACCGGCCTGGACGTGCTGCGCGGCCACCCCGAGACCGACCTCGTCCTGATGGACGTGATGATGCCCGAGATGGACGGCGACGCGGCCACCGCGGCGATCCGCAAGGAGGCCGGCCTCTCCGACGTCCCGATCATCGCCCTCACCGCGAAGGCCATGCCCGGGGACCGGGCCCGCAGCCTCGCCGCCGGCGCCAACGACTACATCACCAAGCCCGTCGACACCGAGTACCTGCTCGCCCGCATCCTCCACTGGTTGGACGGCTGACCGCCGTGGACGGGACGGGCCCCGCCGACACCGGGGTGCACCGGGACCGGCTGGCCCGCGCCCTGCGGCGGCTGGAGGTCGAACGCGACGCGCTCCGCGAACTGCTCGCCGTCCGGCCGGTCGTCGACATCGCCACCGGCATGCTCGCCGAACGGCTGCGCTGCCCGCCCGCCGACGCCGCCGCCCAGCTCGACGACCTCGCCGCCGAGGCCGGCCTGCCCGCGGACCGGCTCGCCGCCGAGATCGTCGGCGCCACCGCGGCCGAGGGGCCGAACCTCGGCGTGCGGCCCGCCGCCGGCACCCGCGCGCAGGCCGCGCCGCCCACCGAGGCGGACACCGCGGCCCGCGTCCTGCTCGACCGGACGGCCGACCTGCTCGCCGCCGACACCGCCGTGATCTGGGGTGCCGATCCGGGCGGGGGCCTCACCCTGCTCGGACACGCCGGCCTCACCCCGGAGGACGTCCGCGCCTGGCGCCACGTCCCGCCCGACGTCGACACCCCGGCCCTGCGCGCCGCCCGCAGCGACAGCGGCATGTGGCCCGACGAAGGCCCTGCCGCCACCGGCCTGCCCACCGTAGGCCGGAGAGCCGCCCCGCACCGGCTCGCCCTGCCGATGCGCCGCCGCGGCCGCCTGCTGGGCGCCCTCGAACTCGGCTGGGCCGAGCCGCCGCGCCCGCTGCCCGCCGCCGCGCGCGCCCGGCTGCGCGCCCTCGCCGAGGTCTTCGCCGTCACCGTCGACACCGCACCCCCGGCGGTGCGCCCCGAACCGCCGACCGCCGACACCGCCGCCCTGGAGGCCGTCCTCGACCCGGCGCTGCTGCTCGGCCCGCTCGACGGCCGCGACGGCCGGGTCGAGGACTTCCGGATCCTGCGCACCAACCACCGCTTCCGGGACCCGGCCGGCCGTCCCCGGCACCGCATCGAGGGCAGCACCCTGCTGGAGTCCTACCCACTCGCCAGCTCCCACGGCCTGCTCGACCGGCTGCGGGCCGTGCTCGCCACCGGCGAACCCGTCCGCGAACGGTTCGTCCTCACCTTCCTGACCGACGACCTGTCCCGGCTGCCGGTCGTCGCCCGGATCGGCGCCGCCCGCACCGACGGCCACCTCCTGGTCACCTGGCAGGTCGAGGACGCCGACGCCCGGCTCGTCGGCCTCGTCCACTCCGCCCAGCGGCTGGCCCGGGTCGGCGGCTTCGAGGAGGACCTCGTCACCGGGGACGTCCTGTGGAACGAGCGGATGTTCGCCCTGCACGGGCTGCCGCCGGACGCCACCCCCGTACCGCTCGCCGCGCTCGCCGCGCACGTCCACCCCGACGACCGGCGGGTCGTCGAGCGGCTCGCCAACGGCGTCCTGCAGGAGGGCAGGGCCGCCTCGGCGGTCTTCCGGCTGCTGCCGCCCGGTCGGCCCGCCCGCTACGCCCGGATCGTCGCCGAACCCGTCACCGACCCCGCCGGCCGGGTGGTGCTCGTCCGCGGCGCCGGCCAGGACGTCTCCGACCAGCACCGCACCGAGGTCGCCCTCGCCGCCACCCGCGAACGCCTCGCCGACAGCGAACTGGAGGCCGCGCAGCGGCACCGCCTCACGCTGCGCCTCCAGGAGGCGATCCTGCCGCCCGAGCCGCCGCCGCTGGACAGCGCCCGGCTGCACGCCGCCGTCCGCTACCGGCCCGCCGTCGAACGCGAACGGGTCGGCGGCGACTGGTACGACATCCTGCCGCTGCCCGACGGCGGCGTCCTGCTCTCCGTCGGCGACCTCGCCGGGCACGGCGTGGGGGCGGCCACCGGGATGGTCGCGCTGCGCAACGCGCTGCGCGGGCTCGCCGTCACCGGCGCAGGACCGGCCCGGCTGCTGGAGTGGCTCAACCTGACCGCCCTCGCCCTGCCCGACCCGGCCACCGCCACCGCGGTCTGCGCCCGCTTCGACCCGCGCACCCGCATTCTGCACTGGGCCCGCGCCGGGCACCCGCCGCCCGTCCTGCTGAGGGCCGGCAGGCCGCGGGTGCTGCCGCTGCCCCGCGGCCTGCTGCTGGGCGCGGCCCCGGACGCCGTGTACGAGGAACTGGCACTGCCGATGGAGCCCGACGACGTGCTGCTGCTGTACACCGACGGGCTGGTCGAGCGGCGCGGCACCGCCGACGAGGAGTCGCTGCGTCAGCTCCTCGTGGCGGCCGGTGCGCCCGGCCCCGACCTCGGCGGCTGGCTCGACACGCTGCTGGAGCACAGCCGGTCGGACACCGACGACGACACCTGCCTGATCGCCGTCCGCGCCGACCCGGAGGCGGCGGCCTGAGAGCCCGGGTCGGCGCGGACGGCGGTCGGGCTGCTGTGCGTCAGGCCCCGGCGGTCAGCGCGGCCAGTTCGTCGACCACGTCGCGGTACCGGCCGCGCCGGGCGAAGGCGGCCCGCTGCCGGTCGGCCCCCGTCCCGGCCGTGCACAGGCCGGCCAGCAGCTGGCGGACGGTGCCGAAGTCCCCGGCGGCCTCCAGCCCGGGCCGGGCGCGCTCGACCAGCAGGTCCACCAGATGCCGCATCGGGGCGATCCGGCCGGTCACCGGGTCCGGCCCGTTGCCGTCGATGCCGGACAGTGCGGCCGACCAGTGCGCGGCGTCGATCATCGCGGTGGTGTCGGCGCCCGCCCCGCCGGCGCCGGCCGGCCCGAGGTCCTCGGGCAGCTCGGCCAGCATCGTGGTGGCGAGGCCGCGGACCAGGGCCGCGATCAGGACGGTGGTGTCCACGTCCGCACTGGTGTCGGCGACCCTCACCTCCAGGGTGGGGACGTGCTCGGACGGCCGGGAGTACCAGTAGATCATCGCGGGGTCGAGGATCACCCTTGCGTCGATCAGCCCGCCGACCGTCGCCCGGTACCCGGGCTCGTCCAGCCGGGGCGCCGGGCCGACCGTCGGCCAGCGCCGGTAGAAGGCGTGCCGCCAGCTCGCGTAGCCGGTGTCCCGGCCGGCGCTGAACGGCGAGTTCACCGCCAGCGCCTGGACGATCGGCAGCCACGGCCGCATCCGGTCGTTCAGCGCCAGGGCCCGGGCCCGGCACGGCACCCCGACGTGCACGTGGCAGCCGCAGACCAGGCCCTCCGGGCTGGTCGCCACCGCGCCGACGTGCTCGCTGATCCGGCGGTACCGGGCCGAGTCGGTGATGGACGGCGGATGCCCGTCCGTGATCACCGGCATCGCGGTGCCGACCGGCAGGCAGTCCGCGTCCGCGGCGGCCTCGCCCAGCACCGCCCGCAGGTGCACCAGATCGGCGCGCAACTCCGGGAGGCTCCGTGCGGGGCGGGTGCACACCTCGGCCTGCGAGGTGAAGAACTCGGTCTGGACCCGCTCGCCCAGCACGTCCGAGGCCTCCTTGACGACGCCGGGGGCGCGGCCGACGGGCAGCCGGGAGTGCCGGTCGACGAGCAGGAACTCCTCCTCGACCCCCACCGTCGGCACCTCCGGCCCCCGGGGGAGGCGTGCCCCGGCCGTCACCGGACCGGGCCTCTCGCCCGGGCGGCCGGACCGCCCGCCGGGGCCGGCTCCGGGGCCGGCGGCACCGGGGCCGGGCCCGGGGGCACCGGCCCGGGCGCCGGAGGCACCGGCGGCACGGGGACGGGCGGGGGAGGGCCGGGCGGTGCCGGGTCGGGCACCGGTCCGACGTCCGGTCCCGGAGGAACGGGGACGGTCATGGCGTCCTCCTTGTCAGGGGGCGGAGCACCGGTCGTCACGCGGGCGGAGTTCCGGCCGCACGGCGGCCGGGCGCCCCGTCCATGGTCCGACGACTCGCGCCGCGGCGCAGCCGACCGGGCCGCACGGCCCGGGGTCGTCGATCTCTCCCCCCGTTCCGGCGGGTACCCCTTGCCGTCCGGCCCAATCCCCGCCGTTTCCCCGCCGTCGCGGACGACGCGGCACCGGGATTGGCGGCGCCCGGGCAGGGCAGGCGCGTCGTGACGGGTGACCCGGCCGGACGCTCCGGCCGGGCCCGACGACCCGCGGAGGACCAGCACCGAGGAGGACCGGCCATGAGCAACGGGCCGTCGAGCGCCCAGCCCGCACGCACCGGGCACGAGCACCCCGAGGACGTCCGGCCGCCCGCCGACCGGCCGGGCCCCCGGATGACCGGGGAGGGCGGCCCGCCCCCGCCCGACGACCAGGAGCCGGAGGAGGAGGCCGAGCGGCCGGCCGGCCCGGCCGACGGCGAGGACTGACCCCGACGCCCCGACGCCCCGACGGCGGCACGGCCGTGCCGCTCGGGGCGCCGGGTCGGGCCGCGAGGTTTCGCGGGGAGGGCGGCGGCCCATACGCAGGGCACCCCCCAGGAGGTGCGCCATGGCCCCCACCGAGCGCTACGCCGTCACCCTGCCCACCGCCCCCGGCACCCACGCTCCGCCCCAGGTGGTGATCGTCACCCCGACCGGCGGCTTCGGACCCGACGGGAGGCCGGTCTACGCCGACGAGTCCGGGACGCTGCTCGTCCAGGTGACGGCTGCCGGCGTGGCCGTCCCGCTGGCGGGCGGGCCCGGCCCGCACCCGTGTCTGCACGCGGTTCCCCTGCCCTGATCGTTCCCCTGCCCTGATCGGAGCCTTGGCCCGGGCCCCGAAAGACGTGGCCGCCCCGCACCGGAGATCCGGTGCGGGGCGGCCGTTCCGGGGCGTCAGGTGTGCGCCGGGGTGCGGGCGAACTCCTCGACCAGCGTCCGGTCGAAGGCCGGCAGGTCGTCGGGCCTGCGGCTGGAGACCAGGGTGTTGGGGCCGTCGTGGCAGACCGCGACCTCGCGGTCCACCCAGTGGGCGCCGGCGTTCCGCAGGTCGGTGCGCAGGCTGGGCCACGAGGTGAGGGTCCGGCCGCGGACGGCGTCCGCCTCGATCAGCGTCCACGGCCCGTGGCAGATCACCGCGACCGGCTTGCGCAGGTCGAAGAAGCCGCGGACGAAGCCGACCGCCCGCGGGTCCATCCGCAGGAAGTCCGGGTTGGCGACGCCGCCGGGCAGCACCAGGGCGTCGAAGTCCGCCGCCGAGACGTCCGCGACCACCGCGTCCACCCGGAAGGTGTCGCCCGGGTCCAGGTGCTCGAAGGCGCGGACCGTCCCGGGCTTGGTGGACACCAGCCGTGGCGTGCCGCCGGCGCGTTCCACCGCCTCCCACGGCGAGGTCAGCTCGACCTGCTCGGCGCCCTTCGGCGCCACCAGGAACGCCACCGTCCTGTCCTGCAGACCGGTCATGTCGGCCACCTTCCTCCGTGCTCGGGTCCGGCCGTACCCCGAACGTCTCACCGGGCAGCCCCCCGTGAAACCGCGACCCGGGGGCCGGCGCCCACGGCGGGGACTCAGCGGCGCCGGCGGCGCCGGGGCCCGCGCCCGCGGCAGCGGGTGAACACCAGCAGATCGGCCGCGGCCAGGACGGCCAGCGCACCGAAGGCCAGCGCGAGGGCGGCCGGGACGGCGCGGGCGGCCGGAGCGCCGTCCCCGGCGGCCACCGCCCAGAACGCGAACAGGGCGGTCAGCAGGGCCAGCAGCGGTGCACCGACCCGGGACATCGGCTGCCGGGGCCCGCCGGTCGTGGACAGCACGGCCGATCACCTCCACCGGGGCCCGGCCGCGGCCGACCGGCCCCCGTGACCTGCGCCTGCCCGTCCCGGCCCGCCCCACACGCCCGGGGAGCCCCGGCGGCGGTTTGGTGGCCGGAAGGCCCGGGCAGGCGCACAGTGACGAGGGAAGGAGGCCGCCATGACCGTCAATCCCGGCCCGCCCGAACTGCGCCCGCACGACCCGCCCGCCGGCCGCACCGTTCCGGTGAACCCCGGCCCGCCGCCCGAGACGCTGCGCGAGCCGCACGAGCGGCACGAACGCCGTCCGCGGCACCACCGGCACTGGCCGCACCGCCACGACCCGTTCGACCGGCACCACCAGGACGGCCGCGACACCGCACAGCCGCCGGAACAGGACGTCTGACCGGCCCGCCCCGCCGACGACCGCCGGTCCGGCCCTGTCCGCGCCGGGTTCCGCTCAGCGCCGCCGCGGGCCGGACCGGCGCAGCAGCGCGACCGGCAGGACGACCCAGCAGACCGCGAACCACGCCAGCACGGCGCCCGCGATCACCCAGGCCCCCCAGGTGAGGCCGGCCACCTTGAGCAGCAGCAGCAGGGCCGCGCCGACGTTCAGACCGAGCAGGATCACGCCGAGCGAGACGATCCGGGCCGCGGCCGCGACCATCCGCGGCTTGACGTGCCGCCCGGCCAGCAGCCGGTGGTACGAGACCGGCGCCATCAGCGTTCCGGTGGCGACCGCGCCCAGGGTGACCACGCCGATGTAGAGGGCGCGGTCGAAGCCGTGCAGCGTGGTGAAGCGCGGGGTGAACACCACCGTCAGCAGGAAGCCGAACATGATCTGCGCGCCGGTCTGTGCGACCCGCACCTCCTGGAGCAGGTCCGTCCAGAGCCGGTCGGCCCGCTCCTCCGGGGTCTCGTCGCGGCCGTCCGCGGGTGGCTGCTGCTCTGCCATGCTCCCCATCCTCGGTGCGGCGGCCGCCGGCTGCCGCCGGATCCGGCCGCCCGCCCGGAAGGCCCGCTCGGGAACGCCAGGGCGGGTCCGGACGTGGGCGGGCGGCCCGCGGGTCAGGAGCGCGGGCCCGCCCTGCCGGGCGTCTGGCCCGATCCGCGGCCGGCAAACCCCGCGGGCCGGACGGACCCGCTCACGGGGCGACCGCGGTCAGCACCGGCTGGAAGAACCCGCTCGCCGCCGGCTCCGCCCAGGCCGGCCGGACGAAGCCCGCGTCGAGCACCAGCCCGGTCAGCTGCTCCCGGGTGAGCGCCCAGTACGCGGCGCGCCGGACCTCGGTGCGGACGCCGTCCGGGCCGCTGCGCTCCTGCACCATGTCCAGGTCGTAGTGCTCGCCGTCCTCGTGCCAGTGCCACCGCTGGAAGGTCGTGGTGCGGACGCCGTCCGCCTCGACCACCTGCGGCGGCGTCCCGGTGGGCCGGGTGCGGCGCAGTTCGTCGTACGGGCGGGTGCTGACGAGCAGCAGGCCGCCCGGGCGGAGCACCCGCCGCATCGCGTCCAGCGCGGCGCGGACGTCCCCGGCGGTCAGCAGGTGGGGGAGCGAGTTGTCCGCGCACACGACGGCGTCGAACCGGCCCCGCACGAAGGGCAGCCGGCGCATGTCGGCCGCCACGGTGGGCAGCACCGTGCCGCGGGCCGCCGCCTCCCGCGCCGCCCGGGCCGCCGCGACGGCGCTCAGGTCGGACCCGACCACCCGATGGCCGTGCAGGGCCAGCCCGATCGCCTGGGTGCCGATGCCGCAGGAGCAGTCGAGCACGTCCGCCGGGCCGGGCCGGAGGCGTTCGGCGAGCAGCGCGTCCAGGGCGGTGCCCTGCAGCCGGATGCCCGCCTCCCAGTCGGCGTAGACCAGGTGGTAGCCGGCGGCGAGCCCGTCGTAGAAGCCCGCCACCCCGTCCTGCGGTGCCATGCGCCCTCCCGTGGCCGGCCGTCCGGACGACTGCCCGGACGGTCGGTCGCATTCTCGCGCACGCCGGCGCCGCACCCCGTCCCCGGCGGTGAAGCGCCGTCACGTCGGCCCGCTGCGGTGCACCGCGCCGGCTGTCGGTGCCCCCACCTAGGGTCGTGCCCGCACTGAACCGCCTCACGACGGAGACGACGATGGCCCGCACGACACCGCCCCGGCCCGTGGACATGGAGGAGCTCTTCCCCGAGCTGGCCCCGCTGCGCCGTACCGCGATCCGGCTCCACCCCCGCGCCGGGTCGCCGTCCGCGGAGGAGAGTTCGGTCGGCGGGCCGCTGTTGTGGCCGGCCGACGAGCCGTGGCCGGTCTGCCCGAGCACCAGTCATCCGGCGACGTGGGACGCGCCCGCGACCGACGGGCCGGTGCCGATGGTCGCCGTCGTCCAGATCCACCGCCGGGACGTCCCGGAGCTCGCCTTCCCGGAGGGGTGCGACCTGCTCCAGGTGCTCTGGTGCCCGTTCCTCGTCGACGGCTGCAGCACGGCCACCCCGCGGGTGCACTGGCGCAGCGCCGGATCGGTCGTCCGGCCGCTCCCGGCCGCCCCGCCGACCGTCGGCACCGCACCGACCGACAGCATCCCGGACCCGTGCGTGCTGCACCCCGAGGTGGTGGCCGACTACCCGAGCAGGGACATGCCGGACGAGGTGGCCGCGGCGCTCCGCGAGCGGATGGACGAGCTGGAGGCGCGGACCGGGCTGATCCACTTCTACCACCTGGCCGAGGCGCCGGGCATCAAGCTCGGCGGCTACCCGAGCTGGACCCAGGATCCGTGCTGGCCCACCTGCGCGGACTGCGGGGTGACGATGGATCACCTGCTGACGGTGAGCAGCTGGGAGTACGACGGCGAGTCGTGGCGGACCTGGCTCCCCGTCGAGGACCGCGACGAGGAGACCGGACGGGAGAAGAAGGGCGCCACGGGCAAGGAGACGGCGCACAACCCGGCCGACCTGATGATCGGCGATGCGGGCGGGGTCTACGTCTTCCAGTGCCTCACCTGCCCCGGCCGCCCGGTCGACCACCACTGGGACTGCTCCTGAGACGCACTGCCGCCCGTGGCGGGCCCTGCCGGTGACGTGCCGTCGGCGTCAGCCGGCGGAGCCGGGGACGACCTCGGCGCGGACGGGGTTGTGGTCGGAGAGGCCGGCGACGTCCTCGACCACGGCGGCGCGGCTGCCGAGGCCGTGCACCACCACGTGGTCGATCCACTGGGACTTCTCCGCGGCGGTCTCGCGCGGCCTGGTGGGAGGCGCTCCGGGCGGGAGCTCGGCGACCGCGAAGCCCGGGCCGAGTTCGGCGGCCACCGTCGTCCGGTCCGCGTTGAAGTCGCCCAGCAGGACGGCCGGGCCGTCCGCGGTGGCGGCCACCACCTCGGCCAGCCGGGCGAGTTGGCCGGGGCGGCGCCCGCCGGTGCTGACGTGGGTGGCGACGACCAGCAGGCCCGCCGTGCGGACGGCGAGCAGGCCCTTGCCCGGGTCCTCGGCGAAGGCCTCCGCGGCGACCACCTCGCCCGGCCCGTCGGCCAGCAGCACCAGGTGCTCGCTGCGGTCGCCGAGCAGGGTGGGGATGCGCCGGGGCGTCGGGATCCGCGGGTAGTCGAGCGTGTGGACGCTCCGGCCCGCCGGCAACGCCGCCCGGATCGCGGCCAGTTGGTCGCCGCTCACCTCCTGCAGCGCCACCACCTGCTCCGTGAGCGCGGCGATCCGGGCGGCCACGGCGGCGATCCGCGGCGACTCCTCGGGCCACTGGTCGAGGACGTCGCTGCTCCAGTTCTCCGCGTGGACGCGGTGCAGGACGTTCCAGGTGGCGACGGTGACCATGCCCCGATGGTACGGGCCGGCCCCGGCGCCCCGGCCGCAGGGCCCCGCCTGACGGCACCTCCACTGCTCCGCCGCCCGCCGGAGTCGGCCTGCCGCCGCGGGGTCAGCCCGCGTCGGGGGCCGCGGCCGTGCGGAGGGTCCGCAGGGCCGCGGTGAAAGCGGGGGCGGCCGCGCCGAGCGGGGCGAAGAAGGCGTGGTCGCAGGCCTCGACGGCGGCGACGGCGCGGTCGGCGAGGGCGCGGCCCTCGTCGGTGGGGGCGAGGGCGCGGGCGCGCCGGTCGTGCGGGTGGGGCAGCCGGTGGACCAGGCCGCGGGACTCCAGGGCGCGGAGCACCTGGGAGGTCATCATCGGATCGGTGGCGGCATGGTCGGCGAGCTGCTTCTGGGTGACCGGGCCGTCCGCCTGCAGCCAGCTGAGCGAGGCCAGCAGGACGAACTGGACGTGGGTCAGCCCGTACGGCTTGAGGGCCGCGCGCTGGGCGGCCTGCCAGCGGTTGGTGACCTGCCAGAGCAGCAGGCCCGGGCTCTCGTCGGCCTCGGTGAAGCCGCTGGCCAGCCGCGGCGGGTCGTCGGTCATGCGGTGACCATAGCGGCCCGGACGAGGCCGAGGTCGCGGGCGGTCAGCTCGACCAGCCCGCGGCGCAGCCGGTACCCCCAGTCGGGGGCGGAGGTCAGGTCGAGCGTGCCGTCGAACCGGGCGAGCGGCGCCTCGGCGGCGCCGGGCAGGTAGTCGACCCGGCGCCGCCAGGGCTTGAAGTCGCCCTCGTCGGCCTGCCACACCTCCTCGTCGGCGACCGTGCCGATGGCGGTGAAGGCGCGCAGCGGGCGGCCGCCGGCAAGGCTCGTCCGGGGCGAGTAGTAGACCAGCCAGTCGCCGGCCGCCAGGCGGGCGACCGCGTCCCGGCGGCCGTGGTTGAGCTGGGCGATGCCCAGCCCGGTGCCGCGCAGGACGTGGTCGCGGCAGACGACGCCGAGCCAGGCCCTCATGCGGCGGTCACCGCGCTGTCGGCCTCGGCGGTGGCGGCGAGCCGGTCGAGGTCCTGCTGCAGGCCCGCCCGGATGTCCTTGCCGAGGATCGCGTTCCAGAGGGCGGCGAGCGGGCCGTCGAGGGTGACCTCGACGTTGACCAGGGTGCCGTCCTGCTCGGTGCGCTCGACCAGGTGACGGAAGGTCAGCCGGGCGCCGAGCAGCCGGGAGACGTCGGTGAACTCCCGCCCGGGGACGAGCTTCGCGACGGTGAACGGCACCTTGGGGCCGCCCTTCGGCTTGAGCACGCCGGTGGCGCCCTCGACGAACGGGCCGTCCAGGCGGACCCAGGCGGTGTCGGTGTTCCACTCCGGCCAGGTGGCCATGTCGGCCCAGCGGGCGAAGAAGGCGGACGGGTGGGCGGTGGAGACGGTCTGTGCCGTGGCGAGCTTCCTCATGAGAAATACTATGCGCGCTTAGTATCTCCCGCGTCAAGTCCCTTCCGGCCGTCCACCGCACCGCGCCCGCCCCGCGGGGCCGTCAGACGGCGGCCGGGGTGCGCTCCCGGCGGTCCGCCCGGTGCAGCCGGCGTTCGCGGGCGGCGATGTGCTTCGCCACGACCGCGGCGTCCCTGCCGGCACCGCCGATCAGCATCGAACTGAAGGCCCGCTGGAAGGCGAGCCCGCAGAAGTACAGGCCGGGTGCGTCCTCGGCCACGCCGCGGTGCTCCCGCGGCCAGCCGTCGGGGCCGGTCACCGGCGGGTCGATCCAGCCGAAGTCCTGCCGGAAACCGGTGCACCAGACGACGGAGGCCGCCTCGACCACCCGGCCGCCGTCGAGCAGCGGCATGCCGTCCCGCACCCCCGTCATCCGCTCCGGCACCCGCTCCACCCCGGCCCGCGCCAGGTCCGCGGCCTTCACCCGCAGCAGCGGCCCGCCGTGCGTGCGGACCTCCCCGCGCATCCGCCGGCCCAGCGGCGTGGCGGTGGTGAGCACCCGGTCGGCGAGCTGCCACAGCACCGGGAACGCCAGCCGGGTCGAGCGGGCCTCCAGGGTGAGCGGGATCTGCCCGGTGTCCCGCCCGCACAGCACCGTCCGGTGCCGCCCGGCCACCTCGTACGCCACGTCCGCGCCCGAGTGCGAGGCGCCGACCACCAGCACCGGGCCGTCGGGCAGCTGCCGTTCGTTGCGGTACTCGCAGGAGTGCAGCTGGACGATCCGCGGGTCGAGCCGCGCCGCGAACGGCGGGACGTACGGCCCGCGGCCGAAGGTGCCGGTGGCGACCACGGCGTTCTCGGCGAGCAGCCGGCCCCGGTCGGTCCCGACCGTCCAGCCGCCGCTGCCGTTCCGGTCGCCGGTGTCCGCGCGGACGAGCCGGGTGACCCGGACGCCGGTGCGCACCGGCAGGCCGAACCGTTCCGCGTACGCCTCCAGGTAGTCCGCCACCTCGTCCTTGCCGGGGAAGGACCAGCCGGGCGCGGGGAAGCGCATCCCGGGCAGCCCGTCGTAGCGGGCCGGGCTGTAGAGCCGCAGCGAGTCCCAGTGCGAGCGCCAGCCGTCGCCGATCCGCCCGCTGCCGTCCACGATCACGAACTCCCGCCCGCGCCGCGCCAGTTCCCTGCCGACGGCGAGACCGGCCTGCCCGGCGCCGACGACCACCGTCTCGTACCGCTCCCCGTTCATGACTCCTCCTCCGTTCCGTCCGGCGGCCGCGCGAGCAGCGCCAGCACCCGGTTCAGCAGGGCCTCGGCCTCGGTCAGCCGGCCCCGGGCGGCGCAGACCGCGCCGAGCGCCCGCAGCGGCACCGCCAGCCGCGGATCGTCCGGCCCGTACGCCGCCGTGCAGCAGCGGACGGCACGGCGCAGCGCCCGCTCGGCGGCCGCGTGCTCGCCGCGTTCGGTCAGCGCCGTCCCGAGGGCCGTCGCCGCCCGGCCGGCCCGGGCGAGCACGTCGGCAGGTGCCTGCGCCCGTGTTCGCGCCTGTACGTGTGCCTGGGGTGTCACGGTCGTCGCCGCCCTCCGTGGCCGTTCGCCGTACTCCGACGCTAGGACGCGCAGGCGGGGCGGCACATCGGCAGAACCATGTGGTCCGCGCGGACGCCGACGGGCAGATCTGCGCAGCCGGCCGGGGCCGTCAGCGGCCCGGGGGACGCGCCCCGGCGAGGCCGTGCTCGAAGGCGTACGCGGCGGCGGCCGTCCGGGAGCCGGCGTCCAGCTTGCCGAGGATGTTGCTGATGTGCCGGGCCACCGTCCGCTCACTGAGGTGGAGCTCCCGGGCGATCGCGTGGTTGGTGCCGCCGCCGGCGACCAGCCGCAGCACCTCCACCTCGCGCGGGGTCAGCCCGGCGGGCGCCTCCGCCGGGCCGGCGTCCGGCGGCCCCTCGACGCCCGCGGCGGCCGCCGCACGGGCCAGCGCCAGGTCCGGCCCGGCGCCCAGGCGGACGAACCCGGCCACCGCCGCGTCCAGTTCCACCGCCGCGGTGTCCTCGTCGCCGAGCGCCCGGCAGGCCCGCGCCACCAGGACCCGCGACCGCGCCGTCTCGTACGGCACGTCCAGGTCCCGCCACAGCCGCCAGGCCCGGCGGGCCTCGGTCAGCGCCTCCACCGGTGCCCCGCCCTGCGCCGGGCCGGCGAGCAGCAGCGCCGCCCGGGCCTGTGCGGCCTGCGCGTCCAGGGCGGGGCGGCGGAAGGCCGCCGCGATGCCGGCGAGCTCCTCGGCGGCGGCCCCGGCCTCGGCCGTCCCGCCGGTCGCGAGGGCGATCTCCACCAGGGCCGGCAGCAGCCGGGCCCGGGCGAGCCGGTCCGGGGCCTCCGCGAGGGCCCGCCGCACACCGCCCGCCGCCGCCTCCGGACTGCCCCCGGCCAGCCGCAGCAGTGCCAGCCCCGGCTGGGCGTCGCAGCCGTACCGCCCGCTCCGCCGGTACGCCTCCTCGGCCCGCGCCCGCTCCCCGCGCAGCCGGTGGATCTCGCCGAGCTGGTAGAAGGCGCCGCCGGCGAGGAACTCCCCGAACCCGCGGGTCAGCCGCTCGCAGGCGCTGCGCGCCTGGACGGCCGCACTCGGCCAGTCGCCCACCAGCCGCAGCAGCTCCGAGCGGTGCACCAGACAGATCCCCGAGTACCCGCCGTCGAACTGCGGCAGCGAGTCCACCCAGGCGTCCAGGGCGACCGTCCACTCCCGGGCGCGGCGCAGCTCCTGCAGGTCCTGGCAGACCGCGATCACCAGGCAGTAGACCCAGCCGGTCACCCGCGGCCCGGTCTCCCCGGCGGTCACCGCCACCATCGCCTCGTCCAGCAGCGCCAGACCCTCGTCCACCTGCTCCTGGCCGATCCGTGCCGCCCCCTGGAACTGGGCCGCCAGCACCGCCAGGTCCCGGTCGCCGAACCGGGCCGCCAGCTCCATGGCCCGGCCCGCCGTCCCGAACGCGGCCTCGTGCTCGCCCTGCTGCAGCAGCCGCTCCGCCTCCCGCACCAGCAGGTACCCGTGCTCGGCGCAGGGCGGGTCCGACCCGGCGAGCCGCCCGGCCCGCGCCAGCCAGCCGCCCGCGTGCGCGAACTCGCCCCGCATCGCCAGCACCTCCGCCAGCCAGAACGCACAGCGCAGCGCACCGCGGACGTCCGCGGACCCCTCACGTGCCAGGTACGCCCGCTGCAGGACGGCAGACGCCTCCTCGCCCCGGCCGAGCAGCTGCGCCGCCTCGCCCCAGTCCTCCAGGTCCGCGACGCCGAGCCCGCCCGGCTCGTCGCCGTCCGCGGCGGCGTACAGCCCGCAGGCGTCCCGCCAGGCGTGCCCGCGGTGCGAGCGCCTGGCCTCGGCCAGTACCGCGGCCGCGTCCATGCCTGCCTCCGGCCCCCACTGGGCCCCGACCACCATTGAACCGCCGCCCGCCCCGGCTGTCAGCCGCCGTCGACCGGGGCGGGGCCGGGTCGTCGGCGCTCAGAACTCCGCGGTGTCCAGGTCGAGGCCGAACGGCTCCGGCAGCCGCACCGGCACGCCGAAGGGGTGCGGCCCCGTCACCAGCGCGTAGCCGAGCCGCCCCGGCTGCGCGAACAGCGTGCAGACCCGCTCCTGCCGGTCGACCAGCAGGTGGAGCGGTGCACCGTACTGGGCGTGGCGACGGCGCTCGGCGGTGCGGTCCGTGTCCCCGTTCGACGGGGAGGTGACCTCCACGACCAGCACGGTCCGGTCCGGCAGCAGTGCGCCCTCGGTCTTCGCCAGTGCGGCCGGCACCACGGCGAGATCGGGAATGCAGAAGTTCTCCGTGCCCGGCAGGTCGAGGCTGCCGGAGCCTGCCCGCAGGCCGGGCGCGCGCATCCGGGGGCCGATCTGTTCACGGATCAGGTCGACGGCGCTCTCGTGCGCCCAGGACGGGACACGGGGGTGATGACTCCCTCGATGATTCGACCCGCTCACCGGCGATGTGCTGGATCGCGTACTTCAGGGACTGCTCCGGATCGGGCACCCGGCTGTAGTCGCCGGGCCCGCATGAGCCGTGCGCACCTGCCGGTCTCCTGTCCGGTGGGGCCGGAGCGGCGGACACCCGTCGCATTCGCCGGACTGCCGTCGGCGGACGGGGCGCCCTGACACCCCCGGCGCCGCGGGCGGGGAAACGGGTGGCCCGGCGCGGTAGGGCTCTGGTGTACTCGGGGGCGCCGGGTGGTTTCCGAGGGGGGCGCGGTGGAGGATCCGGGGTTCGAGGTTCACCTGACCGGCTTGGGGGAGCGCGGGATCGAGGCGGTGAAGGCGGTACGGGCGCTGACCGGGGCCGGCCCGTGGGAGAGCAGGCGGATGCTGGACGGTGCGCCGGTGTGCGTGGTGGAGGAGGGACCGCTGGAGCGGGCGCTCGCCGCTGCCGCGGAGCTCCGGGCGGTGGGCGCGGGGGTCGAGGTCCGGTGCGGATGGTGCCGGCGCACGCTGCCCGCGGACGGCGCACCGGTCGACCCGGGGCCGTGCGAGTCGCGGTACTGGCCCACGGCGCACTGCCGGGCCAATTCCGTGACGGTCTGCGACTGCGGCCGGTGCGGGGCGGACGGGCCCACGAGGATCACCCGCCCGCCGGGCGGCGGGACGGCCTGACGGGTCAGAGGCTGTCGGCGGGCGCCTGGCGGTGGGCGAGGTGACCGCCGAGGGCGGCCGCGGCACCGGCCACGGTCAGGCCGGCGAGGCCGAGCAGACGGCCCGTGGTGGGGGCGGCGCCCGTGCGGGCGGCGCGGCACCGGGCCGCCAGCGAGGCGCCCTGCAGGGCCGCCGCGGCGACGACGCCGACGGCGTGCACCAGGCCGGTGCGGCGCTGCTCCGCGTTCAGCGTCGACCAGTCGGCCCAGCCCGTCCAGGCCGCCGGGGCGACGCCGACCAGGCCGATCCGGGTGAGCCGGAGGGCGGCGTCGGGGGCGGTGCAGGTGGAGTCCAGGATCGCAGCGGACAGCCAGCAGCCCACCGGCACCGGGATCAGCGCCGGGTGGAGGTGGTGGCCGAGCCACACCCCGTGCAGGGCGTCCTGCACGGACCGCGGCACGCGCCGCACGACCCCGTGCAGCCGCTCCGACACGGGGTCGAGGGCGGTCCAGCCGGACGGCGCGTCCAGCCATCCGGCGAGCGGCGACCGCCGGGATCCGGAAAAGGTGTGAACGTCCATATCGGGCGATTTGCCGGTTCCCGCACCTGTCAAACCCCGCCGGGGTGGGCGAGCGGGTCTCAGAAGTGGGCGAGCAGGTCGGCGAAGCCCGCCAGCTCCAGGGTGGCGGTGTGCGCGCCGAACTCCTCGTGCTCCAGCACCCAGGTGTGCTCGTGCGGGATGAAGACGGCGTTCAGGCCGGCCCGCCGGGCGGGCACGATGTCCGACTTGGGGGAGTTGCCGATCATCCAGGTCCGGTCGGGGGCGAGGGAGAGGTCCTCGACCAGCCGGTGGTAGGTGTCGACGTTCTTCTCGGCCACGATGTGGATCCCGCCGAAGTGGTGCGCGATCGCGGACGCCTCGACCTTGCGCCGCTGCTCCGCCTCGTCGCCCTTGGTCAGCATCAGCAGCCGGTGGCGCCCG
Source organism: Streptomyces sp. NRRL B-24484 (assembly GCF_000717715.1). Lineage (GTDB taxonomy): Bacteria > Actinomycetota > Actinomycetes > Streptomycetales > Streptomycetaceae > Kitasatospora. The sequence goes on along the minus strand of NZ_JOAI01000045.1, from coordinate 111,234 downwards.
GACAGCTGGGCGAGGGTGTCGGCCACGCCGGGGATGAGCTCCACGGTGCGGCTGGTCAGCGGCAGCAGCAACCGGTCGATCCGGTCCCGGTCCTCCGCGGTGACGGACCGGCCGTGCAACTGCCCGAGGCTCTCCGCCAGGTTGTGCCGGAACACCGCGGCGCCGTAGCCGAGGGTGGCCGCGTTCGCCGCCTCCACCGCGTCGAGCACCGCCCGGGCGGCCTGCCGGGCCGCCGGGTCGGCCGGGTCGCCGGCCACCCAGTCGAGGAAGCCCTCGATGACGCGCTCGAAGAGCACGTTGTTCTCCCACAGCGTGTCGTCGGCATCGAAGACGAGCACCTGGTCGGCGTGCAATCCCATCCACCTCATCCGTTCCGTGACGGTCCGTCAGTCCCGTGGCGCGGCCGGGCCGCCGTCCGCCAGCAGGGTGTCCAGCCGGGCGAGCGACTCCTGCAGGGCCTCGCCGCGGGCCTCGGCGGCCGCCCGGGCCAGCGGCAGCCAGCGCACCCGCGCGCCCGGCCGCTCGGGGCGGGCCGCCCCGGGGGTGCCGGTGGCGAGCACGAAGCGGAGGTCGGCGTGCTCGTGGGCCGGCTCGCGGTCCGACGCCGGCACCGGCAGCACGACCACGTGCAGCAGCCCCGCCGACGGCCAGAACACGAGATCGGCCAGGCCGGTCTCCTCCTCCGCCTCGCGCAGCGCCACCGCGCCCGGGAACTCCTCGCCGGGGTCGCCGTGGCCGCCGACCTGCAGCCAGTCCTGCTGGCGCTCGTGCCAGCGCAGCAGCACCTCCCGCCGGGCCGGGTCCACGATCAGTGCCGAGGCGGTCACGTGCAGCGGCCGCCCGCGGTCGTACCGGTCCGCGGCGCCCGCCAGCGGTGCGATCCGGGCCAGGTCCGCGGCCTCCCGCGCGGTGCGCGGACGGTGCCCGGCCAGCAGCCCGGCGAGCGTCGGCAGCGCCCCGGGCGCGGTGCCCCCCGTCCCGCGGACGTCCGTCCCTGCCATGCCAGCCTCCGTACCCGTGCCGCGTGCGACCGGTCGGCCGGCCCCGGTCGAACCTAGCCGGGCCGCGGCGCTCCGCACACCGATTTTCCTCCTCCGGGGCCCCGCCGTACACCGAGCGCGACCGCCCGGCCCGGGGCGGCTCCCCGCCGGTTCCGTCACCGTGGGCGACACCGAGGGGGCCGCGGCGCCCGGGCCGACCCCCCGTCAGCCGGGATCCCGTGGGCGGGCCCGGCCGGCCCGCGGGCGGCGGCCACGGACCGTCACCCGCGGGGCGGCGCCACCCGGCCCCGGCCGCCGGGACGGCACCCGCCGGTCGGCCACGGACCGTCACCACCGGCCGGACGCCCGGCAGGCGGCCGGCCGCGGCCGATTGAGCTCCCCGCCGAAGGGGCCGACACTTGGAGGGAGAGCGAGTCGCCGGAGGCATGCCATGGGGCCAGCGATCGTGTACGTGCACGGGATCGGCAACAAGCCGCCCGAGCAGCAGTTGAAGGAACAGTGGGACGTCGCCCTGTTCGGCCGGCCGATGGGCGAGGTCTCGCGGATGGCGTACTGGGCGCCGCTGCGCTACCACGAGCCGCTGCCCGCACCCGTCCCCGACGACGGCGTCACCGAACTGCCGCCCTCGGGCGCGGCGCTGGAGGCCGCCCGGCCGACCGCCCCCGCCCCGCCCGAGGAGTTCCTCGCCGCAGTCCGCGCCGAGACCGGGACGGGCGCCCTGGAGAGCACCGCCGCGGGACCGCTCGACCCCTGGCTGCGGGCCATGGTCTACGCCGCCGAGGCGCTCTCCGCCGGGGAGGGCTCACCGGGCGCCGCCGCCGGACTGGAGGTGCTGCCGCTGCCCAGGTTCGGCCGCACCCTGGCCTTCCAGGCGCTCGCCCGGCACGCCTTCAAGGACGTGCACGCCTACTTCTTCGGCGGGATGCGCGAACAGATCCAGAAGGTCGCCGCGAGCGCCCTGGAGGAGGCCGACGGGCCGCTCGTCGTCGTCGGCCACAGCCTCGGCTCGGTGATCGCCTACGAGGTGCTGCGCACCTACCCGGGCGAGGTGCCGCTGCTGATCACCATCGGCTCGCCGCTCGGCATCACCGAGATCCAGGACCGCCTCGCCGCCCCGCTCACCGTGCCGCCCGGCGTCGCCGCCTGGCGCAACGCCTGCGACGCCCGCGACCTGGTCGCCCTGGACCGCACCGTCCGCCCCGAGTACGAGCCGAGCAGCCTCACCGAGGACGTCCTGGTGGTCAACGACAGCGCCAACCACCACGGCGCCGCCGAGTACCTGGCCTGCCCGGCCGTCCGCGCGCCGGTCCGGGCCCGGATCGCCGCCTGAGCGCCGGCCCGCCGCCCGACCGGCGGCGCACCCGTCCCGCGGCCCCGCGCGTCCGGCGCGGACCGCCGCACACCCGACCGCCGCACACCCCGACCGGGGGCACCCCTGATGACCATGCCCGGAGCGCAGATGCGGGAGGCCGTCGCCGCCCTGCTCGACGCCTTCACCCTCGCCGGCTTCGACCAGATGCTCCGCTTCCACCTCGACCGCCGCCGCGAGGAGATCTCGCTCGGCGGCAACCTCCGCACGGTCGCCTTCGAGGTCCTCGACACCGCGGACCGCCAGGGCTGGGCCCCGGCCCTGGTCGCCGGCGCCCGGGAGGCCAACCCCACCAACCCGCAGCTGTCCGCGGTCGCCGAACGGTGGCGGATCGGCCCCGTCCAGCCCGAACAGCGCGACACCCTGGAACGGCTCCTCGCCGACCGGCCCGGCTACCTCGACCCGTCCGACTGGCGCCGCCGGCTCGGCGCCCTCGAAGGCCGGGTCGGCCGGGTCGAGGTCGGCACCGCGGCCGGCACCTGCTACGGCACCGCGCTGCTCGTCGCCCCCGACCTCTGCCTCACCAACCACCACGTCCTCGCCCCGGTGATCGAGGCCCGCAGCAAGCCCTCCGAGGTGCTCGTCCGCTTCGACCACAAGAAGTCCGCCGACGGCACGGTGCTCAACCCCGGCACCACCGTCCCGCTCGCCGACGGCGACTGGCTCGTCGACGCCAGCCCGCCCAGCCCCCTCGACAGCCGGCCCGACCCCGGCGACGCCCTGCCCGCAGAGGACGAACTCGACTACGCACTCTTCCGGCTCGCCACCGAGGCCGGACACGAACCCGTCGCCGCCGACCGGGCCGCCCCCGACGCCCCCGCCCGCGGCTGGATCACCGGCTCCGCCGCCCCCGCCGACGACGACCGCGCGATCCTGCTGCTGCTCCAGCACCCCTCCGGCGGGCCGCTGAAACTCGCCCTCGGCCCCGTCCTCGGCAGCAACGCCAACCGCACCCGCGTCCGGCACGGCGCCGACACCGAACCGGGCTCCTCCGGCTCGCCCTGCTTCGACCTCGACCTGCAACTCGTCGCCCTCCACCACAGCGGCGACCCCGACTACAGCCCCGGCCACCGCCCCGCCTGGAACGAGGCGATCCCGCTGCCGGCCGTCCGCACCCTGCTGGACCGGCGCGGACACGCCGGCAGGCTCTTCCCCCCGGCCGACTAGGAGGCGGTGGCGGTGAGACTCTCCGGACCCGACCGGCGGCACCTCGTGGAGGCCGTCGTCAACGACTACACGCTGCCCGACCTGGAACGCGAAATCTCCTACCTCGGCCGCAGACTGGCCGCCATCAGCACCGGCGGCGACCTGCGCACCATCACCCACGAGGTCGTCGAGGAGGCCGAACGGGCCGGCTGGATCGAGGAGTTCCTCGACGCGCTGCGCTGCGGCCGGTTCCCCGCGGTGGCCGCCCTCGCCGGGCAGCTGCTCGCCGCCGTCCCCACCACCCTCGCCGGCCTCGACGACACGGCTGACGACCCGTACGTCACCGACCTGCTCGGCCAGCGGCTCTTCCTCGACCGGACCCTGCTCCGCACCCAGCTCAAGGACCTGGTCTCCGACAGCCGCAGCCGCGTCCTGCTCGTCACCGGCCCCCGCTGCTGCGGCAAGTCCTACACCTGGTACCTCGTCAGCCACGTCGCCCAGCAACTGCAGACCTTCAAACCGATCCTCGTCGACCTCAGCGAATGGGCCGACCAGGTCTGCACCCCCTGCGACCTGATGAGCTCCGTCGCCTCCCAGCTGAAACTGCCCGAACCCACCGTCGACCAGTACGCCCAGGGCGCCGCCCAGGCCCGCCGGCTGCGCGACTGGCTGGTCGGCCAGCTGTACGACGAGTCCGTCCGCGCGAAGTACCTGCTCGTCGTCGACAGCCTCGACCACGTGCCGCTGCAGGCCGACACCGCTGCCCTGATCGACCACCTCGCCGGCGCCGCCATCCGCGAACGCCTCCCCGGCCTGCGCGTCCTGCTGCTCGGCTACGGCCGCACCGGCCTCGGCGCCCTCGACTCCGTCCTCACCGAGCCCGTCGGCACCATCGACCGCCGCGTCCTGTGCGACTTCTTCGGACGGCTCGCGGCCGGCCTCGACACCGAGATCGCCCCGCCCGTCCTGGAGAACATCGTCGACCGGATGCTCGACATGCTGCCCGACGACCGAGCCGCCGCGATCCGCCAACTCCCCGGCACCGTCCGCGACACCGCCAACGCCGTCTTCGACAGGCAGGTACTGCGATGAGCAAGGCACGTGCGCGCCTCACCGCCGGGGCCGTAGAGGAACGGCTCGACCGGCTCAGCCGCAGGACGGCCGAGACCGCCGCCCCGCCACCCCCCGCCGAGCACGCCTACCGTCAGGCCGCCGCCGTCCTCGCCTGCTACGACCCGGCCACCCTCCGCCCGGTCGGCCACGAACCCGACGACGCCGCCCTGCAGGCCCTCCTCACCGTCAGCGAACCCGTCTACGGCGCCGACGGCCGGCCCGAATGGCGGCTGCCCGAACCGCTGCGCCGCACCACCCTCGCCGCCATGGCCGGCGAGGACGCCTACCGCCACGCCCTCGACACCAACCCCGACCGCCCCCAGGGGCCCGTCCAACTCGCCCTCACCCGCTACCTCACCGGCAGCGCCCCGCCGCCGGCCGAACAGGACCTGGAGGAACTCCTTGCCACCGCCCGGGTCGCCGAATGGCTCGACGGACTCGTACCCGGCCTGCCCGGCCCCGCCGAGATCACCGACCACCTCGAACGCCGCCAACTCCTCGAACCGCTGCGCCGCCTGGTCGGCACCCACTTCGGCGGACGCGCCGACATCCTCGCCGAACTCGCCGAGCACACCGCCGGCACCGACCGCCGCCCGATGCTGATCTGGGGGCCCGGCGGCATCGGCAAGTCCACCGTCCTCGCCCGCTTCATCCTCGACGGCGAACACCGCGGCACCAGCCCGCGGCTGCCCTTCGCCTTCGTCGACCTCGACCGGTTCGGCATGCTCCCGCAGGAACCGCTCACCCTGCTCCTCGAAGCCGTCCGCCAACTGCGCATCCAGCATCCCGGCCTGCGGCCCCTCGCCGAGTTCTTCACCGGCAAGTGGATCGCCCGCGCCTCCACCCCCGACCTGCACACCCTCGCCGCCGCCCACGCGGACTCCGCGGCCGCCGCCCGCGGCACCCCCGACCACATCACCGCCTCCGCCCGGCTGCTCACCGCACCCTCCGAACGCGAGGAGCTCTACCACGAGTTCGCCCGGCTGCTCACCCTCGCGCTGCCCGCCGGGCCCGTGCTGCTGGCGATCGACACCTTCGAGACCGCCCAGTACCAGGGCCCCGAGGTGCTCGCCGAACTCTGGCGGATGTTCGACCTGCTCGCCGGCGCCAACCCGGCCGTCCGGATCGTCCTCTCCGGCCGCGCCCCGGCCGGACTTCCCGCCCGCGAACGGCGGCTGCCCGACTTCGACCGCGACGCCGCCCGCGCCTACCTCGGCGCCCTGCTCGGGCCCGCCGCAGACCCGGCCGGCTTCGACGCCGTCATCGACCTCGTCGGCGGCAACCCGCTCAGCCTGCGCCTCGCCGCCGACCTCGTCCGCGCCGACGGCACCGCCCTCGCCGACCTGACCGGCGCCGACGGCTCCGCCACCCGCGACCGCATCACCGGCGAACAACTGCACGGCTACCTCTACCGCCGGGTCCTCGACCACATCGAGGACCGCGACGTCCGCAGCCTCGCCCGCCCCGCCCTCGTCCTGCGCCGGCTCACCCCCGCCGTGCTGCGCTACGTCCTGGCCGGGCCGAGCGGCGTGCCCGTCCCCGACGACCTGCGCGCCACCGAACTCTTCGAGCTGTTCGCCCGCGAGGTGTCCCTGCTCAGCCACGCCGCCGACGGCGCCCTGGAGCACCGCAGCGACGTCCGCCGCCAACTCCTGCCCCTGCTGCGGGCCGAGGCGCCCGAGCAGGTCGCCGAGATCCACGAGGCCGCCGTGCTGCACTACGTCCAGGAGGACGACCTCACCGCCCGCGCCGAAGAGCTCTACCACCGGCTCAGCCTCGGCGAGAGCGCCGCCGAACTCGACCGGCGCTGGCAGCCCGGCGTCGAGGCCCTGCTCACCGGCTCCATCGACGAACTCCCGCCCGGCAGCCAGGCCTACCTCGCCTCCCGGTCCGGACGGACGCTCTTCTCCGCCACCCTGCGCGAGGTGCCCGCCGAGGAGTGGGAACGGCACGCCGAGGTCCAGGTCACCCGACTGCTGGAACTCGACGACCCGCACGGCGCCGCCGAGGTCCTCGACGACCGGCCCGCCCGCAGCGAACGCGGCGCCCGGCTGCTGCTGCTGGAGGCCCGGGTGCGGGCCGCCCTCGGCGAACTCGACTCCGCCCGGGCGCTGGCCTCCGCCGCCCGCAGCCGCGCCGTCGAGGAACAGGAGAGGGGGGTGCAGCTGGAGGCCGACTTCGCGCACGCCCGCTGGGCCGTCGACGAGGGGTTCACCGACGAGGCCGGACCGCTGCTCGCCGAGGCCGCAGGGCTCGCCGGGGAGCTCGGGGACCGGCTGATGGGGATCAGGATCGAACTCGCCCGCTGGGAGATCGCCCGCCTGCGGCCCGGTGGCGCCGTCGAGGCCGAGGCCGTCGCCGGCCGGCTCGCCCGGCTGGTCGACGACCGGACGGTCGAACTGCTCTCGCAGGACCCGCGGCTGCTGCTGGCCGCCACCGGGGCGGTCGGCGAACGGCGGCCGGAGCTCGTCCGGCAGAGCCTGCGGGTGATCGGCCTGCGGCGGTTCACCTCCCGGCAGCGGGGCCGGCTCGCCCGGATCCTGGAGGAGTGGGACGCCGCGCTCGGGGGCGAAGCCGCGAGGACGGCCGCCTCGGCCGGACCGGGGGCCGTCCTGCCCGCCTCCGGCTTCTGGCCCAAGTGGCTGGCGACGGCCACCCCGGCCCAGGCGGCGAACGCCCTCACCGCCCTCACCGCGGCCCTCCCCGGGGGTACCGCCGTGCTCGCCGCCCTCGCCGGCATCTACCGCCAATGGCTCGACAAGGACGGCCCGGCACCGGAGTAGCGGAGCGCAGTGCGGTCGGTACCGAGGGGCGGGGGGTACTCGCGTCCGAGGGTGGGGCAGCACCCAGGGACCCTTCAGGGGCGAGGGCGCGTTCGGTGATGTTGCGGGCCATGCCGCCGAAGACGACGGCGTGGAAGGGGGCGACGGACCACCAGTAGGCGTGGCCGGCGAGGCCGTGGGGGTGGAAGAGGGCCCGTTGGCGGTAGACGGCGCCGCCGGCGCCGTCCGGGGTGACCGAGAGTTCCAGCCAGGCCGGGCCGGGCAGCCGCATCTCGGCCCGCAGCCGCAGCAGCCGCCCCGGCTCGATCTCCTCGACCCGCCAGAAGTCGAGCGAGTCGCCGACCCGCAGCCGCGCCGGGTCGCGTCGCCCGCGCCGCAGTCCGACCCCGCCGACCGCCCGGTCCGCCCACCCCCGCAGGGCCCAGGCGAGCGGGAAGGAGTACCAGCCGTTCTCGCCGCCGATGCCCTCGACGACCCGCCAGACGGACTCCGGGGCGGCGCCGACGCGCCGTTCGCGGACGTCCTGGTAGAGGCTGCCGCCGGCCCAGTCGGGGTCGGTGGGCAGCGGGTCGCTCGGGGCGCCGGGCAGCGAGGCGGAGGACCAGCGGGTGGTGACCTGGGCGTCCCGGATGCGGCGCAGGGCGAGGCGGACGGCGTCGTCGAAGCCGATCAGGCCGTGCACCGGCCGGTGGAGGCCGGGGACGGTCTGTTCGGGCGGGTCGGGGACGTACCGGGCGATGTCGTGCTCGGCGCAGACCACCTCGTGCCGCAGCGATTCGACCAGCGGGCGGGCGATGGAGTTCGGGACGGGGGTGACCAGGCCGACCCAGTGGCCGGAGAGCCGGGGGGTGAGGACGGGCACCGGCACGATCAGCCGGCGGGGCAGTCCGGCGACGGCCGCGTAGCGGAGCATCATCCGGCGGTACGTCAGGACGTCGGGGCCGCCGATGTCGAAGGCCCGGTTGACCTCGGGCGGCAGGTCGGCGGCGGCGACCAGGTAGCGCAGCACGTCGCGGACGGCGATCGGCTGGATCCGGGTGCCGACCCAGCTGGGCGTCACCATCACGGGCAGCCGTTCGGTGAGGTAGCGGAGCATCTCGAAGGAGGCGGAGCCGGAGCCGATGATGACCGCGGCGCGCAGTTCGGCGGTGGGCACCCCGCTGTCGCGCAGCACCCGGCCGACCTCGGCGCGGGAGCGCAGGTGCGGGGAGAGTTCGTCGGCGGGGACGTCGGCGGGCACGAGTCCGCCGAGGTAGACGATCCGCCGGACGCCGGCCCGGGCGGCGGCCGCGCCGAAGGCCCGGGCGGCCTCGCGGTCGGTGCGTTCGAAGCCGGGGCCGGTGCCGAGGGAGTGGACGAGGTAGTAGGCGGTGTCGACGCCCTCGAAGGCGGCGGTCAGGGTGTCCGGCCGGGTGACGTCGCCGGTCGCGGTCTCCACCCGGGCCCGCCAGGGGTGGTCGCGCAGCCGTCGGGGGTCGCGGACCAGGCAGCGCACGGTGCGGCCGGCCGCGAGCAGTTCGGGCACCAGGCGGCCGCCGATGTACCCGGTGGCGCCGGTCACCAGGCAGTGCGGCGGCCGGGCGGGCTGGTCGGTCATCGGTCCTCCCGGGGCGGTGGGCCACCGGGCGGTGGCCGCTGGACGGTCGGTCAGAAGGCGTACCGCACCCTGAGCCAGGGTGCGTGCCGGTCGATCAGGCCGCGGAGCTCGGCGAGCGCCGCCGCCTTGCCGGCGGCCCGGTAGCGGACGTTGCGGGCGCCGTTCCCGGAGGTCTTGGCCTCCTGGAGGGCGGGCCGCCACAGCAGCTCCTCGGCCTTGGGGTGCCAGCCGAGGTTGACCTCGTGCAGCTCCCGGTTGTGGGTCAGCATGATGATCTCCGCGGCGGCCTGCGCCTTCACGGCGGCGGGCAGCATGTCGTCCATCCGGTGCAGCAGCTCGGCCCAGTCGCGCTGCCAGCCGGTGCGCAGGACGACGGGGGAGAGGTTGAAGTGCACCTCGTACCCGGCGTCGAGGAAGTCTCCGGCGGCGGCGATCCGCTCGGGCACGGGCGTGGTGCGGACGTCCAGCAGCCGGGCGTCGGCGGGCGGCATCAGCGAGAAGCGGATCCGGGTGCGGCCGCGCGGGTCGAGGGCGAGCAGGTCGCGGTTGACCCACTTGGTGGCGAAGGAGGCCTTGGCGGTCGGCCACTCCCGGAAGGCGCGGACCAGGTCGGCGGTGTTGTCGCAGATCAGGGCGTCCACCGAGCAGTCGTTGTTCTCGCCGATGTCGTACACCCAGGCGGTGGGGTCGCACTGGTCGGGGGCGGGCTTGCGGCCCTGCCGGCGGACGTGGCCGGCGAGGTAGGCGACGATCCGGTCGATGTTGGTGAAGACGGTGATCGGGTTGGCGTAGCCCTTGCGGCGCGGCACGTAGCAGTAGGCGCAGGCCAGCGCGCAGCCGTTGGCGGAGCTGGGGGCGATCCAGTCGGCGGAGCGGCCGTTGGGCCGGGCGGCGAGGCTCTTCTTCACCCCGAGGACCAGCACCTCGCTCTTGATCCGCGCCCACCGTTCGACGTTCCCGGCGTTGCCGTGCAGGTGCGGGATCCGCCAGTGCGAGTCGACCTCGACCACCCGGGCGTCGGGGAAGCGTTCCAGGACCTGCCGGCCGCGCGGGGAGGCGGCGGCCGCCGGTTCGGCGAAGATCTCCCGGACGTGGAAGAGCGGCATCGGGCGGCGGTCGGTGGGCACGGTGGAGGTCTCCGGGTGGTTCGGGGTCGGACGGGTCTCGCGCGCGGTGCTTCGGAGCGGGCCGCGGATCGGATGGGTGCGGATCCGTTCCGTCCGGGACGGTGTGCCGCCCGGCCGGTTCCGCCATGCTGGTGCGGCCCGCGGGCAATCCGGCGGGCGTCCGGTTCCGAATGACCGGTGCCCGACGACCGCCGCCGCCCCGGACGGCACGGTCCCGCCGACGACCCGGAGGTTCCCGATGCCCGTCATCCGTCCGACGGGCAGGCCGTACGCCTGCCCGGCCCGACCGGCGGTCCGCGCCGCCCGACCGAGCGGGGTGGCGGATTGAGCACGGTGGTCCACCTGTCCGGCCCGCAGCGCCGCGGCCCGGACCTCAAGGAGCTCGTCGCCCAGGTGGCCTTCGGCGACCAGGACGCGTTCGGGCGGCTGTACGACGCGGTGGCCGGTCCGGTCTTCGGCCTGGTGCGCCGGGTGCTGCGGGACCCCGCACAGTCGGAGGAGGTGACCCAGGAGGTGATGCTGGAGGTGTGGCGGACGGCCGCCCGCTACCAGCCGGACCGCGGCGAGGTGATGTCCTGGGTACTGACGATGGCGCACCGCCGGGCGGTCGACCGGGTCCGCTCCGCGCAGGCGACGGCCGACCGGGAGCAGCGGGTCGCCGCCCGCTCGCACATGCCGGCCTTCGACGAGGTCGCCGAGCAGGTGGAGGGCCGTCTGGAGCGCGAGCAGGTGCGGCGCTGTCTGAGGATGCTGACCGAGCTCCAGCGCCAGGCCGTCACCCTGGCGTACTACCGGGGCTACTCGTACCGTGAGGTGGCGGACATGCTGAGCGCGCCGCTGGGCACCGTGAAGACCCGGATGCGGGACGGTCTGATCCGGATGCGGGACTGCCTGGGGGTGGAGTCGTGACCGGCGGAGCCGAACTGCACACGCTGACGGGCGCGTACGCGGCCCATGCCCTGGAGGGGCCGGAGCTGGCGGAGTTCGAGCGTCACCTGGCCCTGTGCGAGGCCTGTGCGCTGGAGGTCCGGGAGTTCGCCGCGACCCTGGCGCGCCTCGGTGCCGCGGAGGCCGAGACGCCGCCGGCCGAGCTGCGGGCCCGGGTGATGGCGGGCATCGGGGCCGTCCGCCAGGTCGCCCCGCCGTCCGCCGCGCCGCCGCCGGAGACGCCGCCGCAGCCGACCGGGCGGCGCCGCCGGAGCAAGATCGTCCGGCACTGGCCGAAGCTCGCGCTGGCGGCGTCGGTGGCCCTGGCCGCGGCGCTCGGCGGCCTCGCGGTCGACCAGAGCCGGCGGGCCGACGAGGCCGATGCGCGGGCCGCGCAACTGCAGTCCCAGCAGGCCGTGTTCGGGAGCCTGCTGACCGCGCCGGACGCCCGGACGGCGACCGCGACGGCCGGCCCCGGCGTGGGCACGGTGGTCTGGTCGCAGAGCCGCGGCCAGGCCGGGTTCCTGGCCTCCGGGATGCCGGCGCTGGCCGCCGGGACGACGTACGAACTGTGGTTCGACGACGCCGGGACGATGCGTCCGGCCGGACTGCTGCCGGCCTCCAGCGGCTCGCTGCTGCTGCAGGGCCCGCTGAACGGCGCGGTCGGCGTCGGCGTCACCGTCGAGCCGGCGGGCGGCTCCGCGCACCCGAGCAGCACGCCGGTGATGCTGCTGCCGTTCAGCTGAGCACGGGCACCTGCCCCCCGCCCGGGGGGCAGGTGCCGGCCCGTCCGCCCGCCACGACAACTCCGCACCGATCGAGGGCAATCCACCCCGGCGTCCGCTCCGAAGTACCCGTGGCCAGCGAAGGAGCGGCCCGCCGGCAGGGCGGGCCCGTGCAGTGGAGGGGGCCCCGTGACAGTGCCCGGAACAGTGCCGCAGCCGACGGGCGGAGTACGCGGGCGGTCCGCGCCCGCCGGCCGCACGGTCGCCGTGGTCGGCGCCGGAGTGGCCGGTCTGACGGCCGCCCACGAACTCCGGCGGGCCGGCGTCGACGTGCACCTCTTCGAGGCGCAGGCCCGGCTCGGCGGGCACGCCCACACCCAGCGCGCCGTCGGCGCCGACGGCCGCGAGGTGCCGCTCGACACCGGGTTCCTGGTGCACAACGACCGCACCTACCCGCACCTGGTCCGGCTGTTCCGCGAACTCGGCGTGCAGACCCGCGAGAGCGACATGAGCATGTCCGTCCAGTGCCGCGGCTGCGGCCTGGAGTACGCCGGAGCCCGCGGCCCCGCCGGACTGCTCGCCCGCCCCGACGCCCTGCTCCGCGGCCGCTACCTGCGGATGCTTGCCGAGGTGCCGCGCTTCCACCGGCGCGCCCGCCGGCTGCTCGCCGACCCCGGCGCCGGCGACCCCTCGCTGCGCCGATTCCTCGACGAGGGCGGCTTCTCCCGCTACTTCACCAGCCACTTCATGACCCCGGTGGTCGCCGCCGTCTGGTCCTGCGCCCCCGACCTGGCCGGCGACTACCCGGCCCGCTACCTCTTCGCCTTCCTGGAGAACCACGGCATGCTCGGCGTCACCGGCTCGCCGACCTGGCGCACCGTGGTCGGCGGCTCCCGCACCTACGTCGAGCGGATCGCCGAGCGCCTCACCGCCGTCCACCGCTCCGCGCCCGTCACCGCCGTGCACCGCCACGACGACGGCGTGGAGATCACCACCGCGGACGGCCGCCGCACCGCCGCCGACGCCGTCGTGATCGCCACCCACGCCGACCAGGCGCTCGCCCTGCTCGCCCGCCCCACCCGCGCCGAGCGCGAGGTCCTCGGCGCCTTCCGGTACTCCCGCAACGCCACCGTGCTGCACCGCGACGCCTCCCGACTGCCCCGGGCCGCCTGGGCCCGCGCCTCCTGGAACTACCGGATGGCCGACTGCCGCGGCAGCGCCGAGAGCGTCCAGGTCAGCTACCACCTCAACCGGCTGCTCGGCCTCGACACCGCCGAGGACTACCTGGTGACCCTCAACGCCGACCGGCACGAGCCGCTCGCCGAGGAGGACGTCGTCTCCCGCACCGTCTACGAGCACCCCGTCTACACCGCCGGGACGATCGCCGCCCAGCGCAGGCTGCCCGAACTCACCACCGGCCGCACCGCCTTCGCCGGCGCCCACCACGGCTGGGGCTTCCACGAGGACGGCTGCCGCTCCGGCGTCCACGCCGCGCACGCCCTGCTCGGCCTGCCCGCCGAGCCCGGCGGGTCCGGCGCGTCCGTCCACGCGGGCCTGCCGGCGGGTGTCCGATGACCGCCGCAGCCGCCACCGCCGACACCGACCGCAGCACGGCCGCGCTGCCCGGCCCCTGGGGCGCCGCGCTGTACGAGTGCGCGATCACCCACGTCCGCACCGCCCCGGTGCGGCACGCCTTCCGGCACCGCACCTACCTGTGGCTGGTCGACCTCGACCACCTGCCCGTGCTGCCCCGGGCGCTGCGCCCGCTCGCCCGCTTCCGGGCCGCCGACCACCCCGGCGACCCGCGCGGCACCCTGCGCGGCAACCTGGCGCAGTACCTCGCCGGAGAGGGCGTCGACCTCGCCGGCGGCCGGGTCCTGATGCTCGCGCAGGCCCGCTCGCTCGGGTACGTCTTCAACCCGCTCACCGTCTACTGGTGCCTCGCCGCGGACGGCACCCCGCTCTGCACCGTCGCCGAGGTGCACAACACCTACGGCGGCCACCACCGGTACCTGATGCGGCCCGGCGCCGACGGGCGCGCCACGGTGGCCAAGGAGTTCTACGTCTCGCCGTTCTTCCCCGTCGACGGCCGGTACCGGATGGCGCTGCCCCGGCCGGGCGAGCGGCTCGCCCTGACCGTCCGTCTGGAGCGCGAGGGCGCGAGCCCGTTCGTCGCCACCGTGCGCGGCCTGCGCCGCCCGGCCGGCCCGGCCGCCCTGCTGCGGGCCGCCGTGCGGCACCCGCTCGCCACCCTCGCCGTCAGTGTGCACATCCGCCACCAGGGCATACGCCTGCTGCTGAAGGGTCTGCCCGTGCACCCCCGCCCCAGGCCCGTACCCGCCGACCGCACCGGCTCCGCCGCCACAGAAGAGGTGTCCGCCCCGTGACCCGGCCCGCAGACCTCCCCGCCGCACCCGCCACCGCACCGGACACCCTTCCGGCCGCCGCCCCGCGGGCCGCCGATGTCGACCGGAGCCGCTGGCCCGACGTCGCCCGGGTGCCCCGCGCGCAGCTGCGCGCCGCCGTCGCCGGACGCCTGCTCCGGCGGGTCGCCCACCGTCGCGGCCTGGACGTCCGGCTGCCCGACGGCAGCCCGCTGGTGGCCGCCCCGCCCGGCGCCCCCGTGCTCCGCCTCCACCGGCCCGCGGACTTCCTCGCCCGGGTCGGCGCGACCGGCCTGATCGGCTTCGGCGAGTCCTACCAGGCCGGCGACTGGGACGCCCCCGACCTGGTCGGCCTGCTCTCCGTGCTCGCCACCGCCCCCGAGACCCTCGTCCCGACCGGCGCCCAGTGGCTGCGCCGGCTCTACGTGCAGCGCCCGCCCGCCGCCGAACTCCCCACCGCCACCAACGCCCGCCGCAACATCCACCACCACTACGACCTGTCCAACGAGCTCTTCGCGCTCTTCCTCGACCGGACGATGACCTACTCGTCCGCGGTCTTCCCGACCACGCCCTCCGGCGCACCCCTGGCCACCTGGGACGGCCTGTCCGAGGCCCAGCACACCAAGATCGACCGGCTGCTCGACCTGGCCGCCGTCGGCCCCGGCAGCCGTGTCCTGGAGATCGGCACCGGCTGGGGCGAACTCGCCCTGCGTGCCGCCGCCCGCGGCGCCCGGGTCACCAGCCTCACCCTCTCCGAGGAGCAACTCGGCCTCGCCCGCCGCCGGATCGCCGAGGCCGGCCTCGCCGACCGCGCCGACGTCCGGCTCTGCGACTACCGCGCCGCCGAAGGGCAGTACGACGCGGTGGTCAGCGTGGAGATGATCGAGGCGGTCGGACGGCAGTTCTGGCCCGAGTACTTCCGCACCATCGACCGCGTCCTCGCCCCCGGCGGCCGGGCCGCCCTGCAGGCCATCACCATGCCGCACGACCGCATGATCGCCAGCAGCAACACGTACACCTGGATCCTCAAGTACATCTTCCCCGGCGGGCTCGTCCCCTCGGTGCAGGCCATCGACCAGGCGACCGCCCGGCACACCGCGCTGCGGGTCACCGCCGACCACGCCTACGGCCCGCACTACGCCGAGACCCTGCGGCTGTGGCGCGAACGCTTCACCGACCGCGCCGCGGACGTCGCCGCGCTCGGCTTCGACCGGGTCTTCCGCCGCACCTGGGAGCTCTACCTCGCCTACTCCGAGGCCGGGTTCCGCACCGGCTACCTCGACGTCCGGCAGATCCTGCTCACCCGCGAGGAGACCGCCCGGTGACCGCCGCCACCCGCCTCGAAGCCCTGTTCACCGATCTCCTCGGCCCACTGCCGTTCCGGATCCGCGCCTGGGACGGCTCCACCGCGGGCCCCGGCAACGCCCCGACCGTCGTGCTGCGCCGCCGCCGCGCGCTGCGCCGACTGCTCTGGCAGCCCGGCGAACTCGGCCTCGCCGACGCGTACATCACCGGCGACCTGGACGTCGAGGGCGACCTCGCCGAGGGCCTCGGCACCGTCCGCCGCGCCCTCGCCGGCCGCGGGCCGGTCCGCCCGCCCGTCCGCGAGCTGCCCCGGCTGCTCGCCACCGCCGCCCGGCTCGGCGCCCTCGGCCCGCGGCCCGCCCCGCCCGGCGGCCGCGCCGCCGTCCGCGGCGCCCTGCACAGCCGGGGCCGGGACCGTGCCGTGATCAGCCACCACTACGACCTCTCCAACGAGTTCTACGCCCTGCTGCTCGGCCCGGCGATGGCCTACTCCTGCGCCTACTGGACGTCCGGCGGGGACTCCCTGGCCGACGCCCAGACCGCCAAGTTCGACCTGGTCTGCCGCAAGCTCGACCTGCACCCCGGCAGCCGCCTGCTCGACGTCGGCTGCGGCTGGGGCGCCCTCGCCCGGCACGCCGCCAGGCACTACGGCACCCGCGTCACGGCCGTCACCCTCTCCCGCCGCCAGCACGCCTTCGCCACCGCCCTGGTCGCCGAGGCCGGCCTCGCGGACCGGGTCGAGGTCCTGCTGCAGGACCACCGCGACCTCGCCGACGGGCCGTACGACGCGATCAGCTGCATCGAGATGGGCGAGCACGTCGGCGAACGGCACTACCCCGCCTTCGCCGAACGGCTGCGCGGCCTGCTCCGCCCGCAGGGCCGGCTGCTGGTGCAGCAGATGTCCCGCGGCGCGAAGACCCCCGGCGGCGGGGCCTTCATCGAGACGTACATCGCCCCCGACATGCACATGCGCCCGGTCGGCCGCACCGTCGACCTGCTGGAGGGCGCGGGGCTGGAAGTCCGGCACGTCGAGGCGATGCGCGAGCACTACGCCCGCACCATCGACGCCTGGTACGACACGCTCCACGAGCGGCACGCCGACTTCACCGACCTGGTCGGCGAACCGACCGTCCGGCTCTGGCAGTTGTACACCGCCGGCAGTTCGCTCGCGTTCGCCGAGGGACGGATGGGCGTCGACCAGATCCTCGCCGTCCGGCCCGCCGGCCCCGCGCTCCGGTACGGGGCCGCCCCGTGAACGCCACCGCCTTCGCGGTCAACCTCGCGGCCACGGCCGGGGCCGCGCTCGCCGTGATGCTGGCCGCGCTCGCCGTCGGACTGCGCACCGGCCGGCACCGCGGCGTGGACGTCGCCTGGGGCCTCGCCTTCACCGCCGTCGCGCTCACCGGGTACGGGCTCTCGGCCGGGTACGGCGACGACGGGCGGCGGCTCCTCGCCACCCTGCTCACCGCGGTCTGGGGCGTGCGGCTCGCCGCGCACATCGCCCGGCGGGCCCGCGGCACGGGGGAGGACCCGCGGTACGCCCGGATGCTCGCCCGCCGCCCGCCCGGCCGGGCCCGCACGCTGTACGCCGTGCGCCTGGTCTACCTGCTGCAGGCCGTCCTGGTCTGGTTCGTCTCGCTGCCGGTGCAGGCCGCCCAGTACCTGCCCGGCGGGCCCGGCCCGCTCGCCTGGGCGGGCACCGCGCTCTGGGCGGTCGGGCTGTTCTTCGAGGCGGTCGGCGACCGGCAGTTGAGCCGCTTCAAGGCCGACCCGGCCAACCGCGGCCGGGTGATGGACCGCGGCCTGTGGCGCTACACCCGGCACCCCAACTACTTCGGCGACGCCTGCGTCTGGTGGGGGCTCTTCCTGCTCGCCGCGGACGCCCCGATCGGCTGGGCCTTCGTCGGCAGCCCGCTGCTGATGACCTGGCTGCTGGCCTTCGGCAGCGGAAAGCCGATGCTGGAGCGCCAGATGGGTGCGGACAAGCCCGGCTGGGCCGAGTACGCGGCACGGACCAGCGGCTTCGTGCCGCTGCCGCCCCGCCGCTGAGCAGGCCACCGGGCCGGACACGGGTCCGGGCCGGGCACGGTTCCGGGCGGGCGCCTCGGCGCCCGCCCGGCCTTTCGGCAACCGAACAGAAACGAGTCATCCGAATCCGGAGCCGGAACCCGCCGGGTGCCGGCACGCGGCCGCCGAGCCCCGGTCGGCCGGTGCGGCGGGCAGGGCTGCCGCCGGAGGTGCGGCAGCGTCCCGCGGGGCGGGTCCGGCGGCCACCGCGGACGCCGGGACGACCGCGTCGCGCACTCGCAGGCCCGGCACCGGCGCACCCGCCGTGCCGCGCACGCGGCGCAGCCTGCGGTCGAGCCCCGGATCGCCGAGGCGGGTCGCCCGTTCGGGGTCGGCGAGGACGGATCGCGGAGTCGGGGCGGCGGCTGCCATGGCGATCGACCTCCTTCCACACCGGGCCCGGAGCCCGGTCCCCTCCACCGTGGAACGGCCGCAGCCGCCCGGCAGGTCGCACCGCCTGTGCACCGTTCGGGGCGGGACCGGCGCGCGGCGGCGTGTCCGGTGCGCGCCGGCAGGCCGGCGGGCGTACCGTGCCGGGGTGGAGATCCCCACCGACCTGACGGCGAGCCTCGCCGAGGCCAGCATCACCACGGGGGGAGTGGCCCGCCGACTCGGCGTCTCGCCCACCACCGTCCGCTCCTGGGAGCGCCGCTACGGCATCGGCCCCTCGGGCCACGAGGCCGGCCGGCACCGCCGCTGGCGCCCGCAGGACGTCGCCGTGCTGGAGGCGATGTGCCGCCTCACCGCGCACGGCGTGCCGCCCGCGGAGGCCGCCCGGCTGGCCCTGGCCGGCGCCCTCGTCCGGGTTCCGCAGGGCCGGGCCGAGGCCCGTGCCGCCGGCGGGCCCGGCGAGGCCCGCGAGCCCGGAGAGCCCCGTGAGTCGGGCGGCAGCCGGGCGCTGCCGCTGGGCACCGTCCGGCCGGAGTGCCGCGGTCTCGGCCGGGCCGCCGTCCGCCTCGACGCCCCCGTGGTGGAGCGGATGCTCGACCGGGTGGTCGCCGACCTCGGCGTGGTGACCGCCTGGGACGAGGTGATGATGCCCGCCCTGCGGGCCGTCGGCCGCAAGTGGGCGGTGGAGGGCGAGCGCTACGTCGAGGTGGAGCACCTGCTCTCCTGGCACGTCTCCGGCGCCCTGCGGAAGGTCACCCGGTGCGTCGACCCGGCCGCGCCGACGGCGCCGGTGCTGCTCGCCGGCATGCCGGGGGAGCTGCACTCGCTGGCCCTGGAGGCGGCCGCCGCCGGGCTGTCCGAACGGGGCGTGCCGTACCGGATGTTCGGGCCCGCCGTGCCGACGGCCGCGCTGGTCGAGGCCGTGCGGCGGATCGGCCCCTCGGCGGCGCTGCTCTGGTCGCAGTGCCGCAGCACCGCGGACCCGCGGCTCGCCCAGCTGGCCGCCGCCACCGCCTGGGGTCCGCGCGGTGCCCGGGCGCGGCCCGCGGTGCTGCTCGGCGGCCCTGGCTGGGCCGGGGTCGGCCGCATCGCCGGCACCGTCCGGCCCCGCCGCCTCCCCGAGGGGCTGGCCCAGCTGGAGGCGCTGGCCGCGGCCTGACGCCGCGTCGGAGCGCCCGTGACCGGGGAGGGGCCGAACGGGGCCGGGCCAGATGCCCGGTGCGGCGGCGAAGCGGGCGGCCAGGGCGGCGCGCCCGGGGTGTCGTCGATCAGCCGGTGGAACGTCGTCGGCATGTCCCAGTACGCCGACGGCGGCCGGATCACCACCAAGCCGT
The DNA here is from genome assembly GCF_000717715.1 of Streptomyces sp. NRRL B-24484. Taxonomy (GTDB): domain Bacteria; phylum Actinomycetota; class Actinomycetes; order Streptomycetales; family Streptomycetaceae; genus Kitasatospora. The sequence continues at coordinate 91,966 of NZ_JOAI01000045.1, read as the reverse complement.
ACGCGGCGGGCGGCGCCTACCTGCACCGGACGGGCGACCACTGCGGACCCTGCCGCTACCGGCCCACCGGGCGGATCGGCGAGCGGGCCTGCCCGTTCACCACCGGCCACTGGGCCTTCGTCCACCGCCACCGGGACGTGCTCGCCGCCAACCACCGCACCGCGCGGGCCGCGGCCGGACTCGACCGGCTCAGCGGCCTGCCCGAACTGCTCGCCGCCGAACGCGACCGGGGAGCGGACCCGCCCTGACCACGGTCGCCGCGTCCGCCAGCACCTCGCGGGCGGCCCGCGCGCCGGAGGCCAGCGCCCCCTGCACCGACCCGGTCGTCCGGTGGTCCCCGCAGACGAACCGGCCGCCGCCCAGCGCCGCCGGCCGGGTCAGCGGGTGCGGCGCCGGCATCGCGGGCAGCGCGTAAGGGATCCGACGGTCCGCCAGGTGCTCCCAGCCGGCGGTGTCCACCCGGTACAGCTCGGCCAGCCGGGCCCGCACCTGCGGCTCCCAGGCCGCCGCCCCCAGCACCGAGGTCGCCACCAGCGCCCGCCCGTCGCCCGAGCACCCCGGCACCACCTCGGACAGCACCACGCTGTTCAGCACCAGGCCGTCGGTGTCCACCAGCAGCGTCGGCTCGGCCAGCGGCGGGACCGGCGCCGCGTGGTACACCGTGGTCACCGGACGCCCGGGCGGCACCGGCAGCCCGGGCAGCAGCCGCGCCGCCTCCGGTGCCTCGGCCGCCACCACCACCCGCCCGGCCGGCACCTCCGTGCCGTCCGCGAGCAGCACCCCGGCCTCCGTGAGCTCCGCCACCGGCGACTCCAGCGCCACCGTGCCCGGCGGCAGTCCGGCCGCCAGCTGCGCCGGCACCGCGCCGATCCCGGCCTCCGGCAGGCAGAGCGTGCCGCGCAGCAGGCTCCGCCACACCAGGTGGAAGAACCGGCCCGAGGTCTCCAGGCCGTCCTCCAGGAACACCCCGGCGAGGAACGGCCGCAGCACCGCGTCCACGGTCTCCGGCGAGACACCCGCCGAGGCCAGCGCCGCCCGGGCGGGCACGTCCCGGCCGTGCCGCAGCACGGCGGCCGGCAGCACCATGTCCCGGGCGCTCAGCAGCCCGAGCGCCACCAGGTCCCGGAAGGGGGCGAGCCGGCCCGGCAGCAGGTCGCCGGCCAGGTCCGGCCGCCGCGTCGGATCGGCGAACCGGTACCGCCCGCGGCCGCCCGCCAGGACGAAGCCCGGCGTGAACGGGTGCAGCCGCAGCGCCCGCAGGTCGAGCCGCCGGCGCACCTGCGGGTACGAGGTGTTGAACACCTGGAAACCGCGGTCCACCCGGAACCCGCCGACCAGATCGGTCCGCATCCGCCCGCCCACGCCGTCCGAGGCCTCCAGGACGGTCACCTCCAGCCCGGCCGCCACCAGGTCCCGGGCGCACGCCAGCCCCGCGAGTCCGGCACCGACCACCACCACGTCCGGCGAAGCCACCTCACCGCCTCCTCTCCGTTCGGCCGCGCACCCCGTGCACGGCAGCCCGACCCCGGGTACGGATGCACCTGTGAACCGCACCCTGCTCCGCCTCACCGGCGCGGCCACCGCCGTCTACGGCCTGGCCGTCACCCGCCGCCCCGCCCTGCTCGCCCGGCCCTCCGGCCTCGCCGGTCCGGACGGCACCGTCCCCGCGCCGGTCGCCGCCTGCATCTCCCCGCTGGGCCTGCGCGACGCGGCCTGCGGCCTGGCGATGCTGCTCGCCCCGGACGACCGCAGCCTGCGCACCGCCGCCCTGCTGCGGATCGCCGCCGACCTCGGCGACGCCGCACTGCTGTCCGGACTCGTCCCCGGCGTCACCCCGCTGCCCACCGCACGGCACCGGGCGGGCGCACTGGTGGTCTCGCTCGGCTGGGGCGCCCTCTCCGTCGCCGGCCTGCTGCGGCCCGACCGGGAGCCCGAGCCGCTGCCCTGAGCCGACCGGCCGGGGGTCTGCCGCGGTGCTGCCGACCGCTGCGCGAACGCTGCGGGTGGACCGGGCCGGGGGGCCGGAGGAGCGTGGGACGGGTGCAGGCGGGCCCGCCGGAACGTGAAGCGGCAGCGGCCGGCGGGCCGGTCCGACGGTGGATGCACGGGCCCGGGCAGCGGATGCCCCGGGCCCGTTCCGTGCGCCCGCGGCACCCTCCGGCTGCGGTCGGTGTGCCATCGGCCCCTCCCGTGCGGTGCGGCGGTCTCGTGCGGTGCGGCGGCGTACGGTCGTCGGCGGGGCCGAGGACGGGCCCGGGTCGGCGAGGCGGCGGCCCGGCGACCGGCGACCGGCGGGCCGCCGCCGCCCGCCGGACCCTGCGGCGAGTCTTTAGTCGGGCCGTCACGGCTGCCAGGTGCATCGCTTGCGCACCGCTCCCCGCCGCGGCCGGACCCGGCCGGAGGAGTGGGCGAACGGCACCGCTCGTGAAGGGCCGGTGAAGGCTTCCGGCCCCTTCCGTGGAGGATCGGCATCCCGAGGACTGCGTCCCGGAACCCCGGGCATGCGAGCCGCCGACGCACCCACGGAAGGAATGGCCATGGCAGTGATGAGTGAAGGGTCGACCCTCGCACCTGGAGCGACCGCCGAAGGCGCGAGCTCCGCGGGCTTCGCGGTGCCGGCTCCGGCGCCGGTGCAGCGCGTGGTCGACGACCCCTCGACGGTGGCCCCGGCCGACGCCAAGGTCCTCTCCTCGGCCCTGTTCGCCCGGCTGCGGACCCTGGAGGAGGGCACCGCCGAGTACTCGTACGTCCGCGGCACCCTGGTCGAGCTGAACCTCTCCCTCGTCCGGTACGTCGCCCGGCGGTTCCGGCAGAGCGGCGAGCCGATGGACGACATCGTCCAGGTCGGCACCGTCGGCCTGATCAAGGCGATCGACCGGTTCGACCCGGACCGCGGCGTGGAGTTCGTGACCCTGGCGGTGCCGACGATCGTCGGCGAGATCAAGCGGTTCTTCCGGGACGCCACCTGGGCCGTCCACGTCCCGCGCCGCCTCCAGGAGCTGCGGCTGGCCCTCGCCAAGTCGAGCGACCTGCTGGAGCAGTCGCTGGGCCGCCCGGCCACCGTCGCGGAGCTCGCCACCCACCTGGAGATCACCGAGGACGAGGTGGTCGAGGGCATGATCGCGCGCAACGCCCACACCGCCGGCTCCCTCGACCTCGGCAGCGACGACGAGGACGGCGACGGCTCGCTGCTCCGGCGGCTCGGCAGGCACGACCCCGGACTCGAGAAGGTCGAGAACCTGGAGGCGCTCAAGCCGCTGGTCGCCGCACTCACCGAGCGGGACCGGGCGATCCTGCACATGCGGTTCGTCGAGGAGTTCACCCAGGCCGAGATCGGGGCCCGGCTCGGCGTCTCCCAGATGCAGGTCTCGCGGCTGCTGGCGCGGATCCTCAACCGCCTCCGCGAAGGCATGATCGTCGGATAGGCGGGGGCAACACCAGGGGCGCGGGGAACTGCGCAATCCGGATACGGCTCGTCGTGCAGATCGGCGCTCGGCCCTGATCGTCGTGACGGCCGCCCCCGGACTGCGCAGTTCCCCAGCCTTCGGCCGGGAGGCGCCCCTGCGGGGAATCCGGGGGCTGCGCCGGTCAGACGATGCGGCGGAGGAATTCCTCGGGGGTCTGCGGCCAGTCGACGAAGGCGGACTCGCGGCCCGCGGGCACGGCACGGTAGGTGCGGTCCAGGAAGGCGCCGAGCTCCGCCGCACCCAGCCGCACGTCCGCGCCGCTGCCCGGGCAGCGCCACTGCAGCAGCACCCCGCCCTCCTCGTCCGGCCGGACGTGCAGGTCGCCGGCGCCGGTGCTGCCGTAGCGGCCCTCGGCCAGCAGGTCGCGGCCGACCGTCCACTGCGGGCCGTCGTCGACCGCGCCGCCGTCCTCGACGGCCAGCGTCTCCGACAGCCGGGCCGGCCCGGGGAAGCACAGCGCGACGGCGTACGGGTCGTCGGTGCGGTACCGCAGCACCACGCGCACCCGCCGCGGCCGGGTCCCGCATATCCGCGCCGTCGTGTGCCGTTCGATCGTCTCCACCATGCTGCGTCCCTCCGCTCCTGTGATCCGGGCCGGTGCCCGCCGGAGGGCGACTGCCCCGCCGCCGGGCGTCCATGCGGGGCGGGAGCGGCGGATCCCGGCCGATTCCGCGCCGGAGCCCGGCGGAGCGGCCGACGGTCCGTCACCGGGGCGGCTGCACAGGGGGGTTTGCCCGCGCCGGGAGCGGTGAGGCGGTACCGCCGAAGCCCGTCCGGACGCCACCTCGGGCCCGGACCCCACCGGAAGGAGAGAGCCCATGTCCACCGTGGCCGTCCTCCTCGTGGTCCTGCTCTGCGCCGCCGCGGCCGCCGCGGCGCCGCTCGTCCTGCAGCGCCTGCGCACGCGCCGGCTGCGGACGAGGTTCGGACCCGAGTACGAACGTGCGCTGCGCAGCCACGGCGGCGACGTCCGCCGCACCGACCGCGAACTCGCCGACCGGCTCGCGCTCCGCCGCGGCCTGCGGCTGACCGGCCTCCCCGAGGCCGAGCGCGAGCGGTTCACCACCGCGATCAGGGGATTCCAGGTGCTCTTCGTCGAGGACCCGCCGCGGGCGGCCGCCGAGGCGGACCGGACCCTGCAGTCCCTGCTGGACCGGGTCGGCTACCCGGCCTCCGGCCGGATCGAGGCGCTGTCCGTCGACCACGCGCGGCGCATCGCCGCGTACCGGACGGCCCGGGAGACCCTCGGCCGCGCCGACGGCGCCGGCGCCGACACCGAGGAGCTGCGGAGCGCCCTGCTGGCGATCCGCGGCCTCACCCTGGAGGTCCTCGGCCGCGAGCACCCGGCCCCCGCCGAACGGCCCGCCGCAGCACCCCGGCCGGCCCCGGCGAAGACGCTCGGCACCGGGACGCCGGACGCCGAGCGGCCGGCACCCGCCACCGGCGCGCCGGCGCCGGAGCGGGCGCTCGGCCGACGGGCCGTCAACTCCTGACCGGCCCGCCGCCGCCCGTCCGGACGCCGCGCCCGACCGCCCGTGCGGCCGCGCCGCGGAACCGGACGGGCGGCGCGCCCGATCCACCCACCACCTCTGCGAGGAACGACATGACCGAGGACCGACCGCACGACACCGCACACCACCGGCCGGACGCCCCCGCCGGCCGGGTGCCCTTCCCCCGGCAGCCCGACGCCTCGTCACCGCGGGCGGAGGTCGCCGGGGCCGACCTGCCCGAGCCGTCGCCGGCCGGCGACGGCTTCGGCCGCTGGCTCGACCGGCAGCAGGTGGCGACGGTCTCCGCCGAGTGGGAGGCCGTGCAGGCGGGGTTCGTCGACGACCCGGCGGACGCCGTGCGGCGCGCCGACGCGCTCGTCGCCCGGGCTGCCGACCTGGTCGCCGAGGCCGTCCGCCGGCGCCGCGAGGGCCTGCACACCGAGCCGGGCACGCCGGCCGCCCCGGACGCCGGGACGGAGGAGCTGCGGCTCGCCCTGCGCGACTACCGCGGGGTCCTGGACCGCCTGCTGGCCTCCTGACCCCGACCGTCCCGGCCCCGCGGGCCGGCCGGACCCGCAGCCACAGACACCTACGGAGGACCATGTCCGTGTGGACCGCCCTGAGGCCCGCCGCGGTCGCCGCGGCCGCACTGCTCGCGATCCTGCTGCTGGACCGGGTGGTGCTGGCGGTGGCGAGACGTCCGGCGGCGGCCCGCCACCGCCACGTGATGCTGCCGTGCCGGGTGCCCGGACTGCTGACCCTGGGCGCCCTGCTGCTGCTCGCGGCCGAACCGGCCGCGGGCCTCCCGGAGGCCGTCCGCGGGCCGCTGCGGCACGGCCTGGTGCTGCTCGCCCTGGCGGCCGGCGCCTGGCTGCTGGCCCGCGTGGTCGCCCTGCTGATCGACACCTCGCTCGCCCGGTACGCCACCGAGCGGCGTGACCCGGCGCGGATACGGCGGGTCCGCACCCAGACCGGCATGCTGCGCCGGCTGGCCAGCGCCGGCATCGCCGTGCTCGCCCTGGCGGCGGCGCTGATGACCTTCCCGGCCGTCCGCTCGGTCGGCGCCAGCCTGCTCGCCTCCGCCGGCATCCTCGGCCTGGTGGTCGGCGTGGCGGCGCAGAACACGCTGGCCAACCTGTTCGCCGGGGTGCAGCTGGCGTTCGGCGACATGGTGCGGCTCGGCGACGAGGTCGTCGTCGCGGGGGACTGGGGGACGGTCGAGGAGATCACCCTCACCTGCGTGGTCATCGCCACCTGGGACGAGCGGCGGATCGTCATGCCGGTGTCCTACTTCGTCGGCCGGCCCTTCGAGAACTGGTCGCGCCGGGACCCGGCGATCACCGGGACGGCACTGCTCCACCTCGACCACCGCACGCCGGTGCCGGAGCTGCGCGCCGAGTTCGAGCGGCTGCTCAAGGAGAGCGAGTGGTGGGACGGCCGGGGCGCCGCCCTGCAGGTCGTCGACACCACGCCGACCACCATCGTGGTGCGCGCCCTGATGACCGCCCGCAGCGCCGCCGACGCCTTCGAACTCCGCTGCTGGGTCAGGGAACGGCTGATCGGCCACCTGCGCGAGCAGTACCCGGAGGCACTGCCGCGGGTGGCCGTCGACCCCGCGCGCGGCTGACCGCGGCGGGGCCCGCTCCTACTGCGGCTGCCGGGCGGCCTGCGCCTCGGTGAACTCCTTGAAACCGGCCAGGCCGTCCAGCACCCGGCGGTGGGCGAAGCCGAGCGCGGCCGCCAGGCGGTCCGCCGGCCGGGCCGGCCGGACGTCCAGTTGCAGCATCACCGTCGTCCGCCGGCCGTCCACCCGGTGGAAGGTCACCACACCGCTCTGCCGCAGGTCGCCCGCGACGGACGCCCAGGCGATCCGCTCGTCCTCGATCCGCTCGGTCACCCGGGCGTCGAACTCCCGTATCGCGCCGCCGGTGCGGACCGTCCAGCGGGTGAGTCCGGAACCGGCCCGCTCGACCCGGAGCACGCCCCGGAAGAACAGCGGGAAGTCCTCGACCCTCGTCCACTGGCGGTACGCCACCGGCACCGGGACCTCCACCCGGACGGACTGTTCGACCCGTGCCATGTTCGCCACCTCCGCATCGCGCCCGCGGTCACCGGTCGGTGACCGTCCGTCAGGCCTTCTGTCCCCGCCGCGCCGGGACATGCCCCCTCCGGCAGCGAATTGCGACCGGCCCCGGGTGACGGCGGCGAGCGGGGGTAGACGCGCCCCGGCCCGCCGCCCCGGCGGACCGCGGCAGCGACGACGGAGGAGAACCCATGGGCATCGGCGGATGCATCATCCTGTTCGCGATCGGGGCGATTCTCGCCTTCGCGGTGGACTGGCACCTCTCGGGTGTCGACCTCGACACCGTCGGCTGGGTGCTGATGGCGGCCGGCCTGCTCGGCGTCGTCGTGTACGCCAGCGCACTGCGCCGGCGCCGGCCGCTCGGCCGCCCCGTCGACGAGGTCGTCGAGGAGCGCCGCTACTACGAGGGGCCGTGACCGCCCCGGGGAGAGGAGCACCGATGGACACGGAGGACCGCCGGGGCCGGCGGTACACCGGAGGCTGGGCCTGGCAGCGCCGCGCGGCCTGCCGGGGCAAGGACGCCGCACTGTTCTTCCACCCGGCCGGCGAGCGCGGCGAGCGCAGCCAGGAACGGGAGGACGCGGCCAAGCGGGTCTGCACCCGCTGCCCGGTCCGCGGCCAGTGCCTGGAGTACGCGCTGGCCGCCGACGAGCGGTACGGCATCTGGGGCGGGCTGACCGAGGACGAGCGCCGCGTCCTGCCGGCCCGGGCCCGGCGCCGCGGCCGTTCGGCCACCGCCGGGCCGCCCCGCCGGACCTGAGCCCCGGGGCGGCGGATCCGGGGGAATGGAGCCGCCGGAAGGGGGCAGACGACCCCCGTCGCCGGACGGACCGGCCCCAGCAGGGGGCGGCGGCCGGGGACGCGAGAGACGGACGAAGGGAGGGGTTCGGCGATGACGATCCTCTGGGCACTGGTCGCCGGCCTGGTGGTCGGCCTGCTGGCGAGACTGGTCCTGCCGGGCCGTCAGCCCGTACCGCTGTGGCTGACGGTCCTGCTCGGCGCGATCGGCGCCGTCCTGGGCAACGCACTGGCCTCGTACCTGGGGGTGCGGAACACCGGCGGCATCGACTGGATACGGCACCTGCTGCAGGTGGGCGTGGCTGCCGTGCTGATCGCCGCGGCGTCCCCGGTGTACGCCGGGCGCCGGCGCTGAGTCCGACCGAGCGGAACCGACCGAGCGAGGAGAAGACGATGAGCGAGCAGCTGTGGAACCACCACCCCGACAACGGCAACACCGCGGACCGGGACATCATCGGCTACACGGTGCAGGCCACCGACGGGAAGATCGGCAAGGTCGACCGGCACTCCGTGGAGGTCGACGCCGCCTACCTGGTCGTCGACACCGGCCCGTGGATCTTCGGCCGGCAGGTGCTGCTGCCGGCCGGCACCGTCCTGCGGATCGACCACGAGGAGCGGGCCGTCCTGGTGGGCCGGTCGAAGGACGAGATCAAGGGCGCGCCGGAGTTCGTCAGCGAGCACGACGTGCCCGCCGACTACCTGGACTCCCTCGGCACCTACTACCGCCCGATGATCTGACCGATCGTCGGGAGCCGGGAACGGAGCCGGGGGATCCCCCGGGTTCCGCCCGGCCGGCACCGGGTACGGTGCCAGGGGTGGACGGCCCGGGCCGACCACCCGGCAGCGAAGAAGTGACGGACCGGCGGCCGCACCGCGGACGGCCGCCAGCGGAGGGCACGGGACATGGGCAGCGGTGAGCTGGGTACGGGGCCGACGACCGGCCGGGCCGAGGAGGCCGGGACGCCGATGCGCACCGCCTCCGGTCCGGACGGGGCGGTGGTCTGCTCCCTGGCCGGGGACCTCGACCTGGACGGACTCGCCGAGGTGGAGGAGCCGCTGCGCGGGCTGGTGGCCGCCACCGCGCCCGGCCTGCTCTGCCTGGACCTCTCCGCGGTGGGGTTCTGCGACTCGACGGGCCTCAACCTCCTGCTCCGGCTCCGGCTGGACGCCGAGGAGTCGGGGGTCTCGCTCGTCCTGGCGCAGCCCGGCCCGCAGCTGAGCCGGCTGTTCGAACTGACCGGCACCGGCGCGGTGTTCCGGGTCTTCGAGACGGTGGGGGAGGCGTGCGCGGCCGGGTGAGGACGACCCCCGGCCGCCCGGGCGGGCGGGCCGCGGCCGAGGGCGTCCCAGGGAAGTGCCGGAAATCCATCAGGGTGAGGACATGAGCAGCAGTTCGCACACCGCCGACGGGCCCGTTCTGGGCCAGCGCCGCCGGTACGCCTTCGGACCCGCCGGGCAGGTCCGGCTCGGCCGGGAGTTCGCCGCCAAGGTGCTCCTGGACTGGGGCCTGGCCTGCGACGAGCTGCTGGACGAGGACGTCCGGCTGATCGTGTCGGAGCTGGTCTCCAACGCCTGCCTGCACGGCGGCGGCCCGAGCGAGCTGGTGCTCGTCCTGTCGGACCGCTCGGTGCGGATCGAGGTGCTGGACACCGGCGACGGGGTGCCCGAGCCGCGCAGCCCGCACCGCTCGTCCCGCCCGGGCGGGCACGGTCTGCACATCGTCGGCCGGCTGAGCACCGCCTGGGGCGTGCTGCGGGCCCCGGGCGTCAAGGCGGTCTGGGCCGAGGTGGCGCTGCCCGAGAGCCCCTGAGAGCGCAGGCCGGTCCGGCTCCGCGGGTGCATGGCCGGACCGATCGGGGGCAGACGGCCGCCGACCGCTTCGGACCTCCCAGGGAGTCGACCGTGATCATCGCGCAGGCCGGTGCTGCCTCCATCCCCGCCCCCGTCCCCGGAGTCGTGCCGCTCGTACTGCGCTACGACTCCGACGACCCGTTCGCGGTGGTGCTGGACTTCCCCGACCCGCCGGCCGGCGGCGAGATGTCCGGCGGCGAACCGCTCAGCTGGTACGTCTCCCGGGAGCTGCTCATCGCCGGCCTCGCCGGCCCGGCCGGGGACGGCGACTTCCGGCTGGTGCCGGTGGACGGCGGGCTCACCCAGCTGGAGTTCCACAACCGGCACGGCGTCGCCCTCGTCCAGGTCGCCACCGACGAGCTCCGCGGCTTCCTCGCCGACACCGCCGAGGTGGTGCGGCCCGGAGACGAGCACCGGAACGTGCACTGGCCGGACACCGTCGAGGCGTTCCTGCGCGCGACGGATTGACCGCGGCCAGGGCGGAGCGGCCGGCGCATGGAACGGCGGGAACGGGGCAGACGCCGTCCGTGACCGCCGGTGGAACGCCCGCCGGCTCCGAAGGGAGTGGTCATGAGCGGCAAGAACAAGGTCGAGAACATGGCCCAGAAGGCCAAGGGCAAGGCGACGGAGACGGCCGGCAAGGCCGTCGGCAACGAGCGCATGACCGCGAAGGGCAAGATCGACCAGGCCGCCGCCGACGCCAAGCAGGCGGGCGAGAAGGCCAAGGACGCGCTCAAGCACTGACCCGTCCGACCTCGGAACCCGGGCGGGGGCGCCGGACACCGGCGCCCCCGCTCACCAGTTCCCCGACCCGGCCCCGCCCTTGAACGGCCCACGGACGGCAGAGGTGATCCAGCCGCCGTAGAAGCCGCCCTCCTGCGGGCGGACCTCCTCGCCGTCGACCGTGCAGCGGTCCACCCGCGCCGGGTAGAACGCCAGGTGGTCGCGGATCGCCCCGAAGCCGGGGGAGGGCTCCGGGTAGCTCCAGGCGGCGTTCTCGCTGCGCACGCCGTCGACGACGAGGTCCCAGTAGACGGCCGCGCCCTTCCACTCGCACCAGCTGCGCAGCCGCGTCGGCACCAGCACCCCGGGCGCCACCGCCGCCGGAGGCAGGTAGAACACCGGCGGATGGCTGGTCTCCAGCACCCGCAGCGCGTCCCCGGTGTCGGCCACCAGCAGGCCCTGGAACTCCACGGTCACCCGGCGGCCCGCGCGCTCCACCCGCGGTGGACGCGGGTAGTCCCACACCGACTCCGTACCGTCCTCACCGGACATCGCAGCCTCCTCGTGCCGCCGTGCCGGACCGGCGCCGCAGCGCCCGGACCGGGCTCCCGGACCATTCGGAGCGGCCCCTCGGACCGGATGGGTGCCGGCATCCGGACCGGACGGGTGGCGGCCCCGCCGCCGGGCGCGCGGTTGCCGGCCGGCGCCGGCGGGCAGGCTCCCGAGGACGGGAGGTGTTCCGGATGTCCCCCACCCGGCCGGCCGACGGGCCGCGCATACCGGCCGAGGGCCTGTTCGGCCCGGACTCCGTCACCTGGCGGGTGCACGCCGACCCGGCGATGCTGCTGGGCGGCCTGCGGGCCCTGCTGCTGCAGGCGCTGCACCCACTGGCGATGGCCGGGGTCTCCCAGCACTCCGCGTTCCGCGAGGACCCCTGGGGCAGACTCGACCGCACCGCCGCCTTCATCGGCGCCGTGACCTACGGAACCGGCGAGGACGCCCGCGAGGCGGTGGAACGGGTGCGCCGGGTGCACCGGCACGTCCGCGGCACCGACCCCGCCACCGGCCGCGCCTACCGGGCGGACGACCCGGCGCTGCTGGTCTGGGTGCACGCCAGCGAGGTGGGCTCCTTCCTCGACGTCGTCCGCCGGGCCGGGCTGCCGCTGACCGCCGCCGAGGCCGACGCGTACCTGCGCGAGCAGAGCGCGGTCGCCCGGCTGGTCGGGGTGCCCGCCGGGACGGCGGTGCCGGACTCGGCCGCGGCGCTGCGCCGCTACTTCGCCGAGGTGCGGCCCGAACTGTGCGTGACCCCGGCCGCCCGGGAGGCCGTCCGGTTCGCCTTCCTGCCGCCGCTGCACGGAAGTGCGCTGCTCGCCGTCCCCGCGTGGTCCGGGCTGGTCGGCCTGGCCTTCGCGATGCTGCCGGCCTGGGCGCGCCGGATGTACGGCCTGCCGGGCTGGTGGATCACCGACCGGACGGCCGGGCTGGAGGCGCGGGCGCTGCGGTCGGCCGCGTTCCACCTGCCGCGCAGCTGGTGGGAGGGCCCGTACCTGGTGGCGGCCCGGGAGCGGCTGGGGCTTCCGGCGGCGGCGCCCGGTGCGCGCCGGGTGGGCGTCTGACGGTCCTACCGGCGGTGGCCGCACCGTGCGGAATGTGGAGTTCTCCTGAATGTCATGTGCCGGTCCTACTATATGACTCCATGTCATGTGCATCGACGTACCGCCGGCACGGCGCACGGGTGGGGAGCTGAGGATGGGACACTTCGGGCCACCGGCCGCCACGACCGCCCTGCCCGGCCTGGACGACACCGATGTACGGGTCTTCCAGTGGGCCGCCCGGCACGGCGACCTCGACCCGGCGGCCGCCGCCGCCGAACTCGGCCTCGACCCCGCCGAGGTCGAGGTCTCCGCCGCCGTCCTCACCCGGCTCCACCTGCTGCGCCCGCTGCCCGGGCCCGACGGCGCCCGCCCGCAACTGGTCGCCGTCCCGCCGGACCTCGCCGTGGCCAGCCTGGTCGCCCCCGCCGAGGCCGAACTGCGCCGACAACTCGCCGACGCCGAACGCGTCCGCGCCGAACTCGCCGCCCTCGGCCCGCTCTACGCCCAGAACGCCGGCCGGCCCACCGCCGGCGGGGCCCTCGACGAGGTCCTCGAACTCGCCGCCGTGATCGACATCATCGGCCGGCTCACCGAGCAGTGCCGCACCGAGGTGCTCACCTGCCAGCCCGGCGGCCCGCGCGCACCCCACCTGCTGGAACAGGCCTACGCCCGGGACCTCGCGATGATCCGCCGCGGCGTCCGGATGCGCACCCTCTACCAGCACACCTCCCGACGGCACGCCCCCACCCAGGAGTACGTCCGGCGGATCACCGGGGCCGGTGCCGAAGTGCGCACCCTCACCGCCCTGTTCGGCCGGATGATCGCATTCGACCGGGACGTCGTGATCATCCCGCACCACGAGGCCTACGACGGCGCGGTGATCGTCCGCGACCCCTCCGCCGTCGCCTACCTCTGCGCCGTCTTCGACCACTCCTGGACCCTCGCCGACCCCTACGCACCCTCCTGCGCGGGCGACTCCTCGCTCGGCGAGATCAAGGAGGCGATCGTCCGGCTGCTCGCCGAGGGCATGAAGGACGAGATGATCGCACGCCGCCTCGGCATGTCGCTGCGCACCTGCCGCAAGCACATCGCCGAGATCATGGATGCGCTGGGCGCCGCCAGCCGCTTCCAGGCCGGCTACCTCACCCGCGCCCCGCAACCCGAGTGAGACCACCAGGGGCGCGTGGGCATCTCCAGGCCGAAGGCTGGGGGAGAACTGCGCAATTCGGATGCGGGCCACCGGACGGACCGGGGCCGCGGCAGATGGATCGGCTCGGCGGCAGCGGCCGGGGCCCGTTCGGTCCGGACGCGGCCGAGGACTGAGCCCCGCGCCGCTCTCGCCGGGCAGTCGGTGAACGCAACCGACCCGGCGACAGGCTGACGCCATGGGCGCCGGCGGGCCCGAAGCCTGTCGGGTCAGGTGCTGAGTGCATGTCCGGTTGTTGAGTCGACGTGCTCTGGGATCTCGTCGTGGCGATCGCCCACGGTCGGTGTCCCGGTGGGCTCGAACATGAGGATTGCGGCGCCGGACGGGGCATGCGGCTTGTGCTCCGTACCTCGGGGGACGGTGAAGACCGCCCCTTGGGAGAGCAGGACCGTGCGCTCCCCATCGGGCTCGCGCAGGGAGATGTGCAGCTCGCCGTCGAGTACCAGGAAGAACTCGTCGGTGTCGTCGTGCACGTGCCAGACGTGTTCGCCCTCGACCTTGGCGATACGAACGTCGTAGTCGTTGACGCGCGTGACGATGCGGGGGCTCCACAAGGCGTCGAAGGAGGCCAGAGCCTTGCTGAGGGTGATGGGTTCGCTGCTCATGGGCTCATCCTGAGCCGTTTCGCTCGACCGCCGTGAGTGCTAGGAATTGCGCATGTCGAAAGAATCCTCGCACGCAGCCCACGCGGCGGGCCCACACCGGGTGGTCGTGATCGTGGACGAGAACTCGAACCCGTTCGAGCTCGGCTGCGCGACCGAGGTCTTCGGGTTGCGCAGACCGGAGATCGGCCGTGATCTCTACGACTTCAAGCTCTGTTCCCCTGAGCCCCGCACCCTGATGCGAGACGGATTCTTCACGCTCACGGGAGTCGCCGACTTGGAAGCGGCCGACGCTGCGGACACCTTGATCGTCCCCAACCGCCCGGACACCGAGGTGCCCCGCCGTCCCGCCGTGCTCGATGCCGTCCGGCGCGCGCACGCCCGCGGTGCGCGCCTGGTCGGCTTTTGCAGCGGTGCCTTCACACTGGCCGAGGCCGGAGTCCTCGATGGGCGCCGGGCCACCGCGCACTGGCAGTGGGCGGATTCCTTCCGCGCCCGTTTCCCCTCTGTCCGGCTCGAAGCGGACGTGCTGTTCGTGGATGACGGTGACATCCTCACCGCGGCAGGAAGTTCAGCTGCGCTCGATCTCGGGCTGCATGTGGTCCGCCGCGACCACGGTGCGGAGGTCGCCAACTCTGTGAGCCGGCGGTTGGTCTTCGCGGCGCACCGGGATGGTGGGCAGCGGCAGTTCGTGGAGCGCCCCATGCCCGACCTGCCGGACGAGTCCTTGGCGCCTGTTCTGGTCTGGGCCCAGGAGCGGCTGGACTCACCGCTCACCGTGTCCGGCCTTGCGGCGCGTGCGGCGGTCAGCCCGGCGACCCTGCATCGCCGCTTCCGGGCGCAACTGGGCACGACGCCGCTGGCGTGGCTGACGGGGGAACGGCTTGCTCTGGCGTGCCGGTTGATCGAGCGAGGTGAGTCCCACTTCGAGGCGGTCGCGCGACGCAGCGGGCTGGGCACCGCTGCCAATCTGCGCACGCTGATGCGCCGGGAGACCGGCATCACGCCGTCGGCGTACAAGCGCCGGTTCGGTCCGGAGGCGAGTTGAAGGCAGACGTCCTGGTCGGCGGGCTACGTGCGCTTCATCGTCTGCTCCCGCCATGGGCGAGCAGGTTTGTCGGCTTCGAGATCGCCCCGGGAGAGGGCTTGAAGAGCGGCGGAGGCTCTCCGTCTTCTCGCGAGCTGGAGCGTGATCGCGGCGGGGATGCGCCGGCCTGGGTCGGGAGCCTTGTGCAGGTGGTGGCGGTGCGGTCGGAGACGGGGCCGGCGATGGCGAGGTAGGTGTCCGGGAGGGTGTCGCGCCGGTGGGTCCAGCGGGTCGGGCCCTTCCATCGGTTGTGGTCGGCGAGGGCGTGCTCGACGGGAATGCGCTGGGACGAGTGCGTGTGCCGGCCCTGTCCCGTGCCTCGTGGATCTCTGGAGGACAGATCTTGTTCGCCTTCCGCGGTGGGGTGATCGCCTGCCCGGGGTGATCTCGCCGAAGACCCGCCGACGCGAAGCCCGCGAAGTTCCCCGACGGGCCGCTCGCCGTCGTCGACCCGGCGCCGTCCGGGCGCGGCCTGCTCGCGCACCTGGTCGTCAGGGGTGCGCCCATGATCCGAGAACTTGTCCTAGTCGCGGTGCGGGCCGAGGAGGAGGGGCAGGGCCGCCAGGCGGCGGTGGTGGGGGCCGCCGCCCCACTGCAGCTGGTCCGGCGGCACCGCGGCCCGCACGTCGGGTCGGTGGTTGAGCAGGGCGGAGAGGGCCGCGGTGAGCTGCAGGCGGGCCAGTGGGGCGCCCGGGCAGTAGTGCGGGCCGAGGCCGAAGCCGAGCTGGCGGGCCGCGGTCGGCCGGTCCAGCCGCAGGGCGTCCGGGTCGGGGTGGCGGCGCGGGTCCCGGTTGGCGGCGGCGACCGACAGCAGGACGCCGCTGCCCGCCGGCACCACCGTGCCGCCGATCGGCACGTCCGCCAGTGCGGTGCGGGTGGTGGCGAACGGGCCGGGGGTGTCCCAGCGCAGCAGTTCGTCGACGGCGGCGGGCATCAGCGCCGGGTCGGCGGCCAGCCGCGCCAGCTCCGCCGGGTGGGCGAGCAGCGCCAGCACCGCCATCGCGAGCATCTGCACCGTGCTGTCGAAGCCCGCCAGCAGCAGCATCGCGAGCAGGTCCGCGAGTTCGTCCTCGGTGACGTCCGTACGGAGCGACCAGGCGGCGACGATCCGGGAGAAGGCGTCCTCGCCACCGGGACGGGCCAGCCGCTCGGCCGCGCCCGTCCGGACGAAGGCGTCCAGTCGGCGCTGGGCCGCCGGGACGTCCCGGTGCGCGATCAGGTCGTCGACCACGGCCCGCAGCGGCGCCCGGTGGGCCTGCGCCACGCCGAACACCTCGCACAGCACCCGGAAGGCGAACGGCGCCGCGAAGCCCGCCAGGAGGTCGACCGGCCGGTCGGCGGCCAGCGCGGCGAGCTGTTCCCCGGCCGCCCGCTCCACCAGGGGGCGGTACGCCGCGATCCGGGCCGCCGAGAGCGCCGGGGCGGCGAGCCGGCGGATCCGGGTGTGGTCCGGCGGGTCGTAGTCGACCAGCGTCATGTCCAGGGCCCGGCGCGGCCGGCCGGCCGCGGGCGGGGCCGTCCGGGCCAGTGAGAGCCGCGGATCGGTGAAGGCCGCCCGGACGTCCTCCTCGCGGGTGACCACCCAGACGGTGCGGCCCGCCGGGGTGGTCACCCGGGAGACCGGGCAGGACTCGCGGAGCCCGGCCAGCACCCCGTGCGGGTCCGCGGTGAAGCGGCCGCCGAGCGGCGAGTGCGCGGTCATCGCCTCCCCCTTCCGTCCGGGCCCGCTCAGTGCGCGGCGAGCAGGTCGCGGACGGCCTCCAGGGCACGCAGCCCGGCGGCCCGGCCGGCGTCGTCCAGGTCCTGGAGGACCCGGGCGGCCGCGGCCTGCCCGGCGTCGGCGGCCCGGCGCTCCAGCACCGCCGCGAGCGCGGTGGCGGCCTGCCGGGCGAACAGCGCCAGCAGGTCGAGCTCGCCGAGGCTGGCCCGGGCCTGCGGCGCCGGGTCGAGCACCTCCAGCACGCCCAGCACCCCGTCCGGGCCGAGCAGCGGCGCCGCCATCAGCGCGTTCGGCACGTACGCGGTCTTCTCGGCGAGGTCGCGGGCGAACCCGGCGCTCCGCGACAGGTCGTCGACCACCATCGGCTCGCCGGACCCGGCGACCCAGCCGGCGATGCCCCGCCCCGCCGGGAAGCGCATCCCCACCAGGAAGTCCTCGCCCTCGCCGGAGACGGCCTGGAAGACCAGTTCGTCGGCCTCCCGGTCGAGCAGGAAGATCGAGCTGGCGGCGGCGCCGAAGATCGCGCGGGCGGTGTCGACCACCGACTGCAACAGGTCCCGGGCGACCGGGTCGGTCTCGGCGGCGCGGCAGGTTCCGTTCATCGGGCACCCCTGGTGGTGTGGTCGAGGCCGTTGCCGGCGCGGACGTTGGACGCCGCCTGGTACAGCGCGCCCTTGAGCTGGAAGACCGTCAGGTGCGGGTGCTTGGAGAGCACCCGGGCGGCCAGGCCGGCGAGGTACGGCGTGGCGAAGCTGTTGCCGGTGGTGCGGATCGTCGCGCCGCCCAGCCAGGGCACCGTGACGTTCTGCCCCGGCGCGAAGAACTCGACCGGCGGGGCCGGGTTGTAGAGCAGGAGCTCCGGGTCGTCCTCCTGGTGGCTGCCCACCGAGATCACCGAGGAGAACCGCCACGGGAAGCTCTCCACCGGGGTGTTGTGCGCCGAGGCGATGATCGCGGTGCGGTGGAAGTACGCCTCGTCGGCGAGCGCCCGCAGCTCCTCGGTGAACCGCGTCCGGGTCGTGGACAGGCTCAGGTTCACCACGTCGAAGCGCTGCTCGACCGCCCAGCGCAGCCCGGCGAGCAGCACGTCCCCGCTGCCGGAGAACCGCTCGCCGAGCACCCGGACGCTGTACAGCTCGCAGTCCGGCGCGGTGCGGCGGACGATCCCGGCGCAGGCCGTGCCGTGCCCGCAGACGTCCCCGGTGTCGGTCGGCTCGACCCGGATCCCGTCCTCGTCCTTGAGCACCACGAACGAGCCGTCCACCGGCCCGACCATCGGATGGTCGCGTTCGACGCCGCTGTCCACCACGCACACCCGCACCCCGCGGCCGGTCGATCCGCCCCACGCCCACTCGGGCGTCACCTCGGGCCCGTCGGCGGTGATCGGGATGTCCGCCGGACTGCGGCCGCGCAGGCTCCAGGTGAGCGCGGTCGGACTGGTCATCGCTGTTCCTCCTGTGTCGTTCGGGCGGCCGCGGCCCCTTCCGCCAGGGCGGCCACGGCGGCGGCCCCGCGCAGACCCGCGGCGTTCCCCTGGGCGGTGTGCAGGGCCGCCGCCTCGCCCGCGGCGCGGGCCGCCCCGGCCGGATCGCCGAGTGCGAGCGCGGCCCTGGCCTCGTCCAGGGCGGCGGTCGCCCGGACCACCGGCGAGTCAGTCGCCCCGGCCGCCGCCCGGCAGCGGCGCAGCTGCGCGGCGCACTCCTGCGGACGGCCGCGCAGCGCCGCCACCCGGGCGAGGGTGCCGTGCAGATCGGCGGCGTCCGCCGGCGGCAGGCCGTCCTGGTGCCCGCTCAGGGCGTCCTCGGCGGCAGCCGTGTCGCCGCAGTCCAGCAGGGACCGGGCGAGCCCGCGGGCGATCGGGCCGCGCAGGCCCGCCGCCCCCAGCACCCGGCAGGCCCGCTCGGCCTGCCGGAGCTCCTCGACGGCCCGCGCCGGCCGGTCCGCGGCCGCGTGCACCGCGGCCCGGAACACCGGCAGGAAGACCTCCGCCTCCGCGAAGGCGAGCTCCTGCGCCAGGCGCCCGGCCTCCGCCAGGCACGCCTCGGCCTCCGTCCACCGCTCCTGCAGCGCGAGCAGCACGGCCAGCGGACAGTTGAGGGTCAGCCGGACGGTCCGCCGGCCCGCGCCGTGCCGGGCCAGCAGCGCCCGGCAGCGCTCGACGGCCTCCGCCACCGGCACCGGGCCCGTCCACAGCGAGACGCCCACCGCACCGAGCGCGGCGGCCCGCTCCGGTTCGGCGTCCGCCCGCACCGCACCGTCCAGGGCCCGCCGCAGCAGCTGCTCCGCCTCGCCGTGCCGGCCCGCCAACTGCCTTTCCTGGGCGAGCCGCAGGCAGGCCCGGGCGGTACCCAGGTCGTCGTCGGCCGCCTCGAACAGCGGCAGCGCGGCCCGGGCCGCCGCGGCGGCGGCGCGCAGCCCCGGCCCGGGGTCGAGCACGGCCAGGGCCAGGCCGGCGTGCGCGGCGAGCACCGCGTCCCCGGCGGCCGCCGCCTCCTGCAGCAGGGCCCGGCCCTCGTCGGTGCGCCCGCCCGCCAGCCGCACCTCGGCGAGCCGCCAGGCCGCCGCCGCCCGGCCCGCGTCCTGCGGCCGGTACAGGCCGACGGCCCGGTCGAGCAGTTCCTCCGCCCAGCCGAGGTCGGCCCGGCGCAGCGCGGTCGCCCCGGCGGCGGCCAGCCGGTCGGCGGCCCGGGCGCGCAGCGCGTCGGTGCGGGCGTCCAGCAGGCCGAGCTCGGTGCGGTAGCGGTGCGCCAGCGCGAGGTGCCCGCCGACCGCGCCGTCCGGGGCGCCGCGGGCGGCCAGCAGGTCCGCGACCCGCTCGTGCCGTTCGGCGCGGACCCGCTTGGCGGTGCCCCGGTAGGAGACCTCCTGGACGAGGCCGCTGCGGAAGCGGTAGCCGCCGGCCGGTTCGGCCGGTTCCACCAGCCGCCGCCGGTCCAGCCGGTGCAGGGCGGGCAGCACCGGGTCCGGCCCGGCCGGGTCCGCCCGCAGCTCGCCGCCCGGGCCGCTCTCCGGCCCGCCGAGGGCGAGGCCGGTCACCTCCTCCGCGCGGAAGTCCCGGCCGACCACCGAGGCCAGTGCCAGCGTCGTCCGCTCCGGCGGCGCCAGCGCGTCGATCCGGGCGCCGAGCAGCGCCTGCACGGTCGGCGGCAGCCCGCCCGCGCCGTGCCCCTCCGCGGCCATCGCGAGCAGCTGCTCCAGGTGCAGCGGATTGCCCTCCGCGCGCTCCAGCAGCGCCGCACCCGCCTCGGCGCCATGGCCGGCGACCTCGACCAGGCCGGCGGCCAGCCGGGCGCAGTCGACGTCGGACAGCCCGCCGAGCGCGACCGCCGCCGAGCGGCGGGCCCACTCCGGGTCCTGGTCGAGCAGTTCCGGCCGGCCCGGGCAGAGCAGCAGCACGGGCCGCGCCGCGAGGTCGTCGGCGAGCCGGCGCAGCACGGTGCGCAGCAGCGCACCCGCCCAGTGGAAGTCGTCGACGACCAGCACCAGCCCCTCGGCGCCGGCCAGCGAGCCGAGCACGGCGGCCAGTGCGGCGCAGGTCTCCTCCACCGAGGGGTCGGGGGTGCCGTCGCGCAGCAGTCCGGCCTCCAGCAGCCGCACGGACTCGGCGGGGAGCGGGTGTCCGCCGCCGGCGAGCAGCGGCCGGATCGCGTCGGCGAGCGGGGCCAGGCTGCCCCGGTCGCCGTACGGGCGGCAGCGGCCGGCGCCGTGCCGCACCCCGGTGCGGGCCAGCCACTCGCGGACCAGCCGGGTTTTGCCGAGCCCGGCCTCGCCGTGCAGGGTGAGCAGCCCGCCTCCGCCGGTCACCGTGCGGGCCAATGCCCGGTCGAGCAGCAGCAGTTCGTCCTCCCGTCCGACGAACGGGGTGTCGAAGCGGCGGAGCAGCTCCGGGGCGTCGCCGTGCAGGGCCAGCAGCCGGTGCGCGGGGACGGGCTCGGTCTTGCCCTTGAGGGCGAGCGGGCCGGCCGGTTCGGTCAGCGCCGCGTTCGGGCCGATCGCCCGCAGGGTGTCCGGGCCGATCAGGATCTCGCCGGCGGCGGCGTTCTGCTCCAGCCGGGCGGCCACGTTCACCACCTCGCCGGAGACCAGCGCCTGCCGGGCGGAGGCGTCCGTACTGGCCACCGCCTCACCGGTGTTGACGCCGATCCGGACGTTCAGCCGCACCCCGAGGGCGGCAAGCCCGTCGTTCAGACCGGCCAGCGCGTCGACCATGTCGAGCGCGGCGGCGGCCGCCCGGCGGGCGTCGTCCTCGTGCATCACCGGGATGCCGAACACGGCCATCACGGCGTCGCCGATGAACTTCTCGACCCGGCCGCCGTGCGCCTCGATCCGCTCCGTCATCAGCTCGAAGTACCGCAGGGTCACCGAACGCAGCGCCTCCGGGTCGAGCCGGCCGGAGAGCGCGGTGGAGCCGACCAGGTCGCAGAAGAGCACGCTGACCATCCGGCGCTCGTCCGCGCGCACCGGGGGGACGGCCCGCGGGGCGAGCGCGGCCCCGCAGTACGGGCAGAAACGGGCCCCGTCGGGCGGCTCGCCCGCGCAGCTGGGACAGGCCACGACGGCCTCCTCTCCGAAGAAGTGACGGATCGTCGGATCCGGGACGTCAGAACAGTGCGCCGCCGGCCACCGTGCTGTGCGCCTGCACCTCCGGCTCCACCTCGTCGAGGCGCGCCTTGAGATCGAGCAGCAGCGCCAGCTCCTCCGGACCGAGGGTGCGGAACACCCCCAGCTGCTCCTCGGTGAAGGTGTCGACGGGGAAGCCGGCCGCGGCGAGGGCGGTGAGCACGGGGTCGTCGGCGGGGTTCATGCGCGGTCTCCGGAGGACGGGCCGGGGTGGGCCAGCGAACGGAACAGGTGGGTGGTGGCGGTGACGGTGTGCAGGGCGCTCACGGTGACGGCGCTCTCCTGCCGGACGTCCAGCGGCAGGCCGTCCAACAGGGCGTCCAGGTCGGCCCGGTGGCCGGCGTCGAGGACGGCGTGGTCGTGCACGGTGCGGAAGGCCGCCGCCGGAAGGCCGGTGTCCGCGGCGAGCCGGCCGGCCAGCCACGGCGCGGGCGCATGGCCCTCCAGCACCGTCATGTAGCCGAGCAGTGCCACCGGGTGGACGTGCTCGATCCAGTAGTACTGCGGGCCGACCAGCCGTGCCGCGGCCACCGGCGGCGGGCCCGCGTCCGGCGCGGTGCCGGCGGCCGCCAGGTCCTCCAGCAGCCAGTCGTCGTGGCCGCGCTCCTCCTCGACGTGCCGTTCCAGGTAGGCGCCGAGCGGACCGGCCACCCGGTCCCCGGGTCCGGCCCCGGCGCAGCGCCGGGCGGCGAGCTCCATCAACGGCACGGAGGCCCGCACCACCGCGTGCATCGCGCGCAGGTAGGCGGCGTAGCGCTCGCCCAGGCCGTCCGGCCGCCACAGCGCCGTGGCCGCGGCCTGCAGCGGCAGGGCGGCCAGGTCGAGGGTCAGCCGGAGGGCGGTGCTGCGGGAGGGCGGTGCGGAGGTCATCGGGCTTCTCCGAGCGGGAGCGGGGTGGAGGTGCGCGGGAGCGGGGCGGAGGTGCGCGGGAGCGGGGCGGAGGTGCACGGCAGCGGGGCAGGGCTGTGCGGGCGGTTGGGCGGCGTGGTGCCGGGGGTGACCAGGTCGGCCCACGACGGGCTGCCGAAGCGGCGGACCAGGGCGGCCGGCCCGGCCGCGGCCTGGCTGCGGGCGGCCTCCAGGTCGAGCAGTTCGCCGACCGGCCCGGCGCCCGTCCGGGCGGCGGCCGCGTACACGGCCGGGTGGTCCGGCAGGGCGCGGCAGCCGGCGCAGGTGTCCGTGCAGTCGGCCGCCGCGCCGAACCGGGCGTACAGGTGCGGGGCGCCGACCGCGCGGACCATCCGCAGCACCGGCCCGGTCAGTGCCCGGCGGCGTACGGTGGCCCAGTCGTCGCGGTCGGTGTGGCCGAGCAGCAGGTGCGCGGGGACGGGGCGCCGGTCCACCACCTGCTGGTTGCAGCAGGCGAGCACGGCGCCGTCCGCGGCGATCACCGGCCAGGCGGCCATCGCACAGGGCACCGGCCGGCCGTCCGGGCCCGGTGCCGACTGCCGGGCCGCCCAGCCCGCCGCCCGGCCGACCGCGCGCACCTCGTTGACCAGCATCGGCACGGCGCCGCCGAAGACCCGGTGCACCTGCCCGGTGACCTCGGCGAGGTACGGGTCGTCCGGGCCGCTGCCGGTCAGGTGCAGGCTCACCGGGACCCCGCCGTCCAGCACGGTGCGCAGCGCCGCGAAGACGTCCGCGCGCGGCACCTCCCGTTCGTGGAAGGCGTCCAGGCTGGCGGAGAAGTGGTCCACCCGGCCGATCGCCGCCGCGATCCGGTCCGGAACACGGCCGCCGCGGGCGAAGAACATTCCGCTGAGCACCGCCGTCCGCGCCCCGGACACCCGTGCAGCGTCGGCGAGTTCGGCGACCAGCTCGGGCCGCAGCAGCGGCTCGCCGCCGGTCAGCAGCACCAGCTCCGGCCGGTCGGCCGCGGTGAACGACCGGACGAGGCGCAGCAGTCCGCCCCCGGCCGGGTCGGTGCCCCGCATGTCGGAGGCGGTCGAGCAGTGCGCGCAGCTGAGCGGGCAGCGGCGGGTGAGCGTCAGCAGCAGGCCGGCGCAGGGCGTCGGGCGCAGGCCCACGAGTTCGGCCAGGTCCATCGTCCACCTCCTCCCGCAGCAGGGCCGTCCCCGCCACCGTCCCTGCCACCGTGCCCGCCCGCGGTCGGCGGCCGGTTCGGCGGCGCCCCGGATCCGGTACATCCGCAGGCCACGGCGGGTGCGGGGCGGCCCGGACGGTGCCGCGGCGCCACCGCGGGAGGTCCGCCACCGGCTCCGACCTGCGCACGGACCGTCCTGTACCGCGGCTGAACCGCCTTCGTGCCGGGCGTTCCTAGCTTTCTCGGTGTCGGCGGACGAACCGCCGGCCGCAGCACCGAGCCGGGCGTTCCGACCGGGCCCGCCCGCCGAACCAGGACTGGAGACCACCATGGCCGAGAACACCGAGCCCACCCCGGCAAGACCAACGTCGACGAGGACGTCGAGGTCGTCGCCCACAGCGGCGAGACCGAGGACACCCCGTGGTGCGTCATCAACACCGGCACCACCAAGCTCGACGACGAGGACCTCGAGGTGGTCGCCCACACCGCGGACGCCGAGGACACCCCCTGGTGCGTCATCAACACCGGCACCTCGAACTGATCGACCCGGCCAACGGGGCCCGCCGTCCGGCGGGCCCCGTCCCCCTTCCCAGGCCCATGGAGGTCACCGTGCCCGTAACCCAGCCCGCCCTCCGCGCCGACCGGTACCGCCTGCTCCGCAGGGCCGACGCCGGCTGGTGGTTCCTCGGTGACGGGGGAGTCGCCCGGCTCCGCCCCGGCCAGGTCGGCCCGGACGGCGCCCTCGCACCCGCGGCCGAGCAGCGGCTGCGGGACACCGGGCTGCTCGACGCCAGGGCCTTCCGCTCCTACTCGCTGACGGTGCTCACCAGCACCGACTGCAACCTCGGCTGCGGCTACTGCTTCCAGAACACCGGTCAGGACCCGAAGGGCGGCAACCGGCCGCCGCGGATCAAGCACGCCCGGCTGACCTCCGAAATGATCGGCGAGGTCCTCGACTTCACCCGGCAGCGGATGGCCGAGGCCGGGCTGGACCGGCTGGCCGTGATGCTGTTCGGCGGCGAGCCACTGCTCAACTTCCGCGGTGCCCGGGAACTGCTGCACCGCGCGGCCGAGTTGGGCGAGCTGGAGGCCGGCATGATCTCCAACGGCACGATGCTCACCCCGCTGATCGCCAAGGAGCTGAACGCGGCCGGCCTCAGGTCCGTCCAGATCACCTTCGACGGCGACCGCGAGGAGCACGACGCGATCCGGATCCGCCGCTCCGGCGGCGGCACCTTCGACGCGATCGTGCACAACGTGGCCAAGGCGATGGCGGCCGCCGAGTCGATCCGCTGGCACCTGCGGATCAACGTCTCGCACCACAACCGGCACGGCATGGACACCCTGCTGGAACGCCTCGCCGCCGGCCTCGACCCGGCCCGCTGCGGGCTCCAGTTCGCCCTGGTCGGCGACGTCGGCGTCGGCTACGGCAACGAACTCGCCTACGGCAGCGGCCTCGCCGCGGACTTCACCCGCTGGCACGCCCGCGCCCTGGAACTCGGCTTCGCGCTGACCAGGCCGCGCCCCAACGACGGCTGCCAGGCCTGCACGTACCACGACGGCCGCTACGGCGCGGTGGTCAACGCCGACGGCGTGCTCTCCAGTTGCTGGGAGACTGCCGGCCGGCCCGGCTGGGAGGTCGGCACCCTGGCCGACGGCTACCTGCCGGCCGACCGCACCGAGGGCCGCTGGATCACCTGCGACGACCAGTACCAGCACGGCGAGAACGCCGCCGCACTGGCCGTCTTCCAGGACGAGGTCGACGCGGCCCTGCTCGACCTGCTGCACACGGCCGGCCGACTCTGACGCCGGCACAACCTCGGAGGTGGACGATGGCTGAACCCGGAGTGCTGAGCGCGAACAGGGACTTCAGGCGGTACTGGATCGGCTCGGCGCTGTCGACGCTCGGCTCCCAGATGTCGCTGATCGCGTTCCCGCTGCTCGTGCTCTCCCTCGGCGGCGGCGCCGCCCGGGCCGGACTGGTGGCCACCTGTTCACTGCTGACCAGGATGCTGCTGCGGATCCCCGCCGGACAGCTGGCCGACAAGGTCGACCGCCGGCGGCTGATGCTCGGCGCCGACCTCGTCCGCCTGGTCGCCGTCGGCTCCGTCCCGGCCGCCGCCGGACTCGGCGTGCTCGGCTACCCGCAGCTGCTCGCCGTCGCCGTCGTCGAGGGCGTGGCCACCGCGGTCTTCGCCCCCGCCTCCACCATCGCCGTCCGGGACGTCGTCGCCGAGGAGCACCTCTCCGACGCGCTCGCCAAGGACCAGGCCGCGCTGGCCGCCGCCTCGCTGATCGGCCCCTTCCTCGGCGGCTGGCTGTTCACCGTCGACCGGATCCTGCCGTTCACCGCGGACGCCGCCTCCTACGCCGTCTCCGCCGTGCTGCTGCTGCGGATGGCCACCCGCCCCGCCCCCGCCGAACCGGGGACCCGCACCGACAACAGCCCCACCGCCGGCCTGCGCTGGCTGCTCCGGCAGCCCGCCCTGCTGCGGGCACTGCTCTTCGGCGCCCTGCTCAACCTGGTCGGCGCGGCCTCCGAGGTCGCCATGGTCGTCACCCTCCGGGACGGCGGCAGCGGCGGCACCGCCATCGGCACCGTGCTCGCCTGCGCCGGCGTCGGCGCCGTGCTCGGCTCGCTCGCCGCACCGCGCGTCCTCAAGGTGCTCAGGCCGGGGCAGCTCTTCCTGGTCATCGGCGCGGTGTGGGCCGGCGGCACGGCCGTGATCGCCTTCACCGCACTGCCCTGGGTGGTCGGGCCGCTGCTCGTCCTGCTGATCCTGCTCACGCCGCCGGCCGGCATCGTGGTCGGCCAGGCGCTCATCAGCCAGTCCCCGCGGCACCTGCTCGGCCGGATCAGCACCGCCGCCGACCTGCTGATCGCCGGGCTCGCCGCGGTCGGACCCGTCCTCACCGGCCTCGCCCTGGAGGGCCTCGGCATTCCGCAGACCTGGCTGCTGATCGCCGCGCTGATCGCCGCCACCACCGCGGTCGCCGCCGTCCCGATGCTCCGCGAGTCCGGCCTCGGCACGCCCCGGAAGGAACCGGCCACCGAGCCCGCCCCGGAGCCCGCCCCGGACGGGAGCACCGCCGTCGCCGCCTGAGACGGCCGATCGCCCCAGGGGCGCGGGGCTGTGCAGTTCGGATGCGGGCCTCCGTGCGGATCGGGGCTTGTCCCGTGCCGTCGACATGCCCACCCCGGACTGCGCAGTTCTCCCCCAGCCCCCATGAGCTACCCCCACCACGACCGAGGAAGCCGCCGTGACCGTGCCGACCGTGACCGGATTGCCCGTGTACCCGACCGCGCCGCGGCGGGAGCTGGTGGAGGAGCTGCACGGCCTGCGGATCGCCGACCCGTACCGGGAGCTGGAGGACGCCGCCGCCCCCGCGACGGTCGCCTGGTGCCGGGCCCAGGAGGAGCTGTTCCGCGCGCACCGGGCCGGCTGGCCCGGTCTCGCGGACCTGCACCGGACCCTCACCGGCCTGCTCGACACCGGCTCGGTCAGCGCCCCCGTCACCTGCGGCGGCCTGCGGTTCCACACCCGTGGCCGCCCCGGCGCCGACCGGCCCGCCCTGGTGGTCACCGAGGACGGTGCCGAGCGCACCCTGCTCGACCCGCTCGCCCTGGACCCGTCCGGCGGCACCGTGCTGGACGCCTGGGCGCCGTCCCGGGAGGGCGCCCGGATCGCCGTGCAGACCTCCACCGGCGGCACCGAGGACTCCGTGCTGCACGTGCTGGACGTCGCCACCGGCGCCGTCCTGGACGGCCCGGTCGACCGGCTGCGGCGCTCGGCGATCGCCTGGCTGCCCGGCGGCGGGGCGTTCTACTACGTGCGGCGGCTGCCGCCCGAACTGCATCCGGGGGAGGAGCGCTACCACCGCCGGGTCTGGCTGCACCGGGTCGGCACCGACCCGGCCGAGGACGTCCCGGTGTTCGGCGAGGGCCGCGACCCGCGGCAGTTCTACGCCGTCTCCGTCAGCGAGGACGGCCGCTGGCTGATCGTCACCGCCACCGCCGGTGCCTCGCCCGGCACCGAGGTCCGGCTCGCCGACCTCGCCGCCACCGGCCCGGAACGGCCGGACTTCAGCACACTCCGGCTCGCCGCGGACGCCCGCACCACCGCCACCGTCCGGCGCGGCCGGCTCTACCTGCTCACCCGCGACGGCGCCCCGCGCGGCCGGATCGAGACCGCCGACCCGGCCCGCCCCGACGACCGCACCGTCCTGCTGCCCGAGGACCCGGAGGCGGTGCTGGAGGACCTCGCCGTCCTGGACGGGCCCGAGCCCGGCCGTACCCTGTTGGCCGTCACCCGGACGCGGCACGGCGTCGCCGAGGTCACCCTGCACGACGCGGCCGACGGCACCCGGTACGACCGGGCGGCGCTGCCCGGCGCCGGCGCGGTCGGACCGCTGCGCACCGACCCGGACGGCGGCACCCGCGTCTGGTTCGGCTACACCGACCACGTGACGCCCAACCAGGTGCTCTGCCACGACGCGGCGACCGGCACGACCGCGCTGTGGGCCGCTCCCGAGGGCGCGCCCGACACCGGCGGCGCGCAGGTGAGGCTGCTGGTGTACCCGTCCCACGACGGCACCCCCGTGCGGATGTTCGTCGTCTCGCCGACCGGCCGGCCGGACCGCCCCCGGCCGACCGTGCTGAGCGGCTACGGCGGGTTCGGCGCGTCCGTGCTGCCCGGGTTCGCCGTCCAGGCGCTGGCGTGGGTGCGGGCCGGCGGCGTCTACGCCTTCGCCTGTCTGCGCGGCGGCGGCGAGGAGGGCGAGCAGTGGCACCGGGCCGGGCGGCGCGAGCTCAAGCACAACACCTTCGACGACCTGGACGCCGCCGCCGCGCACCTGACCGCCGAGGGCTGGACGCCGCCCGGCGGGCTCGCCCTGATCGGCAGCTCCAACGGCGGCCTCACCGTCGCCGCCGCGCTCACCAGAAGACCCGACCGGTACGCCGCCGTCGTCGCGGTGGCCCCGCTGCTCGACATGGTGCGCTACGAGCTGTCCGGGATGGGCCCGAGCTGGTCGCAGGAGTACGGCACCGCCGCCGACCCCGAGCAACTCGCCGTGCTGCACGGCTACTCGCCCTACCACCGGGTCCGCGACGGGGTCCGCTACCCGGCCGTGCTGTTCGGCGTCGCGGACGGCGACACCCGGGTCGACCCGCTGCACGCCCGCAAGACGGCAGCCGCGCTGCAGGCCGCGAGCAGCGGTCCGGGCCCGGTGCTGCTGCGTCAGGAGTACGGCCTCGGGCACGGCGAGCGCGGCATCGGCGCCACCGTGGACCTGCTCGCCGACAGCCTGGCCTTCCTCGCGGCGCACACCGGGCTGCCCGTCGACCAGCAGGCCTACTAGTTGGTAACTATGCTGGTGTAGCGGCGGATCCGCCCGATTCGTCCCGCGGGGTGGCTTGCTGCATGCAGCAAGCTGCAGCCCGTCACCCCTTGGCCCGCCCCCGCCGGCGCGGCAGGCTTCCGGGTGTCGAAGCCGTCCGGCCCACAACGGACGAGCCGCACTCCACACACCAAGGGGAACCGATGAACCGTGCCCGCACGCTGGCCGTCTCCGCCGCTGTCGCCACCGGCCTCGCCGTGTTCGGCGTGCCCGTCCTCGCGGTGCAGGCGGCCGCCGCGGACGGCACCCCCGCCCCGGCCGTGACCGCCCCGGCCACGCCCACCCCCACCACCACGCCGGTCTCCGGCGGCCACGGCCACGGCGGCATCATCGGCGGCGACCCGGAGGACCCGCAGGAGCCGATGGACACCGCCTGGGGCCACTGAGAGGACGGACCGACCCCGATGAAGCGCCTGCACCTCCTGCCGCGCGCCCTGCTGGCGGCGGCCCTGCCGGTCGCCGTCGGGATCGCCCTCCTCGTCCGGGCCGCCCGCCGGCGGGTGCACCTGCGCCGCGCCCGTGAAGTGCTCGCCGAGTTCGAGCCGCGCGCCGACTCCCTTTGGCCGTAGGGACGTTGCCCGCCGCTGCACCCGGTGCCGCTGCACCTCCTGCCGCATCCGCGAGGCCGCCGCGCCGACCCTTCTGCGCCGACCGTTCCACGGCGCCCCGCAGCCCCGGCACCCGAGCCCGTGCGTGCCGCCGGCGCGCCCGCCCCGCCCCGCCGCACCGACCGGACCCCGTCCGGCCGTCGACCCGTGACCCGGGCCGGCCGAACGGCCCGGCACCGCTCCTGCCCGCACCCCTCCCGAAGGAGCACCTGTGACGCTGGACCACCTGTCCGCCGCCGCCGACCGCGCGGGCCGCCCCGCCACGGCCGACCTGCGCTTCCGGGTGCTCGGCGAACTCCTCGTCGAGGCCGGCGGACGGCCGCTGCCGCTCGGCCCCGTCAAACAGCGCCTCGTCCTCGGCGCCCTGCTCTGCCACCCCAACGCCGCCGTCTCCGTCGACCTGCTCACCGAGGCGGTCTGGGGCGACGAACCGCCGCGCTCCGCCCGCAAGAACCTGCAGGCCTACGTCTCCGCCCTGCGCAAACTGCTCGGCGAGACCACCGACGGCGACCGGATCGTGCACCACCACACCGGCTACCAACTGCGCGTCGCCGCCGCCGAACTCGACGTCCTGCGCTTCGAGGAGCTCGCCCGCGCCGGACAGTCGGCGATCCGCCTCGGCGCCGGCGCGCACGGCGCCGCCCTGCTGCGCGAGGCGCTCGACCTGTGGCACGGGCCCTTCCTCGCCGACCTCGGCCACTCCGAGCTGCTGCGCGACCGGGCCGAACGGCGCGAACTGCGCCGCCTCGCCGTGCTGGAGGACTGGGCCGAGGCCGAACTCGACCTCGGCCACGCGCCCGCGGTCGCCGAGGCGCTCGCCGAGACCGTCGCCGAACACCCCATGCGGGAACGGCTCTGCGCCGCCCAGATGACCGCCCTGTTCCGCTCCGGGCGGCAGAGCGCCGCCCTCGCCGTCTACGACGACCTCCGCCAGCACCTGGCCCGCCAACTCGGGCTGCGGGTCGGCCCGGCGCTGGAGACGCTCTACCGCGGCATGCTGGACGGGAGCGGCCCGGCCGGGCCCGCGCCCCGGGCGGCCGCCCCCGGTGCACCGCGCGTCCCGCAGACCGTCCTGCCCGCCGACCTGCCGGACTTCACCGGCCGCCGCGAGGAGGTCGCCCGGCTGACCGCCCTGCTCGCCGGCGAGGGCCGGCGGGTGGTGGTGAGCGGCCCGGTCGGCGTCGGCAAGACCTCCCTCGCCGTGCACGTCGCGCACCGCCTGGCCGGCCGCTTCCCGGACGGCTGTCTCACCGTGCGCCTGCGGCGCTCGGACGGCACACCCCGCCACCCGGCCTCGCTGCTCGCCGAACTCTGCCGCGCCACCGGCCTGGTGGGGTCCGTCCCGGAGGACGAGGAGGAGGCCGCGGCGCTCTGGCGGTCCTGGCTGGCCGGCCGCCGCCTGCTGCTCGTCCTGGACGACGCCCCCGACGAGGGCGGCATCCGCCACCTTCTGCCCGGCTCCGGGCCGAGCGCCGTGCTGGTCACCAGCCGGACGCGACTGGCCGGGCTCGGCCCCGTCCAGCGGCTGGAGCTCGAACCCTTCGCCTCGGACGAGGCCGTCGAACTGCTCGACCGGATCGTCGGCGACGGCCGCATCCGCGGCGACCGGCAGGCCGCCGAACGGATCGTCGACGGCGTCGGCCGGCTGCCGCTCGCGGTGCGGGTCTGCGGCACCAAACTCGCCGTGCTGCACCAGCTCTCGGCCGCCGAGTACGCGGCCCGGCTGGCCCGCAGCCCGGCCCTGCTGGACGAACTCGCCGCGGGCGACCTCGCCGTCCGCCGCCAACTCGCCGTCTGGTGGGCCGGACTGCCCGCCGTCGTGCGCGCCGTACTGTGCGCCTTCGGCCGGCTGCCCCGCCCGCTGTTCACCCTCGCCGAGGCGATGTCCGTGCTCGGCTGCGGAGAGGAGGTCGCCCGCCGGGTGCTGGACAGCATGATCGAGGTCTCCGTCCTGCACTGCAGGCTCGGCGAAGTCACCGCGCACGCGGCGCTGTACGAGATCCCGCTGCTCGCACAGCTCTACGCACGCGAACGGGCGGCGGCCGAACGCCCGGCCCCGGTGCCGTACCGGCCCATGGCGGGATAGCCGCCGGCCGGGACCCGCGCACGGCTCTGCGGCACCCTACCGGTCGGTCGTACCGGCCGGTAGTGGGTCCCCGCTCCGGGCCGTCCGGGCCAATCCGGCAGCTCGGCGGGTGTCTCGCCGTCACCGGTTGTGTTCGGACGAACCCGTTGACGCTCCCGGTGACAGACCATAGGGTCGCGCCCCATGGACGCCGGTCGGTGATCCGGACATGTCGGCAGTGCCGCCGGCAGCCGGGCCGCCGTCCCTCGCCGGACCGTCCACAGAGGTGCCGACTGCCGTGCCCCCGTGCGGATTTCATGGGCCCGGACAGCCGTCGCCCCTCCCTGCGCGCCCGTGCCGCCACCAGCGGCCCCCGGTCGGCGCGCGGTCCGGCGTCCCATGAGCAAACCCACTCAGCAAGGGATGTGCCAGTGACCGGATTCTCAAGGCCCAGGGCGTCCGCCCTGGGTGTGGTCTGCGCCGTGCTGCTGTCGGGTTGTTCGTCCGGTGTGCTCGGCTCCGGATCGACCGTCACCGTGGTGATCGGCGTCGACGGCCCGCTGACCGGCAAGCTCGCCGACCTGGGGCTCGGTATCCGGAACTCCGCCGAACTGGCCATCGCCAAGGCCAACGCCAAGAACGTCGTCCCAGGCGTGAAGTTCGTGCTCGACGCGAAGGACGACGAGGCGGACGAGCAGAAGGCCAAGTCCAACGGCGACCTGTTCGTGGCCGATCCGCGGGTGATGGGCGTGGTCGGCCCGCTGACCTCCTCCGGCGCGCTGCTGATGGCGCCGGTGATGGCGCAGGCCGGCCTCGCCGAGGTCTCCCCGTCCAACACCGCACCGGGGCTGACCTGGGGCGCCGACTACCGCGCCAACGGCAAGAAGCGCCAGTACCCGACCTACTTCCGGACGGTCACCACCGACGCCGTGCAGGGCCCGCTGCTCGCCCACTACGCGCACAGCCGGCTGAAGGCCGGCCGCGCCGCCGTGATCAGCGACACCAAGGCCTACGGCAGCAACCTCGCCGCCGAGTTCGCGACCGCCTTCGAGGAGGTCGGCGGCAAGGTGGTGTACCGCACGACCGTGAAGCCGGGCACCACCGACTTCGCGAAGATCGCCCAACTGGTCGCGGCGCAGGACCCGGACATCGTCTACTACGGCGGCGAGCACCCCGAGGGCGGACCGCTCTCCGCGGCGCTCAAGGCCGCCGGGGTGAAGGTGCCGCTGGCCGGCGGCGACGGCCTGCACACCGACGGCTTCATCAAGGCCGCCGGCACGTCCTCCAACGGCGACCTCGCCAGCCAGCCCGGCATCTCCGTCGAGGGCCTCGCCTCGGCCTTCGGCTACCTCGACGCCTACAAGGCGGCCGGCTACAAGGAGGAGCCCGGCCCCTTCGGCCCGTACGGCTACGACTCCACCTGGGCGGTGATCCAGGCCGTCGCCAAGGCCCGGCAGACCAACCAGGAGCTCGCCGGCGCCGACCTGCGCAAGGCCGTCGCGGACGCGCTGCAGAACGTCTCCTTCTTCGGTGTCACCGGCGACGTCTCCTTCGACGAGTTCGGCGACACCCACAACCAGGTCGCCTCGATCTACAAGGTGACGAAGGGCTCCTGGACGTCCATCGTCCCGTTCGGCCGCCTCCGCGACTTCTGACGGCGACCGGCCGCGGGCCGGCGGCCGGGTCCCGGACCCGGCCGCCGCCGTCGCTCAGGACACCATCGGACCCTCCGCGACCTCCGTCAGCCGCACCGTGCACAGGCCGCCGCGCTCGCTGCGGACCTCCGTCACCTCCAGTTGGGTGCCCGGCAGCAGGATGAACTCCTCCTCGCCGGTGAAGGCCGAGAAGTCGCGGATGCCCACGGCACGGGAGGGCACCACCTCGAAGAGGGTCCGCCTGCCGCGGCTGCCGAGGAAGCCCCGGGCCACGCCGGGCTCGGAGGTGCAGGAGGAGACGCCCCACCAGGTCACCGTCCGCCCCAGCGGGTACTGGGCGCGCAGGTCCAGCGCGACGCCGCGCCAGAGCGGCCCGGTGCGGGCCGGCAGCTGCGAGACGGCCGAGAACAGCAGCCGGAGATAGGCGAGGTACGGCACCAGCCGGCTCCGGTCCGGCGACCGCAGCACGGCGTTGATCTCCCGGTAGAAGGCGGACTCGCAGGTGTAGAGGTACACGGCCGCGACGGCGTCCGCGGACAGCCCGCCCGGTGCCTCGTCCGCCCGCCGCTTGCCGAACTCGTACGACCGCTCCACGTGCCGGTCCAGGCCGCGCAGCAGCGCCGCCACCGGGGCGACGGCGTCCCGGAAGTCCATCAGCGGAGTGTCGAACACGCCGGTGATCTCCGGCAGTTCGAGGCCCTCGTCCTTGACGCTCGCGAGCCGGTCCAGGTAGAGCTGGTGCAGCTCCATGGTGGAGGCGATGAACGCGCCCATCCGCTCCGCGGTGCCGTCGCCGTCCGCGCCGCCGCCGTCCGCGGTGTGGGCGTTCCACCCCGTGCTGGGCAGCCAGTCCACCGGATCGGCGCCCATGGACGCCAGCGCGGTGTTCACCATGTCGAAGTGGTCGCCGTCACAGAAGATGTCGCCCTGCGCCGCCGGATTGGCGTGGTCGATGTGCCGGACCTCCACCCCCGGGTACTTCTGCTGCAGCTCCAGGACGACCTTCTTCAGGTTCCGCGCATGGGCGCCCCACCACGCGAACACCACGCTGCGGTCCGCCTCGTCGGCGTCCTGCTTGGCCCGGAGGATCTCCTCGACGATCCGCTCGGCGACCGGGCGCCAGAACGCGGTGTGCCGGTCGGCGCCCACCGAGCCGTCGCCGCTCGCGGTCAGCGCCGCGTTCAGCAGCAGCACGCCCTGGGTGAGCATCGCCTGGAACCACTCCGGCGGCTGGACGGTGTCCCGCTCCTTCAGCAGCGCCCGGACGTCGGCGATCGGCGTCTTCTTCGGGATGCCGTACTTCCACATCGCCGCCGCCTTGATGAGGCAGCGGATGCTGACGACCCGGCCGAACTGGCTGTCCTTCCAGTCGTGGAAGGTGTTGTCGAACATCG
The DNA here is from genome assembly GCF_000717715.1 of Streptomyces sp. NRRL B-24484. Taxonomy (GTDB): domain Bacteria; phylum Actinomycetota; class Actinomycetes; order Streptomycetales; family Streptomycetaceae; genus Kitasatospora. The sequence goes on along the minus strand of NZ_JOAI01000045.1, from coordinate 57,554 downwards.
CGATGCCGGTGGCGCTCTCCGGCCGCGGGTACGGGTTCTGGCCGAAGACGACCACCTTCCACTTGTGCGGCGCATGCGGCTTGAGCGCCTGGAAGGTGAGTTCGCGGACGGGGACGACCGCCGGGCCGCGGTTCGGGCCGATGAACGCGGCCGCGTCGGCCTGCGCCTCGACGACCGGCTTCAGCAGCGGCAGCCACGGCTCGCCGCCGCCGGTGAAGAGCTCCGTGAGCGCCAGCGGGTCGTTCGGGTCGGGCTGGGCGGGGGTGGTGGCCTCGGTCATGGTGGCGCTGCTCCGGAATCGTCGAACCGTGCGAACGGATGGCGGGGACGGACCGTCAGTTCCCCGACGGCGACTCCAGTCCTACCGTCCGCGAGTGACAACCGACCGCGGCGCCGAGCGGACCCGGCGGCGCTGTCGGTGCCGCCCCCTAGGTTCATGGACGACGGAAGACCGCTCGTCCGGGAGGAGCCGAACCATGACCGAGAACCCGCTGCAGCCGCCGCTGAGGGTCGTGCTGACCGACATCAACACCACCGTGGTGGAGTCCTGGCGCGCCGCGTTCGCCGACACCCCCGGGGTCGAGATCCACCGCGGCTCGATCCTCGACGAGCAGGTCGACGCCTGGGTCACCCCCACCAACTCCCGCGGCCGGATGGACGGCGGGGTCGACGCGGTGATCAAGCGGCACCTCGGCGCCGGGATCCAGCTGCGGGTGCAGCGGGCGATCCGGGACGGGTTCGCCGGCCGGCTGCCGGTCGGCAGCGCCGTCTGCGTCCCCTCCGGCGCGGTCAACCCGAGGTTCCTGATCTCGGCGCCGACGATGGAGTCCTCCTCGCAGAACGTCAGCCAGACCCTCAACGTGGCGCTGGCCTGCGCCGCCGCGTTCCAGGCCGTGCACCGGCAGAACGCCGCGGCGCCGGGCAGCATCCGCTCGGTGGCGCTGGTCGGCATGGGCGCGCAGACCGGGCAGGTGCCCGCGCAGGTGTGCGCCAACCTGATGTGGACGGGCCACACCCTGTTCAACGACCACTGCTTCGAGGACTACGACGACCTGCGCAGCACCGTCACGGCCCAGCTCGACGACATCGAGAAGGCGCCCGCCACCCGGCGCGTGCGCATCACCCCGCCCGCGCGCCGCACCGCCGCCCGCCGCTGACACCGGCCCGCGGCCCCCCCCCGCGCGGCTCCGGGAGGCGGTCAGTCCGCGGCCTTCTCCCCGGCGCCGGCCCGCCGGGCGCGCGCGATCTCCGGGTAGCGGACGGTGAACAGGATCGGCAGCACGAACGAGGCGACCGTCAGCACCGTCCGGGCCGTGCCCGCCTCGGGCCGGTAGTGGCGCGGCAGCGCCCCGCCCGCACCCGACAGCGTGAAGGCGGTGGCCCACACCGCGGTGATGTGGCGGTTCACCCGCAGGAACAGCGGGCTGCGCCAGAGGTGTTCGGGCACCCGGGCCCGGGCGATGCCCAGCGTGAACGGCCGGCCGACCGCCAGCGAGCCCCAGGCGGTCGCCGCCAGCCAGAGCGAGGAGAGCGGCTGGCCGTACCCGGTGACGAGGGCCGAGCCGGGCGCGGCGACGGCCGCGGCGGTGTACACCGCGAAGAACAGGACGGCGCTGCCCTCGATCACCAGGGCGTCCCGTCCGAGGCCGGCCCGGCGCCGCACCACGACCAGGCCGACGGCCAGGACGAGGCCGGCGGCGGCGGCCCAGCGGATGTCGACCGAGCCGGTGAGCACGGCGACGGCGATCCACGGCACAAAACTGGGGACGTATCCCATGACGGTGGCTTCTCCTGGTGGTCGTTCCGTCCGGTGACCCGGTCCGGGCCCGGTCCGCCCGGTCCGCCCGGCGCGGGACGGTGCCGGGGGAGTCGTCCCGATCCTCCCGAGTGCCCCCGTACGGCGGAACCGGGAGAAGGTGCAAGACTTCGTGCAGGAAGTTGCACGGGGGCGGGGGCGGCGATGAGCCTGACGGAACCGGGGCTGACGGACGATCAGGAGCGGCTCTACCGCTACCTGCTGCGCAGACCCCGGGCCGGCAGTGCCGAGGCGGCGGCCGAGCTCGGGGTGCCCGGCGTGCCGCAGGTGCTCGACGAACTGCAGGCGCTGGGCCTGCTCGACGGCCACCGGATCCCGCTGCCGCCCGCCGCCGCCGTCGACCTGCTGGTGCGCCGCCGGGTGGAGCGCACCTCGCGCGAACTGGCGCGCCTGGCAACGGCCTTCGACGCGGTGCGGGACCTCGCCGAGGAGGCCCGCCAGGGGCGTGCGGTCGAGCTCGTCGAACGCATCGAGGACTCCGAGGAGGTCAGCCACCGGGTCCGGGCGATGTTCGACCGCGCCGAGATCATGAACGCCAAGCCGCTGCCGCGCGGGCGGTTCCCCTACTCGGACGAGGCGGCCCGCACCTACCGGCGGCGGTTGGCCGACGGACTGGTCAGCCGCACCATGGTCGGCACCGGGGCGCTGCGGGACCCGCAGGAGCTGGCCTACGCCCGCGAGTGGCACGGTCACGGCGACCTCCACCGGGTGAGCGCCGAACCCTTCCGGCCGATGCTGATCGTCGACCGGCGGATCGCCTTCGTCCTGGTCAGCCCCGGCCGTCCGGACGCCGGCACCCTGGAGATCCGCCAGCCCGGCATCGTCTCCGTCCTGGTCGACCTCTTCGAACGGCTGTGGCGGCGGGCGGCCGAGCTGGACGGCCTCGACCTCACCGAGGCCGAGGCGGAGGTGCTGCACGCCCTCGCCGCCTACGACAAGGACGAGACCGCCGCCCGCGCGCTCGGCATGTCGCTGCGCAAGTACCGCGCCCACGTGGCCGGCCTGGTGTCCCGGCTCGGCGCCGCCACCCGCTTCCAGGCCGCGCTGCGGGCGACGGAGCGCGGCTGGCTCTGAGACGGCGGCGCAGCCGTCAGCGGAAGGACAGCGTCTTCAGCAGCAGCGGCGGCGCCGCCAGGAAGTCGAAGTGCCCGCCGGGCAGGGCGGCGTGCTCCACGGCCCCGGCGTACTGCCGCCAGCCGGCCATCTGGTCGGGCCTGATCTCGGTGTCCTCCGTCCACTCCAGCACGGTGACGGGGCCGGGCAGGCGCACCGGGGCGGGCCGCCGGTAGACCCGGTTCACCGCCAGGTCCTCGTGCAGGACTTCGAGGGCCAGGTCGATCAGGACGGGGTGCGGGGTGCCGCCCCGCAGGGTCACCAGGTTGCTCATCTCCGCTCGGAGCTGCTCCTCGTCGAGGTCGAGGTACCGGTCGTACGGGCAGTCGTGCGGCGCCACCTGGGCCGAGACGTAGAGCTGCGCGGGTGCGGGCAGCCCGGTCTCGGCGAGGCGGCAGGCCGTCTCGAAGGCCGGCAGGGCGCCGGCGCAGTGCCCGAAGAAGGCGAACGGCCGGTCCAGGTAAGGCCGGAGGAACTCCACCAGGTCGGCGGCGAAGCGCTCGTAACTGCCGTAGTGCGGCTCGCGTGAGCGGTTCTCCCGGCCGGGCGGCTGGACGGGGCACACCTCGATGCCGTCGATCTCCTCGGGCCACCGGCTGAACATCGAGGCGCCGACGCCCGAGTAGGGGAAGCAGAAGAGGCGTGCGGTCGAGTCCGTCCGCGGTCGGCGCAGCAGCCAGTTCCCGGCCATGTCAGGCTCCCATCCTCCGGGCCGCGACCGGCGCCGCGGCCCGGGACTCGTACGCGTAGATGACGGCCTGCACCCGGTTGCGCAGGCCCAACTTGCCGAAGATCTCCTGGACGTGGGACTTCACCGTGGAGCCGGCGACGCCCAGCTCGGCGGCGATCTCGGCGTTCGACATCCCCCGGGCGAGCAGGTGGAGCACCTCCTGCTCGCGCTCGGTGAGGGTGGGCACCGCGCCGAGCCTCGGTGCGGTGTGCGCGAGCTGCTGCACCAGGGACTGTTCGACCGGCAGGTAGCCGGACGCCAACAGCCGCACGGCCGGACCGAGTTCGCCGGCGGCCACCTGCCGGCGGATGATCGCGCAGCCGCCGAGCCGGAGCACGTCCAGATCCATCCGGCGCAGGTCGGAGCCGAGGACGAGCACCGAGGCCGAGCCCCCGTGGCCCGACGCGGCCAGCCGGCGGACCTGCCCCAGCAGGGTGTCCCGGTCCTTGACCACCGGCATGTCGACGACGAAGAGCGCCGGTTCCAGCTGGGTGCCGAGCCGGCACGCCTGGCTGACGTTCGCCGCCTCCCCGGCGACCCGGACCGATGGTTCGTTGCCGAGGATCGATCTGATGCCGTTGCGGACGAAGGCGTCCTCCGCAACGAGCACGACGCTCATCCTGGTCACGTCAGTCTCCCCCTGATCTGCGCACACGGGCGGTCTTCACTGGTCGGAACGGAAGGCCCAAGAGGCCGGTGGGGCGCGCCTCCGAACCCCGGTCGTGGGACGCCCGGGTGCCTTCGACGCCGCCTCAGATGGCTGGGCGGTAGAAGTAGGTGCGGCGGGTCCTGATCTTGCGGCCGTCGAGGAGGTAGAGGTCGGAGAACCGCTCGTCGAGCTGCCGGCCGTCCTTGCCGACCCCGCGGAAGCGTCCCCAGCAGGCGACCGAGGAGTCCGAGGCGGTGACGTGCTCGATCTCGTGCCGGCCGTCCCTGATGATCCGCTCCTCGCGGTAGAACCGCAGCACGGCGTCGAGGCCGCTGATCGCCTCGTAGCCGGGGCGGTGGTAGGTGCAGTCCTCGGCGAAGAGGGTGGGCAGTTCGTCCCAGCGGCGGCCGTCGATCACCTCGAAGAGTCTGGTGACGAAGTCCGTGCCGGACACGGCGAGCTGCTCGGTGCGGGTGGTCATGCGGTCACGCTCCTGACTGGGTCTGCTGCGGTTCGAGCGGTGCGGGACGCACCGCGTCGGTCGGGCCGCTGCCGCGTTCCATCCCGTTCCACTGCGGGAGCAGCCCGGGGACGACGACGGCGACCAGGTAGACGGCCCCGGCCGTGACCAGCACCGGCGCGAGCCCGGCGGCGGCGATCGCCGAACCGGCGAGGATCCCGCCGAGCGGCATGCCCGCCCAGGCGGCCGCCTCCGCCAGGGAACTGACCCGGCCCAGCAGGTCGCGCGGGATGCGCTCGACGAACACGGCGCTGAGGATCGGGTTGATGAACCCCGAGCCGAAGCCGCCGACCAGCGCGACGCCGACCACGCACCACATCGGTGCGCCGAGCGCCATCACGGCGAAGCGCGGCACGCCGCCGAGGAAGAAGCCCACCAGGAAGGCCGTCCGGCGCGGCACGCGCTCGCCGTACGCGGCGGCCAGCAGCGCGGCCCCGGCGGCCGTCACCGAGAACGCCGAGCCGATCAGGCCGAGTTCGAGGGCCCCGTAGCCGTGGTCGTGGATCCAGACGGGGAGCAGGACGGCGCTGTACGCGGCGTCGACCAGGTTGGTCACACTGACCATCGCGACGAGCGAGCGCACCATCCGGTCGGAGGTGAGGAACGTCCAGCCGCCGCGGAGCTGGGCGAGGTACGGCTCCGGCGCCGCGGGCTCGCCGGCGGTCTCCGCCGCCGGGAGGCGGCGCCTCGGCGCCCAGACGCCCACGGCGACCGCGCAGACCAGGAAGGACGCCGCGTCCAGCAGCAGGGCGTTGGCCGGTCCGGCCACGCCGATGACGGCGCCCGCCAGGGCCGGCGCGATGATCATGGCGGTCCGTTCGGTCGCGCTGACCAGCCCGGTGACCCGCTCCAGCGGCAGCCCGGCGGCGTCCGCGATGTCCGGGCCGAGGGTGAACTTCGAGGTGTCGGCCGGCCCGCGGGCCGCCCCGGCGACGGCGACCAGCACCAGCAGCACCGGGAAGCTCAGCAGGCCGGCCAGGTGCAGCAGCGGGACGAGGGCCACCGCGGCCGCGCTGAGCAGGTCCGCGCAGACGCTGACCCGGCGGGAGCCGAGCCGGTCGATGACCGGGCCGCAGAGCGCCTTGGAGACGACCAGCGGGGTGAGTTCGCAGGCGGCCACCAGACCGGTGCGGGTGGCCGAGCCGGTGGTGGTGAGGACCAGCCACGGGACGGCGATGGCGGTCAGCCGGGTGCCGGCCACCGAGACCGCGTTCGCGGCCAGGACGGGGAGCAGGAGGGAGGCGCTCCGCTTCGCGGTCGTGCTCACCGTGCCGCCCGCTCGGCGACCAGCCGGGCCATGCCTGCCGGGGTCGGGTCGAAGTAGAAGTCCCGGGGCGAGATGTCCACGCCGAACGCCTGGTGGAGCTCGGCGATGATCTTCACGCCGAGCAGGGAGTGCCCGCCCAGTTCGAAGAAGTCGTCGTCCGCGCCGATGCCCGCCACCCCGAAGTGGTCCGACCAGAGGCTCACCACGGCCTGCTCGGCCGGGGAGCCCGGTCCGCGGTACTCCGTCATCAGCTGCGGGCTGCGGCTGCGCGTGCGGGCCGCGAGGGCCGCCGCGTCCACCTTGCCGTTCGCGGTCAGCGGGAACTCGTCGACCACCGTGATCAGGGACGGCACCGCGTAGACGGGCAGCACCTCGGCGAGCGAGCGGCGCAGCTCCAGCAGCGAGGTCTGCCGGTGCTCCTTGCGCAGGACGAGGGCGGCGTGCAGCGCGTGCCCGCCGGTGGGGGTCTCCGTCCTGGCCACGTGGTACTGGGCGACGGCCGGAAGCCCGGCGAGGGCGGCCTCGACCTCGCCGAGTTCGATCCGGAAGCCCCGGATCTTCACCTGGCGGTCGGCCCGGCCGAGGAACTCGATCGCCGGCCCGGTGCTGCGCACCAGGTCACCGGTGCGGTACATCCGCGCGCCGTCGCCGTCCGGGTCGGGCAGGAAGCGGTCCGCGGTGAGCGCCGGGCGGCCGAGGTAGCCGTGGGAGAGGCCGGTGCCGCCGGTGTACAGCTCACCCGTCCCGCCGGGGGCCACCGGCCGCAGCTCCGGGTCGAGCACCCGCACCCAGGTGCCGTTGATCGGCCGGCCGATCGGCACCGAGGGGGTGTGCAGCGGGCTGTCGAAGGCGTGGCAGCAGGTGTAGGTGGTGTTCTCGGTCGGGCCGTACCCGTTGACCAGGACGGTGCCCGGCAGCGCCGCGACCGCCCGGTCGGCGTGGTCGGCGGAGAGCACGTCGCCGCCGGTGAGCAGGTACCGCACCTGCTTGAGGTCGTCGAGGCCGTGGTCCACCACCTGGTGCAGCAGACCGGTGGTCAGCAGCAGCACGGTGATGCCCGAGGTGCGGACGAACCCGGTGATCTCGGCGAGCGAGAGGTCGCCGGGCGGGGCGACCACCAGGTGGGCGCCGTTGAGCAGCGCCCCCCAGATCTCGAAGGTCGAGGCGTCGAAGGCCACCGGGCCGATCTGGAGGAGGACGTCCTCCGGGGTGAGCGTGACGAAGTCCGGGTCGACCACGAGCCGCACCACCCCGCGGTGCGGCACCATCACGCCCTTCGGCGTGCCGGTCGACCCCGAGGTGTAGGCCACGTACGCCAGGTCCTCGCCGGACGGGTCCGCCGCCCGGACGCCCGTCGGCGCCCCGGCCGGGGCGCGGTCGTCGGCGAACACCGTCGCGACCCCGTCCGGGAGGCCGTCGGCCAGCTCGCGCTGGGTGATCACCAGGCGCGCCCCGGAGTCGCGCAGCATGAACTCGGTGCGGGCGGCCGGGTAGCGGGTGTCCAGCGCCAGGTACGCGGCCCCGGCGGAGACCACCGCGAGCAGGGCGACGATGCCGTCGACCGACCGCCGGGTGAGGACGGCGACCACGTCGCCCGCCCGCACGCCCCGCTCGACCAGCCGCGCGGCGAGCCGGTCGGCCTCGGCGGCTAGCTCCGCGTACGTCAGGGAGGTGTGCTCGTCGCTCAGGGCCACCCGGTCGCCGAACAGCTCGCAGCACCGGCGGAACCGGGCCGTGATGCTCAAGTCAGTCATTCTCTCGCTCCGTGGGTGAGGGTGGGTCAGCGGGCCGACGGGTGGAACCAGCCGTCCTCGTCCGGGACGCGGCCGCGGTGCAGGTCGGTGAGGAGCCGGTGCAGCGCGGTCGTCACCGGCCCCGGCCGGCCGTCCCCGACCGTCCAGCCGCCGTCCCCGTCCCGCACCCGGCCGACCGGGGTGACGACGGCCCAGGTGCCGCAGGCGAACGCCTCGGTGACGACACCGGCCTCGCACTGCGCGCGCCACTCGTCCAGGGCGATCCGCTCCTCCACCACCCGGTGGCCGAGGCGCCGGGCCAGGGTCAGCAGGGTGCTGCGGGTGACGCCGGGCAGCAGCGTCCGGGTCAGCTCCGGGGTCACCACCTCGGCCCGCTCGCCGCGCCCGCGGACGAGGAAGAGGTTCATCCCGCCCAGCTCCTCGACCCAGCGCCGCTCGGCGGCGTCGAGCCAGACGACCTGCCGGCAGCCGGCGGCCTCCGCCGCGCGCTGCGCCAGGAAGGTCGGGGCGTAGTTGCCGGCCACCTTGACCGCGCCGGTGCCACCGGGGACGGCCCGGACGTGGTCACGGCTCACGTGGACGGCGACCGGCTCCACCCCGTCGCCGAAGAAGCCCCCGGTCACGAAGGCCATCAGCAGGAAGCGGTAGGTGCGCGAGGGGCGCAGCATGAGCGAGGCGTCCGAGCCGAACATCAGCGGCCGCAGGTAGAGGCTGCGCGAGCCGTCCGCGGGCAGGAAGCCCTCGTCGGCGCGGACCAGCCGGTGGGCGGCGTCGGTGAAGGCCTCCACCGGGAGCTCCGGCATGGCCATCCGGCGGCAGGAGCTGCGGAACCGCAGCGCGTGGTCGCGGGGGCGCCAGACGCCCGCCGTGCCGTCGGCGCGCCGGTGCGCCTTGAGCCCCTCGAAGACGACCTGGCCGTAGTGCAGGCCGAGGGTGCCGGGATGGAGGGAGAGGTCGGCGAGTCCGCTCAGCCGGGGTGCGGACCAGCCGTCCGCCTCCGTCCAGTCCATCACGACCATGTGGTCGGTGAACGCCTCGCCGGGGCCGGGCTCGGCGACGGCCGGGTGCGACGGCGCGAGTCCGAGGTCGGTGGTCATCCGCAACTCCTTGGGTGTGAGGGGTCTGCCGGGCGATCAGGACGCAGGCACTCGGGCCGCGCGGAGGGGGTCGCCCACCGCTCGGCCACCGAGTATCCGGACGCCGCTATCGGTGGCCTATCGCGCCGCGAGGGGCCGGCCGGCGCGGGCCGGTGCACGGTGGGCCGGTGCGCCGTGGACCGCCGGACGGTGGATCGGCGTGCCGACCCGGCCGAGCGGCAGGCCGGTGCCGCCGCCCCGGCAGGCGACGATCTCGGCCGCGATCGACACCGCGACCTCCTCGGGCGTCCAGGCCCCCAGGTCGAGGCCGATCGGCGAGTGCAGCCGGGCCAGTTCGGGCTCCGAGAGGCCGGCCGCGCGCAGCCGCTCCAGCCGCTCCTCGTGGGTGCGCCGGGAGCCCATCGCGCCGACGTAGGCCACCGGCAGCCGCAGGGCGCGCTCCAGCAGCGGCACGTCGAACCTGGCCTCGTGGGTGAGGGCGCACAGCACGGTGCGGCCGTCGATCCGGTCGAGCTGGGAGTCGAGGTAGCGGTCCGGCCGGTCGACCACCACCTCGTCCGCCTCCGGGAAGCGCTCGCGGGTGGCGAAGACCGGACGGGCGTCGCACACGGTGACGTGGTGGCCGAGGAACCCGCCGATGCGCACCAGCGCCGAGGCGAAGTCGATCGCGCCGAAGACGATCATCCGGGGCGGGGGCGTGCTTGACTCCACCAGCAGCCGGACCGGCCGGCTCCGGTCGGTGCAGTCGGCCGCGACCTCCACCGTCCGGGTGCGGCCCGCCGCCAGCAGTGCGGCGGCCTCCACCGCGGCGGCCGCGTCGAGGGCGCCGCCCGCACCGAGGGTGCCCTCGTAGGCGCCGCCGGGCCGCACCAGCAGGGCCGTGCCGGGCAGGCCGTCCGGCCCGCCGACGACCCGGGCGACCGCCACCGCCCCGCCCCCGGCGGCGGTGGCCAGTGCGGCGGCGAGCACCGGCCGGACGGCGTCCCGGCGGCGCACCGGCGTCACCAGGACGTCGATGCTGCCGCCGCAGGTCAGGCCGACGGCGAACGGGTCCTCGCCGGCGTGCCCGAAGTGCTGCAGCACGCTCTCACCGGTCTCCAGCGCCTCCCGGCACAGCTGGTGGACGGTGGCCTCCACGCAGCCGCCCGAGACGCTGCCGAGCGCGGTGCCCGCGGCGTCGACGGCGAGGGCCGTGCCGGGCGGGCGCGGGGCGGAGCCGGTGACCTGAACGACCGTCGCCACGGCGAAGTCGCGCCCCTCGGTGCACCAGCGGTGAAGCTCGGCGGCGATGTCCAGCATGCCGGGTCAACTCCTCTCAGTCGACGATGTGTTCGGGGCGGACGGGGACCCGGGTGAGGGCCTTCCCGGTGGCCTGTCGGACGGCGGCCACCACGGCCGGGGTGGAGGACAGCGTCGGTGCCTCGCCGACCCCGCGCAGGCCGTACGGGGCGGCGGGATCGGCCAGTTCCAGCACGTCGACCGGGACGGCCGGCGCGTCGAGGACGGTCGGCACCAGGTAGTCGGTGAAGGACGGGTTGAGCACCCGCGCGGTCGCCGGGTCGACCCGGACCTCCTCCATCAGCGCGATGCCCAGGCCCTGGACGGTGCCGCCCTGGATCTGGCCGACCACCGAGAGCGGGTTCAGCGCCCGTCCGACATCCTGGGCGCAGGCCAGTTCGACCACCTTCACCAGGCCGAGCTCCACGTCCACGTCGACCACCGCGCGGTGCGCGGCGAAGGAGTACTGGACGTGGCCGGAGCCCTGGCCGGTGACCGGGTCGAAGGGCTCGGTCGGCCGGTGGCGGAACTCGAGTTCGAGGTCGATCGGCTCCTCGCCCTCCAGCACCTCCGCGAGGGTGGCGAGGACCTCGCCGTCCGCGGTGACGACCTTGCCGCCGTCGAGCCGCAGCCCGGCGCCGTCCCAGGCCGGGCGGTCCCCGCCGAACCTGCGCCGGCCCGTCGCGAACACCCGCTCCCGGACGGCCGTGCAGGTGTTCTTCACCGCGCCGCCGGTCATGTACGTCTGCCGGGAGGCGGAGGTGGAGCCGGCCGAGCCGACGGCGGTGTCGGCCGGGTGGACGGTGACCCGCTCGACGCCGAGCTCGGTGCGGGCGATCTGGGCGTGCACGGTGACGCCGCCCTGGCCGACCTCGGCCATCGCGGTGTGCACCACCGCGACCGGCTCGCCGCCGAGGAGCTCCAGCCGGACCCGGGCGGTGGAGTAGTCGTCGAAGCCCTCGGAGAAGCCGACGTTCTTGATGCCGACGGCGTAGCCGATGCCGCGGACGATGCCCTCGCCGTGGCTGGTGTTGGCGAGCCCGCCCGGCAGGTCGCGGATGTCCGGGTCGGCGGTGTCGAGCGGCGGCGGCAGCGGCATGTCCCGGACCCGCCGCAGCAGTTCGGCCACCGGCGCGGGGGAGTCCACCCGCTGGCCGGTCGGCATCAGGTCGCCCTGCCGCATCGCGTTGATCCGCCGGAACTCCACCGGGTCCAGGCCGAGTTCGGCGGCCAGCCGGTCCATCTGCGCCTCGTAGGCGAAGCAGGCCTGCACCGCGCCGAAGCCGCGCATCGCCCCGCAGGGCGGGTTGTTGGTGTAGAGGCCGACCGCCTCGATCTCCACGGCGTCGACCCGGTACGGCCCGATGCCGAGCGAGGCGGCGTTGCCGACGACGGCCGAGGTGGACGAGGCGTAGGCGCCGCCGTCCAGCACGATCCGGCACCGGACGTGGGTCAGCCTCCCGTCGCGGGTGGCGCCGTGCTCGTAGTGGAGCTTCGCCGGGTGGCGGTGCGCGTGGCCGAGGAAGGACTCCTCGCGGGAGTACACGATCTTGACGGGCCGGCCGGTGCGCAGGGCCAGCAGACAGGCGTGGATCTGCATCGACAGGTCCTCGCGTCCGCCGAAGGCACCGCCGACGCCGGCCAGCGTCATGCGCACCTTCTCCTCGGGCAGGCCGAGCACGGGGGCGATCTGCCGCCGGTCCGAGTGCAGCCATTGGGTGGCCACGTACAGGTCGACGCCGCCGTCCCCGGACGGCACCGCGAGGCCGGACTCCGGGCCGAGGAAGGCCTGGTCCTGCATGCCGAACTCGTAGTCGCCGGTGACGACGACGTCGGCCCGCCGGGCCGCGGCCGCGACGTCGCCGCGGACGATCGGCTGCCGGTGCAGCACGTTCGGGTGCGGGGCGCGGCGGGCATGGCGGTCGTCGCGGTCCGGGTGGAGCACGACCGCGTCCGGTGCGACCGCGGACGCCTCGTCGGTGACGAGCGGGAGCGCTTGGTACTCCACCACGATCAGCCCGGCGGCGCGCCGTGCGGTCTCGGGGTGCTCGGCGGCCACCAGGGCGACCGGCTCGCCGTGGTGGCGGACGACTCCGTCGGCCAGCACCGGGGTGTCGGCGATCTCCAGCCCGTAGCGCTTCTGCGCGGCCGGCAGGTCGTCGTGGGTGAGGACGGCGTGCACGCCGGGCAGCGCGAGCGCCGCGGAGGCGTCGACGGAGAGGATCCGCGCGTGCGCGTGCGGACTGCGCAGGACCTGCCCCCAGAGCATGTCCCGGTGCCACAGGTCGGAGGAGTAGGCGAAGGCGCCGGTGGCCTTCAGCACGCCGTCGGGGCGGCGGACGGACTCGCCGATGCCGCCCCGGGCGGCGGACTGGGTGAGGCCGGCGGGCGCGAGGCGCGCCGCCGTCGGTGTCCGGGTGTCCATGCCTCAGACCGCCTCCCGGCGCCGGGCGGCCGCCAGGCGGACCGCGTCCATGATCTTCTCGTAGCCGGTGCAGCGGCACAGGTTGCCCGCGAGCGCCTCGCGGATGTCGGCGTCGCCCGGTGCCGCGTCGCGCTCCAGCAGCTCGTCGGCGGCGACCAGCAGGCCCGGTGTGCAGAAGCCGCACTGGACGGCCCCCGCGTCGAGGAAGGCCCGCTGGACGGGGCCCGGCCGGCCGTCCTCGGCCAGGCCCTCGACGGTGCGGACCTCGCGGTCCTGCGCCTGGCCGGCCGCGACCAGGCAGGCGCAGACCGGGACGCCGTCGAGGCGCACCGTGCAGGAGCCGCACTCGCCCTGCTCGCAGGCGTTCTTGGAGCCGGGCAGGCCCATCCGCTCGCGCAGCACGTACAGCAGGCTCTCGCCCTCCCACACCCCGTCGGCCGTCCGCCGGACGCCGTTGACGGTGAAACCCACCCGCATCATGCGACTCCCTCCGCGCCCTTGCGGTACGCCTCCCAGGCCCACAGGAAGGTCCGGCGGGCCATCACCCCGACCGCGTGCCGGCGGTGGCCGGCGGTGCCGCGGACGTCGTCGATCGGACTGCAGGCACCGGCCGCGAGCGCCGCGAACCGCTTCGCCACCGACGGCGGGACGGCCCCGCGGCTCTCCCAGAGGCCGTCCTCCGCCAGGGCGTCCGCCAGGAACGCCTCGGCCTCCGCGGCCCGGCGCGGGGTCGGCGCGGCCGAGCCGATGCCGGTGCGCACCGTCCCGCTGCCGGGGTGCAGCGCGAGCCCGAAGGAGCAGACCGCGATGACCATCGCGTTGCGGGTGCCGACCTTGGAGAACTGCTGCGGGCCGGTCGCCCGGCCGATGTGCACCCGCCTGATGAGCTCGTCCGGCTGCAGCGCGTTGCGTTTGACGCCCGTGTAGAACGCGTCGATCGGGATGCGGCGGACGCCGCGCACCGACTCCACCTCGACCTCGGCGCCCGCGGCCAGCAGCGCCGGGTGGGCGTCGCCGGCCGGGGAGGCGGTGCCGAGGTTGCCGCCGACCCCGCCGCGGTTGCGGATCTGCGGCGAGGCGACGGCGCGGGCGGCCAGCGCCAGACCGGGCAGCTCCAGGCCCAGCTCCGCGACGATCCGGGCGTACGGCACGCCCGGGCCGAGCCGGACCTCCCGCTCGCCGACCTCCCACTCGGCCAGTTCGCCGATCCGCCCGAGGTCGAGCAGCTGCCCGGGCCGCCGCCGGCCGAGGTTGATCTCCACCATCACGTCGGTGCCGCCCGCGAGCGGGACGGCCGCCGGGTGCTCGGCCTTGGCGGCGAGCGCCTCCTCCCAGCAGCCGGGGCGCAGGAACTCCACGGGAACCTCCTCTCGGATCGTTCCCGGCCCGGACGGACCGCCCGGGCCGGTGCAGCTGCCCGCTCGGGGTCAGCCGGGGACACCGGGCGCCAGACCGGCGACCGGGACGGGCACGTCGGGGGAGAAGCAGCCGTCGAGGGCGTGCAGCGAGGGCACGTCCCTGATCAGCGACCGGTCCCCGGCGGTCATCATCCGCTCGCCCACCGCCACGTCGAGCCAGGCCAGCAGACCGTCGAAGAAGCCGCCGTGGTTGACGACGAACACCGGCTTGCTGTGCAGGCCGAGCTTGGCCCAGGTGGCGATCTCCATCAGCTCGTCGGCGGTGCCGAGGCCGCCCGGCAGCACCACGAAGGCGTCCGACAGCTGGTACATCAGCGCCTTGCGCTCGTGCATGGTGGCGACCACCATCAGCTCCACACCCGGCGGCTGACGGCCCTCCAGGCTCAGCAGGTGGTGCGGCACCACCCCGGTCACGTACGAGCCCGCCAGCAGCGCGCCCTCGGCGACCGCGCCCATCAGCCCCGTCCCGCCGCCGCCGTACACCAGGCCGACCCGCCGGCGGCCCAGCCAGCGGCCGGTCTCCCGGGCGAGGTCGAGGTACTCCTGCCGGGCCGACCGCGCTCCGCAGAACACGCCCACTCTCCTGAAGCCGGTCATCGTGCCTCCGAGTGGACGGGAACGGCGCGCGAACGCGAGGACTCGAGCTCCACCAGCAGGTCGAGCAGCACCTGGGCGCCCAGGATCAGGTCGTCCTTCGGGGTCTGCTCGACCGGCGAGTGGCTGATGCCGGCGGTGCTGGGGACGAAGATCATGCCGGTGGGCACCCGGGCGCTCAGCGCGGACGCGTCGTGCCCGGCGTAGCTCATCAGGCGGGCCGCCGACGGGTCGTGCCGCACGCACACCTCGTGGATGCGGTCGACGTAGCCGTCCTGGAAGCGCACCACCGGCTTGTGCGACAGCTGGGACACCTCCACCGAGCAGCCCTGCTCGGTGCCGATCCGGCGGACGAGCGCACGGGTGCGCTCGACCGCCCGCAGCAGCGACAGCTCCGACTCGGCCCGGAACTCCACCGTCAGGTGGGCCTCCCCGGGCACCACGTTCGGCGCGCCCGGGTACAGCTGCATCGCGCCGACGTTGACCACCATCGACTCGTCGACCTCGTTCGCGGTCTCCCACAGGTGCGCCGCGATCTTCGCGACGGCACGTCCCGCGTCGGCGCGGACGTTCATCGGCGTCGTCCCGGCGTGGTTGGCCTGCCCCCGGACGACCACCAGGTACCGGTCGATCCCGACGATGCCCTCCACCGCCGCCAGCGTGCTGCGCCGGTTCTCCAGGCGGGGGCCCTGCTCGACGTGGAGTTCGACGAACCCGGTGATCTCGTCGATGTGCCCGGACTCCACCAGCGTCCCGGAGCCGACCAGTCCGCCGTTGGAGGTCGGCAGGACGCCCTCCTCGTCCCAGAATCCGACCGACTCGACCGCGGCGGCCGCCGGATGGCCGGCCTCGTGCAGGGTGCGCAGCACCTCGACGGCCGCGATGGCGCCGTACGCGCCGTCCAGCCGGCCGCCGACCGGCACGGTGTCGGTGTGCGAGCCGGTCAGCAGCCACGGGCCGCGCGATCCGGGCTGCCGCCCGAACACGTTGCCGACCTCGTCCGTCCAGGCGTGCAGCCCGGCGGCGGTGATCCGGTCCGCCAGCCAGACCCGGGAGGCCAGGTCGGCGGGCGACCCCGCGACCCGGTCCACCCCGCCGTCCTCCCGCCCGCCGAAGGTGGCGAGCATGTCCAGGTCGTCGAGGAGCCGGCGCCCGGAGATCTTCGGTGCGTTCACAACACTGGCTCCCATCAGCTCAGGACGTTGCCGTCGCCCGTCCGCAGGCCGCGGGTCCGCCGGTGGTCGACGTGCACGAACGCGCGCTGCAGCCAGCGGTCCCGGCCGTCGTAGCGCGGCACGAAGGCCGACCGGCCGTGCAGGGTCACCCGGTTGTCCACGACCACCAGGTCGCCCGCGCCGAGGACGAGGTCCGTCTGCACGGCCTCGACGGCCCGCCGCAGGGCGGCCATCGCCGTGGCGGCCCCGGCGTCCAGCGGGTGGGTGTTGGCGAAGTCGACGCGGATGTCCGGGTCCTCCTCCGCGCCGCTCAGCACGGCGTGGACCGGGTCGCGGCCGCCCGCGAACGAGGGCGGCGGGGTGGAACGGAAGCGCGGCTCGGCGAGCACGCGCCGGTGCTCCGGCCCGACCAGCGGCAGGGCCTGGCGGATCGAGGAGACCCGCAGCCCGGCCCGGTCGTCGTGGTCGTTGCGCAGGCACAGCAGCGCCACGAAGTCCGGCCGGTGCTCCAGGTGCACGTTCTCCACGTGCATCTGGAGCGGCTGCGAACCCGCGTTGCTCTGCTCGAACTCCTGGCCCGGCACGGGCACCACGTTCTGCAGCAGCGCCCCCGACTTCTCCTGCCGGAAGGCCACGATCTCGCCGAGCTGCAGCACGCACAGCGCCAGCAGGGTGGCCGAGGCGGTCGCGTTGCGCTCCACCGAGCCGGCCTCGACCGGCGTCGGGCCCTCCGGCCTGACCGGCAGCCCGGCGATCCGCAGGCAGCCGTTCGGCCCCGGGTCGCTGCGGAAGCGGCGCAGCTGCGCCAGCACGCGGGCCGGCAGCCGGCAGGAGCGGTCGCGGGCGGCGGCCAGCCACGTCGGGTGGTCCACCAGCCGCGGTGGGACGTCGGAGAGGTGCTCGACGAGCCGCTCGATGTCCGCGCGTTCGGCGCCCTCCAGGACGAGAGCGCCCGGTTCGGCATGGATGTCCAGACTTACAGCCACTGTCTTTCTGCCCTCTCTTGGTCTGCTTGAGCAAGGCGGGCCGGCGGCGGGGCAGTTCCCCCCGCCGGCCCGGTGGGCGGCGCGTCAGGCCGAGGGCCTGTTGCCCAGGTACCCGGTGAGGTGCATGTAGCGGTGGATGCCGTTCATCCACGCGAGGTCGCGGTCGGCGCGGGCCGCCTGCCCGGTGATCCGGGCGACGGCCTCCGCCCCGGCGGCGCCGTTCACGGTGACGGCGAGGCCGCTGCCCGTCCGCAGGTCCACGGCGGCCATCGCGACCGTGCCCTTGGTCGATCCGGAGTGCCCGAACCAGCGGCCCTGGCGGTCCGTCATCATGCCGAGCCCGTAGTCGAAGTCGGCGTGGCCGGTGAGCATGGCCCGGGCCAGGTCGGTGCCGAGCACCCCCGGGCCCAGGCCCAGCGCCTCCGCCCGTACCGACAGCAGCAGCCGGGCGAGGTCCGCCGGTGTCGTCCAGAGTCCGCCGGCGGCCGCCTCCGGGGTGATCCGCAGGCCGCCGTCGAGCGGCCGGCCCTCGGCGTCGTGGCCCCAGGCCACCGGGACGGGCGCGCGGTCGGGCAGGTCCTGCTCGAAGGCGCTGTCCGCGAGTCCCAGCGGGTCGAGGACGAGCCGCCGGGCCAGCGCGGCGAACGGCTCCCCGGTGAGGTCGGCCAGCACCTGCTGCAGCACCGAGAAGTTGGTCGCCGAGTAGCTGGTCAGCCCGGCGAACACCGGGTCCACCCGGAGCGCCGGCCGCCCGGCCACCGCCGTGCCGTCCAGCACCGCGGCCAGGGCGGGCAGCGGCTCGGCGGGGTGGAAGTCGGCGAAGCCGGCGATCGGCAGCCCGGCGCTGTGGCCGAGCAGCTGACGGACGGTCACCTTCGCCGGGGCGCCGTGCACGTCGCGCAGGCGCAGGGCGTGCAGGTACTCCGCCACGTCGGTGTCCAGGTCGAGCAGCCCCTCGGCCGCCAGGGCCAGGGCCACCGCCGCCGAGGTGGGCTTGCTCATCGAGCCCACCTGGAAGGGCGTCCGGTCGCCGACCGGGTCGGCCGCACCGGCCCGGACGACCCCGAGCTGCCAGGTGTCCACGACCTCCCCGCCGTCGACCACGGCGACGCTCACCCCGGGCACCGCCCGGTCGGCCAGCAGCTCCCGCAGGCCGTCGTCCGGCCGCACCGAGAGCCGGCGCCGCCCGCGCCCGCGGGGCGGCCGCGCCGTCCAGTCCCGGCCGGTCGACGGACCGTCCGCCGCGGCGGCGTCGAGCGCCGCGGCGAGCTCCGCCACCGTCTGGTGGCTCATCGCCATCCGCGGCGTCAGGTCCAGCCCGGTCAGCTTCGCCTGGGCGACCATCCGGACGACCGTGATCGAGTCGCCGCCGAGCCGGGTGAACTCGTCGTGCACACCGATCGCGTCGGTACCGAGCACCTGCGCCCAGATCGCCGTCAGCACCAGCTCCGTCGTGCTGCGCGGCGGCACGAACTCCGCCGCCCGCTCCGCCGCCCCGGACTCCTCCGGCGCCGGCAGCGCCTTCCGATCGACCTTGTTCGCCGAACTCAGCGGCAGCTCGTCGAGCCGGACGAAGACCGCCGGCACCATGTACTCGGGCAGCACCGCGGACAGGTGCGCCCGCAGCGCGGACGGCGCCGGCTGCGCCCCGGGCACGGCCACCACGTACGCCACCAGCCGCCGGACGCCCGGTACGTCCTCGCGGGCCGCGACCACGGCCTCGGCGACCTCCGGGTGGGTGAGCAGCACCGCCTCGATCTCGCCGAGCTCGACCCGGTAGCCGCGGATCTTGACCTGGTGGTCGATCCGGCCGAGGAACTCCAGCTCGCCGTCGGGGCGCCGGCGCGCAAGGTCGCCCGTCCGGTAGAACCGGGCGCCCGGGGCGGACGCGTACGGGTCGGGCAGGAAGCGCTCCGCGGTCAGTGCCGCCCGGCCCAGGTAGCCGCGGGCCACGCCGGCGCCGCCGATGTACAGCTCGCCGGCCACCCCGACCGGCACCGGCTGGAGCGCGGCGTCCAGCACGTACATCCGGATGTTGGCGATCGGGTGGCCGATCGGCACCGGCACGGACGGGTCGAAGTCCTCCGGGACGACGTGGACCGAGCAGCCCACCACCGTCTCGGTCGGACCGTACTCGTTGATGATGCGGGCGCCCGGCGCGGTCTTCCGCCAGGCCACCACCGTCTCCGGTTTCACCTCGTCGGCACCCACCACGAAGGTCCGCACCGAGTCGACCGTCCCCTCGGGGCCGATCAGCGAGCGCAGCACGTCCAGGTGCGCCGGGGTGATCTTCAGCAGGCTGTAGTCGGCCTTGCCGGCCAGCAGCGCGGCAAGCGACTCGGGGCTCTGCTCCGGCGGCAGCACCGTCACGCTGCGCCCGCCGATCAGCGGCAGGAAGAAGTTCGGCACGGACAGGTCGAAGGCGACCGAGCCGAGCATCACCGCCCCGTCGGCGCCGTCCAGGCCGTAGCCGTCGACCGCCCAGAGCAGGTAGTTCACCAGCCCCTCGTGGGTGATCAGCACGCCCTTCGGCCGCCCGGTCGAGCCGGAGGTGTACAGGGTGTACACCAGGTTGGCCGGGGTCAGCTCCCGGCCGGGTGCGGTGGCCGGCGCGGCGGCGATCCGCGCCGCGTCGCCGTCCACGGACAGCACGGTGCCCGCGTACGCCGCGAAGCGCTCCCGCAGGGAGTCCCGGGTGACCAGCACGCCCGCCGCGGTGTCGTCGAGGATGAAGCCGGAGCGGTCCGCGGGGTGGGAGGGGTCGATCGGGACGTAGGCGCCGCCCGCCTTCGTCACCGCCAGCAGGGCCGTCAGGATCTCGGTGCCCTCGCGCAGGCAGACGGCGACGAAGCGCTCCGGGCCGACGCCGAGCTCCACCAGGACGTGCGCCAGGCGGTCGACCCGCTCGTCGAGCTCCCGGAAGGAGAGCGTGGAGCCGTCGGTGTCCACCACCGCGACGGCGTCCGGGGTACGGCGGACCTGCGCCTCGAAGAGGTCGGGCAGCGTGGTCGCCGGGTACGCGGCGTCCGTCCGGTTGGGTGCCAGCAGCACCAGCTCGCGTTCGCCCTCCGGCAGGTGCGCGGCCGTCGCGTCGCCCTCCGGGTCGGCGACCATCGCCTCCAGCACCGCGCGGTACATGGCGCCCAGGCGCTCCCGGTTCTCCGTGGAGACGTCCTGCGGGCGGCTGATCAGCGCCAGCAGCCCGGGGTGCGAGGTCACCGACAGGCCGAACTCGTTCGGACTGTCGTCGATGCTGGTCTCGACGTCGATGAGCTCGGTGTCGAGCACGTGGAAGTCGAGGTAGTTGAAGTACACGTCGGCGAGCCGCTGGCCGCCGGCGAACTCCCGCTGCATCTGGCCGAGCGGGAAGCGGCGGTGTGGCCAGAGGCCGATCTCCGTCTCGAAGACCTGCCGGACCAGCTCCGTCCAGGTGCGCGCACCCCGCCGGAACGGGAACGGCACGGTGTTGATGTACAGGCCGTACACCTTGTCGGCGCCGACCACCTCAGGCCGGGTGTCGCACACCAGGCCGCAGGAGAAGGCCTCCTCGCCGGTGAGCATGCTCATCACCTTCAGGTGGGCGGCGTGCATCACGCTCTTCAGCGGCACGTCGGCACGGGCCGCCAGAGCGGCCAGCCCCTCCTGCAGGTCCGCGAAGCGGACGTAGGTCTGCTGGATCGACCCGGGCGGCTCGGTGGTCGAGCCCCAGGCACCGGGCAGGGTGAACTTCGGGTGCGCGGCCACCGAGGCCCGCCAGTGCTCGCGGGACGCCTCCGAGGCGAGCGCCCTGCGCTCCAGCGCCACGAAGTCCGCGAAGCGCACCTCCGGCAGCGGCTGCGGCTCGGGCGCCGAGCCCGCCGCCAGCTCCCGGTAGCGGTCCAGCACCTCCATGATCATCGAGCTGAAGCTCCAGCCCTCCAGGATCGGGTGGAACTCGGTGAAGGTCAGCCACCAGCCGCCCCGGTGGCTGCGGGTGAAGAACCGCAGCAGCGGCGGCCGGTCCAGCTCGAACGGCCGCTCGCGCTCCCGGGCCATCAGCGCCCGCAGCTCCGCCTCCTGCTCCTGCGGGGCGAGAGCGGAGACGTCCACGCTGTCCACCGCGATCCGGGCGTCCGGGTGCACCAGCTGGATCGGCTCGGAGTAGCCGTCGAGGTCGATCGAGGTGCGCAGGATCTCGTGCCGGTCCACCACGTGGTCCACCGCCGCCTGGAACGCCGCGGCGGAGAAGGGCCTCGGGTCGCGGATCCGGAACGAGGTGACGTTGTGGTAGTTCCCCTCGCCGCCCGCCGCGTGCATCTCGAAGAGCATGCCCAACTGGACCTGGCTGAGCGGGTACGCGTCGCGGACGCCCTCCGGGACGCGCCGCCGGTCCGCCTCGGACAGCAGCTCGAACGGCGCGACCAGCGGCGCGTCCAGCCGCTCGGAGCTGCGCCCGCCGAGGGCGGCGGCGAGCCGGGCGACCGTGCGGTGCCGGAAGACGTCCCGGACGGCGACGTCGAAGCCGGCCGCCCGCAGCGCGCCGACCAGCGCCACCGCGCGGATGGAGTCGCCGCCCAGCTCGAAGAAGCTGTCGTGCGCGCCGACCGCCTCCGTCTTGAGGACCGTCCGCAGGTGCTCCGCGAGTTCGGCCTCGATGCCCGGCCGCGGAGCGGTGAACTCCGTGGTCAGCCGCGACCGGCGGCCCGGCGCGGGCAGCGCGCGGTGGTCGGTCTTGCCGTTGCTGGTGAGCGGGATCTCCGCCAGGTGGACGACGGCGGAGGGGACCATCCAGGCCGGCAGCCGCCCGGCCAGGAAGGCCGTCAGGTCGGCGCCGCGGTCGTCCGCCACCACGTAGGCGACCAGCTCGGTGCCGGACGGCCCGTCCGACCGGCCGACGACCACCGAGGCCCGGACGGCCGGGTGCTCGTCGAGGACGTTCTGCACCTCGCCGGGCTCGACCCGGTAGCCGCGGATCTTGACCTGGGTGTCGCACCGGCCGACGAACTCCATCTCCCCGCCGGGCAGCATCCGGGCGAGGTCGCCCGTCCGGTAGAGCCGCCCGCCCGGCACGGCCGAGAACGGGTCCGGGACGAACTTCCCGGCGGTCTGCCCGGGCCGGCCGCGGTAGCCGCGGGCCACTCCGGTGCCGCCCACGTACACCTCGCCGACCACGCCCGTCGCCACCGGCCGCAGGCCCCCGTCCAGCACGTAGGCGGTGGTGTTGGGGATCGGGGCGCCGAGCGGGACGAGCTCGGTGGTGATCGGGCCGGTCACCTCCTGGCAGGAGTTGCCGACGGTGATCTCGGTCGGGCCGTACTCGGAAGCGAGGCGGGCGCCGTCCACCCGCCAGCGGTCCACCAGGGCACTGGTGAAGCTGTCGCCGGCGGCGATCACCACGGCCGCCACCGAACGGCGCTGCTCGGCGTCCAACTGGCCCGCCAGCACCTCCAGATGGCCGGGGGCCAGCTTGAGGAAGCTCAGCGGTCCGGCGGCCAGCAGCAGCCGGCCGAGGTCGGCGAGGTCGAAGTCCGCGGGGAGCAGGGTGACCGGGCGGCCGAGCATCAGCGCCGTCCACAGGTTCGGCACCACCAGGTCGAAGGCGACCGAGGAGAACAGCGCCGTCCCGCCCGGTGCCCCCGCGTACGCCCCGGCGCTCCACAACAGGTAGTTGGCGAGGCCGCGGTGGGTGGTCTCGACGCCCTTGGGGCGGCCGGTCGTGCCGGAGGTGTAGATGACGTAGGCCAGGCTGTCCGGGTCGACCGGCACGCCCGGGTCGGTGGCCGGGAGGCCGTCCAGGCGCACGGCGTCCACCGGGACGGCCGTCCGGCCCCCGGCGGCGGGCAGCGCGCCGGCCCGCGCCGCACTGGTGAGGACCAGCGCCACCCCGGCGTCGGCGAGCACGTGCGCCGTCCGCTCCGCCGGGTGCGCGGGGTCGACCGGCACGTACGCGGCACCGGACTTCAGCACCGCGAGCAGCGCGACCACCAGGTCCGGGCCGCGGTCGAGGTGGACGCCGACCGTGGTCTCCGGGCCGGCGCCGAGCGCGATCAGGTGCCGGGCGAGCCGGTTGGCCCGCGCGTCGAGCTCGCCGAAGGTCAGCCGGCTGCCGTCGGCGGCCACCACGGCGACCGCGGCCGGGTCCTGCGCCGCGACCAGCGTGTGCACCGCCGCCGGGCCGCGCTCCACCGCGTTGTCGTTGGGGGCGGTGACGAACCGGTGCAGCTCGTCGGCTGTGAGGTACTCCAGGGCCGCCACCGGGGTGTCCGGCGCCTGCACCGCGCTCGCCAGCAGCCGCAGGAAGTGCGCGGCGATCCGGTCGGCGGTGGCGGCGTCGAACAGCTCGGCCGAGTACTCCAGCACGGCGTCCAGCGGGCCGGCCGGGGCATCGACGACCTGCAGGTTGAGGTCGAACTTCGCGGTGGTCCAGGCGGTTTCGACCGCCTCGGCCCGTACCCCGGGCAGCTCGGGGCCGCTCGCGCCGGTGTTCTGGTAGCCGAACATGACCTGCACCAGCGGGGTGCGGGACAGGTCCCGCTCCGGGTCCAGCTCGTTCACCAGCCACTCGAAGGGCAGCTCCTGGTGGTCGAAGGCGTCGAGCACGGCGAGCCGGTTGTCCTGCAGCAGCTCGGCGAAACCCTGCTGGGCGCCCCAACGCGCCCGCATCACCACGGTGTTGACGAAGAAGCCGATCAGGTCCTGCAGCTCGGGCCGCTGCCGGTTGCCGACCGGCACCCCCACCGCGACGTCGCTGCGCCCGGTGTACCGGCCCAGCAGCGCCTGGAAGGCGGTCAGCAGCACGGCGAACGGGGTGGTGCCGTGCTCCAGGGCCAGCGCGCGGACGCCGTCGGCGGTGTCCGCGGGGACGGCGAACCGGCAGGCCCCGCCGGCGGGCCCGCGCACGTCCGGCCGGGGCCGGTCCGCGGGCAGCGCCAGCGGCACGACCCCGGCCAGCCGCTCCGTCCAGTACGCGGTGGCCGCGGCCATCCGGCCCTCGTCGAAGCGACGCCGCTGCCAGGCGGCGTACTCGGCGTACTGCACCGGCAGTTCGGGCAGCGCGGCGGCGCCCGCCCCGGTCTCCTCGCGGTAGAACGCGCTCAGCTCGGACCAGAACACCCGCTCCGACCAGCCGTCGAAGGCGATGTGGTGGAAGACCGCGACCAGCAGGTGCCGGTCGGCGGCCGGGCGCAGCAGGTGGATGCGCGCGGCGGCGCCTCCGGAGAGCGGCAGCGGCCGGGCGGTGAGCCGTTCGGCCAGGTCGTGCGCCGCCCGCTCCGGGTCGTCGGCGTCGGCCAGGTCGGTGAGTTCGAGCCGCGGGCCGTCCGGGGCGATCCACTGCACGGGCTCGTCCGCCGTCGAGCGGTAGTGCGTCCGCAGGACGAGGTGCCGCTCCACGAGCCGGTCCCAGGCCCGGCCGAGGGCCGCCGCGTCGAGCGGGCCGGTCAGCCGCAGCACGATCGGCACCAGGTTGTCGGTGGCCGTCTCGTCGTACCGGTCCAGGAACCAGAGCCGGCGCTGGCCGAAGGAGAGCGGCAGCTCGGCCGAGAGGTCGAGGCGGGGGACGGCCACGCGGGAGCGCCGGGCACCCGCCAGCCGTTGCCGCAGCAGCGACTGCCGCCGGTCGTCGATCTCAGTGCTCATCTCGGTCCTCTTCGTCCGATGTGGTCAGCCGGGTCAGTTCGGCGTCGGACATCTCGGCGATGTCCGCCCGGATCCGCTCCTCGACGAGCCGGGCGAGGCCGGCGACGGTGGGGTGCTCGAACACGCTGCGCAGCGGCAGCCGGACCCCGTAGTCGGCCTCGACCGCGGCGACCAGCCGGGAGGCGAGCACGGAGTCGCCGCCGAGCTGGAAGAACGTCCGGTGCAGCTCGGGCAGCACGTCGTAGCCCAGCAGGTCGCTCCAGAGCCCGGCCAGGCCCTCCGCCAGCTCGCCCAGCGGGCCGGTGCTGTGCTCCGCCGCCTCCTCGGGCGGGGCCGGCAGCGCCGCGTGGTCGACCTTGCCGTTGGCGTTCAGCGGGATCCGGTCGAGCAGCACCAGCGCGGCGGGCACCATCGGTGCGGGCAGCCGCAGCGCGCAGTGCTCCAGCAGCTCGGCCGGGACGGGCTCGTGGCCGTCCGCCGGGACGACCCAGGCGACCAGCCGGCCGGTGGCGCCCTTGGTGTCGACCCGCACCAGCGCGTCGGCGACCTCGGGGAGCTCGGTCAGCACGGCGGTGATCTCGCCCGGTTCGATCCGGTGGCCGCGCAGCTTGATCTGCTCGTCCAGGCGCCCCAGGAACTCGACGTTCCCGTCGGCGAGCAGCCGGGCCCGGTCGCCCGTCCGGTACAGGCGCCGGCCGGGTTCGGCGGAGAACGGGTCGGGCACGAAGACCGCCGCGGTCAGCCCCGGGCGGTTGCGGTAGCCGCGGGCCACGCCGGTGCCGCCGATGTGGAGTTCGCCGGGCACGCCGACCGGGCACGGGTTCCCGTGGCCGTCGAGCACCCACATGGTGGTGTTGGGGACGGGGGTGCCGATGGGCAGCACCTCGGGGTGGCCGCCGCCGGTGATCCGGTAGGTGGAGTTCGCCACCGAGATCTCCGTCGGGCCGTACTCGTTGAGCAGGCGCGGTCCGTCCGGCCCGGCCTTGGCGAGCCACCGCTCCAGCACCGGCACCGGGAAGGAGTCGGCGCCGACGGCGAGCACGCCCGCCAGGCCCGCGGCCTGCTCGGGGGTGAGCTGGGCGCTCAGCAGGTCGAGGTGGCCGGGCGTCAGTTTGACGAAGGAGTAGGGCGCGCCCGCGGCCAGCAGCCGGCCCAGCTCGGACGGGTCGAAGTGCGGCGGCAGCAGCCGGACGGGCTCGCCGGTGACCAGGGCGGTGTAGAGGTCGGGCACCACCATGTCGTACGCGGTCGACGAGAACAGCGGGGTGCCGCCGGGGCGCGCGCCCGCGTAGTCCTCGACCGTCCACATCAGGTAGTTGAGCAGGCCCCGGTGGTCGACCATGACGCCCTTGGGGCGGCCGGTCGAGCCGGAGGTGTAGATCACGTAGGCGAGCGCGTCCAGGTCGGCCGGGGCGGCCTCGAAGGGCGGCTGCGCGGCGAGTCGGGCCCGCTCCCCGGGATCGTCGAGCAGCAGCGGCACGGCGGGCCGCAGCACGCCGGCCCGGGCGCGGTCGGTGATCACGCAGCGGGCGCCGGAGTCGTCCAGCATGTACCGGAGCCGCTCGGCCGGGAAGTCCGGGTCCAGCGGCACGTACGCCGCGCCGGCCTTCCACACCGCGAGGAAGGACACCACCAGGTCGGTGCCGCGGTCGAGGCAGACGCCGACGACCGACTCCGGTCCGACGCCGAGGCCGCGCAGCCGCGAGGCGAGCCGGTCGCTGCGCTCGGCGAGCTCGCCGTAGCTCAGCCCGCCCGCGTCCGAGAGCAGCGCGGGCGCGTCCGGGGTCTTCTCGGCCTGGACGGCGAACAGCTCGTGCACGGCGAGCTCCGGGCGGGCGGCGTCGGCCCCGCGGCCCGCCGCCAGGACGGTCCGGCGCTCGTCCGGGGGCAGCAGCGGCAGCTCGTGCAGCCGGGTCTGCGGGTCGGCCGCGACGCCCGCCAGCAGCTGCCGGAAGTGCCCGGCCAGCCGGCGCACGGTAGCCGCGTCGAAGAGCGCGGTCGAGTACTCCAGCACGGCCAGGCAGGAGCGGTCGGGCTGGATCTGCACGACCAGGTTGAGGTCGGCCTTCGAGCCCGTCCAGGCGTCGAGCAGCATCCCGGTGTCGGTCCTGCCGCCGTCGACCGAGGTGACCCCGTCGTCGTGCAGGTCGAAGAGCACCTGGGCCAGCAGGTTGCGGGACTGGTCCCGCTCCGGGGCCAGTTCGCGCACCAGGTGGGCGAACGGCACCTCCTGCGCCTCCTGGGCCTCCGAGACCGTCCGCCGCACCCGCTCCAGCAGCTCGG
Organism: Streptomyces sp. NRRL B-24484; assembly: GCF_000717715.1. Taxonomy (GTDB): domain Bacteria; phylum Actinomycetota; class Actinomycetes; order Streptomycetales; family Streptomycetaceae; genus Kitasatospora. Next base: position 30,832 of record NZ_JOAI01000045.1, on the reverse strand, counting down.
TGAAGGCCGGGTCGCCCGCGGCGTCGCAGCGCATCACCACGGTGTTGAGGAAGCAGCCGAGCACCCCGGCGACCTCCTCGCGCAGCCGGCCGGCGAGCGGGGTGCCGATCGGGATGTCGCCCTGCCCGCAGTACCGGGCCAGCAGGGCGGCGTACGCGGCCAGCAGGGTGGCGTACGGGGTCGCGCCCCGCTGCCAGCCCGCCTCCAGCACCGGCCGCATGACGGCGGCGGGGATCTCGAACTCGAACGCGGCGCCGCGGGTGTCCCGGATCGGCGGCCGGGGCCGGTCGGTCGGCAGGTCGAGCGTCGGCAGGCCGGCCAGCTGCCGCCGCCAGTAGCCGAGCTGCTCGTCGAGCGCGCCGCCCTCGACCCGCTCGCGCTGCCAGACCGCGAAGTCCGCGTACTGCACGGACATGTCCGGCAGCAGGGGCTCGCGGCGGTCCTTGCGGGCCGAGATCAGCTCGTCCAGCTCGCGGCGGAGCACGACCATCGACCAGCCGTCGGAGGCGATGTGGTGGAAGGTCAGCAGCAGCGCGTCGGCGCCGTCCGGGACCCGGGCGAGCATGGCCCGCCAGACCGGCCCCTCGGCGAGGTCGAACCCGGCGGCCGTCTCGCGGCGCACCGCCTCCGGCAGCTGCGCCTCGGTCACCTCGACCACGGACGGCCGGACCGGCCGGTCCTTGTCGACGATCTGGCAGAGGCTGCCGTTGACCGACGCGTACCGGGTGCGCAGGATCTCGTGCCGGGCCGCGAGGTCGCGCAGCGCGCCCTCGACGACCACGGTCGGGATGCCGTTCTCCGGCAGCCGGATCATGATCGGCATGGTGTACTCGCCGCTGCCCGGGTTCATCCGGTCCAGCACCCACAGGTCCTGCTGGGCGTACGACAGCGGCAGCGGCCGGTCCCGAGGCACCGGCTCGACCGCCGCCACCGGCTGCGCCTGCGCCCGGGTCCCGGCGATCAGCAGGCTCTGCCCGGCCGGGGTCGGCGCGCCGAACAGCTCGCGCACCTGCAGCGGCAGCCCGGAGAGCTTGCGCAGCCGCATCGCCACCCGGAGCAGCAGCAGCGAGTAGCCGCCGAGCTGGAAGAAGTTGTCGTCCAGCCCGATCCGCCCGATGCCGAGGACCTCCTGCCAGATCTCGGTGACCTGGACCTCCTCGGGCGTCCCCGGCGCCCGGTACGGGGCCCGGCGGGGGTCGGCGTCGACGGTGAGGGCCGTCCGGTCGACCTTGCCGTTCGCGGTCAGCGGCAGCTCGTCGACCGGCTGGAAGACCGAGGGCAGGTGCGAGTCGGGCAGGTGCGCGCGCAGATGGCCGCGCAGCTCCTCGTGACCGGCGGAGCCCTTCACGAAGGCCACCAGCTGCTGCCCGCCCACCCGGTCGGGCGCCACCGTGACGGCCGCCGCCTCCACCAGGGGGTGCGCGGTCAGCAGCGCCTCGATGCCCTCGGGCTCGATCCGCACCCCGCTGAGCTTGATCTGGTTGTCGATCCGCCCGGCGAACTCCAGCTCGCCGCGCAGGTTCGTCCGCGCCCGGTCGCCCGTCCGGTACAGCCGGGCACCGGGCGGGCCGTCCGGATCCGGCCGGAACCGGTCCGCCGTCAGCCCCGGCGCACCCAGGTAGCCGCGGCCCACGCACACCCCGCCGAGGTGGATCTCGCCGCTCTCCGCGCGGTGGCCGTCCTCGTCGAGCAGGACGATCCGGACGTTGTCGATCGGCCCGCCCAGCGGCACCCCGCCCGGGCCCTGCGCCGGGTCGTACGGGTGGTCGGTGACGCCGATCGCGCACTCCGCCGGCCCGTACACGTTCCGCACCCGGACACCGAGCACGGACAGCGCGCGGGCGCACAGGTCACCCGTCAGCATCTCGCCCGCCGAGGTGAGCCAGCGCAGGTCGCCGACCCCGCCGGCCTCCGGCTGCTCCAGCAGCACCTGCAGCACCGAGGGGACGAGCTCCAGCGCGGTGATCCGCTCCTCGCGCAGCAGGGCGAGCAGCGCCACCGGGTCCCGCTCCAGACCGTCCGGGGCGAGCACCAGGGTCGCGCCGCAGACCAGCGGCAGGAAGACCTGGAAGACCACCGGGTCGAAGCCCAGACCGGTCGCCGACAGCAGCCGGTCGCCGGGGCCGACACCGTGCCGGCGGACCGCGTCCGCCAGCCGGTTCGCCAGGCCCGCCTGGGTGTTGACGACACCCTTGGGCACACCCGTCGACCCCGAGGTGAAGGCGACGTACGCCGCGTTGTCGGGGTACAGCTCCGCGGGCGCCGCGACCGGCCCGTCGGCCACCGGCCGCTCGTCCGGCCGCACCTGCGACCACGGGCCGGCGAGCGGCTCCTCGCAGACCAGCGCGAGGGCGCGGGCGGTGCCGAGCATCGTCGTGCGACGCTCCACCGGGTGCTCCGGGTCGAGCAGCAGGAAGGCGCCGCCCGCGGTGGACACGGCCAGCATGGCCACCACCAGCCGGACGGAACGCGGCAGCTGGACGCCGACCATCGCCTCCGGGCCCACCCCGAGTTCACTGAGCCGCGCTGCCAGGGTCCGCACCCTCTCGCCGGTCTCGCGGTAGCTCAGGGCCTCGGCCCCGTCGCTGACCGCCACGGCGTCCGGCGTCAGGGCGACCTGACGCCAGAACAGCTCGGGCAGCAGCAGCTCCGCGGTGTGCGGGACGCCCGGCACGGCGGCACGGACGGTCATGAGCCGACTTCCTGCGCCATGCGCAGACGGAGGCTCAGCGGACGCATGTCGGTCCAGATCTCCTCGATGTGCGCGAGGCAGTCCTCGCGGGTGCCGCTGACGCCCTCGGCGGTCCAGCCCGCGGGCAGGTCCCGGCCGGCCGGCCAGACGGAGTACTGGAGCTCGTGGTTGACCACGACCTGGTAGAGCGCGGAATTCGACTCGGACACTTCTGCTCCTACGGTCGGACGGCGGGAACGCCTTGGGCGAGCAAATCGAGGTCGAGGGTCATGCAGCGGATGCCGCCGCCGCCCTTGGTGAACTGGTCGATCGGGGTGACGACAGGCTCGAAGCCCCAGGCCTCGAGCTGCCGGCCGATCCGCGCGGGGCACGCGGACATCACGACGGAGGTGCCGATGACCACCGAGTTCACGCAGAAGGTCAGCGCCTCCTGCTCGGTCACCACCAGCGGTTCGGGGATCAGCTCCAGCAGACGCCGCCGGCCCTCCGCGTCCCAGGCCCCCGGGAACACCAGCGCCCGGCGGTCGTCGAGCGGACAGACCGACATGTCCAGGTGGTAGAACCGGGGATCCACCAGGCGGACGGGCACCACCTCGCGGCCGAAGGCCGCGGCGAGACCGGCGCGCGCCTGCGCGGTGCTGCGCATCCCGTGCCCGGCGAGCAGCCGCTCCCCGAACGCGAGCACGTCGCCGCCCTCCAGCCGGGCCGCCGGGTCCCAGCCGGCGGTGCGGATCTCCTGCCAGCCGTTGCCGGTCAGCCACTCGGCGGCCAACCGGGCCTCACCGCCGCGCTCGGGCCGGCTGAACCGCGACCGCAGGAACCGGCCGCCGCTCACCACGGCGGTGTCGGTCGGGAACACCATGTCCGGCCAGTCCGGGTCGGACGGCGCCGTGTGCACCACCCCGCCGGCCCCGCGCAGCGCCGCCCCCAGCGCCTCCCACTCCGCCCGGGCGAGCTCGGGGCTGGGCTGCGAACCGGTGGCCATCCACGGATTGATCTCGAACTCGATCCGGAAGTGCTCCGGATCGCGCAGCAGGAACGGCCGCGCCACCGACTGCGGGATCATGCCACCACCCGCGAGCGCGCACTGCTCCGCAGCTCCCGCGACTTGCGCAGGTCACGGGCGACGACGACCTTCTTCAGCCAGCGGTCCGTCCCGTCGTACCGCGCCTCGAACGGCCTCCGACCGTGCACCGCACGGTAGTTGTCGACGAACGCGACCTCGCCCGGGTCGAGCACCAGGTCCTCCAGGTCCGCCTCCAGCGCGGCCACCACGCACTTCAGCGCGTGCGTCGCGTCCGGGTCCCCGGCGACGGCGTCCATGAAGTACGGGTCGATCCGCAGGTACGGCTCGGAACGGCTGCCGAACAGCACCGGCACCGGGACGGTGCGCGCCGCGATGTCGTACACGCTGCCGCCCGCCGTGCCGGTGCGCAGGTGCTCGGTGTCCGGCCGGATCAGGAACCGCGGCTGCTGCAGCACCTCCGTCACCTCGGCCGGCAGCGCGAGGTTCCCGACACCGGCGAAGGTGGTCGCCACCCCCGTCGGGTTCCGCAGCGCCATCAGACCGAGGTAGTCGCAGCGGTACGGATGGAAGCCGTCCTCGGTGTGCCACTCCAGCAGGTCGGTGCTGCCGTGCCCGCTCTGCGCCGTCTCCTCGCCCTGCACGGGCAGCACGTCGTGGATGATCCGGCCGGACTGCAGCGTCGACCAGCCGAACGGTTCGCCGAGCAGCGACGCCAGCAGGACGAAGAAGACCTCCTCCCGCACCGTGGACTCCGGCTGCGCCTGCTGCGACCAGTGCGGGGGAGTCGGACCGATCGCGGCGTCGTCCACCGGCAGTCCGCTCACCACCACCCCGGCGGTGGTCTCGTGCAGCTCGAACGACCGCAGGAAGTCCACCAGGCCGTCCGGCAGCCCGGTCGCCAGGCTCGCCGCTCGGAACAGGAAGTCCGTGTCGGAGGCGGTGGCGAACTGCTTCCGCGCCCGGGCCACCAGGCGCTCGATCTGCTCCAGTTCGCCGCCGTCGACCCGGTAGACACCCACGTCCCGGGGAAATTTCTTGGAGTTCATCAGTGCCCGCTTTCTCGGCGGGCGGACCGGGTGGTCCGCCATTCGTTCTGCGGTACCAAGCTCGCCGAGCCGGACCGGCGGAACCATCCGTCCCGGGAGTGGAATCGGACCCGGCATCCGCCGCGCGGCGGATGCCGGGTCCGCCGACCCGCCGTTCCTCCCCCGCACGGCGGAGACCGCCCCGGAAAGCCCACGCCCGGCCGGTACACCCGCACCGCGAACACCCCGGACGATGACGGCAGCCCGCCCGAACCCGGAGAGGAACCCCGCATGAGGACAGAGGATCTGCTGCCGTTCTGGGAGAACGACCTCCCCGGTCTCCCGGTCTTCTGCCTGCCGCACGCAGGCGCCGGAGCGGGCGCGTTCCGCACCCTGGCCCGCGACCTGCGCCCGGCCCTCAACCTCCAGCCGGTGCAGCTGCCGGGACGCGAGAACCTCGTCGCGCTGCCCCTGGTCGACGACGCCCGGCAGCTCGTCGAGTGGCTCGGACCGCGCCTGCTGCCCAGGCTCGACCGGCCGTTCGTCCTGGCCGGCCACAGCATGGGCTCCCTGATCGCCGCCGAGCTGACCGCCTGGCTGGAGCGCAACGGCGGACCGACGCCCGAACTGCTCGTCGTCTCCGCCTACGCCGGCGACTTCCGGCACAACCGGATGGCCGCCCGCGAACGCACCGACCGGGAACTGGCCCAGGTCCTCACCGAACTGGGCGGCACCGCACCGGAGGTCCTGCAGAACGAGGAGATGCTCGCCTTCATCCTCGAAACCATCCGCAACGACCTCCGGCTCGTCCGCGGCTACCGGCCCGGCTACGACACGGTCGACGTCCCGATCCTCGCCGTCGGCGGCACCGACGACCCCGACGCCGACGAGGAGGCCCTCGCCACCTGGCGCGGCCGCACCACCGCCGGCAGCAGGGTCGAGGTCCTCACCGGCGGCCACTTCGCCGTCTTCGAGAACCCCGACGCCTTCGCCGCCCTGATCGAGGAACGGCTCAGGACGCCCGAGCAGACCCTCCTCGACGTGCTCCGCCACCACCTCGACGACGACGCCATCACCCCGGACGACGACTTCTACGCGGCCGGCGGCGACTCGCTGATCGCCCTCGCCGTCGTCGGCGACCTCAAGGAACGCGGCCTCGACCTCCCGCTGCGCGGCCTCCTCACCGCCTCCACCGTCGCCGAACTCGTCCCGCTCCTCACCCCGGCCGCCGCGCCCGAACCCACCCACCGGCCGTTCGACGCACTCGGCCCCGCCGACCGCGCCCTGCTGCCCGCCGGCCTCCAGGACGCCTACCCCGCCTCCACCCTCCAGGTCGGGCTGATCTACCTCTGCGAACTCGCCGGCGACCCCAGCCTCTACAACGACCTCGTCGGCCTGCGCGTCCACGCACCCTTCGACGGGGAGAAGTTCCGCGCCGCGCTCCGCACGCTCACCGGACGCCACCCGCTGCTGCGCAGCTCCTTCGACCTCGCCACCTGCTCCACCGCCGTGCAGCTCGTCCACCCCGAGGTCACCGTCCCGGTGGAGATCGAGACCGGCGACGGCGAGGCGCTCGTCCGGGCCTTCCGCGAACGCCACCTCGCCACCGGCATCGACTGCGGCACACCCCCCGCCTTCCGCATCCACATCGCCCGCGAACCCGAGGCCTTCCGGCTCACCCTCGCCATCCACCACGCCGTCATCGACGGCTGGAGCATGGCCCAGCTGATGGTCGAACTGCTCACCTGCTACGACGCCGAACTCGCCGGCCGCACCCCGCAGCTGCCCGCCGTACCGGCCGACGGCCACCGGCAGTTCGTCGCCCTGGAGGCCGCCGCCGCGGAGTCCGCACCGTTCTGGCAGGCCGAGGCCGACGTCCCGCCGCTGCTCCTGCCCGACCGCCCCGCCGGCGCCGTCCCCGACCCGGTCGCGACCCGCCACCTCCCGCTCGACCCGGCGGACGTCGCCCGCCTGGAGGCCGCCGCCGAACACGCCGGCGTCCCGCTGAAGAGCCTGCTGCTCTCCCTGCACCTGCGGGCGCTGGCCCACGCCACCGGCCGCGACCGCGACGTGGTGACCGGGCTGGTGGCCAACGGCAGGCCCGAGGTGCCCGGCTCCGCCGCACTGATCGGGCTCTTCCTGAACACGGTGCCGCTGCGGCTGCGTTCGGTCGAGGGCGACTGGGCCGAGCACGCCGGACGGACCTGGGAGGCCGAGCAGCGCCTGCTCGCCCACCGGCGCCACCCGCTCTCGGCGATCGAGCAGCGCCTCGGCCGGCCCGCCTTCGACGTCTCCTTCAACTTCACCCACTTCCACCCGTACCGGCAGGTCGACGACCTGCAGGTCAAGGTCGACGAGTGGTGGTCCTACGACAAGGCCAGCTTCCCGCTCGGCGTCGACGCGATGATCGACGCCCCCGACCTGGGCAGCGGGGTGCTGGTCGCGCACGACCCCGGGCTCGTCCCCGGCGCCCTGGTCGACCGGTACGTCGACGCCCTCGGTACCGCGCTCGCCACCGTCGCGGCGCCGGACCGGCCGGGGGAGGACCGATGACCGTCATGACGCAGCACACCGGCAGCGGCCCCCGACAGGAGCCCACCTCCGAGCCCGCCCCCGAGGTCGACCTCGACACGGTGGACCTCTTCGACCCCGGCCTGCACGCCGACGGCGACCCGCACCGGATCTGGGCGCACCTGCGCCGGGCCGCACCGCTGCACCGCCAGACCCTGCCCGACGGCCGGAGCTTCGCCTCGGTCACCCGCTACCACGACGTGCGCCGGGTCCTCAGCGACTCCCGCGCGTTCACCTCGGAGCGCGGCAGCCTGCTCGACCAGCTCGGCCACGGCGACGAGGCGGCCGGCCAGATGATGGTCTCCACCGACCCGCCCGACCACGCCGCACTGCGCCGCCCGCTCCAGCACGCCCTGTCGCGGAGCGCCCTGGAGGCGGCACGGCCCCGCATCCGGGCCGCCGCCCGGGCCGTCCTCGCCCCGGCCGCCGACGGCCGACCCTTCGACCTGGTCGCCTCCGCACTGGACTTCCCGATGATGTTCACCGGGGCGCTCATGGGCATCCCGGAGCAGGACTGGCCCGACCTCGTCCGGTGGACCTCGATGGCCGCGTCCCCCGAGGACCCGGGCTTCACCGTCCGCAACCGGCACGCCACCCTGGCCATCGCCCACCACGAGCTCTTCTCCTACTTCACCGACCAGACCGCCGCCCGCCCGGACGGCAGCGGCGACCTGCTCGACCTGCTGGCCGGACTCGGCAGCCGGGCGAAGACCGTCTACAACTGCTACAGCCTGCTGCTCGGCGCCAACGCCACCACCCCGCACGCCTTCACCGGCACCGTCCTCGCCCTGCTGGACCACCCCGACCAGCTCGCCGAGGCCCGCCGGTACCCCGAGCTCGTCCCCTCACTGGTCGAGGAGGGCCTGCGCTGGACGTCCCCCGCCAGCAGCTTCCTGCGGCACGCCGTCGAGGACGTGGAACTGGAGGGCGGCCTGCTGCACAAGGGCGAGGCGGTCGCCGCCTGGGTCGGCTCGGCCAACCGCGACGGGAAAGTCTTCGAGGACGCGGACCGCTTCGACCTGCGGCGCACCGGGAACCGCCACATCACCTTCGGTGCCGGCGCCCACTACTGCCTCGGCGCGATCCTGGCGAGGATCGCCCTGAACGAGCTCTTCACCGAACTCCTCGGCCGGCTGGAGCACATCGAGACGGCCGGCCCCGCCCGCCGCCTGCGGTCGAACTTCATCGCCGGCCTGGGCGCCCTGCCCGTCGCCATGACGCTCCGCCGGCCCGCCACGCAGGACTGACCCGCCCCACCCATCGGTTGTTCCGAAAGGATGTTGACACCGAGTCGACAGACTGGTTTCGCCTACGGATGAAGCATGCGAGCATTACCCGCGGCTCGTATCGCCACTCACGGTCGCCGCCCGCTCACGAGGCCGGGCGGCCGATCGCCCACCGGACGGGAATCCACCAGAAAAGGAACCAGATGGGGCTGCAGCCGCACGATGCGGACGACGACGTCCACTTCGCACTCCTCGGGCCGTTCGAGGTCACGCGCGGCGGCACATCGGTACCCCTCCAGGCCAGGAGGAGCAGGCTCCTGCTGGCCGCCCTGGCCTGCCGGCCGCGGGAGATCGTCAGCGTCGAGCACCTCAGTGAGGTGGTGTGGGCCGAGGACCCGCCGACCACCGTCCGCACCCAGATCCAGATCTGCATCTCCACCCTGCGCAAGACCCTGGGCGTGGTCGGCATGAGCGAGGCCCTCGTCACCCACCCGGTCGGCTACGCCCTGATGCTGGCCCCGGGCCGCCGGGACGTCGACCGCTTCGGCGAACTCGTCCGCAGCGCACGCTCCGCCAGCGACGCCGGCGACCTGGAGTCGTCGGTGCGCACCTACCGGGAGGCGCTCGCCCTCTGGCGCGGACCCGCGCTCGGCGGCGTCGACAGCGACGTCCTGCAGCGCAGAGCGGTCGCCCTCGACGAGGAACGGCTCACCGTCCTGGAGGAGTATTTCGACCTGGAACTGCTCCGCGGCCGCGACCGGGGGCTCGTCCAGGAACTCGCCGACCGGATCGCGGAGCACCCGCTGCGCGAGAAGCTCCGCGGCCAGCTGATGCTGGCCCTGCACCGCGCCGGACGGCGCTCCGACGCCCTGCAGATCTACCGCGAGGGCCGCCGGCTGCTGGTGCGGGAGCTCGGCATCGAACCCTCCGACGAACTGCGCCGCCTCGAACAGGAGATACTCCGGGACGCACCCGAACTGAACCCCGGCTACGGCAAGCCGGAGAGCCCGACCGCGCCGCGGCAACTCCCCAGGAAGTCCCGCTACTTCATCGGCCGGGAGGAGACCGTCGGCCGGCTGGCCGCCGTCCTGGCCGAGCCGCCCGGGCCGGACGACCACCCCTACCGCGCCGTCAACCTGTACGGCCCCGGCGGATCGGGCAAGACCGCCCTCGCCGTCCACGTCGCCCACGCCCTCCAGGACCACTTCGCCGACGGGCAGCTCTACTACGACCTGCACGGCAGCAACACCGTCACCGCCGCGCCGATCCGCGTCCTCGACCACTTCCTCCGGGCGCTGGGCGTCCCGCCCGGCGACATCCCGGACGAACTCGACGAACGCGCCGCGATGTTCCGCAGCCGGGTGGCCGAGAAGCGGATCCTGGTCATCCTCGACGACGCCGCCGAGGAGCACCAGATCAGCCCGCTGCTGCCCGGCGGCCGGGACTGCGGCGTCGTCGTCACCAGCCGCCGCCCGCAGACCGGCCTGCCCGAACTGGAGACCGTCCACCTGGACGTGCTGACCCAGACCGAGGCGGTCGAACTCCTCGGCCGGATCGTCGGCGACCGGCGGGTCGCCCAGGAACCGCTGGCCAGCGCCCAGTTGGTCCGCGAGATCGACCGGCTGCCGCTCGCCCTGGGCATCGTCGGCGCCCGCCTCGCCGCCTCGCCGCAGCGGACGATCTCCTCGATGGCGCACCGCATCCACGACGAGCGCCGACGGCTCGACGAACTCGCCCACGGCAACCGGGCCGTGCGCAGCACCATCTCCTCCACCTTCGACACGCTCAAGCCCGACCTGCGCGACCTGCTGTGCGACCTCAGCCTGTTCGGCGCGGAGGCCTTACCCGGCTGGATGGCCGGCGCGATCCTCGGCGGCGACACCGAGGACGCCAACGACGTCATCGACGAGGCCGCCACCAGCCAACTGCTCGTCCCCACCGACGCCGAAGCGACCGACAACCCCCGCTACCGCTTCCACAGCCTCGTCCGGCTCTACCTCCGGGAGTCGGTCGACCGGCTCCCCGCCGAGCAGCGCGCCCGCACCGTCCGCGCCGTCCTCGCTGGCTGGCTCGGCCTGATGGACCTGGCCCAGGCCCAGCTGTGGGGCGGCAACTACACCGTCGTCCGCGGCGGTTCGGCCCGCTGGCAGGCCCCGGAGGCGGTCGTCCGGCACGTCCTCACCGACCCGCTGGGCTGGCTCGACACCGAACGGCCCGGACTGCTCGCGGCGATCGGCCTCGCCGCCGAGTTCGGCCTCGACGAGGAGTGCTGGGAGGCCGCCACCCAACTGGTCACCCTCTTCGAGGTCCGCCAGCACTACGCAGACTGGCAGGAGAGCCACGAGACGGCGCTGCAGCTCGCCCTGCAGAAGGGCAACCTCCGCGGCGAGGCCGCCGTCCGCTGCTCGCTCGGCTCGCTGTACCTCTCGCAGCGGCAGGCCGGCAAGGCACTGCCGTACCTGGAACGGGCGCTGGCCCTCTTCGAGGAACTCGGCGAGACCGGCGGGACGGCCCTCGCCAACCGCAACATCGCGCTGTGCCTGCACACCGTCGGCGACCTGGCCGGCGCGCTGCGGCGGTACGAGCGGGCGGCCGAACTCTTCCGGCGGGCGGGCGACCCGCTGGGCCGCGCCCACGTGCTGTCCAACATGGCACCGATCCACGCCGCCGGCGGCGACCCCGACCGGGCCGAGCAGGAGCTGACCGAGGCGCTGCGCACCTGCCAGTCGATCGGCAGCTCCCGGGTCGCCTCGATGAGCCTGCACCGGCTGGGGCAACTCTGCCTCGGCCAGGGGCGGCTGGACGACGCGCTGCGCTGGTACCGGGAGGCGCTGGCGATCGTCCGCCGCCAGGCCGACTCACTGGGGGAGTGCATCGTCCAGCACGGCCTGGGCGACACCCACATGGCCCGGGGCGACTACGCGGAGGCCGCCGGCAGCCTGGAGGGCGCCCTGGTCACCGCCGAGGCGGCCGGACACCTGCACGCCGCCGCCCAGGTCCGGGTCAGCCTGGCGGAGGTGTGCATCGCCCAGGGGCTGGACGGCCGCGCGAGGAACCTGCTGCAGGACGCCCTGCGGGTGCTGGAGGACCACGACCACACGGCCGCCATCGCCCGGGCCCGCACCGCCCTGGAACGGCTGGGCGGGGTGAACCGCTAGGCGGCGTCCTCCCGAGCTCTTCCGTTGCCCGCTGTCGGGCCCCCGTGGGACGATCACGCTCCGATGGACACAACAGAGCCGGCAGAAGCCTGCATCGAGGAGACGCGCACCATCCTGGTCGCGCCCGCGTCGCTGCAGGACAACGACGTCGTCAGGGACTTCTTCGGGTCCACCGTCACACCGGAGGAGCTCGCCACGGGTTCGCCCGACCTCGCGGGGAGGACCGTCTACCTGTGCGGTGACCTCTCCAGGATCAGCGGGCACCATCTGCGGGCGGCGGAGCGGGTGTTCGTCGTCCGGGAGCTGTCACACGGTCACCGCGAGGACGCCGACGAGCCGTGGGCGGTCGTCGGTCTCGGCCGGGTCCCCGTCCGGGTGCACGGCGCCGGCGTGTACTACCGACGCTTCTTCGACCCCGGCGCCGACCACTTCGGACGGATCCGGGCGGAGCACGCCTTCCAGTCGCTGACGGAGTCGACCAAGCCCGGGACGGCCCACCGCAGCGGGATCTACCTGACGCCCGTCACGCAGGACGGCGCCGACCTGCACTTCCGCCTGCTCCGGTGCTCCACCAACCTCTCGGGGCCGACCGAGGGCTTCGGCCCGACCGACACGGACATCGTCGAGGCCCTGAACCGCGAGGCCGCCGCCGTCTTCCGCGGCCAGGCACCGCTCAACCACGTCCTCGCGCAGATCTACCACAACACCCCGGCCACGTCGGAGCGCAAGCAGTCCAAGGCCAGGATCTCGTCCCACGCCGACAAGACCAAGGACATGCCCGTCAACGGCATCATGGCCTTCTGCACCTTCTACGACGGGCTCGACCGGCTGCAGCCCCTCGCCGGGGACGCCTTCGACCACGGGGTGAAGGGCGTCAGCGGGATGACCGGCCTCCGCTTCCGCCTCAAGGAGCCGACCGCGGGGCGCGACGGCCTCGCGCTCCCTTCGCAGTTCACGCTCACCCTCCACCCCGGGTCCGTGTTCTTCATGCCGCTGTCCACCAACCGCCTCTATACCCACGAGATCCGGCCCTCGGCGCTGGACGCCGGGTCGCTCCCGACCCGCCTCGGCTACGTGGTGCGCTGCTCGAAGGCCGAAGCCGTGCACAAGGACGGCCACACCTTCCTCAAGACGGCCGACGGACCGGTGCGGCTGCAACCGCCCACACCGGAGGGCATGGACGAGCTGCGCCGGCTGTACGCCGAGGAGAACAGGTCCTCCTCCTTCGTCGACTACGGCGACGAACTGCTCTTCAGCATGAACACGGGAGACTACGGTGCACCCCGGGCCTAGCATCTCGGACGAGATCGTCCGGTGCGTCCTGCCGCCCGAGGAGGACCACTTCGCGGAGCTGTCCGCCTCGGTCCACCTGGAGGACGTGGGGAAGGGCCGGCGAGGCGCCGTGCTCACCAGGACGGACGGGGCGGACGGCGTGCCCGTCGTGCGCACCACCACCCGGTACGGCAGCCCGGCGCAGCGCTTCCGGGCGGTGCACGAGCGGCTCGCGGAGCGGATCCGGGAACGGGCGGCGCTCCCGGTCGGCTTCAACAACGCCCTCGTCGAGCGCTACACCGACGCCTACCGCACCATGGGCAGCCACTGCGACCAGGCGCTCGATCTGGCCGACGGGTCGTACATCGCCGTCTTCTCCTGCTACCTGCATCCCGCAGCGGGTCCGTCGAGGAAGCTGATCTTCGAGTCCAAGGAGCCGGGCGTCGACGGGTTCGAGATCCCGCTCGTCCACAACGGTGTGGTCGCGTTCTCCGTCGACACCAACCGGCGGCTCCGGCACCGGATCGTTCTGGACACGACCGTCCCGCCGTCGGACAACGCATGGCTGGGCGTCACGTTCCGGACCTCGAAGACCGTCGTCCGGTTCCACGACGGTCGGGCCCATCTCCCGGACGGCGCGCCGCTGGTGCCGGCCGACGACGAGCAGAGCCGCGAGTTCTACCGACTGCGCCGCCGCGAGAACCATGAAACGGACTTCACCTACCCCCCGCTGCCGTACACCGTCAGCGAGAGCGACCTGATGCCCCCCGTCTGACCCCGACCTTCTCAGGGCCGCGAACCGGGTGTCAGGACTGCGGGCCCGGGCCCCAGGGGTTGTCGGCCACGACGTGCACGGGGTGGGCGGGGCCGGCCTGCGACTCCAGGGAGCCGGCGACCGCGGTGAGGGCCACAGTGGCCAGCAGGCATGCGCAGACACGTACGAACATGAGCTTGGTCATCGCTGTCTCCCATGTGTCGGCGGAGCCGATCCGGCGGCGGTTGCGCGCTGCTCGGCGTTTCCTCGTGGTGCTCACGCTAGGAAGGCCGCCCATTGCGACCGCATCGGTGCACTATCGCCTCCGCCGCCACCGCGATAGCGGCCGCGGCGGAGGCCCTCAGACCTGCGGCGATGCGGTGTCGCCGGCCGCGCTCCACGGCCGCGGCGGTGCGACCGAGACGGTGTGCCCGTCCTCGAACCGGAAGTCGTAGGTGATCCTCCCCAGTGCCTCGTCGAGCACCGCGAACATCTCCCGGTGGGAGGCCGCCTCCCCGCACACCATGTCGAGCTGGCAGGTCATCCCGCCGTCGAACAGCCACTGGCCGGGCTTGACGATCGGACGGTAGGCGGTGATGCCGGGCACCGCCCGGGCCTCCCGGCCGCCCCGGACACCGGTCAGCCGGCACCGTTCGGCGGGCCCGGCTCCCCAGTACTGGAAGTGGACCCGGTCCATCGGCTCCGGTTCGGCCCAGTCGTCCTTGCCCGCCGCCCGCAGGCCGGCCAGCCGGATCAGGTCGACTCCCGCCGCCCGGCGGCTGATCTCGTTGACGAGCCCGCCGAGCCGGCCGTTCACCTCGATGATCCGCGGCCCCTGCGCGGTGAGCTTCACCTCCGTGTGCGTGACGCCGAAGTCCACGCCGAGCGCGCGCAGCGCCCGGGTGGTCAGGTCGGCCACCGCGGCCGCGTCCTCCGGCGGCAGCGCGGAGGGCCAGAACTGGCCCTGCTCGCGGAACGGCGGCGCCATCGGGAACTTGCCCGAGACCGACACGTGGGTGATCCGGTCCGGTGCGCAGAGGCTCTCGACCGACACGTAGTCCCCGTACGGCAGGCTCGGCCTGCCCTGCAGGTACTCCTCGACCATCATGCCGACGGGATGACGCACGGCCAGCCGGGCGAGGGTCTCCTCGTCCCGGACGAGGTGGGTGTCCCGGCTGCCGCCGCCGTACAGCGGTTTCACGATGGCCGGGAGCCCGACGGCGTCCAGGGCCGCGGCCCAGTCCTCCGGGCGGTGGACGGGGTGGTGGCGCACCGCGTCCACCCCGGCCTGCGCGAGCCGCCGGCGCTGCCGCTCCTTGTCGGTGAGCAGCAGCACGGTCTCCGGCCGGTGGCCCGGCAGCCCCAGGGCGTCGGCGATCCGGGCGGTGTCCCGCAGCATCGGCTCGCTGTAGGTGACGATGCCGTCGGGGCGCAGCGCCCGCACCCGGGCGACGTCCCGGTCGTCACCGGCGAGGTCGACGACGGTGCCCAACTGCTCCAGCAGCGGCCGGACCTGCACGGTGTGGTCCGACCGCGGGACGAGGAAGGCGAGCGGGGTGTCCGCGGCCAGGGCGGTGGCGATCTCCGCCGCAGCGGCGGCGCCGTGGTCGTAGGCGATCACCAGCATGTCAGCCTCCGGGGAAGGTGCGCATGACGAACGGAAGGGAGTTGGCGACACAGAGCAGCGCGAAGGTGAAGGACTGGACGTACTCGTCGACGACCGGGGCCTTGACCAGGCCGGGGTCGAAGGCGACCAGCACGCCGCTGCCCAGGTCGGGCGAGCCGAGCAGCACGTCCACGCCGAGCGGGACGCCCGCCCCGCCGACGGACCACCAGGAGCCGACGGCGGTCTCCAGGTGCTCCAGCCGGTGGTGCGGACGGAACCGGGTGAAGCCGAAGGCGACGTCGAACGGCGCCCGGCGCAGCCGGCGTTCGATCTCCGCCGGCGGGAAGTGCCGGTGCGCCGCGGTGTTCCGCTCGGCGGTCCAGGCCCGCCTGGCCTGGTCGGCCCAGCTGCCGCCGGTGGTCCGCAGCCGCAGCGGAAGGGTCTTGGTGAACCGCCCCACCAGGTGGTCGGACGAGGTGCCGGCGGGCCGGCAGTCCGTCACCAGGCCGGTGACGATGTCCGTGTCGCGCCCGGTCGCCTGCGCCAGCGACCAGCCGTGCAGGGCGAGGAAGAGGCTCTTCGGGGGCACCCCCGCCTCCTCGGCGGCCGCGCCGATGCGGTCGACGGCCGGCCCGTCCAGCGGGATGAACCGCGCCTCGTCCGGGTCGGGGACGGCGTCGGCGGAGCGCAGCGGCAGGAGCAGCGGCGGCGCGTTCGCCTCGGCGAGCCAGAAGGCCGCGGAGGCCGGGTCCGCGTACTCGGGGGCGGCCAGCCGCCGGTGGCCGTCCGCCGGGACGTCGGGCAACTCCGCCGGCTCACCAGTGAGTTGTGCCTCGTACAGGGCGACCAGCTCGGCCAGCAGGACCCAGACGCTCCAGCGGTCCACGGCGGCGTGGTGGGCGGCCACCGAGACGCCGAACGACGTCGACTCGCGGACGACGTGGCAGCGGAAGGCCGGTGGCCCGGCCGCGTCGCCGCCGGTCGCGAACCGCCGTCGCTGGAAGGCGCGGACGAGCGCGGCGCCACCGCCGGTCGCGATCTCCAGCGGCGGGTCCGCCTCCGCCCGGACGAGCTGCAGCGGCACGGACGACCCGGCGGTCGCGAACGAACTGCGCAGGGGGTCGTGACGGGCCGTCACGGCGCGCAGCGCGGCCCGGAACCGCTGCTCGTCGAACGGCGCCTCGACGTACACGCCGACCACCGCGTGGCCCGGCCCCCGGCGGTCTGCCAGCAGGGCCGACTGCTCCGCGGAGGCCGGGAAGGCGTCGGCGAGCCCGGTCGGCAGCAGCGCCCGGTCCGCCGCGGACAGGGCGTCGAACGGCCGCGCCACCTGCCGGAGTTGCCGTGCGACCAGGGCACAGGCCGCGGCGGCCTGCTCGTGGAGGACGAAGTGGCCGCCCGGCAGGAGCTCGACGCGGCAGTCCCCGGCGGTGCGGTGGCGCCAGGCGGCCAGCGCCGTCGCGGTCACCGCGGAGTCGCGGTCGCCGCCGAGCGCCAGGACGGGCACGGTCAGCCGGTCGTGGCCCGGCCGGTACCGGCGCACCAGGCGCAGGTCGTTGCGGAGGACGTCCAGCAGGTGGGCCCTGGTCTCCGGGTCCGCGGCCGGCCCGGGGGCCGACCGACCGAGCCCGGCGAGCCCGGTGAGCAGCCGCGCGTCGCCGAGGTCGCCGGTCGGCATGGCGTCCGGCCCCGGATCGCCGCCGCAGGAGGAGACGACCAGCAGCCGCGGCACCGGGGCCCCGCGGCGCTCCAGCCAGGCGGTCAGCTCGGCGGCGAGCAGCGCACCCATGCCGTGCCCGGCGAGCGCGAACGGCCCGTCCAGCAGCGGCCGCAGGGCCGTTCCCAGCAGGTCCACCAGCTGCGGCACGTCGTCGCAGAGGGGCAGCCGGGCGAGGGTCTCCCGGCCGGGGAGCTGGACAGGCTGCAGACTGAGTTCGGGGGGAGCGCCGCGCGCGATGCCGCGGTAGGCGGACGCGCAGCCGCCGGCGTGGGGGAGGCAGAAGACGGGGAGGCCCGTGCCGCGGCCGGCCCACAACGGCAACAGTTCGTCTACCCTCATGCCCGGTCCCCTCCTGGCGTGCCCGCGATGGACTCTCCCGTCATGATTGGGCATCGCCGTCGGGCCGGTAATGGGCACGGCGTCGGGTCTTCGGGGCCGTCCCCTCCCTACGGGGGAGCCGGACGGGCGTCCCCGCACGTCGAGAGGGCGGGGGTCGTCCCCCGCCCTCTCCGTCAGGACCCGGTGTGCGCGGGCGTGCGGTGGCTCCTCAGGAGCGGCCGGCTGCTCAGGAACGGTTGGCGGCGCACCGCTCGGGCGCGGTGTCCGCCAGGTACTCGTGCTTGACCAGGTTGGCGACGTTGTAGGTCTCGGAGTCGGCGAAGTCGGCCGGCTTGAGGGCCGGGTCCAGCCACTCCTGGGTGCCGAAGCCGGGCTGGGCGAAGCCGGCCGCGATGTGGCCCGCCTGCACGTCGAAGTCGCGGTTCACCACGTAGCAGTGGTAGCCGTTCCCGACGCCGTTGAGCGAGTCCGGCGGCAGGGCGCGCTTGGCGTACGGCGTTCCGCCGGTCGCCAGGTACTTGCCGGTGTCGGCCCCGAAGCGGTCCAGGAGCCCGCCCGGCTGCATCGTCCGCCGGTGCATGTCGAGGTCGCCGTTCAGCTCCGCGAAGCCCCGGTTGCCGGGGTACTTCCACTGGTCGCCGACGCGGTACCAGTCGAGGAACTGGGTCGGCTGCAGGCCGCCGAGCCGGTGGTAGCCCTTCAGCAGCGCCGCCACCGGCCCCGCGGTGGGCAGGACGGCCGGACCGAGTTCGGGCCGGCCGCAGTAGTAGACGGCCGGGTCGTCGGGCGGGAGGAGGTCCGGACAGTCCGCGGGCAGGACCTGGCGGGCCGCCGTACGGACCGGCGCCGCGGCCGCGGCCTGACCCGCGGCGGCGACGAGCGCCAGCGGCAGCGCGACCGCCATGGACAACGGGACCAGGGTGGGACAACGCACGGGCAGCTCCTGTGGGCCGGGGACGGGACGACGCGGGAGCGGAGGGACGCAGCGCCGAACAGCACCGTCATTGCACACGCAACCCCCTCCGCACGCGAAGAACCCCGGCCCCGGCCCGACGGAGAACACACGGGCGGGCTAATCGCCCTGACGGCCGGCCAGGACCGGCAGCGGCCGGAGGCCGTGGATTCAGTCCGGCTCCGGGTAGTAGCCCCGCTGGTAGTCCGACAGCTGGGAGGCGGCCAGCTCGCCCCCGCCCCGGCAGATCGGGCAGACGCGTTCGGTGCGGCACTCCCGGCAGCGGGACCGCCCGTGGGGTTCGGAGGGCACCCACCCGCGGCCGCCGCAGCCGGGACACCGGCCCAGGCCGCCGCACTCGTAGCAGAGCACGTATCCGGGTGTGAGGGTGTCCGGCGTGCGCACCGGCTCGGGCCGCCGGAACGGTTCCGCCGGAGCGAATGCCAACGCCGGCGTCCGCCCGCCGAACATCACGGCCGACGTGTGGTCGCCCGTCCGGACGCGGATGCGGATGCCGTCCCGCCGGGCGACGACCGCGCTGCAGCGCCGCCCGTCCTCGTACTCCTCCGAGGTCGTGACGTCCCATCCGGCCGCGTCGAGGAGGACGGCCGCACGGGAGGCGGTCTCCGCAGCGGTGAGGTCCGCCGGACGTTCGCCGCGGAACAGGGCCGCGTAGTGGTGGCGCAGCGGCTCGTGCCGGTCGGCGACCGACGGCTCGTCGAGGAACAGCAGACCGAGGTCGGCGCCGGGTGTCAGATCGGTGATCAGTGCGACGAGTTGATTCCGCAACGACCGGCCCAGCCGGTCCAGTTCGTCACGTGCTTCCGAGGTTTCACCCATGACATCCCCCCGACGCCGGAACGTACCACAGCGCCGGGAGCCCGGGCCGGTCCTCCGCCGCGGCTGCCGTCCCCCGCTCCCGCAACGGGCGTGCGGGCTCCCGTCCGACCGGATGAAAACCGGGGCGAGGGCCGTGTCCTGCCGCCTCCCGCCCACGCCCGCGGTCTAGCTTGGCCGCGGATGCGCGTCGCGGCGTCCTCGCCCGACGGAACCCGGGGGGAGGAAAGGAGCACGCATGTCCCTCGGCATCGGCCGGCGCGGAACCGTCCTGCTGGCCGCCGCCGCCCTGACTGCCACCGCCGCCGGGATCAGCTGGGCCTCGATCCCGGACGGCTCCGGCCAGATCCACGCCTGCTACCAGAAGTCCACCGGCCTGGTCCGGGTGATCGACAGTCCGTCCCAGCAGTGCCGCGGCGGCGAGAGCCCGCTGAACTGGAGTCAGGGCGGCCCGTCCGCTGCGCCCGCGGGCACCGCGTACGAGGCCTACCGGGAACTCGGCGGCCCCGGCCACCCGTCCGACCCCGTCGAGCTGCCGCACGACTGGACCACCCTCGCCCACCTCGACGTGCCGGCCGGCTCCTACGTGGCCACCGCGAACGTCTCCATGTTCAACCACTCCGACGCGATCTACTTCGCGCACTGCCGGGTGGTCATGAACGGCGGCCACCACTCGGACGCGTTCGACTCGATCAGGGGTGTCCAGTTCGGGAGCCAGGCGATGACGGTCGCCGGCAGCCTGTCCTCGCCGGGCGGGGTCGACCTCCAGTGCTCCAACGACAGCAACTTCATCGACCAGCCACTGGAGGCGGACGGCTGGGACCTGACCGTCGTCCCGGTGGGCGGCGTGACGCAGTCCGCCCAGTGAGGCGCCGGCGCGGACGGCAGTGGCGCAGCAGCGGTGTGACCTGCTCGTCCGGGCTCGGAGTCGTGAGCGCCTGCCACAGCCACTCGCGCGGTACGTGCTCCTCCAGCACCGTTTCGGGCCCGGGCACCGTACCGGGCGGCTCGACGTGGTCGACGGGGATCTCACGGCGTCGCCGCAGCTGCATCAGGCAGACACTGCGGAGCACGGTGTGCAGCCATGCCCGCGCGGCCCCGGCTTCCCGCAGCTCGGCGAGTCCCAGTAGCGCCACCACGCCGGTGTCCTGCACGGCGTCCGCGGCGTCGTCGCGGTTGCCCGGCAGCCCGAGGCGTACAGGCCGGTCCGGTGGTGCTCCAGCAGCGCGGCCGGGGCCTGGGCGTCGCCACGCTGCGCCGCGAGACACAGTTCGGCGTCCGGGGCCGTGACGGCACTCGGTGACCCGATCTGGAACGGCACCGTCAGGCGGATCGAGTCGCGTGGGCGACGGCTTCGCCGATGACTGCCGTTACCGGCCCCGGGGCCTCGACGGGAAGCAGGAACACCGAGCCCGGGATCGTCACCAGGCGGACGTTCGCGCAGGCCTCAAGGGTGCTCCGCTCGGCGGCCGTGAGCCCGCCGTCGCCCTTCTCGGCATGGACGATCCAGGCCGGCACACCGGTTTGACCGAGCCGTGCGGCCCGACGATCGCTCCGTCGTAGCCACCGCGCGTAGTCCAGCAGGATCAGCCTCATCCCGGCCGGGTCGTTCCTCTCCAGGTCGGCCTGCAGCTCGGCCCGGCGCTCCGGCGTCAACGGTTTCCGCTTGAGCATCGACGCCGCCCCCTTCGCCAGGAACGTCGCGGGGAGGCCGCCGAGCACGCGGCCCAGCCCCACGATCGCGTGGAAGAACGCCGGCTCGTCCGCGGAGGACAGACTGATGCCCAGCAGCACGACCGGCCCGCTGAACGCGCCGGAGGTCACCATCTCCGCTGCGACACACGCGCCGATGCTGAACCCGACCACGACGTCCGCCCGGACCTGCGCCGCCAACTCTGCCGTGACGCGCGCGTAGGACTCGATGCTGCAGTCCCGCAAGGGCACGGTCCCTGCGTGCCCCGGCAGCGTCGCGGCCACCAACCGCACCTGCCCGAGGACGGGCTGCGCCATCACCTCCGCGTAGGACCCGGCGCTGCACATTCCGCCGGGAAGCAGCAGCACCGTGCTCGGGGCGTGAGCCGGACCGGATTCGCGAAGCTGCCACTCAGTGCCCATCGCTCCCTCCGAGCGATCGGTTTCCCCGGGGACGACCGGCTGATTCCAGTCTGGTGTCGACTGCGGCGTGGCGCAGGACGGCGGGTCGCAGCCCATGTGGTGAGCCACCTCCGCGAATCGGTCGGCCGCAGTGCACCGTTGGCCGTTCACGGGCGGGCCGTGGTGATCAGCCAGGTGGCTGACGGGTCCAGGATGCCCTCGGGGGTGTGGTGGGCCTCGATGCTCGTGTGCAGCTCGGCAAGGGCGCCGGTCCGCCCGGTGCCGTCGAGACCGCCCAGGAGCCGGCCGAGCAGGCCGGTGACGAAGCGCTGCGCGGTGTCGGGGTCCGCGCCGAAGTGCATCGGGGCGGTGAGTCCTTCGACGCGCGGAGTCCGGAAGCCGGCATCGGCGATGTCAGGCGAGTCGGCCCTCAGCACCGCGTCGTACGCGGTCCTCGGCCTGCTCTCGCGGCGGCCCGTGACTACCGGGTGGGCGTGGGACCGTTTCCCGAGCGGGCCGCCCGGCTCCTCCTCGTCGGCCGGTTCCTCGCCGAGTACTACCGTCTCGTCGCCGAACGGTCGGACCGGGCCGTGGACCTCGTCGAACGCCAGCCCGGTGATCTTCGCGACGCGGTCGTCGATCCCGAGCACTTCGCCGAAGCCGTCCGCCGACCCACCTGGAGCGAGGACCGAGCACGATGAGCGCGGCGGCACCGCTCCGGTGTCTCCTCGTGCGCCGCCGCGACCACGGTCCGGTCAGGGAGTCCCACGGCCGGCTCCGCCCTCGGGGCCGCTGCCGGCCCGGGGCCCGGGCCCGGGTTCGCCAGGGTCGAGCAACCAGGTCACCGGGCGGGCGGGGTCCGGGTCGTAGCGGCAGGACGCTCCGGTGTGCAGGGTGTCGCGCAGCAGTCGGGCGAGGGTGTCGTCGTGCTGTTGGATGCGGTCGAGGGCGGAAGCAATCGCCTTGCGCACGGCGACGCGGGCCCGCTCGTAGGTCGAACTGAAGCGGCGCCGGCGTCCGCCCAGGCCTGTGGCCGCGCGCACCTCGGTCAGCAGGGCCTCGCGCTCGGTGTCCAGACGGTCGAGTTCGGCCTGGTCGGTCCAGGGCTCGGGTTGGTCCAGTTCGGCGTCGATCTGTCGCAGCCGCGTCCGGTAGGCGAGCAGAGCCTGCTTGTCGATGACCTCGTGGGTGTCCGCGTCGTCGATGACGACAGGCGCATGACCCGGCGCTGCGGCGGACAGGTCGAGCGCGCTCAGCTCGGTGCCCGGGTTGCGCAGCAGTTCACGCAGGTAGTGGAGCCCCTTGAGGTCGGGCAGCGCGAAGACGGCGCCGCTGCTGCCGACCACCCAGCCGCGGTCGCCGTCCTGGTGCAGATGGGCGGTGAGCGCCCGGGGCGGCGGCGGCCGGACCGCCGGAGTGCCGAGTTGTTCGCGCCACCAGTCGGCGCCGATCCGTTGGTAGCAGGAGGCCGCGCGGTGGTGCCAGTGGGTGGCGCCGGTGCGGCCCAGCGCCTGTTCGGCGCGGTGGAGGTAGTCGTCGACCACGCCGTGGAAGACGACCGCGCCCGTGTTGAGGACGGCTCGGCCGGCGAAGGGCTCCAGCAGGCGGACGCCGTCTTCGAGGATGTCTTCGACGCGCAGGCCGGCGGCGACCTCGACGAGTGAGGTGACGGTGAGCAGGAAGTCGACGTCGCGTGTGACGGCGTCGAGTCCGCCACCGGCGAGTTGGTCGAGCAGTTCCCGTGCCCGATCGGGTTCGTCGGCGGCGAGCCAGAGCACCGCGGCCTCGGCCGCCACCGAGGGCACTCCCTCGGCGGCGCCGAAGGCGGCGAAGGCGAGCGCCTCGCCGTGCAGGGTGGCGGTGTCCCCGGTCTGGCGGGCCCGTGCCGCTACCAGGCTGTGCAGGACGGCCTCGGAATCCGGCACGGCAGCCTGCTCGCCCAAGCCGGCGGTCTGTGCGATGAGCCGGTCGGCTGCTGTGAGGTCGTTGACGACCAGGGCGTGCATGGCCCGGCGGGACGCGGCGAAGAAGGCGTCGCGCGGGCATCCGGAGTCCTCGGCGAGCAGGTCCAATGCGCGGAGCTGCCGCTGTACCGCGACCACGTCCAGGCACTCCCATGCGGTGGTCAGCCGCCACAGGTGGGCGGTTGACCGGCGGGCGGGATCGGTGAGGTGGGCGGCCGCGTCCGCCAGTCGGGCCGACAGTGCCAGCCGCTCGGCGAAGTCGTCGGGCCCCCAGCGGGCCGCCAGTGCGGCGCCGAGGGCATCGGCTGTGACGTCGGGCTCGTTGAGGCCCTCCGCCAGGGCGACGGCCTCGCGGGCGAAGGCCACCGCTCGCGGGGCGTCGCCTCCGTAGACCCAGGCCAGCGCGAGCGCGGCGGCCAGGCGGCAGCGGCTCACCGGATCGGTGGCCATCGCGTACGCCTCGTGGATCAGGGCGGGCACTTGACCGGGATGGGTGCCGAAGCGCTGGCTCGACGGCAGGTCCAGCGCGGCCGCCGCCATCAGGGCGGCGTCGCCGCTGTCACGGGCCCGGAAGTAGGCCTCCAGCAACGCCACCCGGGCGGCGGCGGCCCGCTCGGCCGCAGAGTCCATGATCAGATCGTACTGCGGTCCGGCTGCGCGCTCAGGGCTGGAGCAACCGCACCGTCCTGCCGTGTTCGGCGACGCGCGCCCGGTCCCAGTCACCGGTGCAGTACACCGAGAGCCGGGAGATCGACCCGTCGGACACATCGGCGCGGAACAGCTCCCGGCAGTACCACGACTCCCGGTTCTGCTCCCACTGCTCCTCGACCTCCAGCACGAACCCCGTCGCCGTGGCATCGAGCCGGGACCGGGGCACCCGACTGGGCCCGGGGTGGCCGGCCTTGCGCAGTGCCACGGCGTCCTGAACACCCTGCGCCTGCAGCCGCCACTGCGGCATCGTGAAGTCGACGAACACCTCCGGCGCGAACAGCCCGTCCGGTGCGGCGCCGGTCTCCAGGAAGGTGATGAACTCGTCGGCCAACTCCTGGGCCGTGCTCTCGGCACTGACCTGCACGGTGCTCATCGGGCACCTCCTGCGCGGCTCATGTCGGCGGCCACGACCGCCGTCGTCTCCCTCAGCTCGTCGGACGGGCCGAAGTCGATCGTCCCGGTCCCGGCCGCCACGACCGGCAGGTGTCCGGGCGGCGCGTGGTAGACGTCGCCGGCCGCGTAGCACTCCGTCCGGTCGCGGTAGCGCAGCTGGAGCAGGCCGGATATCACCATGCCCCAGTGCGGGCCCTGGCAGCGGTCGTCGGGCAGCCCGGGGAAGGCGGGCGTGCCGTCGGCGTCCTCGGGGAAGGTCTCGAAGGAGACCGTGCAGTCGTCGAGCTCGGCGTACCGGCCCCGGACGACCGGTGAGTCGACGAGCAGCGGCGCCTCTTCCTTGCGTGTGCACGGCATGATGACCACCTCCGGGTTCGATTGATGCCTCACCCATGAGGCGTGAATTCGCGGCATCACATCGTGAGGTCACATCGGGCGCGCCGTCCGCCGAGCTGTGCGCCGTCGGTCAGGGGATCGGTCTGTGCGCGTCGGGGTCTGCCGCGACTGCGAACCCTGTGATGCGCCGCGGCCGTGGTGCGGGGGGGCGACTCCTTCGCCGTCGGCTGCGTCGGGCACGGTGACCGGGCCGAGGCAGGTGAGGGACCCGTCGGGGTTGACGGCGAACTCGTCGACGACGCCGTTGACGCCGGTCCGGGCCTGGAGCAAGCGGCCGTCGCGCGGGGCGGCCGTGCCGACGGTGCCGGGGCCGGCGGGGGTGCCGCCGAGGCCGGTGAGCGTGCGGCCCCCTTCGGAGGCGCGGAAGCCGGTGACCCAGCAGGTCGAGCTCCGGCCGGTGGCGGCGGAGGCCGGCCGGGCGGCGGGGCCGTCGTGGTGGACGTGGAAGCCGGGGCTGGACCGGAACGCCATGCCGCGGCCCGCTCGGCGGCGACGTAGGGTCGTGGTGTGAGCGGTAGCGACGCCGGTCCGCGGTTGCGGCTGGCCGAGCTCGTCGCCGCGCTGTCATTGGGCGTCGACCTCGGCTTCGGCCAGCCGATGGAGCACGTGCTGCGACAGTGCCTGATCGCCCTGCGCCTGGCCGAGCGGATCGGTCTGGACGACGAGGAACGGGTCGCCGTCTACTACACGGCACTGCTGGTGAACGTGGGGTGTCACGCGGACGCCCACGAGCAGGCGAAGTGGTTCGGCGACGACATCGCGTTGAAGGCCGGCAAGTACCGGTACGAGCAGCGCAGCCTGGCCGGTGCCGCCGCGACGGTGCGGCTGATCGGGTCGGGCAACCCGCCGCTGCACCGGTTCCGGGTCGGGCTGGAGCTCGCCCTGGGCGGCTTCCACGAGGTGGACCGGATGATCAGCGGCCACGCTGTCCTGGCCACCTCGCTGGCCGCGAGGCTCGGACTGCCGGACGCCGTCCGGCGCGCGGTGGCCGCCTCCTACGAGCAGTGGGACGGACGCGGCTGGCCCGGGGAGCTCAAGGGCGAAGCCGTACCGATCGCGTCGCGCCTGGCACAGCTGGCCGAGTTCGCCGAGGTCGCGCACCGCCTGGGCGGCACCGCGGCCGCCACGGCGCTGGCCGAACGGCGCGCCGGATCCCAGTTCGACCCCCTTCTCGCGGCCGTGCTGTGCCGGGACGCGGACACGGTGCTCGGCGGGCTGGACGCGGTGGCCACCTGGGAGGCGGTGATCGCCGCCGAACCGGCGCTGGGGGTGTGGCTCGGCGGAGAGCAGTTCGAGCAGGCGCTGCTGGCCGTCGCCGACTTCGTCGACCTGAAGTCGCCCTACACCCTGGGCCATGCGCGGGCCGTGGCCGACCTGGTCGACGCGGCCGCCATCGGACTGGGCCTGGCCGAGGACCAGCGGACCCAGCTTCACCGGGCCGCCCTGCTCCACGGTCTGGGACGCCTGGGTGTGTCGAACGCGATCTGGGACAAACCCGGGCCGCTCGGTACGGGCGAACGGGAACGGGTGCGCCTGCAGCCCTACCTGACGGAGCGCATGCTCTGCCAGTCGCCGACGCTGGCTCCGCTCGGGGCGATCGCCGTGCAGCACCGGGAGCGGCTGGACGGCTCAGGCTACCCGCGCGGACTCACTGCGCCCGCCATCTCCCGGCGGGCCCGGATCCTCGGCACGGCGGACGCCTACCGGTCCATGATCGAGCCACGGCCGTACCGCGACGCGCTGACCGCACCGCAGGCTGCCGCCGAGCTGCGCGCCGAGGCCGCGGCCGGCCGACTCGACGCGGAGGCCGTCACGGCGGTGCTCGCCGCAGCGGGTCATCGCGTCCCCCGTCGAACCGCCGGCCCCGCCGGTCTGACCGGTCGCGAGGCCGACGTGCTGCGGCTGCTGGCCCGCGGCCTGTCCAACAAGGAGATAGCGAGCCGCTTGGTCATCTCCCCGAAGACCGCCCGCAACCACGTCGAGCACATCTACGCCAAGATCGGCACCTCCAGCCGCGCCGGCGCCTGCCTCTTCGCGCTGGAGAACGGCCTGCTGCCGCAGGCCGAGGCGGCCACCGTGTGAGGACCCCGCGAAAGATGGGGCAACCGCCCCATGCGGTGCCCGTCCCCGGGCCCGTAGCGTCGAAGGCGTACCGGGCGCGTGAGCCCGGTGGTGAGGAATCGAGGCGGCCATGAGCATCCACACGGCGTTCTTCGCACTGGTCTACGACCGTTCCATGGCCCGGGCCGAGGAGGCGGGGCTGCGCGAGCTGCGGCGCCGGCTGATCGCCCGAGCAACCGGCGAGGTCCTGGAGATCGGTGCCGGGACCGGTGCCAACCTCGAACTGTACGGCCCGGACGTGCTCTCCCTGACCGTCACCGAACCCGAAGCCGCGATGCTCCGCCGACTCGAACGACACGTCCGGGAACGCGCACCGCACACCACCGTTCTCCGCGCCCCGGCCGAGGACCTCCCCTTCGAGGACGACAGCTTCGACACGGTCGTCTCCACCCTGGTCCTGTGCGGCGTCGCCGACCAGCCGCGCGTCCTGCGCCAGATCGGCCGAGTACTGCGTCCTGGCGGACAGCTGCTCTTCCTCGAACACGTACGCTCCCGCGACCCGCAGCTCGCCCGCACCCAGGACCGCTTCAACTGGTTCAACCGCCTGGTGGTCTGCTGCGAGTGCAACCGTCCGACCCTCGATTCGATCGAGGCCGCCGGCTTCGAGGTCGGGTCCGTTGAGCACGGCGAACTGCCCGCGGCACCTCCGTTCGCCCGCCCACTGATCCTCGGCACCGCGCGGCGGCCGCAGAAGGCCAACGCCCCGAGCCCGCACCTGCACGGAACCACCAGGACCCGAAGCCGCGAGGCGCCCTGACGTTCTCGGAGACGGACCGGGCAGTGGATACCCCGGCTGTCAGTGCGTCATGTGCGAACCATGATCTCTCACGGGATCGCGGGCCGGAACCGTTCTCACAGGTCCTCATCAACCCCAGCAGGTCTACGGCTCCTCCACGGACGCCGGTCGCCGGCCCCTGACCGGTGGCAGTCTCGGGTCGTCGCCCTGATCAGGCAGCGAGACGACTGGGACATCCGAAGCCAGTGGTCCGATCTCCCTTTGTTGCTATGGGAGTTGACCGAAGTCTAAGACGGCGGTCACCGGAGCGTGGTCGGACCGGCGCTCGGCGTGGGAGGTAGGTCGCTCCACGTAGGCCTCGATGCACCTGGCCGCAAGTCCCTGACTGGCGATCAGATAATCAATGCCGCGTCGTTGTCGACCATGCCGACGGGACGACGATTTCGGCTCGGCCTGCCGCGGCTTCACCGTCCTCGCCGTGGCCGGCGTCAGTGGCAGCACCACGAATGCCGGCACGAACACCACCCACGACGAGCCGCAGGGGCCCGGGCAGGCGAGCCAACGCGAGGGAGGAGCGGGACCTACGCTGCACCCCGGGCTTCAGTCCGGAGACAGCGCAGCGGCCGTGGTCGGGTGAATAGTCCGGGCCCGCGGTGGACCTCCTCGGCCCCTTGCACGGTCACTCTGCCGGTGGAGAGGCTCATCATCGGTCGACCGTCGTCGGCGACCGGTGCCGCCCCTGGCGGTGATCCGTGGCTCGGGCAGCCCGGCGGTGTCCAGGATCCGCCGGGAAGAGGCGGCGAGCGCGCCGAGGTCCCCACTGCCCAGACGTACCGCGCAGCCCTCGTGCGGTCCGAGCTCGTGCAGCATTCGGGCAGCCATCGCGACACCGGTCTCGGTGTCGTGGGTGTGAACCAGGAAGCGCACGGGTGGCAAGCCGGTTCATGACCGGACCGCCCCCGGCCGTCCGCACCCGCCGGTGGTCGCCGCTGCGGCGTCGACGAACTGCACGGGCAGGTGCGGCAGTGGCGGTGCCGTGCCGTGCCGTGGTGGCGCATTCCGGGTTTCGATGCTGCGGAACGGAGACGGAGGCCCTCCGTGTCGGAGGGCCGGCCTCCCCTGCGGCAGGGCCCCCGGATCACGGAGCGGCAGAGGTCATGGACACGAGTGAAGAGCGGCCGGGATCAGGTGCTGAAGGACCACCGCCGAGACCGAGCTGCGGGCCCGCCGGGGTGCGGGGTTCGTGCTGTTCCCGGGTCCGGGGGTGCGTCGCCGGTGTTCCCGGGGGCCGGCGCGGTGGGCGGGGTGCGCAGGGCGAGGACGGCGAGGTCGTCGCGTCCATCGCCGAGGTGGGCGTCGGCCAGGGTCCGGCACAGGTCTTCGAGGGGCAGAGCGGGGTGGGCGGCGGCAACCTGCGCAAGGGCGGTGAGGCCGGCGTCCAGGGGGCGGTGGGGGTGCTCGACCAGGCCGTCCGTGAAGAGCACGAGGGTGGCGTTGCCGGGCAGGGGGCGCTTGTGGTCGGGGCGGGGCACGTCGGGGTCGACGCCGAGGGGCAGGCCGGGGTCGGCGTGCAGGTAGCGGGCGGTGCCGTCGGGGCCGATCAGGAGCGGTGGCGGGTGTCCGGCGTTGCTCCAGTGGAGTGTCCAGCCGTCCTCGGCGGGTTCGATGCGGGCGAGGCAGGTGGTGGTGATCGGGTTGTCGGTGATCGCCTGGAGGGTGCGGTCGAGCTGTGTCAGGACGCCGCTGGGCGGGGTGCGGCGGTCGTAGAGGAGGGCGCGCAGCATGTTGCGGGTCTGGGCCATGGTGGCGGCGGACTTCAGGTCGTGTCCGGCGACGTCGCCGATGACCAGGGCGCAGGCGCCGTCGGGGAGCATCAGGGCGTCGTACCAGTCTCCGCCGACGTGGTCCGGGGTGGCGGCGGGGCGGTAGACCGCGGCGACGGAGAAGGGCGCCACATCGGGCAGGCGGGGAAGGAGGAGGCGCTGGAAGTACTCGGCGCTGGCGCGGACCTGCCGGTAGAGACGTGCGTTCTCGATGGCGAGGCCGGCCGCGCCGGCGAGCGCCACGACGATGTCCTGGTCGTGCCTGTCGAAGGGCTGCCCGTCGCGTCGCTCGCAAAGGTAGAGGTTGCCGTAGACCCGTCCACGTCCGGTGAGCGCCACCCCGAGCAGTGTCCGCATCGGCGGGTGGCCCGGCGGGAAGCCCACTGCGTTCGGGTGGGCGCCGATGTCCGCGACACGCAGGGGTTCGGGGTGGTCGATGAGGTGTCCCAGGAGTCCGCGCCCGTGCGGAAGGGCGACCCCGGCCAGGGCTGCGACCTGCTGCTCGCTCAGCCCGACGGGGATGAACTCCTCCAGGTGTTCGCCGTCCTCGCTGAGCACGCCGAGTGCGCCGTAGCGGGCGTCGACCAGGTCCATCGCGGTGGTGATCACCCGGCGGAGCACGACCGGCAGCTCCAGCTCCCGGCCCACCGCGATCACTGCGTCCAGCAGGTCCTGGAAACGGCGCTGGGTGTCGGCCAGGTCCCGTAGACGTCCGACGATCCGGTCCATCTCGTCATCGATCCGGTGGCTGCGGTCGGGAACGTCCGCCCACCCGGCCCCATCCTCCGGATCCACTGGCCCACCTACGATTCCTGTGCTGGTGGACCGTACCTTCGACGCGTTGCGCAACCGGAGGCCGGACGCCTCGGCGCGTCCTGTTCTCAACCGTAGGCAGGCCCGTTGCCGACCGCGACTGCGACCAGTGCAGCCGCATCCTCAGCTACGGCGGCATCACTCGGACGGTCTCCCTCCGTGGTGTCGCCCGCGGCGCTGGACTCGGGCGGACTCCGTTCTGCTCCTGCGCCCGCCCAGTAGCGTGCGAACATGTCCTCTGCTCGGCCGCGTCGTCAGCGGTGCCACCGTCGTTCCTCCGTCATCCGGCGCCGGATGACGACCAGGTCGATCACCGCGACGGCGGTGGACACGGCGCACAGCACGGCAAGGCCAGTGAAGAACGCAGGGTCGGCGCTCGGTGCGGGGAGTGCGTTCGTCGCGAGCAACGTCAAGACGATGGTCCCGAGCAGGAAGAAAGGGACGGCGGCGGCCGACCGCCGCGCGCGGGCCACCGCCCGACGGGCGCGGGCAGGTGAACCGGATCGTCAGTACTCGGAGCCGCTTCGCAGGTAGGTGCCCGCGACTTGGAGCCACGCTCCGGGGCTGAAGCAGGCCTCGATCCGGTGGGGCGTGTCCTCGAA
>NZ_JOAI01000044.1 GCF_000717715.1 Streptomyces sp. NRRL B-24484 | reverse complement strand
CCTGACCGCAGCAATCTGGCACAACCACAAGACCGGCCGGCCCACGCTGCGATCACTCACCGCCTACGACCACTGACCCTTGGAATCAATCATCTAGTGCCAATACCGGTGATTTAGGTTGACTTCCGGCGAGTCGGGGCGGTCTTGGTCGGTCCGACGAGAACGAGGCCCGGCGGGGCCGGTCGCGGCGGGTCGAAGTGCGCCACGCGTTTGAGTGCCCAGTTGGACATCTTGCGTTTGATGACGCGTGGATTGGCGCGCAACCGCCGTGCGGGCAGGAGTCGTTCACCGATCTCGTGCAGGCTCTGGGCAAGTGCCTGGGCGAGTCGGGAGGGGGGAAAGCGCCGCCTGGCCGGTGACGTGGCGGCGGGCGATGCGAAGGGTGCGAACGAAGGAGACGCGGTCGGGATCGCAGCCGGTGCGGTGGGCGGCCTGGTGCATCAGGTCGCGCAGGGCGTGGTGGACCAGGAGGAACGCGAAGATCTCCTGTTCCACCCCGCGCGGGTGCTGGGAGCGCAGAACGAGGTTCCTGCCACCCTGGTGGGTCTTGATCTCGTCCAGCGTGGTCTCGATCTCCCATCGCTGGGAGTAGAGCGCGGCGAGCTCGGCGGCTGGGGCGGCGTGCGGGTCCAGGATGCTGGTGACCAGCCGGTAGACCGTGCCGTCCTTGGCGCGCGGGCCCAGGGCGTACTCGATGACGCGGACGCGGATCGGGTCGGCGCGGCGGTTCTTGCCCCGGGCGGCGACGATCTCCGACAGGTAGGAGCCGTCGTCGAGCACGGTCAGCACCGGGAGCACGGCGTCGCTCCTGGCCCGCCAGAGCAGGTCGGCGCCGGTGCCGGTGGCGGCCCGCCACAGGTCGAATCCGCGAAAGCCCCGGTCGGCCAACAGCAGCATCCGCTCGGTCAGCGAGGTGAACAACTGCTGGGCCAGTGCAGTCTCATGGACCGCCAGCGGTGCGACCCCGGCCGCGAACACCGCATGGGTGCCGCACTCGACCAGGGCCGCCACCCGTGCCTGCGGGTAGGCGCTCCTGCCCTGTCCCCGGCAGGTGCCGGGCCGGCCGAAGAACTCCGCGTTCGCCGCCGTGTCGGGAAGGTCGAAGGTGGTGCCGTCGACTGCGACCAGCCGCCAGTCGTGGAACCAGGCGCCGACCGTCTGCTTCGCGGCCACCGGGCGGCAGACCCGGGCGAACAGGGCCCGCAGCGGCTCCGGACCCAGCCGGAGTCGGGCCCGGCCGATCGCCGCCGTCGTCGGCACCCG
The DNA here is from genome assembly GCF_000717715.1 of Streptomyces sp. NRRL B-24484. Classification (GTDB taxonomy): domain Bacteria; phylum Actinomycetota; class Actinomycetes; order Streptomycetales; family Streptomycetaceae; genus Kitasatospora. Next base: position 68,513 of record NZ_JOAI01000044.1, on the reverse strand, counting down.
CCAAGCCCCTCGCCCGCCCTCCCGCTCCAGGCCCTGGGTCAGAAGCCGCGCGACCTCCTCATAACCCTGACCGCAAAACAGGCACATCGCCAGGACGAAGTACACGACCACCCGCGCCGGCAGCAGCCGATGACGCCGCTCGACCCGGCCGCACTCAGTAACCACCTCATCAACCAGCTCGGGTGGGAAAGCCCGCGTCAGCACTCCCAGCGCGATCCGGTCCGAGAACCGCTCATCCGCCGACGACTTCACCTGTCCGGGCCTTGGCACAACCAGCCCAACGACCAAAGCCACACAAAGTCACCGGTATTGCATCTAGTGCGGCCGCCCGACCCGCCGAGGGCCGGGCAGGAAACCGCCGGCCGGCCCCCCCGGGGGGGCAGCCCGGCGGCGTCAGCCCAGCAGGCGCGGGGTCAGCGCCCCGCAGGGCAGCAGGCCCAGCTCCGCGCCGGCGTCCCGCAGGTCGGTGAGGACGAGCTCGTCGTGCATCAGCAGCGCCGACTGCTCGGGCCAGGCGATCGCCCAGAGCCACAGCCCGCGGGCCTCGCCGACGTACACCGCGCGGTCGACCGGGGCGTCCGGCACGTGGAACATCGGCGTCGGCCGACCGGCCGCCATCAGCTTGGCGTCGGCCGGCTTGTAGAGCGAGACGCCCTCGCCCGGGTCCGGGCCGTCCAGGCCCGCATAGCGGGCTCCGAGGCCGACACCGAGCTCCTCCGCGACGAGCACCAGCTCGCCGAAGCCGCCGAGCGGGGCCGGGCCGGCACAGGCGACCGCCGTCGCGCGGGCGCCCGAGAGGTCGTCACCGACGTGCGCGATCCCGGTGAAGAGCCAGCCGACCGGCAGCGGCCAGGGCAGCCAGACCGGCACCTGCGAACGGGCCACGGCGACGTTCAGGGCCTCGACGCTGGGCGGCAGCACCGGTTGCATCGGGTGGACCGCACCGTGCTGGTCACACTGCCAGGTGTCGGAGAAGAGCCCGGGGGCGCGGACCCGACCGGCGCACCTCGGGCAGCTGGGCTCGCCCCTCATAGCCGACAACGCTCCTCCCTCCGGACCGCCGCGTCAAGGACGATCACCCGTACGGGGTGCCTCGCGTCGGGGCGCTCGACCCCGTTGGGAAATGTCCCGTCCCGGGCGGCGGCAAACACCACCCTGGTCGCACCGGGTGCCACGGGACGCACTGACGCCCCGTCGTCCGCACTCGGGATGACGGGGCGTCAGTGGGGTCTCGGAACGTCGGACGCGGCCGGGGCCCGTCCGGCTCCGCTCACACGGTCTTGCACGGCCGGATGTACAGGCGCTCGCCGGTCGCGGCGGCGTCCTTCACGTACTGCCCGACGGTCTCGGCGTCGACGATCAGTCGGTCGGTGGCGACGCCGGAGGCGTCGTCCAGTCGGAGGATCTCGAAACGCATGGGCCTCTCCCTTCCCCGCCCCGTGGGTCGTGGCGGATGCGGCAGGCCGCCGACCGTTCGGTCGTCGGCCGGCGCCTGCTGGATCTGTCGTCCGGCTGCTGCTCGCATCGTCCCCCCTCGCACGTCGTGCGGCCCGTGCAGCCGAGGCGACAGTGCCTCAGGTGTTCACGGTGCCGCACCGCTGATTCGTGCTGGTTGCCCGTCCGTAAAGTCCTGGTTTCGGCGTGTGCCGCAGTGAGGGGCAACCGGGCTCGTGGTGCAACGATTCCCGGACAGACTCAAATATTACCCGAGCTAAACAATTTTGTCCCGGGTTTTACCCACCGGGTCCTCGGGGGGCGTGCGGCACGGGGACCCGGCGGGCCGGGCCGTCCGCGAGCAGGCCGGGACCGGGCCGAGGTCAGGTCAGGTCGGGGTCAGGCCCAGAAGGCGGCCAGGGCGGCGGCGGTCGCGGCGGGCTGCTCGGCGTTGGGGGAGTGCCCGGCGTCCGGCACCGCCGTGTACGGGGCGTCCAGGCGCTGCGCCATCGCGGCCTGCTCCTCGACCGGCCAGGCGTAGTCGCGCACGCCCGACACCACCTGCACCGGCAGCGGCACGGCGGCGAGCTCGGCGACCCGGTCCGGGGCGGCCACCAGGTGCTCGCCCATCGCGGTCAGCGCCTGCGGCACGTTCGCCACCCACCGGCGGTGCAGGAACTCGGCGATCTCCGGCTGCGGCGCCGGACCGGCCCCGCTGCCCTCCTCCATCTGCTTCATGACCTGCCAGATCGCCTCCAGGTCCATCACCGGCAGGGCGTCCAGCAGCAGCTTGGTGCGGGCCGCCTCGGCCGGGTCGATGGCGCCGGGGCCGGTCGACAGCAGGGTCAGCGAGCGCCACGGCAGCGGGCCGCGGCCGCCCAGCACGGCCTCCCGCACCACCTGTCCGCCGAACGAGTGACCGAGCAGGTGCAGCGGCCCGCGGTCGGCCAGCACCGCCGAGAGCGCCCGCACGTCCAGGGCCAGCTCCCCGACCCGGTACGCCTCCGGGTCGGCGGGGCCGCCGGTCTCGTACTGGCCGCGCTGGTCGACCGCGGCCACCCGGTACCCGGCCGCCGCCAGCGGCTCCAGCAGTGCGATGAAGTCCTCCTTGCTGCCGGTGAACCCGGGCACCAGCAGGGCCGTGCCCCGCACCTGCCCCTCCGGCTCGGCCAGCAGCGCGGCGAACTCGCCGCGGGCCGTGGCCAGACGCAGAGCCCGGGCGCACCCGGGGAGGGCCAGGAACGGCGGAGTGCTCATCGCAAGGGGCTCCAGACAGCGCGGCGGATCGGTCCTCCGAGCTTAGGCCGTCGCCCCGCCCACCAGGGAAGGGACAAGCCCGCCCGCGCCGACCGGGCGCCGCCCCGGTCACCCCGGACCCGGAAGCAGAAGTGTGCGCACGTCGGAGGAGCCGGTGCCGGACGCCCGCCGGAGCGCCGGGGGCGGTGCCGCCTGCGCCCGTCCACGGTCCCCGGTCACCCCCCGGACCCGGAGCCGGCGGCAGAAGTGTGCGCGCGTTCGGACGGCCGGTGTCCCCGGACACGACCGGAGGGCGGGCCCGTCGGAACGGGCCCGCCCTCCGGTGCGTGGTGTCAGCTCTCCTGGACGGCCTCGGCGACAGCCGCAGGACGGCGGGTGCGGGTGCGGCGGCGCGGTGCGGCCTCGCCCTCCGCGGTCGCCTCGGCGGCGGCCTCGGTGCCCGCCTCCGCGGCCGGGGCGGCAGCCTTGCGGGTGCGGCGGCGCGGGGCCGGGGTGGTCGCCACGGCCTCGCCGGCGGCGGCGTCGGCCCCGGTGGCCTCGGCGGCCGGCTTGGCGGCCGCGGCGCGGGTCCGGCGACGCGGGGCCGGCACGGTCTCGGCGGTCGGCTGGGCCGGGGCCTCGACGGTCGCGGTCGCGGTCGCGGTCACGGCGGTCTCCTCCACTGCGACGGCGGCGGGAGCGTCGGAACCGGTGCGGGTGCGACGGCGACGGCGGCGCGGGGCCGCCTCCGTGTCGCCCTCGGAGCCCGCGGCCGGAGCGGCCGGTGCGGCGGGAGCCGCGGTGTCGGCCACGACGGCGGCGGCCTCGTCGGCGGCACCGGCCCCGCCGCGGGTGCGACGGCGCTCACGGGTGCGGCGGGCCGGCTTCTCGGCCGGCTCCTCGGCCTGGGCGGCCGCACGGCCACCGCGGCCGCGCGAGCGGGCGCCGCGACCGCCGGTCTCGCCGAGGTCCTCGACCTCCTCCGCGTCCAGGCCGGCGCGGGTGCGCTCGGAGCGCGGCAGGACGCCCTTGGTGCCGGGGGCGATGCGGAGCAGCTCGTACAGGTGCGCCGAGGTGGAGTAGGTCTCCTCCGGCTCGTTGAACGGCAGGTCCAGCGCCTTGTTGATCAGCTGCCAGCGCGGGATGTCGTCCCAGTCGACCAGGGTGACCGCGGTGCCGGAGGCGCCGGCCCGGCCGGTGCGGCCGATGCGGTGCAGGTAGGTCTTCTCGTCGTCGGTGCACTGGTAGTTGATGACGTGGGTGACGCCCTCGACGTCGATGCCGCGGGCGGCGACGTCGGTGCAGACCAGCACGTCGACCTTGCCGTTGCGGAAGGCCCGCAGGGCCTGCTCGCGGGCGCCCTGGCCGAGGTCGCCGTGGACGGCGCCGGCGGCGAAGCCGCGCTTGGTCAGCTGCTCGGCGACGTCGGCGGCGGTCCGCTTGGTGCGGCAGAAGATCATCGCCAGCCCGCGGCCGTCGGCCTGCAGGATGCGCGAGACCAGCTCGACCTTGTCGAGCGAGTGCGCACGGAAGATGTGCTGCTCGATGTTGGCGACGGTGGCGCCGGTGTCGTCCGGCGCGGCCGCGCGGATGTGGGTCGGCTGGCTCATGTACCGGCGGGCGAGGCTGATCACCTGGCCCGGCATGGTGGCCGAGAAGAGCAGGGTCTGCCGCTTGGCGGGCAGCATGGTGATGATCTTCTCGACGTCCGGGAGGAAGCCCAGGTCGAGCATCTCGTCGGCCTCGTCGAGGACCAGGGCGCGCACCTTGGAGAGGTCCAGCTTGCGCTGGCCGGCCAGGTCGAGCAGGCGGCCGGGGGTGCCGACGACGATGTCGACGCCCTTCTGCAGCGCCTCGACCTGCGGCTCGTAGGCGCGGCCGCCGTAGACGGCGAGGACGCGGACGTTGCGGACCTTGCCGGCGGTCTGCAGGTCGTTGGTGACCTGGGTGCACAGCTCGCGGGTGGGCACCACGATGAGGGCCTGCGGGCTCTCCGAGAGGTCGTCCTCGGTCGAGCGGCCGGCGTCCACGTCGGCGCGCACGACGACCCGCTCGATGAGCGGGAGGCCGAAGCCGAGGGTCTTGCCGGTGCCCGTCTTCGCCTGGCCGATGACGTCGTGGCCGGTCAGCGCGACCGGCAGGGTCATCTCCTGGATCGGGAAGGGGTGGACGATGCCGACGGACTCGAGGGCCTCGGCGGTCTCCGGGAGGATGCCCAGGTCCCGGAAGGTGGTCTTGGGGGTTTCGGTGGTGGACAGGGTGCTGCCTCTTCCATGGTGGGGGCCGAGAGCGAGTCAGGTGCAGCGGGCGGCCCCGCGCGTTCGGGCCTGTGGCCCTCCACTGCGGTGGGGTCGCACAACCGCGCCCGCCCCTGGGCGTCCGGCCGGCCGGCGCCCCGTCTCGGGGCGTCGTCGGCGGCGCCGGGGAGGATTCCCGTGAGGGGCTGGCGCGGGACCTGCGCCTGGCGGCGCGGTCCGCGGCGGCCCTCGCTCGGCCACTGATGCGGTGCCTGGGCCCGAGGTCCGGGCCAAGGTCGGAGCCGATCGGCTCTCCGACCGGGCATCCGCGTACGTGAGTGCCGGGTGCGTGTCGGTGCTGTGCACGTCTGCGCGGCCTGCCACCTGTGGCGGGCCGCGCGATCACACCAGGCCTCACTACCACCATACAGGGGCGCGACGACTCGAACACGTGACGCGCCTTACTCCGTTCCCGACCGGCCCGGCTAGGGTGGCGAGCCATGGAGTCTCAGGAATCTGGCGATGTCACCCCGATCGGCGCGACCACCTCGATCGGCGACTGGGCGGCCTGCTCGGCGGACCCGGGCTACCGGGCCGCGGTGCTCGACCTGCTCGGCGCGCTGGCGTACGGCGAGCTGAGCGCGTTCGAACGGCTCGCGGAGGACGCCAAGTTCGCGCCCGGGCTGGTCGACAAGGCCGCGCTGGCCCGGATGGCGTCCGCCGAGTTCCAGCACTACCAGCAGCTGCACGACCGGCTGGCCGAGGTCGGGGCGGACCCGACCGAGGTGATGACCCCGTTCGTCGAGCCGCTGGAGGCCTTCCACCGGCTGACCGCGCCGTCCGACTGGCTGGAGGGCCTGGTCAAGGCGTACGTCGGCGACGCGATCGCCACCGACTTCTACCGCGAGGTGGCCGTCCGGCTGGACGACGACACCCGGGACCTGGTGCTGAAGGTGATGTCCGACACCGGGCACGCCGAGTTCGCGGTGGAGCGGGTGCGGCAGGCCATCGAGGAGGAGCCGCGGGTCGGCGGGCGCCTCGCGCTGTGGGGCCGCCGGCTGATGGGCGAGGCGCTCAGCCAGGCCCAGCGGGTGGTGGCGGAGCGCGACGCGCTGTCCAACCTGCTGGTCGGCGGGTCCGGCGTGGAGGGCTTCGACCTGGTCGAGGTCGGCAAGATGTTCACCCGGATCACCGAGGCCCACACCCGGCGGATGGCGGCCCTCGGCCTGGCGTCCTAGGGCGCCGCGTCCCGGTGGGGCGGGCCGTCGGGCGTCCGGCGGCGCCTTCAGGCCGGGCGGTGCCGGCCGGTGCGCCGTCGGCCGGTCCGGTCGACCAGGTCGGGACGGGCCAGGACGGAGACCAGCAGCGCCGAGCAGACCGCGCTGAGCGCCAGCGAGGCGCCGGGCGCCCGCTCGTCCAGCGCGTAGCGGGCGATCAGCCCGGCGAGCAGGGCCGCGACCACGGCGGTGGAGACCGTCATGGTGCGGGCCGCAGGGAAGTACTCGGGCAGCAGGACCAGCACGCCCGTCCCCACGGCCAGGCCGATGAGCGCGTAGGCGATCGTCTCCACCAGCACGGGCGGCCTCCCGGGGTCGTACGGCGTGTGCCTGACCCGGCCCATACCCGGGGCTGCCGGTGCGTACGCGCCCGGCGGCGGATCTCCCCCGCTCGGCCGCGGGTGCGGTCGCCCCGGAGCCCGGACCCGGCCGGGAACGCCGGAGCGCCCCGCCCTCACGAGGAGGACGGGGCGCTCGGGACCCTGCGGGCGGTGCGCCCGGCTCAGAGCGTGCCGAAGCCGACCTTGCGGATGCTGGGCTCGCCGATCTCCACGTACGCCAGGCGCTCGGCCGGGACGATCACGCGGCGGCCGTGCTCGTCGGCCAGCACAAGCAGCTTGGAGGTGCCCTCCAGAGCCTTGGCGATGGCGCCCTCGACCTCGTCGGCAGTCTGCGGGCTCTCGAGAACGATCTCTCGGGGCGCGTTCTGCACGCCGATCTTGACCTCCACGGCTTCCGTCCCTCCGGGTTGCAGCCATCCACGCGCGTTGTTTCGAACATGCGTCCGAGATCGCCGCGCCGTACGGCTTCACCTTAGAGCACCGGCCGGGCAGTACGGCGAAGCTCGCGGGATCGCTACTCGGCGGACGCCGGGCGGTCGCCCGTCTCGGAGTGCATCGGGAAGCCCTTCAGGCCGCGCCAGGCCAGGCTGGCGACCAGTCGCACGGCCTCGTCGCGCGGGATCTCGCGGCCCTGCGACAGCCAGTAGCGCGCGGTGATCTGGGCCAGCCCGCAGACGCCCGCGGCCAGCAGCTTGGCCTCGGCCTCCGGCAGGTCGGTGTCCTCCGCGATGACCTTGCTGACCAGCGTCGCGCTCAGGTCGGAGGCGCGCTCCACCCGCTCGCGGACGGCCGGCTCGTTGGTCAGGTCCGACTCGAAGACCAGCCGGAACGCGCCCGACTCGCTGGAGACGTAGTGGAAGTACGCCTCCATCGTGGCCGCGACGCGCTGCTTGTTGTCGGTGGTCGCCCCGAGCGCCTCGCGGGTGGCGTCGACGAGCGCGTCGCAGTGCTTGTCCAGCAGCGCGAGGTAGAGCTCCAGCTTGCCGGGGAAGTGCTGGTACAGCACCGGCTTGCTGACGCCGGCCCGGTCGGCGATGTCGTCCATCGCGGCGGCGTGGTAGCCCTGCGCGACGAACACCTCCTGGGCGGCTCCGAGCAGCTGTTCACGGCGGGCGCTACGCGGCAGTCGGGCACCGCGCGGACGCTCCTGCGCCTCCTGGATGGCCGTCACGGCGGTCCTCACTTCACGATCTGGGCGTCTCCGGCAGGCCCCGAGTCTACTTTTCGGTAACCGGATGCGCGCCTGGGAAAGCCGAGTAAAGCGCAGAAATCGGCTTGTCGGGAGCCCACAATACGACCCGCGTGCGCCCCGTCCACAGGGTGAGACGGGCCGGGGTGCTGGGGAAACGGCCCCCGCGCTCACTACGATCGTCCTCCATGAGCGCTGATCAGCAGGTGCAGAGCGAGCCCGGGCCCCACCGCACGGTCGAGGTGCCGGGCGCGGTGCTCGCCGTCGGACCGGGCGTCCCCGCGGCGGACGGCCTGCCGCCCGCGCTCTTCGTGCACGGCCTCGGCGGCTCCGCCGACAACTGGTCGGACCTCATGACGGAGCTCGCCGACGAGGTCTCCGGCGAGGCGATCGACCTGCCCGGCTTCGGCTGGTCCGCGCCGCCGCAGGACGGCAACCTCACCATCAGCGGCCACGTCCGCGCGGTGATCGGCTACCTGGAGAAGACCGCCCGCGGGCCCGTGCACCTGTTCGGCAACTCGCTGGGCGGCGCCGTCTCCGTCCGGCTCGCCGCCCTCCGTCCCGACCTGGTGCGCAGCCTCACCCTGATCTCCCCGGCGCTGCCCGAGCTGCCCCCGCAGGTCAGCGCCTGGCCGACGGCGGCGCTCGCCGTCCCCGGCGTGCCCGCCCTGCTGCGCCGCCGTGCCGCCACCCACGGCAGGAACGCCGAGCAGGCCACCGACGAGCTGCTGCGCCTGGTCTACGCCGACGTCGACGGCATCCCCGCCGACCGCCGGGAGCGCGCGATCGCCGAGTACCGGCGCCGCCTCGGCCTGCCGTACGCGCTGCAGGCCAGCATCGGCTCGGCCCGCGGCATCGTCGCCGCCTACACCGAACGCGGCGAGCAGGCGCTCTGGCGGCAGGCCGCGCACGTCAAGGCGCCGGTGCTGCTGGTGTACGGCCTGAAGGACAAGCTGGTCTCGTACCGGTCCGCGAAGCGGGCCTGCGAGGCCTTCCCCGACGCGCGCCTGCTGGTGCTGCCCGACTCCGGGCACGTCGCGATGATGGAGCACCCGCAGCAGGTCGCCCGGGCCGTCCGGGAGCTGCTCGCCGAGGCCTGACGGGCCCGGACCGGACGACGACGGCGACGACCCCGCCGTACCCCGTCGTGCCCCGCCGCAGCTCGCCGGACCGGACCGGCGAGCGGTCGGCCGGGAGGTTGCGCGCGGGCGCGCGCGACGCCCTCGAACGCCCCGCACAACGCGCCGGGCGGCGACAGGTCACGGCATTTCACTCAATCAGGTGGCATGCCTGCCGGCGCTCCCGGAGTTGTCGGCGATCCGCTCTACCTTCGTGCTGTCGGACCGAACAGGTGTGGGGGAGAGGCGGCCGGCACCGGGCCCGGAGAGGCCCGCGCCGACCGCACGGCGGGCCGGGGGTGCCGCCGCAGACTTTCCGAGCATTGCCGTCACCGGGTGATCAGGCTCCCTGTCTCGTCGTCGTCGAATCCAGGTCCATCGCACCGTTCCGGAGGTCGTCGTGCGCATCGCTCTGCTCACCGAGGGCAACCTCTCCGTCGCCCAGCGCACGGGAGGGGGCTGGTGCGGCCGACTCGCCGGCGCGCTGGCCGAGCACGAGTTCCAGCTCTACCTGCTCGGCTCCGGGGGCGGTGCCGACTTCGCCGGCGCGCCCCCGCGCGGCCTGCTCGCCGTCCACGAGCTGCCGATATGGGGCCGCCGCCCGGCGGGCAGACGGCCCGCCGCGCACCGGCGCCGCGCCTACTCCACTGCGTACGAGGACCTCGTCCGGTCCCTGGTCCACCCCGCCGAGCGGGCCCGCTTCGCCCCGGCGCTCCACCGCCTCGCCGAACTCGCCCGCGAGGACGGCGCCCTGCCCGCCTTCCTCGGCTCCGGCCAGGCCCACCGCACCCTGGAGCGGGTCTGGCGGGCCCCCGGCGCCGAGACCGCCGCCGGCCAGCCGCTCGTCCGGGACGTCCTGGTCGCCGGCGACCTGCTGGAGCAACTGCTCCGCCCGCTCTCCGCCCCCTGGTACGGCACCGGGCCGAACGGCCTCGGCTCCGCCGACCTCTGCCACGTCGCCGGCGGCGGCCCCGCGGTGCTGCCCGCCCTGATCGCCAAGCACCTGCACGGCGTGCCCTTCGTGCTCACCGAGCACGGGCTGCACCTGCGCGAGCAGTACCGCGGCTACCGCACCGCCCCGTACCGCTGGCCGGTGCGCGCCCTGCTGCTGGCCTTCTTCCGGCAGCTCACCGCCGAGACCTACCGGCAGGCCGCCGTGCTCACCCCGGGCAGCGGCTACGACCGGCGCTGGCAGGAACGCTGCGGCGCCGACCCCGAGCGCGTCCGGGTCGTCCACGAGTCGACCCCCGAGGCCGGGCGCGAGCCCGCCGGCGCCGAGCCCGAACGCCCCACCCTGGTCTGGGCGGGCGCCCTGGAGCCCGGCCGCGACCCGGAGTTGATGCTGCACGCCTTCGCCCGCGTCCGCGCCGAACTGCCCGCCGCCCGGCTGCGGATGTACGGCGAGGAGGCCGCCCCCGGCTACCTGGCGCACTGCCGCGCGATCGCCCGGCGGCTCGGCATCGGCGCGGCGGTCGACTTCGCCGGCCGTCCGCCCGCCACCGCCGACGCCTGGGCGGCCGGCAGCGCCCTCGTCTTCACCGCCCTCTCCCAGCGCAGCCCCCGGCTGCTCGCCGACGCCATGCTCAGCGGCCGCGCGGTGATCGCCACCGAGGTCGGCATCGTCCCCGAGGTGCTCGGCCCGGCCGGCCTGGTCGTGCCGCCGCGCAGCCCGCGGGCCCTCGCCGACGCCTGCCTCGCGCTGCTCACCGACGAGGAGCGGCGCGCCCGGCTCGGTCTCGCGGGCCGACTGCGCGCCCAGGAGCGCTTCGCCCTGGAGCCGGAGGCCGCGGCCTTCCGCGAGATCTACCTGGAGCTGGTCTCCCGCTGGCCGGCCTTCCCGGCCGCTGCCGAGCGGATGCGGCCCTTCGCCCGTCCCGCCGAGTACTGGGTCGCCGGTGCGCCGGTTCCTGCCCCGCAGACCCGCCGTGAGACCCCGGCGGCGCCGGAGGGCGGTCCTTCCGGCGCCCGGGACGGCGCCGCGCCCGACGGTCCCGCGCCGGACGGTCCCGCCCCGGACGCCGGCCGGGCCGAACCCGGTGCGCTCGCGGAGGCGAGCCGATGAGCCGCCCGGGCCGCCCCCCGGCGCCCCCCGACACCCGCCCCGGCGACCCCGTCCGGGCCCTGATGGCGGACCACCGCCGGCTCTGCGAACAGGCCGTCGACCCGCTGGACATCGCCGCCGGCCTGGAGGACGCCGGACTCTCCGACGCCGCCGCGGCCCGCTACCGGCACGCCGACGTCTTCGCGCTCGCCGAGGAGATGTACGCCCGGGTGGAGCGCCGGCCCGAGCCGCCCGCCCCGGCGCCGCCCGCCGCGCCCTGGGCGCCGGACGCCGCCCGCGCGCTCGGCACCGCCGCGCTGCACCTGCCGGCCGCCGGGATGCTGGCCGCGGTGCCCTGGCTGTCCCAGGTCGTCGGCCCGGTCGCGGCCGTCCCCGCGGCGCTGCTCGCGGTCGGCTGGCTGACCCTGGCCGCGCCGTCCGCCGGTCCGGCGGCCCGGGCCGGCTACGGCCTCGGCGCCGGGCTGCTGATGGCGCCCGCCGCGGCCGGCGGCCTCGGCCCGGCCGCCGTGCTCGCCCTGGCCGCCGGCGCCGCCGACCTCGCCTCCCGGCGGCTGCGCGACGCGGCCCGCCGGCACCTCGCCTCCGCGCCGACGCTGGCCGAGTACCGGGCCCGGATGCGGCCGCTGCTGCCGGTGGCCGCCGCCGCCCAGTTCGCCGTCGCCGGCGCGGCCGCCGCCGTGCTGCCGCTCGCCGCGGACGCACCGGCCGCGGCCGGGCCGGTGCAGGCCCTGATCGCGGTGCTGCTGCTGCTCGCCGCGGTGCTGCTGCGCAGCGGCCGCACCATCGCGGCGGTGGCCGCCCCGGCCGCGGTCGGCGCCGTGCTGGCGCTGCTGTCGGCCACCGGGCCGGCACCGCACCTGGTGCTGTGCGCCGCGGCCGTGGCGCTGCTGGCGCCGTACACCTGGCTGGTCCTCGCCGATCCGCGGACCGGCAGTCCGGAGTCCTCGGGCGGGCCGCCGGAGGACTGACCGGGCCCCTCCCGCACGCAATCCGTACGCATTCCGTAGTCCCGCCCGGCCCTGTGCGGCCGGGCCTCGTGGAAGGACACCCCCCGATGAGGGTGCTGCTGCTGGGCGCCGACGGCTTCATCGGCCGCCGGGTCGCCGACCGCCTGCTCACCGAGCCCGACCTGCAGGTCACCGTGCTCGGCCGGCGGGACTCGGCCGACATCCGCTTCGACCTGACCGCGGGCAGCCCCGGCGCGCTGTCCCGGTTCCTGGACGCGGTCGCCCCCCAGGTGGTGATCAACTGCGCGGGTGCCACCTACGGCAGCTCACGGACGCTGATCCGTTCCAACACGCTGGCGGTGGCCACCGTCTGCGAGGCGATCCGGCGCAGCCGCGAGCCCGCCCGACTGGTGCACATCGGCTCCGCCGCCGAGTACGGGCCCATGCAGCCGGGCGCGCCGATCGGCGAGGGCACCGAGCCCCGGCCGGTCGGGCCGTACGGGGTGTCCAAGCTGGCCGGCACCGAGCTGGTGCTGGCCTCCGGGCTGGACGCCGCGGTGCTGCGGGTCTTCGACGTGGTGGGCCCGGGCGCCCCGCCGGCCTCGCTGTTCGGGCGGCTGGCGGACGGCCTGCGGCGGGCGCTCGTCCACGACGAGCTGCAGGTGCGGATGCCGGACCTGTCCGGATACCGGGATTTCGTCGACGTCCGGGACGTCGCCCGGGCCGTCCAGGCGGCCGCGGTCTCGGCCGCCACCGGCGTGATCAACATCGGCAGCGGGCACGCGGTGCGGGCCCGGGACGCGGCGCACCTGCTCGTCCGGGCCTCGGGTTTCGAGGGGATCGTGGCCGAGGACGGCCGTCCGGCGCTGGTGCCGAGCCAGGGCGGGGAGCACCACCGGGCGGGCGAGCCGCGGCCGCTGCCGGAGCCGGTGCCGTGGCGCCAGGCGGACGTCCGGACCGCGCGCGACCGTCTCGGATGGCGGACGCAGGTGCCGCTGGAGGAGTCCCTGGGCGACGTCTGGCTGGAAACGGCCTGTCGGGTCTGAACCGCCCGCGGACCGCCGGATGCCGTGTGACCAGCGGCATCGCGGGGAAGGGCGGCAGTCTCGGCATCCGGTGTCGGCCATCTCACATGACGGACCTGCTGTCTCGGAATAGCAGTGGCACGTGACACTGTTGGCACAGCAAAGCCCTACGAACTGACGACCATCGGAGTCCCCGTGTCGCTGCCACCCCTGGTCGAGCCGGCCGCCGAGCTCACCGTCGACGAGGTCCGCCGGTACTCCCGCCACCTGATCATCCCCGACGTGGGCATGGACGGGCAGAAGCGGCTGAAGAACGCGAAGGTGCTCTGCGTCGGCGCGGGCGGCCTCGGTTCGCCCGCCCTGATGTACCTGGCCGCGGCGGGTGTCGGCACCCTCGGCATCGTCGAGTTCGACACGGTGGACGAGTCGAACCTGCAGCGCCAGATCATCCACGGCCAGTCCGACGTGGGCCGCTCCAAGGCCGAGTCCGCCCGCGACTCGGTCAAGGAGATCAACCCCTACGTCGACGTGATCCTGCACGAGGACCGGCTCGACAACTCCAACGTCATGGAGATCTTCTCCGGCTACGACCTGATCGTGGACGGCACCGACAACTTCGCCACCCGCTACCTGGTGAACGACGCCGCGGTGCTGCTCGGCAAGCCGTACGTCTGGGGTTCGATCTACCGCTTCGACGGCCAGGCCAGCGTGTTCTGGGCCGAGCACGGCCCCTGCTACCGCTGCCTGTACCCGGAGGCCCCGCCGCCGGGCATGGTCCCCTCCTGCGCCGAGGGCGGCGTGCTGGGCGTGCTGTGCGCCTCGATCGGCTCGATCCAGGTCACCGAGGCCATCAAGCTGCTCGCCGGTGTCGGCGAGCCGCTGGTCGGCCGCCTGATGATCTACGACGCCCTGGAGATGCAGTACCGCTCGGTGAAGGTCCGCAAGGACCCGAACTGCGCGCTCTGCGGCGACGAGCCGACCGTCACCGAGCTGATCGACTACGAGGCCTTCTGCGGCGTCGTGTCGGAGGAGGCCCAGGCCGCGGCCGCGGGCTCCACCATCACCTCGAAGCAGCTCAAGGAGTGGCTGGACGACGAGGAGAACATCTTCCTGGTCGACGTCCGCGAGCCGAACGAGTACGAGATCGTCAACATCCCCGGCGCGACGCTGATCCCCAAGGGCGAGTTCCTGATGGGCACCGCGCTGGAGCGGATGCCGCAGGACAAGAAGATCGTGCTGCACTGCAAGACGGGCGTCCGCTCGGCCGAGGTGCTGGCCGTCCTCAAGTCGGCGGGCTTCTCCGACGCCGTCCACCTGGGCGGCGGCGTGATCGGCTGGGTCAACCAGATCGAGCCCGAGAAGCCGGTCTACTAGTCTCCGGACCGACGGAAGGGCCCGCCCGGCAGCACACCGGGCGGGCCCTTCCGCACGTGCGGGGCCGTGCACAGGAGGCCGTGCGCAGGAGCTAGAGCGCGCCCCTGCGCTGCAGCACGTTGTACGAGATCCAGCCGGGCAGCACCGGCAGCCAGAAGGTCAGCAGGCGGTAGAGGAAGACCGCCGGGGTGGCCGCGGACGGCGGCACGTTGCCGACCGTCAGCGCACCGATCAGGGCGATCTCGACCGGGCCGATGCCGCCCGGGGTGGGGATCGCCGACCCGGCCGCGTTCGCGGTCAGGAAGACCACGGCCACCGCCGAGTAGCTCATCTCGCCGCCGAAGGCCCGCACCGAGGCGTACAGGCAGGCGGTGAACGACAGGGTCAGCAGCAGGATGCCGCCGAAGCCGGTGACGAGCTTGCTCGGCGTCTGCATCAGGTCGAGCATCCGCGGGACGACGCCGAAGAACAGCGAGCGGACCCGGGTCACCACGAAGCGGCGCAGCGGCGCCACGGCCGCCACGACCAGGGCCAGCACCGCGGCCGACAGCACGCCGATGATCACCGCGCGGGAGGCACCGAGGTCGCCGTTCTTCTGCGTCCCGGTGATCAGGCCGAAGCTGAACAGCAGCAGCAGGTGCCCGCCGAGGCCGGCCAGCTGCGAGGCGCCGACGCTGGCGACCGCCTGGCCGGAGCGGATGCCGGCCTTCTGCAGGTAGCGGGTGTTGAGCGCGATGCCGCCGATCGCGGCCGGCGCGACCAGCTTCACGAAGGAGCCGGCGAGCTGGGCGGCGACCGTCCGGCCGAAGGGCAGCTTCTCCGGGACGAAGCCGGTGAGGCTCATCGCCGCGGCGCCGTAGGTCGCGGCCGCCGCGGCCAGCGCGAGGGCGGCCCAGCCCCAGTCCATCTGGGAGAGCTTGAGCTGGCCCGGCTGGATCGTGGTCAGCGCCAGGTAGGCGGCGAAGGTCAGCGCGATGACCATGATCAGGGTCTTCGGCTTGAGCCGTTCCAGCTTGGCCGGGGCGAGCGGGGCCTCCGGGGCGATCTGCAGGATCTGCCGGCGGATCCGGCTCAGCAGGTCCTCGCCGGCCGCCGCGATGTCCTCCTCGGCCTGCTCCTGGGTGCGCTCGCCGGCCGCCACCTGCTCCAGGGCGAGCGCCTGCGCGGCGGCCTTGCGCTCCTTGGTCATCCGCTGCAGGTCGATCCGGGTGGAGCGGCTGAGGCCGACCGGCTGCAACAGCGGCAGCGCGGAGGCGACCCGGTCCGCGCCGAGCACCCGGTTGGCGACGTCCACCGAGCGCTCCGGGCCGACCCGCAGCGCGAAGGTGGTGAGCAGCTGGGCGATGTCGATGCGCAGCGTCAGGTCGCCGGCCGCGATGTCGCCGCCGGAGAGGTTCACCAGGCAGCCGGTCTTCTCGTCGACGACCAGCAGGGACTCGCCGGTGAGGCGGCGGTGCGCGATCCGGCGCTCGTGCAGGGAGGCGACCGACTCCCAGAGCGAGGCCATCAGGTCGTCGGGGATCTCGTCGTCGGGGAGCTCGTCCAGGATGCGGCCGGCCACGTTCTCGTAGACCAGGATCGCGGCGTCCGGGCCGAGCTCGGAGGTGGCCACCAGCTGCGGGGCGCGGGCACCGGAGGCGGCGGCCGCGTAGGCGATCAGCGCCTCCTGCTCCAGCGCCTGGCGCAGCGACTGCGGACTGCGGCGGACCGCCACCGAGCGGAGCCTTATCCGCCGCCACGCCCGGTAGAAGAAGCCGGAGGCCTGCTGCTCGCGGTCGATGATGTGGACGTCCAGCAGCGGGCCCTCGTACTGGGTGACCAGGTAGCGGCGGGTCTCGCCCGGGGCGTCGGGGGCGCGGTGCGCGCCGGACGGGGTGAAGCCGACCTTGCGCAGGCCGATCATCAGGTGCTTGCCGGTCGGCCGGATGTTCGGCGAGCCGATCGCGTACAGCGTGCCGTACGCCACCGACCAGCCGATGAGCACGGTGAGCAGCAGCGACAGCGGTGTGGTGTAGCCGCTGATCAGCTCGGTGGCGCCGCTGAGGACGACCACCACCCACAGCGCCACCCGCCAGCGCGGGCGGCTCGACATGCCGACGGCCGTCATGTAGGCGATCACCGGTGCGAGGTAGCCGTGCACCGGGTCGGTGAGCGTCTCGGTGTTGCCGGGCGGCACCTGGGTCAGGGCGTCCCGGATCGCCTGCGGGGCGCCCGCCGCGACCCACCAGTCGATGCCCAGGGAGACGCCGTAGGCCAGCACCGAGGCGAGCACGCCGTCGGCGACCCGCAGGCCGTCCCGCTTGATCAGCCGCTCGACCGCGAAGGCCAGCGGCACCGCGAGCACCGCCACGCTGGAGCCCAGCGCCGCGATGGTCGACAGCATGCCGGGCACCTTGTCGGCGTTGGACGAGATGTCCGTCTCGATGCCGGTGGTGGTCGACACGGCGACCTGGGCGAGCACGAAGACGGCGATGATGCCGAGCACGCCCGCCAGGAAGCGCAGCAGATCCGACGGCCGGTGGGCGCGGGCGGCGAGCAGCGGCTCGTCGACGGCCAGGTGCTCACCGGGCGGCTCCTCGGGCGCGGGCGGTCCACCCGCCGTCCCGCGACCGTCCTGCGCGTCGTCGTGCCCGTCCTTGCCCGGCGCCTGCCGCTGCGGCGAGACTGTCGGCGGTTCGGGTTCGGGCCCCGCAGACCGGTCGGTGGCGGACTCGTCGGAGCCCTTGTCCACGTTCACGTCTGCCGTCCCGGTCATCTGGTCTTGTCCTCGTATCACCCACGCTCTGCCCCGAAGATGCTGCCATGCCGCGGCTCCTCGTGTGGGACAGGGGCCTGATCGGGCGCGGCGGATCGCCCGCACGGGGCCCAGGAATCGACCGGATGGGGAGAAATGCCGCAGCAGTACGACACCGATTCCGACGACGGAGCGCTGCCGCCCTTCGCCGAGGCCGTGCTCGACCTCACGGAGCGCATCCCGCCCGGCCGGGTCATGACGTACGGGGACGTCGCCGAGTACCTCGGTCAGGGCGGCCCGCGCCAAGTGGGCCGGGTCATGTCACTGTACGGCGGCGGAGTGCCCTGGTGGCGGGTGATCCGCGCCGACGGCCGGCCGCTGCCCGGCCACGAGCACCGCGCCCTGCCCGAGTACCGGGCCGAGGGCACCCCGCTGCGCGAGGTCGGCGGCGAACCCCGGGTCGACCTGCGGCGGGCGCGCTGGGACGGCGGCTGACCCGCCCGCCGGATCCGCCGAACCGGGTGCGCGGGCGGGGCATGTCGGTGCAGGATCGTAGGCTCGGTGGGGCCGCCCCCGTCCCCGACAGCCCCGCCGGCCCGACGCCCGCCCGACCGGCCGCAGAACCGAAGCTCCGCCGCACGACCGCCTGGACGCCAGTGACCTCCCCCTTCCGCCTGGTGCGCAGCCCGCTCGCACAGCCCGCCCCGCCCGCCCTGGACGAGTTCCAGCGCGCGGTGGCCGAGCATGCCGGCGGGCCGCTGCTGGTCCTCGCCGGGCCGGGCACCGGCAAGACCACCACCCTGGTCGAGGCGGTCGCCCGGCGGATCGCCGCCGGCACCGACCCCGAGCGCATCCTCGTCCTGACCTTCAGCCGCAAGGCCGCCATGGAGCTCCGCGACCGGATGACCGCCCGGATCGGCGCCGCCGGCGCCGCCCCGCAGGCCACCACCTTCCACTCCTTCTGCTACGCCCTGCTCCGCGAGCACCAGGAACAGGAGGACGCCGCCGAACCGCTGCGCCTGCTCTCCGGCCCCGAGCAGGACGTCATGGTCCGCGAACTGCTCGCCGGCGGCGCCGAGGACGCCCGGGACGGCACCGGCCGGATCTCCTGGCCGCTCGACCTGCGCGCCTGCCTCACCACCCGCGGCTTCGCCGACGAGGTCCGCGCCGTCCTCGCCCGCAGCCGCGAGCTCGGCCTCGGCGAGGACGAACTGGCCCGCTTCGCCGAGGGCGTCCAGCGCCCCGACTGGGCGGCCGCCGCCCACTTCCTCGCCGACTACCTCGACGTCCTCGACCTGCGCGGCGTCCTCGACTACGCCGAGCTGGTGCACCGCGCCGTCCTGCTCGCCGAGCGCCCCGAGGCCGCGACGCGGCTCGCCGCCCGCTACGACGTGGTCTTCGTCGACGAGTACCAGGACACCGACCCCTCCCAGGTCCGGCTGCTGCGCCGGCTCGCCGGCGGCGGCCGCGACCTCGTCGCCGTCGGTGACCCCGACCAGTCGATCTACGCCTTCCGCGGCGCCGACATCAACGGCATCCTCGACTTCCCCGGGACCTTCCGGCAGGCCGACGGCCGGCCCGCCGAGGTCAAGGTGCTGCGGACCTCCCGCCGCTCCGGCGCCGTCCTGCTCGCCGCCACCCGCGAACTCGCCCGCCGGATGCCGATGGGCCGGCTGCCCGCCGACAAGCTCGCCCAGCACCGCGCCCTGCTGCCCTCCCGCGAGGGCGGCCGCGTCGAGGTGTTCACCTACCCGACCCCGGGCGCCGAACTCGACTCGATCGCCGACCTGCTGCGCCGGGCCCACCTGGAGGACGGCGTGCCCTGGGGCGAGATGGCCGTCCTGGTCCGCGCCGGCGCCCGTTCCATCCCCGGCGTCCGGCGCGCCCTGTCCGCCGCCGGCGTGCCGCTGGAGATCGACGGCGACGACCTGCCGCTGCGCGAGGAACCCGCCGTCGCCCCGCTGCTGCTCGCCCTGCGCACCTGCGCCGAACCCCTCGACCGGCTCATCCCCGACCTCGCCCACACCCTGCTCACCGGCCCGCTCGGCGGCCTCGACGGCTCCGACCTGCGCCGCCTCGGCCGGGCCCTGCGCGAGGAGGAACGCGTAGCCCTGCGCGACAGCGGCGATCGGACCGCCGTCCGCCCCGCCGAGGAGCTGATCCGCGAGGCCCTCGCCGAACCCGAGCGCCTCGTCGCCATGGAGCCGGCCGCCGCCCGCCGCGCCCGCGACCTCGGTGTCCTGCTGCGCAAGGTCCGCGAACTCCTCGCCGGCGGCGGCAGCGCCGAGGAGGCCCTCTGGCTGCTCTGGGACGGCAGCCGCCGCTGGCGCGAACGCCTGGAACGGGCCGCCCTGCGCGGCGGCGCCGCCGCCCGCAACGCCGACCGCGACCTCGACGCGATCTGCGCGCTCTTCGAGACCGCCGCCCGCGCCGAGGACCAGGCCGCCGGCCACCGCAGCGCCCCCGAGTTCCTGGCCGAACTGGAGGCCCAGGACATCGCCGCCGACACCCTCACCGTCCGCACCGTCCGCCCCGAGGCCGTCCGGCTGATGACCGCCCACCGCTCCAAGGGCCTGGAGTGGCGGCTCGTCGTCGTCGCCGGCGTCCAGGAGGGCCTGTGGCCCGACCTCCGCCGCCGCGGCTCCCTGCTGGAGGCCGACCGGATCGGCCGCGACGGCCTCGCCGAACCGCTCTCCCCGGCCGCCCTGCTCGGCGAGGAGCGGCGCCTCTTCTACACCGCCGCCACCCGCGCCAAGGACCGGCTGATCGTCACCGCCGTCAAGGCCCCCGCCGAGGACGGCGACGAACCCTCCCGCTTCCTGCGCGAGCTGTACCGCGAGGAGCTCGACCCGCGCACCGGCAAGGTCCGCTCCCGCACCCCGCAGGTGACCGTCGCCGACATCACCCACCGCCCGCGCCGGCCGCTCGCCGTCGCCGCCCTGGTCGCCGAACTCCGCGCCGTCACCGTCGACCCGGCCCGCGCGCCCGCACTGCGCCGCGCCGCCGCCGAACGCCTCGCCCGGCTCGCCGAGGCGGCCGACGAGGACGGCGCCCCGCTCGTCCCCGCCGCCCACCCCGACCGCTGGTGGGGCCTGCACGACCAGACCGCCGCCCCCGAGCCGCTGCGCTCCCCGGACACCCCCGTCCGGCTCTCCGGCAGCGGACTCGAACAGCTGGACAGCTGCGCCCTCCAGTGGTTCCTCGACAAGGACGTCCGGGCCGCCGGCACCGCCAGCGCCGCCCAGGGCTTCGGCAACGTCCTGCACGCCCTCGCCGACGAGGTCGGCTCCGGCCGCACCCCCGCCGACCTCGCCGTCCTCATGGAGCGACTCGACACGGTCTGGGACGCCCTCGCCTTCGACGCCCCCTGGAAGTCCCACCAGGAGAAGACCGAGGCCCGCGCCGCCCTCGAACGCTTCCTGCACTGGCACGTCCTCGAACGCGGCCGCACCACCGTCGCCACCGAGCACGGCTTCGACCTCACCCTCACCGTCGGCGGCGTCGCCGTCCGCATCCGCGGCTCCATGGACCGGATCGAGCAGGACGCCGGCGGCCGGGCGTACGTCGTCGACTTCAAGACCGGCAGGCAGATCCCCACCGAGAAGTCCCTCCCCGAGCACAAGCAGCTCGCCGTCTACCAGCTCGCCGTCCGCAACGGAGCCCTCGACGGCCTCCCCGGCCTCCCCGAGGGGATCGCCTCCGGCGGGGCCGAACTCGTCCACCTCCGCGAGCCCGGCAAGACCGACAAGGAGGCCCCCAAGGTCCAGCAGCAGGCCCCGCCGGACGGCGAACCCTGGATCGAGAACCTGCTCGCCGACGCCGCCGGCCGCGTCCTCGCCGAACGCTTCGTCCCCACCCAGGGGGACGGCTGCGGCCGCTGCACCTTCCGCAGCAGCTGCTCCGCCCAACGCGACGGCCGCCAACTGATCGACTGAGCCGGGGCGCGGGGAACTGCGCAGTCCGGGGTCAGTGACGGAACCGATCTGGGCTCGCCCCCGGTTCGTACGGTGGCCCGCATCCGCATTGCGCAGGTCCGCCCCCCGGCCTTCGGCCGGGAGGTGCCCCCAGCGCCCCCGGGGTGCTGATCCCCGAGCGCCGGTACGGGATGTCCGCGGGGCCGGTTAGCGTTGGGGGGTGCGTTCCGTGCTCGACGACCCCGGCCAGTTGAAGGAACTCCTCGGCATTCCGTTCAACGCCGAGCAGATGGAGGCCATCGGCGCCCCGCTGGAGCCCGCCGTGATCGTGGCCGGCGCCGGCTCCGGCAAGACGACGGTGATGGCGGCCCGGGTGGTCTGGCTGGTCGGCTCGGGCGCGGTGGCGCCGGAGCAGGTGCTCGGCCTGACCTTCACCAACAAGGCCGCCGGCGAGCTCGCGGAGCGCGTCCGCACCGCCCTCCTCCGCGCCCGCGTCCTCGACCCGGACGACACCGAGTCCCTCGGCGAGCCGGAGATCTCGACGTACCACGCCTTCGCCGGCCGGCTGCTGAAGGAGCACGGCCTGCGCCTGGGCATAGAGCCGGACGTCCGGCTGCTCGCGGACGCGACCCGCTTCCAGCTGGCGGCCAAGGTGCTGCGCTCCGCCCGCGGCCCGTTCCCGGCGCTCACCGGCACGTTCTCGACGCTGGTCGCCGACCTGATCGCGCTGGACTCCGAACTCGCCGAGCACCTGGTGCAGCCCGAGCGGCTGCGCGCCTGGGACGAGGAGCTGCTCGACGGCCTGGCGACGGCGAAGCTGACCAACGAGGACCTGCGGGCCGTCCCGAAGGCCGCCCGGGCCCGCCAGGAGCTGCTGCACCTGGTGGAGGACTACCGGCGGCGCAAGCGGGCCGGCGGCCTGATGGACTTCGGCGACCAGATAGCCGCCTCGGCCCGGCTGGCGCAGGAGCGGCCGGAGGTGGGCCGGCTGCTGCGCGAGCAGTACCGGGTGGTGCTGCTCGACGAGTACCAGGACACCTCGGTGGCGCAGCGGCTGATGCTGGCCGGCCTGTTCGGCGCGGACGGCGGCGACAGCGGCCACCCGGTGACCGCGGTCGGCGACCCCTGCCAGGCGATCTACGGCTGGCGCGGCGCCTCGGTGGCCAACCTGGACGACTTCCCGGTGCACTTCCCGCGGCGGGACGGCACCGCCTCGGCCCGCTACGCACTGAGCGAGAACCGCCGCAGCGGCGGCCGGCTGCTGGCCTTCGCCAACCACCTGGCGGCCGACCTGCGGGCCATGCACGAGGGCGTCGAGGCGCTGCGCCCCGCCCCGGGTGCGGAGGGGGACGGCTTCGTCCGCTGCGCGCTGCTGCCGACGCACGACGAGGAGATCGACTGGCTGGCCGACCGGATCGCGCACCTGGTGCGCACCGGGACGGCGCCGGGCCGGATCGCGGTGCTCTGCCGGGGCGGGGCGGCCTTCCCCGACGTGCACGCGGCGCTGGTCGCCCGGGAGGTGCCGGTCGAGGTGGTGGGCCTCGGCGGTCTGCTCCAACTGCCCGAGGTGGCCGACCTGGTGGCGGTCTGCGAGGTGCTGCAGGACCCGACGGCGAACGCCGCGCTGGTGCGGCTGCTGATCGGCCCGCGCTGGCGGGTCGGCCCCCGCGACCTGGCGCTGCTCGGCCGCCGGGCCGCCGACCTGGTGCGCACCGAGCGGCTGCAGGGCGATGCGCTGGCCGCGGCGGTGGCTGGCACCGACCCGACCGAGGTGGTGTCGCTGGCCGACGCCCTGGAGACCTTCCTGGAGGCGGAGCAGCCCGACGAGCTGCCGTTCTCGCCGGAGGCCCGGGTCCGCTTCGCCCGGCTGGCGCGGGAGGTCCGGGAGCTGCGCCGGGCGCTGGCCGAGCCGTTGATGGACGTGCTGCACCGGGTCCTCGCGGTGACCGGCCTGGAGGTCGAGCTGTCGGCCTCGCCGCACGCCCTGGCGGCCCGCCGCCGGGAGACGCTGCACGGCTTCCTGGACATCGCGGCCGGCTTCGCCGACCTGGACGGCGACCCCGGGCTCTCCGCCTTCCTCGCCTTCCTGCGCGCGGCGCAGGAGTACGAGCGGGGGCTGGACGCCGGACTGCCCGGTGGCGAGGACACCGTGAAGGTGCTGACCGCGCACAAGTCCAAGGGCCTGGAGTGGGACGTCGTCGCGGTGCCGGGCCTGGTGAAGGGCGGGTTCCCGTCCGGCCAGGGCCGGGAGCGCTGGACGAGCACCCGCCGGGTGCTGCCGCACGCGCTGCGCGGCGACGCCGACACGCTGCCCGGGGACCCGCCGTGGACGGCCAAGGGCATGGGCCTGTTCAAGAAGGAGATGGCCCACCACTCGGCGGTCGAGGAGCTGCGGCTCGGCTATGTCGCCTTCACCCGCCCCCGGGAGCTGCTGCTCGCCTCGGGGCACTGGTGGGGGCCGAACCAGAAGCGCCGGCGCGGCCCGTCGGACTTCCTCGTCGAGCTGCGCGAGCACTGCGCGCCGCCCGGCAACGGCGAGGTCGAGGCGTGGGCGGAGGAGCCGCTGCCGGAGGCCGAGAACCCGGCGCTGGCCCGCTCGCTGGAGACCCCCTGGCCGCTGCCGCTGGACGCCGCCGCCCAGCGGGCCCGCCGCCGGGTGGCGGAGGTCGTCCGGCACCGGCTCGCCGGGGCGCCGCCCGCCGACCCGGAGGAGATGGCGCCGGAGGACGCCCGGCTGGTCGCCTCCTGGGACCGCGACCTGGACGCGCTGCTCGGCGAGTTGGCCCGGGCCCGGCGCTCCGTGCGCGACGTGCCGCTGCCCGCCTCGCTCTCGGCCTCGCAGGTGATGCGGCTGGCCGCCGACCCCGACGGCTTCGCCCGCGACCTGGCCCGGCCGATGCCGCGCCCGCCGCAGCCGGCCGCCCGCCGCGGCACGCGCTTCCACAGCTGGGTGCAGTCCCGCTTCGAGACGGAGGAACTGCTGCTCCTGGAACCGGACGCGCTGCCCGGCGCCGACGAGGACGGCATCGAGGACGAGCGCGACCTCGCCCGGCTGAAGGAGGCGTTCCTGCGCAGCCCGTACGCGGACCGGGTGCCGTACCGGATCGAGGCGCCGTTCCAGCTGCTGCTGGCGGGACGCGTGGTGCGCGGCCGGATCGACGCGGTCTACCGGGAGCGTGACGGTGGCTCAGGGTCACCGCACCCCTGGCGCTACGAGGTGGTGGACTGGAAGACCCACCGCGAGGAGACCGCGGACCCGCTGCAGCTCGCCATCTACCGGCTGGCCTGGGCCGAGCGGGCGGGTGTCGAGCCCGAGCAGGTCAGTGCGGCGTTCCTGTACGTCCGCAGCGGCCGGGTCGTCAGACCCGCAGGACTTCCTGACCGAAAAGAGTTGACCAGGCTCCTGATCGGGAATAGTGAAGAATGAGTCACGCAGAGCATTCAAGCCGTCACGGGATCGTGCGAAATCTGTGCACTGTGCACTTTTCGCACCTATTGTGGGGTCGGTAACCGGTCAACCCCGTACTCCGGCCGCATGCGGGGGCCACAGCCCCCTGACCCTCCGTCATCACCGCAGGTGTCCCTGGCACCGGCCACCTTCTGCTGGAGAGACCGAGTTGAGCGCGACCGGATGGATCAGAGACCGGCTCGCGGGGCCCGCCCCGGGGGCTGACCCAGGCACGGTGACGGGCACCTGGCCGAGAACCGCACTGGCGCTGCCGTTCATCGGCATGGCGCTGGTGGTCTCCCTGGACTTCTTCAGCAACACCGAGGTGACGGTCGAGCCCGCGCTCACCGCCGTCCCGGCGCTCGCCGCCGTCGTCAGCCGGCGCACCTGGTACCCGCTGCTCATCGGCGTGCTGACCGAGCTGGCGGCCTTCCTGATGGCCGGCTACAACGACGTGCTCGGCGAGTCGGTGCACAGCGCGACCGTCTTCGCGATCGCCCTGGTCGCCGGCATCGGCTGGGTCTCCACCACGCTGCGGCTCCGTCAGGAGCTCGCCCTCGCCGAGGCCCAGCTGGTGGCCGAGATCGCCCGCCGGGTGCTGCTGCGGCCCGTCCCGGACCGGGTCGGCAGCGTCCGGGCGGCCGTGCACTACGCCGCGGCGCACGCGCACGCCTCGATCGGCGGCGACCTCTACGAGGTGGTCAACACCCGGCACGGGGTGCGCGCGGTGGTCGGCGACGTCCGCGGCAAGGGCCTCGCCGCGGTGGAGACCGCCGCCGCGGTGCTCGGCGCCTTCCGCGAGGCCGCCCACCAGGAGGCCTCGCTGGACCGGGTGGCCGGCTGGCTCGCCGTCAGCCTCGACCGGGCGCTGCACGAGAACGACCACCCCGGCATCGAGGAGGAGTTCGTCACCCTCGTGCTGATCGGGATCCGCTCCGACGGCACCGCCGAGGTGGTCAACTGCGGTCACCCGGCGCCCGTCCTGCTGCGGGCCGGCGAGGGCGTCGCGCTGCTGGAGCCCGCCGAGCCCGTCCCGCCGCTCGGCGTGCTCGACCCGGCGGACGTCCGGCCGCCGGTGCAGCGGCTGCCGCTGCGGCCCGGCGACCGGGTGCTGCTCTACACCGACGGCGTGATCGAGGCCCGGGACGGCGGCGGCGCCTTCTACCCGCTCACCGAGCGGCTGCCGCACTGCGCCACCGGGTGTCCGGTCGAGGTGCTGCGGAACGTGCACCAGGACGTGGTGCGGCACGTCGGGCACAAGCTCGGGGACGACGCCGCGATGCTCCTGCTCCAGTACGAGCCGGTCGGCCCGCACCTCCCCGTCCAGGGCGGCCGCCCGATGCTCGCCAAGGGCTCGGGACGGGTCTAGCGCCCCTGGGATCCGCCTCCTGCGTCGCTTCCCTACAGGTCGACCTCGACGACGAGGGGGCGGTGGTCGGAGACGGCGGTGCGGGGGGCCGAGGCGGGGCCGACGGCGGTGCGGGGGACGCCCACGGCCAGGACGTGGTCGAACTGCACGGCCGGCTTGTGGGAGGGGTAGGTGGGGGTGCGCGCCAGGTCGTACCAGCCCTGCGGGCGGGGCCGGGGCTCGCGGACCCGGCGCCGCCGGCCGCCGTCCTGTTCGAGCCGGGTGCGGCGGGCGGCCCGGGCCTCCCGGACCCGCTCCCGGGCGGTGCTGCGGTCCAGTGCGGCGGCCCCGCCGAGCACCGTCCGCGGGACGGCCCCGATCAGGTTGAAGTCGCCGAGCACCAGGTAGGGCCGGGGCAGGTCGGCGATCCAGCGGCGGATCGCGGCCAGTTGCGAGACGTTCCAGCCGGGCACGAACGACAGGTGCGCGGCGACTACGGTGAACGGCCCGTGCCGGCCCTCCAGGACGGCGGCCAGCGCGGCCCGCGGCTCGTCCGGCACGGGGGTCAGCCCGCGGCGTCCGGCGACCCGCAGCGGCAGCCCGAACGGCGCCGGGGCGAACCGGCGGGCCCGCCAGTGCGCGACCGGAAGGCGGGTCAGCAGGGCGGTGCCGTAGGAGGGCAGGCCGGTGGCGGTGTCGACCTCGGCGGGCCCGTAGACCTGCAGCGAGGTCATCGCAGGGTCGGTCAGCCAGCCGGCCAGCGGCGCGGGCCGGCCGTGCAGGGCGGCGGCGAACCGCCAGTCGGCGGCCCCCATCGCCTTGGCGGCGACGGCGGCCTGGTCGACCAGGCCGGATCGCTCCTGGTGGCGGTCGACCTCCTGCAGGGCGAGGACGTCCGCGTCGAGGTCGGCGATCGCGTCGCCGAGCGGCGCGGCGGGCTCGGCCGGCAGGGGCAGCGGCGTGCCGTCGGCGGCGAGCGGCTGACCGTGGAGCAGGTTGAAGGTGGCGATGCGCAGCTGGCTCACACCCTCGACCGTACCCGCTGTCCGGCCCCGGACCGCCCGGTCCGGGGACGCGGGGCTTGAGGCCCCGGGGCATACCGGGTATACATACTCGGTATGTCGATCCGTCATGGTCTCCTCGCCCTCCTCGACCAGGGCCCCCGGTACGGCTACCAGCTGCGCTCCGAGTTCGAGGCCCGCACCGGTGCCACCTGGCCGCTGAACGTCGGCCAGGTCTACACGACGCTGGGGCGCCTGGAGCGCGACGGGCTCGTGGAGCCCGCCGGAGAGGACGACGAGGGCCACCTCTTCTACGCCGTCACCGAGGCAGGACGCACGGAACTGCGCCAGTGGTTCGACACCCCGGTGCCCCGGACCAATCCGCCCCGCGACGAGCTCGCGATCAAGCTGGCGATGGCCGTCGGCGTTCCCGGTGTCGACGTCCAGGCCGTGGTGCAGTCCCAGCGCCGGCACAGCATGAAGGCGCTGCAGGACTACACCCGGCTCAAGGCGCAGGCGCTCACCGCCGGCGAGCAGCAGAGCGACCTCGCCTGGCTGCTCGTCCTGGAGCAGCTGATCTTCCAGACCGAGGCGGAGATCCGCTGGCTGGACCACTGCGAGACCCGTCTCGCCCAGCACGCCGCCCGATCCGTCGCGGCGCCCGCACCCGCGCCGCCCGCCACCACCACGGGCCGGCCGCGCCGGTCCCGCATCTGACCCACCACCGCAGGGGGAAGCATGAGCACCACCCACACCGAACCGCGGCCGCCCGTGCTGCACCTCGACCAGGTCGGCCGCGTGCACGGCCACGGCGCCGCCGAGGTGCACGCGCTGCGCGGCGTCGAACTGGTCGTCCACCCCGGCGAGCTGGTCGCCGTGATGGGCCCGTCCGGCTCCGGCAAGTCCACGCTGCTGACCCTGGCCGGCGGGCTCGACAGCCCCACCTCCGGCCGGGTGCTGGTCGAGGGCGCCGTGCTCGGCGAGCTCTCCCGCAAGGAGCAGGCCCGGGTCCGGCGCCGTTCGGTCGGGTACGTCTTCCAGGACTACAACCTGATCCCGGGGCTCACCGCCGCCGAGAACATCGCCCTCCCGCGCGAGCTCGACGGCGTCTCCGGCCGGGCGGCCCGCCGCGAGGCGCTCGCCGCCCTGGAGGAGCTCGGCATCCCCGAGCTCGCCGACCGCTTCCCCGACGACATGTCCGGCGGCCAGCAGCAGCGCGTCGCCATCGCCCGCGCCCTGATCGGCGACCGCCGCCTCGTCCTCGCCGACGAACCCACCGGCGCCCTCGACTCCACCACCGGCGAGGCCGTCCTCGCCGTGCTGCGCGCCCGCTGCGACGCCGGCGCCGCCGCCATGATGGTCACCCACGAGGCCCGGCACGCCGCCTGGGCGGACCGCGTGGTCTTCCTGCGCGACGGCCGCCTGGTCGACCAGAGCGTCAGCCGCGACGCGGCGAGCCTGCTGGTCGCCGCCGCCACCAACAGCGTGAAGGGGCCCGGCGAGTGAGCCTCCGTTCCTGGCGGGCCGCCATGCGCATAGCCCGCCGCGACGCCACGCGGGCCAAGGGCCGCAGCGCCCTCGTCCTCGCCATGATCGCCCTGCCGGTGCTCGGCGTGGCCGGCGCGGACGTGATGTACCGCAGCGGCGAGCTGGAGCCCGCCGAGCAGGCCGTCCGCGTGATGGGCACGGCCGACGGCCTGCTCCACTCCTTCGGCCGCGGCACGATCGTCCTCCAGCCGCCGAACGCCGAGGACGGCGGCTGGGGCGCCCCGGTGGAGGAGGGCAAGAAGCCCACCGCCGAGCAGGTCCGCAGCGCGAAGACCGATCCCGCGGTGCTCGCCGCGGAACTGCTGCCGCCGGGCACCGTGCTCGTCCCCTTCCCGCAGGGCGAGAGCGCCTCCGCCACCAGCAAGGAGGGCCGCCTCGGCGTCGAGACCACCGAGGCCGACCTCAACGACCCGATCTGGCGCGGCCGGCTGAACGTCGTCGAGGGCCGGGCCCCGGGCGGCGCGCACGAGATCGCCGCCACCCGGGCCTTCCTCGACAAGTCGGGGCTGCACCTCGGCGACCGCACCGTGCTGCACGGCCTGGACGGCACGCCCTTCCACATCACCGCCGTCGCCGAGTTCCCCGGCGAACTGGGGGCCGTCACCCTGATCGGCCGCCCCGGCGAACTCGTCGCCCCGCTGCACGCCGCCAACCGCGGCGCGGACCGGAGCGACCGCTTCGGCGGCGACCGCTGGCTCGTCCGGCTGCCGCACGGCGCCGTCCTCGACTGGCCGAAGGTGCTGGAACTCAACAAGTACGGCCTCGGGCTGACCTCCCGCACCGTGCTCACGGACCCGCCGCCCCGCGCGCAGGTGCCCTACTACGTCCAGATGGACCAGCACGGCTTCGGGGGCGCCGACACCGTCGGCCTGGTCGTCGTCGGCACCGTCGTCGGCATGGCGCTGCTGGAGATCGTGCTGCTCGCCGGCCCCGCCTTCGCGGTCGGCGCCCGCCGCTCGCGCCGCCAGCTCGGCCTGCTCGCCGCCGGCGGCGGAGACCGCTCGCACGTCCGGGCCGTGGTGCTCGGCGGGGGCCTGGTGCTCGGCCTGGCCGGCGCCGTGGTCGGCGTCGTCCTCGCAATCGCCACCGTCGCGGTGCTCCGCCCGTGGGCCGAGGAGGCCGCCGGACAGCGCTTCGGCCACCTCGACCTGCAGCCGCTGGACCTGCTCTGCATCGCCCTGATCGGCCTCGTCACCGGCCTGCTCGCCGCGGTCGTCCCGGCCTACCAGGCCGCCCGGACGGACGTCGTCGAGGCGCTCACCGGCCGCGGCTCGGTCCGGCCCCCGAGCCGCAAGCTCGCCGTCGTCGGCCTGGTCGTGGTCGGCATCGGTGCCGCGCTCGCCCTGCTCGGCACCTTCACCGGCCCCGCGGGCCGCACCCTCGGCACCCTCGGCGGATCGGCGCTCGCCGAACTCGGCATGATCGCCTGCACCCCGATGCTGGTCGGCATGTTCGGCCGGCTCGGCCGCCACCTGCCGCTCAGCCCCCGCCTCGCGCTGCGCGACGCCGTCCGCCACCGCGGCCGCACCGCCCCCGCCGTCGCCGCCGTGATGGCCGCGGTCGCCGGCTCCGTCGCGGTCGGCATCTACACCGCCAGCTCCGACCTGGAGCAGCGGCAGCAGTACCGGGCCGAACTGCCCGCCGGCTCCGTCCGGCTGATGGCCGACCAGGGCCCGGGCAAGACGGTCGACCTGACCGCCCTGCGGTCCGCCGTCGAGCGGTCCGTCCCCGACATCGGCCCGCGCGCCGACCCGCTGACCACCCAGTACGGCAGCAACTGCCAGGAGCGGTCCTGCGGCTGGGTCGAGGTGGCCGTCCCCAAGGAGCTGCGCTGCCCGGTCCGGGACCCGGACGCCGAAGGCGTGAGCATGTCGACCGACCAGGTCGAACGGATCCTCCGCGAGGACCCGCGCTGCGCCGGCGACCCGACCTACGGCAGCATGGCCGGCTACGTCCCGGCCGGCGACGCGACCGTGCTGCACAACATGTTCGGTGTGCGGGACACGGCCGCCGAGCAGGCGCTCGCCGAGGGCAAGGCGGTGGTCTTCGACCGGAAGCTGATCAAGGACGGGAAGATCACCCTCGACCTGACCGAGGAGCCGACGGAGACCAAGGAGGACGTCCTCAACCCCATGCCGACCGGCAAGCCGGTCATGCACCACGTCACCGTCGACGCCGTCTACAGCAAGCCGGAGACTCCGGCCGCCCAGGCGCTGGTCAGCCCGGAGACCGCCAAGCGGCTCGGTCTGAGCACCCGTCCGGCCGGCAGCGTCTGGCGACCGGCCGCGGTGCCCTCCGACGGCGCGGAGCAGAAGGCGTCCGCCGCGGTGGCCAAGCTGGACGACGCCGTCGCCGTCACGGTGGAACGCGGCTACCGCTCGCAGCAGACCCTCACCGGGCTCGCCCTGACCGGCTTCGCCGGCGTGGTCGCCCTCGGTGCCGCCGGCATCGCGACCGGACTCGCAGCCGCGGACTCCCAGCGCGACCTGGCCACCCTGGCCGCGGTCGGCGCCACCGGAGGCATCCGGCGCCGGCTGTCCGGCTTCCAGTGCGGGGTGATCGCCGCGATGGGCACGGTGCTCGGCACGATCTGCGGCGTGATCCCGGCGGTGGCCCTGCGCAAGATGGAGGCGTCCGCGGTCTACGACTCGCAGTACGGGATGACCAAGCCGGCCCACGCCGTGATCGCCTTCCCGTGGGCGGACCTCGCGGTCACCCTGGTCGGCCTGCCGCTGCTGGCCGTGGTGCTGGCGATGGTGTTCACCCGGTCCCGGCTGGTGCTCGGCCGCCGCACCGCCTGACCCGCCCCCGCCCCGGTCACCTCCCGCCCCTTCCGGCGCGGGAGGTGACCGAGGTTACGGGCGGCTGCTGCGGTGGGCGGGGCACACACCCGTCCGGGCGAACTAAAGTCGTCCGTATGACGAAAACCCCGGACAGCGTCGTCCGCTCCTACATCGACGAGCACGAGCCCGCCTTCCTGCGGGAACTCTCCGACTGGCTGAGCATCCCCTCCGTCTCCGCCGACCCGGAGCGGGCCTCCGACGTCCGGCGCTCGGCCGAGTGGCTGGCCGACGCGCTGCGCGGTACCGGCTTCCCGGTGGCCGAGGTCTGGGAGACCGACGGGCTGCCGGCGGTGTTCGCCGAGTGGCCCTCCGGGGACGCGTCCGCGCCGACCGTGCTGGTCTACGGCCACCACGACGTGCAGCCCGCCGCGAAGGAGGACGGCTGGGCGACCGAGCCGTTCACCCCGACCACGGTCGGCCGGCAGCTGTTCGCCCGCGGCGCGGCCGACGACAAGGGCCAGGTCTTCTTCCACACCCTCGGGGTGCGCGCCCACCTCGCCGCCACCGGCCGCACCACGCCCGCGGTCAACCTCAAGCTGCTGGTCGAGGGCGAGGAGGAGTCCGGCTCGCCGAACTTCGCCGCCCTGGTGCGCCGCGAGGCCGAGCGGCTCGCCGCCGACGTGGTGGTCATCTCGGACACCGGCATGTGGTCCGAGACCCAGCCGACCGTCTGCACCGGCATGCGCGGCCTGGCCGACTGCCAGATCGACCTCTTCGGCCCGGACACCGACATCCACTCCGGCTCCTTCGGCGGCGCCGTGCCGAACCCGGCCGAGGTGGCCGCCTCGCTGGCGGCCGCCCTGCACGACGCCGACCGCCGGGTCGCCGTCCCCGGCTTCTACGACGGCGTGGTCGAGCTGACCGACCGTGAGCGCGAGCTCTTCGCCGAGCTGCCCTTCGACGAGGCGCAGTGGCTGCGGGTCGCCAAGTCGTACGGGACCCAGGGCGAGGCCGGGTACTCGACCCTGGAGCGGATCTGGGCCCGCCCGACGGCCGAGGTCAACGGTGTGTGGGGCGGCTACACCGGGCCCGGCGGCAAGACGATCGTGCCGTCCGAGGCGCACCTCAAGCTCTCCTTCCGGCTGGTCGCCGGACAGGAGGTGGAGAAGGTCCGGGAGGCCGTTCGCGCCTGGGTGATCGGGCAGGTGCCGGACGGCATCCGCTACGAGATCGCCTTCCCCGGAGCGACCCGCCCCTGCCTGACGCCGCTGGACCACCCGGCGCTGCAGGCGGTCGTCCGGGCGATGGGCCGGGCCTTCGAGCAGAAGGTGCTCTTCACCCGGGAGGGCGGCTCCGGCCCGGCCGCGGACCTGCAGGACGTGCTCGGGGCGCCGGTGCTGTTCCTGGGCATCTCGGTGCCCTCGGACGGCTGGCACTCCGTCAACGAGAAGGTGGAGCTGGACCTGCTCCGCAAGGGCGTCGAGACCTCGGCGTACCTGTGGGGCGAGCTGGCCGGCATTCGGCCGTGAGCCGGGTGACGACGATTCGGAAGATGCGACTTCGAACGGGGATGGACCGAGTTGAGCAGCGCGTCTGACACCAGGCACCTCGCCCTGGCCCGCGCCGGGGTGGACCGTGCCGCGCACCACCGGTTCGACGAGCCGTGGCTGGCCGCGGCCTGGAGCCACCCGACCACCAAGGTGCTGCCGATCGCCGGCGGCGAGGCCTTCGTGGTCGACACCGAGAGGGGCACCGAGCTCGTCCTGCTCCCCTCCTTCGAGGCGCCGGACGCCGGGGACCGCTTCTACCTCGGCACCGACGACGACGGCGTCTCGTACTTCGCGCTGGCGGGCGAGAGCCTGCCGGGCCGGCTGGACGGCGACGCCCGCCCGGCCGGACTGCGCGAGGTCGGCGCCTCGCTGTCGGACCGGGACGCCGGACTGCTGGTGCACGCGGTGGCGCTGGAGCACTGGCACCGGCTGCACAGCTTCTGCTCGCGCTGCGGCCACCGCACCGAGAAGGCCGGCGCCGGACACGTGCGCCGGTGCACCTCCTGCGCCGCCGAGCACTACCCGCGCACCGACCCGGCGGTGATCATGCTGATCACCGACGAGCAGGACCGCTGCCTGCTGGGGCGTCAGGCGATCTGGCCGGAGGGCCGCTGGTCCACCCTCGCCGGCTTCGTCGAGCCCGGCGAGTCGATCGAGCAGGCGGTCGCCCGCGAGGTCCTCGAGGAGGCCGGCGTGCGGGTCTCCGACGTCGAGTACGTGGCGAGCCAGCCCTGGCCGTTCCCGTCCAGCCTGATGCTGGGCTTCGTCGGCCGGGCCGACCCGGCCGGCACCGCGATCACCGTGGACGGCGAGGAGCTGGCCGAGGCCCGCTGGTTCTCCCGCGAGGAGCTGGCGGCGGGCATGGCGGCGGGCGAGATCCTGCCGCCGTCCGGGATCTCGATCGCCCGGCACCTGGTCGAGCTCTGGTACGGCGAGCCGCTGCCGACGGCGGCCCGCTGGTAGGGACGACCGGCCGGGGGCGACGTACCCCGGGGTCACTGCCCGGAAAGGGGCGTGCGGACATTGTTCGCGCGCCCCTTTCTGCTTCGAAATCCCTTCTCCGTCCGCCACCGCCGCCCGGTTCTCGCCGGTCCCGGGCCCGCCTTTCGTCTTCCTTTCGGCCGACTTCCGTTCGGGTGCCAATATCCGTGCGGAGTCCGACCGAAGCCGTTCGGACCGGCGCTCACCTGCGGTGGAGTGCGCCCGTGTGCGCGGTTCGCGCCCGGTCGAAACCTCCGGACGGCGTTCTTGGCCCGTTTCCCTGAAATGCAGGAACCCGGCTGACTACATTCACCGGTGTGACGATCCCCCGAGCCGGAGTGCCCGCCCCCAAGTACCAGCGCCTCGCCGCCGACCTGCGCCGCCGGATCGAGTCCGGCGAATGGCAGGGCGGGGCGCAGCTGCCCGTCGAGACCGAGCTGGAGCACCACTACGGCGTCGCCCGCAACACGGTGCGCCTCGCGGTCGACGTCCTGGTCAACGAGGGGCGGCTGGTCCGTCTCCAGGGCAAGGGCACCTACCTGAAGCAGCAGCCGATGCTGGACCACCGGGCCTTCGGGCCGCCGCGGCAGGCCGACGGCCCCGAGGACTGCCTGTCCGCCCCCTCCGAGGTCTACGCCGAGGAGGCCCGGGCCGCCGGCCGCCGGCTCACCTGCGACTTCGAGATGCTCGTGGTGCGCGCCCGGGCCGACATCGCCGAACTGCTCGGCATGCTGCCCGGGGAGGCCGTGGTCGTCCGCCGGCAGCTGCGGCTCACCGACCGCGAGCCGTACTCGATCGAGGAGAGCCACTACCGCGCGGGCCTGGCCGCCGGGACGCCGCTGATGGAGCCGGAGCCGGTGCCCGGCGGCGACGAGACGGTGCTCGCCGCGATCGGGCGCTGCGAGTCCGCGGCGGCCGACCGGCTGGTGGCCCGGATGCCGGGGCCGGAGGAGGCCGCCTGGTTCGAGGTCGGCCCCGGGGTGCCGCTGCTGGTGCAGACCCGGGTCACCTGCGACGCCCGCGGCCCCGTCAGGGTGGTCGAGACGCGCTATGCGGCCGACCGCTGCCGGCTGCTCTACGGCCTCGGAACGGCACGGGCCGGCTCCGACGCACCCGCCCGGGCGGCGGCCGGCGTCTCCTGACCGGCGCGCCCGGGGCACGGCCACCCGCCGGCCCCGCGTTCCCCGCCGTGCGGGCCCGGAACGCGGCCCGGCCCCGGCGGAGGGTCTCCGCCGGGGCCGGGCCGGTGTGCGCGGGCAGTGCGTGCGGCCGGTGCGTCCGTGCGGGCGCGTCCGTGCCGTCCGGTGCGCCGTCAGCCGGCCAGCGCCGCCTGGACCTGGCGCAGGCTCGGGTTGGTCATGACGACCTGCTCGCCGCCGCTCTTCGGCTCCACCAGCACGGTCGGCACGGTCTGGTTGCCGTTGTTCACCGACTCCACGAAGCTCGCCGAGGCCGGGTCCAGCTCGATGTTGATCTCGGTGTAGGAAATGCCCTCGCGCTCCAGCTGGCTCTTGAGGCGGTTGCAGTACCCGCACCAGGTCGTGCTGTACATCGTGACGGTGCCGGACATGGCGGCGTGCTCCTTCGGAGAGTGGGCGTACGGTCAGGGGTCCCAACGCGCGGCGTGCACCGGTCATTCCGTGCGCGCCCGGCCCGTGTGGAAGTCCGCACGCCGGGCTGCGGGCCGATCGTCGTACCGCAGCCGCCGGCCGCGGGGCGGCCGCCTGTGGAGAACCCGGCCGCTGTCACCGCCGGCTGCCAGGATGTGCGGCCAGGTCCGCACCGCCCGCCGGGCTGAGAGGATGGTAGCCATGCAGGAAGAGCTCTCGGGCATGTCCGGCCCGTACGACCCGTACGACTCCTACGGCACCGCCCCCGCCGGTGCCGACGCGGTCCTCGCCGGGCTCGACCCCGAGCAGCGCGCCGTCGCCACCGCCCTCACCGGGCCCGTCTGCGTGCTCGCCGGCGCCGGCACCGGCAAGACCCGGGCGATCACCCACCGGATCGCCTACGGGGTGCGCAGCGGCGTCTACCAGCCCCAGCAGGTTCTCGCCGTCACCTTCACCGCCCGCGCCGCGGGCGAGATGCGCGGCCGGCTCCGCCAGCTCGGCGCCGACGGCGTGCAGGCCCGCACCTTCCACTCGGCGGCGCTCCGCCAGCTCCAGTACTTCTGGCCGCGGGCGGTCGGCGGCGAGGTGCCGCGGCTGCTGGAGCGCAAGGTCCAGCTGGTCGCCGAGGCCGCCGCCCGGACGGGCCTGCGGGTGCAGCGCACCGAGCTGCGCGACCTCACCGGCGAGATCGAGTGGTGCAAGGTCACCCAGATCGTGCCGGACGACTACCCGGCCGCCGTCGCCAAGACCGGCCGCGAGGCCCCGCGCGACCCGGCCGAGATCGCCCGGGTCTACGCGACCTACGAGCAGACCAAGCGCGACCGCGGGGTGATCGACTTCGAGGACGTGCTGCTGCTGACGGCCGCGATCCTGGAGGACCGCCCGGAGATCGCCGAGCGGGTCCGCGCCCAGTACCGGCACTTCACCGTGGACGAGTACCAGGACGTCTCCCCGCTCCAGCAGCGGCTGCTGGACCAGTGGACGGCCGGCGGCGCCAGCCTCTGCGTGGTCGGCGACGCCAGCCAGACCATCTACTCCTTCACCGGCGCGACCCCCGAGTACCTGCTGCACTTCCGCACCCGGCACCCGGACGCCACCGTGGTGAAGCTGGTGCGCGACTACCGCTCCAGCCCGCAGGTGGTCCACCTGGCCAACGGGCTGCTCGCGCAGGCCCGCGGCCAGGCCGCCCAGCACCGGCTGGAGCTGGTCTCGCAGCGCGAGGCCGGGCCCGAGCCCGAGTACACCGAGTACCCGGACGAGCCGACCGAGGCGGAGTCGACCGCGCACCGCATCCGCAAGCTGCTGGACGGCGGCGTGCGGGCGAGCGAGATCGCCGTGCTGTTCCGCACCAACGGCCAGTCCGAGGTCTACGAGCAGGCCCTCTCCGACCTCGGCCTGCCGTACCAGCTGAAGGGCGCAGAGCGCTTCTTCGAGCGGCCCGAGGTCCGCGAGGCCGGTGTGCTGCTCAAGGGCGCCGCCCGGGCCGCCTCCGACCCGCTGACCGCCGACGAGCCCGACCTGGCCGGCCAGGTCCGCGCGGTGCTCGCGACCCGCGGCTTCACCGCCACCCCGCCGGCCGGCTCCGGCGCCGTCCGCGAGCGCTGGGAGTCGCTGGCCGCGCTCGTCCGGCTCGCGGAGGAGTTCGAGGCCGGCCGCCGGCGGGCGGGGGAGAGCACCGACCTCGCCGCCTACGTCGCCGAGCTCGACGCCCGGGCCGCGGCCCAGCACGCCCCCGCCGTCGAGGGCGTCACGCTGGCCTCGCTGCACGCCGCCAAGGGCCTGGAGTGGGACGCCGTCTTCCTCGTCGGCCTCAGCGAGGGCACCCTGCCGATCATCTACGCCAAGACCGACGAGCAGGTCGAGGAGGAGCGCCGGCTGCTGTACGTCGGCGTGACCCGCGCACGGCAGCACCTGTCGCTCTCCTGGGCGCTCTCGCGCTCCCCGGGCGGCCGGGCGAGCCGCCGCCCCACCCGCTTCCTGGACGGCCTGCGGCCCGGCTCCGGCACCGCCCGGGGCGGCTCCCGCGGCGGGCGCGGCGGCGTCGAGCACGGCGAGGCCCGGCCGGCCTCCCGCCGCGCCCCGCGCGGACCGGTCACCTGCCGGGTCTGCGGCCGCACCCTCACCGAGGCGGTCGAGCGCAAGCTCCGCCGCTGCGAGGGCTGCCCCTCCTCGATGGACGAGGCGCTGTACGAGCGGCTGCGCACCTGGCGCGCGGCCCAGGCGAAGAAGCAGGGCGCGCCCGCGTACGTGGTGTTCACCGACGCCACGCTGATGGCGATCGCCGAGGACGTCCCGGCGGACGAGCGCGAACTGTCCCGGATCTCCGGGGTCGGCGCGATGAAACTGGACAAGTACGGCGCCGCTGTGCTCTCGTTGTGCGCGGGGGAAGAGCTCGTGGACGTGGTCGCCGATGAGGCCGCGGACGGGCTCGTGGGGGAGCCGACCGAGCCGGCCTGAGCCGCTCGTGGAGATCACTCCGGAACTCGCCGGAAAAATAGTTTGCGCCCCGTACGCCGCGCGCAATAGCCTGCCGGAGCGGTCAAGGGGACGAGATCGCAAGGCCGTGGAAGGCCACCTTCCGCGTGCCGTTCGAGCACGGCCGGGGTCCGCGAGGACCCACCGGCCACCACAGCTCCACGCAGCACCGCACAGCTCCACACAGCAACAAGAGCTCCACCAGCAGGACCGACAGACATCCGAACACCGGGGCCCGGGGGACTGGGCACCGCGAGACGCCGAGAGGAGGCGAAGACAGTGGAAACCACGAAGAAGATCACCAAACTGACTGGCCAGACCGTTTTCGCCATGCCCGCGTGCGCTCCCTCGATGTTCGGCACCCGTGGCACCTCGACCGCCGTTTCGCGTCTGCGCGGCGTGGTCGTGCTGGCCGAAAGCGGGCTGGGTCTCCAGGGCACCGATGTCTCCGTTGTCAGTGGCTCCGGCTTCACTGGCCTCGGCGGCGCCGATTCCTTCGAGACGGGTCTGTCCCGTGACTGGGCGATCATCGGCGGCGGCCTCGGGCTGCGCGACGAGCGACCGACCCAGGCACCGAAGGCAGTGGCAGTGGCGGCCGAGCACGGCGGCTATGTGCGCGTCTCCGGTGCCGGAGCAGCCAAGCAGGACGAGCAGCTGATCAACCAGGCCCAGGCCGCCCACAAGGGCGCCGAGGCCATCCGGATGAGGGCCTTCCGCGGCCCAGCACCCTGGAGCGAACGAACCTGAGTCAACCTCAGGTCGGTCTCCAGGGCCGCGGAACCCGTCACCACCGGGATCCGCGGCCCTTCTGTTTTGTCCGGTACGTCAAGACGAACCCAGGTCCTCCGGGACCTCCGGTCCGGCCCCACCAGCCGGCTGGACCGGAACCACTGAGAAAAGACGAGGAAGAAGTGTCCACGGTCATCACACCGCCCCTCCCGTCCGTACCGACAGACAAGTTCACCAAGGCCGACCAGGCCGACCCCCCGGAGGTTTCCCTGATGCAGCAGCTCTCCTCGCTCGACGAGGCCGACGCCCTCGGCCGCACCATCCCGTGCCGCGCCTTCGACCCGGAGGTGTTCTTCGCCGAGACGCCGGCGGACGTCGAGTACGCCAAGTCCCTCTGCGGCACCTGCCCGGTGAAGGAGTCCTGCCTCGCCGGTGCGCTGGAGCGGCGCGAGCCGTGGGGCGTCTGGGGCGGCGAGCTCTTCGTGCAGGGCGTGGTCGTGGCCCGCAAGCGGCCGCGGGGCCGTCCGCGCAAGACCGAGGTCATGGCGTGATCACCGCCCACACGTCCTCCGGTCACGGAACCGCAGGAGTCCGACGGGGAGAGCAGCCCCCGCAGGACGACACCCTGCGCCGCTCCGTACGCATCGCCGCCGCCGAGGCCGATGCCCGAGCCCATCGCCCCTTCCCGAGCACGCACCACGAGCAGGACCACCACATGACCCCCGTCGCCGACCACACCGCCGACTTCGAGCAGAACGCCGAACTCCAGATCCGGAACAGGAACTTCGACATGCATCTCCTCCAGGAATCCCTGGCCCGCGCCCATATGCACGAACGCATCCGCGAGGCGGAGCGCCAACGCCTCGGCGCGCGCGTCGCCCGGGCCGTCCGCCTCCGGCGGAAGGCCGAGATCGCTTCGCTGCGCGCCCGCAGGGCGCTTGCCACCGCCCTGATGTGACGGACCGCCGCCCCACCCCCGGGACCCCCGAGCCCGGGAACGGCGCGGCCCGTCCATGGACCAGGCAGAGCACAACGAACGACGGCCGCCCCCCTGCGGAAGGGGGCGGCCGTCGCCGTCGTTCGAGGCGGACGCGGCCGGGCCGCGTCCGCCGGGGTCACTCGGAGAAGCCCGGCAGCCAGGCGGTCAGCTCCTCGTGCAGCCGCACGGTCGCACCCAGCTGGCAGAGCACGCCGATCGTGCTCAGCGTCACCCGGTGGATCAGCAGGTACGACGGCGGCAGGTTGAGCTGCTTGCCGAGGTTGTAGGCGGGCGAGCGCGGGTCGGCGATCCGGGCCGCCTGGGCGCGCATCCAGTCCCGGGTGAAGGTGAACTCCTCGACCCGGGTCGGCTCGATGATCGGCACCAGGTAGTCCAGCACCGCGTCCGGGTCCAGTGTGATCGTCGGCCGGACGAAGCCCTCCTGGCGGAGCAGGTCGTAGACGGCGCCCGCCTCACCGGCCAGCGCGAGCCGCAGTGAAGCGCCGATCGGCTCCGGCAGGCCGCCGGGCAGCCGGTCCACCGTGCCGAAGTCGAGGACCCCGAGCCGCCACTCCTCCACCGGTCCGCCGTCGCCCAGCAGCCGGAAGTTGCCCGGGTGCGGGTCGGCGTGCAGCAGGCCGGTGCGGGTCGGCCCGGCGAACAGGAACCGTGCCAGCAGCTGGCCGGCCCGGTCCCGCTCCTCCCGCGAACCCGAGGCGATCACCCGGGCCAGCGGCGTGCCGTCCATCCACTCGGTGACCAGGACCTGCCCGGACCGGTCGACGACCTGCGGCACGGCGATGTCCGGGTCGTCGGCGAACTCGACCGCGTGGGACCGCTGGGCCTCCGCCTCCAGGCCGTAGTCCAGCTCCTCCGCGACCCGGGCCCGCATCTCGGTGATCAGCGGCTTCATGTCCATCCCCGGGATCAGCGGGCCGAGCACCCGGGCGAGCCGGGCCAGCTGGCCCAGGTCGCTCAGCAGGGCGTCACCGGCACCCGGGTACTGCACCTTGACCGCGACCGCCCGCCCGTCGTGCCAGACCGCACGGTGCACCTGCCCGATGGACGCCGCGGCGGCCGGCCGGTCGTCGAAGCTGCGGAACCTGTCCCGCCAGTCCTCGCCGATCTGCTCCGCCATCACCCGGTGCACGGTGGCCGCGGGCATCGCCGGGGCCGAGTCCTGAAGCTTCGTCAGCGCGGCCCGGTACGGGCCCGCCACGTCCTCCGGCAGCGCCGACTCGAAGACGGACAGCGCCTGCCCGAACTTCATCGCGCCGCCCTTGAGCTGACCGAGCGTCGAGAACAGCTGCTCGGCGGTGCGCTGCTGGAGCTCGGCGGTGACCTCCTCGGCCGGCCGGCCGCCCAGCCGCTTGCCCAGCCCGAGCGTGGCACGGGTGGCGAAGCCGAGCGGCAGTGCCGCCAGCCGAGCCGTCCGCGTCACGGCCTTGCGCGGAAGATCGCTCACCCCGGGCCTCCCAGTCGGATCGCGCCCGCCGGGGCGGCCCGGCACCGAGTACCGGACACGGCCTGCCGCCGGGCAGTGGTCACCACGCCATTGTGCCCGCTCGCCACCCCGGATCCGGCGAATCATCCGGACTGGCATTCGGGCGCGCAACCGGAGGGGACGGCGCGCCCCGCGGGATTCACCCCCGTGGCCCACTCCGGGGCCTCGGCGGACCGGCCGACCTCCCGCGTTCACCCGCCCGGGGGAGGCCCCCACGGGCCCGGCGGGAGACCGGGCCGCCCGAACGAGGGACCCGCCCGTCCGGCCGGGCCCGGCCGACCGGAGGCCTCGGCCGACCGCAACCCGGCTCGCTCCGGGCAGGCGGCCGACGGGCAGGCGGCCGACGGGCGGCGCGGGCCCGGTCACGCCCCGCCCCGGCCCGCGCCCGAACAGGCCCCCGCCCCGGGGACGGCCAGCGGCGGTCGTCCGCCCGGCCACTGGCACCCGCAGGAGGGGTGGGCGGGCAGCCTCAGCCGCCGCACCATGCCGTCCGCGGCGGACAGCTCGCACCAGCCGTCCACGCTCGGCGGCAGCACGCCGTCCAGGAAGAGCTGCGCGTGCAGCGCCGCCAGCCCTGCGACCGCGGTGGCCAGGGCGCTGTCGCAGGCAGGGCGGCCGCCCGGGCCGGCGCCGGGGCCCTCCAGCTGGGCGAGCAGCGCGGGCCAGCCCGCGTCCTCGTCGGCCCGGGTGAGCGCGGCGCAGCTGCCGCAGGCGGACGCCCCGGGCACCACCAGCGGCCCGACCACGCCCAGGTGCTCCAGCACGCCCACGTACAGGTGCGGCACGCCGGCCCGGGCCAGCTCGTGCGCCTCGACCGTGCGGCCGGCCCAGGCGCCGGCGCCGTCCCGGGGCGCCAGGACGACCAGGGCGGGCGGCCCGGCCGCGACCGGGGCGGGACGGTGCCGCTCGGCCGGGGCCGCCCCGGCGGCCCGCAGCACCGCCTCCCGGGCCGCGGTAACGCGCAGCCGCCCGACGTCGGTGGGCGCGATGCCGGCGGGGGAGCAGTCCCCGGGCTCGACCCGGCCGCCGTCGGCCACCGTCACGGCGCCGATCCCGCCCGCCGCCAGGACGGCGGCCAGTGCCGCCCCGACCCGCCCGGCACCCCGGACCTCC
Organism: Streptomyces sp. NRRL B-24484; assembly: GCF_000717715.1. Taxonomy (GTDB): domain Bacteria; phylum Actinomycetota; class Actinomycetes; order Streptomycetales; family Streptomycetaceae; genus Kitasatospora. The sequence continues at coordinate 26,556 of NZ_JOAI01000044.1, read as the reverse complement.
ACCCGGGCCTGCCGGCGGGCGGCCAGCACCTCCGCCGCCTCGCCCGGCTCCGGGTGGACGAGGGAGAGCCCTGCCGCGTCCGGCCCCAGCAGCTCCCGCTGCGGCTGCGGGAAGCCGTCGAGGGCCTTGCGGAGGGCCTCGGCGTCGTCCAGCAGCTCGCCGTCGGCCAGCGAGTCGAGCAGCGCCCGCCCCGGGCCGGGACCGATGCCGAGCCGTTCGCCGGCCGCGAGCAGTTCGGCGGTGTCACGGGTGCCGTCGACGAGGTCGAGGAAGGCCGCGACGGCGGGGCCGGCCTGCTCGACCAGCCGGGCGTACCGGCGGACGGTGCCGAACTGGAGGGTCAGCTCGTCCCGCCGGAGGCGGGCGAGTCCGGGTTTGAGCATCGGGCGCATGGTCCTCGTTCCGGTGTGGCGTGCGGGCGGGGCGTGCGGGCAGGGCACGGCGGGGCGGGTGCGGGCGGGACCCGGACGGGCCCACCCGGGTGACCCCGCGGTGACGGCAGGATGCCCGAGGCCGCGCCGGCCCGCGAAACGCGTTGTCCACAGGTCCGGTGGGCTTGTACGACCATCCGTGCGTACACCCTGTGGACAACCTCCGTTCGCCGGGCGTGCGCCGACCCTGCACCCGGCCCACGGCCCCGGTGGCACCGATCCGTCGGATCCGCCGGGTAACGTCGGATGGCATGGCGGCCGAACCGGACACCCGATCCCCCTCGCCGCGCCGGCGTACCCGGGCCGCTTCCGGGTACGGGGCCGCGGCCGGCGGCGCGTACGCGCGCACCCAGCAGGCGGAGCCCCCCGTGCAGCAGCGGCAGGGCCCGGAGGCGTCCACGGCCCCGCCCTCGCCCGTCCGGGCCGCCCCGCCGGACGTTCCTGCCGCACCTGCCGCACCGCCCGCGGTCGACCGGTCGAACGTCGAGGTCCGCCGCAGCACCCGCCGCAGCCGCACCGTCTCCGCCTACCGCGAGGGCGACCGCACGATCGTGCTGATCCCGGCCCGGATGTCGAAGGCCGAGGAGCAGCGCTGGGTCTCCCAGATGGTCGAGCGCCTCGCCCGCCAGGAGAGCCGCCGCACCCTCGGCGACGACGCGCTGGAGACCAGGGCCCGCGAACTGTCGGCGGAGTACCTGGACGGCCGGGCGGTGCCGCGCCGGGTCCGCTGGGTCACCAACCAGAACTCGCGCTGGGGGTCCTGCACCCCGGCCGAGGGCTCGATCCGGCTCTCCCACCGGCTGCAGGGCATGCCCGGCTACGTGGTCGACTACGTGCTGCTGCACGAACTGGCGCACCTGCTGGTGGCCGACCACGGCCCCCGGTTCTGGGCGCTGCTGGACGCCTACCCGCGCACCGAGCGGGCCCGCGGCTACCTGGAGGGGGTGGCCGCCGCCGGCCGGCTGCCGCACCTGCCGGGCGCCCGCGGCGGCGCGCCCGGGGACGGCGCCGCGGACGCACCGGCCGCGGACGGAACCACCGGCACCGGCGGCTGCGACTGAGAGGGAGAAACGCTGTGGTCGGGGCTGCTGCCGGGGCGGGCCGCTGGGATAGGGTCTCCGGGATCAGCAGCCGTACGGGAGGGGGCCGGTCCGCGCCATGTCCAGGGAACTCGTCAAGGCGTCCCGTGTCCGGATCAGCGAGCTGACCGCGAGCACCGAGCTCTACCTCGGCGTGCACATCGCGGCGCCGGGGCTGACCTTCGACATCAGCTGCTTCGGCCTGGACGCCGACGAGCGGCTCAGCGACGACCGCTACTTCGTCTTCTTCAACCAGCCCGCCAGCCCCGAGCAGTCGATCCGGCAGCTGGGCGCGCAGGGCGGCGACTCCGAGTCCTTCGCGGTGGCGCTGCCCGCCGTCCCGGACGCCGTCCACAAGCTGGCCCTCACCGCCACCATCGACGGCGACGGGCAGATGTCGCAGGTGGCCTCCGGGTACGTGCGGATCGTGGCCGGCGGCACCGAGGTCGGCCGGTACAGCTTCACCGGCGCGGAGTTCTCCACCGAGCGGGCCGTGATGCTGGCGGACGTCTACCGCCGCGGCGGCGAGTGGCGCTTCGCGGCCGTCGGGCAGGGCTTCGACGGCGGGCTGCGCGCCCTGCTGGAGAACTTCGGCGGCGAGGCCCTGGAGGACGAACCGGCCGGGGCGGCCCCCGCCGGCGCCGCGGTCCCGGCCGCCCCGGTGCCGCAGCAGGCCCCGCCCCCGCCGGCCGCCGTCCCCGCACCGCAGCAGTCCCCGGACGCGACCCTGCTCGCCGTCCCGGTCCCCGCCGGCGCAGCGCCCCCCGCCGCCCCGCCGCCGTACCCCGACGCGACCCTGCCCGCCGTGCCCGTTCCGCCCGAGGCCCTGCCACCCGGGGCCCTGCCGCCCGCGGCGGTGCCACCGGCGCCGTCGCTGCCGCCGCAGGCCGCCGGCGTCCGGATCTCGCTGACCAAGTACGCGGAGCTGACCAAGTACACCGACGCCGCGGCGGCCGGCCAGGACTGGGTGAAGCAGAACGACAAGCTCGTCCGGGTCTGCCTGACCAAGGGCAAGGACGTGCTCGCCCTGCAGGGCAGCATGGTCGCCTACCAGGGCAAGGCCGACTTCGCGCACGAGAGCTCCGGCATGCTGCGCACGCTGGTCGGCAACCTGACGGGCCAGCAGCTGAAGCTGATGCGGATCACCGGCGAGGGGCAGGTGTTCCTCGCCGACGAGGCCTGCGACCTGCACGTGGTGCGGCTGGAGGGCGACTCCTTCTGCGTCGGCTCGGACCGGGTGCTGGCCTTCGAGGCCGGCCTGGAGCACGAGGTGCGCCGGATCGAGGGCGAGGGCCTGCCGAACGGCGGCTTCTTCACCCTGCAGTTCAGCGGCCACGGCACCGTGGTCGTGAAGACCAACGGCACCCCGGTGGTCCTGCCGGTCACCCCGACCCCGGAGACGTACGTGGACGTGCAGGCGCTGGTCGCCTGGTCGCGCGGCTCGCAGGTGATCACCACCGCGCCGGTGCGGATCCGCCGGTCCGCCTACGCCGGGCACGCGGCGGAGTCGTACAGCCTGCAGTTCCGCGGCGCCCCGGGGAACTTCGTCGTCGTCCAGCCGTTCGAGGTCTGAGGTCCAGGAGGAGTCATGCAGGCACAGTTCCTCTCCGGGGGCGGGCTCGACGGGTACCGGGCCGCCGACACCGGGGCGCGGATGAGCAACCACGGCACGGCCATGTGCCGGGTGGCGATGACGGCCGCCGCCGACGTCTACGCCAAGGCCGGTGCGATGGTGGCCTACGACGGCTTCCTGCAGTACGAGCCGGTGCCGCAGTCGCTGCGCCGGGCACTCGGCGAGTGGGCGTCCGGCGAGCGCAGCCCGCTGCTGCGCTGGACCGGGGACGGCACGCTCTACCTCGCCGACCTCGGCGCCGACGTGCTCAACGTGCAGCTCGCCGAGGAGTCCCTGTCGGTGAACGGCTCGCACCTGCTGGCGATGGACGCCACCCTCGGCTGCACCGTGGAGAAGGTCCGCGGACCGGCCCTGCTGGCCGGCACCGGGCTCTACAACGTCACCGTGACGGGCAGCGGCTGGGTCTCCGTCACCTCCCGCGGCGTGCCCGCGGTGCTGGACTGCTCGGAGACGGAGACCTTCGTCGACCCGGACGCGCTCGTCGCCTGGACCACCGGCCTGGAGGTGCGCACCCGCCGGACGGTCAAGGTCGGCTCGCTGATCGGACGCGGCAGCGGCGAGGCGATGCAGCTCGGCTTCCGGGGCCACGGCTTCGTCGTGGTGCAACCCAGCGAGGACACCGGCGACCGTCTCAAGATCCGCGGCTGAGAACCGAGTTCGAGGAGCCCCCCGTGCAGAGCCCCCTCCTGGCGCACACCGCCGGCACCGGCACCGACCGCTTCGCGCTGCAGAACCCGCAGCTGCTGCGGGTCACCCTGGACGGCCGGTCCGAGGTGCTCGCCCGCACCGGTGCGATGGTCGCCCACGTCGGCAAGGTGGACTTCACCGGCTGGACGCCGCCCTCCGGCAACCGCCGCGGCAACCGCAACGGCGGCGGCGCGGGCAACCGGCAGCGCGACGCCGGCGCGCTCGACCTGATGCGCTGCTCCGGCACCGGCACGGTCTACCTCGCCAACCTGGCCCAGCACCTGCACGTCCTGCAACTGAGCCAGGAGCGCCTGGTCGTCACCAACAGCTACGTGCTGGCCCTCGACACCACGCTGGACTGGCACACCGTCGCGATCGAGAACGGCGACCGGATCGCCGGCGTCGGCAGCCGCTGCCTGGAGGTCTCCGGCACCGGCGGCCTGGTCCTGATGACCTCCGGCCGCCCACTGGTGATGCCGGTCGAGCCCGGCCGCTACGTCTACGGCGACGCCGACGCGGTGGTCGGCTGGTCCTCCGGCCTGGAGGTGCAGCTGCAGGCGCAGAGCACCAACACCGAGGCCTGGCGGCGGCGCGGCACCGCGACCGAGGGCTGGGAGCTGGCCTTCACCGGCCACGGCTTCGTGATCGTGCAGCCCAGCGAACTGCTGCCGCCGCAGCGCGTGCCGCGCGGCTGACGCGGAGGCCCGCCCCGGTGCGCCGTCGGGCGCGGGGGCGGGCCTCCGCGTGCGGAGCGGGCCGGGTCAGACGAGGGCCCGGGCGAGCCCGACCAGGGTGCGCACCGAGTCGTCGCTCAGCTCCGGCAGCGCGTCGAAGCCGAACCAGCGCAGGTCCAGCGACTCCTCGCTGATCAGTTCCCGGGCGCCGGGCGGGGCGACGGCCACGTACTGCACGTCGAGGTGGGTGTTCTCCGGGCGGTCCTTGCCCGCGCAGCGCACCTGGTGCCGGTCGAGCTTGACCGGCACCGGCCGGCCGTCGGGACCGGTGAGCAGGGACAGCCCCTCGATGCCGGACTCCTCGGTGGCCTCGCGCAGTGCGGCGCCCGCCAGCGTGCCGTCACCGGGCTCGCAGTGGCCGCCCATCTGCAGCCAGCGGCCGACCTTCGGGTGCAGGGTCAGCAGCACCCGGCCGGCGGCCGGGTCCACCACCACCGCGCTGGCGGTGATGTGGGCGGGCAGGCAGGCCCGCATCAGACCGTCGGCGCTGCCGGCGAGGTGGTCGAGGTAGTCGAGCCGCAGCCGCTCCTGGCCGGGGTCGGCGGACTTCCAGTCCTGCAGGGTGCGGACGGCGTCCCGGTGCAGGGCGTCGGTCACTTGTCGCCGTCCTTGCCCTCGTCGTCGCCGGTGGACCCGGTGCCCTCGGTGCCGGCCGCGTCCCCGCCGCGGGCGGCGTCGCCGAGCAGCTTGTCGAGCGCGTCGAAGTCGATGCCGCCCTCCTCCGCGCGGTGCACGAAGCCGTCCGGGTCGTCCAGGTCGGCGGCGGTCGGCAGCATGTCCGGGTGCTCCCAGAGAGCGTCGCGGCCCTCGATGCCGCGGGCGTCGGCGAGCGAGGCCCACAGCCGGGAGGCGTCCCGCAGCCGGCGCGGGCGCAGCTCCAGGCCGACCAGGGTGGCGAAGGTCTGCTCGGCCGGCCCGCCGGTGGCCCGGCGGCGGCGCAGCGTCTCGCGGAGCGCCGCGGCCTGCGGCAGGTGCGGCTGGGCTGCGGCGTGCACGACCGCGTCCACCCAGCCCTCGACCAGCGCGAGCGCCGTCTCCAGCCGGGCCAGCGCGGCCTTCTGCTCGGGGGTGTCCTCGGGCTGCAGCAGACCGCCGGCCAGCGCCTCCTGCAGCGCCTCCGGGTTGGTCGGGTCGAGCTGGCCGACCAGCTCCTCCATCCGCGAGGTGTCGACCTTGATGCCGCGCGCGTACGCCTCGACCGCGCCGAACAGGTGCGCCCGCAGCCACGGCACGTGCGCGAACAGGCGCTGGTGGGCGGCCTCGCGCAGGGCGAGGTAGAGCCGCACCTCGTCGGCCGGGACGCTCAGGCCCTCGCCGAACTCGGCGATGTTCTGCGGCAGCAGCGCGGCCTTGCCGGACGGGGCGAGCGGCAGGCCGACGTCGGTCGAGCCGACCACCTCGGCGGCGAGCGCGCCGAGCGCCTGCCCGATCTGGGTGCCGAACATGGCGCCGCCCATCGAACGCATGACGCCCATCAGCGGCCCGGCCATGGCCTGCATCTCCGGCGGCAGCACACCGCCCATGGCGGTGCCGACCCGCTCGGCGACCGGGTCCACCAGGTCCTTCCAGACCGGCAGGGTCGCCTCGATCCACTCGGCGCGGCTCCACGCCACGGCGGTGGTCGAGCCCGACGGGAACTCGGTGGCCGCGTCCAGCCACAGCTCGGCGAGGCGGACGGCCTCGACGACGGCGTTGCGCTCGGCCGCGCCGACCGAGCGGTCCTTGCTGCGGCCCTCGGCGGGTTCGGCGACGACCGTCTGCCGGGCGATGTTCTGCGCCAGCTCCCAGTTCACCGGGCCGCCGTCGAAGGACAGCATCTGCCCGAGCTGCTGGAAGGCCGCGCCGAGGTCGTTGGGGTTGAGGTTGCCCATCATCGCGCCGAAGGGGTTGTCGCCGCCGGCGCCGCCCATGCCGAACAGCGCGCCGAGCGGGTTGCCCGCACCGAGGCCGAAGGGCGGCTGAGGGGTCTCGCCCGGGCCGCCCTTGCCCTCGGCGGCGGCGTCGCCCTGGTCGTCCTGCTTGCCCTTGCCGTCCTCGGGCTCCTCGGGCGGGACGGAGAATCCGAAGGGGAGGTCGCTCACGGGGTCCTCAGATCTGCTCGGCCGTCACGCGGGATGTGGCGGGGAATTCGTGTGCCCGCGGAGGCGGGGCGTGTCCATGGTCTCGCGGCCCGATGGTGCCGGGTGCGCCCGCCGGGCCCTTGCCTCGGGCAGGATGGACGTACGTGACACTCGTACGTACGCACATAAGCTAACCGTGGAGGATGGCCGGTGAGTTCCCCGCCTTCGGACGTTCGCTCTGGGCTGACCGGAGGTGAGGACGACAGCGCGGCCGCCGCGGGTTCGCCGTCTCCAGCCTACGGCGGCAGGCCACTGACCGTGGCCGTCACCGGGGCGGCCGGCGTGCTCGGCGAGCGGGTCGCGGCCCGGATGGTCGACTCCCCGGGGGTCCGCCGGGTGCTCGCGATCGACGACCGCCGCGGCGAGGTGCCCGGCGTCCAGTGGCGCATCCTCGACGTCCGCGACCCGGCCGTGGCCGAACGGCTGGCCGGGGTCGACGTGGTCGTCCACCTGGCCATGGACCTCGGCATGGAGACCGACCCGCGGGCCCGGAGCGCGTACAACGTGCGGGGCGCGCAGACCGTGGTGACCGCCGCCGCGGCCGCCGGGGTCTCCCGCGTCGTGCTCTGCACCTCGGCGATGGTCTACGGCGCGCTGCCCGACAACGAGGTGCCGCTCGCCGAGGACTCCGAACTGCGGGCCACCGAGGAGGCCACGCTCGTCGGGGACCTGCTGGAGATCGAACGGCTCGCCCGGCGCGCCCCGCGCGCCCACCCGGGCCTGCAGATCACCGTGCTCCGCCCGGCCGTGGTGGTCGGCCCGGGCATCGACACCGTGCTGACCCGGCACTTCGAGGCACCGCGGCTGCTGGTGGTGGCCGGCTCGCGGCCCTGCTGGCAGTTCTGCCACGTGGACGACCTCGCCTCGGCGCTGGAGTACGCGGCGCTCGGCCTGGTCGAGGGGGAGGTCACCGTCGGCTCCGACGGCTGGCTGGAGCAGGAGGACGTCGAGGAGCTCTCCGGCATCCGCCGCATGGAGCTGCCCGCCTCGCTGGCCCTCGGCACCGCGGCCCGGCTGCACCGCCTCGGCCTCACCCCGGCCCCGGCCGGCGACCTCGCCTACACCATGTACCCCTGGGTGGTCTCCGGCAGCCGGCTGCACGAGGCGGGCTGGCGGCCGGAGCACAGCAACGAGGAGGTCCTCGCGGAGCTGCTCGCCCAGGTCTCCGGCAAGCACGCGGTGGCCGGCCGCCGGCTCGGCGGCAAGGAGGCGGCCACCAGCCTGGGCGCCGCCGGCGCCACCGTGGCCCTGGTGGGCACCGCCGCCCTGGTCCGCCGCGCCCGCAAGCGGCGGCGGTTCTGAGCCGTCCCGTCCACCGCCCGACCCGCCCTTGCATTCCGCTCTGCGGAATGCCCCAATCGTGATGCGGAAGCCCTTGCCGGGCGGCACCCGTCATGGGGAATCATGGTGACCATGTCCGAGAACCACGACCCAATCCGCCTGCTCGCCATCCGCGACACCCCGCTCTCCCTGGACGAGGTGTACGAGGCGGTCGGCGACGACGCGGCCGGCGGCACCACGGTCTTCGTGGGGACGGTCCGCGACCACGACGGCGGCAAGTCCGTCTCCGCGCTGGAGTACAGCGCCCACCCGACGGCCGAGCGCGAGATGCGCCGGATCGCCGAGAAGATCGTCGCGGACTTCCCGGTGAAGGCCCTGGCGGCGGTGCACCGGGTGGGCCGGCTGGACATCACCGACAGGGCGGTGATCGTCGCCGTCTCCTGCGCGCACCGCGGCGAGGCCTTCGAGGCGGCCCGCCGGCTGATCGACGACCTCAAGCACCAGGTGCCGATCTGGAAGCACCAGGTCTTCAGCGACGGCGAGGAGGAGTGGGTCGGCGCGGGCACCTGCTGACCGCCGCCGTCCCCCGTTCGCCCCATCCGCCCGCAGGGGCCGCCACCGGGTCTCCACCCGGTGCGCGGCGGCCCCGCGGTGCCCCGCGCACCCCCGTCGCGCCCCTCGCAGCAGGCCCGCCAAGGGCCCGCCGGTGGCACGTCGCGGCGGCGCCACGGCAGTGCCACGATCCCGTCGCGGTCGACCGGTGGCCGTAACCCGGTGCCCGCCGCGGCCGTTGTCTGCGCGGACGGTTAATCTGCTGATAGACACGACGAGCTGGGAGTACGGACATGGCTGCGCTCGCCTGGTTGATCATCCCCGTCGCCGCCGCTCTGGCCGCCATGGTCTGGGCGGGCTGGGCGGCCCGCACCCCCCGCGCCACCGGTGATCCGGCCTCGCTCGCCGAGCACGAGCGGTTCCGCGCCGCGATGGAGCGTTCCACCGTCGGTTCGGGCGACGGCCCCCGCCGCTGAGGCCCCGGGCCGGGCAGCGCCCCATCGCCGTCGTCCCGTACTGTCGATCCATGCCACGCCGCTCCGCGACGATGCTCGCCGCCACCCTGCTGCTCATAGGCCTGCTGTGCGCCTCCGTGCTGATGCGGGTGCCGTACACCGAGATGAGTCCGGGTCCGACCTACAACACCCTCGGCGAGCAGGAGAAGAAGTCGGGCGGCTCCGTCCCCGTGATCGCCATCAGCGGTCACGAGACGTACCCGACGAGCGGGCACCTCAACATGACGACGGTGCAGGTCACCGGCGCCAAGTACGAGCCGAGCCTGGTCTCGGCGGTGATCGGCTGGCTGCGCAGGGACGTCCTCGTCGTCCCGCACGACAACGTCTACCCGAAGGGCCAGACCGACAAGGAGGCCCAGCAGGAGAACGCCGAGCAGTTCGCCTCGTCCGAGGACAGCGCCAAGACGGCGGCGCTGAAGCAGCTCGGCATCCCGGTGAGCACGCAGATCGTGGTCTCGTCCGTGGTGGCCGGCGGGCCCTCCGAGGGCAAGCTGCACGCGGGCGACCGGATCGTCGCGGTGGACGGCACCCCGGTGACCGCCAAGGAGCAGGTGGCCGCACTGGTCACCAAGCACAAGCCCGGCGAGACGGTGGAGTTCACGGTCGTCCCGCACACCGCGGCCGCCGGCACCGGCGGCCCGGCGGGGACGAACGGCGCGGCGACCGACAAGGCGGCCGAGAAGAAGGTCGCCGTCACCACCGGCAAGGCCTCCGACGGCCGGGCCATCGTCGGTATCCTGCCGGGCAACGACCACACCTACCCGTTCACCATCGACATCGGTCTGCAGGACGTCGGCGGCCCCAGCGCCGGCCTGATGTTCTCGCTCGGCATCGTGGACAAGCTCACCCCCGGCGACCTGACCGGCGGCAAGTTCGTCGCCGGCACCGGCACCATCAGCGACGAGGGCGAGGTCGGCCCGATCGGCGGCATCCAGATGAAGCTGATCGCGGCCCGCGACAAGGGCGCCGAGTACTTCATGACGCCGTCCGAGAACTGCTCCGAGGCGGTCAAGGGCACCCCGGGCGGGCTGACCCTGGTGAAGGTGGACAACCTCGGCGGCGCGCTGAAGGCGCTGGACCAGATCCGCTCCGGCAACACCTCGGCGCTGCCGTCCTGCCCCGGGTAGGAGCCGCAGGAACCGTCCGGGACACCCAACGGGTGTCCCGGACGGTGTCGCTCAGGAGAAGGTGGACAGCAGGGCCTCGGTGAGCCCCGGCACCAGGTCCGGGCCGGTCAGCACCTCGCGGGCGACGTCCTTCTCGCGCAGCCGCAGGGCGATCTCCCGCGAGCCGTCGCGCAGTACGGCGGCCGTGATCCGCACCTCCTGGCGCTGCGGGTGGTTCGCCACCCAGTCGGCGAGCTCCTTCTCGGTGGCGTTCTTCGGGCGGGACTGCTCGGCGCCGGGGGGCAGCATCAGCCGCTCGACCACCAGCGCGCAGCCGACCACCTGGTCCGGCCAGGCGATGGTGCCGAGGAACTTGTCCAGCTCGGCGCCGGCCGGCAGCTCGTCCTGCTCGACCGGGGTCAGCCCGGTGGCCTCGTCGGCGGCCAGGCCGAGCTGGCGGGCCAGCTTCGGGTCGGCCTTGCGCAGCGCGGCGGTGTCGACCAGCGCGAACAGCCGGGCGGGGAGGTCCCAGCCGAGGGTGGCCGCGTACTCGTCGATCTCCAGGGCGGCGCGGGTCAGCGGGGACGCGGCCGGCGGCAGGCCGTCGGCGGGCGTGAGGGGTGCATCGGACATGCCCCAATCCTCACACGTCCGCGGTGCCCCGAGGCCCCTCCGGGCCCGGTAACGGTCGGGTCTCGGGAGGGCCGGCGGGCGGCCCGGCGGGAACTCAGGTGAAGACGGTCTAAGTTGCACAGAGGACCGATCCGACCACGTTCACGACACAGCAGAGGTGCCACCTTGGTTTTCCAGATGCCGGACCGCCCGGAGCCGGGCTTCCGCGCCAGAGTCGGCCCGCCCTCGCGGCGCACCAGGGTCCTGCTGCTGACGGCGGGCGTGCTCGCCGTGCTGTTCCTGCTGTTCGCGCTGGTGTCCGGCTTCTGGACGGACTGGCTGTGGTTCAAATCGGTCGACTACGCCACGGTCTTCACCACCCAGCTGCGGACGAAGGCCGGGCTGTTCGCCGTCTTCGGCCTGCTGATGGCCGTGGTGGTCGGCCTCAACGTCTGGCTGGCGCACCGGTTGCGGCCGCCGCTGGCCGCGATGTCGGTCGAGCAGCAGAGCCTGGACCGCTACCGGGCGGGCGTGGCCCCGTACAAGAAGTGGCTGCTGGTCGCGGTCGCCCTGCTGGTCGGTCTGGTCGCCGGCACCGCGGCCTCCGGGCAGTGGCGCACCTGGCTGCTGTGGACCAACCGGACGCCGTTCGGCGTGAAGGACCCGCAGTTCCACCGGGACGTCGCCTTCTACGCCTTCGACCTGCCCTGGTACGAGTTCCTGCTGGGCTTCGCCTTCAGCGCGGTGATCGTCTCGCTGATGGCCTCGGTGCTGGTGCACTACCTGTACGGCGGCCTGCGCCTGCAGGGCCCGGGCCGCCGGGCCAGCCGCGGTGCGCAGGGCCACCTCGCCGTGCTGTTCGGCGTGTTCGTGCTGCTGAAGGCCGTCGCCTACTGGCTGGACCGGTACGGCCTGGCGGTCAAGTCCGGTGCCTACAAGGGCGTGGACGGCTGGACGGGTCTGCGCTACGTGGACGCCAACGCCTTCCTGCCGGCCAAGACCATCCTGTTCTTCGTCGCCGTCATCTGCGCGCTGCTCTTCTTCCTGACGCCGATCCGCCGCACCTGGGCGCCGGCGCTGATCGGCTTCGGCCTGATGGCGCTCTCCGCGGTGCTGATCGGCGGGGTGTACCCGGCGATCGTGCAGCAGTTCCAGGTCAAGCCGAACGAGCAGGCCAAGGAGACGCCGTACATCCAGAAGAACATCGACGCGACCCGCAAGGCCTACGGCATCGCGGACGCCGAGACCCAGCAGTACGACCCGAAGGACCCCGCCAAGGCGGGCGCCGCCGCGCCGGACGCGCAGACGATCGCGGACATCCGCCTGCTCGACCCGAACGTGGTCGCGCCGACGTTCCAGCAGAACGAGGCGCTGCGCAAGTACTACGCCTTCCCGCGGACGCTGGACGTCGACCGGTACGGCAACCAGGACACCGTGCTCGGCGTCCGCGAGCTCGACCTCGCGGGCGTCCAGCAGCGCAACTGGATCAACGACCACTTCAAGTACACCCACGGCTACGGCGTCGTCGCCGCCAAGGGCAACCAGGTCGACGGCAACGGCAACCCGGTCTACACGCAGTCCGGCCTGCCCACCGACGGCACCTTCGGCGACTACCGCCAGCGGGTCTACTACGGCGAGAAGAGCCGCACGTACTCCATCGTCGGCGGCAGCAACCAGGAGATCGACTACACCTCCGAGAGCGGCGCCGACCAGACCTTCACCTACGACGGCGGCAGCGGCGTCTCGCTGGACAACCCGCTGACCCGGGCCGCGTACGCGATGAAGTTCTCCGAGCCGCAGATCCTCTACTCGGGGGCGATCACCGACGGCGCCCGGGTGATCTACGACCGCACGCCCAAGGAGCGGGTGGAGAAGGTCGCGCCGTGGCTGTCGATCGACGCCGACCCGTACCCGGTGGTGCAGGACGGCAAGCTGGTCTGGGTGCTGGACGGCTACACCACCTCGGACGGCTACCCGTTCTCCTCCAAGACCACCCTGGGCGAGTCGACCAAGGACTCGCTGACCGACCAGCGCGGCCGCACCCTGACCGCGGTCAACACGGTCAACTACATCCGCAACTCGGTGAAGGCCACGGTCGACGCGTACACCGGCGAGGTGACGCTGTACCAGTGGGACGAGAGCGACCCGGTGCTGAAGACCTGGATGAAGGCCTTCCCCGGCACGGTCAAGGCCCGTTCGGCGATCCCGGCCGCGCTGATGCCGCACCTGCGCTACCCGCAGGACCTGTTCAAGGTGCAGCGCGACCTGCTCGGCCAGTACCACATGACCGACGCCGACGCGTTCTTCAACGGCACGGACATCTGGCAGGTGCCGCTCGACCCCACCACCAACACCGGCGAGGTCCAGCCGCCGTACTACCTGACGCTGAAGATGCCCGGCGCCCCCTCGGCTAGCTTCTCGCTCTCCAGCAGCTTCGTGCCGGGCGGCCGCGACAACCTGGCGGCGTTCATGGCCGTCGGCGCGGACCCGGGGCCGGAGTACGGCAAGATCCGGGTGCTCAAGATCCCGGCCGGATCGGGCGCGCTCGGGCCGAAGCTGACCCAGGCGAAGTTCAACTCCGAGAAGGCGGTGGCCAACCAGCTCACCCTGCTGAAGACCGGCAGCGACTCCGACATCGAGTACGGCAACCTGCTGACCCTGCCGGTCGGCGGCGGCCTGCTCAACATCGAGCCGGTGTACCTGCTCGGCCGCGGCGCCAAGGCGCCGGTGCTGCAGAAGGTGCTGGCGGTCTACGGCGACAAGGTGGCCCTGGAGGACAACCTGGCGAAGGCGCTCGCCGCCGTGCTGCCCGGCGCGTCCGGCAGCGCGACGGCCACCCCGACCGCCCCCACCACGCCGACCACCCCCGCTCCCACCGCACCCGGCACCGGGGCCTCCCCGGATCTGCAGAAGGCGCTGCAGGACGCCCAGAAGGCCTTCACCGACGGTCAGGCCGCGCTGAAGGCCGGCGACTGGGCGGCGTACGGGCAGGCGCAGAAGGCGCTCCAGGAGGCGCTGGACCGGGCAGCCAAGGCGCAGCCCGGCAGCGGCCCGGCGAGCCCGGCACCGTCCGCGTCGCCCTCGCCCTCGGCCTCGGCCACGCCCTGAGCTGCGAGAACCGATTTGTTGGTCCACCCCGCGTCCGTGCTATGGTTTCTTCACCGACGCGGGGTGGAGCAGCTCGGTAGCTCGCTGGGCTCATAACCCAGAGGTCGCAGGTTCAAATCCTGTCCCCGCTACTCAAGATCAGGGCCCGGAGTCCGCCAGAGCAATCTGGCGCTCCGGGCCCTGGCGTTTTCCGATCAAGAGGGGGCCGGCTCCGGTAGTATCGAGTCGGCCGCCCCGGCCCCGTCGTCGCTGCCGGGGTTTGTGCGGCCCGATGTCGGGAAATCGACAAAGCGCTGGAGCACTCCCGCAAGCTTCGGCCCGCTCCGCCCAGACGTGGTCCGGGGCAGGTGTACGCGGGTTCCGGGTGATGCGACGATGGACCACACGGGGGAAGCCGAACGGCTGTTGACTCCTTTTCGGACCGACACCCTTTCGGACCGGCAGGGGGCGGCGGCCGCCGACACGGCGCCCCCGGCGGATGCCGCAGCACTCTGGGGGAGCGGGAGCCGGCATGAAGCTGATCGGTAGGAACGACACCGGGGCGAGGCCCGCACCGGCCGCCGCGCCCCGGGCGCACACCGAGGCCGACACCGACGCCTGGGCGGAGTCCGCCGAGGACACCCAGCAGGGCCTCCCGGCCCAGCGCAGCTACGGACCCGAGAGCCTGGTCCGGATCTCCGCCCAGCAACTCGTCGACGCCGTCGGCCGCTACCCGGCCGCCACGGACGACGAGCCCGCCGGCGAACCGGAGGACGCCGCCAGCTTCGAGACCGCCCTCGCCGCCCGCGAACAGGCCGCCCTGGAGGGCCGCCACCGCTCCGCCGCGGACGCCGGCGACCCGGGCGCCGCCAGCCAGCTCGGCGCGATGCTGCTGCGCCGCGGCGACCTGGAGGACGCCGAACCGTACCTGCGCGCCGCCGCCGCGGCCGGGCTGCGCGCCGCCGCCAACAACCTCGGCGTGCTGCTGCACCAGCGCGGCCACCGGGCCGAGGCCGCCCAGTGGTGGCGGCAGGCCGCCGTCGCAGGCTCCGCGCCGGCCGCCCACGCGCTCGGCCTCCAGCTGCGCGACCAGGGCGAGGAGGAGGCCGCCGAGTACTGGCTGCACTTCGCCGCCGAGCACGGCCACCCGCTCGGGGCCTACGCCCTGGGCGACCTGATGGAGCATCGGCGCGACGTCCGCGCCGAGCGCTGGTTCAAGGTGTCCGCCGACGCCGGCCACCGCGAGGCCGCGTACCGGCTCGCCCGGATGCGCGAGGCCGCCGGCGACAAGGACACCGCCGAGACCTGGTACCGCACCGCCGCCGCGCGCAGCCACGCCCGCGCCGCGCTGCGGCTCGGCGTGCTGCTGGAGGAGCGCCGCGAACTCGACGAGGCGGCCCGCTGGTACCGGCAGTCCGCGCAGAACGGCGAGCCCCGCGCGGCCTGCGCGCTCGGCTTCCTGCTGCGCGACGCGGGCGACCTCGCGGCCGCCGCCGAGTGGTGGCAGGAGGCCGCCGAGGCCGGCGACGGCAACGCCGCCAACGCCCTCGGCGCGCTGCACGCCGGCCGCGGCGAGGCCGCCGAGGCGGAGCGCTGGTACCGCGCCGCCCTGGACGCCGGCGACCACAACGGCGCCTTCAACCTCGGCCTGCTCTGCGCCGGAACGGGCCGCGGGACCCAGGCCGAGCAGTGGTACCGCAAGGCCGCGTACGCCGGCCACCGGGAGGCCTGCAACGCGCTGGCCGTGGTGCTGCTGCAGCGCGGCGACGAGTCCGGCGCGGAGCCGTGGTTCTCCAAGGCCGCCGAGGCCGGCAGCGTCGACGGCGCCTTCAACCTCGGCGTGCTGCACGCCGGCCGCGGCGAACTCCCGCAGGCCCACGAGTGGTACGCGCGGGCCGCGGCCGAGGGGCACGGCGAGGCCGCCCTGCAGCTCGCCGTCGTCCACGAGCAGCGCGGCAACGCGACCGGGGCGCTGGAGCGCTACCGGCAGGCGGCGGCCGGCGGCTCCGCCGAGGGCGCCTTCCGGCTGGCCGCGGTGCTGGAGCGGCGCGGCGACGCCGACGCGGAGGTCGAGCACTGGTACACGGTGGCGGCCGAGGCCGACCACCGCCGGGCCCAGGTGCGGATGGGTGTGCGCGCCGCCGAACGCGGCGAACTGCAGACCGCCGAGCACTGGTACCGCCGGGCCGCCGAGGCCGGCAGCCGCAGCGCCGCCTTCAACCTCGGCCTGCTGCTGGCCCGCCACGACGGCGAGAGCGAGGCCGTGCTCTGGTACACCCGGGCCGCCGACGCGGGGCACGGGCGGGCGGCGCTGCGCCTCGCGCTGCTGGCGCTGCGGCGCGGCGAGCCGGTGCAGGCGGAGAACTGGTGCCGGCGGGCCGCCGAGTCCGGCCCGGCCGAGGTGGCCGAGCGGGCGGCGCGGCTGCTCGGTGCGCTGAGCGCGGAGCTGAGCGCGTAGCGCGCGGGGCGGGGCTCAGGCGGGCGAGCAGTCCGGGCAGAGCCCGCGGTAGGTGATCTCGGCGCCGGTCAGGGTGAAGCCGAAGCGTTCCGCGGAGGGGAGGGCGGCCATCGGGTCGCCCTCCGGGCGGACGTCGCGCACGGTGCCGCAGCCCGAGCAGACCAGGTGCTGGTGGGCCTCGTGCGCATTGGGGTCGTACCGCTTGGCCCGGCCGTCGGTGGAGACCTCCAGGATCTCGCCGAGCGAGACCAGTTCGCCGAGCGTGTTGTACACGGTGGCCCTGGAGATCTCCGGGAGTCTCGCCACCGCGCGGGCGTGCACCTCGTCCGCCGTCAGGTGGACGTGGTCGCCTTCGAGCACCTCCGCGACCGCGCGGCGCTGCGAGGTCAGTCGCCAGCCGCGTCCCCGGAGTCGTTCCAGCAGGTCGCTCATGGAGCCAGAGTAAGGCACGTTCTCGAATTGGTTCCAGTGTTGACTTGGACTGAGTCCAAGTTAGGATCGGCTCCGATACGACCGGACGACCGAAGGACCCTCCCCATGACCACCCAGGACGAGCTGCGGCCCACCCTCACCACGGAGTCCGGTGCTCCGGTGGCCGACAACCAGAACACCGAGACGGCCGGCATCGGCGGCCCGGCCCTCATCCAGGACCAGCTGCTGTTCGAGAAGCTCGCCCACTTCAACCGCGAGCGCATCCCGGAGCGCGTGGTGCACGCTCGCGGCGCCGGCGCCTACGGCACCTTCACGGTGACCGCCGACGTCACCCCCTGGACCCGGGCGGCCTTCCTCTCCGAGGTCGGCAAGCGGACGGAGACCTTCCTCCGGTTCTCCACGGTGGCCGGCAACCTCGGCGCGGCGGACGCGGTGCGCGACCCGCGCGGCTTCGCGCTGAAGTTCTACACCGAGGAGGGCAACTACGACCTGGTCGGCAACAACACCCCGGTCTTCTTCATCAAGGACGCCATCAAGTTCCCCGACTTCATCCACACCCAGAAGCGCGACCCGTACACCGGCTCGCAGGAGGCGGACAACGTCTGGGACTTCTGGGGCCTGTCGCCCGAGTCCACCCACCAGGTGACCTGGCTCTTCGGCGACCGCGGCATCCCGGCCTCCTACCGGCACATGGACGGCTTCGGCTCGCACACCTACCAGTGGCAGAACGAGGCCGGCGAGCACTTCTGGGTCAAGTACCACTTCAAGACCGACCAGGGCATCCGGAACCTCACCCAGGCCGAGGCCAACCGGCTCGCCGGCGAGGACCCGGACAGCCACCAGCGCGACCTGCGCGAGTCCATCGAGCGCGGCGAGTTCCCGAGCTGGACGGTCAGCGTGCAGATCATGCCCGCCGCCGACGCCGCGACCTACCGCTTCAACCCCTTCGACCTGACCAAGGTCTGGCCGCACGCCGACTACCCGCTCGTCGAGTTCGGCACGCTGGAGCTCAACCGCAACCCCGACAACGTCTTCGCCGAGGTCGAGCAGTCGGTCTTCTCCCCGGCCCACTTCGTGCCCGGCATCGGCCCGTCCCCGGACAAGATGCTGCAGGGCCGCCTGTTCGCCTACGCGGACGCCCACCGCTACCGCGTCGGCATCAACGCCGACCACCTGCCGGTCAACCGCCCGCACGCCACCGAGGCGCTCACCAACGGCCGCGACGGCCACCTCTACGACGGCCGCCACGGCCGCCGGAAGAACTACGAGCCGAACAGCTTCGGCGGCCCCGTCCAGACCGGCCGCCCGCTGTGGTCCGCCGTCCCGGTCACCGGCGCCACCGGCAACCACGAGGCCCCCTCGCACGCCGAGGACGACGACTTCGTGCAGGCCGGCGCGCTCTACCGGCTGATGGACGACGGCGCCAAGCAGCGCCTCGTCGAGAACCTCGCCGGCTTCGTCGCCAAGGTCTCGGCCGACCGCGAGGACATCGTCGAGCGCGCCGTCGAGAACTTCCGCCGGGCCGACGCCGACTACGGCCGCCGCCTGGAGGACGCCGTCCGCGAGCTGCGCAAGCAGAAGTGACGGCCTGAACCCGCGGGCCCCGGGAGCGCGACGCCGCACCCGGGGCCCGCGACCACGTCCGGGGCTCAGAGCCGCAGCAGGCCGTCCCGGATCCGCTCCAACAGGGCCACGGACACGTCCTCCGCCGCCCGCTCGTGCACCCGTACGTACCGCTCCGCCGCCAGGTCCGCGACCAGCACCCGGGCCACCCCCAGCGGCACCGGCAGCAGCGCCGCCAGCTCCGCCACCGACTGCGGGTACTGGCACAGCTGCACGATCCGGTGCCGCTCGAACCCGAGCGGCGCCGCCAGCGCGGCCGGCTGCGCCGTCACCAGCGTCTCCACCCGCAGCTCGTCCCAGACCGGCCGGGTCCGGCCGCCGGTGATCACGAACGGGCGGACCACCTCGCCCGCGTCGAACCCGGTCATCCCGCCACCCCGACCGCCGCCGCCGGCACCTGCCGCGCACCGTCCGCCAGCAGCGCCGCAGGCAGCGCCACCGTCGCCGTCACCCCGTGCACCGGCGCCGGGGAGAGCCGCACCACCGCACCCAGGCGCTCCGCCAGCCGGCCCACCACGTAGAGGCCGAGCTGCCCGCCGCCGTCCACCAGGAAGCTCTCCCGGCCGGCCAGCCGGGCGTTCGCCCGGTCCAGCGCCGACTCGTCCAGGCCCGGCCCGTGGTCCGTCACCGCGACCAGGCAGCCGTCCACGCCCGGCCGGGCGAACACCTCCACGTCGGTGTCCGGCGGCGAGGCGGTCAGGGCGTTCTCGATCAGCTCGGCCAGCAGGTGCGCCACCTCCGCGACCGCACCGCCGTCGACCAGCACCCCGTCCACCCGGCGCAGCACGACCCGGCGGTAGTCCTCCACCTCGCCCAGCGCCGAGCGGACCACGTCGCCCAGGGCCACCGGCTGCGGCCAGTGGCGCGGACTCGCCTCGCCGACCAGCACCAGCAGGCTCTCCGCGTTGCGGCGCATCCGGGTCGCCAGGTGGTCCAGCTCGAACAGGTTCGCCAGCGCCGCCGGGTCGTGCTCGCTCCGCTCCAGGGCCGACAGCAGGCCCAGCTGGCGCATCACCAGCGACTGGTTGCGCCGGCCCAGGCCGGCCAGCGACTGCGCGGTGTTGCGGCGGAGCACCGACTGCTCGACGGCCAGCCGGACGGCCGTCGCCGCGACCCGGTCCAGCGCCGCACCCAGCACTTCCAGCTCCACGGTGCCCGCCGCCGCGGCCCGGCCCGGCGAGGCCGCCCCGCCGCCCGCCCGGGCCCGCTCCACGGCCTCCGGCAGCACCCGCCCGGCCAGCTCCTCGGCCTCCGCGGCGAGCGCCGCCACCGGCCGGGTGATCGACCGGGTCGCGAGCAGCCCGAGCAGGACGGCGCCGGCGGCCGCGGCGAGCGCCAGCCCGGCGTCCACCAGCAGGGCCCGCAGCGCCTCCGAACGCAGCGCCGCGGCCCGTGCCGAGCTGTCGGCGGCGGCCTGGGACTGCACCGCGTACAGGCCGTCGACCAGCTCCGTCGCCGCCTGCCACCAGGCGTCCGCGCGGACCGGCAGCCGGGTCGCCGCCCAGCCGTCCAGGGCCTGCTGCTCCATGCCGGCGGCGGCCACCGCGGCGGGGCTGCGCAGCGCGGCGTCCAGTGCGGCGGTCCGTTCCGGCAGGGCGGTGCGCGGCACGTCGGCGAGCGCCGCGCCCCGGTCGGCGGTGATCCGTACGAACGCCGGGTAGTCGCCGCCCCGGAACGAGCCCGCCGCGAGCACGCCGCTGAGCGTGCCGCGTTCCAGCGCGGCCGCCTCGGTGGCCCGGCCCAGGGCCTCGACCGTGGCGAGCGCGTCCGCCAGCCGCCGGTCGCCGGTGGTGTCCCGGTCGGCGAAGGCGGCCGCGTTCAACGCGGTGACCGCGCCCGTGTAGAACCTCAGTGCCTCCGCCCGGTCGGCGGCGCCGGTGTCGGCCCGGCCGCGGAGCCCGGCCAGCGTGCTCAGACCACCGAGCGCCGTGCGCACCCGCTCCGCGCCGGGCGGATCGGCGGCCAGCTGCCGGTCGAGCGCCCGCCGGGCCGTGTCGGCGGCCTCCCGCTGCGGGCCGAGCCTGGCCCGGAAGGACTCCTCGCCGCCGAGCAGGCCCGCGGTCAGGCCCCGCTCGCGCTGGAGCTGATGGACGAACTCCTGGGTGGCGACCACCAGGGCCACCCGGTCGCCGGTCCGCCCGGCGTCGGCGAACCGCCCGGCCTGCGCGGCGGTGCCGACCGCGCCGAGGAGGACCAGGGCGCCGGTCGGAAGGGCGAGCAGCAGGGCGAGCCGGTGGCGGATGCTGCTGAGCGTACGCACGTGGGGAGTCCCCCTCGGCAGTGGCCCGGCGGGGTGGGGCGCACGGGGAACGGAGGCGCGGTACCGGGTACCGGCCGCTGGCCCGACGAGCCTAGGGGCCTTGTGTTGCAAGGGAGTTGCCGCGCCCTCAGCGTCACGTGGAACGCGCTGCGGGTGGCCGGCAACCTCGCCGACCACCCGCCGAAACACGCCCGCCCGCCGGACGGGCCGGCCGCTCGCACACCCGGGCGCTCACACCTTCAGCAACTCACACGCTCAGCAGCTCACACGCTCAGCCGGCGCAGCGCCTCCGCGTGCAGCAGTCCGTTGGTGGCCACCGCGTCGGCGCCGTTCGGTCCGTCCACCCCGTCCAGGCCGGTGAACCGGCCGCCCGCCTCCTGCACCACGATGCAGGGCGCGGCCATGTCCCACAGGCTGAGCTCCGGCTCGGCCGCGATGTCGGCGGCCCCCTCGGCGACCATCATGTACGACCAGAAGTCGCCGTACGCCCGGGTGCGCCAGCAGGCCCGGGTGAGGTCCAGGAACGGGTCCAGACGGCCGCGCTCCTCCCAGCCGGTCAGCGAGGAGTACGAGAAGGAGGCGTCCTCGACCCGGGACACCTCGGAGACGTGGATCCGGGTCGCCTTGGCGAGACTGCGCCCGGCGTACGCGCCGAGGTTGCGCGCCGCCCACCAGCGGCGGTTGAGCGCAGGCGCGGAGACGATGCCCACCACCGGCTGCAGCTCGCCGTCGATGCCCTCCTCCAGCAGGGCCACCAGGGTCGCCCACACCGGAACGCCGCGGACGTAGTTCTTGGTGCCGTCGATCGGGTCGATCACCCAGCGGCGCGGGCCCGATCCCTGCAGGCCGTACTCCTCGCCCATCACCGCGTCGCGCGGGCGGGCCCGCTGCAGCACGCTGCGGACCAGCTCCTCCGCCGCCTTGTCGGCGTCGCTGACCGGGGTGAGGTCGGGCTTGGTCTCGACCTTGAGGTCCAGCGCCTTGAAGCGCTCCAGGGTGATCGAGTCGGCCGAGTCGGCGAGGACGTGGGCGAGTCGGAGGTCGTCGTGGTAGTCGGCCATGCCCGAACCCTAGCGACCCGGGGCCCCTCAGGTCAGCGCGGCTCGCACAGCGGACCCGAACCGGCGTGCGGATCAGTGGCCGGTGCCGCTCAGCTGGAGGCCCACCACACCGGCGATCACCAGGGTGATCGACACCAGTTTCAGCACGCTGCTGGACTCTTCGAGGAAGACCATCCCGTACACCGCGGTGCCGGCCGCGCCGATCCCCGTCCAGACCGCGTACGCCGAACCGACCGGCAGCGACTTGAGGGAGAGCGTCAGCAGGCCGAAGCTGCCCAGCGCGAACGCGCAGAAGCTGATGGTGGGCCAGAGCCGGGTGAAGCCGTGGCTCAGCTTGAGGTTGATCGCGAAACCGGTCTCCAGCAGACCGGCCAGGACCACCATGGCCCATGCCATCGGGCTGACCCCCTTGCCCCTCGGAGCGTCCATGCGAGCGTGTTCCACGCTCTTATGATCACCGGCCGGGGGCCGTCCGACACCTCGGACGGGTCACAGTCCCCGCAGTGGCGGTCAGTCGCCCTCGCGGGTCTCGCGGCTCGCGAGCAGCCGGCGCAGCGAGTACAGCCGGGCGGGCTCGGCGTGGCCGTCCGCCACCCAGGCGTCCAGCGCGCAGTCCTGCTCGTCGTGGCTGCAGGCCCGCGGGCAGTCCGCCGTGCCCGGTTCGAGGTCGGGGAAGGCGAGGATGACCCGGGACGGGTCGATGTGCGACAGGCCGAAGGAACGGAAGCCCGGAGTGTCGATCACCCAGCCCGGATCGAGCGCCTTCTTCGAGCCCGGCCTGGCCCCGGGCGGCGGCGGCAGCCGCAGCGCCAGCGCCGAGACGGTGGTGTGCCGGCCGCGGCCGGTCACCGCGTTGACGTGGCCCGTCGTCCGCTGCCGCTCCGGCACCAGCGCGTTGACCAGCGTGGTCTTGCCGACGCCGGAGTGCCCGATGAAGACCGTCGACAGCCCGCGCAGGTGCTCGCGCACCGCCTCCGCGCCGGTCGTCTCCAGCTCGTCCCGCCGGGTCACCACGTAGGAGATGCCCAGCGGCGCGTACGACTCCAGCAGCGGCTCGGCCGGCGCCAGGTCGGACTTGGTGAGCACCAGCAGCGGCTCCATCCCGGCGTCGTACGCCGCCACCAGGCAGCGGTCGATCAGCCGCGGCCGCGGCTCCGGGTCGGCCAGCGCGGTGACGATGGCCAGCTGCTCGGCGTTGGCGACGACGATCCGCTCGTACGGGTCGTCGTCGTCCGCGGTGCGCCGCAGCACCGAGCTGCGCTCGGCGACCCGGACGATCCGGGCCAGCGTGTCCGGCTCCCCGGACAGGTCGCCGACCAGGCTCACCGTGTCGCCGACCACGACGCCCTTGCGGCCCAGCTCGCGGGCCTTCATGGCGACGACCTCGCGCTCCTTCTTCGTGCCCGCGTCGATCAGGCAGGTCAGCCGCCCGCGGTCGACGGTGAGGATCATCGCCTCGGCGGCGTCCTCGTGCTTGGGCCGGATCCGGGTGCGGGGCCGGGAGCCCCGGCGGGCCGGGCGGTTGCGGATGTCGTCCTCGTCGGCGTCCTTGCCGTAGCGGCGCATGCTGCTCTGCCCCCGTCAGCCCTGGCCGAGGAGGTCGGCCCACATCTGCGGGAAGTCCGGCAGGGTCTTGGCGGTGGTCGCCACGTTCTCCACCAGGACGCCCTCCACCGCGAGGCCGATCACCGCGGCGGCGGTCGCCAGCCGGTGGTCCTCGTAGGTGTGGAAGACACCGCCGTGCAGCGGACGCGGCCGGATCCGCAGGCCGTCCTCGGTCTCCGAGACGTCGCCGCCCAGGTCGTTGATCTCCCTGGCGAGCGCGGCCAGCCGGTCGGTCTCGTGCATCCGCAGGTGGGCGATGCCGTACAGGTGCGACTCGGAGTCCGCGAGCGCGGCCACCGCGGCGATCACCGGGGTCAGCTCGCCGACGTCGTGCAGGTCGGCCTCGATGCCGTGGATCTTGCCGGTGCCGGTGAACTCCAGGCCCTCGTCGGTGAACCGGCAGGCGCCGCCCATCTGCGTGTAGATGTCGCGCAGCTGGTCGCCCGGCTGGTAGGTGTGCTTCGGCCAGTCGCGGACGGTGACCCGGCCGCCGGTGACCATCGCCGCGGCGAAGAACGGCGCCGCGTTCGAGAGGTCCGGCTCGACCACCAGGTCGCGGCCGATCAGCGCACCGGGGGTGACCCGCCAGACGTCCTTCTCGCCGCCGTCCTCGGGCGCGTCCACCTGGCCTCCGGCCTTGCGGATCATGTCGACCGTCATCCGGATGTGCGGCAGCGAGGGGACCGTCCCGCCGGTGTTCCGGATCTCCACGCCGTTGTTGTAGCGGGCGCCGGACAGCAGCAGGGCGGAGACGAACTGCGAGGACGAGGAGGCGTCCACGTCCACCGCGCCGCCGTCCACCGCGCCGGTGCCGTGCACCGTCAGCGGGAAGCCGCCGCGGCCGCCGTCGTCGATCCGCACGCCGAGGGCGCGCAGCGCGTCGATGACGCCGTGCTGCGGGCGCTCGTAGCAGCGCGGGTCGCCGTCGAAGTGGACGGGGCCGTCGGCGAGCGCGGCGAGCGGGGGCAGGAAGCGCATGACGGTGCCGGCGTTGCCGACGTCCACCCGGGCCGGGCCGGTCAGCAGCGGTGCCGGGATGACCCGCCAGGCCTCGCCGCCGCCGGTGCCGCCGCTGGCCTCGTTGACCGTCTCCTCGACCGTCACGCCGAGCGCCCGCAGGCCGTCCGCCATCAGCTGGGAGTCACGGCTGCGCAGCGGCCGGCGGACCCAGCCGGGGCCGTCGGCGAGCGCGGCCAGCACCAGCGCGCGGTTGGTCGCCGACTTGGAGCCGGGGATGGTGACGGTCGCGTCCACGGCTGCGGTGGCGACGGGGGCGGGCCACAGGGCATCGGTCATGCGCCAAGTCTAGGGGGCCGCCGCGTGACGGCCCGGTGCCCATTCGCATGGCGGACGGGGGGTCTGCGCCGATTCCGTGCGGACGGTGTGCCCGCCCGCGGCCAGCGGCGCGCCGCTGCCCTCCCGGCGGTCAGTGCTTCCAGTGCAGCAGCCAGCTCGCCCCGCCGAGCAGGCAGGAGAGCGACACCACCAGGAACAGCGCCACCCACAGCACCGCGCTCACCCCGGTCAGCCGGGACAACTGGTCCGCGTCGGAGTCCGGGGCACCGCCGGAGCGCCGCTTGGCCTGCAGCTCGATCACCGGTCGCACCCCGGCCAGCAGCAGGAACCACACGCCGAGGTAGGCGAAGGCGGCCTGCACCTGGGTGCCGCCGTACCAGGACACCACCAGGAAGAGCGCGCCGGTGAGCACCACCGCGAGCAGGCCGAAGGCGTTGCGGATCATCACCAGCATCCCGGCCAGCAGCAGGATGGAGATCCACAGCAGGGCGGTGATCCGGCCGTCGGCGAGCAGCGCGGCGCCGCCCAGGCCGAGCAGCGAGGGCGCCACGTAGCCGGCCGCCGCGGTGAGGATCATCCCGGGGCCGGTCGGGCGGCCGGAGGAGATGGTCAGGCCTGAGGTGTCGGAGTGCAGCCTGATCCCGGAGAGCCGCCGCCGGGTGAGCAGGGCCGCCACGCCGTGGCCGCCCTCGTGGGCGATGGTCACCACCGTCCGGCTGACCCGCCACACCGGCGCCGGCAGGATCGCCAGCAGGGCCAGCGCGGCCGTGGTCAGGACCAGCCAGTTCGGCGGTTCGGGTTGCACACCCGCCACCCGCTGCCAGACGTCCCCGATCTCCATGCTCGTCCTGCCTCCCGTGGTGCCGCCGGTCCGGCAGCCTCCCACGGCAGGACGCCGCGGCGGTAGCGGTCGGTTCGCTCCGGTTCGTCCCCGGCCGTTCCCGGAGCCGCCTCCGCGGAGCCCCGCGGGGTGCTCCGCGGGACGCCCCGGCGGGCGCCGTCCGGCTGCCGGAACCGCCCCCGGCCGGCCCGGCCGACGTGGCAGGCTTGGCCCCCATGTGCGGTCGTTTCGCCTCCAGCAGCAGGCCCGAGGACATCGTCGAGGCGTTCGGCGTCGAGCAGTGGGACCCGGCCGAGACGATCGCGCCCAGCTGGAACGTGGCCCCGACCTCCGCGGTCTACGCGGTGCTGGACCGCCCGCCGAAGGGAGGGGGCCGGCCGGTGCGGCAGCTGCGGGTGCTGCGCTGGGGCCTGATCCCGTCCTGGGCGAGGTCGCCGGAGACCGCGGTGAAGATGATCAACGCCCGGGCCGACACCGTGCACGAGAAGCCGGCCTACCGGCAGCCCTTCGCCTCCCGCCGCTGCCTGCTCCCGGTCGACGGCTACTACGAGTGGCAGACCGCCCCGGCCGCGCCCGACCGGCCCCCGCGCCAGCCCTACTTCGTCTCCCGGGCGGACGGCGGCCCGCTCGCGCTGGCCGGCCTGTACGAGTTCTGGCGGGACCGCACCCTGCCCGCCGACCACCCACAGGCCTGGCGGGTCACCTGCACCGTGGTCACCACCGAGGCCGAGCCGGTGCTCGCCCCGATCCACGAGCGGATGCCGCTCTTCCTCGACGCCGGCTCCTTCGACGCCTGGCTCGACCCGGGCGCGGACGACCCGGACGCACTCCGCGGCCTGCTGGTGCCGCCCGCCCCCGGCGCGCTCAGGGTGCACCCGGTGGGCGCCGCGGTCGGCAGCATCCGCAACAACGGCCCCGAACTCCTCCGCGAGCTCACCGAGGACGACCGCACCACACTGTTCTGATCCGGCTGCCGGGCGCGCCGGGCGGCACGGCCTAGGCTCGGGCCCATGCAGACGCTGGTGCCGACGCCGGTCGGCGATGCCCGGGTGACGACGTACGCGGCCGAGCGGCCCCGGGTGCTGCTGGCGCTCGGGCACGGGGCTGTCTCTTATACACATCTGACGCTGCCGACGATCTACT
>NZ_JOAI01000043.1 GCF_000717715.1 Streptomyces sp. NRRL B-24484 | reverse complement strand
CCTGTGGGAGAGTAGGACGCCGCCGAACAATTCTTCTGAGAAGCCCCGCCCGGGGACACCGGGCGGGGCTTCTCGCATTTCCGGGTTCGGCACGGCCGGCCGGGGGGTGGTGCTAGGTCCACCTCGAAGACGGGTGGCACAGCCAATGTGCTGCGACGGCTCCAGCCAGGACACTGATGCCGTGACCAGTCGGACGTCGATGTCAGGAGCAGCACCGTGGCAGTCACAACTTCCCTCGAGGGGATGAAGGTGGTCGGTCGGGGAGCGTCCGGGCGGCTCACGGGGAGCGTGCGGGCGGTGGGCCGGTCGGCGGTGGCTGCCGGCGGGGCGGGCCTGAGCCTCCTCGTGCCGTTCGTGGCCGTGGTCATCGCCGGCGGTGTGACGGCCCGGGTCTTCGAGACCTTCGAGTTCTTCCCGTTCTGCGTGTTCGTGACCGTGACGACCACCGGTGTGGTGACGGCCTATTGGTGCTCCCGCCACAGCGCGGGCTGGACACGGGCCCAGGTCCGGCGCTGGTCCGGGATCACGGTCCGGGCGGACTACTCGCCCCTCCCGCCGCTGGAGCGGGACGAGCGGGGCCACTGGTGGACGGGCTTCTCGTACCACCGTCGGTACGGCGTGGCCCGGGTGGCCCGCTTCGTGCACTGGAGCATGAGGGACGCCACCACCCGCCGGGACGCGATCTGGTGGCTCCTCAACCCCTGGTCCGCGACGTTCTTCCTGGTGCCGCCGGCCCTGCTGCTCGGTGGGGGCGTGGTCTTCGCTCTCGGCTCCGCGGTCGACGGTGGCCTGGGCAGCAACCACCCGTTGAGGGCCGTCATATCGCTTCTGCTCGGCCTCCTGGTGTCGGTGGTGGGCCTCCTGGTCACGCCGTACGCGCTGCGTGCTCACCTCGACGTCGCCGCACGGGTGCTGGAGCCCGGTCGGTGGGCGAGCAACACCCAGTTGAAGCGCCGGGTCGAGGAACTGACGCTGACCCGTGCCGATGCCCTGGGCGACCAGGCGGCGGAGCTCCGCCGGATCGAGCGGGACCTGCACGACGGCGCTCAGGCACGGCTGGTGGCCATCGGCATGACCCTCGGCACGATCGAGCACCTCATGGAGACCGACCAGGCGGCGGCCCGCGAGCTGCTCTCCGAGGCCCGGCAGTCCTCCGCCAAGGCACTGCAGGAGCTGCGCGACCTGGTGCGGGGCATCCACCCGCCGGTCCTGGCCGAGCGCGGGCTGGGCGACGCGGTGCGCTCCCTGGCGCTGGACAGCCCGCTACCCACCGAGGTCACCGTCTGTCTGCCGGAGCGGCCGGAGCCCCCGGTGGAGGCCGCCGTCTACTTCTGCATCAGTGAACTGCTCGCCAACGCCGCCAAGCACTCGGGTGCGCGCCGGGTCTGGGTGGACGTCCTGCACAGGGCCGACCTGCTCCGGGTCACGGTCACCGACGACGGCTGCGGGGGCGCCCAGTTCGGGCGGGGGAGCGGGTTGCGCGGCATCGAGCGGCGGTTGGGTACCTTCGATGGCACGCTCTCGCTGAGCAGCCCGCCCGGCGGGCCGACGACCATCACCATGGAGCTGCCGTGCGCGTTGTCCTCGCCGAGGATCTCTACCTCCTTCGACAAGGGCTGATCAAGCTCCTGGAGGTGCACGGCTTCACCATCGCGGCTGCGGTCGAGACCGGCCCCGAGCTGTTGGAGGCACTGCTCACCGAGAAGCCGGACGTCGCGGTGGTGGATGTCAGGCTTCCCCCCACCCTGACCGACGAGGGCCTGCAGGCGGCACTCGCCGCCCGGCGCCAGATCCCCGGACTACCGGTCCTGGTGCTGTCCCAGCACGTCCAACAGCTCTACGCGCGTGAGCTGTTGGCGGACGGGTCCGGTGGCGTCGGGTACTTGCTGAAGGACCGGGTGTTCAACGCCGAGCAGTTCGTCGACGCGGTCCGCCGGGTGGCGGCGGGAGGTACGGCCATGGATCCGGACGTGATCGCCAAACTGATGGAGAGCCGGGCCAGTTCGGGCCCGTTGCAGCGGTTGTCGCCCCGGGAGCGGGAGGTGCTGGAGCTGATGGCGGAGGGCTGTTCCAATTCCGCCATCGCCGCCCGACTCACCGTCAGTGACGGTGCGGTGGCGAAACACATTGCCAATATCTTCACGAAGTTGGAGCTGGTACCGGCCGATGATGCCAACCGCCGTGTGCTGGCGGTGTTGGCGCACCTCAACGGCACCCCACAGCGGACACCGGCGTCCGGGTGGGAGGCGTGATGAAACGCGCGTACGAGTAGTATCCGGTGGGCCGAGACGGTCCACAGCACGGAGACCCCGTGTCCGGCCGAGGGTGGATTCGGCAGTAACGGTCGCTTACGGCAGCAGCCGGTCCCCAGGGGTTGATCTACTACATGGCACGCCCGTCCCTCACTCGCGCTCATCGGGCACTACTCGGCGTGGTCGCCGCGGGTGCCTGCCTCATTTCCGGCATCGGCTTCGCCGGCTCGTACAACGCGGTGCGCGAACTCGCGATGGAGAAGGGGTTCGGCGCCTTCTCCTACGCCTTTCCGATCGGCGTCGATGCCGGCATCGTCGTGCTGCTCTCGCTGGACCTCGTCCTGACCTGGCTGCGCATACCCTTCCCGCTGCTGCGGCAGACGGCCTGGCTGCTCACCGCGGCCACGATCGCGTTCAACGCGGCGGCCTCCTGGGGCGATGCGCTCGGCATGGCGATGCACGCGGTCATCCCGGTGCTGTTCGTGGTGGTCGTCGAGGCCTCCCGGCACGCGGTGGGCCGGATCGCGGCGATCACCGCCGACCGCCACATGGAGTCGGTGCGCCTGATGCGCTGGCTCCTCTCGCCGGTGCCGACCTTCCGCCTCTGGCGCCGGATGAAGCTGTGGGAGCTCCGCTCCTACGACGAGACGGTCCGGCTGGAGCAGAACCGCCTGGTCTACCGCGCGCAGCTGAGGTTCCGGTACGGCCGCGGCTGGCGCCGGTCCGCCCCCTTCCAGGCGCTGCTGCCGCTCAAGCTGGCGAAGTACGGCGTGCCGCTCGACCCGGGCATCCTCGACCGGATCGACGGTCCGCTCGAAGTGACGAAGGGCGACGCCCAGGCGGTCGGCCCGGCCGCGGTCTCGGCGGCGGTCGCGGTGCCGACCCTGGCCAAGCTGGCCGCGGTCCGGCTGCGGGACGCGCAGGAGCCGGAGCACGACACCACCCCGGTCTCCGAGCCGGAGGCCGCCCAGGCCAACGTCTGGATGACCCGTGCGGTCCGGAGCTACTCACAGCCGTCCGACGACTCCGAGGCGCCGGGCGCCCGGATGTCGCCGTGGTTCAAGCCGCCGCGGGCGGCGGAGGCGCGGCCGGCCGGGCCCGGGGCCGATCCGATGGGTGACCTGCCCGCGTCCGGTCCGCAGGTCCTCGGTGCTCCGGCGGACCGCGGCGCACGCCCGGCCCGACCGGTGCCGGGTGCCGGCCGCCCGCAGGGCGCGCCGCAGCCGGGCGCGGCCCGTGCCGTCCCCGGCCAGGTGTCCCCGGGCCGGCTCGGCCGCCCGATCCGCCTGGAGCAGACCGTCCACGCCGAGCCCGAGCAGCTCCAGCAGGACCTGCGCCGGTTCCCGCGCGAGGGCGCCCCGGCCGAGCAGCTGCCGTTCGACCAGGCCGAGGCGGACCGCGCCGAGCTGGCGGGGCTGGACTTCGAGGCCGACGGCGTCGAGTCCGCCGGTGGGCAGGGCGGCCGCCGCCCCGGCGCCGACCCGCTCGACCCGGACCTCTGCTTCGACGCGCTGATCTCGTACATCGACATGTACGAGCAGCAGCCCGACCCGCAGAGCCTCGCCGAGTTCCTGACCGCCGAGTACGGCGTCACCGGCACCCGTCCCGACGGTTCGGTGAACCCGGCGGACGTGAACCGCATCTGGGCCCAGCTGCAGAACCGCTACGTCAGCTCCGGCCGGGAGTAGGAGCCGGCCGCCAGCTGCGGGCACCCGTCCGCAGCCGGGGCGCGGGCCGGCCCGGCGACCTCCGCCGCGGACCCGGCGGGCCGCCGGCACAACCGTGCATCACCACAACAGAAGAGCTCTCCGGACGGGTCCGACCCGGCGGGTGCGCCATTGACGCTCCGGCGCGGCGAACACTACCGTCACCTCAACAATTTGTTGAAGCGTCGGTGCGGTGCGCGGCCGGCGCGTCCTGGAGGAGTTCTGATGGCGCAGGTCGAGCTGGACGGCACCGTTCCCGCAGGTGGGGCCTCGTTCTCCGACGCGGCCCGGACGGCCGTGGCCGCGCTGCTGGCCCCGGTCGACGCCGAGCTGGCCCGTCGCTACCCGGGAGACTCCGGCAGCCGGCAGCCCGTGCACACCGTGTACGTGCCGGCCGACGCCTTCGGTGCCGACACCGTGGACGAGTGGGGCCGCCGGGCCCTGGAGGCGTTCGACGCGCACGCCGCGACCCCGGAGCAGCTCGCGCAGGCGCTCGGAGTCCCCGCGGACGCCCTGCTCGCCGACGTGCACGCCCGGGTCCGGGCCAAGCTGGAGCGCGAGCCGGTCGAGGACCTGCGGATCGACTTCGAGGACGGTTACGGCCCCCGGCCGGACGCCGAGGAGGATGCGGCCGCCGTGCGTGCGGCCCGCACGGTCTCCGAGGCGGTGGCGGCGGGCACCGCGCCGCCGTACGTCGGCATCCGGATCAAGTGCATGGAGGCGGCCGTCCGCGACCGCGGCATCCGCACCCTGGAGCTGTTCCTCGGCACCCTGCTCGCCGGCGGCGGCCTGCCCGACGGCCTGGTGCTGACGCTGCCGAAGGTGACCTACGCCGAGCAGGTCACGGCGCTCGTCCGGTTGCTGGAGGACTTCGAGCGGCAGGCCGGCCTGCCCGCCGGCCGGATCGGGTTCGAGATCCAGATCGAGACGACGCAGGCGATCCTCGGCCCGGACGGCCGCGCCACGGTGGCCCGCATGATCGACGCTGCCGAGGGCCGGGCGACCGGCCTGCACTACGGGACCTTCGACTACAGCGCCGCCTGCGGGGTCAGTGCCGCGTACCAGAGCATGGACCACCCGGCGGCCGACCACGCCAAGGCGGTGATGCAGGTCGCCGCGGCCGGCACCGGCGTCCGGCTGTCCGACGGCTCCACCAACGTCGTCCCGACCGGCTCCACCGAGCAGGTCCACGCGGCCTGGCGGCTGCACCACGGCCTGGTCCGCCGCTCACTGGCCCGGGCCTACTACCAGGGCTGGGACATGCACCCGGCGCACCTGCCGACCCGGTACGCCGCGGTGTACGCCTTCTACCGCGAGGGCCTGGAGGCGGCCGCGGCCCGGCTCGCCGCCTACGTGGCCAAGGCCGGCGGCGACGTGATGGACGAGCCGGCCACCGCCCGGGCACTCAGCGGCTACCTGCTCCGCGGCCTGGACTGCGGGGCCGTCGACGCCGCCGAGGTCACCCGGCTCACCGGCCTCGACCGGGCCGCGCTGGACGCCCTCGCCGGACGCTGACGGGGCGGCTGCGCCGAGACGGGTCCGCTCCGGCAACGGCACCGGTCGGGTGCCGTTCCCGGAGCGTTAGGCTGGCGGAACGCCCCGTGCGGGACGACCGGTCCGCGCAGGCGGCGCCGCGGTCCCGCGCCGTCCGCCGCCGCCCACCCCTCCCGGAGACCCGTCCCGCCATGTCGGAGCCCAGCCCGAAGCCGTACCTGACCGTCCGGGGCTCCGGCAGCCACGAGATCGAGATCAAGAAGTCCCGCTTCATCTGCCACCTCGCCCGGGTCGCGGACGAGGACGAGGCGCAGGCCTTCATCGCGGCCGTCCGCAAGCAGTACTGGGACGCCCGGCACAACTGCACCGCCTTCGTGGTCGGCGAGGACCAGCGGCGCGAGCGCTCCAGCGACGACGGCGAGCCGAGCGGCACGGCCGGTGTGCCGATGCTGGAGGTGCTCCGCCGGCGCGGTCTGACCGACACGGCGGCGGTGGTGACCCGCTACTTCGGCGGCATCAAGCTCGGCGCGGGCGGACTGGTGCGGGCGTACGGCGGTGCGGTGTCCGAGGCCCTGGACGAGATCGGCCTGCTGGAGCGCCATCCGGTGGCGCTGTTCGCCGTGTCGGCCGACCACACCAGGGCCGGACGGCTGGAGAACGACCTGCGTGCGGCGGGGTACGAGGTGCGCGACCTGGACTACGGGGCCGCCGGGGTGCGGATCGAGGTGGGGGTGCCGGAGGCCGGGGTGACGGACTTTCACACCTGGCTCGCCGAAGCGACCGGCGGTTCCTCCGAGGCGGCGCCGGCGGGGTGGAGTTACCGCGAACTGCCGATCGAGTGACACTCGAACGAATTAACCATGCCCGGAGCCGGAACTTCCGCTCCGGGCGTTTCCGTTTCCAGCACAAGGACGTCGCGCCGGCACCCGCCGGCCGATGCCGGACACACACCCCATCGATGGAGGACCGCAGACCCGACCCCTGCACCACGGGAGGTACCGAGCATGACTTCAGACCACGCCCCGACCTCCGGCCGCCCAGCCGAACCACGGAGCCTGCCCAGGCAGGCCGATCAGTCCGGACGCGCCACCCCCTACCGGACGACCCTCACCACGCAGCTGCCCTTCGACGACGTCCTCTCCCTGGTGGACGAGACGCTCGCCGCCTGGCTCAAGCAGGAGGGCCACGACGAGCCCCCTCCGGCGGACGGTTCGCCGCGCGCGGAACGGCTCAGACTCGGCGAGCGCGTGCTCCTGGACCGCGACACCGGGCCACTGCCAGGGTCCGCCGAGGCGCCGGCCGCACCCTCACCCGCCACTGCTTCCGATGCCGCAACCACCTCCGCAACCTCTTCCGCCCTTCCCACGGCCACTGCCGCAGCCGCCGCGACCGTCACCGGCCACTACGCCCGCCGCCGGCTGCGCACCCCGGACGGCGCCCACCGCACCCACCTGCTGACGATCACCGTTGCTGCCACCGCCGGCGGCGCGGCCACGACCGGCGACGGTCCCGGCGTCCACGGGCCCGTGGTGGTCCGGTTGGAGGCGGAGCACCTCACCTCCGGCCCGCCGGTCCGCAGCCCGGGCCGGGTACCGGTGCCCGAGGTCGCACGGATCCTGCTGCCCCTGCTCGACGCCCACGACGGTCCCGCCCCACTGACCGCCCAACCGCGCGTCGTCACCCCCGCAGAGGTCGACGACCTGATCGACCAGCTCTGCGACCCGGAGCGCCGCCTGGCCGCCGTGGTCGTCAGCGTGCCCCCGTCCACCCCGCTGGAGGAGTGGCTGGCCGACCAGGTGCAGCCGGTCCTGCACCAGCTCACGGGCCTGGCCTCGCTGCACGTCCTCGACCACGCCGCGCTGCCGCTGTTCAACGTCGCCTTCGAGTTCCACAAGGTGTACGGGGGAGCGGTGCGCACCTACCTCCCCGAGGTCGACCCGGCCTCCCGCGCGGACGCCGGTCGCCACCAGGTGCTCGCCACCCGCCGGATGACGGAGGACACCCGACGGGCGGCCGGCCTGCTGGCCCGCGAGCCCCGGCAGATCGCCGCCGCCGTCCCGCAGCCGTCGGCCCTGGCCGCCGTGCCCCCGCTGGTGGTGCCGCCGGAGCACCGGCAGCCCGTGCGCTCCAGGACGGCGCCGCCCGAGGCACCGCGTCCCCGGGCCGACGAGCGCCGCCGCCGCCCCGTTCAGCGCCCGGCCCGCTCCGGCAGCCGGCTCTGCGTGGTCCCGGCAGCCCCCTTCGCCGCCCCGGACGAGCCGGCTGCGCGGTCGGCGGCGGCCCTGCGTGCCCCCGCCGAGGCCGCGTTCGCCCGGCTGGCCAGGGACGTGACGGCGGACAAGGAGGTGGTGCCGGAGAGCTTCGGCGAGCTGGTCTGCCGCTTCACGGAGTTCCCGTTGCTGCAGTTCACCGGGGACGAGAAGGAGACCGTCGCCCTGGACGGGCAGCCCGACGGCTCCGGCTGGGCACGGCTCGCCTGGGACGGGCTGACCGCCCTTCAGGAGTACGCGGCGGCGGCCGTCCGCGGTGAGGCCGGCGGTGACTTCAAGGCGTGGTGCGAGCACACCCCGCCCGGATGCCACCACTTCCCGCCGCGGAAGGCGGTCCGCTGGGAGTCCCGCACGGTCGAGAGCCACGCCAAGTGGAAGCGCGAGCGGATGCTGCCGGTGCCGCCCTGCGTGGACGCGTCCCGGCGCGCCTTCATGGGCGCCCACCTGCGGATCGGCGGCGGATCGACGGCCCCGCGGCTGCACTACCTGGACGACTGCTCCGGCAGCGGCCGCATCTACGTCGGCTACATCGGACAGCACCTCA
This sequence comes from Streptomyces sp. NRRL B-24484, assembly GCF_000717715.1. Lineage (GTDB taxonomy): Bacteria > Actinomycetota > Actinomycetes > Streptomycetales > Streptomycetaceae > Kitasatospora. Next base: position 62,675 of record NZ_JOAI01000043.1, on the reverse strand, counting down.
CCAACACGCGCACCAACTGACCCACCACCGGAGGGAAGCCCGAGACCGGACCGGAACACCAGGAGCAGCCGCAACAGCAACCGACACCACCGTCGACCCAGCAGCCGACACCGCCATCGACACCGCCGTCGACCCAGCACCCGGCCCCGACCCCGCCCGGCACCGCGACAGCGGCACCACGGTGGCCGACGGACACCCCCACGGATGGCTCGGTCGGTGCACTGCGGTGGCCAACTCCCGCTGTTGGCTGACCGGTGCATCCGAACGGTGGAGAATGCTGGCAGGGGCCGCGGCCGAGCGGCCCCTGCGAGCGCGTGCGGGCTGGTCCGGGCCTCTGCGCCCTCGCCGGACGATCAGTGACGTACTGGCTCAGTGACGTAGTGGGGGATCGACCGCTGATGCAGCATTCACCCGACAGCCGCCCGGACGGTACCCCGTCGGCCGCCTCCTCGGCCCGGGCATCCGCCACCCAGACCTTCCCGGAGACGGCCGAGCCCCTGCAGGCCGGCTTCCTCGCCACGCTCTTCCGCGACCTCGGCGCCGAGGCTCCCGACGGTCCGTCGGAGGACGACACCGTCGCCGTGCACGCCCGCGCGGCCGCCCTGACACACCATCGGACGCTCACTGTGCAGGCCGAGCACGAGCACCTCGCGGACCTGCTCCGGCGGGCCGCCCTCCCGGTCTCCGCGATGGACTTCGAGAGCCAGCTGCGCAGCTACGAACCGCGCCCCTTCCCGGCCGACGCGGACCTTCCGCCCGCCGAGGCGGAGCCGCGCTGGGCCGACTACGCCCCGGCGCAGCCCCCGGCGGCCGACCCCGACGAGCCGGCCTCCCGCCGCCTGCTCGACTCCGGCTACCAGCGCGAACTCGCCCAGGCCCGGCTGCGCCACCAGCGCGACCTCCGGGAGTGGCGGGCCCGCCAGGCCGAGGGCGCCGCGGCCGAGGCGAAGGCCGCGCGCTCTGCCCACGAGCAGGCCGAGCAGGCGAAGGCCCGGGCGGTGCGGGAGTACAACGACAGCCTGGAGGAGTGCCGGCGCGCCTACCGGCTGTCCGAGCCGGCCGCGGTGGAGTCGCTGCTGGAGCGCGCCCTCGCCGCCGCCGAGGTGGCCACCCGCGACATCCCGTCGCCCTGCCGGGCGCTCTTCCGCCCGCTGACCCGCACGGCCGTCCTCGACCTCGACTTGCCGCCGCTCGACGTGGTGCCCTCGCTCTCCGGCTACCGGCTCGCCGAGGACGGCTCGCCCGAGCCGGTGCCGCGGGCCCCGGCCGAGCGGACCTCCGACTACCTCCGTCTGGCCGCCCGTCTGGCGCTCCGCGCGCTGCAGGCCGCCGACGCGGTGGACACGGACGGGATCCTCGCCGGCGTGGTGCTGAACGGCTGGCTGCGCCGGCCCGGCGAGGACCCGGTCTGCCTGCTCAGCGTGGACGCCGACCGCGACGCGCTCGCCCGCACCCGCCTCGTCGCCGGGACGGAGGCCGCCCGGCCGGCGGCGGTGGACGAGGACGAGCCCGCCCCGGGCGTCTACACGGACGCCGAACAGGACGAGGCGCTGCTGCGGCTGCGCGAGCTGTCCGCCGTGGTGACGCCCGACCCGTACGTGCCGGTGCCCGTGGTGCCGAACGGCACCGCCGGGGCGACCGTGCCCTCCGCGGCCGAGCTGTCCTCCAACGAGTTCGCCCAGCTGGTGCGCGAGCTGTTCGTCCGCGGCGGGCTGGGCTCCTGGAGCGTGCGGCTGCGCGGGCCGTTCGGGCTGGTCGCCACCGCCGAGGGGGCGAAGGACAGTGGCCTGCCGGGCCGCTGGGTGGTCTGGGCGTCCCGGAACACCGACCCGGTGGCCGCGGACGAGCTGCGCACCCTCGCCGAGGCGGTCCGCGAGGAGGGCGCCGAGCGCGGGCTGCGCCTGACCACCGGCCGGTTCGGAGAGGCGGCGCTCGACCTCGCGGCGGAGGAGGGCTACCGGCGCATCCACCTGATCGACGGCGAGGGCGTGCGGGAGCTGTCCCGGACGCACCTCGGCCTGCCCCTCGCAGCGGGCTGAGCGGGCCGGGCGCACCTCGGCCTGCCCCTCGCAGCGGGCCGGGCGCACCGCCGGGCCCGGTGCACCGGCCCGATGCACCGGCACCGCGGCCCTGTCAGTCTGGAGGGATGGGAATCGGGTTCCTGGACAGGTGGCGTGCCCGGCACGCCCACCACCCGGGCGGTATCCCGCAGCAGCCGGACGAGCCGGCCATGGCCGACCTGCTCGCCGAGTGCGGGCTGCTGCGCGAGCTCGCCGACGACTCGGGCGTGCGGCTCGACGACGGAGTGACGTCGCTGACCCAGCTCGACCAACTGCTGCCGCGCTGGCGCGACGATCCGGAGGTCTCGGAGTGGCTGGGCAACGACGCCGGCCTGTACCTCGGCACGGTGCTGCGCCGCAGCGTGCCCGGCACGGTGTGGCGGATCGACGAACGCGACCGTCCCCTGCTGGTCCTGCCCGGCGGGCGCGAACTCGACGTCACGGCGATCGGCCACAGCTGGGCGGTCGAGGGATCGCCCCAGCTCGCCGCGGCCTACCTCGCCGCCACCGACGGCTGAGACCGCCCGCCGTGCCGGCCCCGAACCCCGGGCGAGCCTCCGCGTCCCTCCGGCGTGCGCCCGAGTCCCGGCGGGGACCGGCACTCCGGCGCGCGCTCCCCGCGCCCCGGCGGGAACCGGGGGCGGACCGGTGACCGCCGTCCTCGTCGCGGCCGCGGCCTTTCTGATGACGCTGGTCGGCGGCTGGGTCGCCCAGCGGACCGGTGACCGCCGGCACCTGGTGCTCGGGTTCGCCGCCGGGCTGATGCTCGGCGTGGTCGCCTTCGACCTGCTGCCGGAGGCGGTCCGCGCCGCGCCGGACGAGATCCACGGCGTCCCGCAGGCCCTACTGATGTTCGCGGCGGGCTTCCTGACGATCCACATCATCGAGCGGGCGGTGGCCATCCACCGCAGCCACGAGGGCGAGTACGCCGCCCACACGCACGGGCACCGGCACCACGACCACGCCCGGCAGGGCGTCGGCCTGACCGCGGCCGGAGCCCTGGTCGGCCACAGCCTGATGGACGGGTTCGCGATCGGGGCCGCGTTCCAGGCGGGCACCACGGTGGGCACGGTGGTGGCGATAGCGGTGGTGGCGCACGACTTCGCGGACGGCTTCAACACGTACACGATCACCCGGATGTACGGGAACGACCGCAGGCGGGCGCTCACCCTGCTGACGGCCGACGCGGTGGCCCCGGTGACCGGGGCGGCGATCACGCTGCTCTTCACCATCCCGGCCCAGCTGCTCGGCCTCTACCTGGGCTTCTTCGCCGGTTTCCTGCTGTACCTCGCGACCTCGGACATCCTGCCGGAGGCGCACAGCCCGCACCCCTCCCGCACCACGCTGCTGTGCACGCTGCTCGGCGTGGGCTTCATGTGGCTGGTGATCGGCTTCGCCGACTGACTCCACCGCCCGGCTCAGGGCGCGCCGACGCCGTGCGCCGAGGCCGCCTCGACCAGGGCCCACTGTTCGCGGATCGCCCGCAGGGCCGCCGTGATCGCCGGGCGGCGGGAGGCCTGGCTGCGCCACAGCGCGTACACCCGCCGGGTCGGCTCGGGGGAGACCGGCCGGGCGACCACCCCGGCGGGCAGCGGAGCACGGCCGAGCCGGGGGACCAGACCGAGTCCGAGTCCGGCCCCGATCAGGGCGATCTGGGTCTCGAACTCGCCGACCTGGTAGAGCACGTCAGGCTCCTCACCGGCCTCGCGGAGGGTGCGCACCAGCCAGTCGTGGCAGATGTTGCCCGGCGGCACGCTGATCCACCGCTGTCCGAGCAGCCGTTCCACCGGGACTGTGCCGAGCGCGGCGAGCGGATCCCCGGCGGGCACCAGCAGGTCCACCGGATCCAGTCCGAGGTCCAGGCGGGACAGCCCCTCCTGCACGGGGAGCGGCACGGTCGGCCAGTCCTGGACGAGGGCGAGGTCGACCTCGCCGCGGGTGACCAGCTCGACGGCCAGGTACGGGTCGGTCTCCAGCAGCCGGACGTCGAGGTCGGGGCAGTGCTCCCGCAGGTCCGCGAGGGCCCCGGGCATCACCCCGCGGGCACCCGTCGCGAACGAGGCCACCAGCAGCCGGCCGACCGCCTGACCACGCCGTTCCTCCAGCGTCACCTCGGCCTGCTCGACCAGGGCGAGCAACTCGCGCGCGGTGTCGGCCAGCCGCACCGCCGCATCGGTGAGCACCACGCCGCGGCCCTGACGCTCCAGCAGCACGGTGCGGGTCTCGCGCTCCAGTTTGGAGATCTGCTGCGAGACGGCGGAGGACGTGAAGCCGAGGGCGGCCGCCGCGCCGCCGACCGAGCCGTGCACCGCCACCGCGTGCAGTGCGCGCAGCCTGCCGAGATCCAACATGACGGCCATGGTAAGCGTTGCTGAACGGTTCGGTTCATCATTCGTCGCTGGTGCTGAACGGTTCCCATCCGCCAGGCTCGATCCATGCCACCGAGCCCCACCCCTGCCTCCGCCGCTGCCTCCGCCGCAGCCTCCCTCCCCGCCTCTGCCGCCTTCGTCCGCGCATCCGCGTCCTCCGTCGGCGCGGGCCCCGCCGGGTCCGCCATGGCCCCGCGCGACATCGGGCTGGCGGTGCTGATCGCCGCCGTCTGGGGCCTCAACTTCGTGCTGATCCACGTCGGCCTGGAGAACTTCCCGCCGCTGCTCTTCTGCGCGCTGCGGTTCGCCGTCGTCGCCGTGCCCGCCGTCTTCTTCGTCGGACCGCCGCGGGTCGCCTGGAAGTGGGTCGCGACGGTCGGGTGCACCCTCGGCGTGGCCAAGTTCGGACTGCTCTTCCTCGGCATGCACGCCGGGATGCCGGCCGGGCTGTCCTCCCTGGTGCTGCAGAGCCAGGCCGTCTTCACCGCGCTGTTCGCCACTGTGCTGCTGGGCGAGCGGCCCACCGGGCAGCGGACGGCCGGCCTCGCCGTCGCCTTCGGGGGCATCGCCCTCGCCGCCGTCGACCACGGCCTCGGCGGCCCGGTCGGTGCGTTCGCCCTGGTCATCGCGGCGGCCGCGTTCTGGGGGCTGTCCAACGTGCTGACCCGCAGGGCGGCCCCGGCGGACGCGCTGCGCTGGATGGTCTGGGTCAGCGCGGTGCCGCCGCTGCCGCTGCTCGCACTGTCCCTGCTGGTGGAGGGCCCGGAGGCCGACCTCCGGGCGCTCGCCGGGATCTCGGCGGCGGGCGTCGGCGCCATCGCCTACGTCGGACTGGTCTCCACCCTGTTCGGCTTCGTCGCCTGGAGCCACCTGCTGCGCCGGTACGACGCCTCCGCGGTGGCGCCCTACTCGCTGCTGGTGCCGGTGTTCGGGATGTCCTCGTCCTGGCTGCTGCTCGGCGAGCGGTTCAGCGGGCTCGCCGGTGCGGCGGCCGTCCTGGTGATCGCCGGGATCGGGCTCACCGCGCTGCGGGTCGACCGGGTGGCGTCGCTGCTTCGTACGCTGCTTCGGCGGCCCGCAGGGCCTGCAGCAGAGCCTCCTGCTCCGCGCGGCTGACCGGCTCGAAGTACTCCTGGGCGACCTCGTGGCGGACCCGGCCGATCCGGTCGAGCGCGGCCCGGCCCGCGTCGGTCAGCACCACCCGCACCGCCCGGCGGTCGGCCGGGTCCGGGGTGCGGGCGACCAGGCCGGCCTCCTCCAGGGCGTCCACCACCGCGGTCGCCGAGCGCGGCGCGATCCGCAGCCGCTCGGCCAGGTCGCTGAGCCGCATCGGCGCGGTACCGGGCTCCTCGCCGCAGCCGGGGGCGTGGGCGAGGGTGCGCAGCGCGCGGGCCTGGGCGGGGGTGATGCCGTAGGGCTCCAGCCGGTGCATGGTCCGCCGCCGGATCCGCTTCATCGCCCGGGTCAGCGCGTCGGTGAGCTCCGCGGCGGTGTCGGCGGTCGGCGGCGTGGTCATGGCGGGCTCCCGGCTCGGCGTGCCCCGGCCCGGCCCGGGGCGGGCGGGGCCAGGCTATCGGTGCGGCGCCCCGGAAATTCGTTGAGCCAAGCTCACTATTCGGTCTACCGTAGTTGTGGACGGTCCGGAGCCTGCCCTGCAGGCCCGCGTCCTCGGGCGTCCGCGTGTGCGGAACGCCCTCCATCCACCCTTCCCGGAACCCCGGAGGTCCCGTGTCCCGATCCCGAGCCCGCGTCGCCACCGACCGGCCCGGCCGCTACGGCAAGCAGCTCGCCGCCCACCTCGGGCGCCGGGTGGCCGCCGACTGGTCCGAGGAGGCCGGCCGCGGCACCGTCACCTTCTCCTACGGCACCGCCGAACTCACCGCGGAGGCCGACGGCCTGCTGCTGGTCGTCGACGGCGACGCCGACCACCTCGCCGACCTGGAGGACGTGGTGGGCCGCCACCTCGTCCGGTTCGGCGCCCGCGACGAACTGGTCGTCGAGTGGCACCGCGACAACGGCGAGCCCGGCCTCGTCCACCGCAACCAGGAGGATCCCCCGGCCGCCGGCTGAACCGCGTCGGGCCCGCGCCGGGCAGCGGCGACGGTCAGCCGGATCCCCGGAGCGGCGGGCGCCCGCCGCCGTCCGGCACCCGGGGCAGCGTGCGCCGCACCAGCAGCGCCGCCGCCCACAGCACCAGACCGGCCAGGCACCAGCTCGCCACCACGTCCAGCAGCCAGTGGTAGTCGCTCCACACCAGGCCCGCCCCCACCCCCAGGCAGAGCATCGCGGTGCAGGCGTACAGCACGATCCGGGCGTCGCCGGGGAGCGTCCCGCCGAGCAGCAGGGCGGCCGTCCCGTAGGCGATCGCCGAGGTCGCGGTGTGCCCCGAGGGGTACCAGCCCCACTGGTCGGGTGCGAGCGGCAGCCCGTACGGCCCCGGGCGGGCGAACCAGGCCTTGGCGGGCACCACCAGCAGCGGGATCAGCACCGCGGCGGCCGCGGCCATCGGCAGCGGCAGCCACCAGCGGGACGGCGCCGCTTCGCGCCGGCGGACGGCGGCCAGCGCCGCGACGGCCAGCAGCGCCGGAACGGCCGGTACCGCGCCACCCAGGTCGGACAGGCCGGCGCCGAGGTGGTTGACCAGCGTGCTGTGCAGCGCCCGGCGCACCTCGTGGACGGTCTGCCGCGTTCCGGTGTCCAGCCCGAGCAGCGGCCCGTCGACGGCGACCTGCCAGGAGATCAGTACCAGCGGCACCGCGAGTGCCATGGGCACGACAAGCAACGAAAGCCGCCCCGGAGCAGGGGGGAGAGCTCCGGGGCGGCCGAGGTGATCGCCGCTCCGCACGGCCCGGGGGGTGTGGGCCCGGCGGTCGGTCGATCGGTCTGGATGCTCCGCCGCCGCCAGTGCCGGGGCGGCAGAGGGTGTCGCTGATAGTCGCGGCTCGCTGTCCATCTGTCATGACAGTACGTCAAAGGCGGTGCCGAGCGGAGATGCGCAAGTGGTTTCGCACAGCATCTTCACCAGCGGCAGTACAACCTCCACGCGGTGGCACCCGTCCCCACCGCGCCCGCGCCCGCGGCGGCGAACGGCGCCCGGACGGCCCCGGACGGTCCGCTGCGCACGACGGAGCAACCACCCGCGCACGACGGAGCGGCCCGGTCCTGGTCGGACCGGGCCGCTCCTGCGGGGCGCTGTCCACCGCCCCGGGCACTCGTCAGACGCGGGCGAAGGCGCCCTCGATGATGTCCAGGCCCTCGGTGAGCAGGTGCTCCGGCATCACCAGCGGCGGCAGGAAGCGCAGCACGTTGCCGTAGGTGCCGGCGGTCAGCACCACCAGGCCCTCGGCGTGGCAGGCCTTCGCCACGGCGGCGGTGACCTCCGGGTTGGGCTCCTTGCCGCCCGGCTTCACCAGTTCGATGGCGACCATCGCGCCGCGGCCGCGGACCTCGCCGATCGCGTCGAACTTCTCCTGCATGGCCCGCAGGCGGCCCAGCATGACCTCGCCGATGTGCTGCGCCTTGGCGTTGAGGTCCAGCTCCTTCATGGTCTGGATCGAGCCGAGCGCGGCGGCGCAGGCCACCGGGTTGCCGCCGTAGGTGCCGCCCAGGCCGCCCGCGTGCGCGGCGTCCATGATCTCGGCGCGACCGGTGACGGCGGCCAGCGGCAGACCGCCGGCGATGCCCTTGGCGGTGGTGATCAGGTCCGGCACGACGCCCTCGTCCTCGCAGGCGAACCACTGGCCGGTGCGGCAGAAGCCGGTCTGGATCTCGTCCGCGACGAACACGATGCCGTTGGCCTTCGCGTACTCCACGATCGCCGGCAGGAAGCCCTTGGCCGGCTCGATGAAGCCGCCCTCGCCCTGGATCGGCTCGATGATGATCGCCGCGACGTTCTCGGCGCCGATCTGCTTGTTGATCATGTCGATCGCCTGGGCGGCGGCCTCGGCGGCGCAGTTCTCCGCGCCCGTCAGCCAGCGGTACGGGTAGGCCACCGGCACCCGGTAGATCTCCGGCGCGAACGGACCGAAGCCCTGCTTGTACGGCATGTTCTTCGCCGTCAGGCCCATGGTCAGGTTGGTGCGGCCGTGGTAGCCGTGGTCGAACACCACGACGGCGGTGCGCTTGGTGTACGCGCGGGCGATCTTCACCGCGTTCTCGACGGCCTCGGCGCCGGAGTTGAACAGCGCGGTGCGCTTCTCGTGGTCGCCCGGGGTCAGATCGTTCAGCTGTTCGGCCACGGCCACGTAGCCCTCGTACGGGGTCACCATGAAACAGGTGTGCGTGAACGCGGCGAGCTGCTCGGACGCCTTGGCGACGACCGCCTCGGCGCTGTTGCCGACGTTGGTCACGGCGATGCCGGAACCGAAGTCGATCAGGCTGTTGCCGTCCACATCCTCCAGCACGCCGCCGTTGGCCCGGGCCACGTACACGGGCAGCGTGGTGCCGACGCCCGCGGCCACCGCACCGAGCTTGCGGGCCTGCAGCTCCTGCGACTTCGGGCCGGGGATCGCGGTGACCAGGCGGCGCTCCTGCGGGAGCGGGGTTGCAGCGCTCATGGCGGGTTTCTCCATATCTCAGTGCTCGGTCCTCGAAGGCTACGACCGCGCCCGGGGCCCGGGCATGCGCCACTCGGTAGCACTGCGTCGTCCGAATTGTCCGGCGCGGCCAGCGTGCCCGGTTCAGCGAACGCGCGCCCCTGCTCCACTACATTGAGCGCGGGCGTGTCGCCGGACCGGTGGCATGGGTATGGCATGGCCGGCGGCGGGACAGGGAGTGGGGCCGGGATGGGACTGGACGGCAGTCGGGGGCGGCAGGCGCCGCAGGCGCAACGGACATCGGCCGTCCCCCCGCAGCGGACCCTCCCCTTCGACCTCGCCGCCTGGGCGACCGAACCCCGCCCGGCGGCCCCGCCCGGCGTCTTCCGCCTCGGCCACCGCCCCCACGACGGGACCCGCGCCGAACAGGCCGCCGTCCCCGCCCGCCCCCTCCTCCTGCGCGCCGCCCTGAACCTCGCGGTCGGCACCGTGGTGTACCTCCAGGGCGTGCCGCTGATCCAGAGCCTGCTCACGGCGGTCGGACTCACCATCCCCAGCTCGTTCGTCGTCTCCTTCCTCATCGCCCTGGCCGTGAACGTTGCCGTGCTCATCGGGGTGTTCATGGTCTTCGGATCGATGGGCCGCTGGACCGAGGTGTGGCGGCGCTGGGTCGCACCGGTGCTGTCCAGAACGGTGACGCACGAGGAGCCCGCGCCGGACGCCGAAGCCCCCCTCACCACCGACCCCTGGGCCGGGGTGCGGGTCGCCGCTCCGGCGGCGGCGCGGCGGCTGGACGGCGAGCCGGTCGGTGACGTCGACTACGCGCGGATCCGCCACGCCTGGGAGACCGTCCTGGCCGACCCGGATCTGCTGCCGGCCTTCGCGGAGCAGGTCGAGGTCCGCGGTGCCGCCGCCTGCGCCCACCCCTCCGAGGCCCGCGACCTGCCCGGCCGCAGCGGCCGGCACGACCTGCTGGCCCGTCAGGTCCGCCTCGGCACCGCGCAGAACGTGGTGAAGAACCCGCTCGCCCACCGCAGCGCCGGCTTCGCCCTGGACCCGCAGCTGCTCGGCACCTCCCTGCTCGCGGTCGGCCCGGCCGGCACCGGCAAGACCGCCCGGCTGGCCCGCCCGGTCGCCGAGGCGCTCTGCCTTCAGGCGCTCGCCGGCACCGCCTGCGCGGTGGTGATCGGCGCTGCCGAGTCCGACCTCGGCCCGGACGCCTGGTACGACGTGGTGATCGCGCCGGGCGACCCGGACTCCCCGTACGGCCTGGACCTGTACGGCGCCGCCGCCGACCCGGACGAGGCCGCGGCCCGGCTGGCCGACGCGCTGCTGCCGGACGAACTGGCGGCGCGCGCCGAGACCGCGCGCACCGCGCTGCAGCAGGTGGTCGGCCCGTACCACGCGGCGCACGGACGCTACCCGGGCGTGCGCGAGCTGCGGGCGCTGCTCGGCGGCGACGGGGACGCCTGGGCGGTGCTGCGCAAGGCCCTGCAGGCGGCCGGCCTGCTGGCGGTGCACGAGGCCGACCTGCAGCACCGGGAGAGCCGGCACGGCCGGGTCGACGACCCGGGGACGCTGCTCGCCGACCGGCTGGCGCTGCTCGACCGCCCGGTGTTCACGCGCAGCTTCGCGGGCGGCCCGGACGCGCTGCCGCCGTTCGCGATGCGGGCGCTGGAGCACCCGCTGCGGGTCCGGGTGAAGCTGCCCGAGCGCAGCCACCCCGAGGTCGCCCGGATGCTGTCGCGGCTGGTCGTCGCCCAGTTCGTGCAGGCCGCTTCGGCGCGCACCGAGCGCTCGCTGTTCGCCGGCCTGGTGGTGGACGACGCCTCCGCGGCGGTGGACGCGCAGATCGTTCGCGGCCTGCAGCGGATGCGGACGGCGAACGCCGGTGCGGTGCTGCTGCTGCGCACCCTGGTGGACCTGCCGGAGCCGCTGCGCGCGCCGCTGTTCGGCGCGGTCGGCTGCCGGATGGCCTTCCCGGGGATCGCCCCGTGGGACGGCCGGCTGTTCTCCGAGGCCTGGGGCACCCACCTGGTCACCGAGACCGCGGTGACGCACACCCCGGACACCTCCGGCGGGCTGGTCCGCAAGGCCGCCCGGGCGGGCCGCAAGGCGCTCTCCGGGACGGCCGCGCAGACCGAGTCGGTGACCACCCGGGACGTCGAGCGGCACCGCTGGTCGCCGTCCGACCTGGCGCACGCCCTGCCGAGCGGGCACGCCGTGGTGTCACTGACGACGGTGGACGGCGACCAGGTCCCGCCGCTGCTGGTGGACCTGCGCGACTGACGGCGGTGGACCTGTACGACTGACGGCCGCCGACCGCCCGGGGAGGCCCGTCCCCGGCGGTCCCCGCAGGTCGCGCGGGTCGGGGCACTGACTCCGCGGCGGAGGATTCCGTTCGGCCGCTTGTCCGGGGCGTACATAATGGAGTCAGCCCCCCGAACCCCTCACCTGCGCGGTCGCAACGGAGCGACCGTGTCGTACCAGCGAAGGTGCCATGCCCCCCACACTCGCCTCCGTCGCCCGCAACACCGCGCTCCATCTGACCGTGCTGGCGGGGGCGGACCACTTGGAGCGCCAGGTCCGCTGGGTGCACACCAGCGAGCTCGACGACCCGACGCCCTTCCTGGAGGGCGGTGAGCTGCTGCTCACCACCGGAATCAAGCTCGGCAAGACCGCGTCCCGGCTGCAGGCCTACGTGCACCGGCTGGCCGACGCGGGGGTGGTCGGGCTGGGCCTGGGCGTCGGCCTCTCGCACACCGAGGTGCCGCAGGCCCTGGTGGAGGCGGCGGCCCAGCGCGGCCTCCCGCTGCTGCGGGTGCCCGAGGCGACACCGTTCATCGCGATCAGCAAGGCGGTCTCGGCGGCACTGGCGGCCGAGCAGTACGAGGCGGTGACCACCAGCTTCGAGGCGCAGGAGGAGCTGACCCGGGCCGCGCTCGGCAAGGACGGCACGACGGCGGTGGTCCGCCGGCTCGCGGCCCGGCTCGGCGGCTGGGCGGCGCTGTACGACGGGTCGGGCGCACTGTCCGCGGTGGCACCGGACTGGGCGGCCCGCCGGGCCGGCCGGCTGGCGGCCGAGGTGGACCGGCTGCGCCGCCGCCCGGCTCCGTCGAGCGCGGCGTTGCAGGGCCGCTCTCCGGGAATCGACACCGCGGACGAGGACTTCGTGGTCGTCCAGTCGCTCGGGGCGGACCGCCGCCCGCGCGGCTTCCTGGCGGTGGGCACCGAGGACCGGATCACGCCGACCGAGCGGTACGTGCTGAACGCCGCGGTGGCGCTGCTGACGCTGACCCTGGAGCGCTCCCGGGAGCTGCGGCAGGCCGAGGAGCGGATGGGCGCAGCCCTGCTGCACATGGTGCTGTCGGGCGAGGTCGCGACCGCGCGGCAGGTGTCGGCGGGCCTCTTCGGCGGTCTGCCGGAGGGCGACGCCCGGGTGATGGTGGCCGGTGCGGGCAACGGCCCGGAGGCCGCGGAGGCGCTGAGCGAGCTCGGCGACCGGGCGGAGCAGGCCGGCGGTCGGGTCGGCGAGCGGCTGCTCGTCTCCCGCGAGGACGGCCCGCACGGGCCCCGGCTGCTGGTGCTGGCACAGGACAACGGTGCCGCCCACCGGGCCTGCCTGGGCGCGGTCGAGGAGCACGAGGGCCTGGCGCTCGGCGTCTCCGGGCCGACCTCGCTGGACGACGCCGGCACGGCGTACGCGCAGGCCGAGCGGGCGCTGGCGGTGGCGCTGCGCGGCGGCCGCCGCTCGGTGGACCACGAGGAGGTCGGCGCGGGTTCGCTGCTGCCGCTGCTCGGCGAGGAGGCGGTGACGGCCTTCGCCGAGGGCCTGCTGCGGCCGCTGCGCGAGCACGACCGGACGGCCCGCGGCGACCTGGTGGCGAGCCTTCGGGCCTGGCTGTCGCGGCACGGCCAGTGGGACGCGGCCGCCGCCGACCTGGGCGTGCACCGGCACACCCTGCGCTACCGGATGCGCCGCGTCGAGGAACTGCTGGGCCGCTCGCTGGACGACACCGACGTCCGGATGGAGCTGTGGCTCGCCCTGCGCGCCGGCGAGGAGTGACCGGGCCGGGGTGATCCGCGCGGGCGGGTGATCCGCGCGGGCGGGTCCCCGGCGGGGCCGCAATGCGCCACTGTGTACGGCGGCCTCCGGGATCCACTCCGCGGTGTCCAGTCCGGTTGGTGATCCGGCCGCCCTACCGTGGGCTGGTATCCACCAATCGAGGGAAGGGCCGGTACGACCGTGACCACCACCCATGAGTTCTGGCTGGCCGGCCGCCGGGCGAGCGGCGAGTCGGACTTCGAGGTCCGCCACTCGTTCGACGGCAGCCTGGTCGGCAAGGTCAGCGTGCCGACCGACGCCCAGATCGAGGAGGCGGTCGCCGCCGCCGTCGCCGCCGCGCCGGTCTTCGCCGCGACCCCCGCGCACGTCCGCGCCGCCGCCCTGGACCACGTGTCCAAGCGGCTGGCCGAGCGCACCGAGGAGATCGCCCGCCTGATCACCGCCGAGAACGGCAAGCCGATCAAGTGGGCGCGCGGCGAGGTCGGCCGTGCCGTCTCGGTGTTCCGCTGGGCCGCCGAGGAGGCCCGCCGGACCAACGGCGAGACGATGCGCCTGGACACCGACCCGGGCGGCACGGGCCGCTTCGCTGTGGTGCGCCGCTTCCCCAAGGGCGTGGTGCTGGGCATCGCCCCGTTCAACTTCCCGCTGAACCTGGTGGCGCACAAGGTCGCCCCGGCGATCGCGGTCGGCGCCCCGATCATCCTCAAGCCCGCCCCGGCGACCCCGATCTCGGCGCTGGTGCTCGGCGAGATCCTCGCCGAGACCGACCTGCCGGCCGGCTCCTGGAGCGTCCTGCCGGTGCCGAACGAGAAGATGCCGGCCCTGGTGCAGGACGACCGCCTCCCGGTGATCTCCTTCACCGGTTCGGACAAGGTCGGCTACCAGATCATGGACTCGGTGCCGCGCAAGCACGTCACCCTGGAGCTCGGCGGCAACGCCGCCGCCGTCGTCCTCGCCGACTGGAACTCCGAGGCCGACCTCGACTGGGCGGCCACCCGGATCGCGATGTTCTCCAACTACCAGGCCGGCCAGTCCTGCATCTCGGTGCAGCGCGTGATCGCCGACGCCACCGTGTACGACGCGCTGGTGGAGCGGATCGTCGCCAAGGTGCAGGCCCAGGTCACCGGTGACCCGGCGGACGACGCCGTGGACGTCGGCCCGCTGGTCGACGAGAACGCCGCCAAGCGCGTCGAGTCCTGGGTGGACGACGCGGTCGCCAAGGGCGCCAAGGTGCTCACCGGCGGCGTCCGCGAGGGCGCCTCGTACGCCCCGACCGTGGTCGCGGACCTCTCCGGCGACGCGATCCTGGCCACCGCCGAGGTCTTCGGCCCGGTGCTCTCGCTGCACAAGGTGGACTCCACCGACGAGGCCTTCGCCGCCGTCAACGACTCCGCCTTCGGCCTGCAGGCCGGCGTGTTCACCCACGACGTGCAGGCCGCCTTCCGCGCCCAGCGCGAGCTGCAGGTCGGCGGCGTGATCATCGGCGACGCGCCGTCCTACCGCGCCGACCAGATGCCGTACGGCGGCGTGAAGGACTCCGGCGTCGGCCGCGAGGGCGTCAAGTACGCGATGGAGGACTTCACCTACGAGCGCGTCCTGGTGCTCACCGGCCTGGACCTCTGACGGTCGGGGCGGCCGCCGCCCGACCGACCCGACGCCCCGTCACCGGCTCCCGGTGGCGGGGCGTTTCGCGGCCTCCGGCCCGGTCGGCCGCTGCCTTGACAGCCCCTCGCAGGGGGCGTAGTCCGGAAGGGGAGGAAGGGAGGTCGATCATGCTCGGCGACCTCATCGGAGAGGAACAGGCACAGGTCACCGGCCAGCGGGTGGTCCGCGGCGACCACGGGCTGCCGCCCGTCGTGGAGACCTCGTTCACCGGCACCGGACAACTGCTCGGCGTCACGGTCAACGACACGGGCAGCTACACCGGACGGCTGCGCCCCGACGGAACCCTGTACGGGGAGGGGCAGGGCGTCATCATGAGCCCCACCGGCGCGCACGCCTCCTGGCAGGGAGGCGGGGTCGGCCGCTTCACCGAGGGCGGCGGCACCAGCTGGCGCGGCACCATCGTCTACAGCAGCGACTCGCCCGAGTTCGCGGACCTGCGGGGCGTCGCGGGCGCCTTCGAGTGGGAGGTCGGCGCGGACGGCAAGGCGGTCGGGAGGATCTGGGCCTGGAAGTAGTCCCGGGAGCGGTCCCGGGAGTGGTCCGACCCGGACAACCCTGCGTCGGGCACCGCCCACCGCACGACACAATGGGGGCATGAACTCGCTCGCCCACCCCCAGCTCCGTTACACCCCGGCGGTCAAGGACCCGGACGGTCCGCGGGAGCTCGTGATCCTCGGCTCCACCGGTTCGATCGGCACCCAGGCCATCGACGTGGTGCTGCGCAACCCCGACCGGTTCCGCGTGGTGGCGCTGTCCGCCAACGGCGGCCGGGTCGCGCTGCTCGCGGAGCAGGCCCTGCAGCTCGGCGTGCGGACGGTGGCGGTGGCCGACGAGAGCGCCGTCCCGGCCCTGCGCGAGGCGCTCGCGGCCGGGGCCGCGGGCCGTCCGCTGCCGGAGATCCTGGCGGGCCCGGACGCCGCGACCGAACTCGCCGCCTCGGAGTGCCACTCGGTGCTCAACGGCATCACCGGCTCGATCGGCCTGCGGCCGACCCTGGCCGCGCTGGAGGCCGGCCGGGTGCTGGTGCTCGCCAACAAGGAGTCGCTGATCGTCGGCGGCCCGCTGGTGAAGGCCGTGGCGGCGCCCGGCCAGATCGTGCCGGTCGACTCGGAGCACGCCGCGCTCTTCCAGGCGCTGGCGGCCGGTACCCGGGCCGAGGTCCGCAAGCTGGTGGTCACCGCGAGCGGCGGCCCGTTCCGCGGCCGCAGCCGGGCCGAGCTGGCCGGGGTCACCCCGTCCGAGGCGCTCGCCCACCCGACCTGGGCGATGGGCCCGGTGGTGACGATCAACTCCGCGACCCTGGTCAACAAGGGCCTGGAGGTCATCGAGGCGCACCTGCTCTACGACGTCCCGTTCGACCGGATCGAGGTCGTGGTGCACCCCCAGTCGGTCGTCCACTCGATGGTCGAATTCACCGACGGCTCCACCCTCGCCCAGGCCAGTCCGCCGGACATGCGGATGCCGATCGCGCTCGGTCTCGGCTGGCCCGAGCGCGTCCCGGACGCCGCCCCCGGCTGCGACTGGACGAAGGCCGCCACCTGGGAGTTCTTCCCGCTCGACGACGAGGCCTTCCCGGCCGTCTCGCTCGCCCGCGAGGTCGGTGCGCTCGGCGGCACCGCCCCAGCGGTCTTCAACGCGGCCAACGAGGAGTGCGTCGACGCCTTCCTCGGCGGCCGGCTGCCCTTCACCGGGATCGTGGACACTGTGGCCAAGGTCGTCGCCGAGCACGGCACCCCCGCGCGGGGAACTTCGCTCACCGTCGCGGACGTCCTCCTGGCGGAGGACTGGGCCCGCGCCCGGGCCCGCGAGCTCGCGGCGGGCTGAGAGCACGACG
The DNA here is from genome assembly GCF_000717715.1 of Streptomyces sp. NRRL B-24484. GTDB lineage: Bacteria > Actinomycetota > Actinomycetes > Streptomycetales > Streptomycetaceae > Kitasatospora. The sequence continues at coordinate 46,146 of NZ_JOAI01000043.1, read as the reverse complement.
GCGGCGAACGGAACGACGACGGCATGGCGAAGGGCGAGCGGTGACGAATCTGATGTGGGTGCTCGGCATCCTGATCTTCCTGATCGGGCTGCTGTTCTCGATCGCGTGGCACGAGCTGGGGCACCTCTCCACCGCCAAGCTGTTCAAGATCCGCGTTCCGCAGTACATGGTCGGCTTCGGCCCGACCGTGTGGTCCCGCAAGAAGGGCGAGACCGAGTACGGCATCAAGGCGATCCCGCTCGGCGGCTACATCCGGATGATCGGGATGTTCCCGCCGGGCGCGGACGGCCGGATCACCAAGCGCAGCAGCTCGCCCTGGCGCACCATGATCGAGGACGCCCGGGAGGCCTCCTACGAGGAGCTGCAGCCCGGTGACGAGCACCGGCTCTTCTACACCCGCAAGCCCTGGCAGCGGGTCATCGTGATGTTCGCCGGCCCGTTCATGAACCTGATCCTGTCGGTGGTGCTCTTCCTGCTCCTGTTCATGGGCATGGGCGTGCAGACGGCGGTGCCCACCGTCTCCACCGTCAGCCAGTGCGTCGTCAAGGCCGGCCAGCCGACCGACACCTGCCCCACCGACGCGCCCAAGTCCCCGGCCAACCTGGCCGGGCTGCGGGCCGGCGACCGCTTCGTCTCCTTCGGCGGCGACGAGATCCACAGCTACAAGCAGCTCCAGGCGGACATCCGCAAGTCGCCCGGCAAGCAGGTCCCGATCGTCGTCGAGCGCGGCGGCCAGCGGCTGACGCTGACCGCCGACATCACCAGCAACACGGTGAACCCGGTCGACAAGGACGGCCGCACCGTCAAGGGCGACCCGGTCACCGCCGGCTTCCTCGGCTTCACCCCGACCACCGGTGTCGTCCGGATGAGCCTCGGCGAGTCCACCGACGAGATGTACTCGATGGCCGAGCACGGCGTCTCCTCGCTGGTCGCGCTGCCCGGCAAGATCCCCGGCCTGTGGCACGCCGTCGTCGACGGCACCCCCCGCTCCACCGACTCCCCGATCGGCATGGTCGGCGCCGCCCGCCTCGGCGGCGACGTCTTCGCCATGGACATCCCGGCCACCCAGCAGCTCGCCTTCTTCGTCCAGCTGCTGGCCGGCATCAACCTGTCGCTGTTCCTGTTCAACATGCTGCCGCTGCTGCCGCTGGACGGCGGCCACATCGCCGGTGCGATCTGGGAGTCGGTCCGCCGCCGCCTGGCCGGGCTGCTCAAGCGCCCCGACCCGGGCCCCTTCGACGTCGCCAAGCTGATGCCCTTCGCGTACGTCGTCGCCACCGTCTTCATCTGCTTCACCGTGCTCGTCATGGCCGCCGACGTGGTCAACCCGGTCAAGCTCAACTGACCGCCGACCGCCCGCCGGGCCCGGCACCGCACCGCCGGATGTGCTGGGGCCCGCGGGCGTGCCGTACCGTTGTGTGCCGGGTGCGACCTCATCGACGCACCCGGCCCGGCCCGAGCAAACCGGCCGGCTCACCGACCTCACCCAGGGGAACCCTGCGCACATGTCCGCGATCTCGCTCGGTATTCCGTCCCTGCCGCTCAAGCCGCTCGCCAAGCGCCGCTACTCGCGTCAGATCATGGTCGGCAACGTCCCGGTTGGCGGCGACGCCCCGGTCTCGGTCCAGTCGATGACCACCACGCTGACCTCCGACGTCAACGCCACCCTCCAGCAGATCGCGCAGCTCACCGCCTCCGGCTGCCAGATCGTCCGGGTCGCCGTCCCCTCCCAGGACGACGCCGACGCGCTGCCGATCATCGCGAAGAAGTCGCAGATCCCGGTGATCGCCGACATCCACTTCCAGCCGAAGTACGTCTTCGCCGCGATCGACGCAGGCTGCGCCGCGGTCCGGGTGAACCCCGGCAACATCAAGGCCTTCGACGACAAGGTCGGCGAGATCGCCAAGGCCGCCAAGGGCGCCGGCGTCCCGATCCGGATCGGCGTCAATGCCGGCTCGCTCGACAAGCGCCTGCTGGAGAAGTACGGCCGGGCCACCCCGGAGGCCCTGGTCGAGTCCGCGCTGTGGGAGTGCTCGCTCTTCGAGGAGCACGACTTCCGCGACATCAAGATCTCGGTCAAGCACAACGACCCGGTCGTGATGATCAACGCCTACCGCCAGCTCGCCGCCGCCTGCGACTACCCGCTGCACCTCGGCGTCACCGAGGCCGGCCCCGCCTTCCAGGGCACCATCAAGTCGGCCGTCGCCTTCGGCGCCCTGCTCGCCGAGGGCATCGGCGACACCATCCGGGTCTCCCTCTCCGCCCCGCCGGCCGAGGAGATCAAGGTCGGCAACCAGATCCTGGAGTCGCTCGGCCTGCGCCAGCGCGGCCTGGAGATCGTCTCCTGCCCGTCCTGCGGCCGCGCCCAGGTCGACGTCTACAAGCTCGCCGAGGAGGTCACCGCCGGCCTGGAGGGCATGGAGGTGCCGCTGCGCGTCGCCGTCATGGGCTGCGTCGTCAACGGCCCCGGCGAGGCCCGCGAGGCCGACCTGGGCGTCGCCTCCGGCAACGGCAAGGGCCAGATCTTCGTCAAGGGCGAGGTCATCAAGACCGTCCCCGAGTCGAAGATCGTCGAGACCCTCATCGAGGAGGCCCTCAAGCTGGCCGAGCAGATGCAGGAGCAGGGCGTCGAGTCCGGTGCGCCCGTCGTGGTCGCCGCCGAGTGACCGGGTAGCGACCGCTGACTCCGGGGCCGTCCGCACGCCCCCCGCACCCCCGTCCCGGGGGCCTGCGGGGGTGTACGGACGGCCCTCGTGTTCCCTGCCGCGCCGCCCGGGGGAGTAGGGTGCGGCAGAAGTCCCGTGGGGCGTGTCTAGTGAGGTGCCTGTGCTCGATCGAGGTGTGATGCTCCCCGGACCCTTCCAGGCCGCACGGGCCCTGGCGGCCACCCGCCTGCTCGACGCCCCGGATCTCGACGACGCCCTGGAGATCCTGCACCGGGACCCGGTGGCCAACGCCTTCGTCGCCACCCGGGTCGAGGCGGTCGGCCTGGACCCGTGGCGGCTCGGCGGCGAGATGTGGGGCTGGCACGGCGAGGACGGCCGGCTGGAGTCGCTCTGCTACGCGGGCGCCAACCTCGTCCTGGTCAACGCCGGACCGGAGGCCGTCCGGGCCTTCGCCGAGCGCGCCCGGCGGCAGGGCCGCCGCTGCTCCTCCATCGTCGGCCCGGCCGGCCCCACGGCGGACCTGTGGGCCCTGCTGGAGCGCAGCTGGGGCCCCGCCCGGGACGTCCGAGCGCACCAGCCGCTGATGGCCGCCACCGCCCCCTCCGCGGACGTCGAGGCGGACCGACTGGTCCGCCGGGTGCAACGGAACGAGATCGAGACCCTGATGCCGGCCTGCGTCGCGATGTTCACCGAGGAGGTCGGCATCTCGCCGCTCGCCGGCGACGGCGGCCTGCTCTACCAGGCCCGGGTGGCCGAACTGGTCTCGGCCGGCCGCTCCTTCGCCCGCTTCTCCGAGGACGGCGAGGTGCTGTTCAAGGCGGAGGTCGGCGCCGTCACCGAGGGCGCCTGCCAGATCCAGGGCGTCTGGGTCGCCCCCGAGCACCGCGGCCGCGGCCTGTCCAAGGCCGGCATGGCCGCCGTCCTGGACATCGCGCTGCGCGAGGTCGCCCCCGTCGTCTCGCTCTACGTGAACGACTTCAACCTGCGCGCCAGGGCCGCCTACAAGCGGGTCGGCTTCACCGAGGTCGGCGCCTTCATGAGCGTCCTGTTCTGACCACCGGCGGATCCCGGTCTTCGCAGGTCACAGCAGGCCTTCGAGGAGTAACGTCCCGGTCATGGAGCAGCTCACCGAGGTGACGATCGAGGCCATCGACCTGGCGGCCTGGGCGCCGTACGCGCTGGAGGTGCAGGCCCTGGCCTTCGGGCTGACGCCCGAGGAGGTCGCGGTGCGGCTGCACATCGTCGGTCGGCACGCCCAGCAGCCCGGTGTGCTCGCCCTCGGCGCGATGAGCGGCGGCCGGCTGGTCGGCTTCGGCTACGGCATGCCGAACTCCCGCGAGCACTGGTGGTCCACCGTCATCCAGCCGTACCTGGAGGCCGGCGGCTACGGCGACTGGCTGGACGGGGTCTTCGCCGTCACCGAACTGCACGTGCTGCCCGGCTACCAGGGGCGCGGCCTCGGCAGCGCGCTGATCCGCGGCCTGTGCGAGCGCTCCGGCAAGGACCGCAGCATCCTGTCCGCGATCGACGCCGAGACCCCGGCCCGCCGGCTCTACCGCTCGCTCGGCTACCGCGACCTCGCACGGGCGGTGCGCTTCCCGAACACCGTCCGCCCCTACGCGGTGATGGGGGCCCGGCTGCCGCTCGCCGCGGTTCACAGCCAGGCCGCGAACTCCAGGTAGAGCTCCGCCGCGGCGCGGTCGCCCGCCGCCAGGCTCCCCAGACCGGCCTCCACGGTGCGGAAGAGCGTCCACCCGCGCAGCCGGTCCCGGTCGACCTCCAGCGCGCCGGAGAGCTGCTGCAGCCGGCGCCGCACGGCCGCCCGGGGGCCGGGGGAGCCGGCCAGGGTGTCCATCCGGTCCTGTGCCAGCCGGGCGAGGTCCCAGGCGCGCTCGCCGACCACCGGCTGCGGGTCGATCGCCAGCCAGGGCGAACGGTCCGCCGCGAGCACGTTGCCGTGGTGGAAGTCCCCGTGCAGCAGGAACCGCTCGGGCTCGGACCCGGCCAGCGCGGCGGCCGTCTCCAGCGCCTCGTCGACCAGCGGCCCGGCGGCCTCCGCACCGGGCAGCGCACGGCGCCCGGCGATCCGCTCCGCCAGCGCGGCGGCCACGTCCACCACCAGCCGGAAAAGATGGCCCTCGGCCGGCGGCACCCACAGCCGCTGCAGCAGGCCGGTCGCCTCCAGCATCGCCTTCGACTCGGCGAGCGAGCGCAGCGGGATGTCGCCGTGCAGCCGCTCCAGCAGGAGCACCCCGGTCGCGGGATCGGCGTCGAGCAGCAGGACGGCGCCGCGGCCCGCCCAGTGCCGCAGCGCGGCGTGTTCCAGCTCGGTCTCCGGCGTCACCAGCCCGGCCTTGAGGACGGCCGGTGCGAGGTCGTCGTCCCGGTGCACGTAGCCGATCAGGCTGATCGGGCCGCCCGGGTCGGCGACCCGCTCCAGGGTCAGGCCCCAGCCGTCCAGGTGGGCGGCGACCAGCTCGGGCAGGGCGGCCAGCCAGGCCCGTCCCTCGTCGCCCGCGCAGGCCTGCACGGTGTCCGCGAGCCGCTCGGGGACGGTGATCTGCTGGCCTGGCAGTGCCGACATGGTGGCCTCTCGCTCGGTGCGCCCCGCAGCGGGGCGCACCGTCCATTGTCGGCCATCGGCGGGAAGCCGCTGGTCAGCCGCTCGCCGACGCGCTCGCGCCCGGTGTGCCGCTCGCCGCGTCGGCCGCGTCGGCCGCATCGGGCAGGCCGGGCAGGGCCGACGGGTCGGCGCCCCACTGCGCGGCGCCGAGCGCGGTCTCCCGCAGCGCGGTGGCGGCGGTCTGCCGCAGCGCCCCCGTGGTGCCGGCGACGGCGTCCGCCCAGACGGCGGTCAGCTGGGTCTCGATGTGCGCGGCGAGCTGCCCGGCGCCCGTGGCGTCGGTGACCGCGAACGGCAGCCGGTAGCCGGCCGCGGCGGCGGTGGGGGTGGCGCCGTCGAGCTCGCGCTGCAGCGCGTCCCGCCGGGCCTGGTGGACGGCGTACCCGGCGCGGGCGGCCTCCCGCTGCGGCCCGGCCGGCAGCCGGGCGCCCACCACGCCGTAGCCGTACACCGCGGCGTGCTCGGCGGCCAGCGCGGCCTGCAGGGCGGCGACCGCGCCGGTCGGCAGCGGCGCGGGACGCCCGCCCGCGGACGGACCGGCGGACCCGGAGGGCACCGCACCGGTCGGGGAGGCGGGCGGCGCACCCGTCGGGGAGGCGGCAAGGGCCGGAGCACCGGGGCCGGCCGCCGGGGCGGTGGGCGCGGGCGGGGCGATCGGTCCGGGGTCGCCGAGCGCCCGGGCGTGCAGGGCACCGGAGGCGGAGACGGCGGCCAGCAGCCGGGCGAGCGCGGGGGAGGCCGCCTCCAGGTCGGTGAGCCGCTCGGCGGCGGTGCGCCGTTCGGCGGCGGCCAGCCCGGGCACGTCGGCCGCGACCGGCGCCGCGGGCGACGGGGCGGTGGCGGACGCGGCGGGGGAGGGCCCGGACGGCGACGCGGTCGGCAGCCCCGCGGCGAGCGCGGCCCGGTGCTCCTCCACGTCGGCGCGCAGCTCGCGCAGGGCGGCCGCCCGGTCGGCGCCGGGGCCCGCGATCACCGCGTCGTAGCCGGCGAGCAGCCGGTCGGTCGCGGCGACCGCGCGCAGCCGCAGCGGGAGGTCGGGGTCGGGTCGGGCCGTGCGGTCGGCGTCCCGGCGGTCCTCGGTGCAGCCCGCCGCCAGCAGCGCGCCGGCCAGCGCACCGAGGGCCAGGACGGTCCGCCGGGTGGGGGACGGCATCGACACGCTCCCGCTCGTCTCGCGGGGCCGCGCCCCTGGGTCACCGTGTGGTCACTCCGCATCATGGCAGGGCCCCCGCGGCGCCGGACGGCCGGGCGGGCCCGATCGGCCGGGTGTGAGCTTGCTCGCAGGGCGCCGGTGTCACCCGGCGGGCGGCACGGTCGGAATCGGCGGTTGCCCGGTGGACCGGATAGGCTGCGCCGTGAGTTAGCACCTGACAACAGCAGACGCGGCCGAGGAGTCACCCGGATGAGCACCCCCCAGACCGACCGGCTGCGTGCGCTGCTGGAACCCCTGGCCACCGAGGCGGGCCTCGACCTGGAGGACGTCAGGATCACCCAGGCGGGCAGCCGCCGCCAGGTCCAGATCGACGTGGACGCCGACGGCGGTGTGGACCTCGACGCGATCGCGGACTTCAGCCGCGAGGTCGGCCGCGCGCTGGACGACTCCGACCTGATGGGCAGTGCCGCGTACCTGCTGGAGGTCGGCTCCCCGGGTGCGGAGCGCCCGCTCGTGCTGCCCCGCCACTGGGCCCGGGCCGAGGGCCGGCTGGCGAAGATCCAGCTGGTCGAGGGCGGCGAGATCGTCGCGCGGGTGCTGGAGAGCGACGAGGACGGTGCCCTCGTCGAGGTGCAGCCGGTCAAGGGGCGCGGCCGCCCCAAGGAGCGCCGGCTGGCCTTCACCGAGGTCGCCAAGGCCCGGGTCCAGGTCGAGTTCAACCGCAAGGACGAGGCGCTCCTCGACGAGGCCGAGGACATCGTCGCCGACGCCGACGACGCGGACGCCGACGACGTCGATGCGGACGACGCCGCCGCGCACGACGCGTAGCCGGGGCACGGCCCCGATCATGAACCTGAAGAGAGAAGAGGAGGCGTAGCCGTGGACATCGACATGAGCGCCCTGCGTGGGCTGGTTACCGAGAAGGGCGTTCCGTTCGACCTGCTGGTCGAGTCGATCGAGTCGGCGCTCCTCATCGCGTACCACCGCACCGAGGGCTCGCGCCGTCGCGCCCGGGTCGAGCTGAACCGCAAGACCGGACACGTCACGGTCTGGGCGCTGGAGGACTCCGCCGAGCTGGAGGAGGGCGTCGAGCCGAAGGAGTTCGACGACACCCCGAGCGGCTTCGGCCGGATCGCCGCGTCGACCGCCAAGCAGGTCATCCTGCAGCGCCTGCGGGACGCCGCCGACGACCAGACCTTCGGCGAGTACGCGGGCAAGGAGGGCGACATCGTCACCGGTGTCGTCCAGCAGGGCAACGACCCCAAGAACATCCTGGTCGACATCGGCAAGCTGGAGGCGATCCTGCCCCCGCAGGAGCAGGTGCCCGGCGAGGAGTACAAGCACGGCACCCGGCTGCGCTGCTACGTGGTCGGTGTGCGCCGCGGCGTGCGCGGCCCGTCGGTGACCCTCTCGCGCACCCACCCGAACCTGGTGAAGCGCCTCTTCGCGCTGGAGGTGCCGGAGATCGCGGACGGCTCGGTGGAGATCGCCGCGATCGCCCGCGAGGCCGGCCACCGCACCAAGATCGCGGTGTGGTCCCGCAAGCAGGGCCTGAACGCCAAGGGCGCCTGCATCGGCCCGATGGGCGGCCGGGTGCGCAACGTGATGGCCGAGCTGCACGGCGAGAAGATCGACATCGTCGACTTCTCGGAGGACCCGGCCGAGATGGTCGCCGCCGCGCTGTCGCCCGCCCGGGTGACCAAGGTGGAGATCGTGGACTACGCGCAGCGCTCCGCACGGGTGATCGTGCCGGACTACCAGCTGTCCCTGGCGATCGGCAAGGAGGGCCAGAACGCCCGCCTGGCAGCCCGCCTGACGGGCTGGCGGATCGACATCCGGCCCGACACGGAGGCCCCCGCCGGGGAATCCCCGGACCAGTAGTCGGCGTTGTCACGGTCCCGCGGAGATCGGCGGGGCGGCGCCATGTCCCATCGGAGGGGTAGACTTGAGGTTGTCTGGCCGGACGCATGTCCGCGCATGCCCTGAACGCACCTGCGTGGGCTGCCGCAAGCGCGCGGCCAAGCACGAGCTGCTGCGTGTCGTGGCGGTCGAGGGCGTCTGCGTCCCCGATCTCCGCGGCGCACTGCCGGGGCGGGGTGCACATCTGCATCCCGATCCCGCCTGCCTCGACCTCGCGGTCCGTCGTCGTGCGTTCCCCAGGGCCTTCCGGCTCCAGGGTCCGCTCGACACCGATGCACTGCGGTCACACGTCGAGCAGCGGGCGGGCGCGGCCCCGGCGTCCTGAGGAGTCAGGCGCGGCGGAGCACCGCAGTGAGTGCACGGCACACGTTCGTCGTGTGCGGTGCGAAACGTCAGGTACCTCGCGAGATGGAAGTAGGTCGAGATTGCGATGAGCACTCGATGAGTACGCGATGAGTACGCCCATGAAGTAGCGACAGTCCGGCGGACGATGACCCCGGACGGATAGACAGGAGCGAAGTGGCTAAGGTCCGGGTATACGAGCTTGCCAAGGAACTTGGCTTGGAGAGCAAGGCCGTCATGGCCAAGCTCACCGAGCTCGGTGAGTTCGTGCGTTCGGCGTCCTCGACGATCGAGGCGCCGGTCGTTCGCAAGTTGACTGACGCTTTGGGAGCGACGCCGCCTGCCGGTGGTTCCTCCGCGAAGCCTGGCCCGCGGAAGCCCGCGGCGCCCCAGCCCGCCGGCGGTGCCGGCGCGGCTGCACCCAAGCCGGGTGCGCCCACCCCCGGCCCGCGTCCCACCGCGACGCCGGGCCCCCGTCCCACCCCCGCCGCCGCGGCCCCGTCCGCGCCGGCCGCCCCCGCGGCTGCCCGCCCGGGTGGCGCGCCGACGCCCGGCCCGCGTCCGGCGGCCCGTCCGGCTGCGGCCGCCGCTCCCGCGGCGCCGGCGGCCGAGTTCTCCTCCCCGGCCCCGGCCGGCGAGGCCCGTGAGTCCCGTCCGGCCGCTGCGCGTCCGGCCAACCCCGCGGCCCGTCCGGGCCCGCGTCCGGCCGGCCCGCGTCCGGGCAACAACCCCTTCACGTCGAGCAACACCGGCATGGCCCGGCCCGGCGAGCGCCGTCAGGGCGGTCCCGGTGCCGGCGGCGCCCCGCGTCCCGGTGGCGACCGTCCGCGTCCGGGTGCCGGTGCGCCCGGTGCCGGCGGCGCCCCGCGTCCCGGTGGCGACCGTCCGCGTCCGGGTGCCGGTGCGCCCGGTGCCGGTGGCGCCCCGCGTGCCGGTGGCGACCGTCCGCGTCCGGGTGGTCCCGGTGCCGGTGGCGCCCCGCGTCCCGGTGGCGCTCCGCGTCCGGACGGGCTGCCCCGTCCCGCCGCGCCGCGTCCCGGTGGCCCGAGCCCCGCGGGCATGCCCCGTCCGAACCCCGGCATGATGCCGCAGCGTCCGGCCGGTCCGGGCCCGCGTCCGGGCCCGCGCCCGGGTGGCGGCCCCGGTGCCCGTCCGGGTGGCGGCGCCGGTGGCGGCCGTCCCGGCTTCGCCGGTCGTCCGGCCGGTCCGGGCTCGCGTCCGGCGGGCGGCGGCTTCGGCGGCCCCCGTCCGGGTGGCGGTGCCGGCGGCGGTGGCGGCTTCGGCGGCGGCGGTGCCCGTCCCGGTGGCTTCGGCGGCCGTCCCGGTGGTCCGGGTGGCCGTGGTGGCACGCAGGGTGCCTTCGGTCGCGGTCCCGGTGGCCGTCCGGCCCGTGGCCGCAAGTCGAAGCGGGCGAAGCGCCAGGAGTACGAGGCCATGCAGGCCCCGTCCGTCGGCGGTGTGATGCTTCCCCGCGGCAACGGACAGACCGTCCGCCTGTCGCGCGGTGCCTCCCTGACGGACTTCGCGGAGAAGATCAACGCCAACCCGGCCGCGCTCGTCTCGGTGATGTTCAACCTGGGCGAGATGGTCACCGCGACCCAGTCGGTCTCCGACGCCACCCTCGAGCTGCTGGCCGGCGAGATGGGCTTCGTGCTGGAGATCGTCAGCCGTGACGACGAGGACCGCGAGCTGCTCGAGTCCTTCGACATCGACTTCGGTGTCGACGAGGGCGACGAGGAGATGCTGGCGCCGCGTCCGCCGGTCGTGACCGTCATGGGTCACGTCGACCACGGCAAGACCCGCCTGCTCGACGCCATCCGCAAGACCAACGTGGTGGCGGGCGAGGCCGGCGGCATCACCCAGCACATCGGTGCCTACCAGGTGCAGACCGAGGTGAACGGCGAGGAGCGCCGCATCACCTTCCTGGACACCCCGGGTCACGAGGCGTTCTCCGCCATGCGTGCCCGTGGTGCCAAGTCGACCGACATCGCGATCCTGGTGGTCGCGGCCAACGACGGCGTCATGCCGCAGACGATCGAGGCGCTGAACCACGCCAAGGCCGCCGGCGTGCCGATCGTGGTCGCGGTCAACAAGATCGACGTCGAGGGTGCCGACCCGACCAAGGTCCGCGGTCAGCTGACCGAGTTCGGTCTGGTGGCCGAGGAGTACGGCGGCGACACCATGTTCGTCGACATCTCCGCCCGCCAGGGCCTGCACATCGACCAGCTGCTGGAGGCCGTGGTCCTCACCGCGGACGCCTCGCTCGACCTCCGGGCCAACCCGGAGCAGGACGCGCAGGGCATCGCGATCGAGGCCCACCTGGACAAGGGCCGCGGCGCCATGGCGACGCTGCTCGTCCAGCGCGGCACGCTCCGCGTCGGCGACTCGATCGTCGTGGGCGACGCCTACGGCCGCGTCCGCGCGATGCTGGACGAGAACGGCAACAGCCTCACCGAGGCCGGCCCGTCCCGTCCGGTCCTGCTCCTCGGTCTGACCTCGGTGCCCCGCGCCGGCGACAGCTTCATCGTCGTCGACGAGGACCGCACCGCGCGCCAGATCGCCGAGAAGCGCGCCGCCCGCGACCGCAACGCGTCCATGGCCCAGCGCCGTGTCCGCGTCTCGCTGGAGGGTCTGGAGGCCGCCCTGGCCGCCGGCTCCATCGAGAAGCTCAACCTCATCATCAAGGGTGACGTCTCCGGTTCCGTCGAAGCCCTCGAGGACGCCCTCGTCAAGCTCGACGTGGGCGAGGAGGTCGAGCTCCGGATCCTGCACCGCGGTGTGGGTGCCATCACCGAGTCCGACGTGGACCTGGCGATGGGCTCGGACGCCATCATCATCGGCTTCAACGTGCGCGCCGAGGGGCGTGCCCGTACCGCGGCCGACCGCGAGGGCGTCGACATCCGGTACTACTCGGTCATCTACCAGGCGATCGAGGAGATCGAGGCCGCGCTCAAGGGCCTGCTCAAGCCGGAGTACGAGGAGGTGCGCCTCGGCTCCGCGGAGATCCGCGAGGTGTTCCGCTCCTCCAAGTTCGGCAACATCGCCGGTGTCCTGGTGCGCGAGGGCGTCATCCGCCGCAACACCAAGGCCCGCCTGCTGCGCGACGGCAAGGTCGTGGCGGAGAACCTCAACATCGAGGGCCTGCGCCGCTTCAAGGACGACGCGACCGAGGTCCGCGAGGGCTTCGAGGCCGGTGTGACCCTGGGCTCGTACAACGACATCAAGGTCGACGATGTCATCGAGACCTACGAGATGCGCGAGAAGCCGCGCTCGTAACGGCTCACTGTCCGGGGCCGGCCGACGGGTGCATAACCCGTCGACCGGCCCCGGTCTCGCTGTGTAGGGTCCTCGTACATCCCCGAACGGGGATCTCTTCGAGGCCTCCAGGTCGGCTCTGACCTGTCACACATGTTCGTAGGAACACTCACGTTCGACCTCCTCCTGGGTGACGTCCACTCGCTGAAGGAGAAGCGCTCGATCGTGCGGCCCATCGTGGCCGAGCTGCAGCGCAAGTACAGCGTGTGCGCTGCCGAAGTCGGGAACCAGGACCTGCACCGCCGGGCCGAGATCGGCCTCGCGGTGGTCTCCGGGGACGCCTCGTACGTCACCGAGGTCCTGGACAGCTGTGAGCGGCTCGTCGCCGGCCGCCCCGAGGTGATGCTGCTCTCCGCACGGAGGCGGTACCACCACGACGACGATGAGTGACCACCGGTTCGGCGGAGCGGCCCCGCGTCGGCGGGAGTCGCCACCGTCACACCGATCAGGACCGAGAGCGCCCACAAGGCTGGGCGCGGGCAGGTACGTTGGGGCAGGGGCCCCACCGGGTGCGTGACCGACCCGGGTACCGGGCCCATCGCACGAGGAGGCAACGTGACCGACACCGCAAGGGCGCGCAAGCTCGCCGACCGCATCCAGGTGGTCGTCGCCGAGACCCTGCAGCGCCGGATCAAGGACCCGCGACTGGGCTACGTGACCATCACCGACGCCCGGGTCACCGGGGACCTGCGCGAGGCCACCGTCTTCTACACCGTCTACGGTGACGAGACCGAGCGTCAGGCCAGCGCGGCCGCCCTGGAGAGCGCCAAGGGCGTCCTCCGTTCCGAGGTCGGCCGCCAGACCGGGGTGCGCTTCACGCCCACCCTGACCTTCGTCGCGGACGCGCTGCCGGACAACGCCAAGAACATCGACGACCTGCTCGACCGGGCCCGCCAGTCCGACGCGGCGGTGCGCACCGCCGCCGCCGGCGCCAGCTACGCCGGCGAGGCGGACCCGTACCGCAGCACCACCCGCGACGACGACGCGGACGAGGACGAGTAGGCATGACCGGCGAGCCGACGGCGGCCGGTACCGCGGGGGCGGTCTCCACCAGCACGGTGGAGCCTGCCCTCGCGGTGCTTCCGGGGCCACGCACGGAGGCCTCCGGCCTCGACCACGAGTGGCAGCGCGTCGTGGCGGAGATCGGGCGGGCCGCCGACATCGACCTGATCTGCCACATCAACCCGGACGGCGACGCCCTGGGCTCCGCGCTCGCCGCGGGCCTCGCGCTGCGCTCGCTCGGCCACCGCGTGCGGGTCTCCTTCGGCGACGACCCGCAGATCGTCCCCGAGTCGCTGTCCTTCCTGCCCGGCCAGGAGATGATCGTGCCCGCCGCGGACGTCCCCGACGTGCCCGAGCTGGTGCTCTGCTTCGACGTCGCCTCCGAGGGCCGCCTCGGCCTGCTCCGCGACAAGGCCTTCGCCGCCCCGGTCATGGTGGTCCTCGACCACCACGCCTCCAACCCCGGCTTCGGCACCCACCGGCTGATCGACCCGGGCGCCCCGGCCACCGCCGTGCTCGTCGACGAACTGCTGCGCCGCCTCGGCGTCCCGCTCGACCCGGCGCTCGCCACCTGCCTCTACACCGGCGTCGCCACCGACACCGGCTCCTTCAAGTACGCCGCCACCACGCCGGCCACCCACGAGCTCGCCGCCCGGCTGCTCGCCACCGGCATCCGGCACGACCTGATCTCCCGTCAGCTCTGGGACACCTCCTCGTTCGGCTACCTCAAGGTGCTCGCCGGCGCCCTCGGGCGCGCCGTGTTCGAGCCGGACGCGGTCGGCGGCCGCGGCCTGGTGTGGACCTGGGTGCCCTACGAGGAGCTGGCCCTGTTCGGCGTCACCGTCGAGGAGATCGAGGGCCTGATCGACGTGCTCCGGCGGCCCGCCGAGGCCGAGGTCGCCCTCGTGCTCAAGCAGGACCCGGACGGCACCCTGCGCGGCTCCTGCCGCTCCAAGGGCGCCGTGGACGTCGCCACGGCCTGCACCGAACTCGGCGGCGGCGGGCACGTCTACGCCGCCGGCTTCGCCGCCCGCGAGGACGTCGAGACGGTGGTGGCCCGCTTCCGGGCCGCGCTGCCCGGCTGACCCCGCCCACCCATTCCGCGAAGAAAGAACCGATGAAGCGCAAGGGAACTGGTCCGGACGGCCTGGTCGTCGTCGACAAGCCGGAGGGCATCACCTCGCACGGCGTGGTCGCCAAACTGCGGTGGCTGGCCGGCACCCGCAAGGTCGGCCACGCCGGCACCCTCGACCCGATGGCCACCGGCGTGCTGGTGCTCGGCGTCGAGCGGGCCACCCGGCTGCTCGGCCACCTGATGCTCACCAGCAAGACCTACGAGGCGACGATCCGGCTCGGCCAGACCACGATCACCGACGACCGGGAGGGCGAGGTCACCGCCTCGACCCCGGCCGACGGCGTCGCCCGCGAGGCGATCGACGCCGGGATCGCCGCGCTGACCGGCGAGATCATGCAGGTCCCGTCCAAGGTCTCCGCCATCAAGATCGACGGCAAGCGCTCCTACGCCCGGGTCCGCGAGGGCGAGGACTTCGAACTCGCCGCCCGGCCCACCACCGTGCACTCCTTCACCGTCCACGAGCAGCGCGCCGCGACCGCCGAGGACGGCACCCCGGTGATCGACCTGGACGTCACCGTCGAGTGCTCCTCCGGCACCTACATCCGCGCGCTCGCCCGCGACCTCGGCGAGGGCCTCGGCGTCGGCGGCCACCTCACCGCGCTGCGCCGCACCAAGGTCGGCCCGTACGGCCTGGAGCACGCCCGCACCCTGGAGCAGCTGGAGGAGAAGCTGGAGGTGCTGCCGATCGCCGACGCGGCGGCCGCCGCCTTCCCCCGCTGGGACATCGACGCCGAGCAGGCCGAGCTGCTCTCGCACGGCATGCGGCTCAAGGCCCCCGGGCTCGGCGTCGACGGCCCGATCGCGGTCTTCGACCCGGAGGGCCGGTTCCTCGCCCTCGTCGAGGAGAAGGCCGGCCAGGCCCGCCCGGTGGCCGTCTTCGTCGGCTGACCTGCAGACCCTTCGCTCCCGCCGCTTCCGGTTCACTCCGTGGGCTCACCCTTTCGGGCGAGCGCGCGGAGTGAACCGGTGTCGTGAACGGCGCACGCAGGGTGGTGTGCCGTCCGCCGGGGGCAGACTCCCCGCGGTGAGTACGGCGGCCGGGCCGGCCGCCGGCTGATCCGGCGGGAGGGACGGCGCGGATGGCGGGCAGACACCAGCCGGGGGCGACGGCAGGACCGCGGCCGCCCCTTCCCGCGGACGCCCTGGTGGGCATCCGCGACGAGACCGGCCGACTGCGCGGCCTCGGCTTCACCGCCGACCCGCAGGGCACCGTGGTCACCGCCCACGAAGCCGCCGCCGGCCCCGCCGCGCTGGCCCTCCAACTGCCCGACGGCAGCCTCCGGACGGTCGGCCCGGACGCCGTCGAGCTGCTGCCCGAACTCGGCCTCGCACTGCTCCACCCCGCGGCCGGCGCCCCGCCCGGGCCGGGCCTGCCCGTCGCGCTGCCCGTCGCCCGGGACACCGAGCGGATCGACGGGCGGCCGCTCGTCCTGCTCCGCCCGTCCGCGCCGGGCGAACCACCCGCAGCCCCGCAGCCGGTCGGCCTGGCCGGCCGCTGCACGGCCGCCCTGCTGCTGCCGGAGGGCCTGCACGCCGTTCCCGGGACCCTCGTGCTCACCCTGCCGCCGCAGGCCGCCCCGCCCGGCACACCCGTCCTGGACGCCGCCACCGGCGCCGTCCTCGCCGTGCTCGCCCCGGCCCTGCGCGGCGAGCGCCCCGACACCGTCGCCGCCGCACCGCTCACCGGCGCCGGCCTGCACGGGCTGCTGCGCCGCAACGCCGAGGGCGTCCCCGCGCACGGCAGCGCGCTCAACCTCGGCGGTGTGCTGCACCTCGCCGCCACCCAGCTGCACACCGCCGTCGCCGGCCCCTCCCGGGCCGCCGAGCTCGCCGCCGACCGCACCGGCCGGGCCGACGGACTCACCGGCGAGGAGCCCGAGGACCTGCTCACCGTCCTGGTCGGCACGCCCGGCAGCGGACGCAGCACCGAACTCGCCGCCCTGGCCGTGCGCCGCGCCGCCGGCGCCCGCCCGCTGCCCACCCTCTGGCTGCGCGGCGCCGACCTCGACCCCGGCGACACCTCGCTCGCCGAGCCGGTCGCCCGCGCCCTCGCCGCAGCCGCCGACCGGCTCGCCGTCCCCGCCCCCGCCGTCGACCGGGCCGTGCAGCTCTGCGCGGACGCCGCCCGCCCGCTGCTCGTCCTGCTGGACGCCCCCGAGGAGGCGCCCGTCGCCCCGTCGCGCGCCTGGTGGGCCGCCACCGCGGGCTGGCTCGCCGAGCACCGCGTCCGGCTGCTCACCGCCTGCCGCCCCGAGACCTGGGACGGCCCGGCCACGCCCGTCGGCCGCCCGGTCGGCCTCGGCCCGCTGCCCGCCGACGCCGCCGAGCGGGCCGCCCGCCGGCACGGCGCCGACCCGGCCGCCCTGGCCCCCGCCGACGCCGGCCATCCCGAGGCGCTGCGCACCGCCGGCGAGCTGGCCGCCGCCGGCCTGCACGGCACCCCGGCCGGCCGCGGCGAGCTCTACGCCGCCCACCTCGACCTGGTCTGCCTGCGCGCCGCCCGCCGGATCCGGGCCGCCGAGGACCGCCGCCCCGGTGCCCACCGCCGCGGCGCACCGTCGCCCGGCGGCGAGGAGACCGGACGGCTGCGCCGGACCGCCGCCGCCCTCGCCGGACGCGTCCACGAGGCCGCCAGGCTGCTGCTCGGCGCCGGCCACGCCGGGCTGACCGCCGCCGAGTTCGAGCGGCTCTTCCCGGCGGCCGGCGGCTGGGGCGCCGCCGTGCTCGCCGAGGGCCTGTTCGTCGTCGCCGGGGACGGCCACCGGCTCGCCCGCGAGGACCACGCCGACTGGCTGCAGGGCCGCCACCTGGACCTCGACCGGGCCCTCGGGCTGCTGCTCGACCCGGGCCCGGCCCACACGGACCCGTCCGGCCACGGCCGCCCGGACGGCAGCGGCGGGCCGAACGGTCACGCGGATCCCGGGGGCCTCGACGGCATCGGCGAACCGGCCGGCCACGGGGTTCCGCGGCACCGGCTCGGCCCGGTCGTCGCCGCCCTGCGCCGCTGCGCCGAGACCGGCGACGAAGCCGCCCTGGCCCGGCACCTGCAGTCGCTGCAGCACGCCCTGGCCACCACCGCCCCCGGCAGCGAGACCGCCTGGTGGGCCGCCCGCCTGCTCGCCGCGGTGCTGCCGGTACTGCCCCGGCCCGGCACCCACCGGGCACTGCTGGCCGGGCTGGCCGGCCACCCCGCGTTCACCCCCGCCTGGTGGGCCGCGCTGCCGCTCTCCCCGGCCGAACGGCTGGACCACCTGCGCGGCCTCGTCCGCACCGACCCGCCCGGCCGGCCGTACCGGGCCGCGGCCGCCGCGCTGCTCGCCGCCGACCCGGTCACCGTCCAGCCGCTGCTCTGCGCCTGGTTCGCCGACACCGGGCCGCTCGCCGACGGCACCGGCGCCACGGTCGCCGACCTCGCCCACGACCTGCTGCACGCCCACCGCAGGCTCGCCGTCGACGAGTTGACGGACGCCCTGGCCGCCGCCGCACACCCGCGCGCCGACGCGCTGCTCGCCCGGCTCGCCGCGGACGAGCCCTCCGCGCTCTGCCGCGCCGTCGACCGCTGGAGCCACGACCCGCGCCCCGAACGGCACATCGCCGCCGCCGTGCACGCCCTGCACACCGCCCCGCACGCCAACCCGGCCGGCCGGCGGCTGCTCCGGTTCACCGCGCTCACCCTGCTCGGCCGCGAGGACGAGCCCGCCCTGCACGGCGCCGCCCTCGCCCTGCTGCTGCAGGACCCCGAGGACCGGGCCGCGCACCTGCCGCGCGCCCTCGACGCCTACGCCGCCGACGACCCCTTTCTCGGCGCGGACGCGCTCGCCCCCGCGCTGGAGGACCACCCCGGGGCCGTCCTGGCCGCCGTCCGGCGCCGGCTCGCCGAGCCCGCCGCCCCGGTCGCCGACGGACTGCGGCTGCTCGCCGGCGCCACCGACCCCCGCACCGTCCGCGAGGGAGTCCTGCTCGCCGCCCGGCAGCTGCGCGAACACCCCGAACGGGCAGGGCAGTTGGCCGCCCACGTGGACGTCCTGCTGGCCGCCGGGCAGGACGCCCGGCCGCTGGTCGCCGAGGCGGTCACCGCCCCCGCGACCGTGCGCAAGGTCTTCGCCACGGTGCTCGCCGTACAGGGCGGCCCCGACGACCCCGCCCGGGCCGCCCTGCTGGACGCGCTGCTCGCCGCCGAACGCGACCCCGGAGTGCTCGGCGCCGTGCTCGACCGGCTCGCCGACGGCTGCGCCCGCACCTCGCCCGACCGGGCCCGCGCCCTCGTCCGCCGGATCGCCGGACGGTGGCCCGCGGCCGACTCCGCCCTCGTCCGGGCCGCCGGGCGGACGGCCGCCTTCGCCCGGCTGCTCGCCGACTGGCCGGACACCGCACCGCCGCCGCCCGAGGGCCCGCTCACCGCCCGGCTGCGCGAACTCGCCGCCGCCGGCCGGGACCCGCAGTACGCCGCGGCCGAGGCCGAACGGGCCGCCCACCGCGCCGAGGCCATTCCGGTGCCGAAGCCGGGACGGGCTCATGGCACGCTATAGGGGTTCGGGTTGAGTGTTCGAGCGCCTCCCGAGGCGCGGCAGAGGAACAAGGAGCGGTCAGGTGCAGCGCTGGCGTGGCCTGGAGGAGATCCCCGGGGACTGGGGGCGCAGCGTCGTCACCATCGGATCGTTCGACGGTGTGCACCGCGGCCACCAGCTGATCATCGAGCGGGTGGTGGAGCGGGCCCGCGAGCTCGGCGCCCGGTCCGTCGTCGTCACCTTCGACCCGCACCCCAGCGAGGTCGTCCGGCCGGGCAGCCACCCGGCCCTGCTGGCCCCGCAGCCACGGCGGGCCGAACTGATCGAGGGGCTCGGCGTCGACGCCGTGCTCGTCCTGCCGTTCACCCTCGAATTCTCCCAGGAGTCACCGGAGTTCTTCGTCCGGTCGGTGCTGGTGGACGCGCTGCGCGCCAAGGCCGTCGTCGAGGGCCCGAACTTCCGCTTCGGCCACCGGGCCGCCGGCAACGTCGCCCTGCTCGCCGAGCTCGGCCGCGCCGACGACTTCGAGGTCGAGGTGCTCGACCTGCAGGTGAGCGGCAGCGCCGGCGACGGCGAGGCGTTCTCCTCCAGCCTGTGCCGGCGACTGGTCGCCGCCGGCGACATGGCCGGTGTCGGCGAGGTGCTCGGCCGCCCGCACCGGGTCGAGGGCGTGGTCGTCCGCGGCGCCCAGCGCGGCCGCGAACTCGGCTACCCCACCGCCAACGTGGAGACCGTGCCGCACAGCGCCGTCCCCGCCGACGGCGTCTACGCCGGCTGGCTCACCGCCGACGGCGAGCGGATGCCGGCCGCCATCTCGGTGGGCACCAACCCCACCTTCGACGGCACCGCCCGCACCGTCGAGGCCTACGCCATCGACCGGGTCGGCCTCGACCTGTACGGCCTGCACGTCGCCGTCGACTTCCTCGCGTACCTGCGCGGGATGGAGAAGTTCGACTCGATCGAGGCCCTGCTGGAGCGGATGGCCGACGACGTCAAGCAGGCCCGGGTGCTCACCGACACCGCCGGCTGACGGCCGCCTCGCACGCAGCAGGCCCCCGACAGGTGCTGTCGGGGGCCTGCTCGCGTGCGCCGTGCCGCCGGGCTCAGTGCTGCTGCGGCGGGTAGCCGTAGCCGGGCGGCGGAGGCTGCTGGCCGTCCTGCGGCGGCGGGTAGCCGTACCCCGGCTGCTGCGGCTGCTGCCACTCCTGCGGCAGCGGCTGCGCCCCGGGCTGGGCCTGCGGGGGCTGCTGGCCCCAGCCGGGCGGCGGTGCCTGGCCCGGCTGCGGGGCCCACGGCGCGCCCGGCGCGGGCTGCCCCGGGTAGCCGTACCCCGGCTGCTGCGGCTGCTGCTGCGGGTAGCCCTGCTGCGGCGGGTACGGCTGCTGTTGCGGCGGCACCTGCTGCCCGTAGCCCTGCTGCTGCGCCCACGCGGCCTGCTGGGCCTGCTGGGTGCGGGCGATGTCCTCGCCGACCAGGGTGGCCAGCTCGAAGTACGCGTCGCGGACCTTGGGCTTCATCATGGCCAGGTTGACCTCGGCGCCGGCCGCCAGGCTCTCGTCGAACGGCACCACCACGACGCCGCGGCAGCGGGTCTGGAAGTGCGCCACGATGTCCTCGACCTTGATCATCTTGCTGGTCTCGCGCACCCCGGAGACCACCGTGATGCTGCGCTGCACCAGGTCCGCGTAGCCGTGCGCGGAGAGCCAGTCCAGCGTGGTCGAGGCGCTGGAGGCGCCGTCCACGCTGGGCGTGGAAACGATGATCAGCTGGTCCGCGAGGTCCAGCACACCGCGCATGGCGCTGTAGAGCAGACCGGTGCCGGAGTCGGTCAGGATGATCGGGTAGTGCTGGCCGAGCGTCTGGATGACCTGGCGGTAGTCCGAGTCGTCGAAGGTGGTGGAGACCGCCGGGTCGACGTCGTTCGCCAGGATCTCCAGGCCCGAGTGCAGGTCCTGCGAGGTGAACTGGCGGATGTCCATGTAGCTGCGCAGGTGCGGGATCGCCGTCACCAGGTCGCGGATGGTCGCACCGGTCTGGCGCTTCACCCGGCGGCCGAGCGTGCCGGCGTCCGGGTTGGCGTCGATCGCGATGACCTTGTCCTGGCGCTCGCTCGCCAGCGTCGCGCCCAGCGAGGTCGTCGTCGTGGTCTTGCCGACGCCGCCCTTGAGGCTGATCACCGCGATCCGGTAGCAGCTCAGCACCGGGGTCCGGATGATCCCGAGCTTGCGCTCACGGTCGGCCTGCGCGGCCTTGCCGCCGAACTGGAACCGCGGCTGCTGGCGCTGGGCCTTCGGCTGCCCCCGCAGCAGCCGGTCCGAGGACAGCTCGACGGCGGCGGTGTAGCCCAGCGCCGCGCCGTGCGCCTGCGCCTGCTGCGGGCCCGCCTGCTGGAACGCGGCCGGGGCCTGCGGGACACCGCCCTGCTGCTGGTACGGCTGCGGGTACGCCGGCGGCTGCGGCCAGCCGCCCGTGCGCGGGTCGACCGGCGGACCGGGCACCGGCGCGGGACCGGGAGCCGGGACGGGACCGGGCGCGGGGCCGGGAACCGTCGGCGGGACACCCTGCTGCTGCGGCCACGGCCCGGGCTGAGGGGCACCCTGCTGGTACGGCTGCGGGCCCGGCGGCACCGGCTGCTGCGGCGGGGCGTACGGGCCCGGCTGCTGGGTCTGCGGCTGCTGGGTCTGCGGCTGCGCCGGCTGCTGGGGCGGGGTCTGCTGCTGGGGTGCGGGCGGCCACGGCTGCGCGACCTGCTGCTCGGGAGCGGGAGCGGGCGCAGGAACGGGCCCCGGCGCGGGAACCGGCTCGGCCGGCGGCACGGCGACGGACTGCACCTCCATCACCGGCTCCGCCACCGGCTGCACCGGGGCGGGCGCGGGCACCGGAACGGGCGCGGGCTCGACGACCGCGGCCTCGGCCGGCGCGGGCTGCGGTACGGCCTGCTCGACCACCGGGGCGGGCGCGGGCACGAAGGGCGGCTGCTCGGCGACCACCGGCTGCTCCACCACCGGCTCCGGGACGGGCACGGGCGCAGGGGCAGGGACGGGCGCGGGAACAGGAACGGGAACCGACTCCGCGGCCGGCGCGGGAGCGGGCACCGGGACGGGCGGCTGGACCACCGGAGGCTGGACGGCGACCGGCGGCTGCACCGCCGGGTCCTGGACGGCCGGGGGCTGGACGGCCGGCGGTGGGGACGGCGCCGGAGCCGGTGCTGGCTGCGCCGGAGCCGCGCTCTGCGTGTACCAGGACGGGGGAGCGTAGTCGGGCTCGTCCGACCAGTCGTCGTCGTCCTCCGCCGCGTTGTCGCCGACGTAGACGCCGTCCCGATCGCTGCTCACTGGGGCTCCCTCGTTTTCGTCGCCGCTCTTCGCGGTCGTCGGGCAACAAGACTAGGACGTGATCCGCGGTCACCTGAAGGCGGTACCGGCTGCCGGACCGCGGCGGGCACGGCGGATCGTCGCACCGGGAACCGTCCAAAGGGTGAACGCCCGATGCGTGTTCTCTTCGTCCCCGTCCCCGGCGGCGACCGCGTGAAACGGTGGCGGCCGGCACGGGGGTCCGTGCCGGCCGCGGAGCACGGAACGCCGTCCGTGCCGTGGGGTGCTGTCAGTCCATCCGGCGCGGGCCGCCCAGCACCTGGGCCTCGGCCTCGACCGGGTTGGTCATCACGTACTGCTTGCGCATCCGGGTCGCCCACAGGGTGATGTTGTCGCCCAGCGTCGGCAGCGAGGCCACCTCCTGGTCGCCCAGCGAGAGGATCCGCGCGACGACCTCCGCCTCCTGCGGCGAGATGCGCTGCACACCGACCAGGTCGGCCGCGTTGAGCACCCGGCTCGCGTTCGGGCCGAGGTACGGCAGCAGGGTCAGCGTGGTCTGCCACGGCGCGGCCGACAGCCGGCTGCGCGAGGGGCGGGCACCGAGGTCGCGGACGACCAGCACCGGCGAGGCGACCGACGCGCCCTGCGGCCCGAGCCGGCCGACCTGGTGCACGGTCACGCAGGGCTGGCCGCCGCCGGCGGCCTGCGCCATCGGGGCCCAGGTCTGCGGGCGGCCGGTCTCCACGGCCACCCGGGCGCCGGTGGCCGCCGCGCGCAGCGCGATGACCTGCGCCGTCCACACACCGCCCACCAGCACCACGTCGTAGGCGTGCGGACGGAACAGGCCGATCACGGCCGGCTGCTGGTGCGGGTCGACACCGATCACCACGCCGTCGTCGCCGACCGGGAAGGACAGCGCGGCGAGGTCCTCGGTGGTGAGCACGTGCTTCTCGCGGCGCGGGCCGCGCAGGCCGAAGCCCGGTCGGATCCGGGTCGGGCGCGCGGGCTCGGCGGCCGGCTGAGGCGCCTGGGTGGGGTAGGACTGATAGGCCATCAGGACGTCCCTCCCAGGGGGAGCGTGGCGAGCAGGCCGGGCGCCTGCTCCTGGTCGAGGCGGGTCAGGCCGACACCGGCCGTCTGCGCCCGGGACTCCACGAGGCGGCCCACCTGGGCGACCTCGCTCTCGCTGCGGCCGGTGACCCGGACGTGGCCGCTGAGGGCGACCGAGCCGCCGGTGCCCCGGCTGGCGGTCAGGCTGAAGGTGCTGGCCAGCGCCGGCGTGCCGGTGACCAGGTTGACGAGGTCGGGCGCGGAGATCCGGCCCGGCGTGCCGCCCGGCCGGCTCAGCTGCGGCCACTTGGAGATCCAGAAGGTGCTGTGCCAGCGGTCGTCGATCCGCCAGAACTTGCTGCTCTCCTGGGTGCGGCGGGCGGCCGCGCCGCCGCCGCCGCTGCCCTGGCGGCCGGCCACGGCCACCGGGTTGGCGCAGATCGAGATGGCCAGCGCGGCGATGAGCTCGCGCTCGTCCAGCACGGTGGCGGTGAACCCGGCCGCGTTCAGCCGGCCGGCCAGCTGGTCGGTGACCCGCTGCAGGGTCTTGCGGGCGCCCTCCTCGCCGCCGCCGCGGGCGAGCACCGCGGTGGACGAGGTCTCCGGGTTCAGCTTGAGCGCGACCCAGGTGAGCCGCAGCGCCGGGGTGGCGGGGCCGTCCTGGATCTGCTGGTAGGCGCGGGCGGCCAGCGACTGGTCCGGCAGGTGCGGGGCCGGCGCCGGCTGGGTGTGCTGCACCAGCTGGACGGACTCCAGCGCGATGTCGTCCACCTGCAGCGCCGAGCACACGATGTCGAGCGGCAGCGGCAGCGCGGTGCGCACCGGCCGCAGCGGCTGGTCCTTGGCCTGCACCAGCAGCACCGAGGTGTAGAACGTGCCGTCGCCGACCATGCCGGTCTCGCGGCGGATCGGACGCCCGTCGCCGAGGTCGGTCTCGGTGACGTGGGTGCAGGTGCGCAGGGCCGGCTCGACCTCCAGCGCGGGCGCCAGGGCAGGGTCGGTGCCCTGCGGCGGCACGTTGTACTGCGCCTCCTTGCGGCGGGCCTTCATCGCCGAGCGGACGCGCATCGCCTCCGGGAGGCTGCGGCCGCCGAGCGGCAGCAGGGCCACCACGAGGAGCAGGACGGCGGGGACGGCGAAGGCGCCGGCCATCGCCGGGGCGATCGTCCATCCCACCGCGACCAGGGCGGCGGCGACCTCCAGCAGCACCAGCTGCTGCAGTCGCAGTCGGCCGCCGAGCAGGCCGGGCCGGGGGTGGACGCGCAGCGGCACCGGGCCGGTCGCGGGGGCCGCGGACCGGGCCCGACGACCGCCGGGGTCGGCACCCCGGCCACCCTGCCGGCGGCCGTGCGAGGCGCTTCGTCGAGCTGGAGCGGTCTGGCTTGGCATCCCCCGATGGACCCTCTCTGATCAGATGTCACGGCCCGGCCGGCCGGGCGGTGAACCGTACCCGTTACGGTACTCACCGTCTGCTGCGGCATCGTAGAGGGTTCGGCGCACGCGGTGCCCGCCGGGTGGCAGACTCACGCACGGCGAACGCGCGTTGACGGCAGCACAGGCGCGGAAACACAGGGGAGACGGGGAGCATGGCATCACGCAGGGACGAGCTGAACGCGTACAACTTCGCGCGGCGGCGGACGGTGGGGGCGTTCCTGCAGCCCGGCGGCGGGGGCAACGACGAGGACGCACCTCGCCCGGTGCGGGCGGTGCTGCCGAGCTTCGTCGTCGCGGCGGTCGCCGTGGCGGGCTTCGGCATGTGGGGCGTCATCAAGCCCAGTGCCCCGCTGAACTGGGACGACGGCAAGAACATCATCCAGGGCAAGGACTCCACCACCCGCTACGTGGTGCTGGAGGACCCGCAGAGCCACGAGAAGGTGCTGCACCAGGTCCTCAACATGTCCTCGGCGAAGCTGCTGCTGCCCGCCGGTTCCAAGGTCGTCCAGGTCGCCGACAAGGTGCTGGACAACTACAAGAACCACGGCGCCACCATCGGCATCCCGTACGCGCCGGACAAGCTGCCGTCGGCCGCCGACGCCGGTGAGGCGAAGCTCTGGTCGGTCTGCGACCGGCCCGGTGTGGACACCAGCCAGGCGAGCATCAACCAGGCTGTGTTCGTCGCGGCCGGCAACGAGGCGAAGACGCTGGCCGACCCGGGCATGGTGCTGCAGGAGGGGCAGGGGCTGTACGTCCAGGAGCCGCCGCTGCGCAAGGGCGACGTCGGCAGCAAGTTCCTGGTCGACATGAACGGCGTGAAGCACGCCGTGGGCAAGGTGGACCTGGAGGGCGCCCGGCGGATCGCGCTGCAGAACGGCCTGTTCGGCGTCAACGTGGAGCCGCAGCAGGTGACGAAGGCGTGGCTGGACACCCTGGAGTCCGGCGCGGTCGTCGACTTCCCGACGATCCCCGACCTGACCTCGGTGAAGACCCGTTCCAACGTCAAGCTCACCAACACCGCGGAGGCGTTCGTCGGTCGGCTGCTGGTCTTCCAGAACACCTACTACGTGGTGGGCAAGGAGAAGCTGTTCGAGATCACGCCCTTCCAGGCCGAGGTGATCCGCAACAGCCCGGACCTGCGGGCCGTGTACGGCGGTTCCGTGCCGAAGGCCGCGGAACTGCCGCCGGCCGACTCCGCCGACCTCGCCGCCAAGGTCAGCAAGGACATGCTGGACAAGACCGACCTGCCGGACGCCAAGCCGCAGATGCCGCTCAACGTCGGTCCCAAGGGCACCCGTTCGGTGATCTGCAGCACCTTCGCCGGCTACGACAACGGCCTGCCCAAGCGCACCGTGTGGGCGCACACCGAGTACCCGGCCAAGGTCGCGCTGGGCTCCGCGAGCGCCCACGTGACGCCCGGCCACGGCGTGCTGTACCGCGCGGTGGACGGCCAGGCCGGCCCGCAGAACCAGGACACCTCGGGCACCACCTTCCTGATCACCGAGACCGGTCTGCGGTACTCGCTGCAGGCCAACGGCGACGGCGGCAACGGCCCTTCGCCCGCCCCGAGCCAGGCGCCGCAGCAGCCGCAGGCGAAGGACGAGGAGAACGGCGCGCAGGCCCGCCTCGGCTACAAGTCCGTTGCCCCGGGCCTGGTTCCGCTGCAGTGGTCGGTCCTGGTGCCGGCCGGCGGTTCGCTGAGCACCAAGGCCGCGGAGACCGCGCAGACCGCGTGACGATCCGTCAGTGCAGGTGTCCGGTAGGCCGTGTCATGGTCTGGTAACTACCGGTACTCCGGTGTTGGGCCGCTTGCAAACGGCGGCTAAAGTGCTGGGGACACCGCAACGTGGTGTCACCGGGTGGGCCGTACCAGGAACACCCGGAGCAAATGTCTGTCTCATGGGGGACGGTGGATCATGGCTGGTCAGTTCAAGACGACCGCTGAGGAAATGAATGCTTTCGCCAACCGCATCGGTGAGGTGAACGCGCAGGTCCAGGGCGAGATTCAGCGGCTCAACGCGCTGGTCGACTCGATCAAGGTCGGCTGGCAGGGCCAGGCCGCCCAGGCCTACCAGCAGATGCAGACCCGGTTCAACGAGGACGCGACCGCGCTCAACAAGGTGCTCGACGAGATCAAGCAGGCGATCGAGACGACCACCAAGCTCTACGCGCAGACGGAGCAGGAGCAGCAGTCCTCGATGTCCGGGCTCGGTCACTGAGCTCCCGGGTCCGCAGGACCTCGGCCGTAGTGCGGCCGGTTCGCCGGTCCGCGCAGATTCCATCGACTAGGAGACACCATGGGTGACCACATTCTCGTCAATTTCTCGACGATCCAGAACGCTTCGTCCGAGATCCGCCAGACCGCGCAGCGCATCCAGTCGCAGCTCGACGAGCTGAAGTCCGGCGTGCAGCGCATCGCCTCCACCTGGGAGGGTGCGGCGCAGGAGGGCTACCAGGCCCGCCAGGCCGAGTGGGACAACAAGGCCGCCGACCTGCAGCAGGTCCTGGGCCAGATCGCCACCTCGCTGGACAACGCCGCCCAGAGCTACCAGTCGACCGAGTCCAAGAACACGGCCGTCTGGAGCTGAGGCTCCGCCGCCGTGCGACACGGCGACAGTGTGGGCGGGCGTCCGACCGGGCGCCCGCCCCTCGCGCGTACTGACGCGCACGGCATCGGATCATGAGGGGAAGACAGGTGTCGTTGGGTACGTTCCGCAGGGCGGCCGCCGCGTCCGCGGTGCTGGGGATGGTCGGATCGCTCGCCGCCGGTCCGGCGTACGCGGCCGCTCCGACGCCCTCGCCGTCCGGTTCGGACAGCGCGCCGCGCTGGTCTCCGATCGGCATAGCCGCGGCCGGCGAGTGCAAGTTCCCGTCCGAGAACGTCCAGGGCACGCCGTGGGCGCTGCAGCGGGTGCTGCTGAACGAGCTCTGGAAGGACGGCCGGACGGGCAGGTTCGCCAAGGACGGGCCCGGGGGCAAGAAGGGCGAGCCGGTCAAGGTCGCGGTGATCGACACCGGCGTGAACGACCGCAATCCGCAGCTGGCGGACAAGGTGGAGGACGGCAGTTCGCTGCTGCCCCCCAAGCAGCAGGGCGAGAAGGACGACGGCAAGAACGACACCGTCGGCCACGGCACCAAGGTGGCCGGCATCATCGCCGCCCGGCCGATCGCGGGGACGGGCTTCGTCGGCCTCGCGCCGGACGCCGCGATCCTCTCGATCAAGCAGAACGACGACCAGGGCAGCGGCTCCGTCCAGAGCCTGATCACGGCGATCCAGCAGGCCGTGGCGAAGGGCGCCGACGTCATCAACATCTCGCAGGACGTCCGGGCCGAGGGCGACTCCAACGACTTCGCGCTGAAGGACCAGCTGAAGGCGGCCGTGGAGGACGCCGACCGCAAGGGCGTGGTGGTCGTCGCCTCGTCCGGCAACGACGGCCGCGAGGGCGACACCTACCCGGCGGCCTTCCTGACCGTGCTGGCCGTCGGCGCCTCGGACCGCAACAACGAGCGCGCCCCGTTCTCGGAGTACGGCCAGTTCGTCGACATCGCCGCCCCGGGCGTCGACATGCTGTCGACGGTGCCGGCCGGCGGCCAGTGCGTCGACAACGGCACCAGCTTCTCCGCGCCGTACGTGGCCGGCGTGGCGGCCCTGCTGAAGGGCGCCTACCCCGACTGGACCCCGGCGCAGATCCGGGCCCGGATCGAGCAGACCGCCCAGCGCACCCAGCGCGGCCCGAACAAGTTCATCGGCTGGGGCGTCGTCGACCCGGTCAAGGCGGTGCAGAGCGGCGACGACCAGGTCCCCGAGGCGCACGAGGACCCGAAGGTCGCCATCGACCGGGCGCCGGTCGTGGCCCAGCCGCTCGGCCTCGCCGAGACCCAGGCCGACCGGGACCGCCGCACCGGCACCTACGTGCTCGGCGGCGGGGTGCTGGCGGTCGCCGCCCTGGCCGGCGGTTCGGTCGTGCTGCGCGACCGCCGTCGCCGCCGCGAGGGCTGAGCGCCCCGGACGGACGGAAGCGGCCCGGCCCCCGGTGAGGGGGACCGGGCCGCTTCGTGCTGCCGGGGCGCGGGTCAGACCTGCTCGTCCTCGGGCAGGGTGATCACCCAGCGGTCGGCCTGCCGGGGCCGCAGGTAGAACAGCCAGTAGAGGCTGGCGACGGCGGTGATGCCGCCGGTCCACTCCAGGGCGGTGACGTCGAGCTGGGTCAGCAGGTACACCAGGCCGACGGTCAGCAGGACGGGCAGGACGGGCCAGAGCGGCTGGCGCCAGGCCGGCGCGTGCTTGTGGTGGGCCCGGCGGGAGAACAGCGCGGCCACGGCCACCAGCAGGTACAGGGCGGTGACTGCGACGCCGGTGATGTTGGTCAGCTGCTCCTGCGGGACGAAGCAGAGCACCGCGCCGGGGACGCCGACGGCCAGGGTGGAGACCCAGGGGGCGCTGAACCGGTTGAGGGTGCCGAAGGCGCGGTTGAGCGGCTCCGGCCAGGCCTTGTCGCGGCCGGAGGCGAACAGCACGCGGGAGTTCTGGATGACCATGACGATGCCGGCGTTGATGATCGCCAGGGCGACGCAGAGGCTGATGAAGGTGCCGACCGCGGAGTTGCTCCAGCCGGTGACCAGGTCGGAGATGTTGCCGGCGCTCAGCGCGGCGAGGTCCGGGGCGCCCAGGGTGATCGCGACGACCGGGACGATGATGACGACGACCGACAGGGCCAGCGTCCACAGCACGGTGCGGGCGACGTTGCGGCGCGGGTTCTCCAGCTCCTCGGAGAGGTAGATGGCGGTGGAGAAGCCCTGGGTGACGAAGAGCGCGGTGCCCATCGCGGCGACGATCGCGCCGAGCCCGACGACACCGGTGGCGCCGTCCGTGACGACCGAGCCGTGGAAGAGGCTGCCGGCGCCGCGCTCGGCGTGGCCGAAGCCGAGGAAGGCGACCACACCGGCGGCGATGACCTCGAGGACGAGGAAGATGCCGGTGATCCAGGCGTTGGCGCGCAGGTCCAGCAGGCCGGCGACGGTGGCGGCGATCATGACGGCGGCACCGGCCCAGCGGGCGTCCACGTGGACGATGGGGGCCAGGTAGTCGGCGGTGCCGATGGCGATCAGTGAGGGCACGATCATCACGACGATCAGCGACTGGATGAACACCAGCCAGCCCGCGAACCGGCCGGCGAGGGTGCCGACCATGGCGTACTCGCCGCCTGCGCTCGGGACGAGGGTGCCGAGCTCGGAGTAGCAGAAGGCCACCGCGATGCAGATCAGCGCGCCGATGGCGATCGACATGGCGGTGAAGGTACCGAGCGAGGAGAACAGCTCGGGCACGATGACGAACAGCGAGGAGGCCGGCGTCACGCAGGAGAGCGTGAGCAGCGTTCCACCCACGACACCGATCGAACGGGTGAGCTTCTTGGGGCCGCCATCCGCCGGGGTCTCGGCTACGGCGAGTGGCGGGCGAAGCGTGTCGGTCATGGGGCATCCGATCGACGTGCGAGGGTCTGGGGGCGGGAGCGGTATCGCCTCCGAAGGGCGCTGGCTGACGTGGTGTTTCGGTCGCTCCCGATTGGCCATGGAACCGCGACGTTTTGCCCGAGTCAACGCGCGATCGGCTTCGGAATCCGTTGCCATCGGCCGCATAAACATGCGATCCAGTCGCGCCCTGTGGCAAAGCTCACCTTTGTCCGTTCTGTCAACTCGAATGTATGAAGATTGAATCAAAGGTGGATGGCTGGAATGTGTCGCTGAATCAAAGGTCGATGGTCGGTGGTGACCGTTGAGCCGCAGGTGGCTTCTCCGGGCGCCGACGGCCGCCGCGACCGGTGCGGGAACCGCAGCCGAACCCGGCAAAAAAGTAGATAACGTTCTGGCACCGTCCACGGCCTGGAATGCCGGAAGGGCCGGACTCCGAGGAGTCCGGCCCTTCCGGTCACGCAAGGTCACCCGTTACGGCGCCGGCAGCCAGCCCGTCTGGACGGTCTGGCCGGCGGCGATCCGCCGGGAGACGAACACGCCGCGGCCCGGCGGCTGCGGCTGCGGCTTGACCGTGCCGAGCAGCGCGCCCTCGTTCTTGTCGCCCGAGAGCAGCACGCCCTGGCCGCCCAGCTCGCGCATGCGCTGCATGACCGGCTCGAACAGCGAGCGGCCGGCGCCGCCGGCGCTGCGCGCGATGATCACGCGCAGGCCGATGTCGCGGGCGAACGGCAGGAACTCGGCCAGCGGTGCCACCGGGTTGCCCGAGGAGGTGGCGACCAGCTCGTAGTCGTCCACGATCACGAACATGTCCTTGCCGCTGTACCAGCTGCGGTTGCGCAGCTGTTCCGGCGTGACGTCCGGGCCGGGCAGGCGGCGCGAGCAGGCGCCGCGGAGCATCTCCACGGCCGCCGACATCGCGGGCGCCGCCGCCGCGTACTCCACCAGGTACTCCTGCGGGACGACGCCGAGCAGCGAGCGGCGGAAGTCGCCGACCACGATGCCGGCCTGGTCCGGGGTGTACCGCTCGGTGATCTGCTTGATCAGCATCCGCAGCAGCGCCGACTTACCGGACTCGCTCTCACCGAAGACGATGAACAGCGGGTCGCTCTCGAAGTTGACGAAGACGGGCGCGAGCTCGACCTCGTCCACACCGAAGGCCACACCGAGCTCGGGGTGCTCGAAGCCCTTGGGCAGCGCGTTGCCGTCCAGGACGGCCGGCAGCATGCGGACCTGCGGGGCGCGCGGGCCCGTCCAGGCGGCGTCGATCTGGGCCACCAGGTCGGCCACGCCGTTCGCCAGGTCCTCGGTGGTCGACGCGCCGTCCAGGCGCGGCAGACCGGAGAGGAAGTGCAGCTTCGACGCCGTCAGACCGCGGCCGGGCGAGCCCGCCGGGACGTTGACCGCGACCTTGCGGTCGATCTCCGACTCCATCGAGTCGCCGAGCCGCAGCTCGGTGCGGTTCTGCAGCAGGTCCTTGAGCGCCGGCCGGACCTCCGCGTAGCGGGCCGCGGTGACGACGACGTGCACGCCGTAGGTCAGACCGCGCTGCGCGATGTCGTTGATGACCGGTTCGAGGACCTCGTACTCCTGCTTGAAGGTCAGCCAGCCGTCGATGATCAGGAAGACGTCGCCGAACTGCTCGTCCGGCAGCTGGCCGGCCGCGCGGCGCGAGCGGTACGTGGCGACGGTGTCGATGCCGGCCGCGCGGAACAGCTCCTCGCGGCGGTTGAGCACCCCGTGCACCTCGCTGACCAGACGGCGCACCTTCTCGACGTCCAGACGGCCGGCGACCCCGCCGACGTGCGGCAGGCCGGAGAGCGCGCCGAACGCGCCACCACCGAAGTCCAGCAGGTAGAACTGCACCTCGACCGGGGTGTGGGTGACCGCGAAGCCGGACACCAGGGTGCGCACCATGTTGGACTTGCCGGACTGCGGGCCGCCGACGATCAGGCCGTGGCCGGCCGCACCCGAGAAGTCCTGGTACATCACGTCGCGGCGCTGGTCGCGCGGCTTGTCGACGATGCCGACCGGCACCACGAGGCGGCCGAGCGCGCCGTACTCCGGCGAGGTCAGCCCGCGCTCGGCGGTGGCCTGCAGCGGCGGCACCAGGCCGTCGATGCTCGGCGCCTCCTCCAGCGGCGGCAGCCACACCTGGTGGGCCGGCGGGCCCTGGCTGATCATGCGCTGCACGAAGACGTCCAGCATGGTGTCGAGCAGCGAGTCGTCGATCTCCTCGACCTCCTCGACCACCTCCTCGACCACCGGCTCCACGACCGGCACCTCGGCGGCGGTGAACAGCACCGGCTGCGCGGTGATCACCTGGCCGCCGCTGGTCCGCTGCTGGCCCGGCGGCCGGTACGGGCCGGAGACGTACGCCGCCCGGAAGCGCTCCATCACGTCGGAGCCGAACTTCAGGTAGCCGACGCCGGGGATCGGCGGCAGGTGGTAGGCGTCCGGCACGCCGATCGCGGCCCGCGACTCGGCGGCCGAGAAGGTGCGCAGACCCAGCCGGTAGGAGAGGAAGGTGTCCAGACCGCGGAGCTTGCCCTCCTCCAGGCGCTGCGAGGCCAGCAGCATGTGCATGCCCAGCGAACGGCCGATGCGGCCGATCTGGATGAACAGGTCGATGAAGTCCGGCTTCGCGGTGAGCAGCTCGGAGAACTCGTCGATGATCATCAGCAGCGAGGGCAGCGGGTCCAGCGCCGCACCGGCCGCACGGGCCCGCTCGTACTCGTTGATGTTGGCGTAGTTGCCCGCCGCGCGCAGCAGCTCCTGGCGGCGGTTCATCTCGCCCTCGATCGCATCGCGCATGCGGTCGATGAGGGTCGCCTCGCCCTCCAGGTTGGTGATCACGGCCGCGGTGTGCGGCATCTCCGCCATGCCGGCGAAGGTGGCACCACCCTTGAAGTCCGCGAGGACCAGGTTCAGCACCTCGGAGGAGTGCGTCACCGCCAGCGCCAGCACGATGGTGCGCAGCACCTCGGACTTGCCGGAACCGGTCGCGCCGACGCACATGCCGTGCGGGCCCATGCCCTGGAGCGAGGCCTCCTTGATGTCCAGCCAGACGTACTCGCCGTTCTGGCCGACGCCCAGCGGCACCTTGAGCTTCTCCGCCATCGGACGCGGCCGCCAGTGCCGGGCCGGATCGAAGGAGCCCGGGTCACCGGTGTTCATCATCTCGGTGAAGTCCATCGACACCAGCGACGGGTCGCCGTCGTCGCCGCCCGCGGACACCCGGAACGGCGCCAGCTGACGGGCCAGCGCCTCCGACTGCCACGCCGACAGGGTGTCCGGCCGGCCCGAGTACGAGGCGCCCGAGGCGGACTCCAGCAGCAGGCTGTCCTTGCCCACCGTGATGACCAGGTGGCCGCTCGGCTCGTCCAGGTCGCCGGGGACGACCTCGATCACCGTGACGCCCTCGACGCCGTCCGGGCCGGCCAGGACCGAGTCGTGCGGCACCGCGGCGCCGTCCATGACCACGATCAGGTGCGGCTTGTCCGCGCTCGGCACGTTGTCCCGGGAGAAGCCCTTGCGGCCGTCCAACTCCTTGGCGAGCAGCTCCTCCAGCTCACCGAGGCCGGTCGCGATCAGACGGCGCGAACCGGCGCCGTCGTTCTCCTTGCGGTGCTGGGTGTGCGGCAGCCACTTCGCCCACTCCCACTCGTCGACCGCGCCCGGCGCGGCCGCCACGGCGACCATCAGGTCGTCCGGCGAGTGCAGCGTCGTCAACTGGGCCACCATCGCCCGCACGTTGCCGTACACGGTGTCCGGGTCGCCGCAGACCGTGATGTGGTAGAAGGCGCGCAGCGAGACCGCCAGCGGCAGGTCCTGCAGCGTGCCGTGCGACTTGATGAAGGTGCCCATCGCCTCGGCGGCCAGCGGCTCCAGCTCGTCCAGCGGAGCCGTCTGCGGCGCCACGATCGGGCTCGACAACTGCTGCGGACCGGTGCCGAGACGCACCTGCGCGAAGTCCGGATCGGTCGGCCGGCGCTCCCACAGCCGCCGCCCCTCGGCGACGATCGACCACAGCTGGTCCGGCTCGGGGTGGGTGAACAGCAGCGCACCGCGCTGCCGCTCGGCCGTGCGGCGCACCTGCCGGCGCATCTGCTGCAGGTACTTGAGGTAGTCGCGGCGCTCGTCCGCGGTGCCGGCGTTGCCGCCGCGGCGCGCCTTGACGATCTGCGCGACCGCCATGCCGGCGGTCGACGCCACCATCAGGACACCCATGATCTTCATCGGGCCCTGGGCGCCGGGGGAGAAGAAGAACGCCGCCGAACCGCCCATGCCGAGCAGCGGCAGCAAGGACATCATCCAGTCCTCGCCTCCGGAGCGCGGCAGCTCCGGAGGGGCGACCAGCTCCACCGGCTCGTCCGGGACCGGGGGCGGATACGCCCGCGGCGGACGCTTCACCGTCACCACACTCATGCGACCGCCCCGCTCCGCCCGGCGGCCGCTGCGCGGAACCCGGACCCCTGGACGGCCCGTTCGCTTCGCTCGCTCACTGGCACCAACCCTCACGCACACCGATTACGTACGGGTGAGGGCGCCCCGTGCGCTGACGCCGCCCCCGCTCCGCCGACCGCAGGCGCGATCGAGGGTGCTGCACCAGCCGGGCCCCCGTACGCCTTGCGCAGGGGCCGATCCTACTGGGCGGCCGGGACGGTTCGACCACGGGGTCAGCCGAGGAGATTTCCGGTACGAAGCGTCGAATATCCTCCACAACGGCACACCGTTGCACGGCAATTCACCGCCCCCCGCGGCGGCCGGGCAATTCCGGCGGGGGCCAGGCCGCACCCACCGCCGCGCGGGCGGTAGGGTAACGCCGCGCCAACTCCGCCCCGGTCCGTGTCAGTTCCGGACCGGCCCGCAGGAGGGTGCAAACGAATCAAGAGCTGACGAGCAGGCAAATCCGACAAGGGGGAGCGCCGGTGAGCGAGCGGACAGTCAAGAGGTGCGCCTGGCAAGAAGCGGCCTCCAGGCTCGCGGAGGTGGCCGCATGAGCGCCAGTGCAACGACCGGCTTCTGCCGCGTCACCGTCGTCGCGCCCGACGGCCGGATCGACGTCGCCCTGCCCGAGGACGTCCCGCTCGCCGACATCTACCCCGAGGTGCTGCGCCTCACCGGGCAGACCCAGGTCGACGGCACGCCCACCGGCTTCCACCTCGTCCGCCGCGACGGCACCGTGCTCGACAGCGGCCTGCCGCTGGCCGCGCAGCAGGTCCGCGACGGCGACCTGCTGAGCCTGCGCCCCTTCGCCGAGTCGCTGCCGCCGGCCGTCTACGACGACGTGGCCGACGCCGTGGCGAGCGCCGTCGAGGCCGACCGCCGGTTCTGGAGCCCCGACCTCATGCGGGCCTTCGGCCTGATCGGCGCCACCGTGATGCTGGTGCTGCTCGGCTTCGCCCTGTGGTTCTCCGACCTGCGCCACGACATGCACGGCCTGGCCGGCATCCTCTCCGGCGTCACCGCGGTCGTCCTGGTCACCTTCGCCGGCGTCCGTGCCCGGGTCTACGACGACCACGCGGCCGGCCTCGCGCTCGGCCTCGGCGCCCTGCCGCACGCCCTGATCGCCGGCTCCGGGGCCGTCCCGGTCGCGAACACCGGCGACGGCCCCGGCCGACTGCAGTTCCTGGTCGGCTGCGTCGCCGTCCTCGTCGTCTCGGTGCTGCTCGTCGGCCTGCTGCCGGAGAAGGACTCGGTCTTCGTCGCCTCCTCCTTCCTCGCCGCCGCCGGCACCCTGTCGACCTTCGCCGCGGTGCTCCTCGACGGCACCCCGGCCACCCACATCGCCGCCGTCACCGGCGTCGCCGCGATCGCCGCGGTCGGCTTCCTGCCGGCCCTCTCCGCCCGCTTCGCCCGCCTCCCCGTCGGCTTCAGCCCGCCCGGCCAGACCCGCACCCGCGGCAGCGCCTACGGCGAGGAGACCAGCCGCGCCGAGACCGTCCAGTACGAGCGGATCGCCCACCAGGCCCGCCGCGGCCACGAGGTCCTCGTCGGCCTGGTCGGCGGCTGCTCCGCCACCGTCATCGGCGCCTGCGCCGTCCTCGGCTTCAGCGACTCCGCCTTCGCCGAGCTGCTCGCCCTGGCCATCGGCATCTCGACCATGCTGCGCGCCCGGCTCTTCCGCTACACCGCGCAGGTCTTCAGCCTCACCATCGCCGGCCTGATCGGCCTCGGCCTGCTGGTCCTCGGCCTCTCCCTGCACACCCCGGTGTTCATCCTGGAGCAGCTGCAGCAGGGCGGCACCGACAGCTCGCTCGACCTGCGCACCATCTGGCTGTCGGCCTCCATCGCCGTGGGCGCCGCCCTGCTCACCGCGATCGCGCTGATCGTCCCCCGCCTCGGCGTGTCCCCCTTCTGGGGCCGCATCCTGGACATGGTGGACGGCCTGATGCTGATCTCGCTCGTCCCGCTCGCGCTGGCCGTGCTGAACATCTACGCCCTGGTCCGCGGCGCCACCAGCTGACGCCGCCGAACCACCCTCCCGCGCCCGCCGGCGCCCCGCGACAGGGGACGCCGGCGGGCGCTGGTACGCTTGGTCAGTCCGAGTCTTGTCAGATCCTGTGTCGTCTACCGGGATCGCTCGGCCACCCCGAAGGAGATGCCGTGGCTCTCGCCGCCGACGTCAAGAAGCAGATCATCGCCGAGTTCGGCCAGAAGGAGGGCGACACCGGCTCCCCCGAGGTCCAGGTGGCCATGCTCTCCCGCCGCATCTCGGACCTGACCGAGCACCTGAAGGCCCACAAGCACGACCACCACTCCCGTCGTGGTCTGCTGATCCTGGTCGGCCAGCGCCGCCGCCTGCTGCAGTACCTGGCCAAGAAGGACATCGAGCGTTTCCGTACCCTCGTCGACCGCCTCGGCATCCGCCGCGGCGCCGCGGGCGGCGCTCGCTGACACCGCTTCGTGGGGCGGCTCCCCTTCCCGGGGGGCCGCCCTTCGGCGCATCCGCGCGGGAGCACCGCGCGGAACCGCACCCCGGGCGAGGGAACCGCTGCCACACGCGTGGTAATGGCGCGCTCGGTAGGGTGTGAATTTGTAAGGTGAAGGGCATGCCCGGGTTGTTGCCCGGCCGCGCGGTGCGCGGACGGCACCGGGCATGACCGACAACCTGCGCGGGCCGCAGGCCTCAAACGGAGGCCGCCCGCATCCGGGGAGCGTCCACACGCGACCGCCGACCAGGCAAGCCGAGAGGCGCCGGTCCTCGGTAGTGGCCGCCGGGAGTCGTCGACAGACACGCCCGGAGGCTTCGATCGAAGACCGGCCCGCAGGGCCGGGCAGGCGGACGCTGGGGGGCGCTCCACCGGAGACGTACGAAAGAGGAGATCTTCCAGGTGGAAGAGAACGTGTTCTACGCCGAGGCCGTCATCGACAACGGCAGCTTCGGCACCCGTACCATCCGCTTCGAGACGGGCCGCCTGGCCCGCCAGGCCGCCGGCTCCGCCGTCGCCTACCTCGACGACGACACCATGGTGCTGTCGGCGACCAGCGCGTCCAAGCAGCCGAAGGAGCACTTCGACTTCTTCCCGCTGACCGTCGACGTCGAGGAGCGGATGTACGCCGCGGGCCGGATCCCCGGCTCGTTCTTCCGTCGTGAGGGCCGGCCCTCCGAGGACGCCATCCTCACCTGCCGCCTGATCGACCGCCCGCTGCGCCCGTCCTTCGTCAAGGGCCTGCGCAACGAGATCCAGGTCGTCGTCACGGTGATGGCGCTCAACCCCGACCACCTCTACGACGTGGTCGCCATCAACGCCGCCTCCGCCTCCACCCAGCTCGCGGGCCTGCCGTTCTCCGGCCCGATCGGCGGCGTCCGCGTCGCGCTGATCAAGGGCCAGTGGGTCGCCTTCCCGACCCACTCGGAGCTCGAGGACGCCGTCTTCGACATGGTCGTGGCCGGCCGCGCCCTGCCGGACGGCGACGTCGCGATCATGATGGTCGAGGCCGAGGCCACCACCAAGACCATCAACCTGGTCGCCGACGGCGCCGAGGCCCCGACCGAGGAGGTCGTCGCCGCCGGTCTGGAGGCCGCCAAGCCGTTCATCAAGGTCCTCTGCGCCGCCCAGGCCCAGCTGGCCGCCCAGGCCGCCAAGCCGACCGGCGAGTTCCCGGTCTTCCTGGACTACCAGGACGACGTGCTCAACGCCCTGACCGCCGCGGTCAAGGACGAGCTCGCCCAGGCGCTCACCATCGCCGGCAAGCAGGAGCGCAACAACGAGCTCGACCGCATCAAGGCGATCGCCGCGGACAAGCTCCTCCCGGACTTCGAGGGCCGCGAGAAGGAGATCAGCGCCGCCTACAACGCGCTGACCAAGAAGATCGTCCGCGAGCGCGTCATCAAGGACAAGGTCCGCATCGACGGCCGCGGCGTCACCGACATCCGCACCCTGGCCGCCGAGGTCGAGGCCATCCCGCGCGTCCACGGCTCCGCCCTGTTCGAGCGCGGCGAGACCCAGATCCTGGGTGTCACCACGCTGAACATGCTCCGCATGGAGCAGCAGCTCGACACGCTCTCCCCGGAGACGCGTCGCCGCTACATGCACAACTACAACTTCCCGCCGTACTCCGTCGGCGAGACCGGCCGCGTGGGCTCGCCCAAGCGCCGCGAGATCGGCCACGGCGCGCTGGCCGAGCGGGCGATCCTGCCCGTGCTGCCCTCCCGCGAGGACTTCCCGTACGCCATCCGCCAGGTCTCCGAGGCGCTCGGCTCCAACGGCTCCACCTCGATGGGCTCGGTCTGCGCCTCCACCATGTCGCTGCTGAACGCCGGTGTGCCGCTGAAGGCCGCCGTCGCCGGTATCGCCATGGGCCTGATCTCCCAGGAGATCGACGGCGAGACCCACTACGTCACGCTGACCGACATCCTCGGCGCCGAGGACGCGTTCGGCGACATGGACTTCAAGGTCGCCGGCACCCGCAACTTCATCACCGCCCTCCAGCTCGACACCAAGCTGAACGGCATCCCGGCATCGGTGCTCGCCGCCGCGCTGAAGCAGGCCAAGGACGCCCGCCTGCACATCCTCGACGTGATGAACGAGGCCATCGACACTCCGGACGAGATGTCGCAGTACGCCCCGCGCATCATCACGATCAAGATCCCGGTGGACAAGATCGGTGAGGTCATCGGCCCCAAGGGCAAGATGATCAACCAGATCCAGGAGGACACCGGCGCCGAGATCACGATCGAGGACGACGGCACCATCTACATCGGTGCCTCCGACGGCCCGGCCGCCGAGGCCGCCCGCACCACGATCAACCAGATCGCCAACCCGACCATGCCGGAGGTCGGCGAGCGCTACCTGGGCACCGTGGTGAAGACCACGACCTTCGGCGCGTTCGTCTCCCTCATGCCCGGCAAGGACGGCCTGCTGCACATCTCGCAGATCCGCAAGCTCGCCGGTGGCAAGCGCGTGGAGAACGTCGAGGACGTGCTCGCGGTCGGCGCCAAGGTGCAGGTCGAGATCGCCGAGATCGACCCGCGCGGCAAGCTCTCCCTCGTCCCCGTGATCGAGGGCGAGGAGGGCGGCGAGGCCGCCTCCGAGTGACGCACCGAGTGGCGAGGTAGTCCTCCCGCGGCCCGCACGCCCTCGCGGCGTGCGGGCCGCACCCTGTTCTTCCCCGATCGAGAGGTACACCCTGGTGGCTCAGGCCTCCGCGGCACAGCAGCGCCCCGGCACCACCAAGACCCTGCTCAAGGGCCTCGACGGCGCCGGCACCGTCCGCCGCACCGTCCTCCCCGGCGGCCTGCGGGTCGTCACCGAGACCCTGCCGACCGTCCGCTCCGCGACCTTCGGCATCTGGGTCGGCGTCGGCTCCCGCGACGAGACGCCCGTCCTCAACGGCGCCACCCACTACCTGGAGCACCTGCTCTTCAAGGGCACCGCACGGCGCAGCGCCCTGGAGATCTCCGCGGCCCTGGACGCCGTCGGCGGCGAGATGAACGCCTTCACCGCCAAGGAGAACACCTGCTACTACGCGCGGGTGCTCGACACCGACCTGCCGCTCGCCATCGACGTGGTCTGCGACATGCTCACCGGCTCGCTCATCCGTGCCGAGGACGTCGACGCCGAGCGCGGCGTCATCCTCGAGGAGATGGCCATGGCCGAGGACGACCCGGGTGACGTCGTCCACGACCTCTTCGCCAGGGTGATCTACGGCAACGGCCCGCTCGGCCGGCCGATCCTCGGCACCGAGGAGACCGTCACCGGCCTCACCCGCGACCAGATCGCCGGCTTCTACAAGCGCCGCTACAAGCCCGAGCACCTCGTCGTCGCCGCCGCCGGCAACCTGGACCACCGCAAGGTCGTCAAGCTCGTCGAGGAGGCCTTCGCGCCCGTCCTCGCCCGCTCCACCGGCCACCCCGCCGAGGTCCGCCGCGGCGTCAAGGCGCTGCGCACCGCCGGCCGCACCGAGGTCCTCAACCGGCCCACCGAGCAGGCCCACCTCGTCCTCGGCGTGCCCGGCGTCCCGCGTCACGACGAGCGGCGCTGGGCGATGGGCGTCCTCAACGCCGCCCTCGGCGGCGGCATGAGCTCCCGGCTCTTCCAGGAGGTCCGGGAGAAGCGCGGCCTCGCCTACTCCGTCTACTCCTACTCCTCCTCGTACGCCGACAGCGGCATCTTCGGCATCTACGCCGGCTGCCAGCCCAAGCGGGTCGAGGAGGTGCTGTCGATCTGCCGCCAGGAGCTCGCCAAGGTCGTCGCCGACGGCATCACCGAGGAGGAGCTCCAGCGCGCCATCGGCCAGATCTCCGGCTCCACCGTGCTCGGCATGGAGGACACCGGCTCGCTGATGAACCGCATCGGCAAGGCCGAGCTCTGCTACGGCACCCACCTGTCGGTGGACGACATGCTGGCGAAGATAGCGGCGGTGACCCTGGACGACGTCCGCGCGGTCGCCCGTGATGTGCTGGGGGCCCACCGTCCGTCGCTCGCCCTGATCGGCCCGATCAACGCCAAGCGGGCGGCGGCCGTGGCCGACGTGCTCGCCCAGGAGGAAACCGCATGACACTGCGCGTCGCCGTGATCGGCGCCACCGGACGGATCGGCTCCGAGGCCGTCAAGGCCGTCGGGGCCGCCCCCGACATGGAGCTGGTCGCCGCCCTCGGCCGCGGCTCCGACCTCGCCGAGCTGACCGACGCGGGCGTCCAGGTCGCCGTCGAGCTCACCCAC
Source organism: Streptomyces sp. NRRL B-24484 (assembly GCF_000717715.1). Classification (GTDB taxonomy): domain Bacteria; phylum Actinomycetota; class Actinomycetes; order Streptomycetales; family Streptomycetaceae; genus Kitasatospora. The sequence goes on along the minus strand of NZ_JOAI01000043.1, from coordinate 5,044 downwards.
CCCGACTCGGTGATGGGCAACCTCGACTTCGCCCTGCACCACGGCATCCACGTGGTCACCGGCACCACCGGCTGGACGGACGAGCGCCTCGCCACCGTCGGCGGCTGGCTCGCCGAGAGCCCCGCCACCGGCCTGCTGATCGCCCCGAACTTCTCCATCGGCGCCGTCCTCGGCATGCAGTTCGCCCAGAAGGCCGCCCGGTACTTCGAGTCCGTCGAGGTCGTCGAGCTCCACCACGACCGCAAGGCCGACGCCCCCAGCGGCACCGCCACCCACACCGCGCAGCTCATCGCCGCCGCCCGCAAGGACGCCGGCCGGGCCCCCCAGCAGGACCCGACGACCCACGAGCTGCCCGGCGCCCGCGGCGCCGACGTGGACGGCGTCCCCGTGCACGCCGTGCGGCTGCGCGGCCTGCTCGCCCACCAGGAGATCCTCTTCGGCGACACCGGCGAGACCCTCACCATCCGTCACGACTCGCTGCACCACAGCTGCTTCATGCCGGGCATCCTGCTCGGCGTCCGCAAGGTCGTCGACACCCCCGGACTCACCTTCGGCCTCGAACACTTCCTGGACCTGTGAGCCCCGCATGACCTCCCGCACCGGCTTCTTCCTGCTCGCCGCCGCCCTGGTCGTCGTCTCCCTGCTCTGCGTGGGGGAGGGCGTCCAGCTCGTCGCCACCGGCAAACCGCTCGGCATCGGCCTCGGCCTCTGCGCCTTCGTCATCCCCCCGATCGGCATCTGGTTCCTGCGCCAGACCATCCGCTTCGGACGCGCCAGCGAGCAGCTCGCCCGCGAGCTGGAGGCCGAGGGCGGCCTGCCCGTCGACGAACTCCGCCGCACCACCGGCGGCCGGATCGACCGGACCTCCGCCGACGAGGTCTTCACCCGCCGCAAGGCCGAGGCGGAGGCCTCCCCGCACGACTGGCGGGTCTTCTTCCGCCTCGCCGTGGCCTACGCGGACGCCGGGGACACCCCGCGCGCCCGCAAGGCCATGCAGCACGCCATCCGGCTGCACGGCACCACCACCGAATCGAGGAGCACCGCGTGAGCGACGACCTGGCCCCGACCTTCCGCAGCGACGTCACGGTGGAACTCGTCCGCAGCGCCGCCACCGACACCGACGTGCTGTGGGCCGCCCGGGTGTCCACCAAGGGCGAGCAGTCCCTGGAGACGATCGGCGAGGACCCGGAGAAGTCCAAGGGCCTGATCAACTTCCTGATGCGGGACCGCCACGGCACCCCCTTCGAGCACAACTCGATGACCTTCTTCATCAGCGCGCCGATCTTCGTCTTCCGCGAGTTCCACCGGCACCGCAGCGGCTGGTCCTACAACGAGGAGTCCGGCCGCTACCGCGAGCTGCAGCCGGTCTTCTACGTCCCCGGCCCGGACCGCCGCCTCGTCCAGCAGGGCAAGCCCGGCCGGTACGAGTTCGTCGAGGGCACCGCCGAGCAGCACAAGCTCACCACCGAGGCCATGGAGGAGTCCTACCGCTCCTCCTACCGCGCCTACCAGGAGATGCTCGCCGCCGGCGTCGCCCGCGAGGTCGCCCGCGCCGTCCTCCCGGTCGGCCTCTTCTCCTCGATGTACGCCACCTGCAACGCCCGGTCGCTCATGCACTTCCTGTCGCTGCGCACCAAGAACGAGCAGGCCGCCGTGCCGTCCTTCCCGCAGCGGGAGATCGAGATGGTGGCCGAGCAGATGGAGGAGCTCTGGGGGCAGCTGATGCCGCTCACCCGTGCGGCCTTCAACGCGCACGGCCGGGTCGCCCCCTGACCTGCACGGACGGGCATCCGGGCGGACCGCCCGGCATGTCCGGATTGCAGCGGTTCCGCCCGCTCCCTACGCTCGGAGCACGGATTCCGGTGCTGCCCGAACCCCCGAGCGGGCAGCACCGGAATCCCATGCTCCGACCCCGACGGCCCACCGCCGACCTCGCACGATTCTGTCCGAACCGTGGACCGGCGTGACCGCCCCCCAGTGGCCTACGAGTAGTTTTGGACGCATGGCTCCGACCTCCACCCCCCAGACGCCCTTCGGCCGGGTCCTGACCGCGATGGTCACCCCCTTCACCGCCGACGGTGGGCTCGACCTCGACGGCGCCCAGCGCCTCGCCGCCCACCTCGTGGACGCCGGCAACGACGGCCTCGTCCTCAACGGCACCACCGGCGAGTCGCCGACCACCAGCGACGCCGAGAAGTCCCAGCTGGTCCGCGCCGTGGTGGAGGCAGTCGGGGACCGGGCGCACGTCGTGGCCGGCATCGGCACCAACGACACCCACCACAGCGTCGAGCTCGCCCGCCAGGCCGAGGCGGCCGGCGCCCACGGCCTGCTCTCGGTGACGCCGTACTACAGCAAGCCCCCGCAGGAGGGCCTGTACCGGCACACCACCGCCATCGCGGACGCCACCGGGCTGCCCGTCATGCTCTACGACATCCCGGGCCGCAGCGCCGTCGCGCTGAGCCACGAGACGCTCGTCCGGCTCGGCGAGCACCCCCGGATCGTCGCCAACAAGGACGCCAAGGGCGACGTCGGCGCGGCCTCCTGGGCCATCGCCCGGTCCGACCTCGCCTGGTACTCCGGCGACGACGTCCTGACCCTGCCGCTGCTCTCGGTCGGCGCCGTCGGCGTGGTCAGCGTCGTCAGCCACGTGGTCACGCCCGAGCTGAAGGCCATGGTCGAGGCCTTCACCGCCGGCGACACCGCCAAGGCCACCGCCGTCCACCAGTCCCTGCTGCCGGTCTTCACCGGCGTCTTCCGGACCCAGGGCGTCATCCTGACCAAGGCCGCGCTCAACCTGCAGGGACACCCTGCGGGCCCGCTGCGGCTCCCGCTGGTCTCCGCCACCGCCGAGGAGATTGCGCAACTGAAGCAGGATCTGGCCGCCGGCGGGGTACACCTCTAACAGACACAGACGTGCGCGCCCCGGCTCGCCGGGCCCCCCGAGGGCCTGCCGCTGGACCGGACCGAAGGCGCGGAGGCACCTGGTACGTAGGAAGCCAACGATGGACGCACGCCCCATGTCGCCGGACGATCCCGGGCATGTGGCGTGCGTCGTGAGGAGAGTCTTTTGAGCCACCCGCATCCCGAACTCGGCGCACCTCCCGCACTCAAGGAGGGCGCTCTCCGCATCACCCCGCTCGGCGGCCTCGGCGAGATCGGCCGCAACATGACGGTCTTCGAGTACGGGGACCGCATCCTGATCGTCGACTGCGGCGTGCTCTTCCCCGAGGACGAGCAGCCCGGCGTCGACCTGATCCTCCCGGACTTCACGTACATCCGGGACCGCCTCGACAAGATCGACGGCATCGTCCTGACCCACGGGCACGAGGACCACATCGGTGCCGTCCCGTACCTCCTCCGGGAGAACCCGGACATCCCGCTGATCGGCTCGAAGCTCACCCTCGCGCTCATCGAGGCCAAGCTCGCCGAGCACCGGATCCGCCCGTACGTCCTGGAGGTCAAGGAGGGCGAGCGCGAGCGCATCGGCCCCTTCGACTGCGAGTTCATCGCGGTCAACCACTCCATCCCGGACGCCCTGGCCGTCGCCGTCCGCACCCCGGCCGGCACGGTCGTCGCCACCGGCGACTTCAAGATGGACCAGCTGCCGCTGGACGGCCGCCTCACCGACCTCCTGGCCTTCGCCAAGCTGGCCGAGGAGGGCATGGACCTGCTGCTGGTGGACTCCACCAACGCCGAGGTCCCCGGCTTCATCCCGCACGAGCGGGACATCTCCGCCGCGCTGCGGAACGTCTTCGCCAGCGCCCAGCGCCGGATCATCGTCGCGTCCTTCGCCAGCCACGTGCACCGCATCCAGCAGGTGCTGGACGCCGCCCACGCGCACGGCCGCAAGGTCGCCTTCGTCGGCCGCTCGATGGTCCGCAACATGGGCATCGCCCGTGACCTCGGCTACCTCAAGGTCCCGGGCAACCTGATCGTCGACGTGAAGACCCTGGACGACCTGCCGGACGACAAGGTCGTGCTGGTCTGCACCGGCTCGCAGGGCGAGCCGATGGCGGCGCTGTCGCGGATGGCCAACCGGGACCACCAGATCCGCATCGTCGACGGCGACACCGTGGTGCTCGCCTCCTCGCTGATCCCGGGCAACGAGACCGCGATCTACCGCGTGATCAACGGCCTGACCCGCTGGGGCGCCAACGTCGTGCACAAGGGCAACGCCAAGGTGCACGTCTCCGGCCACGCCTCGGCCGGCGAGCTGCTGTACTTCTTCAACATCTGCAAGCCGCGCAACCTCATGCCGGTGCACGGCGAGTGGCGCCACCTGCGGGCCGCGGCCGACCTGGGCATCCTCACCGGTGTCCCGAAGGACCGGGTCGTCATCGCCGAGGACGGCGTCTGCGTCGACCTGGAGAACGGCGTCGCCCGGATCGTCGGCAAGGTCCAGGCCGGCTACGTCTACGTGGACGGCTCCTCGGTCGGCGACATCACCGAGGCCTCCCTGAAGGACCGCCGCATCCTCGGCGAGGAGGGCTTCATCTCCGTCTTCGTCGTGGTCGACTCGACCAACGGCAAGATCGTCAGTGGGCCGACCATCCAGGCCCGCGGCTCGGGCATCGACGACGGCGCGTTCGTGCCGGTCGTCGCGAAGCTGGAGGAGGCCCTCACCCGCTCCGCGGGCGACGGCGTGCTGGAGGTCCGCCAGGTGCAGCAGCTGGTACGCCGCACGATCGGCAAGTGGGTGGCGGACAACTACCGCCGCCGGCCGATGATCCTCCCGGTCGTCGTCGAGGTCTGAGACCCGACCGGCCAGGTTTGACGTGGGGCGACCCGGGGCGTAATGTTCTCCGGGTTGCCCCACTGCCGGACGGCACCGATCGAATTCAGTTCGAGACGGTAAATCCGGTGAAAGAACTCTGATAGAGTTCGGGAGCGCCGAAAGGCGAAAGCCAATCCGATGAAAGAAACTCCGGAAAACGGAGCGGAAAACATCTGATAAGCTGGGAACACGAAAGAGCGAAACGCCCGGAGGGTCCGCTGGAAGGCGGTCCGAAGGAAGTGTCCGTTCCTTGAGAACTCAACAGCGTGC
>NZ_JOAI01000042.1 GCF_000717715.1 Streptomyces sp. NRRL B-24484 | reverse complement strand
GCAACATCGTCGTCGAGGCCCTCTGGCGCGTCACCACCTGGGGCATCACCTCCCGCCTCGACAAGATCACCGGCAAGAACAAGACGAAGTAACCCTCCGGGGGACGGGAGCGCCCCGTCGCGGACCGCCGAGCGTCAGCTCGGCACCGCGGCGGGGCGCTCCGTCGTTCCCGGGGCCGTCACCCGCAGCCGCCCGGCGGGGGCAGGTAGCGCTCGGCCCAGGCGCGCAGTTCGGTGAGGGCGGGTCCGAGCGCCGCGCCGGACTCGGTGAGCCGGTAGCGGACCCGCAGCGGCGGGCCCTCGTCGACCTCGCGGAGGACGAGGCCGGCCTCGCCGAGCTCGGTGAGCCGGTCGGAGAGCATCCGCTCGCTGATGCCGGGGATGGCGCGGCGCAGCTCGGAGAAGTGGCCGGGACCGTGGCTGAGCACGGCGACCACGAGCCCCGTCCAGCGCTTGCCGAGCAGGGCGAAGACACGGGTGATCGCGGCGTCCGCCCCCGTGCAGGCCGTGTGTGCCGGTGCTGTTTCCTGCGCCATGCCGTCCAGGGTACTGCCCCGCGGCAAGTGACTATAGAAAAGTAAGCTGCTACTGTTGCGGAAGCAGCGCACGGCGCTGCAGTAACTTCCGAAATGGAGGCATCGCCATGCCCACGCTGCTGCACATCGACTCGTCCGCGCTCTCCGAGGGCTCCGTCTCCCGCGAGGTCTCCGCGGCCTACCGTGAGGCCTGGGAGGCGGCCAACCCCGGCGGCACCGTGATCTACCGCGACCTGGCCGCCGAGCCCGTGCCGCACCTGGACGCCGCCGCCATCACCTCCGCCTTCGCCCCGGCCGAGCACCGCACGCCGGAGCAGCAGGAGGCCTGGGCGCTGCGCGAGCGGCTGGTCGTCGAGCTGGAGCAGGCGGACGCCGTCGTCATCGGCACCCCGATGTACAACTTCACGATCCCGTCGGCCCTCAAGGCCTGGCTCGACCAGGTGATCGTGATCGGCCGCAGCGCGGGCGAGCAGCCCTCCGCCGCCGGCACCCCGGTCACCGTGGTCGCCTCCCGCGGCGGCGCGTACGGCCCCGGCACCCCGCGCGAGAGCTTCGAGTTCGTCACCACGTACCTGGAGAAGGTGCTGACCGGCATGCTCGGCCTGGAGGTCGACTTCGTGGTGCCCGAGTTCACCCTGGCCCGGGTCAACCCGGCGCTGGCCGGCTTCGTCGAGCAGGCGGACGCCTCCAAGGCGCAGGCCCTGGTGGACGCCGCGGCCCGTGCCGAGGCCGTCGGCAGCCCCGTCGCGGCCTGAGGCCCGCGCCCGGGCGGTCCCCGCTCCACCCGCCCGGGCGCGCCTGACCGGCGATCGGTACCCCCACCGACCAAGCTGGTACGAACGAGCGGTCCGCCGGGCCGCCCCGCCGACCAGGGAGCCGACGTGACGCCCAACCCGCCCGACGAGACCGCCGGACCCCACCGCGCGGCCCCCGGGCCGGGGCACCCGCCGCTGGAGATCGACGTCTTCACCGGCCCGGAGAGCGCCTTCTTCGCGACCTCCGTGCTGATCATGGGCCAGGGCACCGCGATCCTGGTCGACGCCCAGCTCACCCGCAGCGCCGGCCGCGAGCTCGCCGAGTGGATCGCGGGCAAGGGCCGCCGGCTGCTCGCCATCGTGGTCACCCACCGCCACCCCGACCACTACTTCGGCGCCGAGGAGGTGCTGCGGCTCTTCCCCGAGGCGCAGCTGCTGGCGGCGCCGCCGGTGGTCGACGGGATCGCCCGCACCGCCGCGGCCAAGGTCGCCGAGTGGAAGCCCGTCTACGGCGACGACATCCCCGACCAGCCGCTGCTGCCCGCGCCGCTGCTGCCGCAGCCGCTGATGATCGACGGCCAGCCGATCCGGGTGCTCGCCCTCGGCCAGGGCGACTGCGAGGGCTCCACGGTGGTGCACGTCCCGAGCATCCGCACCGTGCTCGCCGGCGACTTCGTCTACAACGGCACCCACGTCTGGACGGCCGACACCGACGCCTACCGCCGGATCGACTGGGCGCACAACCTGGCCCGGATCGCCGACCTCGGCGCCGAGCGGGTGGTCGCCGGCCACCGGGCGCCCGGCACCGACGACGACGCCCTGCGGGTGCTCGCCTTCACCGGCGAGTACCTGCAGGACTTCGACCGCGCCCTGGCCGCCCACCCGCACGACCCGGAGGCCCTGGCCGCCGCGGTGAACGAGCGGTACGGCGCGCTCACCCTGCCCGTCATCCTCGACCTCGGCGCCGCGGCCAACACCACGCCGGCCGAGGACGCCGAGATCGTCGACGCGGAGATCGTCGAGGAGGACTGAGCCCCTCCGGCCCCGCAGGTCCGCCCGGCCCTCCCGGACGGCCCGCCGTGCGGCGGATACTGGCGGCATGACGGTCTTCGACGTGATCGTGCCGGCCGGCGGCGCCGCGAGCCGGCTCGGCGGCGCCGACAAACCCGGTCTGGACGTGGGCGGCCGCACCCTGCTCGACCGGGTGCTGGCGGCCTGCGCGGACGCCCGCACGACCGTGGTGGTCGGCCCCGCCCGCGCCGTCGCCCGCCCCGTGCACTGGGCCCGCGAGGAGCCGCCCGGCGGCGGCCCGGTCGCCGCCGTCGCCGCCGGCCTGGCCGCGGTGACCGCCGACCGGGTGCTGCTGCTCGCCGCCGACCTGCCCTTCCTGGACGGCCGGACGGTGCACCGGCTGCTCGGAGCCCTCGACGACTCCGCGGCGGAGGCCGCCGTCCTGGTCGACGCGGACGGCCGGGACCAGCCGCTCGCCGGCGCCTACCGGACGGCCGCGCTGCGCGCCTCGCTCGCCGCCCTCGGCAGCCCCGACGGCCGCTCGCTGCGCCGGCTCACCGCGCCGCTGCGCACCGTCCGGCTGGCCGACACCGACGCCGCCGCCCACGACTGCGACACCTGGGAGGAACTCGCCCGGGCCCGCGACCGGGAGCTGCGCGAGCGCGCCGGACGGTGACCCTCACCGCCCCCGCCGGCGGCCGGTGAGCAGACCGACCCGCGCCGCACACGACCGCGGCACCGCCGCGGGCGCGGGGATCGGGCAGCATGGGGCCATGGAGCGCACGCTGGATGACTGGATCGCCGAGGCCGGCGCCGAACTGGGGATCGACTTCGAGGTCGACGTGCCCGGTCTGCTGGACCTCGCCCGGGTGGTCGCGCACGGGGTCGCCCGCCCCGCCGCACCGCTGACCGCCTTCCTGGTGGGCTACGCGGCGGCCGCCCGCGGCGGCGGGGCCGAGGAGGTCGCAGCGGCGACCGCCCGGGTCACCGCCCTCGCCGAGCGGTGGGTCGCGCAGCAGCCGCCGGAGCAGGTGTGACCGGCGCGCTCGCCGACGTGGACCACTCCCGCACCGGACGGCCGGTGCACGACAGCCCCTGGCCGGAGGCCCGGCGGACGGCCCGGCAGGCCGCGACCGCCGCGCTGCCGGTCGAGCGGGTCCCGCTCGCGGCCGCGCTCGGCCGCACCCTGGCCGAGCCGCTCGCGGCCGTCACCGACCTGCCGGGCTTCGACACCTCCGCCATGGACGGCTGGGCCGTCGCCGGGCCGGGCCCCTGGCGGCCGGCCGGGCGGCTGCTCGCCGGTGCCGCGCCCGCCCCGCTGGCCGACGGCACCGCCGTCGAGATCGCCACCGGCGCGCAGCTGCCGCCGGGCGCCACCGGTGTGCTCCGCCGCGAGCACGGCCGGACGGTGCAGGGGCTGCTGCACGGCGAGGTCGGGCCGGGCCAGGACGTCCGTCCGCGCGGCCAGGAGTGCCGCCGCGGCGAGACCCTGCTGCCCGCCGGCGCCCGGGTCACCGCGCCGGTGCTCGGGCTGGCCGCCGCGGCCGGCCACGACGTCCTGGCGGTGCGCCGGAGGCCCACCGTCGAACTGCTGCTGCTCGGCGACGAACTGCTCGACTCCGGGGTGCCCGGCCCGGGTCTCGTCCGGGACGCGCTCGGCCCGCTGCTGCCGCCCTGGCTCTCCGCGGCGGGCGCCGAGCAGATCGGCGTGCGCCGGGTCGGTGACGACCGGGCGCTGCTGCGGGACGCGCTGCGGCACTCGCCGGCCGACGTCGTGGTGACCACCGGCGGCACGGCGGCCGGCCCGGCCGACTTCCTGCACGCCGCGCTGGCCGAAGCGGGCGCCCGGCTGCTGGTCGACGGTGTCGCCGTCCGGCCCGGGCACCCGATGCTGCTCGCCGCGCTGCCCGGCGGTCGGCACCTGGTCGGTCTGCCCGGGAACCCGCTGGCCGCGGCCGCGGGCGCACTGACCCTGGCCCTGCCGCTGCTGGACGCACTGGCCGGCCGTGCCGAGCCGCCGACCCGGACCGGGACCGCGGCGGTCGGGCTGCCCGGCCACCCGGCGGACACCCGGCTGGTGCCGGTGGTGCGGACCGGCGACGGGCTGGTGCCGCTGCGCTTCGACGGGCCGGCCATGCTGCGCGGCCTGGCGCTCGCCGAGGCGGTGGCCGTGGTGCCGCCCGGCGGTGTTCCGGCGGGCGGCCGGGCGGAGGTGCTGGAACTGCCGTGACCCGGGGCCGGTACGGCGTCAGGCGTGGCCGCGGGCGTCCCGGATGACGATCAGCCGGTCGGTGGGCTTCAGCACGGCGGCCTCCTCGTCGGTGAAGTTCAGCAGCCGTCGGCCGCGGACGACCGCCAGCACGAGGTCCGCGCTCTCGAGCAGCCGGCCCGCCGAACTGGAACTGGTGACCACCACGTCCGCGCCGCTCTGCCGCAGCAGCGGCGCGTTCTCGTCCTCCCGCACGGCCGCCACCACGGTCGCGGAGCGGTTGAGCTGGCGCGCGGTCAGGGTGATCAGCACGGCCGTGTCGTCCCGTTCCGGCGCCACCACCACCCGCGCGGCCCGTGGCAGTTCGGCGCGCAGCAGGGTGTCGGTGCGGGTGGCGTCGCCGACCACCCCGGCGAGCCCGTCCATGGTGGCCTGCTCGACCGTGCGGGCCTGCGGGTCGACGATCACGATCGAGCCCCGGTCGATGCCCTGGCCGAGCAGCGCACCGACCGCGCTGCGGCCCTTGGTGCCGTACCCGATCACCACCGTGTGGTCCCGGACGGTGGAGCGCCAGCGCCCGATCCGCCACTGCTGGCGGGTGCGCTCGGTGAGCACCTCCAGGGTGGTGCCGACCAGGATGATCAGGAAGAGCACGCGCAGCGGGGTGATCACGAAGATGTTGGTCAGCCGGGCGGCGTCGCTGACCGGGGTGATGTCGCCGTAGCCGGTGGTGGAGAGGGTGACGGTGGCGTAGTACGCGGCGTCCAGCAGGTCCAGCGGGCCGCCCGCGTTGTCGTGGTACCCGTCGCGGTCCAGCCAGACGATCAGGGTGGTGGCGAGCAGGACGGCGAGGGCCAGCAGCAGCCGCCGGGAGACCTGGCGGATCGGCGGCGGGGGCGTCCTGGTCGGCAGGAAGACCCGGCCGCCGCCCACCTCGGCCTCGCGGGCGCGGGAGGCGCGGCCGGCGCGCAGCCGGGAGAGTCTGCCGTCGGGGCCGGGGGACTGGGTGCCTTGGGTCACGGGCACCAGCATGGCGGGGCGGCGCCCCGCGGGGCCACCGCCGCGCGGGGCCGGTCCGGTGCCGGGACGTGGCGGAAGGTGCCGGTCACGGGTGGTCGGCGCGTCCGGCCCGTGGTGTCGGGGCGGCGGTATCGTCGCCTGCGGCGGCCCGGGCGGTGCCGTCCTCAGTCGGCAGGCCGCTGGAGGTCCGGTGCGGGAGCACACCGTCGTCGTCGGCTACGGCACCAAGGGCCGCAGTGCGGTCACCGCGCTGCTCGGCCAGGGGCTGCGCAAGGAGTCGATCGTGGTCGTCGACCCGCAGCGCAAGGCGATCGACCAGGCGGGCCGGGACGGCCTGACGGCCGTGCTGGGGGACGCGACCCGCTCGGACACCCTGATGCGGGCCGAACTGCCGCGCGCCGAGAAGGTCGTGATCGCGGACGTGGTGGTCACCAGTTCCAGTTCGGCGGGCCGGCTGCTCGGCATGTCGATCCTCAGCCCGCACGCCGGCGCCGTCATGGAGGACCTGCTGACGGTCGGCTCCGGGCTGGACCTCGTCGAACGGCCGGTGACCAGGGCCGAGGCGGGCCGCTCCCCGCGGGAGTGCGCGGACCTGGTGGTCTCGGTCGTCCGCGGCCGGCGGCTGCTGAACTTCACCGACCCGGAGGCCGCGGTGCTGCAGCTCACCGACCGGATCATCACCGTCCGACGGGGCGTCAACCTCGGCTGAGGGCGGGCTCCGTCGGCGGGCCGGTCGCGAGGGCCGCGCGGGCCGCGGCTAGCGTGGCGGCCATGCGAGCCATCACCATTCCCCAGCCGGGCGTGCCCGAGGTGCTGACCTGGGCCGAGGTGCCCGATCCCGAGCCCGCCGAGGGCGAGGTCCTGATCGAGGTCGCCGCGACCGCCGTCAACCGCGCGGACCTGCTGCAGCGGCAGGGCTTCTACGACCCGCCGCCCGGCTCCTCGCCGTACCCGGGCCTGGAGTGCGCCGGCCGGATCGCCGCGCTGGGCGCGGGCGTGGCCGGCTGGGCGGTCGGCGACGAGGTGTGCGCGCTGCTCACCGGCGGCGGCTACGCGGAGCGGGTCGTGGTGCCGGTCGGCCAGCTGCTGCCGGTGCCGAAGGGGCTGTCCGCGGACGAGGCGGCGGCGCTGCCGGAGGTGGCCTGCACGGTCTGGTCGAACGTCTTCATGGTGGCCCACCTGCGTCCGGGCGAGACCGTGCTGGTGCACGGCGGGGCGAGCGGCATCGGCACCATGGCGATCCAGCTGGCCAAGGCGGTGGGCGCCCGGGTGGCGGTCACCGCGGGCAGCGCGGAGAAGCTGGCCCGCTGCGCGGAGCTGGGCGCCGACCTCGGCATCGACTACCGGGAGGAGGACTTCACGGCGGCCGTCCGGGACTTCACCGGCGGGGCCGGCGCGGACGTGATCCTCGACATCATGGGCGCCAAGTACCTGCAGCGGAACGTCGAGGCGCTGGCCGTCAACGGGCGGCTGGTGATCATCGGCCTGCAGGGCGGGGTGAAGGCGGAGCTCGACCTGGGCACCCTGCTGCGCAAGCGGGCCGCGGTCGCGGCGACCAACCTGCGCGGCCGGCCGGTCGCCGAGAAGGCGGCCATCGTCGCCGCCGTCCGCGAGCACGTGTGGCCGCTGGTGGAGTCCGGCGTGGTGAAGCCGGTGGTGCACCAGGTGCTGCCGGTCGAGGAGGCCGCGACGGCGCACCGGCTGATCGAGCGGAGCGAGCACGTCGGCAAGGTGGTGCTCCGACTGCGCTGACCGTGGCGCCGGCCAGGACGGACACAGGGAGTGAGCGTACGAAATGCCCGGTTTGTCGGAATGTGTGAGTCTGGTTCGGAGCTGTCCCGCCGCCGACCGCGTTCCGCCGCGGCCGCCCGTCGGAAGGACTTCCCGCCGTGGCTGCACTTCCGTACGCGTTCCGTGCTCTCTCCTCCGCGCTCCCCGCCGGCTGCCGCCGGGCGGCGTTCGCCGGCGCAGGGCTCGCCCTCCCCGTGCTGCTCGCCATGCCCGCCTCGGCGGACGACGCCGGGGCCTCCGCGGCGGCCCGCAGCCAGGTCGGAGCAGCCGCGCAGCAGGCCGTCCAACAGGCCGTCTCGGCCCTGCCGGAGGTGACGGCACCCGCAGCGGCACTGCCCTCGGCCCAGGGGGGTTCCGGCGCGTCCGGACTCCCCGTCAGGCCGCCGGCGAACACCCCGGCGTCCGTCCCCGAACCGACCGCGCCGGCCGCCCCCGCCTCCTCGGCCGGGGCGGCCGGATCCACTGCAGGCACCTCCGCGGGCCCGGGCCGGCCCACCGCCGACGGCCACCCCGAGCCGCAGGCGGGGCCCGCCCAGGGTTCGCCGGGTTCGCCGGAAGCCCAGGACGCCGAGAACGGGGACGACTGCGACGACGCCGACCCGTCGACCGCGGCCGCCGGCCCCGCCACCGGGCAGGACGACGCCACCGCGAGCCCCGCGGCCGCCGCCGCGCCCGGCCGCGGCCCGCACGGGCGCACCCAGTCCGCCGCTGTCCTCGGCCACGCCGCCCACGCCCCTCGCACCCCGAGCGCGCCGACCACGGCCGCCCGGCCGGCCACCCCGGACGCCTCCGCGGACCTGGCCGGCGGACAGCCCTCCGTCACCGCCGCCGCCCCCGTCCCGCAGGCCGCCGCCGACCTGGCCGCCCCGCTGCGCTGGTCCGACCCGGCCACCCGTCAACTCCCGCTCGGCGCCGGGCTGACCCTGATCGGACTCGGGCTGGGCCTGGTCGGGGTGAAGCTGCGCCGCGGCTGATCCGGCCCGCCCGCCGACCGCGGACCGCGCCCGCACAAGATCCGCAGCCGTTCCCCGTACCGAACGCCGGTGAGGGAGAATGCCCTTCATGACGAACCCGATGAACGAGCGCTCATTGCAGCAGACCGTCGAGGCGTCGGGCGGGCAGCCGGACGAGACGCCGAAGGTGCTGATCGTGGGCCCGGACGGGATGCCGGTCGGCGCCGTCCCGGGCGGTTTCGGCCGGGCCGACGACCAGGGGGAGCCGCGCGAGCTGCCGGTGACCGAGATGGTCGAGCAGCCGGCCAAGGTCATGCGGATCGGCAGCATGATCAAGCAGCTGCTGGAGGAGGTCCGGGCGGCTCCCCTCGACGAGGCCAGCCGGGCCAGACTCAAGGACATCCACGCCAGCTCGATCAAGGAGCTCGAACTCGGCCTCGCGCCCGAGCTGGTCGAGGAGTTGGAGCGGATCTCGCTGCCCTTCACCGAGGACAGCATCCCCACCGAGGCCGAGCTCCGGATCGCCCAGGCCCAGCTCGTCGGCTGGCTGGAGGGGCTCTTCCACGGCATCCAGACCGCGCTCTTCGCCCAGCAGATGGCCGCCCGGGCGCAGTTGGAGCAGATGCGGCGCGCCCTGCCGCCCGGTCTGCACGGCGCCGAACCGGGCGAGGAGGAGGGCGGCCCGGGCCGCGGCATCCGTTCGGGCCCGTACCTGTAGCGGCCGTCTGTCGCAGCTGTTCGGCAACCGCGTTGCAGCCCGGACACAGCTGCGCCCCTGCACCCGATCACGTCGGCGCGAGCCGATACCCTGGGCCCCTGCCGTCGGCCGCCGCGCCGCCGGCAGGGGCTTGCGGCGGCGCGGGCCCGTGCACCGGGCACGCCCGGACGACACCTGGAAGCAGGGGGACATGAGCGAGGACGGCACCACGGTCGAGGGCCACGCCCTGGGCAACGGTCGGTACGTGCTGCAGCGCCTGCTCGGGCAGGGCGGCATGGCCTCCGTGCACCTGGCGTACGACACGGTGCTGGACCGCCAAGTCGCGGTGAAGACCCTGCACACCGAGCTGGGCCGGGAGGCCTCGTTCAAGGAGCGCTTCCGCCGCGAGGCGCAGGCCGTCGCGCGCCTCCAGCACACCAACATCGTGCAGGTCTACGACAGCGGCGAGGACGTCGCCGCGGACGGCGCCGCCACCCCGTACATCGTCATGGAGTACGTCGAGGGCCAGGCCCTGCGCGACGTGCTCAACGACGCGATCGCGCAGCACGGCGCGATGCCGACCGCGCAGGCGCTGAAGATCACCGCCGCGGTGCTCTCCGCGCTGGAGGCCTCGCACGACCAGGGCCTGGTCCACCGCGACATCAAGCCCGGCAACGTCATGGTCAACACCAAGGGCATCGTCAAGGTGATGGACTTCGGCATCGCCCGCGCGCTGCAGTCCGGCGTCACCTCCATGACTCAGACCGGCATGGTGGTCGGCACCCCGCAGTACCTGTCGCCCGAGCAGGCGCTCGGCAAGAGCGTCGACGCCCGCTCCGACCTGTACTCGGTCGGCTGCATGCTCTTCGAGCTGCTGACCGGCGGCCTGCCCTTCGACGGCGACTCGGCCTTCTCCATCGCGTACAAGCACGTGCAGGAGCCGCCGCCGGCGCCGTCGACGATCAACCGGGCGGTCACGCCCGCGGTCGACGCACTGGTCGAGCGTGCGCTGCGCAAGGACCCGGCGCACCGCTTCCCGACCGCGGAGGCGATGCGCGACGAGGTCGAGCGGGTCGAGTCCACCGCGCAGGCCGCCAGCTCGCCGCTGCAGGCCTCGACGCCGCTGGTGATCAGCGAAGGCCCGCGCTCGGTGCACGCCGCGCCGTCGCTGACCAACTTCCCGCAGGTCACCGGCGACATCCGCACGCCGGCCCCGCAGGTGCAGCAGCCCTACCAGCCGCAGGCCAGCACCCCGCCGCCGTACCCGCAGGTGCAGACGCCGCACACGCCGCAGCCGTTCCCGCAGGCCCCGCACACGCCGCAGCCCTTCCCGCAGCAGGCGCACACCCCGCAGCCGTTCCCGCAGGCCCCGCAGCCGTACCAGACCCCGCAGCCCTTCCCGCAGCAGATGCACCCGACCGGGCCGATGCCGGCCCAGCCGGGTCCGTTCGTGGCGAAGCCCCAGCCGGGGAACAGCAACGCGGGCTGTTCGACGGCGCTGGTCGTGGTCGGTGTGATCGTCGGTGTGATCGTGCTCGCCGTGATCATCGTGCTGATCGCGGCCGCCCAGGGCGAGAAGAACAAGGGCACCGGCTACGGCAGCGCGCCGCTGTCGCCCACCGCCTCGGTGGTGCTGGAGCTGCCGCAGGACGGCCGGAAGTAGGCCACCCCCGGACGGCGGCCCCGGCCGCAGGTTCCACGGTGACCGTGTCGAAGCGGTAGCGTTTCACAGGACGTAACCGACAGGGCGACTGCACGCCGAGCGGCCGCCCGGGGCGAGGAGCAATGGCACAGACCGATCGACCGGGCGACGGCGAGGACGCGGACGTCCAGGCCTCCACCGAGGAGACGACGGGACGGGAGCCGGAGACCGCCGAGACGAAGGTCGTGTCGGGCCCGCCGCTCGGGCACACCCCGGGCCGTGGCACCAAGGCCGTGCTCGGCACCGTCGGCGACGGCAGGTACCGCATCACCGGCCGGCTCGGCCGCGGCGGCATGGCCGAGGTGTTCTCCGCACAGGACGTCCGGCTCGGCCGGACCGTCGCCGTCAAGCTGCTGCGCGCGGACCTGGCCGAGGACGAGATCGCCCGGCTCCGGTTCACGCGCGAGGCGCACGCCGTCGCCGCGCTCAACCACCACTCGATCGTGGCGGTGTACGACACCGGCGAGGAGGTGCTGGACGGCGACTCCACCCCGTACATCGTGATGGAGCTGGTCGAGGGCCGGACGGTCCGCGAGCTCCTGGTGGACGAGGAGGCGCCGCCGGTCGACCAGGCGCTGATCATCATCGCCGGGGTGCTGGAGGCGCTCGCCTACAGCCACAAGCACGGCATCGTGCACCGCGACATCAAGCCCGCCAACGTGATCATCACGAGCGGCGGCGCGGTCAAGGTGATGGACTTCGGCATCGCCCGCGCCCTGACCGGCGCGGCCACCACCATGACCCAGACCGGCATGGTCATGGGCACCCCGCAGTACCTGTCGCCCGAGCAGGCCCTCGGCCGGCCCGTCGACCACCGCTCCGACCTCTACGCGGCCGGCTGCATGCTGTACGAGCTGCTGGCGCTGCGCCCGCCGTTCACCGGCGAGACCCCGCTGTCGGTGGTCTACCAGCACGTCCAGGACAACCCCGTGCCGCCGTCCCGGACCAACGGCCGGGTGCCGGCCGAGCTGGACGACCTGGTCCTGCGCTCGCTGGCCAAGAACCCGGACGACCGCTACCAGACCGCCGACGAGTTCCGGGCGCACGTCCAGCACGCCCTGCGCACCATGCACGGCGCCCAGGGCGCCGGCTACGCGGCAGGCGCGGCCGCCGCTGCGGCCGCCGCGGCCGGTCTGGCCGCGGCAGGCCAGGGCAGCCACGGCAACGGCCGGCCCGGGTCCGACGGGACGCCCAACGGCGGCACCGCCGTCACCGAGCCGATCGGCCGCACCGACCCGGCGGACCCGACGGCCGCGCTGCCGTTCCAGGTGACCTCGCCCTACCAGACGCCGTCCCGGCCCTACCCGCCGACCGGCGGCGGCCAGGGCTACGGCGGCCAGGGCTACGGGAACCAGGGCTACGACGGCGACACCGGCTACGGCGGCGGCCACGACGACTACGAGCCGGACGACCGGCGCAGCCCGTGGGGCTGGGTGCTGGGCATCCTGGCCGTGCTGGTCGCGGCCGGCGTCGGGATCGGGCTCGCCCTGACCGGTGGCGGCGGTGGCGGCGGCGGTGGCAACACGCCGACCCAGCAGCAGACGCAGACCACCGCCCCCGCGGACACCACCCAGCCGACCGAGCAGCCGACCTCGGCCCCGCCGACCCACACGCAGAGCGGCACGACCCGGCCGACCGAGCCGACCTTCGGTTCGCACTCGCCGACCGGCAGCCCGAGCCCGACGGGGTCGGCCTCGCCGACCGACACCTCCTCGCCGTCCCCGACGCCGACCGAGACCAAGTCGACGCCGACGCCGACCGAGACCAAGTCGACGCCGACGTCCACGCCGACCTCGGGCGGCGGGGCGTCGACGCCCCCCGCCGGGGCGGGCAACTGACGGGGGTCCCCGTCAGTTGGTGAAGGCGTCCAGGACCTGCTCGTACTCCTGGCACCACCAGCGCAGCTGGCCGGCCGAGGCGGGGAAGAGCGGGTCGGCGCGGTGGTCGCCGCGCTGGTAGTGCCACTGCAGCATCCAGAGGTCGTTCAGCCGCTCCCACCAGACCCGGTGGACGGCGGCGGCCAGCTCGCCCGGCCCGGCCGCCGTCCCGGCCCGGTAGGCCCTGCTGTAGGCGCGCACGCGGCAGAGGTCCAGCACGCCGGTCCGCCGGTCGTTGAAGAGCAGGGTGGCCGCCCGGACGGCCTCCTCGGCGGTCGGGTGCAGGCCGAGCTTGTCCCAGTCCAGGACGGCGGCGACCGCCCCGCCCCGGTGGAGCAGGTTGAGCCCGTGGAAGTCGCCGTGCGTCCAGCCGGTCGGCGGGGCGTCGGCCGGGGCCGGGCGGCGGTCGCGGTGGGCCGCGAGCAGGTCGAGCCGCTCCGCGAGGTGCTCCTCGGCCAGTGCGTCGAAGGGCGTGTGCGGGCGGTGCTGCCGGGCGAGCCGGCGCAGGTCGCCGACCAGGCGTCCGGTCTCGTCGGGATCGGCGGCGAGCCGCCCGGCGGGCTGGCGCACCGGGGCGCAGACCTCGGCCAGCGCGCCGTGCAGCCGGCCCAGCAGCGCGCCGAGGTCCGCGCACTGCGACGGGTCGAGCGCCGTCCCGTGCGGGTGCTCGCCGTCCACCCAGGGGTAGAGGCCGAACAGCCGGCCGTCGTGGGCGACGACGGTGTCCCCGCCGGCGGCGGGCAGGGGCCGGGGCAGCGGCAGTCCGCGGGCGTGCAGGGCGGTGGTCGCCCGGTGCTGGGCGGTGACGGCGGTGCGGGAGGCGGTGGCCCGGTCGACGTAGCACTTGAGGAAGTAGCGGCCCTCGGTGGTGGTGACGCGGTAGCCGCGGTTCAGCAGGCCCTCGGCCACCGGCCGGACGGCGACCGCGGGAGCGGTGCCGAAGCGGCGGAGCACGCCCGCCACTGCGGCGTGCGCCACGGGCGGGCTGAGCGTGCCCACGGGCGGGGCGGAGAGGTCCGGGCGGGCCGGTGCGGCGGCGGGCCGGTGGGGCCGGGCGCGGCGGGCGGAGGGGAGCAGGAGGGACAGGGTGCCGTCCCCGCGGAGATCGGGCGGGGAGGCCGGGCCGGTAATCACGGAGAGAGCGTAATGAGGTCGTGAAGGCATGGTTGACAGATCGTCAGCCGTCTGATCTCGCACCGGGCGGGAGGTTCCGGGCCACGTACGCGGCCGCCTGCGTGCGCCTTTCCATGCCCATCTTGGCGAGCAGGCTGGAGACGTAGTTCTTCACCGTCTTCTCGGCCAGGTGGAGTTCATTGCCGATCTGCCGATTGGTCATCCCCTCGCCGATCAGGTCGAGGATCCGGCGCTCCTGCCGGGTCAGTTGGGCGAGCCGCTCGTCCTCCTTGCCGCCGCCCTCGCGCAGCCGTTCCAGGACGCGGCTGGTGGCCACCGGGTCCAGCAGCGAGCGGCCGGCCGCGACGTCCCGGACGGCGGCGATCAGGTCGGTGCCGCGGATCGCCTTCAGCACGTACCCGGAGGCGCCCGCCATGATCGAGTCGAACAGCGCCTCGTCGTCGGAGAAGGACGTGAGCATCAGGCAGCGCACCCCGGGCACCCGGGAGCGGACCTCGCGGCAGACCTCCACCCCGTTCCCGTCCGGCAGCCGGACGTCGAGCACCGCGACGTCCGGTTCGACCGCGGGGATCCGGGCGAGCGCCTCGGCGGCCGTACCGGCCTCGCCGACCACCTCGATGTCCTCCTCGGTGGACAGCAGGTCGTGTACGCCGCGCCGCACCACCTCGTGGTCGTCGAGGAGGAATACCCTGATATGTCCGTTTCCTGTCATGGGGGAATCCTTCCACGCCACCGTGTCGAAATCCCTGCTCCCGGCCGCTCCCCAAGGGACAGCCGGGAACGGGAGACACCGAATCGATGCCCGTTACCCCCTTACGCGGAGAGCTCTGCCCGGATACCGTGCGCTGGTGTCCTGACGGCCACCGAGCCGAGACCCGCACCACACCGGTGGTTCTCGGACAGGAACAAGTAGGACGTCCTAGCGCAAGCGCGCCAAGGGGCGCCGCTGGGTAACGTTCTCGTGAGGGACGCCGTCGGAGAAGGATCACCACCTGCCGAGCAGCCGGTGCGCACACCCAGCGCGCTTTGCCCGGAGGTGACCGGACCGGTCACCGGCGACCCCGGGCGGCCGGACAGACCGAGGAGTGAACGTGACCGTCAAAAGCACGGCGAGGGCGCGCAAGAAGGCCGCCCCCGGCGTCCCTGACAACCTCCGCGCAGGCACGGGCGCCGCGCCGGAGCTCGTCCAGCTGCTCACGCCGGAGGGCGACCGGGTCGAGCACCCGGACTTCCCGCTGGCGACCAGCCCCGAGGAGCTGCGCGCGCTCTACCGCGACCTGGTGCTGGTCCGGCGGTTCGACGCCGAGGCCACCTCGCTGCAGCGACAGGGCGAGCTGGGCCTGTGGGCGTCGCTGCTCGGCCAGGAGGCTGCGCAGGTCGGCTCCGGCCGTGCGATGCGCCCCGGCGACTACGCCTTCCCGACGTACCGCGAGCACGGCGTGGCCTGGTGCCGCGACGTCGACCCGCTGAACCTGCTCGGCATGTTCCGCGGCGTGAACCACGGCGGCTGGGACCCGAACGAGAAGAACTTCCACCTGTACACCATCGTGATCGGCGCGCAGACCCTGCACGCCACCGGGTACGCGATGGGCATCACCAAGGACGGCGCGGACGACGCGGTGATCGCCTACTTCGGCGACGGCGCCTCCAGCCAGGGCGACGTCAACGAGGCCTTCACCTTCGCCTCGGTCTACAACTCGCCGGTGGTCTTCTTCTGCCAGAACAACCAGTGGGCGATCTCCGAGCCGACCACCAACCAGACCCGCATCCCGCTCTACCGCCGCGCCTCCGGCTTCGGCTTCCCGGGCGTGCGGGTGGACGGCAACGACGTGCTCGCCTGCCTCGCCGTGACCCGCTGGGCGCTCGACCACGCCCGCTCCGGCAACGGTCCCGTCCTCATCGAGGCGTTCACCTACCGCATGGGCGCCCACACCACCTCCGACGACCCGACCCGCTACCGGGGCTCCGAGGAGACCGAGGCCTGGAAGGCCAAGGACCCGATCACCCGCCTCAAGGCCCACCTGGAGAAGGAGGGCTTCGCCGACGACGCGTTCTTCGCCGGCGTCGAGGCCGAGAGCGACGCGCTCGGCCTCCGGGTCCGCGAGGGCGTGCGCTCCATGCCCGACCCGGACCCGACCCTGATCTTCGACCACGTCTATGCGGAACCGCACGCGCTGGTGGACGAGGAGCGGGCCGAGTACGTGGCCTACGCGGCCTCCTTCGAGGGCGGGGAGCAGAACTGATGGCAGAGCGACTCAGCATCGCGAAGGCGCTCAACGAGGCGCTGCGCAAGTCGCTGGAGAGCGACCCGAAGACCCTCCTCATGGGAGAGGACATCGGCAAGCTCGGCGGCGTCTTCAGAATCACCGACGGCCTGCAGAAGGACTTCGGCGAGGACCGGGTCATCGACAGCCCGCTCGCCGAGTCCGGCATCATGGGCACCGCGATCGGCCTCGCGCTGCGCGGCTACCGCCCGGTGGTGGAGATCCAGTTCGACGGCTTCGTCTACCCGGCCTTCGACCAGATCGTCTCCCAGCTCGCCAAGATGCACGCCCGCTCGCTCGGGCACGTCAAGCTCCCGATCACCGTCCGCATGCCGTACGGCGGCGGCATCGGTGCCGTCGAGCACCACAGCGAGTCGCACGAGGCCTACTTCGCGCACACCGCCGGCCTCAAGGTGGTCACCCCGTCCAACGCGCACGACGCGCACTGGATGCTCCGCGAGGCGATCGCCTCGAACGACCCGGTGATCTTCCTGGAGCCCAAGCGCCGCTACTGGGACAAGGGCGAGGTCGGCGACAGCTCCGACCTGCCGCTGCACTCCGCGCGGATCGTCCGCCCGGGCACCGACGCGACCCTGATCGCGTACGGCCCGATGGTCAAGGTCTGCCAGGAGGCCGCCGCGGCCGCCGAGGAGGACGGCCGCAACCTGGAGGTCGTCGACCTCCGCTCGCTCACCCCGGTCGACTTCGCCACCCTCGAGGAGTCGGTGAAGCGCACCGGCCGCGGCATCGTCGTCCACGAGGCGCCGGTCTTCCTGGGCATGGGCGCCGAACTGGCCGCCCGGCTCACCGAGAAGTGCTTCTACCACCTGGAGGCCCCGGTCCTGCGGGTCGGCGGCTACTACGCGCCCTACCCGCCGTCCCGGGTCGAGGAGTCCTTCCTGCCCGACCTGGACCGTGTGCTCGACGCCGTCGACCGCGCGCTCGCGTACTGAGAGGAGCGACGCACATGACCACCGAAGTCCGCGCGCTCCGCGAGTTCAAGATGCCCGACGTCGGCGAGGGCCTGACCGAGGCCGAGATCCTCTCCTGGTACGTCAAGCCCGGTGACACCGTCACCGACGGCCAGGTCGTCTGCGAGGTCGAGACGGCCAAGGCCGCCGTCGAGCTGCCGATCCCGTTCACCGGTGTCGTCGAGCAGCTGTTCTTCCCCGAGGGCTCCACCGTCGACGTCGGCACCGCGATCATCGCGGTGGCGGTCGAGGGTGCCGCCCCGGCGGCGGCCGCGCCGGCCGCCGCTGCCGCCCCCGCACCGGCCGCCCCGGCCGAGGCGGAGGAGGTGCCCGAGCGGCGCGAGGTGCTGGTCGGCTACGGTCCGCGCACCGGCGGCACCCAGCGCCGGGCCCGCCGGACCGCCGTTCCGGCGGCCGCCGCTCCGGTTTCACGTGAAACACCGCCCGTCCCGGCGGCGCCGATCGCCCCCGCGGTGCCGGTCGCCGTTCCGGCGCCGGTGCCCGCGCAGGCGGGGGAGCGGCCGCTGGCCAAGCCCCCGGTGCGCAAGCTCGCCAAGGACCTCGGCGTCGACCTGCGCACGGTCGTCCCGACCGGTCCGGACGGCGTGATCACCCGCGAGGACGTGCACGCCGCCGTCGCGCCGGCCCCCGCGGCGGCCGCTCCGGCGGCCGTGGCGGCCCCCGCTCCGCAGGCCGCACCGGCCGCCGCCCCCGTGGCGAGCGGTGCGGGCGACGTGCGGGTGCCGATCAAGGGCGTCCGCAAGGCGACCGCGGCCGCGATGGTCTCCTCGGCCTTCACCGCGCCGCACGTCACCGAGTTCGTCCAGGTCGACGTGACCCGCACGATGAAGCTGGTCCGCAAGCTCAAGGAGACCGGCGAGCTCGGCCGGGACGTCCGCGTCTCGCCGCTGCTGCTGGTAGCCAAGGCGCTGCTCACCGCGGTGAAGCGGCACCCGGAGATCAACGCCGCCTGGGACGAGGCCGCCCAGGAGATCGTGATCAAGGGGCAGGTCAACCTCGGCATCGCGGCGGCGACGCCGCGCGGCCTGATCGTCCCGAACGTCAAGGACGCCGGCGGCAAGACGCTGACCCAGCTGGCCCTCTCGCTCGGCGAGCTGGTCGACACCGCGCGCGAGGGCAAGACCTCGCCCGCGGACATGCAGGGCGGCTCGATCACCATCACCAACGTCGGCGTCTTCGGTGTCGACACCGGCACCCCGATCCTCAACCCGGGCGAGGCGGCCATCCTCGCCTTCGGCGCGGTCCGGGCGATGCCCTGGGTGCACAAGGGCAAGGTGGTGCCCCGCCAGGTCACCACGCTGGCGCTCTCCTTCGACCACCGCCTGGTCGACGGCGAGCTCGGCTCCAAGGTGCTCGCGGACGTCGCGGCGCTCCTGGAGCGCCCGAAGCGGCTGATCACCTGGGCCTGATCCCAGGCGCACGCCGTCGGCCCCGCCCCCTCCGTGGGGGCGGGGCCGACGGCGTTCCCGGACCCGACGGCGGCGGGCGGGCGGTGTTCGGGAAAACGATTCCGGGTGTCCGGAGGCACTCGGCGATACTGCTGCCATGTCCGATCGTCAGACCGCGGTGAAGACCGCCCGCAGCGCCGCCGACCTGCCCGGGCCCCGGCCGTCGCTGCGGCGCGACGCCTCGCTGCCTGCCCTGCTGGCCGGGCTGGTCTGCATCGCCGTCTCCTTCTCGGGACCGCTGGTGGTGGTGCTCGCCGCGGCCGCGGCCGGCCACCTGGACGCGGCGCACACCGCCTCCTGGATCTGGGCGGTGTCGATCGGCAGCGGCCTGACCTGTCTGCTGCTCAGCTGGTGGACCCGGACCCCGGTGATCACCGCCTGGTCCACCCCCGGCGCGGCCCTGCTGGTCGGCAGCCTCGGCTCGTACCCCTACCGGGAGGCGGTCGGCGCCTTCCTGCTCTCCTCGGTCGCCGTGGCCGTGCTCGGCGCCACCGGCCTGTTCGGCCGACTGGTGCGGGCGATCCCGGTCGGGATCGTCAACGCGATGCTGGCCGGCATCCTGTTCACCTTCGGCGCCGGCATCTTCACCGAGCTGCGGGGCGCCCCCGCCCTGGTGCTCGGCACCTTCGCGGCCTTCCTGCTCGCCAAGCGGTGGCTGCCGCGGTACGCCGTGCCGCTGGCGCTGCTCGCCGGCGCGGTGCTCGCCGCGGCCACCGTGGGCCTGCCCCTGCACCTCGGGTCGGGCGGGCCGACCCGGCCGGTGCTGACCGTGCCGGCCTTCTCCTGGGCGGCGACCGTCGGCCTGGCGCTACCGCTCACCATCGTGGCGCTGGCCTCGCAGAACGCCCCGGGCCTCGGCATCATGCGGGCCTCCGGCTACCGGCCGGACGACCGGATGCTGGTGGGCGCCACCGGCGCGGTCTCCGTGCTGCTGGCGCCGTTCGGCTCGCCGGGCGTCAACCTGGCGGCCATCACCGCCGCGATCTGCACCAGCGAGGAGAGCCACCCGGACCCGCGGCGGCGCTACGTCGCCGGCATGTCCGCGGGCGTGCTGTACCTGCTGGTGGGCAGCTTCGGCGGTGTGCTGGTCAGCCTGTTCACCGGGCTGCCGCACGTACTGATCGCGGTGATCGCCGGGGTGGCGCTGCTCGCCTCCTTCCAGGGCAGCCTGGCCGGCGCGGTCGCCGAGGAGCACGGCCGGGACGGCGCCGTGGTGACCTTCCTGGCCACCGCCTCGGGCATGACGCTGTTCGGCATCGGCGCGGCCTTCTGGGGTCTGCTGCTCGGCGTCGCGACCCATCTCGTGCTGCGCCCCCGGCGCGGCTGAACCAACGCCGCGCAATTCCCCGGTATTCATCCGGAATCACGCCGAACGACCCCATTCAGGGTTCGTGGACGCCGTCCGCGCGTTCCGGTCGACCGGACGGCCGAACCCGGGGTGCGATCTTGCCGCGGATGTGCTCGCGGAACTGCCCCGAACGGCCGAATTCCGTGCGCGTACGGGAAGTTCGGCGCGAAATTCGCGGCCCGGGGATCGCATGGCGCGGCGGGTCGCGAGGGTAGGCTGAGGCGGCTCGATCCGGATGTGGTGGGGAATTCGGAATCACCCGCTCCGGTGCACGTGAATTCCTCCGACGAGCAGCGGCGATGGCTGGTGACATGGCAGTGAGCGATCTGATTCGGGAACCGGAGCGCGAATTCGACGGGGAGGAGGAGCCCGCCCCCGGGGCGGTCGGATCCGGCCGGTCGCGGCTGGTGCGCCGCCGCCGTGCGCTGCTCGCGGTCGCGGCCTCGGCGGCGCTGGTCGCCTGCGGCGGCCTCGGCGCGGCCGGACTGGTCGAGTCGCCCGCCGAACGGGCGGCCGACACCGCCCCGCCGCCCGGCAGCACCCTCACCGCCGAGGCGGCCATGAAGGTGCTGACCCGTTCCACGGTCACCCGCGGCCAGGTCTACCCGCCGACCCGGTACGACGTCACCCCGGCCTCGTCCTCCCCGGAGATCACGCAGCTGTACGTCTCCGCGCTGGCGGTGAAGGCCGGAGACGCCGTCGCCAACGGGCAACTGCTCGCGGAGGTCTCCGGCCGGCCGCTGTTCGTCCTCAAGGGCGCGGTGCCGGCCTACCGGGACCTCAAGCAGGGTTCCAGCGGGTCCGACGTCGCCCAGCTGCAGGCCGCGCTGGCCGACCTCGGCCACGGACGCGGCTCGGACGCGGAGGGCGAGTTCGGCCCGGGCACCGCCTCCGCCGTCACCGACCTCTACCGGCAGCTCGGACACCCCGCCCCCACCGGGGGCGCGGCCGCGAAGCAGGCCGTGGACGCCGCCAAGCGCGCCGTGGAGGCCGATCAGCGCACGGTCGACGACCTCAAGTCCCGGCAGACCCCGGCCCCCGCGGTCCCTTCGGCGGCCGGTGCCTCGGCCGCCCCGCCCGAGCAGACCGTCCTGCCGGACCTGGCCGCGCAGCTCGCCCAGGCCGAGCAGAAGCTGTCCGACGACAAGGCGGCGCTCGCCCGGGCACAGGAGGCGGACGGGCCGGTGCTGCCGGCCGGGGAGGTGGTCTTCCTGCCGGTGCTGCCGGCCGCGGTGACCGCGGTGAACGCCGCCGTCGGGGTACCGGTCACCGGCCCGCTGCTCTCGCTGACCAGCGGCGACCTGGTGGTCACCGGCCAGCTCACCCCCGGCCAGGCACCCGGGATCACCCCCGGGATGACGGTGGAGATCCTCTCCGAGAGCACCGGCACGGTGGTGCGGGGCAAGGTCGCCGAGCTCGGCCCGCGGACCACCACGGCACCCGCCGGCCGGGTGATCGCGATCGGCGGCGCCGCGGCTCCGCCCGGCTCCGGGACGGCCGCCGGCTCCGGTGGCGCGGCTGCCGCTCCGGCGGCTCCGGCCGCCCCGCCCGCGGCCGCCTACGTGCCGCTGCGGATCACCCCGGCCGAGCCGCTGCCCGCCGCGCTGAGCGGCCAGAACGTCCGCATCACCGTCCAGCGCAGCGCCACCGCCGAGCCGGTGCTGTGCGTGCCCGTCGCCGCGGTGTACACCGACGCCACCGGGCGGACGGCGGTCACCCGGATCGGTTCCACCGGCCGCAAGGTCACCGTGCCGGTGACCACCGGCGTGAACGCCGACGGGTACGTGGCCGTCACCCCCGTGCAGGCCGCCCAGCTCCAGCCGGGCGACCAGGTGGTGGTCGGACGGTGAGCGAGGTGATCCGACTGGAGGGGGTGGGCCGCAGTTTCGCCGGGCCGCCGCCGGTCACCGCCCTGCACCCCTGCGACCTGTCCGTGCGGCGCGGCGAGTTCGTCGCGGTGACCGGCCCGTCCGGCTCGGGCAAGTCCACCCTGCTCCACCTGCTGGGCCTGCTCGACACCCCGACCACCGGCCGGTACGAACTGGACGGCATCGACACCGGGAGCCTCCGCGACCGGGACCGCTCGACCCTCCGCGGCCGCCGGATCGGCTTCGTCTTCCAGACCTTCCAGCTCCTGCCGCACCGCACCGCCGAGGAGAACGTGCAGCTCGCCCAGGTCTACAACCGCACCCCCCGCGAGCAGCGCCGGACGGCCGCCCGGGAGGCCCTGCACCGGGTCGGTCTCGGCCACCGGGTGGAGGCGCTGCCCACCACGCTGTCCGGCGGCGAGCGGCAGCGGGTGGCCATCGCCCGGGCGCTGGTCAACCGGCCCGACCTGCTGCTCTGCGACGAACCCACCGGCAACCTGGACTCCGCGAGCGCGGCCGCCGTGCTGGAGCGGTTCGAGCGGCTCAACGACGAGGGCTACACCCTGGTGATGATCACCCATGATCCGGCCGTGGCCGCGCGGGCCCGCCGGGTCGTCCGGATTGCGGACGGCCGCCTGACCGAACCGGCGGCCGTCCGATGACCGCCGCCGGCCCGGCCGGCCCGCCCTCCCGGCTGGGGCCGCGCGACCTCGTGGCCGAGGCCCTGGCGGGCGTGCTGCAGCGCCCCGGACGCTCGGCGCTCACCATGCTCGGCACGGTGCTCGGCATCGGGGCGTTCGTCGCGGTGCTGGGTCTGACCGCCACCGCCTCCGGCCAGATCGGTGCCGGGTTCGACCTGGCGCGGGCGACCACGGTGACCGTCGCCGACCACCCCGTGACGGACGGCGTCCCGCCGGGGGCCAACCCGCCGACCGGCTTCCCGCCCGATTCCGACGTCCGGGCCGGCCGGATCGACGGAGTCACCGCGGTCGGCCTGTGGTGGCGGATCCCCTCGGACGACCTGCGGGTCTCCGCGACCCCCGCCGACGGCCCCGGCGTCCAGGGGATCGCCCTGTTCGCCGCCACCCCGGGCGCGGTCGCCGCGGTGCACCCGACCCTGGCCGCCGGGGTGACCCTCGACCGGTACGCCCAGTCCACCGCGCTGCCGGTGGTGCTGCTCAGCCGGACGGCGGCGACGAGGCTCGGGGTGACCCGGCTGGACGCCCAGCCCGCGATCTTCATCCAGGGCCTGCCGTACACGGTGATCGGCGTCTACGACAGGGTCGAGCGGCTGCCGGACACCCTGCTCGGCATGATCGTCCCGGAGTCCACCGCGCTGGAGCGCTTCGGCAACCCCGGCACCGCCGACGACGAGGCCGCGCACCTGATCGCCGCCACCCGGGTCGGCGCCGCCTCCGTGGTGGCCGACCAGCTGGCCGTGGCCCTCCGCCCGGACGCCCCGGACCTGCTGACCGTCACCGCCCCGCCGGACCCGCACGGCCTGCGCGACCGGGTCACCTCCGACCTCACCGGCCTGTTCCTGGCGCTGGCCTCGATCTGCCTGGTGGTGGGCGCGGTCGGGATCGCCAACACCACCCTCGTCGCCGTCCTCGAACGCACCCCCGAGATCGGCCTGCGCCGCTCCCTGGGGGCCCGCACCCGGCACATCGCCGCGCAGTTCCTGACCGAGTCGACCGCGCTCGGCACGCTCGGCGGACTGATCGGCACCTGCGTCGGCGTGCTCGCCGTCCTCGCGGTCGCGGCCGCCCGGGACTGGACGGCCGTCCTGCAGCCCTGGGCCACCCTGCCGGCGCCGCTGATCGGCTCCGCGGTCGGGCTGCTCGCCGGGCTCTACCCGGCCGTCCGGGCGGCCCGGACGGACCCGCTCACCGCGCTGCGCGGCGGCTGACCGGGGGCCTGCCGGCGACTGTGCGGCGGCCGACGGACTGCTGACGGACTGCTGACGGGCGGCTGACCAGGGAGTCTCCGGGGCGTCCGGTGCCCCCGTGGCCAGCCGACACGCCGGTGCGGCATTGGGCCGGTCCGGCGAACTTCGAGCGCGTCCGGTCGGCCGGGCGTGTCGCGAGGGGTACGTCTGTGCGACCACCACCCGAGCCCCTGCCGGGTGACCGGAGCCCGGAGGACGCACCCGCATGCCGCCTGGCAACCCTGGCCGGATCGTCCGGAGTCTGGCCGCACTCGTGCTGATGTCGGCCGCCGTGCTGCCCGCCGTCCTGGAGGTCGCGGCGCCCGCACCGTCCGCGGTGATAGGGCCGCCCGTCGGACCGCTCACCGACCGCGGCGCGCCGCCCGCCCCGAACCGGATCGACCTCCGGGCACCCGGCGTGGCCCCCAGCGTGGACATCCGCCGGGCCGGCGACCCGGCCAACCGGATCACTCTGGTGCTGCTGGGCGACGGCTACACCGCCGCCCAGCAGCCGCTCTTCCGGGAACAGGCCGACCGGGCCTGGCGCGCCCTGATGGAGATCGAGCCGTTCCGGACCTACCAGAACTTCTTCAACATACGGAGGGTGGAGGTGGTCTCCCCGGTCTCCGGCATAGCCGAGGGCGAGGACGCCCGGCCCACCGACACCCCGCTCGGCATGCACTTCTGGTGCGAGGGCACGGCCCGGCTGCTCTGCGCCGACGAGTCCGCTACCGCCCGCTACGCCGGCGAGGACGCCGGACCGCAGTACCTGATAGCGCTCGCCAACTCCGAGGAGTACGGCGGCGCGGGCGGCACCGGCGTCACCACCCTGGCCGGCGGCAGCCCCGACGCCGGTCGGATCATCCAGCACGAGATCGGCCACACCGTCGGCGACCTCGGCGACGAGTACGACAGCGCCCCCGACGACCCCGACTACGCCAACCTCTCGGCCGTCGACGCCGACGAGATGCTGCGGACCCACACCAAGTGGTGGCGCTGGCTCGGCGCGACCTCCCCGGACGGCAGCGGCGTGGTGGGCGCCTACCGCAGTGCCAACGGCCTCTACCGGCCCACCGCGGACTCCGTGATGCGCACCCTCGGCGGGCAGTACAACCTGCCCTCGCGGGAGGCGATCGTCGAACAGATCTACCGCCGGGTGAAGCCGCTGGACGGCGCCTCGCCCACGCCGGGCGTGGTCTCCGGCCGACCGCGGCTCCAGGTGGGCGCGGTGCCCCTGGAGGGGCCGCGCCAGCTCGCCGTCGAGTGGACGGTGAACGGGCGGCCGGTCGCGGCCCCCGGCGGCACCTGGCTGGACACCGCCGCCCTGGCGCTCGCGCCCGGCGCCCGAGCGACCGTCACCGCCACCGTCCGCGACACCACGGACTGGGTGCGGGACGAGGCCTTCCGGGACCGCTTCATGACCCGCACCGTGAGCTGGACGCTGACCGGCTGACCGGCTGGGGCTGACCGGCCGGTCGCGGGTGCGGGCGGGCGTCCGGGCGGTGTCCGGGCGTCCGGGCCGTGTTCGTGGTGCGGACCCGGTTCGTACCCTGCCCGATTGATCCGGTCATGGGATGACTAGGCTCAGGGGCCATGAGCGCGGACCCAGTCGGCACCACCCGTCCCCCGTCCCCCCTCGTCCCGCCGCAGCCCCTCGTCCGTCCCGTCCCCCCGGGCGGCCGAGCCGCCTGGGCGGCCTGGGCCGTCGGCGCCTCGGTCTACCTCCTCGCGGTCGTCCACCGGACCAGCCTCGGCGTCGCCGGCCTCGACGCCGCCGCCCGGTTCGGGATCGGCGCCTCCGCCCTCTCCACCTTCGCCATCCTGCAGGTCCTGGTGTACGCCGCCATGCAGATCCCGGTCGGCCTGCTGGTGGACCGGCAGGGTGCCAGGCGGGTGCTGCTGCTGGGCGTCCTGCTGATGAGCGCCGGGCAGCTGGCCTTCGCCTTCGCCACCTCCTTCGGCCCGGCCCTCGCCTCCCGGGCCGTGCTCGGCTGCGGCGACGCGATGACCTTCATCAGCGTGCTCCGGATCGCCGCGCACTGGTTCCCGGCCGCCCGGAACCCGTTGATCGCCCAGCTCACGGGTCTGGTCGGGGTCGGCGGCAACCTGGTCACCACGGTCGTCCTCGCCCGCGCCCTGCACGACCAGGGCTGGACGGCCACCTTCGCCGCCATCTCGCTGGCCGGCATCGGCGTCTTCGCGCTCGTCGGGCTCGTCCTGCGGGAGGGGCCCGGCCACGACCGGCGGACCCGGCGCGAGGCCCCGGCCACCGCCCCGGCCGCCTCCGTCGGCCGCCGGATCCGGGACGCCTGGGCCGAACCCGGCACCCGGCTCGGCCTGTGGGTGCACTTCACCACGGCCTTCCCCGCCAGCGCCTTCGGCCTGCTCTGGGGCATGCCCTACCTGGTCGAGGGCCAGGGCATGAGCCGCACCGCGGCCGGCGGAATGCTCACCCTGCTCGTGGTCAGCAACATGGTCTTCGCGCTGGTCTTCGGCCGTACGGTCTCCCGCAGCCCGCGCAGCCGGATGCCGCTCAGCCTCGCGGTGATCTCCGCCACCGCGCTCTGCTGGGCCGTGGCCCTGTGCTGGCCCGGCGGCCGCCCGCCGCTCTGGTGGCTCGTCGTCCTGATCGCCGTCATGGGCAGCAACGGCCCGGCCTCGCTGGTCGGACTCGACTACGCCCGCTCGCACAACCCCGCCGAGCGGCTCGGCACCGCCTCCGGCATCGCCAACATGGGCGGCTTCGTCGGAGCCGTCGTCACCCTGCTCGGTATCGGCGTCCTCCTCGACGCCCTCGCCGGCTCCGACGGCACCCACTCCGCCGAGGCCTACCGCTGGGCGTTCTGCTGGCAGTACGTGCCGCTGGCATTGGGGACTTTCATGATCCTTCGGCTCCGCCGGAAGGCGGGGCACTGAACACGAGACGCCAATACCCTTATTTCAAGTAAGGGTATTGGCGTCTTCGCAGGTCAGAAACCCTAGGCCCGGTTGATGAGCATGACTCAGACCTCGCCGATCTCCCGGAGGAGGTCCGCGATGTCGAGCGGTGCCCCCGAGAAGGTGATCCGGCCGAGCTCGCACGTGACCGTGCCGCCCGGGTGGTTGCGGCGGCCGGTCTCGGCCAGGTGCCGGATCAGCTCGACCAGCTTCAGCCGCGGGCAGCGCGGCAGCACCACGCTCCCGCGGATCCCGACCCGTTCCACGCTCGGGCAGCTGTAGTACGGGCCGAAGGGCGGACCGCTGTCCTCGCCACGGCCCGGCACCCTGAACTCCATCTCGCCGTGCCGGCAGTGCACCGTGCCGTCCGAGCGGACGTGGGCGCCGATGCCGTCACTGCGCGTGACGTCGGTGAGGATCTCCACCTGCTCCCCGACCGCCTCGGCCAGGGTCTCGGCCATCCGCGCCCGGTGGTGACCGAGGTCGAAGTCACCGCGCCTGATCGAGGGCAACAGATCCCCGGTGATCCACTCCTGGAAGGGCTGGGCGGCCGACTTGGCGGACCGCAGGATCAGCCGGTACAGGCCGGCTTCGTCCACTACACCGACCACTGGGTTGCCGCGTCCATAGGGTTTTCCACCTGCAGAAACGTCAATACCCTCAGCCGGGCTGAGGGTAATCACCCGAAGGTCGACCCGCCGGACGCGGACGCTGTCGAGGCTCCTCACGGCCTCGCTCGGGTTGGTCAATCCGAGGATCCTGCACACGTCCGCGGTGACGAACCACGGCTCCCCGTCGATCATCACCACCCTGATCGGCTGCCCCGTGATCGGGAAGCTCGACGGCACCAACACCATGTCGGTCTCGTCGCGCATACCGCCCCTCCTTCACTCTCGGTGATGGGTTCTGCACGCATCAACGAGTCCGAACGCGTGATGTGGCGGTCGGCAGGCGTCGTACGGAGGTGCGACGGGGTGCGCCACCCGCGTGCGGGGGCGTGCGCCAGGGGAGTGCCCCGGGAGGGGTCAGGGCGTCAGGGCGAAGTGGGCGAGGATGCGGGCGGCGAGCTCGGTGTCGCCGTCGACGCGGACGGCGTGGGCGGCGATCTCGGGCCGGACCCGGCCGCAGGCGAGCCGCAGGAAGGTCTCCCAGTCGAGGTGGAACTGGACGTCGGGGGCGAGGGCGACGGAGGTGTCCACGCTGCCGTGGCCGACCGCGTTCACCCGGACGGTGCGCAGGAACTCCAGCCGACCGGTCACGTCGAAGACCACCGTCGTGCCGGCCGGTGCCCCGGCGAGCTTGGCGACCACCTTGGGCAGCCCCTGGACCAGGTAGTCGCGGGTGACCGCCGCACCGGGGGAGTCCAGGTTGCCGGGCACGCCGAGGGCACGGCGCAGGTCCTGCTCGTGCACCCAGACGTCGAAGGCGCGGTTGCGCAGCAGCTCGGCGTAGCTGATGTCCCGGGAGAGCGGGCCGGCCGGCCAGCGGACGAGGTCCTCCGGCTGGTGGCGGGCGTTGCGCAGGGCGCGCGAGCGGCGGATGACCGTGTACTCCAGCTCGCTGGTGATCTCCACGGGGGTGTGGCAGCGGCGCTTGTCGACCGGCAGCTCGACGTAGCGGGCGAACTCGGAGGTGACGTGCCGCAGGTCGCGGGGGAGGGAGTGGATCGGCCGGGGATCGCCGAGCAGCTCGGACTCGACGGCGATGATGTGCGAGACGATGTCGCGGACCGACCAGCCGGGGCACTCGGTGGGCCGGTTCCACGAGTCGGTCGGCAGCGGGGCCAGCAGCTCGGCCACGGACTCGATGGACTGCGTCCACGCGTCCGTGTAAGCCTGCACGGTCTGGTTGTCCGTCACGGGTATCTCCGGCCCTCCGTCAGCTTCCAACACGCGCCGCCGGCCGCCGCCGGGACCTGGGGGCGCAAGCGCTACCCGCACGTTACGCTGTCGGGTCACAGCAGGGCAGTGCTTTCGGGTGATGATCGTAGGACTCTTGCCGTGGACGGTGGTACTGTGCGCGCTTCATTGATCCAACTCGCGGTCTCCGATTCCGAGCCGCCCGCCGAGCGGCGGTCCCGCGCTGCGGCGCTGGTCCGGGCCCAGGAGGGCGCGGATCTGGTGGTGCTGCCCGAACTGTGGGCGCTCGGCGGCTTCGCCTACGAGGCGTGGTCGACCGGGGCCGAGCCGCTGGACGGGCCCACCGCCGAGGCCATGTCGGCGGCCGCCAGGGCGGCCCGGGTGTGGCTGCACGCCGGTTCGATCGTCGAACGCGATCCGGACGGCCCGGTCTACAACACCTCGCTGCTGTTCGCGCCGGACGGCACGCTCACCCACACGTACCGCAAGATCCACCGCTTCGGCTTCGACAGCGGCGAGGCGGTCGCGATGGGTGCCGGGCAGGAGATCGTCACCGCCGCCACCGACCTGGGCCGACTGGGCCTCGCGACCTGCTACGACCTGCGCTTCCCCGAGCTCTTCCGGGCGCTGCTCGACGACGGCGCCGAACTGCTCGTGGTCCCGGCCGCCTGGCCGGAGCGCCGTCGCGAGCACTGGACACTGCTGGCCCGGGCCCGTGCCGTCGAGGAGCAGGCGTTCGTCCTGGCCTGCAACACCGCGGGCACCCACGGCGGTGTGCCGCAGGCGGGGCACAGCCTGGTGGTGGACCCCTGGGGCCGGGTGCTCGGCGAGGCTGGCCCGGACGAGGAGGTGCTCACGGTGGAGCTCGACCCGGCCGAGGTGGGCAAGGCCCGCGCCGACTTCCCGGTGCACCGGGACCGGCTGCTCGGCATTCCCGCGCCCGTGCAGCGCTGACCCCGGCCGGCCCGCGTCCCGTCCCCGACCGCCGGGCGACCCGGCTGTTCCGGCAGCCGGTGCCCGGTGTCCGGTTATGGGCGTGATGGGGTACTTGTGCACCCCGGGGGCGACTTTGAGAAGATGAGCCGCCATCGCCTTCCGCGCTGGCCCCGTGACACCTGCCGAGGAGGGGTGGCCGCGCATGTACGGCACCGGTGCCGCCCGTCCCCCGATCCAGCGCAACAGCCTGCGCGAGCAGATCGCCGACGCGCTGCGCGAGGAGATGATGGCCGGCCGGCTCGCCGCCGGCCGGAACTTCACCGTCAAGGAGATCGCCGACCTCTACGGGGTGTCCGCGACCCCGGCCCGCGAGGCGATGGTCGACCTCGCCGCCCAGGGGCTGCTGCGCGCCGAGCACCACCGCGGCTTCACCGTGCCGGCCTTCACCTGGCGGGACTTCCTGGAGATCTTCGAGGCGCGCACCCTGCTCACCGACAGCGCGATGCGCCGGCTCACCGCGCACCCGGCCCGTGGCACCGGCGGCTACGACTGGTCCCGGATGCCCTCGCTGCGCCGCCGGGCGGACGCCGCCGCCCGGGCCTCCCGGCAGGGTCAGCTCGACGTGCTGGTCGGATGCGACCTGCGGTTCTGGCAGGAGGCCGCGGCCCTGCTCGGGAACGCCCGGATCGCCGAGTACCTCGGCTGGCTGCGGGTGCAGTCCTGGATGTTCGCCGCCCCGTACCTGCGGCAGGCGGGGGACATCGCCGGGGTCTGCTGGGACCGGCACGGCGACCTGGTCGACCGGATCGAGGCCCGCGACCTGTCCGGCGCGCACCGGGTGGTGAACGACTACAACCTGTTCACCCTGGAACTGCTGGCCCGCCTGGCGGGCGAGGAGGCGGACGCGGTGCCGGTGGCGGGACTGCTGCGCGCCCCGGTCGCGGGCGCCGCCACGGTCGGCCCGCAGGCCGCCCCCGCTGCTCCCGCCGCCCCGGCCGCGGTGCCGGACGAGGCCACCCGGGTGCCGCTGCCGCGGTCCGTCCCGCCGGGGCGCTTCGGGCGGCCGGTGCGGCCGTCCGGCCCGGTGCCGGGCCGCACCTCCCCGTCCTGAGCCGGCCGCCGTCCTCGGCCCGCGGAGGTCCCGGGGGCACCGGTAGGGTGGGCGCTCGTTCCCCGACCACCGTCGGCGGCGCACGCCCGTCCGACCTCCGGAGAGGATGAGCCGGCCATGGCCTGCGACCTCTGGCTCGTCCCGCTCGTGGACGTCCTCACCTACAACCCCGAGAACCCCTTCCGGGACGACCTCGTCCGCTACAACGCGGTGCTGGCCGGCCACGGGCTGCCCGAGGTCCCGGTGCACGGCTACGCGCCCGGCATCACCGGTGAGGTCGAGCCGATAGCCGCCTTCGACTACGACTCGCTCCACTTCCTGCGCCGCGCCTACCTGTTGGGTGTGACCGGCTTCCAGATCACCCCGGTGGACGCGCTCGGCGGCGACTACGAGCAGCTGCTGGAGATGTTCGAGTCAACCGCCGAACAGTCGCACCTGGTCTGGCACTTCGACCACGCCGGTGCGTACGTCCCGGTGGACTTCGCCGTCCCCCTGGTCGACGACGCACTGCTGGCGACCGGTGGCCCGCTCGGCTCCTCGTACGGCCTGCTGCGCGAACTGCAGGCGGTGGCGCCGGTGTTGGGCATCGACGTGCTCGAACCCCCGGCGCCCACCCGCCCGCTCTCGCCGACCGGTCTGGAGCAGCCCTTCGCCCCGCCGCTGGACGAGGTGCACCACCCCTTCGCGCGGGAGCGGCACGCCTGGGCCGGGCTCTACGCGGCGGCGACCCGCAGCGTCACCCAGGGCTCGATGATCGTCTTCGCCTGACCGTCCGTGCCGGTGCCGCCGCCCGGGCGGGCCTCCGGGTGCCGGTGCAACACGGAAGGGCGGGCCACGGCGGGCCCGCCCTGCGGTTTCGGTGCGCGCCGTCAGCGCAGCGGCCCCTCCGGCGGGCGCTGGCGGGGCATGGTGGGCCGGGTGCCGGGCGGCGGCAGCACCCGCACCTGGGCGCCGATCCCGCCCTCGGAACGGCCGCCCCAGGCGCCCGGCGCCTGGGTGGGCAGCTGGGTCATCGTCGCGCGGAACTCCAGCATCCACTCCGAGGTCTCGGACCGGACCATGTCCGAGACGTCCTCGCAGAACCGCCGCAGCACGCCCAGGCAGCGCTCCGCGGCCTCGCCGGCGGTGCCCTCGGTGGGGCCGAGCACCTCGCGGACGCACTCCGAGGCCCAGTCGAACTGGAAGGCCTCCAGGCGCCGTTGCAGCGCCTGCGCGGTGGAGACGTCGCGCATCCAGCCGGAGGTGAGGCCGAAGCCGCGGTCGGTCAGCAGGCAGGCGGCGGACATCGCGAGGCCGACGTAGCCCCAGCCGGCCGCGCCCTCCAGCACACCGGTCGTCCCGACCAGCGGGGCGCTCACCCCGGCGACCCCGGACACCGCGGCGCCGAAACGCAGCAGCCGGGCCCAACGGCGCTTCCACACACGGTCCTTGCGGTACCAGTCGATCGCCTCGACGGCCCGCTCCTCGGACCAGCGGTAGAGCTCCTCCAGTCGCTCGGCCGGCTCTCCCCAGTCACCGAGAGGAAATTGACGGGCACTCAGATCCGTGCGGCGGCGCGTCGGAGTGCGGCCGGCGGAGGCCGCCGGGGGCTGGTCCTCCTCGCCGACGTCCTTGCCCCAGGGGCTCTCCTCGGGTTGCATTTCCGGCTGGCTCACCTGTGGGGCTCCCTGTGGCGGGTGACAGTGCAGTCCTGGCTGGACGCCCGGCTGACGGCGCGTCCGGCTGACGCATCGTCGGACATGGCTCCGTGCGCGGGTGGATGTGAGCCGCCCATGGTGCCGTGCTCCGGCGGTTCGCCGGTTCTCGTCCATCAGCACTTCTTACCCCCAAATGGCTTACCGTGGGGGCGCTTCGGCTGTGATCGTTATCCGAATTCGGGTCCGGAAGCCGAGGTGAGAGGGTTTCGTCGGGCGGCGAGATTTCACTCTTCCGAGCGAGGCCCGGCGGGCCCGCGGACATGACCCGCGGCCTGCGTCGGCGCCCGGAGGGCCGCCGTCGGCGCCCCGCTTTGTGCGATCCTCCAGATCGGATGCGCAGAAAAGCGGCAGCATTGGAGGTTTCGCCACGGGCGGCAGGAGCGCGGAACCGGCCACCGACTACCCTTGCCAAGCGTGAAGGTCCTCGTAATCGGCGGCGGCGCCCGCGAACACGCCCTGTGCCGCTCACTGTCCCTCGATCCCGCCGTCACCGAGCTGCACTGCGCCCCGGGCAACGCCGGGATCGCGGAGGTCGCCACGGTGCACCCGGTCGACCAGCTGGACGGCGCGGCCGTCACCGCCCTGGCCCGCGAGCTCGCCGCCGACCTGGTGGTGGTGGGCCCCGAGGCCCCGCTGGTGGCCGGCGTGGCCGACCCGCTGCGCGGGGCCGGCATCCCGGTCTTCGGCCCCTCCGCCGAGGCGGCTCAGCTGGAGGGCTCCAAGGCCTTCGCCAAGGACGTGATGGCCGCAGCCGGCGTGCCGACCGCCCGCTCCTACGTCTGCACTACCGCCGAGGAGGCGGCCGCCGCGCTGGACGCCTTCGGCGCGCCGTACGTGGTCAAGGACGACGGCCTGGCCGCCGGCAAGGGCGTCGTGGTCACCTCCGACCGCGCGGCCGCGCTGGAGCACGCCGCCGCCTGCGAGCGCGTGGTGATCGAGGAGTACCTGGACGGCCCCGAGGTCTCGCTCTTCGCGATCACCGACGGCACCGCCGTGCTGCCGCTCGTGCCCGCCCAGGACTTCAAGCGCGCCCTCGACGGCGACGAGGGCCCGAACACCGGCGGCATGGGCGCCTACTCCCCGCTGCCCTGGGCCCCCGAGGGCCTGGTCGACGAGGTGCTCGCCACCGTCCTGCAGCCGACCGTGGACGAGCTGCGCCGCCGCGGCACGCCGTTCTCCGGCCTGCTCTACGCCGGCCTCGCGCTGACCTCGCGCGGCACCCGCGTGATCGAGTTCAACGCCCGGTTCGGCGACCCGGAGACCCAGGTCGTGCTGGCCCGGCTGCGCACCCCGCTGGCCGGCGTGCTGCTCGCCGCCGCCGAGGGCACCCTGGCCGGCCTGGAGCCGCTGCGCTGGGACGAGGGCGCCGCGGTGACCGTGGTCGTGGCCTCCGAGGGCTACCCGGCCGCGCCGCGCACCGGCGACCCGATCGAGGGCCTGGCCGAGGTCGCCGACGAGCACACCCACGTGCTGCACGCGGGCACCCGAACGGGTGAGGACGGCGAGGTGCTCAGTGCGGGCGGCCGCGTGCTGTCGGTCACCGCGACCGGCGCCGACATCGCCGAGGCCCGCGAGCGCGCCTACCGCGGCGTCGCGAAGATCTCGCTGAAGGGCTCGCACCACCGCACCGACATCGCGCTGAAGGCCGCGCAGTAGCGCACGGCCGTCGACGGCGCCGAGGGCGCTGCCTCCGCGGGGACACCCCCATGGGCGCAGCGCCCTCGGGCTTTTCCCGGCCCACCCGGCGCGCCCCGCGGGGTTCCCCGAAGCCGGGAATCCAGCCCTTCGGGTGACTCATCGGGCATCCGGCTGACGCAACCCGCGATCCGGTCGTAGGGTGCGCTGAATCGCGCCCGCCCGCGGTATCGCCACCGCGGACGCCACCGGGTGGGGCGACGTCCCCGGGGGGATGCTGGGGGCGTCCGGATTGTTCGCGCCGTCACCAGGACGAGTGGAAAGCGGTGCGATCCGGAACACCCATCCGCACGAGGGCGTCAACACTGTCAGAAGTGCCATGCAGGATGCACAACCGGGGGCGGCTGCCGCCGAGTCCCGGTCGGATACTGATCATTTCGAGTCGCTCGGACGCCGCGGGTGCCGGCCCGGCCGGTCCATCCGGCCCCGGCCCACTGGCCTCCGACCGCTCCGAAGGGGGTGCCGCGCCGAATGGCCGCTGTCGACGCCGCACGCGTGCATGCCCAGGCCGTGCTGCGAATCCGTGGCTGGGCCCTGGCCGCCACCGTTGTCCCCGCCGCCCTGGCCGTCGTGCTGCTGGCGGGCCGTTTCACCGGCCGGATCGGCGCGCCGGGCTCGCCGGACGGCGGCCCGTGGGACGCCGTCCGCTGGGCGGTGGCCGCCGTCGCCGTCCTGGCACTGGTGACCGGCTGGCTGGTGCACCGCTCGCACCGGTCCGCCGTGCCGCCGGTCACCCCGGCCGTCCCGGTCCGCCGGGAGGAGGCCCCGGAGCTGTACCGGCTGCTGGCCGACCTCGCGGAGCGCCTGGAGGTGCCCGTGCCCTCCGGGATCGCGCTGACCCCGGACTGCGACAGCTGGCTGGAGGAACCGGTCGGCCCGCACCGCCGGGGCACTGCGCACCCGGCGCCCGTCCTGGTGATCGGCTCGCCCTTCCTGTGGTGGATGCGGGCGGGCGAGCTCCGGGCCCTGCTCGCCCCCGTGGTGGCCGGCACGGCGGTCGCCGCCGACACGGACGTGGCCGCCGCCCGCCGCTTCGTCCGCAGCCTGGACGCCGCGCTCGGCGAGCCGCACCGCGGGCCGGCCGCGGTGATCGACCGGATCAACCGCCTGCTGCTGGGCGCCTGCCGCGACCACGCCGCCGAGCTGGAGCGCTCGGCCGCCGCCTGGGCCTCGCACCAGGCCAGGGCGGTCGACTACGGGATGCGGATCGCCGCCCAGGAGCAGGTCGGCCTCGCCTACGCGGGGTGGGACCGCCTGCTCACCCGGGTCGCCCTGCCCGCCTGGCGGCTCGGCCGCCACCCGGAGCACCTGAACGCGGGCGTGGTCGCCGCCCTCACCGAGCTGGCCCGCCGCGACCGGCTCGCCGACGGCTACGAGACCCGGCTCGGCGACCGGCCGGCCTGCGACCTGCTGGAGGAGCCGGGCCGGGTGGACGCCGCCGTCTCGCTGCTCGCCGCGGAGCTGCTGCACCAGGTGCCGCCCGGCGGCTGGCGGCCGCTCGACTGGGACGCCTACCCGGCCGAGGTGGCCGCCCGCGCCTGGCGCGACAAGTCGGCCGTGCTGCAGTCCGCCCTGGACGGTGCCGGGTCGGGCCGGTCCGGCGGGCCGCCGCTCGCCCGGGTGCTCGCCCGGCTCGCCGGCGGGGGCGGCGAGGAGCTGGCGACCACCCTGGCCGGCCGCTGCGGCCACACCGCGCCGGGCCGCCACGCCCGCGACCTGCTCGCTGACCACCTCACGGCGATGGTCAGCTGCGCCGTGGTGGACGCCGGCGCCGCCGTCCCCGGCCTGGACTGGCTGGACGGGCCGGTGCTGCTGATGGGCGGGGTGCGCCGGGCCGACCTGGTCGCGGTGGTCGGACAGGCCGTCGAACTCGGCAAGGACGCACCGCTGCGCGGCTGGTTGGAGACGGCGGGCGTGCGGCTCGCGCGCCCCGTGCGCAGTTGATGACGAACCGTGCGGAATCGGGCGTCTTGCCTACCAGTTGCTACGGTGGGGTGACGCAGTGACAGCAACCTGTGGTGTGCTGGACCGCACGCACATCCGTGTGGCACATGCCAGTTGCGGAGGGGCGGGCCGAGCCTGACGCCGGCGACCGTGGGGAGGGGCGCGTGGGGACGGAACTCAACCGCCGCTGGGAGTCCGGCACGCTGGCGCACGGCGTGTCCGACCCCTTCGGCCAGGGGCCGCTGCCGTGGTTGCGCAGCCCCGACCAGTACCTCGCCGACGGCGGGGTCCCGTGGTACGTCAGCGTCGACGCGCCCGGCCAGCAGCCGCTCAGCGGGCCAAGGCCCGCCCCGGTGGTGAACAGCCCGGCCAACGCC
The DNA here is from genome assembly GCF_000717715.1 of Streptomyces sp. NRRL B-24484. Classification (GTDB taxonomy): domain Bacteria; phylum Actinomycetota; class Actinomycetes; order Streptomycetales; family Streptomycetaceae; genus Kitasatospora. The sequence continues at coordinate 89,833 of NZ_JOAI01000042.1, read as the reverse complement.
GACGACGTCGACCAGCAGATCAAGGGCTTCGCCTCGGCCGGTGTGGTCCGCCCCGGGGGTTCGGTGGACTTCCGGGTGACGGTGAACCCGCCGCGCGAGTTCACCGTGGACGTCTACCGGATCGGCCACTACGGCGGCGACGGCGCCCGCCAGGTCACCTCCAGCCCGTTGATCTCCGGGCTCGCCCAGGCGGCGCCCCTGGTCGTCGGCCGGACGGTCTCCTGTCACCACTGGTGGCAGTCCTGGCGGCTGCACATCCCCGCGCACTGGCGTCCCGGCGCGTACGTCGCGGTGCTGACCACGGCCGACGACCGGCACCGCAGCCACGTCCCGTTCACCGTCCGCGACGCGGATCCGGAGCACCCGGCGGAGCTGCTGCTCGTCCTGCCCGACGTGACCTGGCAGGCCTACAACCTCTTCCCCGAGGACGGGCACACCGGCGCCAGCCTGTACCACGCCTGGGACGGGCAGGGACGGCTGGTCGGCGAGTCCGAGGCCGCCGTCACCGTCTCCTTCGACCGGCCGCACGCGGGCGCGGGGCTGCCGCTGCACGTCGGGCACGCCTACGACTTCATCCGCTGGGCCGAGCGGTACGGCTACGACCTGGCCTACGCGACCGCCACCGACCTGCACGCCGGGCTGGTCGACCCGGAGCGGCACCGGGCGATGGTCTTCCCCGGGCACGACGAGTACTGGTCCGAGCCGATGCGGCGGACGGTCGAGTACGCCCGGGACACCGGCACCTCGCTGGTGTTCCTCTCCGCCAACACCATGTACTGGCGGGTCGACCTCTCGGCGGGGCCGTCCGGCGAGCCGAACCGTCTGCTCAACTGCCGCAAGCGGCAGAAGGTCCCGGTCGGCAGCCCGGCCGCCGGGCTGCCGGGCACCGCGGGCGCGCTCTGGCGGGAGGCCGGCGAGCCCGAGCAGGCCCTGCTCGGCGTCCAGTACGCCGGTCGGGTGCCCTCGCCCGCCCCGATGATCGCCCGCAACACCGGCCACTGGCTGTGGGCCGGCACCGGCCTGCAGGACGGCGACCCGCTGCCCGGCCTGGTCGCCGGCGAGGCCGACCACTACCACCCGCGGGCCCCGCTGCCCGAGCACACCGAACGGACCCTGCTCGCCCACTCCCCGTACCGCGACAGCGCCGGGCGGCTGCGGCACCAGCAGACCTCGCTCTACCGGGCGCCCAGCGGCGCGTACGTCTTCGCGGCCGGCACCTTCGCCTGGTCGCCGGCACTGGACCGGCCCGGGCACACCGACGAGCGCGTCCAGCGGGCCACCGCCAACCTGCTCGACCACCTCTGCAAGGAGGCCGGCGGGCCGACGTGAAAGACTCGGGCCGTCAGCCCCCTTCCCTGAGGACGAGACGACCTTGAGCGGATTTGTCACCAAGCCCGAGCCCGTCCAGGTTCCCGGCCTGGTCCACCTGCACACCGGCAAGGTGCGCGACCTGTACCGCGCCGCCGACGGCGACCTGGTGATGGTGGCCAGCGACCGGACCTCCGCCTTCGACTGGGTGCTGCCCAACGAGATCCCGGACAAGGGCCGCATCCTCACCCAGCTGTCGCTGTGGTGGTTCGAGCGGATCGCCGACCTGGTGCCCAACCACGTGGTCTCCACCGAGCTGCCGGCCGGCGCCCCCGCGGACTGGAAGGGCCGCACGCTGATCTGCCGCAGCCTGGACATGGTGCCGGTCGAGTGCGTCGCCCGGGGCTACCTGACCGGCTCCGGCCTGGTCGAGTACCGCGACTCCCGCACCGTCTGCGGCATCGCCCTCCCCGAGGGCCTGGAGGACGGCTCCGAGCTGCCCTCCCCGATCTACACCCCGGCCCTCAAGGCCGAGGTCGGCGAGCACGACGAGAACGTCCCCTACGAGGAGACCGCCCGCCGGCTGGGCGCCGAGCTCGCCGCCACCCTGCGTCAGACCACCCTCGCGGTGTACGGCCGGGCCCGGGACATCGCCCGCGAGCGGGGGATCATCCTCGCCGACACCAAGTTCGAGTTCGGCCTGCTGGACGGCGAGCTGATCATCGGCGACGAGGTGCTGACGCCGGACTCCTCCCGTTTCTGGCCCGCCGACGCGTGGCAGCCGGGCCAGGTCCAGCCGTCCTTCGACAAGCAGATCATCCGCAACTGGCTGGCCTCGCCGGAGTCCGGCTGGGACCGTACCGGCGAGGAGCCGCCGCCGGCGCTGCCCGCCGAGATCGTCGAGCGGACCCGCGCCAAGTACATCGAGGCCTACGAGCGCCTCACCGGGACGTCCTGGGTCTGACGGGCGGCCTCCGAGGCAGCTACGCAGGAGCACACTCAGGGGCGGGTGGGGGCACCTCCCGCCCCTGTCCTGTTGCCGTACCCGGTCTAGATCCAGCCGTGTTCGCGGGCTATGCGGACGGCGGCGTGGCGGTTCTCGGCACCGAGCTTGCCGGCGGCGGAGGACAGGTAGTTGCGGACGGTGCCGGGGGAGAGGGCGGCCCGTTCGGCGATCTCGGCGATCGAGGTGCCGTGGGCGGCCAGCTCCAGCACGTCGGTCTCGCGCGGGGTGAGCGGACTGTCGCCCGCGCTGATGGCGTCGGCCGCGAGTTCAGGGTCGACGTAGCGGCCGCCCGCGACGACCGTCCGGATGATGCCGGCGAGGTCGGAGGCGGAGACGGTCTTCGGCAGGAAGCCGCGGACCCCGACCTCCAGGGCCCGCTTCAGGTACCCGGGCCGCCCGTGCCCGGTGACGATCATCGTCCGGCAGTCCGGCAGGACGTGCCGCAGTTCGGCGGCGACCTCCAGCCCGTCCAGCCCCGGCATCTGCAGGTCGAGGACCGCGACGTGGGGACGGTGGGCACGGGCCATGGCGAGGGCCTCCGGCCCGGACGCGGCCTGGGCGACGACCTGCAGGTCGTCCTCCAGCCCGAGCAGGGTGGCCAGGGCCCCGCGGATGAGGTGCTCGTCGTCGGCGAGCAGGACGCGGACGGGATCGGTCACGGGGCGGCCACCTCCAGGGCCGGGAGGTCGAGCGGGAGCGATGCGGTGATCCGGAACCGACCGGGGTCGGCGGGCGGGGTGGCGAGCCCGCCGCCGTGGGCGGCGAGCCGTTCGCGCAGGCCGAGCAGGCCGGTGCCGGGCTGGTCGCGGTCGGCCGGCCGTGCGGTGACGCCGTCGTTCTCGACCGTCAGCCGGGCGTGCCCGCCGTCGAGGCGCAGGGTGACCGTGCAGTGCCCGGCCTCGCTGTGCCGCAGCACGTTGGTGGTCGCCTCGCGGACGACCCAGCCGAGCACGGACTGGGCCGTGGGCGGCAGACCGGCGGCGTCCGGGCCGAGGTCGATGTCGCACTCGACGCCGGCGGCGCGCAGCACGGACCGGGCCCCGGCGACCTCGGCGGCGAGGTCGGCCGTCCGGTAGCCGCGGACGACCTCGCGGACCTCGCGCTGGGACTCCTGGGCGATCCGCTGGACCTCGACCATCTGGTCGGCGGCCTCGGTGCGGCCGCGGCGGGCGAGCTGGACGGCGAGCTCGCTCTTCAGCGCGATGGTGGTGAGGTTGCGGCCGAGCACGTCGTGCAGGTCGCGGGAGAAGCGCAGCCGTTCCTCGGCGACGGCGAGCCGGGCCTGCGCCTCGCGGGCCGCGTCGAGCTCCCAGACCACGGCGGCGATCCACGCGGTGCCCCGCCAGGTCGCACCGATGAGGGCCATGACGATCCCGGAGCCGACCGCCAGGCCGACCGCGGTGGCGGTCTGGATGCCGGCCAGCACGGCGACGGGGACGGACGACGCCAGTCCGAGCAGCCCGAGCGGTGCGACGGCCTTCACCGGCACGGCGACGGCCATCGGGGCGAACCAGAAGACCAGCAGCCAGGTGGCGGTCGCGACGCTGTTCGGGACGGGGTTGTCACCGGTTGGGCTGCTGCTGGAGAGCACCGCCCAGTAGCAGGCCAGCGTGCCGGCGGTGAAGGCGATCAGCCAGCCGGTGGGCCGGGCCCGCCGGCCGAGGTAGTGCGCGAGCCCGGCGCGGCAGCAGACGACGAACAGGGCCGAGGCGGTCAGCGAGGCGACGGCGACCGTGATCCGGAGGGCGCCGGGCAGCTCCGCCCCGCGCTTGCCCGTGAGGGCGCCGATCAGGAGCAGCGGCTGCAGCACGCCGGTCACGTAGAGGGACCAGCGGATGAAGAGCTCGGTGCGCTTGGGCTTGCCCAGCGCCCGCCAGCGCCGCGACGGCCTCAGCAGGTCCACGTCGTCCCCTCTCGACGGATGCACGGTCGTCAGATCCTCCCATCGGCTGGGCCGCCGGAATCCTCCGGTGCGGCGGGTGCGGCGGACACGGCGGTGTTCCGGCGGACGGCGGGTCGGCGGCGGGGTCAGCGGCGCGGCTCCCAGCGGAACCAGCGGCGGGCGGCCCAGACGGCGGCGGCGAGCCAGAGCACGCCGAGCCCGAGGTGCGGCAGGGCCTCCACCCAGGTGCCGAGGAAGTCGGTGGGTGCGTCGGAGCCGTCGGTGCCGAACCAGCCGAGGCGGATCAGCTGGAAGGCCGGGGTGGTGGGCAGCAGCCGGCAGGCGGTGGCGAGGCCGTCCGGCATGGTCTCCAGCGGGATGAGCAGGCCGGAGCCGATCTGGGCGAACAGCAGCAGCGGCAGGGTGGTGATGCCGGCGGTCTCGACGGACTTGGTGAAGGCGCTGGTGGCGGCGGCGAGCGCGATCAGCAGGCCGGTGCAGAGCAGCAGGCCGGCGGCCATCAGCAGCGGATTGACCGGGGTGCGCAGGTCCAGCCGGGCGGCGCCGACCGCGCCGATCAGTCCGCACTCCAGCAGACCGAGGGCGACCGAGGGGAGCGCCGTGCCGGCCAGGATCTCCAGGTCGCGGGCCTCTCCGGTGCGCAGCCGCTTGAGCACCAGCTCGCCGCGGCGGGCGACGTAGGCGGTGGTGAGGTTGTAGTAGACGACGAAGAGCAGGATCAGTCCGGCGACGCCGTTGACCAGGTTGGCGTGCAGGTCGAGGTCGGGGGTGGTCTCGGCCTGCTGGTCGAGGATGCCCTTGAGGGTCACCATCATGACCAGCGGCATGGCGACCGCCATGAAGAGCGCGGTGCGGTTGCGGAGCAGCAGGGTGGCCTCGCTGCGGCCGAGGGCGAGCAGGCGGCCGGCGGTGGTGGTCGCGGCCGGGCGGCCGGCGGCGGAGGTGGCTGCGGTGGCGGCGGGCGTGGTCATCGGGGGCTGCCGATCGTCTCGGGGGTGGCGGCCGCCTCGGCGGCAATGGCGAGGAAGGCCTCTTCGAGGGTGGCGCTGCGGGCCTCCAGCCCGCCGAGCGCGACGCCGTGGTGGGCGGCCCAGCCGAGCAGTTCGGTGAGGTCGGCCTGGAGCTGCGGGGTGCGGACGGTGATCCGGCGGCCCTCGGCGGTGATGTCCGCGGCGGGCAGGGCGGGCAGGCCGATGGCCTCGTACGGGCCGCAGCGCTCCGGGAGCTCGAAGGCGATCCGGGCCGGGCGGCCGGCGATGACCTCGGAGACGGTGCCGGTGGCGGCGATCCGGCCGGCGTGCATGATCGCGAGCCGGTCGGCGAGCTCCTCGGCCTCCTCCAGGTAGTGCGTGGTGAGGAGCACCGTGGTGCCCTCCTCGCGCAGCCGGCGGACGAGCCGCCAGACGGCGGCGCGGGCCTCGGGGTCGAGGCCGGTGCTGGGTTCGTCGAGGAAGAGCACCTCGGGGCGGCCGAGCAGGGCGACGGCGAGGTCGAGGCGGCGGCGTTCGCCGCCGGAGAGCTGCTTGACGCGCACCCCGGCGCGGCCGCCGAGGCCGACCAGGTCGAGTGCCTCGCCGACCGGGCGGGCGCCGCTGGTCAGTCCGGTCCAGCCGCGGCAGGTCTCGGCGACGGTGAGGTCGCCCGGGAAGCCGCCCTCCTGGAGCATGATGCCGATCCGGGGCCGGACGGCGGTGCGCTCGCGGTGCGGGTCGTGGCCGAGGACCCGCACCCGGCCGGCGGTGGGTGCCGCCAGCCCTTCGAGGAGCTCCATGGTGGAGGTCTTGCCCGCGCCGTTGGTGCCGAGCAGGGCGAACAGCTCGCCGCGGTGGACGGTGAGGTCGAGGCCTCGGACGGCGTCGAAGCCGCCCGGGCCGGTGGGGCCGTAACGGCGGTGCAGGTCCACGGCCTCGACGGCCGGCCCGGAGTGGCTGGTGTCCTTCATGCCTCCAGCCTCCCGGCCGTCGGCGCGCGCGGTCAGTGCGTGCCGTCACCGGCTACCGGTGCGCTCGCACGGGTCGGCGATGACAAATGTCATCGGCGCTGCCGCGCGTGTCGGCAACACGACGAAGGGCCCCCTCTACGAGGGGGCCCTTCGTGCTCGGAGCGGACGACGAGATTCGAACTCGCGACCCTCACCTTGGCAAGGTGATGCTCTACCAACTGAGCCACGTCCGCATGCTGTTGAGTTGTCCTGCTGTACTGCTGCCGTGTTGCTGGAACACTGCGAGCGGACGACGAGATTCGAACTCGCGACCCTCACCTTGGCAAGGTGATGCTCTACCAACTGAGCCACGTCCGCACGGTGCCTCGGCACCGATCGCCCCTCCCGGTTGCCTTTCGGCCTCCGGTTGCGGCGACGAGAAATACTCTACCCCATCGATCGGAGTGCTCGCCCCACCCTTTCCCCGGAGGGGTACCGGGGTGGGGCGGCGGCACACTCAGTTGGCCTCGGCGAACTGCTCGTAGACCGCCTTGGGGATGCGGCCGCGGGCCGGGAGGTCCATGCCGTGCGACTGCGCCCAGGCGCGGACGGCCTGCGGGTCGGGGGTCAGGGCGGTGCGCCGGAAGGACTTGCCGGTGCGGCTCTGCCGGCGGCCGGCCGCGACGAACGGGGCGAGGGCCTCCCGCAGCTTCTCCGCGTTCTCCACGGAGAGGTCGATCTCGTACGACTTCCCGTCGACACCGAAGTGGACGGTTTCCGCGGCGGTGCCGCCGTCCAGGTCGTCGGAGAGCGTGACGACTACACGCTGAGCCATGGGTGTCAATCCTCTCGGGCAATTCGGCCGCCGGATGCTGGTGTCCGGTGGCCCGTCCGCCGGTGGCGCGCATGGCGGCATGCGGGCATGCCGTGCCAAAAGGCAGCCGATCGCTGCCACCGGTCGCCCTATTCTGCACCCAAAGAGGCCGGAAATCGAAGGCCCTGGCATTCCTTTTTTCCGGATATTCACGAGGCTTCACGAGCGTGCCGGATAGACGGGGATAGTCGTGGTCGACATGTCCGGTGTGCCGGTATTCGGGCGTTCTCGGCCCGGCCGGCCGGTGCGGCATTGAATCCGGCGAAAGGGGGCGCGCCGGGGCGGCTCGAACGCCTGGAGCCCTTGCGGCGTAAGGGGCGTTTGTCTACGCGCGTCACCGGGACCGACCGCGGAGAGGCCCGAAATGCCAGGTAGTCTGAAGGTCCCCCGCCTTCACGCAATCACCACCGGGAGTGCCAGTGGCACGCGTCGTAGTCGACGTCATGCTCAAGCCGGAGATCCTCGACCCCCAGGGACAGGCGGTGCAGCGCGCACTGCCGCGTCTCGGCTTCGCCGGGATCGCCGACGTCCGCCAGGGCAAGCGTTTCGAACTGGAGCTGGAAGGGCCGGTGGACGACGCCGCGCTCGCCCGCATCCGCGAGGCCGCCGAGACGTTTCTCGCCAACACCGTGATCGAGGACTTCACCGTCCGCGTCGAGGGAGAGGCGAAGTGACCACCCGCGTCGGCGTCGTCACTTTCCCCGGCTCGCTCGACGACCGCGACGCCCAGCGCGCGGTCCGCCTCGCCGGCGCGGAGCCGGTCGCCCTCTGGCACCGCGACAAGGACCTGCACCAGGTCGACGCGGTGGTCCTGCCGGGCGGATTCTCGTACGGCGACTATCTGCGCTGCGGGGCCATCTCCCGCTTCTCGCCGGTCATGGACACCATCATCGAGCAGGCCCGCCAGGGAATGCCCGTCCTCGGTATCTGCAACGGCTTCCAGGTGCTGTGCGAATCGCACCTGCTGCCCGGTGCGCTCACCCGCAACGACTCGCTGCACTTCGTCTGCCGCGACCAGAAGCTGCGCATCGAGAACGCCGACACAGCGTGGACGTCCGATTACAGCAGCGGCCAGGAAATCGTGGTGCCGCTGAAGAACGGCGAGGGCCGCTTCGTCGCCGACGAGCACGTCCTGGACGAACTCGAGGCGGAGGGCCGGGTCGTGGCTCGTTACCTCGACGTCAATCCGAACGGTTCGTACCGCGACATCGCCGGCATCACCAACGCGGCGGGCAACGTCGTCGGCCTGATGCCGCACCCGGAGCACGCCGTGGAGCCGCTCACCGGCCCGACCACCGAGGGCCTGGGCTTCTTCACTTCCGTCCTGAAGCAGCTGGTGAACGCCTGATGAGCCTCGACACCGTCAAGAACGCCGAGCAGACCCCGGAAGCCGCCCAGCCCTGGGCCGAGCTCGGCCTCAAGGAGGACGAGTACGCGCGCATCCGGGAGATCCTCGGCCGTCGCCCGACCGGCGCCGAACTCGCGATGTACTCCGTCATGTGGTCGGAGCACTGTTCGTACAAGAGCTCCAAGGTCCACCTCAAGCAGTTCGGCGAGAAGGCCCCGGAGAACGACGCCATGCTCGTCGGCATCGGCGAGAACGCCGGCGTCGTCGACGTGGGCCAGGGCTACGCGGTCACCTTCAAGGTCGAGTCGCACAACCACCCGTCGTACATCGAGCCCTACCAGGGCGCGGCCACCGGCATCGGCGGCATCGTGCGCGACATCCTCGCGATGGGCGCCCGCCCGGTCGCGGTGATGGACCCGCTGCGCTTCGGTGCGGCCGACCACCCGGACACCCGCCGCGTGCTGCCCGGCATCGTCGCGGGCATCGGCGGCTACGGCAACTGCCTGGGCCTGCCCAACATCGGCGGCGAGGTCGTCTTCGACTCCTGCTACCAGGGCAACCCGCTGGTCAACGCGCTCTGCGTCGGCGTCATGAAGCACGAGGACATCCACCTCGCCAAGGCCTCCGGCCCCGGCAACAAGGTCATCCTCTACGGCGCCCGCACCGGCGGCGACGGCATCGGCGGCGTCTCGGTGCTCGCCTCGGAGACCTTCGACGCGACCGGCCCGGCCAAGCGTCCCGCCGTCCAGGTCGGCGACCCCTTCCAGGAGAAGCTGCTCATCGAGTGCACCCTGGAGATCTTCAAGGAGGACCTGGTCGCGGGCATCCAGGACCTCGGCGGTGCCGGCCTGTCCTGCGCCACCTCGGAGCTGGCCTCGGCCGGCACCGGCGGCATGCGGATCGAGCTGGACACCGTGCCGCTGCGCGACAACACGCTCTCGCCGGAGGAGATCCTCATGAGCGAGTCGCAGGAGCGCATGTGCGCCATCGTCGAGCCGGCCAAGGTCGACCGCTTCCTGGAGATCTGCGAGAAGTGGGACGTCATCGCCACCGTCATCGGTGAGGTGACCGACGGCGAGCGCCTGGAGATCTTCTGGCACGGCGAGCAGGTCGTGGACGTGCCCCCGCGCACCGTCGCCCACGAGGGCCCGACCTACCAGCGCCCGTTCGCCCGCCCGGGCTGGCAGGACGCGCTGCAGGCCGACGCCCCCACCGCCGAGCGGCTCGCCCGCCCGACGGACGGCGCCGGGCTGAAGGACGCGCTGCTCAAGGTCGCCGGCTCGCCGAACCAGGCCTCCAAGTCCTGGATCACCGACCAGTACGACCGCTACGTGCTCGGCAACACCGTGCTCTCGGTGCCCGAGGACTCCGGCATGATCCGGATCGACGAGGAGACCAACCTCGGCGTCTCGGTCGCCACCGACGGCAACGGCCGCTACACCAAGCTGGACCCGTACACCGGTGCCCAGCTGGCCCTGGCCGAGGCCTACCGCAACGTCGCGGCCGGCGGCGCCAAGCCGCTCGCCGTCTCCGACTGCCTCAACTTCGGCTCTCCCGAGGACCCGGACGTGATGTGGCAGTTCGCCGAGGCGACCCGCGGCCTCGCCGACGCCTGCCTGGTGCTCGGCACCCCGGTCACCGGCGGCAACGTCTCGCTGTACAACCAGACCGGCGAGGTCGCCATCCACCCGACCCCGGTGGTCGCGGTGCTCGGCGTCATCGACGACGTCACCCGCCGCACCCCGATCGGCTTCGGCGAGCAGGGCCAGCTGCTGTACCTGCTCGGCGACACCGAGGACGAGCTCGGCGGCTCGGCCTGGACCCAGGTCGTGCACGGCCACCTCGGCGGCCTGCCGCCCAGGGTCGACCTGGAGCGCGAGCGGCTGCTCGGCGAGATCCTCGTCGCGGCCTCCCGCGACGGCATGATCGACGCCGCGCACGACCTCTCCGACGGCGGTCTCGGCCAGGCCCTGGTGGAGAGCTGCCTCAAGGGCGGCAACGGCGCCCGCGTGGTCGTCCCGGAGGGCACGGACCCGTTCGTGTTCCTGTTCTCCGAGTCGGCCGGCCGCGCGGTGGTCTCCGTGCCGCGCAGCGAGGAGGTCCGGTTCAACGACATGTGCGGTGCCCGCGGCCTGCCGGTCGCGCGGATCGGTGTCGTCGACGGCGACGCCCTGGAGGTCCAGGGCCAGTTCACCGTCACGCTGGCGGAGCTGAAGGACGCCCACACCGGCGTCATCGAGGCCCTGCTCGCCTGACGGGTGCGCACGTCCCGAGGGGCGGCCGGTTCCGCAGAACCGGCCGCCCCTCGGCGTACGCTGCCGGGTATGCCGACGAAGACCCGCACGTACGACCCGGCGAAGGTGCGCGCCGCGCTCGCCGGACAGACCGAGGCGCTGTGCGGCGCCGTCCGCGGCCTGACCGCCGCCCAGCTCGACCTGCCGACCCGCCTCGGCGACTGGCGGGTCCGGGAGTTGGTGTCGCACCTGGGCATGGTGATCAGCTGGGTGCCGGCCCACCTGGACGACCCGCTGCCGGACGCCCCCGCGATCACCCCGCTCGACTGGGCGCGGCGGACCCGGACGGCGGCCGCCACCATCAACGACATCGCCGAGGAGCTCGCGGCCGGTCCCTTCGCGGGTACGCCCGCCGAGGTGGCCGCCGAGTTCGACCGGCGCTGTGCGGAGCTGCACGCGGTGCTGGCCGGCCCGGCCGCGGCGGAGGCCGGGCGGCTGATCGGCATGCGCTTCGGCCCGATGCCGCTCGCCGACTTCCTGGTGACCAGGCTGGTGGAGACCGTGGTGCACGCCGACGACCTCGCGGACGCCCTCGGCCGCGCCTTCCCGCACGACCGGCAGGCGGTGGCCGCCGCCACCCGGCTGCTCGCCGACGCCTTCGCCGACCAGGCGCCGGGCGGCGCCGTCGAGGTGCGGATCCCGCCGTACGCGGTCGTGCAGGCCGTCGAGGGGCCGCGGCACACCCGTGGCACCCCGCCGAACGTCGTCGAGACGGACCCGCTCACCTGGATCCGGCTGGCCACCGGCCGGCGCGGCTGGCAGGAGGCGGTCGAGGCCGCCGAGGTGCACGCCGGCGGCGAGCGCAGCGACCTGCGGGGCCTGCTGCCCGTCCTGGGCTGACGCCCCGCCGGGGCCGCCGGGCCGGGACGGCAGCGGGGTGACGGGCCGTCGGGGTGTCCGTGCTCAGTAAGCTCATGGGTCGTGCACCGGGCTACGAGGGGACAGGCATGAGTGACGGCGCGCGTCGGATACCGCCGCTGAGGGCGGGCCGCAAGCCGGCCGGTCGGGCGCTGCTGGGCTGGCTGGCCGACCCCCGCGCGCCGCGGCTGTGCCGGGTCACCGGTTCGCCGGGGGCGGGCAAGACCCATCTGCTGACCTGGCTCGGCGAGGCCTGCACCGGCGGGCAGGTGCCCGAGGGGCAGCGGGTGGACGCGGTGCTCGCCGGAGAGCGGCTCACCGTCGACAGCGCGCTCTGGCTGCTCGGCCGCCGCCTCGGCCACCTCGCGCACAGCACGGAGGAACTGCTCACCGCCCTCGCCGACGAGGGTCGGCCGGTGGTGGTCTGCGTTCCGGACCTCGGGCGCGCCGTGCACCCCTCGCACCTGGTGGCGGGGCTGCTGCGTCCGCTCGCCGAGTCCGAGCTGGTACGGCTGGTGGTGGAGGCGCCGGACGGCGGCGCGGCGGCGGCCGCCTTCGGTGCGGTCGTGCCGGAGGCAGCCGTCCTGGACCTCGACCGCCCGGAGTGGACGGACCCCGCCCGCTTCGCCGCCTGGGCGGCCTCGGTCGGCGGCGACCCGGCGGCCTACCCCAGCCCCGGTGCGGCGGACGGCAGTGCGGGGCGGCCCGCCGAGACCGCGGCGGAGCTGATCGCCCGGGTGCCGCGGCACCCCGACGGCCGGCCCGACCTCGCCGCCGCCGATGCCGCGCTGCTCGGCGACCTGTGGACGGCCGCGGCCAAGGACGGCTCCGCGGCGGGGCTGCTCGCCGACGTCCAACTCCTCACCCGGGCCGAGCCGGTGGCGGTCACCGCGGCCATGGACTTCGTCAACGGGCCCGTCCCGGACGGCTGGACGGCGGCCGGCCCGGCCCTGGTCGGCGAGGACGACCCGGCCGTCCGTGCCGCGGTGCTGCGCACCCGGCTGATCGGCATGGACGACACCGCCGCGGACCGGCTCGCCGAGGTGCCCGCGCCCTGGCGGGCCGAGTGGGCGATGTGGCCGGGCTCCTCGAAGGGCTGGCCCGGCCCGGTCGCCGGTCTGGCGGTCGGCACCGGCGGCTACGACGGGCAGTTGCTGCTCGCGGACCCGGGCGGCGTGGTGCGCACGGTGGACGCCGGCTCCGGCCGGCCGCTGGCCCGGGTCGCCCTGCCGGACGCCCGGCCGCTGCGCGGGCTGACGTCGGCGCCGGACGGCACCGTGCTGCTGCTGGACGCGGAGGGTACCGCGGCCGTCCTGCCGGAGCCGGCGGGGCAGCCCGGCGGACAGACGGCGGGTGCCGCCCTGGCCGGGCAGGCGCTGCAGGCACTGCAGGCGGTCGTCCGGGGCGAGTTGAGCGCCCTCGCCACCACCGGTCCGCAGGGCCTGCCCGCGGTGGCCGACGACACCGGCTCGGTGCACCGCTGCCGCCCCGAGGGCGGCACCGTCACCGAGAAGCTCCACGACGGCCCGGTGACCGCGCTGGCCGGCACCGCCTCGCTGCTCGTCAGCGGCGGCTTCGACGGGACGGTGCGGCGCTGGGACGCGGCTGTGCCGGAGCCGGCCGCCGAACCGGTCGACCGCCGCGGCAGCCAGGTCACCGCCGTGGCGGCGGCCGACACCCCGGCCGGGCCGGTGACGGCCGTGGCCTGGGCGGACGGCGTGGTGCGACTGCGACGGCCGGACGCGGACGCCCCGCTCGACCTGCGGCTGGGCTCGCAGGTCTGGGCGCTGGCGGTCACCGACGGCCTGCTGGTGGCCGGCACCGGCGAGGGCGTCGCGGCGATCCGCTACTGACGGCTGCCGCGGCTCCGTCCGGGTCCCTGCGCCGCCGGCGCAGGGACGTCCCGGGGGCGGGGCACCCGGCGGTGGGGCGCTACGCCACGGCCGGGCCGCTGATGTAGGTGCCGTCCGCGGTGTACGGCCAGGCGTTGGCGACGCAGCCGTTGAGGCCGTAGATCTGCTGCATCATGGCCGGGGCGGGCTTGCCCTTGCCCGGGCAGCCCTCGTGGCCGTGGCCGATCCGGTGCCCGACCTCGTGGTTGACGATGAGCGCCCGGTAGTCGTCCAGCGAACCGCTGAACTGCGGCGAACCGGTCAGCCACCGCTTGGAGTTGACGACGACCTGCTTGCCGACGTCGCAGTTGACCTCGCCCTTGGTGTCCAGGCCGGCCGCGCCGCAGATCTTGTCGACGGTGTCGGGCGAGGCGACCTTCACGGTGAAGTCGTACACGCCGTCGGAGACCAGCTTGAAGCCGTCCTTGCCGTCGGTCGTCCAACTGCGCTTGTCGCCGAGGATCGCCTGGACCTGCTGGGCGGCGGCCTGCGGGTCGATGCCGATGCCGTCCTCCACCTCGACCCGGTAACGCCGGATCAGGCCCTTGCCGACCGCGTCGCCCTTGGAGGTGGCGACGGTGAAGGTGCCCTTGCCCTTGTCGGCGACGGCGGTGGGGCTCGGCGTGGGACTCGGTGTGGGCTTCGGGGTCGGAGTGGGGGTGGGCGGCGTCTCGGTCTTCCGGGCGGCCGGCGCGGCGCTGCTGCCCAGGGGCGGGATCGGCCGGGCCTGGGCGGTGGGACCGCCGGTGCCGCTGTCGTTGCCGCCGTTGAGCACCATGAAGGCGGTGCCGCCCAGCACGGTCAGTGAGCAGAGCAGGCCCATGCCGAAGACGGTGCGCCGCCGTGCCCGGCGCCGCCGCTGCTGTCGGGCGCGGCGTCGGCTGGGCGCGGGTGCGTTCCTGGTGGCGGAGGCTGCTCGCACGAGGTGCTTTCTGGTCGACGACAGGGCGTGACGGTCCGTCATGGTGCTGCGGGATCGTTACCGTCGATCCACCCTTGCACGCAGGCGGCCCGCGTGTCCACATACCCGGTATGCATCGCCGGCCCGGTCAGGGTCGCGTCCGGGCGGACGCCACGACTGGAGACGCGCCGCGCCCCGGGTCGGTTGCGGGTGTCGCACGTCCCGCCGCGGCGGCGTCGGTGCAGGTGGAAGAAGGGGGAGGGGCGCCGTGGGCGGGGGCGGGGGCGACCGGGTGCGCATCCTCGCCAAGGGCGGCATGTGGCCGGCCCGGGCGTCGCACTCGACGGCGGTCGGTCAGCCGACGGGCCGTCACCGGTGAACTCCCCGAGGTGCCGGCGCCGTGCCCGGAGGGGCGGTCTCGGCCCGGACGGGCGGGGCGCGCGTACGCGGCACCGGCGCGGCGGTGCACGGCGGTGCCGGGGCCGTCAGCTGGTCACAGGTCCGGGCGGGCCGCGCCGGTCAGGGCGAGGGGCCGTGCCCAGTCGATCCCGCTCTCACGCCTGACCCGTGCCCTCAGGGGTGCGCGCGGCGGGAAGTCCGCGGGCGGCCGTGGCGGCCGCCCGCGGGGGTGTCGCGGCGGGCGGTCAGCCCAGCATGTCGGCGGCGGTCGGAGAGCTGTCGCGCAGGAACGTGGCGCAGCGCTCGGCCTCGTCCTTCTCCTCGATGGTGGCGGCGGCGCGGCCCAGGGCGTGCAGGGCGCGCAGGAAGCCGCGGTTGGGCTCGTGCTCCCACGGCACCGGGCCGTGGCCCTTCCAGCCGCTGCGGCGCAGCGCGTCGAGGCCTCGGTGGTAGCCGGTGCGGGCGTAGGCGTAGGACTCGACGACGCGGCCGGCGGCGAAGGCGTCGTCGGCGAGCTGGGCCCAGGCGAGCGAGGAGGTCGGGAACTTCGCCGCGACCTCGGCGGGCGAGGCGCCCTGAGCCAGCGCCTCCAGCGGTCCGGGCTCGGCCGGGAGGTGGGTCGGCGGCGGGCCGCCGAGCAGGTTCTCGTGAATGCTCATGGGCTCCAGTCAACCACTGCCGGGTGGCGTGCCCGGGCACCGCAGGGAGGGGCGGTACCCGGGCACGGCCGGGGCGCGGCGCCGGAAGGGGGTCGGGCGCGGCGCGCCGGGTGCGGGCCGGAAGGGGATCAGGCCACGCAGCTCATGGTGGCGCTGTGCAGCTGGCCGAGGCGGGTGCCGGTGGCCGTGGCGAAGGTGAAGTACACCTTCACGGTGTTGTTGTTGAAGTTCATGACGTGGCTGACGGTGACGCCGTTGGGCTCGACCCAGTTGGTGAAGTAGAGGCCCCAGCCGACCTGGGCGGTGGCCAGGGCGGCGTCGAAGGTCTCGCCGACGCCGGTGCCGGCGACCGCCTCGGAGTGCAGCGAGGTGCCGTCCGCGGAGTAGGTGTTCTTGTAGACGTTCCCGTTGTCGACCGTGATCAGGTAGGTCTTGCCGGCGAACGGGGGCAGGCTGCTGGTGCGGGCGGCGGAGGCCGTCGCGGCCGCGGTGCCGTCGTCGGCGGAGGCCTGGCCGGCGACGAGGGTGGCGCCGCCTGCGGAGAGGGCGAGGGCGGCGGCGAGGGCGACGAAACGGCGCTTCATGGGGCTGTTCCTTCCACGGTGGGACGGGGCTGGCGGGGCGCGGTGGGACGGTGCCCGGCCGAAGCTACCGACCGGCCGGACGGGGGTGTTGCCGGTCCGCGCACCGGCCGTCGTGGATCCGCGCACGCCGGGCATGTGTGCAGGTGGGGGCGGTGGTGGCGGGGTAGGACGGGTGTCGGCAGGGGCGTCGGCGGGGGTGTCGGCGGGCAGGGCATCGGTCCTGCCGATGGCTATTGATACCTTCGGGAAGGTTTGTTTCTATCGGGGGGGTGTCCCGACGCGTGCCCGCGCATTCGGCGGCGACCGCGTGCAGCGAAGAAGAGCCCGACCTTCCCCAGCGAGACCGCCGGGCAGGTGTTCCGGCGCCCCAACCGATGGATGAACCAGAAGGGCCAACTCCAGCCCACTGGAACGGAGTTCGAGATGATCAAGCTGCAAGACGCCCTGCGGCACGCCGCTGAACGCCCGGACCACGTCGCACTGGTGGACGGCGGACGCCGGATCACCTGGAGCGAACTGGCCGACGAGATAGCCAAGGTGGCCGGCGGCCTGGCCGCGGTGCTGCCCGAGGGACGGCCGGCCCGTGCGGCCTTCCTCTGCTGCAACGGCTGGGAGCTGGTCGTCACCATGGCCGCCTTCGAGACGCTGGGCGTGTCCGTCACCGGCCTCGACTTCGAGGCCACCCCGCAGGCGACCGCGGACGCCCTGGAGCAGCTCCGCCCGACCGTCGTGGTCAGCAGCAAGCTCCACCGCCCGCTGCTCATCGCCGCCGGCTGGGCCGACCGCGAGGGCGTGCTGCAGGTCCACCTGCACGGCGTGGGCGAGGAGCTGGCCGCACCCGAGCCGGTCGCCCCGGACCCGCAGGCCGGCGAGCCGGTGCACTACTCGACGCTGGCCGCCGCGCAGACCGCCGTGACCGCGCCGATCTCCCAACCCTACGAGCACTTCGCGGTGAGCTACGACGCCGCCGGGACCCCCCGGCTGGTGATCCGCCGCCGCTCCTTCGAGGCGCGCCGGCTCGCCGAACTGGTCGACGAGTTCGCCTTCGACGAGGACGACACCTACCTGGTGACCGTCCCGATGTACCACGCGTCGAGCCCCGGCTGGGCGAGGGTCTTCTTCGCCCTGGGCGGCACGGTCGTGCTGGGCCCGTACCACGACCTCGCCGAGATGTGCCGGCTGATCACCGACGAGGGCGTCACGGCCACCCTGATGGTGCCGCCGGTGCTCTCCCGGCTGCTCGCCCACCCGGCCTCCGCCGAGCTGCGCAAGACCTCCCGGCTGCGCTTCCTGCTCACCGGCGGCCAGCACCTCAACCGCTGGATCGTCAACGAGGCCTGGGACCGCTTCGGCCCCGTCCTGCACCACTACTACGGCTCCACCGAGACCGGGCTGGTCACCCTGCTCGGCCCGGACGAGCTGGCGCTCTCGCCCTGCCGCTCCGGCCGCGCGATGCCGGGCATCGGCATCGCCGTGCTGGACGCCGAGCACCGCCCGCTGCCGCCCGGCGTCCGCGGCCGGGTCGCCGTCGCGAGCTACCAGCTCATGGACGCCTGGGGGGACGCCCCCGCGCCCTCCGTACTGGTCGACCTGAGCGACGGCCAGGGGCCGCGCCCGTTCCTGCTCACCGGGGACGACGGCGTCATCGACTACGAGGGCCGGCTGGAACTCACCGGCCGCACCGACGGCCCCGTGCGGGCCCGGGCCGACGACGAGCACGACTCCGCCTTCTTCGGCCTGGAGACCGAACTGCTCGACCAGCCGGCCGTCCGCGACCTGGCCGTGCTGCGGGTCACCGTGCCGGACCACGGGCCCGTCCTCGCGGTGCCCTTCGTCCCGGTCGCCCGGGACCTGGAGGCCTCCGCCTACCGTGCGGTCAGCGCGGTCTGCGCCCGCCGGGTGCCGTGGATCTCCGCGCACGTCATCGCGGTCGACGCCATCCCGTACAGCCCCACCGGCACCATCCGCACCGGCGAGCTGCTCACCGAGATCATGCCGCTGGTCAACCTCTACATCCACCTGGACAAGCAGTCAGCTACGGAGATCCCCGCATGACCACGCCGGTTCCGCCGCACACCACCGACGACGAGCTGGACGAGGCCGACCTCGGCACCCGGCTGCTCTCGCTCGAACGGGCGCTCACCGAGCTGCCCGCGGCCCGCCAGACCGCCATCATGATCGGCGAACTCCCCGACTACGGGGACGTGCTGCTGGTCGCCTTCGTGCCGGCCGACGCCGACCGCGAGGAGTCCACCCAACGGGCGGCCCGGGCCGCCTGCGCCCGGCTCGTCCCGGCGCTGCCCGCGCTGGTGATCCCGGTCGACGACATCCCGTACACCCTGGACGGGGAGCTGCGCGGACAGCAGCTCTTCGACGAGATGCTGCCGCAGATCGCCCGCGACCTGCTGCTGCCCAAGGAGATGTCGGCCTGAGCCGGACTCCCCGGTGCCGGTCGCGCCCCGGCACCGGGGCCCGCGGCCCGGGGCCGGCGGGGGCACGAAACCCCGCCCGCCCCGGGCCGCACCCGCGCCTCAGCCGGCGTACGCGGCCAGGCCCGTCCGGGTGTACTCGGCGGCCGCCGTGTCCCAGCTGAGCGCACCGTGGGCGGCCAGCGTGTGGACGTCCCGCCAGGCCCGCTGGAGCGCCGAGTCCTCCCACTGGGCGGCCACCCCGCCCGCCCGGAAGAGCCGCTCCACCGCGGAGACGGTGAGTTCCACCGCCAGCGCGGTGTCCCGCAGGTTGCGGCCCACCGCGCGGTCGCCGGCCGCCCCGGCGTCGGCCCGCATCGCGGCGTCCGCCAGGAGCGAGGCCGCGATGTCGATCTCGGCGGAGGCCCGCGCCATCACCTCGCAGCGGGCCGGGCTGACGGCCGGACCGCCCGGCCCGTGCGTGTCGGCCAGCGGCGCCGCCCAGGCCTTCAGCGCGCCGCGCGCCGCCCCCACGGCGGGCGCGGCGAACGCCAGTCCGGCGACCAGCCGGGGCGGCACACCGTGGCAGCGGGCCCGGCCCGGTGCCGCGGAGGCCCGGACGAGGTCCATGAAGGCCAGGCAGCGGTGCGCCGGCACGGCCAGCGGTTCGGCCACACTGACGTCGTGGCTGCCGGTGCCGCGCAGCCCGTTGCTGTGCCAGGTGTCGTGCACCGTCACCGCCTCCCTCGGGACGGCGACGATCAGGAAGTCGCCCGGCAGGGCCGCCGGGTCCGGCAGTGCGAGCAGCACCCAGGCGGCGTTCCGCACCCCGCTGACGCACCGCCAGCGGCCGGTGACCAGCACCCCGCCGTCGGCGGTCCGCTCCAGCCGGCCGGTCGGCGGGACGAGCGCGGCCGCGATCGGCACGTCCGGGGAGGCCCCCCAGATCTCCTGCTGGCCGGCCTCGGGCAGGAAGGCGGCCAGCCGCCCGTGGGCCGCCTGCAGGGCGGCGCACCAGGCGGCCGAGGTACAGCCCTCCGCCAACGAGGCGGTCGCCTCGACCAGTTCGGCGAAGCTGCCCTCGGCGCCGCCCCAGCGGCGCGGGACGAAGTGCCGGGCGAAGCCGGAGCCGGTCAGCCGCTCGGCGAGCGCGGCGTCGAGGCCGCGCCGCCGGTCGGCCTCGGCGGCCTGGCCGAGGGCGGTCGGGCGGAGCGCGTCCGCGGCCGACGTGAGTGGTGCGGGCAGCCCGGTGGGCCGGGTTGTGGTGCAGGGATCGTCCAGAATGCTCATCGTTGTCTCCCCCTGTCGTGGACTGGCGTCACGCGTCGCGACGACGCCGGCCGCCGGCAGGGCCGGGGAAACCCGCTGCCCGTTCGGACAGCGGTGCAGCGGGCGGGGACGTCGTCGTCGACGAGGACAGCGTGGCCGACCGGAACCGGTCGCGGAAGGCGGCCGCAGCCACGGGGTGCGGACGCGGGCGTTCCGGGGCACGGGGACCTGGCCGGCTGCCGTCGTACCGCAGAATATTTGGAACATACCTTCGTGACGTTATGATTCGCGCGAAACTCCGGCACAACCGTGCCGGCACCCCTGGAGGTTGAGCCATGGCGGCCAGCGGGAATCCGGTCAGCGGCACCAGCAGGAGCCGGGGCACGGCAGCGGGTCGGAGCGTTCCGGCCCTGAAACAGGCGCGGGCACTGCGCACCCGGGCGACGGTCCTGGAGGCCGCCGCCGCGCTCTTCGCCCGCAAGGGCTTCAAAGTCGTCACCATGCAGGAGATCGCCGAGGAGGCCGGCGCCACCAAGGGCGCCGTGTACTTCCACTTCCCCAACAAGGAGGCGCTCGCGGCGGAACTGGTCGGCAGCTTCTACGCGGCCGCACCGAAGACCACCTCGGCCCTGGCCGACCCGGACCTCAAGCCGCTGGAGACCGTCCGCCGGCTGACCATGGAGACGGCGCGCCGGCTCCGCGACGACGCGGTGGCGCAGGCGGCCGTCCGGCTGCAGACCGAGCGGATGGTCACCGACGCCGATCTCCCGCTGCCCTTCATCGACTACATCGCCGTCTACACCCTGCTGCTGGAACGGGCCAAGGAGGCGGGCGAGCTCCCGGCGGACGCCTCGGCGGAGTCGCTGGCGCGGACCATCGTGGCCTCGTTCTTCGGCGTCCAGCACGTGTCGTGGATCCTGAACGACCGCGCCGACGTGGTCGCGCGGGTCGAGGAGCTGCTGGACCTGATCCTGCCGGGCAGCTGACCGCCCCACGCACCCCCTCTCGGCGGGGGCACCGGCTCCGCGCCGTTCCGCGCGGAGCCGGTGCCCCCGCTTTTCCCTTGTGGTGAAAGGGACTTGGGGAGAGTCAAAGCTTGGCAACATACCTTCCCGGAGGTATATTTTCTCTCGGTCCCAGCGTCGGACCCTGGCCAGTGCCCTGTCGTTCACAGCCCCGTGGGGGAAGGCTCGCGATGGACACCTTTGCACCAGATCAGCTGACCCATCCGACGGCCGGACTGCTGCCGCGGCAGCGGAGCGCCGCAGATCTCGACTTCCATCGAACGGTGTCGCGCAAACTGGTCCACAAGGCCGCCGTGTCCGAGGTGTTCCTCACCGATTCGGCCAGAGCCGCTGCGGACAGCTACCTGCTGGCCGCCCAGTGGCCCCGCGACCACGCGGTCTTCCAGCCCGGACCGGGCGGGACCGCGGACAGCATGGTCATCATCGAGACCGTCCGCCAGGCCACCATGTTCACGTTCCACGAGTACTACGGCGTCCCGCTCGACCTGCCCTTCGTCGCTAAGAGCTTCGACTTCGAACTGACGGACGGCCAGGCCGCGCGCGGCTCCTTCGGGGCGCCGCAGGAGGTCACCCTCGACCTGGTGGTCGACATGCCCGCCGAGCGCCGGGCCGGCCGCCGGATGCCCTTCCGGACGCACACCGTCGTGCACGCCGGCGCCGGCCGCCCCTGCGCCCGGGTGACCATCGGCGGCGAGATCCTCGACCCGGCGCTCTACCGGCGGCTGCGCGCCGCCCGCCCGGCCGTACCGGAGCTCCCGTCCGGCGACGGCGGTCCGGTCGCGGCCACCCCCGCCCAGGTGGGCCGGCGGCGCCCCGACGACGTGGTGCTGCTCGCCGCACAGCCGGGCGACGGTGCCCGCTGGCGGCTGCGGGTGGACCAGGGCCACCCCACCTTCTTCGACCACGGATCCGACCACGTCCAGGCGGTGCTGCTGCTGGAGGCCCTGCGCCAGGGCGGCCTGCTCGCGGACGGCCCGGCCGAGGGCGCCTCCGCCGAGGTGCTCACCGGCCTGCGGGTCGAGTTCCACGCGTACGGCGAGTTCGGCACGCCGATCCTCCTCGACGCCCGGTCCACGGGCGGCGAGCCCGGCTCCCGGACCGTACGCGCCACGGCGGCCCAGGCGGGCCGTCCGATCGCCCAGGCGGACCTCGTGTTCCGCCCGGCCGCCCTGCCCGGCGGCCCCACGTCCTGACGGACCGTCGGGTGCGTCCGTGCACCGCCGTGCCCGCCGGCCCGCTCCGAAGGAGTCCTGATGGAACTTCAGCATCTGCGTTCGTTCCTCGAGGTGTCGAGCGAGATGAGCTTCACCCGGGCCGCCAAGAAGCTGAACTACGCGCAGTCCAGTGTGACCGCGCAGATCCAGCACCTCGAGGCCTCGCTCGGCGCCGTGCTGTTCGACCGGCGCGGCCGCCGGATCGCCCTCACCGAGAGCGGACTGCGGCTGCGCCCGGTGGCGGAGCGCATCGTGGCCCTGGCGGACCTCGCCCACCGCGAGGTGGCCGGCGTCGGCGACCGGCCGTCCGGCCGGGCCGAGCGCGCGTCCGCCGAGGCGGCCGGCCAGGCGCTGGGGCGGGCCGCCGTGCCCCGCCGGGCGGGCGTCAGGCTGCCCGCCCAGCGCGGGCGGCTTCAGCTCACCCAGCGGGCGCCCAGGGCCGGCAGCAGCACGTCCCAGGAGGAGCGGACCCGGGTGATCAGATCCAACTCCTCGCGCACCGAACCGAGGTAGTGCGCACCGAAGATCACGGTGGTCATCAACTGGGCCACCGGCTCCGGCGGGTAGTCGGAGTCCATCTCGCCCTGCTGCTGCGCCTGGACGACCAGGCGCAGCAGCGTGCGTTCCACGTCCGACACGAAGGCCGGCGTCCGCTTGGTGGACTGGGCCTCCTCCAGCAGCAGCCGCAGGGCCGCGTTGACCCGGATGTCGCGGTGCAGCCGGGCGACCAGCGCGCAGGTCACGTTCTTCAGGGTCGCCACCGGTGAGTCCGGTGTCTCGCCGACCCCGTCCTCGATCAACTTCCATGCATCGTCCAGGTGTTGGACGAGCGCCGCGGCCAGTTCCTCCTTCGAGGCGAAGTGGCCGTACAGGGCTCCCTTGGTGACGCCGGTGCTCTGCGCCACATGGCCGAGGTTGGTGTTGGCGTAGCCGTGGGCCGAGAACTCCCGTGCTGCGGCGTCCAGCACCGCCTCGTACGTCCTCCTGGCCCGCTCCTGTTGTGCCATCGGCTTCCTTCCGTTCCACCACGTTGCCCGTGAACTCACGTACCGCAGTTCATGGTTCGAAGGCAAACCCTTCTTCCGGACCCCCGCCTATCGTCCATGTCCTCTCCATGAACACGCGAGCGGCCCTCGGTCTGCCGGGTGTCCGGACCAAGGGCCGCTCGGTGCGTGCCGCGGCGGGGTGTCAGGCCCCGGTGCCCGGTCCGCCGGCGCCGCCGGCCTCGTAGCGCTTGCGCAGCTCGGCGCGGCGGAGCTTGCCGATGCCGGTCTTCGGCACGTCCTCGCGTGCGAGGGTGACGACCCCGCCGAGGCGCACCCCGTACCGCTCGGTGACCAGGTCGCGGATCCGGCGGTCGGCCTCGTCGTCGCCGGCGCCGCCGCGCGGGTGGTAGAAGACCACCAGCTCCTCCTCGCCGCCGGCCGCGGTGCACGGCGAGACGATGGTGAACGAGGGCTCCACGAAGGGGAGTTCCTCGACCAGCGCCTCGATCTCGTGGCCGTGGTACTCGGCGCCGTTGAGGGTGATCAGGTCGTCCACCCGGCCGGTGACGGTGAGGATGCCGTCCTCGATCACGGCGAGGTCGCCGGAGCGGAACCAGCCGTCCGCGGTGAACGACCTGGCGTTCTGCTCCGGGTTCTCGTAGTAGCCGGAGAACACCGGGTCGCCGGTCACCTGGAGGCGGCCGACGGTGCCGGTCGGCAGCGCGGCGTCGTGCTCGTCCACCACGCGCAGCCGGACGCCCGGGTGCGGCCGGCCGACCGGGACGAACCGCTCGTCGCCCATGGTGTCCGGGTCGAAGACGAAGTCGACGATGCCGGCCGAGGTCTCGGACATGCCCCAGCCGGGGTGCATCGAGGTGCGCGGCAGGCCGAACGGGGCCAGCAGGTCGAGGAAGCGCCGGATCACCCGGGCCTTGACCGACTCGCCGCCGTTCATGATGTAGCGCAGGCTGCGCAGGTCCCAGTCGCGTCCGGCGATCTCCTCGGCACGGTCGTTGACCAGGCCGAAGGCGAAGTTGGGCGCCCAGGTGGTGTCGCAGCCGTGCCGGGAGATCTGCTCGAACCAGCGGGTCGGGTCGTCCAGGATCCACTCGGTGCGGGCGTGCACCTGGGTGCAGCCGAGCAGCACGTCGCGGGCGTGGAACATGACCAGCCCGCCGATGTGGTCGAGCGGCATCCAGTTGAAGGAGCGGCTGGTCACGTCCAGCCGGCGGACCTGCGCGGTGGCCGTGGAACGGGCCAGGACGTTGCGGTGGGTCAGCGCGACGGCCTTCGGGACGCCGGTGCTGCCGGAGGTCAGCAGCAGGACGGCGAGGTCGTCGGCGCGGGCCGGGTGCAGTTCCTCGGCCGGGGCGTGGTCGCGCAGTTCACCGGTGCGGCCGAGCCAGCGGCCCGCCGCGGCCATCGCCGGGCTGGCCGGGGCGCCGTCGTCGCCGACGACCACCCAGGGGCTGTCGTAGCCGGCCCAGATCCACTCCAGCTGCTGGGCGGCGGCCTCGGGCGCGTCGGTGCGGCCGGGCGGCACCGGGATCGGCACCAGGCCGCCGAGCACGGCGGCCCAGAACGCGGCCAGCTGGTCGGACTCCTCGCGGATCTGCAGCAGCACCCGGTCGCCGGGGCGGGCGCCGCCCGCGCGCAGGCCGGTGAGGATCCGGCGGGCGCCGTCCAGCAGCTCGGGGTAGCCGAGCACGGTGTCGGAGCCGTCCGCGCGGACGAAGTGCATCCGGCCGGCGTCGGGCCGGGCGGCGGCGCGCTGCAGGGCCTCGCCGAGGTTGCAGACCGGGAGCTCGGGGGCCGGGCCGCCGTCGAGGACGGCGTCCGGCAGGGTGCGGGTGTCGACGGTCGTGGTCATGCGGCGGCCTCCTCGCCGGTCGCGGCGGCACGGGCGACGAACAGCAGCGGGCCGCGGCCGATCCGCGGGCCGGGCTCCTTGCGGAAGCCGCCGTACTCGGCGACCACCTCGAAGCCGGCGTCCACCAGCAGGTCGCGGACCTCGGGCGCGGTGAAGACGGTCTGGTCGAAGAAGTTGGCGTACATCGAGACGGTGCCGCCGCCGTCGCGGGCGATGATGGTCTCCTCGTTCCGCCAGACCGCGCGGTGGGCGTGCACGGACTGCCGGGCGAGCCGGGTGACGAGCAGGCCGTCGCCCTGGTGGTGGGCGATGATGTTCGGCTGGTAGCCGTCGACGAAGTTCAGCAGGTGGCCGATGTCGACCACGACGTGGCCGCCGGGGGCGAGCCAGCCGCGGACGGCCGCCAGCAGCTGCCGCAGCTCGCCGCGGTCCAGCTGGTTGAGCGTGCTGAACAGGCTGTACACCAGGTCGTAGCGCCGGTCGGTGGTGTACTCCTCGGCCCGGGTGCACACGTACTCGACGGGGGCGGAGCCGGGCTCCTGCGCCTTCGAGGCGGCGTACTCGGTGAAGGCGGCGCTCTGGTCGAGGCCGGTGCCGGGGTGGCCCAGCGCGGCCAGGGCCCGCAGGTTGCCGCCGGTGGCGCTGCCGATGTCGAGGGCGGACCCGCCGGGCGGCAGGTACGAGGCGAGGAACTCGGTCTCGGTGGCGAGGTCGCGGAAATCCTTGCGGATCACCTCGTAGAACTCGCCCGGGTATTCGAAGCTGGACGGGCTGGACACGGAGGAGGGCCTTTCGCTCGGGACCGGCGGGCGCCGGTCGTCCCGGTCCGGTCCGGTCGGTGCCGGCCGGCCCGGCGGGCGGCGTTGTTCGGGCGGTGCGGGACGGCGGTGCTGGCGGTGCGGCGACACCGGCCGGCCCGGGCGGGCGGCACCGGGCCGGCGGCGTCGGTCAGGCGGCGTCGGTCAGACGGGCGTGGTCGCGGCGGTACTCGCGCGGCGAGATGCCGTAGCGGTCGCGGAACAGCCGGCTGAAGTGCGAGGCGCCGTACAGGCCGGAGCGCTCGCCGATCATCGCGATGGTCAGGTGCGCGAGCCGCGGGTCGCGCAGCTCGGTGCAGCAGCGGTGCAGCCGCTCGTCGCGGATCCAGCTGGCCGGGCTCTGGCCGTGCTCCTGGAAGAGCTTCTGCAGGTAGCGCAGCGAGATGTGGTGGTGCTGCGCGAGCATCTCCGGCTTCAGCTCGGGATCGGCGAGCCGGCTGCGCGCGAAGTGCTTGACCCGCTGCAGCATGGCGCGGCGGGCGAGGCCGGAACTGCGGGCCGGACGGGGCGAGTCCTGGTCGCGGTCCATGTAGTCGGCGCAGGCCTGGGCGACCAGCCCGGTGATGCCGCGGGCCAGCAGCTCGGCGGTGCGGTCGGAGGGCAGCGCGCCCTGGTCGGCGAGCCGGCGCAGCAGCTCGGGGACGGCGAGCGGGTCGGACAGCGGGCAGCTCACCCGCAGGTAGGCCTCGCCCGTACGGGTGCGGTGCTGGGAGACCCGGAGGTCGTCGCCGGTGCAGTCCGGGGCGGCGCCCTCGACGACGGTGATCCGGACCCTGCCGAGGCTGACCTCGCTCACGTTCTCCACCACCTGCTGCGCAGACACCTCCGCCGACTGACGTGGCGCCGTTCCGTGGTCGGTGTGCCAGTTCTCGGTAAGCAGTGCATCCATGGCTCCCCCGCGAGGACTTGAGGCCGCGTCAGTCGACACTCGGTCCGCTCCGGGAGGGCGGACCCCTCCATCATGGAAACATACCTTCTGGAAGGTATGCGGTTTTCATCGGCAGCAGTGATGCCCGGCCCGCTGTGAAGCGCTCCGGCCGGATCGTGCGCCGGCGCACCACGACCCGTGCGCGTTCCGACAAGTCGCCCGGCCGGGCCCCGCCTAGCGTCGGCGGTACAGATCAGTGCCGGGCGCGCGGATCACCGGCGCTGCGCGCGTCCCCCTGTGCACCCACCCAGAAGGGGCCCACCCGTGGCAATCAAGGTAGGCATCAACGGATTCGGCCGGATCGGCCGGAGCTTCCTCCGCGCCGCACTTGAGCAGAACGCCGACATCGAGATCGTGGCGGTCAACGACCTCACCGACGCGGCGACCCTGGCCCACCTCCTGAAGTACGACACCACGCTCGGCAAGCTGCCGGTGCCGGTGACGGCCGGCCAGGGCGAGATCGTCGTCGACGGCCGCAGCATCCGCGTCACCGCCGAGCGCAACCCGGCCGACCTGCCCTGGGCGGAGCTGGGCGTGGACGTGGTCGTGGAGTCCACCGGCGTCTTCACCGACGCCGAGAAGGCCAAGGCGCACCTCGCGGCCGGCGCCCGCAAGGTGATCATCTCGGCCCCGGCCACCAACCAGGACCTCACCATCGCGATCGGCATCAACGACGCGGTGTACGACGAGGACGTCCACAGCGTGGTCTCCAACGCCTCGTGCACCACCAACTGCCTCGCCCCGCTGGCGAAGGTCCTCAACGACGGCCTGGGCATCGAGCAGGGCCTGATGACCACCGTGCACGCCTACACCCAGGACCAGAACCTGCAGGACGGTCCGCACAAGGACCTCCGCCGGGCCCGGGCCGCGGCCGGCAACATCGTGCCGACCAGCACCGGCGCCGCCAAGGCCATCGGCCAGGTGCTGCCCGAGCTCAACGGCAAGCTCGACGGCTACGCGCTGCGCGTCCCGGTCGTCGTCGGCTCGGTCACCGACCTGACCGTCACCGTCGCCCGGGACACCACCGTCGAGGAGGTCAACGCGCTGTTCGCGAAGGCCGCCGAGGGCGCGCTGGCCGGCGTCCTGCGCTACACCGACGAGCCGCTGGTCTCCAGCGACATCGTCACCGACCCGGCGTCCTGCATCTTCGACTCCGGTCTCACCAAGGTCATCAACAACCGCACCGTCAAGGTCGCCGGCTGGTACGACAACGAGTGGGGCTTCTCCAACCGCGTCGTCGACACCGTCCTGCTGATCGGCAAGCACGCCTGACCGGCACCGCCGACCGCACGTGCGGGCCGGGCGCCCGGGGCGAACCCCGGGCTCCCGGCCCGCGCCCGTGAACCCACCGGGCGACCGGCGGCGACATCCGCCGCACCGGACGAACACCCGCACAGAGAGGGCCGACCCATGGTCAAGACGCCGTACCACGAGGGCGAGCAGGCGGTGCAGCAGCGGGCCGGCGAGGGCCACCCCGGCTGGGGCTCGCCGATGTTCGAGGCCGCGATCCCGCCGCCGTTCGACATGTTCCTGCGCCGCCAGCGGATGCTGGTGATCGGCGGCGTGGACGACGACGGCGCCGCCTGGGCCACCGTCCTGACCGGCCCGCGCGGCTTCGCCGGCGCCGTCGGCTCCCACACCATCCACGTCAAGGCCCTGCCGGTGGCCGGCGACCCGCTGGAGCACGTCTTCGACGAACAGCGCGACATCGGCATGCTCGCCATCGAGCCGCAGACCAGCCAGCGGATCCGGATCAACGGCGTCGCGCAGCGCGAGGGCGACATCCTGGTCGTCACCACCGAGCAGGTCCTCGGCAACTGCCCCAAGTACCTGCAGCAGCGGGTGCTGCGCCCCGACGCACCGCAGGCCGCCGCACCGACCGTGCGCCGCTCCACCGTGCTCGACGCCGACCAGCAGCGCCTGATCACCGGCGCCGACACCTTCTTCATCGCCAGCCGGGCTCCGCAGCACGGCGCCGACGCCTCGCACCGCGGCGGTGCGGCCGGTTTCGTCGAGGTCCCCGCGCCGAACAGGATCGTCTGGCCGGACTACTTCGGCAACTCCTTCTACATGACCCTCGGCAACCTCCAGCTCGACCCCGCCTGCGGCCTCACCTTCCTCGACTGGGAGGCCGGCCACGCCCTGCACGTCACCGGGAAGGCCCGGATCGACTGGGACGAGTCCCGCACCAAGGCCGTCCAGGGCGCCCTGCGGCTGGTCGAGTTCGACGTCGAGCAGGTGGTCGAGGTCCGCGACTTCACCACCCTGCGCTGGAAGTTCGCCGCCCCCTCGCCCTTCAACCCGACCTGATCGGGCCCGATCGCAGGAGGTACCCGCTGTGAGCCGCTACGACGCCCCCCGGCTCAGAGCCGCGCTGGCCGCCGTCCCGGACTACGTCCCCGGCCGATCCCCGCGGCAGGGCTGCGAGAACCTCAAGCTCTCCTCCAACGAGAACCCCTACCCGCCGCTGCCCTCGGTCGTCGCCGCCGTCCGCGAACAGGCAGGCCGGATCAACCGCTACCCGGACCCGGCCTGCACCGCCCTCGCCGAGGCGCTCGCCACCCGGCTCGACGTCCCCGCCGACCGGCTGGTCTTCGGCACCGGCTCGGTCGCCGTCGGCCGGCTGCTGGTCCGGGCCACCGCCGGCCCCGGCGACGAAGTCCTCTACGCCTGGCGGTCGTTCGAGGCGTACCCGATCATGGCCGAGGTCTGCGGCGCCACCTCCGTCCGGGTCCCACTGCTCGCCGACGAGCGCCACGACCTCGACGCCATGGCCGACGCGGTCACCGACCGCACCCGGCTGATCTTCCTCTGCACCCCCAACAACCCCACCGGCACCGTCGTCCGCCGCGCCGAACTGGAGCGCTTCCTCGACCGGGTGCCGAGCGACGTGACGGTCGTCCTCGACGAGGCCTACACCGAGTTCGTCCGCGACCCGGACGCCGCCGACGGCCTCGACTTCCACCGCCGGCACGGCAACGTCGTGCTGCTGCGCACCTTCTCCAAGGCGTACGGCCTGGCCGGCCTGCGGATCGGCTACGCCGTCGCCCACCCGGAGGTGGCGGCCGTGCTCCGCAAGGTGGGGCTGCCGTTCGGTGTCAGCCGGCTCGCCCAGGACGCCGCACTGGCCTCCCTCGCCGCCGAGGACGAACTCCTCGAGCGGGTCGAACTGCTGGTGAAGGAGCGGGCCCGGGTCACCGCGGCGCTCCGGGAGAGCGGCTTCGCCCTGCCGGACAGCGAGGCCAACTTCGTCTGGCTGCGGCTGGGCGGGCGCACCGCCGCGTTCACCGAGGCCTGCGCGGAGCTCGGCGCCGTGGTCCGGCCGTACGGGACGGACGGCGTGCGGATCACGGTGGGGGAGCCGGAGGCCAACGACGTGGTCCTGCGGGCGGCTGCCGCCCGGCGGTGACGGAAAGCCACAGGGGCGCGTGGAGGGCACACCCCCACGCGCCCCTGTGGCTTTCCGTCAGGCGAAGAGGCGGGCGAACTCGGTGTGGAACTCGGGGAAGGTCTTGTCGACGCAGGACGGGTCGTCCAGCACGATGCCCGGTATCCGCAGGCCCAGGACGGAGAAGGACATCGCGATCCGGTGGTCGCGGTGACAGTCGACGAGGCCGCCGGTGACCGGTCCGGGGTGCACGGTGAGCCGGTCCGGCCCCTCCGTCACCTCGACGCCGAGCCGCCGCAGGTTGCCGGCGACGGCGGCGATCCGGTCCGACTCCTTGAACCGGGCGTGCCGGATGCCGGTGACGGTGATCGGCGCGTCCGCGAGCGGCGCGACCGCCGCCAGCGTCATGAAGGTGTCCGAGATGTCGCCCATGTCGACCTCGAAGCCGCCGCGCAGCCGCCCCGTCCCGGTCACGGTGGTGCCGTCGGCGCCGGTCTCCACCTCGGCACCGGCCCGCCGCAGCACCTCGACGAACCGCAGGTCGCCCTGGAGGCTGTCGCTGCCGAGACCGGACACCGTGACCGACCGGCCGGTCACCGCCGCCGCCGCGAAGACGTACGAGGCGGTGGAGGCGTCCGGCTCGATCCGCAGGTCGGTGGCCCGGTAGCCGCCGGTGACCCGCAGCCGGCCGTCCGGCCCCTCCGCCACGTCGGCGCCGAAGCGGCGCATCAGCGCCACCGTCATGTCGATGTAGGGGCGGCTCACCAGGCCCGCCGCGTGCACGGTGAGCGGGCTGCGCATCAGCGGCGCGGACAGCAGCAGACCGGTCAGGTACTGGCTGCTGCTGGTGGAGTCCAGGGCGATCTCGCCGCCCTGCAGCCCGGTGGTGCGGACGGTCAGCGGCAGCCGGCCGCCGGGCCCGGCGGTCACCTCGGCGCCGAGCCGCACCAGCGCGTCGACCAGCGGACCGAGCGGGCGGGCCCGGAGCTGCTCGGTGCCGTCCACCTCGAACCGGCCGGAGCCGGCCGCGGCGAGCACCGGCAGGAAGCGGGCGGCGGTTCCGGCGTCCTCGCACCAGATCCGGGCCCGGCCGTGCGGTCCGCGGCCGGTGCCGTGCACCACCCAGTCGCCGTCCTGCTCGTCGACGCGCACGCCGAGCGCCTCCAGCGCCCGGCGGAAGGCCACCGTGTCGGCGCTGACCAGCGGCGCCCCCAGCCGGCTCGGGCCGAGGGCGGCCGCGGCCAGCAGCAGCGCCCGGTTGGTGATGCTCTTGGAGCCCGGGATGCGGGCGGTCGCCCCTCGGGCGGCGGTGGTCACGCGATGGCTCCTTGGGGTTCCGGACGGGTGCCCGCCCCGGCGAGGCGGGCGACGGCGTGCAGCGCGAGCCGGTAGGAGTCCGTCCCGAGGCCGGTCACCGCGCCGTCGACCACGTCGGACAGCACGGAGACCCGGCGGAACGGCTCGCGCGCGTACGGGTTGCACAGGTGCACCTCGATCGCCGGTGCGCGGCGCAGCGCCAGCGCGTCCCGCACCGGGTACGAGCAGTGCGTGAACGCGGCCGGGTTGAGCACCAGCGGGGCCGCCTCCTCGGCGACCCGGTGCAGCCAGC
Source organism: Streptomyces sp. NRRL B-24484 (assembly GCF_000717715.1). Lineage (GTDB taxonomy): Bacteria > Actinomycetota > Actinomycetes > Streptomycetales > Streptomycetaceae > Kitasatospora. The sequence goes on along the minus strand of NZ_JOAI01000042.1, from coordinate 58,371 downwards.
CGACCAGTTCCGCCTCGCTGTCGGTCTGCAGCACCACGGCCCGCAGGCCGAGTTCGGCGGCGGTCTCCTGGCAGACCCGGACGAGTTCCGGGTAGGCGGCGCGGCCGTCCGGGCCCGGCTCGGTCAGACCGAGCCGGGCCAGGTTGGGGCCGTTGAGCACGTAGACGAGCGTCACGGCTGCTCCCTCGTCAGCTCGGCACGGTGACCCGGTCCGCGGAGCCGCGGTCCCGGTCGTCGGCGCCCGCGGACCGGTTCGCGTACACCGGGCGGATCCGCTGCACCGTCCAGTTGGCGGCCAGCAGCCGGTCGGCGAGCAGGCCGGCCGCGTCGGTGGCCACCACCAGTTCGACCAGGCCGCTCGGCCGGCCGGTGGAGTGGTCGATCGACACGTCCTCGATGTTGACGCCGGTGTCCTGGACGGCGGCGAAGAGCCGGGCCAGCTCGCCCGGCCGGTCGCCGATGACCACCGGCACCAGCGCGCCGCCGGCCGTGCCGGGCTTGCCGGGCAGCCGGGCCCGGCCGGCGTTGCCGCGGCCGAGCAGGTCGATCACCCGGGTCATCTCCTCGGCCCGCTTGGCGGCGTCGACCTCGGCGAGGCCGCGCAGCGCCCGCACGGTGGCCGCCAGGTCGTCGGCGAGCTCGCTGAGCACGTCGGCGACGGCGGTGGCGTTGGACTCCAGGATGTCGCCCCACAGCCCGGGGTCGCCGCCGGCGATCCGGGTCATGTCGCGCACCCCCTGGCCGGCCAGCCGGGACGCCTCCTCGGGGGCGTTCTCCAGCCGGGCGGCCATCAGTGCGGCGACCACGTGCGGTGCGTGCGAGACGAGGGCCACCGCGCGGTCGTGCGCGTCGCTCTCCATCACCACCGGCACCGCGCCGCACATGGCGACCATGGCGAGCGCCCGGTTGAGGGTCTCCCGCGAGGTCTGCTCACAGGCCGTCAGCACCCAGGTGCGGCCCTCGAAGAGGTTGGCGCAGGCGGCCAGCGGTCCGGACCGCTCGCCGCCGGCCATCGGGTGGCCGCCGACGAACAGGCTCGGGTCCGGGGCGCCGACCAGCACCGCCCGCTCGGTCTCGTGCTTGACGCTCGCCACGTCGGTGTAGGCGTGGGCGAGGCCGCGGGCCTGCTGGTCGGCCAGCACCCGGCCGACCGCGCTCGGTGGCACCGCGATCACCGCGATGTCCACCGGGTGGTCCGGCGGGCAGTCCACACCGCCGCCGAGCGCGACGGCGGTGCGGACGGCGTTCCGGTCGGTGTCCAGCAGGTGCACCAGCACCCCGCGGCGGCTCAGTGCGAGCGCCACCGAGGTGCCGATCAGCCCGGCCCCGACCACCGCGGCGGTGCGGATCACCGGGCACCCGCCATCGGCTGCGCCAGGTCGGGGCGCAGCGCCCGGGCCCCGCCGAGGTACACGTGCCGGACGCGGTCGCGGGGCAGCGGGGTCTCGGCGGTGACCAGCACCCGGACGGTCCGCGGCAGCCCGCCGTCGACGTCCATCTCCTGCGCGCACATCAGCGGCACGTCGGTCAGGCCGAGGTCGCGGGCGGCGCGGGCGGGGAATCCGCTGCGCAGGTCCGGGGTGGCGGTGAAGAGGATCGAGACCAGGTCGTCGGCGACGAGCGAGTTCGCCTCGATGATCTCCCGCAGCAGCAGGCGGGTGGCGTCCATGACCTCGTCCGGGTCGTCCCGGTCGACCTGGATCGCCCCGCGGACGGCGCGCATCAGCGCACCGCCTGCACGGTGCGGACGCCCGCGGCGGTGCCGCGGCCCCGGTACATCTCGGCGACCAGGAAGGCCAGGTCGAGCGACTGGCTGCGGTTGAGCCGCGGGTCGCAGGCCGACTCGTACCGCTGGTGGAGGTCCTCGGCGACCAGGGCGTGACCGCCGCCGACGCACTCGGTGACGTCGTCGCCGGTGATCTCGACGTGGATGCCGCCCGGGTGGGTGCCCAGCGAGCGGTGCACCTCGAAGAAGCCGGCGACCTCGTCCAGCACCGCGTCGAAGCTGCGGGTCTTGTGGCCGGTGGAGGCGGTGAAGGTGTTGCCGTGCATCGGGTCGCAGACCCAGGCGACCCGGGCGCCCTCGGCGGTGACCTTCTCGACGAGCCGGGGCAGCAGGTCGCGGATCTTCTCCGAGCCCATCCGGGTGATGAAGGTGAGCCGGCCGGGGATGCGCTTCGGGTCGAGCCGGTCGATCAGGGTGAGCGCCTCGTCCGCGGTGGTGGTCGGGCCGAGCTTCACACCGATCGGGTTGTTCACCTTGGAGGCGAACTCGAGGTGGGCGCCGTCCAGTTGGCGGGTGCGCTCGCCGATCCACAGCATGTGCGCGGAGACGTCGTAGCGGTCGTTGGACCGGCTGTCGAGGCGGGACATCGCGCACTCGTAGTCCAGGATCAGCGCCTCGTGGCTGGTGTAGAACTCGGTGCGGTGCAGCTCGGTCGGGTCGACGCCGCAGGCCCGCATGAAGGAGAGCGCGGAGTCGATCTCCTCGGCGAGCCGCTCGTAGCGCTGGCCGGCCGGCGAGGTGCGCACGAAGTCCTGGTTCCAGGAGTGCACCTCGCGCAGGTCGGCGTAGCCGCCGGAGATGAAGGCGCGGACGAGGTTGAGCGTCGCGGCGGAGGAGTTGTACATCCGCAGCAGCCGCTGCGGGTCGGGCACCCGGGCGCCGGCGGTGAACGCCAGCCCGTTGACCGAGTCGCCGCGGTAGGTCGGCAGGGTGACGCCGTCCCGGGTCTCGGTGGACTGCGAACGCGGCTTGGAGTACTGGCCGGCGATCCGGCCGACCTTGACCACCGGCACCGAGGCGCCGAAGGTCAGCACCGCGGCCATCTGCAGCATGGTCTTCAGCTTGGAGCGGATCTGGTCGGCGGAGACGCCGTCGAAGGTCTCCGCGCAGTCACCGCCCTGGAGCAGGAAGGCCTCGCCGCGGGCCACCGCGGCGAGGCGGGCGGTCAGGTTGTCGCACTCCCCGGCGAACACCAGCGGCGGGTAGGTGCGCAGTTCGTCGCAGACCCGCTCCAGGGCATCGGGGTCCGGCCAGTCCGGCTGCTGGGCCGCGGGCAGGGTCCGCCAGGACTCCTCCCGGGGCAGGACGTCGGTCGTGGTTGCGAACGGCATAACGATCTCCGGCTCGTGAAATGGGACGCGGTGCGGCAGAGCGTGCGAGGCGATCGGGGCGCAACGCCCGTACTTCAGTGGTTCCGGGGGAGCGGGGGACTTGCGGTGGTGCGGGTGGTGCGGGGGAGAGCGAGGGGCCGCCCCGCCGGGCCGGGGCCCGGCGGGGCGGCGGTGGGTCAGGCGTGCGCGGCCTGCTCGGAGCGGGTGTCCGCACCGGCCGCCGCGGCCGGCGCGGCCGCGGCGCGGGTCAGTGCGGCGAAGGAGAGCAGCGCGCCGCTGCCGAGCACCGCGATGACGATGCCCATCGGCACGGCCGTGCCCTCGCCGGCCAGGCCGACCAGCGGCACCACGGCGGCACCGATGATGTGCTGGGACAGGCCGAGCAGGGCCGCCGCGGAGCCGGCCGAGTCGCCGTGCTCCTGCAGGGCGAGCGCGGTCGCGGTCGGCATGACCAGGCCGACGCTGGAGACCACCACGAACAGCGCGACCAGCAGCGGCACCAGGCCGCCGTCGGCGAGCACCGTGACGAGCAGGCCGAGGCCGCCCACCGCGGAGCCGGTCAGGCCGATCGCGAGCAGCGGGCGCGGGCCGGTGCGGTGCACGATCCGGCCGCAGATCTGCGCGCAGATCACCAGGCCGGCCGCGTTGACCGCGAAGACCGCGCTGAAGCCCTGCGGGGACATGCCGTGGATGTCCTGCAGCACGAACGGCGAGCCCGCGATGTACGCGAACATCGCCGCGAAGGCCAGGCCGCAGGCCAGGTTGTAGCCGACGAAGACGCGGTCGGAGAGCAGCCGGCGGAAGACCGGGCCGGTCGCCCGCAGGCCGCCGGTGCGCCGCCGCTCCACCGGGTGGGTCTCCGGCAGGCCGACGGCGACCACGACGAGCAGCAGCGCGCCGAGGACGCCGAGCAGGGTGAAGATGCCGTGCCACGAGGTGAAGCGCAGCAGCTGGCCGCCGGCGACCGGGGCGAGCACCGGCGCCAGGCCGGTGATCAGCATCAGCAGCGCGAAGTACTTGGCGGCCGCGGCGCCCTCGTGCTTGTCGCGGACGACCGCGGCGGCGATCACGATGCCGACCGCGCCGCCGAGGCCCTGGATCGCGCGCAGCGCGACCAGCAGCCAGATGTTCGGGGCGACGGCGCACAGCAGCGCCGCCACGGTGTAGACGCCGAGGCCCCACAGCAGCGGCTTGCGGCGGCCGGCGGCGTCCGAGATCGGGCCGGCGAAGAGCTGGCCGAGGCCGAGGCCGAGCAGGCAGGCGGTGAGGCTGAGCTGGCCGGCCGAGGCGCTGGCGTGCAGGTCGTGGGTGAGGTCGGGCAGACCGGGCAGGTAGGTGTCGTTGGACAGCGGGCCCAGTGCGGTGAGCGCGCCGAGGATGGCGACGACCGCGCCGCCGCCCTTGGTCCTGGCGGTGGATGACATGGTGTGGGTTCCCTCCGGAGTGGTGGCGCGCCCGGCGGTCGGCGGGGGCCGGTCGCCGGGCGTGCCGGTGGTGCCGATGCGGGGTGCGGACCGTCGGGTGGGGGCCGTCGGTCCGCCGGTACGCGGCGTCAGTACGCGACGGAGACCCTGGTCCGCAGGGCCTGTCCGCCTTCGAGTTGGTCGACGAAGGCGACCGCGTAGTCCGGGATGCTGATCCGGGACCGGCCGTCCGCGTCGACCAGCAGGTCGTCGCCGCTCAGCCGGTAGGCCCCGGTGCGCTCGCCGGGCTCGATCAGCTTGGCCGGCGAGATGTACGTCCAGTCGAGGTCGTCGACCTCGTGGTAGCGGCCGAGCGCCTCGATCTGGGCGAGGGCGTTGGCCTTCCACAGCTCCGGGAAGTGGGGGTCGTCCACGACGCGGGTGCCCTCGGCGGTGCGCAGGCTCCCGGCGCCGCCGAGCACCACCAGGCGCTTCACGCCGGCCTTGCGCAGGCCGGCGACGAGGCCGTCGGTGGCGCCGAGGAGGATCGTCCGGTCGTCGTCCGCGCCGATCCGCGGGCCGACGGCGGAGGCGACCGCGTCGTGGCCCCGGACGAGCTCGGCCACCTGCTCGGCGTCGGCGACGTCACCGGCGACGAGCGGGACGGCCGAGCCGCTGCCGGTGCCGCCGGAGCGGGTGACTCCGGTGACCTCGTGGCCGCGGGCGACGAGCTCCTCGGCGATCGCGGCGCCGATGTTCCCGGTCGCTCCGAACAGCAGAACCTTCATGACCACTCCTCGTGTGGCAGGGGTGTGCGGTGTGCCCGACGGGCCGTCACTCGTCGAGCAGGTCGGGCTGCTCGTGGACGATCTCGTCCCAGAGCAGCTGGAAGCTGAAGCGGCCCAGCTGGGCGTCGCCGAAGCCGGCGCCGGCGGAGACGGCCTGCTCGTGGCTGAAGCTCTTCGGGGTGCCCGCGGCGAGCGCGAGCAGCTGGACCTCGGCGCAGCTGTCGAAGGTGAAGAACCAGTGCACGGCCTCCTCCAGCGAGCCGCCGACCGTGATCAGGCCGTGGTGCTGGAGCAGGATCGCCCGGTTGTCGCCGAGCTTCTGCGCGATGTCCTTGCCCTGCTCGACGGCGACCGAGGGGCCCTCGTACTCGGTGTAGAGCACCTGCCTGCCGTAGAAGGCCGCGGACTCCTGGTCGATCGGCTCCAGCAGCCGGCCGAGCGCGCCGAGCGCCCGCGAGTGGGCGGTGTGGCCGTGCGCGGCCGCCTCCGCGTCCGGGTTCATGTCGTGGATCGCGGAGTGGATGACGAAGGCACTCGGGTTGACCTTGTGCCGGCCCTCCACCACCGTGCCGTCGGAGTCGACCAGGATCAGGTCGCCGACGGTGACCCGCTTGAAGGAGACGCCGAACGGGTTGACCCAGAAGTGCCCGGGCAGCTCGGGGTCGCGGACCGATATGTGGCCCGATATGCCCTCGCCGAAGCCGTACTTGCCGAACAGCCGCAGCGCGGCGGTGAGCCGCTGCTTGCGGTACCGGCGCTCCTCGGCGGCGGTGGCGAACTGTGCGTCGCCGGGCAGCGGCAGGCCGGTGGCGGTGTCCGCCAGGTAGCTCGGGGTGGTCGTGGTCACGGGGGTGCTCTCCTTGGCTCTGGTCTCGGGCGCCGGGTCAGGCGCTCTGCAGGACGCGCTCGGCGCGCAGGCCGGCGATCCGCTGGGAGTGCGCGAGGACGGCACGGACGATGTCCTGGCTCCGGTCCACCAGCGAGGGGATGCCGAAGGTGAAGAACAGCGTCCCGGCGGCGATGTTGCCGAGCGCGTACCAGCGCGGTTCGGGCCGGCCCTCGACGGCGAGCCGGCTGGTGGCGCGGGCTATGTGCAGACCGCCGTGCGGGTGGCGGTCGGCGAGCCGGTTGCGGGTGAGCGAGTTGACCAGCGGGGCCGCGGCCATCGGGATCTTGCCCTCGGAGGCGTTGACGGCGTTGATCACCACGTCGACCCGGAAGGCGTCCTGCTCGGAGGTCTCGACGGTGTAGCCGCCCTCCGGGCCGGCCGCGATGTCCTGCAGGCCGGAGACGATCTGCAGCTGGCCCTCGTCGGCGAGCCGCAGCAGCTCGGTGGCGCTGCTCGGCGGCATCGGGCAGCAGAGGCTCATGATCGTCCGGTAGTGGGTGCGCAGCAGCTCGACCTTGTCGCGCTCGGAGAGCAGCGGCCAGATGTCCGGGCCGGTGTCCGGCACCGCGCGCTGCAGGATGCGCAGGCCCAGGTCGGGCGAGTCGACCTCGGAGAGCTGGCGGCGCAGCCGCTCGACCGGGTGCTCGCGGTGCGCGCCGGTGATCTCCTCGATCACCGCGGTCAGGTCGGCGCCGGCCTCGGCGAACTCCTTGCCGATCAGGTCGGCGATCTCCTGGAGGCGCAGGCTGGTCTGACGGCGGGACAGCCGCTGCATCCGCTCCGGGGTGACGTGCTTCAGGTCGAAGTGGACCGGCTTCTGCCGGACGCCGGGCAGCATGCCGCGGCGGGAGAGCAGGCTGATCCGGCCGCGGTGCCCGCGGGAGGCGAGCGAGATGATGATGTCGACGGCGGTCAGGCCGCTGCCGATCACGGCGACGTGCTGGTCCGGGGCGACGGACTGCAGCTTCTGGGTGATCGGGTACGGGTCGCCGATGAAGTTCCCGCTGCCGGTGAGCCCGTACACGTCCTTGGGGCTGTCGCCGCCGACGCAGAGCACCGCGTAGTCGAAGGCCCGCACCCGGCCCTCGTTGGTGCGCAGCATCGCGCGGCCGGCCGCCAGGTTGGCGGAGGTGACGGACTCGCTCACCAGGTCCACCCGCCAGCCGCGCAGCCGCAGCTTGGCGAGGGCGGCGTGCGCGGTCTGCTCCAGGTACTCCCCGTACTCGGTGCGCGGTGCGAAGCGGGCGCCGGCCTTCGGGTCGAGCCCGCTGGTGCCCTCCGGCAGGCCGAGGATCCGGTCCCGGGTCGTGAGCCACCGCTCGAAGTGCCGGTCGTCCCCGGCCCGGACCGACATGTCGTCGGGGGTCGCGTTGACCTTCACCGTGGTGGTGTCGGACTGGTACGCCCGGCCCCGCCACAGGTGCGGCGACGGCTCGAAGACCGTGATGCTGCCGGGGGCGGTGTCGCGTTGGGCGAGGGCGTCGATCAGGCAGACCGCCGAGGCCCCGCCTCCGATGACTGCGAGTGAGATCGCCGATGACATGTCAGATTCCTGCCACTCGTGGATGTCCGGCGCCGTCCATGCGCTGTCTCCTCCGCGTATCCGAACGGCCTGTGGGTGCGGCCCGGCACCGGGGGTGGGGATGGCCCCCGGTGCCGGGCTCCGAGGGCAGGGCGGGGGAGGGCCCTGCCTGGTCGATGGCTCAGCTGTGCTGGTAGTTCTCCATCGAGACGGTGTAGTCGCCGCGGTTGGCGCGGTACTTGATGCAGTAGTCCTTCGGGTACCAGCCGGCCACCTGCCAGGCCTGCGGCTGCTTGATCGGGAAGCACCCGCTCTGGTTCGCGCCGGTGGCCAGGCCGTCCAGGTACGCCTTGGTGATCATCGGCTCCAGGAAGCTGATCTTCGCGTCGTAGGCGCCGTAGATGAACGTCTGGGTGAACGTCTGGCCGTGCCACTCGGGGGAGCTCTGGTCGATCAGGTGGTTGCCCATCGCGACCTCGGCCACCCCGTTGTCTATGTAGCCGGAGGGCATGTACTGCGACGGGATCGGCTTGGTCGCCGTGGCGAAGTCGTCGCAGTTGATCGCCAGCGCGCACGGGCCGGGGCGGATCGCGTCCCGCTCGGCCTTCGGCTGGACGTAGAAGTGGAAGTCGAAGTGCGGGATGTCGTAGATGCCCGCGGGGCCGTGGCCCATGGTGTTGTAGTTCAGCAGCGCCCACTTGTACGGGATGTCGGGGGTGCTGGTGAGCGCGGTGGGCAGGTCGAGCGGACGCTCGTGGCCGCCCATGCACTCGGTGTGCTCGTCGATGACGCCGTTGCCGTTGATGTCGTAGCAGTGGTGCTGGTCCGTCATCGTGGTCGGCAGGTTCTGCAGCATCGTCTTCGGGAAGACGAAACCCATCGAGATCGGCTTGCCGTTCGGCTCCTGCTGGGCGTAGGTGCGCACGTTGCCGTTGCCCAGGGCGCTCGGCGTGCCGTACGAGGCGCACGGCCCCAGGTACGACGGGGTCGCCTGCAGCACCGGGTCGACGGCCACCTTGGGCAGGGTGACGTTGAACTCGGCGGTGGTGCTGGTGTTCCCGGTCAGACAGACCTTCACCGGGGTCGTGTCGACGGCCGTGCCCGCCGCGCTCGCCGAACCGGCGGCCGGCGAGATCAGGGCGGCGGTGCCGAGCAGGGCGGCCGCGGCCGACGACGCGATGAGGGATCTCTTGTACGTGTTCTTCTTCGGCGTGCTCATGGTGGTGCGATCTCCGTTGTCTCAGGAACGGGTGAGTTCGAGGGTGTGGAATCCGCCCTGGAGGAAGATGAGCGGAGCGGTGGAGTCGGCGGCGCCGAGCCGCACGACCTCGCCGATCACCATCACGTGGTCGCCGATCACCAGCTCGTCGCGGTAGGCGACCTCCATCCAGCCGGCGGCCTCCAGCAGGAGCACGCCGGTGGCGTCGCCGAAGTTGTGCGGAGCCTCGGTCAGCGAGACCTGGCGCGACTCCGGGTCCTTGGCGAAGGCGCGGGCGTGGCCCTCGGACTCGCGGTCCAGGATCGACACGCCCCACACGCCGGCGGTCCGCAGGTCCGCGAGGAACCGCGAGTCGTGCCGGAAGCAGAGCGTGATGATCGCCGGGTCGAGCGAGACCGAGGTGAGCGAGTTGACCGTGATGGCGTCGTGCCGCCGGCCGTCGGCGCCGTCCGTGTAGGTGCTGACGACGCAGACCCCGGTGGCGAAGTGACGCATGACGCTGCGTAGATCGTGGTTCATTACCGCCTCCTGTGAGCGGAGGGCGGGCGGCCGCGTCCGCGGCCGCCCGCCCGGCCGGGTCAGTCGGTCTCGGCCCAGCGGCCGTTGCGCCAGCCGTCCAGGTCGTAGTCGTCCATGGCCTTCTGCACGAAGTCGCCGTACTGGTCGAGCAGTCCGGCCGCGCGGGTCCAGTTCAGGGTGTCCAGGCGGACCTGGTCCGGGCCGCCCGCGTAGTTGAGCTCGTACAGCTCGTGGCGGGCGCCGAACTCCGAACCGACCGCGTCCCAGGCCATCTTGAAGAGCTTGGCGCGCTCCTCCGCGGTGGTGCCGGAGCCGCGGTAGTAGCGGTCGAACAGCGGGCGCAGCTCCGGGTTCTGGAGGTCCTTGTGGCTGGACGGCGTCATCAGCAGCGCGCCCGCCAGGTGCTCCTCGAAGAACTTGTGGGTGCGGTCCCAGCTGATCGGGGCGAGCGCCCGGTAGCCGGCCGAGTAGTCCATCCGCGGCAGGACGGTGCCGCCCTCGGCGGGCTCCGGGTCCATCGCCATCGCGGTGGTGACGGCCCAGGTCTGGTGGCGCCAGGCGAGCAGCTCGCCGAGGCCGGCCTGGACGCCGCGGAACTTGTCGGTGCCGTTGAGGCGGGTGCCGCGGTCCAGGACGCCCGCCATGAACTCCAGCTTCACGGCCATCCGGATCGCGCCCTGGAAGAAGCCGCGGGAGAGCAGGCCCGAACGCGGGAAGTACTGGTGGATCTTCTCGGTGTCCCGGTAGATCAGGACGTTCTCCCACGGGATGAACGCCTTGTCGAAGACCAGCACCGCGTCGTTCTCGTCGAACCGGCTGGAGAGCGGGTTGTCGAACGGGCTGTTGGCCTTCTTCTCGTACGACGGGCGGCAGATCACCTTCATGCCCGGCGTGTTCAGCGGCGCCATGAAGGCCAGCGCCATGTCCTCGGCCTTGCCCTTCTCGAGGTTGGCGAGGTGGATCTGGCCGACGAAGGCGACGTGGGTCAGCGCGGAGGCGGTGGCCATCAGCTTGGCGCCCTCGACCACGATGCCGTCGTCGCGCTCCTCGACGACCTTCAGGTAGACGTCCGGGATGTCGTGCGCGGCCTTGTGGCGGTCGACCGGCGGGTTGACGATCGCGTGGCTGATCGCCAGCGCCTGACGGGCGTACTTCTCGTACCAGGCCCGGGCGTTGTCGCCGAACGGCTCGTAGAACGAGTGGGTGACGGCCAGGCCGGCCATGAAGGAGGCCTTGTAGTCCGGCGTGCGGTTCATGAAGCCGTAGCTCAGACGCGCCCAGTGCTCGATGGCGTCACGGGCCTTGACCAGGTCGTCCGCCGTGTGGGCCGGGGTGAAGAACCGGTGGACACGGGCGCCGGTGTACCGGTCGACCGTGGTCATCATGTCCTTGGTGTCCGGGTGGTGCAGCGCGTCGTACAGGTGCGCCATCGAGCGGGCGGCGTTGCGGAACGCCGGGTGCTCGGTCACGTCCTTGACCAGCTCGCCGTCGATGTACACCTGGCGCCCGTCACGCAGGCTCTCCAGGTACGTGTCGCCGTTCAGCAGGTCGTTGGGCGCCTCGGCGCCCGGCTGTGCCAGGTCTGATTCGGCCTGAGCCATCGTGCTTCACTCTCCCCATCGGGCGTTCGGATCTGCGTGTCCGGGTCTGGCACATCCGAAGCTAGAAAAGATTCCCGTGGGTCAGTTATGAGGCTGCGCACGGCCTCTGGCCGTTGCGCGCACACCGGGTGCCCAGCCGTTCCGGCGCGCCCGGCCCGGCGCCAGACTGGCCCGGTGCCGCCGCACTGCCCGCGCAGTGCCGCCCGGGGACCGGGAGGAGAGCGGCCCGACACCGGCCGAGGGAGCACGATGCGCGCACACGGCACACCGCTGACCACCCTGGCGGACGCCCGGGTCACCCTGCTCGACCTCGCCCTCGGCGCGCCCGGACCCGACCGCCGCTGGCACGGCCCGGCCGGCACCGCCGGCACCCGGGCCGCCGACCCCGCCGACCGCCGGCCGCTGCTCGGCGAGCCCCTCGCCCTCGACCTGCTCAACACCCGCTGGGACGCCCCCGCCGGCGCCCGCGACCTGCTCGACGACCTGGACGGCTACCGGATCTGGCTCTCCTCCGCGGGCCTCGCCGGGCTCTGCCCCGCCGACGGCGCCGCGCTCTCCGCCACCCGGCACACCCGCGAGGCGCTGCAGGCCACCCTGAGCCCCCCGTACGACCAGCGCCGGCCCGGCCGGGCGCCCGCCGACCCGGACGCCGTCCGCGAGGTCGACCGGCTGCTCGCCCGCGGCGCCCTGCGCTACCGGCTCACCGCCGAGGGGCCCGCCACCACCGTCGAGGTCGACGACCCGGCCTGGCTGGCTGGCTGGCTCGCCCTCGACGACTATCTCCAGCTGCTCGGCACCGCCCCCGAGCGGATCCGCAGCTGCGCCGGACCGCACCGCCTGCCGCTCTGGTTCCTCGACACCTCCCGCAACGGGATGCGCCGCTGGTGCTCGATGGCCGAGTGCGGCAACCGCGCCAAGGCCGCCCGGCACTACCGGCGGCTGCGCGGCGAGCAGCCCGCCGTCCGCGGCGGCGCCCGGGTCGCCGTCGGCTGACCCGCCGCGGACGCACGACGGCCGTGGCCCCGGGGAGTCGACTCCCCGGGGCCACGGCCGTCCCTCTCGCGTCCTCGCGGACGCGGAGCGCACTACTTGATGCGGTTGCCCGCCGAGCGCAGCTGCTGCGCCGCCTCGAGCACGCGGGCGGCCATGCCGGCCTCGGCCAGCTTGCCCCAGGTGCGCGGGTCGTAGGTGTTCTTCTTGCCGACCTCGCCGTCGACCTTCAGCACGCCGTCGTAGTTGCGGAACATGTGGTCCACGACCGGGCGGGTGAAGGCGTACTGCGTGTCGGTGTCGAGGTTCATCTTCACGACGCCGTTCTCCAGCGCGGTGGCGATCTCCTCGGCGGTCGAGCCGGAGCCGCCGTGGAAGACGAAGTCGAACGGGTCGGCCTTGCCGTACTGCTTGCCGATCTCGGCCTGGAGCTCCGCGAGCAGCTCCGGCTTCAGCACGACGTTGCCCGGCTTGTACACGCCGTGCACGTTGCCGAAGGAGGCGGCCAGCAGGTAGCGGCCCTTCTCGCCCAGGCCGAGCGCCTCGGCGGTGCGCACCGCGTCGTTGACGGTGGTGTACAGCTCGTCGTTGATCTCGTGCGAGACGCCGTCCTCCTCGCCGCCGGTCGGGGTGATCTCGACCTCGAGGATGATCTTGGCGGCGGCGGCCTGGGCGAGCAGCTCCTGCGCGATCGCCAGGTTGTCGGCCAGGGTCTCGGCCGAACCGTCCCACATGTGCGACTGGAACAGCGGGTTCAGGCCCTTGGCCACGCGCTCGGCGGAGACCGCCAGCAGCGGGCGGACGTAGCCGTCCAGCTTGTCCTTCGGGCAGTGGTCGGTGTGCAGCGCGACCGTGATGTCGTACTTCGCGGCCACGATGTGCGCGAACTCGGCCAGCGCGACGGCGCCGGTCACCATGTCCTTGTTGTGCTGGCCGCCCAGGAACTCCGCACCACCGGTGGAGATCTGGATGATGCCGTCGCTCTCGGCCTCGGCGAAGCCGCGCAGCGCGGCGTGCAGGGTCTGCGACGAGGTCACGTTGATGGCCGGGTAGGCGAACTTGCCCGCCTTGGCCCGGTCCAGCATCTCGTTGTAGACCTCGGGAGTTGCGATGGGCATGCGAATTCGCTCCTGTCGGTGTGGGGCGATCGAACGACGCTGTCCGATGCTCTTACGCCTCTGGCTCACGGCGTGCTTCGCGGTACGAGAAGAGGGTGGTCCTCGACCGCAGGCCGGACACCGGGGCCATCTTCCCAGACTCACCCTCCGCGGTCACCCACGGCCCGCCAGTCGGGACGCGAACGGCGCCTACGCGCCAGTAGCCCCACGGGCCCGACCGGGCGGGGCCCCGGCCACCGCTCCTTAAGCCGTCTTCAACGGCAGGGCGCTATCCTGCGCGCGTGGACTACAACCAGCTCGCCGTCAATCTCCTCGACGCCAAATCGCTGATCTCGTCGCTGGGCGCCATCGGCCTGCTCGCGATCATCTTCGCCGAGACCGGCCTGCTGGTCGGGTTCTTCTTCCCCGGCGACTCGCTGCTGATCCTCGCCGGTGTGGCCGCCTCCGGCGCGGCCTCCTCGGTGCTCGGCGAGGGCGCCCGGCTGCCGATCGCCCTGCTGCTGATCGGGGCGCCGATCTGCGCCGTCGTCGGCGCCCAGCTCGGCCACCTCATCGGGGCCAAACTCGGCCCCCGGATGTTCGACAAACCGGAGTCGAAGATCTTCCGCCGCGAGTACGTGGTGAAGGCCGAGTACTACTTCGAGAAGTTCGGCCCGGCCAAGGCCGTGGTGATGGCCCGCTTCATCCCGATCGTCCGGACCTTCCTCAACCCGGTCGCCGGCACCCTGGAGATGCCGGCCCGGACCTTCTTCGTCTGGAACGTCGTCGGCGCCGTGCTGTGGACCGAGTCCATGCTGCTGATCGGCTACTTCTTCGGCGACGCGATGGCTCCGGTGATCGACAAGTACCTGATCCCCGCGATGGCGCTGATCATCCTGATCTCGATCTCCCCGATCATCGTCGAGGTGATCCGCGAGCGCCGGAAGAAGAAGGCCGGCGGCGACACCCCGGCGGCGGAGCCGGTCGGCACCGGCCGCCACCGCAAGGGCTGAGGGCCACCGTCCCGTACACGGCGACGGCCGGTGTGACACGTGGTTTCACGTGAAACACCGGCCGTCACCGTTTCCGCCCCGTGGTGCCCGCGGGCGCCACCGGGCCGTGCGCGGGCTCAGAGGCCCAGGTCGTCCAGGGTGTAGGCGGTGACGTACGGCAGGCCGGTCTCCGCGATCGCCGGGGCCGCACCACGCTCCACGATCACCGCGACGCCGACCACCTCGGCGCCCGCCTCGCGCAGCGCCTCCACGGCGGTGAGCACCGAGCCGCCGGTGGTGGAGGTGTCCTCGACCGCCAGCACCCGGCGGCCCTTCACGTCCGGGCCCTCGATCCGGCGCTGCAGGCCGTGCGCCTTGCCGGCCTTGCGGACCACGAACGCGTCCAGCTTCCGGCCGCGGGCGGCGGCGGCGTGCAGCATCGCGGTCGCCACCGGGTCGGCGCCCAGGGTCAGGCCGCCGACCGCGTCGAACTCGAGGTCCGCCGCGGCGTCCAGCATCACCCGGCCGACCAGCGGCGCCGCCTCGGCGTCCAGCGTGATCCGGCGCAGGTCGACGTAGTAGTCGGCCTCCAGCCCGGAGGAGAGGGTGACCTTGCCGTGCACGACGGCCTTGTCCTTGATCTGCGCCAGCAGGGCGTCGCGGTCCTCAGTGCTCATGAGCAGCCAGTCTAAGGGCCGCGACCCTCCGCTCAGCGACGGCGCAGCGCCCGCACCAGCACCACGGCACCGCCGATCAGCGCCACCCCGCCGCCGATCACCCAGGGCATCGCGCTGCGCTCGCCGGCCCCGCCGGTGAGCAGCGTGGGCTCCGGGCCGCCCCAGCGGCTGGCCGCCCGGGCACGGGCGCTGCGGGCCGGGGGAGTGGGGGCGTAGCGGCCGTGCGGCGGCGCGTGGTCCACCTCCTCCGCGGAACGGCCCACGATCGACCGCCGCACCGGCCCGGACCCGGCCGGCTCCGGCTGGTACTCCAGCCCCGCGGGCTCCGGCTCGGGCGAGGGCAGCGGCTCGTCGTCGTCCGAGAACGCGATCAGGTCGGACAGGTCGTCGTCGAGGTCCCGGACCGCCCGGTCGTCCAGGTAGACCACCGTCGCCCCGGGCTCCTCCCCGGCCTCGCCCTCGCCCTCCTCCGGCTCCTCGGTCTCCCCGGCCTCCTCCAGCAGCCTCCTCGGCGACCGCGGGCTCCGGGGCGGGCTCCTCGGCCACGACGGTCTCGGCGCTGGGCTCCTCGGGAGCCTCGGCAGCCGGCTCTTCGACGGCCGGCTCTTCGGCGGCGGGCTCTTCGAGGGCGGGCTCCTCGACAGCGGCCTCCTCGGCCGGTGCGGCCGCCTCCGCGGCCTCGGCCGGCTCGGTCTCCGCGCCCTGGGCTGCAGCCGTCTCCGCGGCCTCGGCCGGCTCGGTCTCCGCGCCCTGGGCTGCAGCCGTCTCCGCGGCCTCGGTCTCTTCGGTCTCGTCGTCCGCCGGGGGCAGGACGGTGCCCGGGCTGGCGCCCGCCTCGACGGCGAGGGCGGCCACCAGGCGGTCGAGGAGGCGGCGGCCCGCGGTCTCCAGGACGTCGTCCGGGAACTCGGCGAGGCGGCCCTCGGCGCTGAGGTCGCCGGCGAAGCGCATGGTGCTGCCGTCCGCGTGGTCGTGCACGCTGACCCGGACGGTCGCGGTGACCTCGCCGGAGCCCCGCACCTCCTCGCCCTCGGCGAGCGCGGTGAGCACGCCCTCGCGTCCCGGGATCAGCGAGAGCGATCCGCGGTAGGTGATGGTGGAGCTGCCGACACGCAGCCGCAGCCGCCCGTCGATCTGTCCGTCCGGTGTGCGGGATGTCCCGGTGTCGGTGCTCAGGCCGGGGACGCAGCGGGCCAGCAGCTCGCTGTCCTGCAGGACCTGCCGGACGGCGTTGGCCGGCAGCGGGACGACAACCTCATGCTCCATACCGGCGAGCCTACCCACCCGGGTGCCCGGTGCGGGGGGTTGGCGTCGGGTGGATCCGCGGAGGTTCGGCAGCTGTACACGGACGGCCCCCGCAGCCCTGCCGCGGCGGCCCGGCCGGGCGGGCGGCGGTGGCCTCAGTCCAGCAGCCGGTAGGGCGCCGGCAGCCGGGCCGGGCGGCGGCCCGCGAGCCCCGCGGCGGACTTCCGGAGGCCGTCGGCGGTGAGGGCCCGCGGCGGCGGGGCGTCCCGGCCGAGGGAGAGCACGGGCTGGGTGCGGGCCGCGAGCAGGAACGCCGGGCGGGGTGCAGGAGGGCCGCTGTGCGGGCAGGCCGGGGGTGCCCCGGGCGGGGCCTGGTAGGCGACGGTGCGCAGGCCGTCCGCGCGCAGTCCGGCCTCGGCCGTCCACAGGCCGCGGGAGACGGGGCCGCCGCGGAGGGCGAGCCGCCCGCCCGGGGCCAGCCGTCCGGCGGCCAGTCCGAAGAACTCCTGGCTGTGCGCCGCCCGGCCGTCGTCGCCGTGCGGCACCGGCAGGTCGGAGACGATCACGTCGAAGGGCGGGCGGCCCGCACGCCGGGCGCGGCGCAGCCAGGACATCGGGTCGGCGTGCTCCACCCGCACCCGGGGGTCGTCGTAGGCGTGTCCGGTGAGGGCGGCGAGGGCCGGGTCGCGCCGGACGAGGGCGGTGAGCGCCGCGTCCGGTTCCACCACCACGACCTCGCGGACGGCGGAGTGCCGCAGCACCTCGCGCAGGGCGGCCCCGCCGCCGCCCAGCACCAGCACCCGTCCGTTGGGCGCGCCGGCAAGGGCCGGGTGGACGAGCGCCTCGCTCTCCCGGTACTCGTCCGGTCCGCAGACGGCCAGCCGTCCGCCGACGAAGAGCTCCAGCGGTCCGCCGGCGCCCGGTCCGCCGGCGAGCACGATCTCCTGGTCCCGGCCGGGTACCGCGAGCCTGACCTGTGCCCCGTAGAGGGCCTGCCGGGCGGCGCGTTCGATCGCACCGGTGAAGGCGGCCGCGCAGGCCAGGACGGCGAGCACCAGTCCGCAGCCGGCCCAGAGCAGCAGCCGGGCCCGCGGTGGGGGTTCCTCGCGGAACAGCCACAGCACCACCGCGGCGCCGGCCACCGCGTTGACCGCGCCGGTGGCGAGCGCGCCGACGGCCGGGCCGAGGACGGGCAGCAGCAGGAAGGGGAAGGCCAGCCCGCCGATCAGCGCACCGACGTAGTCGGCGGCGAACAGGTCCGCGACCGCCCGTCCGGCGTGCTCGCGGCGGATCCGCTGGACGAGGGTCATCAGCAGCGGGATCTCGGCGCCGATCAGCACCCCGATCAGGAAGGTGGTGGCGGTCAGGCCTGCGGCGGCCGCCCGGTGGCCGTCCAGCCAGGCCCAGCAGGAGTACAGCAGGAGGACCGACAGCCCACCGGTGAGCGCCAGCCCGCACTCGACCAGGGCGAAGGAGGTGGCGGGGCGGCGGGTCAGCCGCTTGGCGAGCAGCGAGCCGACGCCCATCGCGAAGACCATCACCGACAGCACCAGGGAGGTCTGGGTGACCGAGTCGCCGAGCAGGGCCTGCCCGACGGCGACGAGTTCCAGCTCGTAGACGAGCCCGCAGGCGGCGCAGACGAAGGCGGCCAGCAGCACCAGTGGCCGGGCCAGCCGGCGGCGTACGCCGGGCGGTGCGGCGCCGCCGGTCCAGGGTCGGGCGACGGGCCGGACGCGGGGTGCTTCGGCGCGGCCGTCGAGGCCCGGCCGAGCGGGGGGATCCGCCGGACGGTTGATCATGCACAAACGCTAGCGACATCGACCGGCCGTGGCGGCACCCGTTGGAAGGACATCGCACCAGATGGAATTGACGGTTCGTCGGTGTTCCGGGCCGGTGCTGCCCCGTTCGCGTGAATCATCCGGTCCCGGTGCCCCCGCCGGCCGCCTGCAGCACCAGTGAGGAGCGGGTGCACACCAGCCGGCCCTCCTGCGGGTAGGCGTGCCAGGTGCGCCAGAGGACCCGGTGCTCCTCGCACTGGGCGACCAGCGCGGTGAAGGCGCACGGGTCGCCGGGGAAGATGCCCGCCAGGCCGTGCGGGTGCTCGGCGACCAGCGCCAGCAGCTCCTGTGCGCGGGCGGCGAAGGTGTGCGCGGGCAGTTCCTCGATCCGGGCCGCGAACTCGTACTCCCAGCCCGCCACCCGTTCGGCCACCCGGGCGGGCAGCGGGGTGCGGCGGCCGGGCAGGCAGGCCACCGTCTCCAGGCAGTCGCCCGGTCCGGCGGCCACCACGACCTGGTGCGAGGCCCCGAGCAGGCGCAGCTGCAGGGTGGCCGTGCCGACCCCGGCGGCGCCGCCGGCCGGGGCGGCGAAGCGCAGTTCCCGCACGGCCAGCGCGGGCAGCGGCTCGCCGCCCAGCTGCCAGGCGAGGTCGCCGGCGCGGGTGTCCGTGTACGAGGTCTGCAGTGTGGTGAGCATGCTCGGCTCCGCGTTTCAAACTCCGTAACGCGTCCGCCGTCAGCATCCGACTCCACCGACGGGCCGGCGTTCGAGGCTGTGCGGTCCAGGACGCGGCCGACCGTGGAAGGAAGGATTCCGGCTGGAGACTCAGCAGCAGAGAAGCACGAATTCTGCGGGTCCGTCGGGGATTTACCCATCCTCGACCAGCATTCACCGTTCCGGGTGGAGCCGTCGGAGCACCCCGCTCATTCGGGGTGTCGACTCTGCGAACCGTGTTCCCATGCACCCGCGCACGCGCCGTCCGCGCCGGCGGTGCGCCCCGCCTAACCACACACCCGTTCGGCCGCCCCGAGTCGGCCGCTCAGAGGCGGCCCAGCCGTGCGACCGCCTCCCGGAGGACCTCGTCGCGCTTGCAGAAGGTGAAGCGGACGAGGGGGCGCCCCTCGTCGGCGTTGTCGTAGAAGACGGCGTTCGGGATGGCGACCACGCCGCAGCGCCCGGGGAGGGAGCGGCAGAACTCCGCGCCGTCCTTCTCGCCGAGCGGGGTGATGTCGGTGGTGATGAAGTACGTGCCCTCGGGGACGAAGACCCGGAAGCCGGCCCCGGCGAGCCCGTCGGCCAGCAGGTCGCGCTTGCGGAGCAGGTCGGCGCGGAACCCGTCGAAGTGGTCGTCGGGCAGCCGCAGCGCCTCGGCCACCGCGTACTGGAAGGGGCCGGCCGAGACGTACGTCAGGTACTGCTTGGCGGTGCGGACGGCCGCCACCAGCTCGGGGGCACCGGTGACCCAGCCGACCTTCCAGCCGGTGAAGGAGAAGGTCTTGCCGGCGGAGGAGATCGAGACGGTGCGCTCGCGCATGCCCGGCAGGGCGGCGATCGGGTGGTGGCCGCCGCTGAACACCAGGTGCTCGTAGACCTCGTCGGTGACCACCAACAGGTCGTGCTCGACGGCGAGTTCGGCGATCGTACGGAGCTCGTCGGCGTTCAGCACGAGGCCGGTGGGGTTGTGCGGGGTGTTGATCAGCAGCAGCCGGGTGCGCGGGGTGATCAGCGCGCGCAGTTCGTCCGCGTCGGGGCGGAACGAGGGGGCGCGCAGGGTGAGCGGCACCCGGACGGCCCCGGCCATGGCGATGCAGGCGGCGTAGGAGTCGTAGAAGGGCTCGAAGGAGATCACCTCGTCGCCGGGCTCCAGCAGGGCCAGCAGCGCGGCGGCGATGGCCTCGGTGGCGCCGGCGGTGACGAGCACCTCGGTGTCCGGGTCGTACGTCAGCCCGTAGAAGCGCTGCTGGTGCTCGGCGATCGCGGTGCGCAGCTCGGGGACGCCGGGCCCGGGCGGGTACTGGTTGCCGCGGCCCTCGCGCAGCGCCCGCACGGCCGCCTCGCGGACCTCCTCGGGCCCGTCGGTGTCGGGGAAGCCCTGCCCGAGGTTGATCGAGCCGGTCGCCGTGGCCAGGGCGGACATCTCCGCGAAGATCGTGGTTCCCATACCCGCGAGGCGGCGGTTGAGCAGGGGCCGGGCTTCCATGGCGTCTCCAGCGGTGTCGTCGGCGGCTGCGCCCACCGTAGTGCCCGGGCCGGGCGCTTCCCAGGGTCCTTCGCCGGGGCGGACCGCGGCGCGGCCGGGAACGGGTCGGGCCCGCACCCCGGCGTACCGGAGTGCGGGCCCGACCGCGGGAGCGGGGCGGGATCAGGCGTCCTCGCCGCCGTCCTCGGGCTTGTCGCCCTCCTCGATGTCGTCCTGCAGGCCGAGGCGCTCGATCATCCACTGCTCGAAGCCGACCGAGGCCTGGGTCCAGTTCGCGGTGGTGGTGACGAAGTACTCCAGGCTCACACCGGTGCCGACGATCATCTGCGACTCGCCGATCAGGCGGACGACGCCGTCCTCGTGGGTGTGGGTGTAGACCTTCGGCCAGAGGGTCTCGCGGTTCCACTCGTCGACGAGGTCGAGGATCTCGCCCTTGCGCCCCAGGTCGTACGCGCGGTCGTAGAAGGCGCGGACCGCGAAGAGCTCCTTCTGGTCGCCGCGGAACATGTAGTAGACGCGGAAGCCGTCCCAGGGAGCGGTGAGGTCGCCCTCCTCGTCGATCACGTGCTTCAGCTGCATCTGGTCGAGCAGCTGGGCCACCAGGTTCTGGTCCGGCACGATCACCGGCGGGGGGCCGGACGGGGCGCCGCCGGGCTGACCGCCCTGCGGCGGCTGGGGCGCGCCGAACGACGGGATGGACGACGGGTCGATGCTCATGGGGTCCTCAATCTCACAGCGCGGGGGGTGGTCGGCGATGAGAGACCGCCTCCATGTCCCATCCTGCCTCATCCGCGGCCGCGGGCACAGGGTCTCCCGGGCGGCGGCGGGGCGCTCCGCCGCCGAACGGTCGCCCAGGTCAGAAGATCTGCAGCCAGCGCACGGTGCCCTCGGCCCCGTTGTCGTAGTAGTGGTCGTCCTCCCAGGTCCACGGGTCGAGGTGCCGGGTCACCCCGCCGTTCAGGCTGGTGTAGTAGTACAGCAGGTTGTTGCCGGAGTAGATGTTGTCGACGTTGTAGATGGTCACGTCGGCGTAGCCCGCGTTGGCGAAGCACAGGTGGCCGGACCACCCGTAGTTGTAGATGTTGACGAAGTCGGTCCGTCCGTTGCAGCTGACCCGGTTGATCGCCGAGGCCCCGGTGGCGGGGAGGGCGAGGACGAGGGCCGCGGCGGCCGCCGCGGTGAGGGCGGCCTGCTTCCATCGGCGTGTCATGCGGTCACCGTTCCTGTGCGGGGCCGGACGGGCCGGCCGGTCGGTCGTGGCGGACGGGAGTTTCGCAACCGCGCCGCCGGCCGGGCCAGGTGGTTGTCAGGACGTTGGACGGCAGAACGACCGGTCGGTACGGACAAACCAGATTCTTGAGTGATTCATGTCACGCGGCGGCCGATGTGAACGCGTTGCCGCCTGCCACGGCGGCGGTTAGTTTGCGGTGCAACCCTCCCGGCGGTGACAACCGGCGCCGCCGGACGTCCGGTTGGGTGCGTCGACTGACGAGGAGTCGTGCGGTGGGGGATTTCGGGGCGGGGGCGCCGCAGGACCGGCTGGGGACGCTGCTGCGCAGCATCCGGCTGGACCGGGGGATGACCCAGGAGGAGCTGGGGGCGGCGTCCGGCATGAGCGTGCGGTCCATCCGCGATCTGGAACGCGGGGTCTCCTGCCCGCGGATCTCGACGCTCCGGCTGCTCGCGCACACCTGGCAGCTGTCCGAGGCGCAGCGCGCCGAGCTGCACCGCCTGGCCCGGGCCAAGCGCGACGGCACGGGGCACGCCCGGGGGAGCGGAGCGCACGCGTGAGGGCGGCCGCCGTGCTGCGGTCGGCCGCGGTGGTGCTGGCGCTGCTCGCACCGACGGGGTGCGGGGCGGGAGGGGGCGGCACGGCCGCCCCGGGGCTCACCCCGCCGCCGCTCGGGACGCCCGCCGCCCCGCCGTCCGGGCGCGAGGGGATGCTGGCCCTGCCGCTGTCGGCGTACGGGGCGGACCGCGAGCAGAGCGCCCGGCAGGAGCAGGCCGTCCGCGCCCTGACCGCCGACTGCATGCACGCCGCCGGCTGGGCGGACTTCACCAGGGACGACGCCCTGGACGGCGGCGGTGCCGTCCCCGACGCGTCGGCGCTGCCGGCCGGGGCCTTCGGCTACCTGCGGGCGGAGGTGGCCGCGGTGCAGGGCTTCCACGGCCCGACCGCGGCCGCGCCGGTGCGCACGCCGAGGCCGCCGGCCTCCGAGGCGGAGGGCGCGGCGGCCCAGGAGTGCGTGAAGAAGGCGCTGACCGCCGTCCGGCCGGCCGACGGAGCCGGGTCCGAGCTGGTGAACGAGCTGTTCGGGCAGTCGTTGGACGCGACCGGCCGGGACGCCAGGGTGGTCGCGGCCACCAGGGCCTGGACGGTCTGCATGAAGGACGCGGGCTTCGCCGACACCACCCCGGACGGGCTGGTCGCCCGCTACCACGGCCCCGGCCGGCCGACCGCCGAGGAGCTGGCCGCGGCCACCGCGGACGAGCGCTGCACCGCGGCCGGCAACCTCGCCGGGATCTGGTTCGCGGTGCTGGCCGGCTACCAGCGGCAGCTGATCGCCGCCCACCAGGAGCGGCTGGCGGCCTACCGGGAGTCGGTCGCCGAGCAGGCGGTGCGGCTCACCGGGACGGTCGGGGCCTGACCCGCGCCGGCCGGGGCGGACCCGGCCGGCGGGCGGGTCACTTGACCAGCGAGGGCCGCGGCCCGACCGAGAGCCGGTCGTGCTCCTCGTCCCGGTCGACCAGCACGGTGTCGCCGTCGTGCACCCGGCCGGAGAGGATCTCCTTCGCCAGCCGGTCGCCGATCGCCGACTGCACCAGGCGGCGCAGCGGCCGGGCGCCGTAGGCCGGGTCGTAGCCGGTGAGGGCCAGCCAGTCCCGGGCGGCCGGGGTGACCTCCAGGGCGAGCCGGCGGTCGCGCAGCCGGTCGGCGAGCCGGGAGACCTGCAGGTCGACGATCCGGCTGAGTTCGGCGGTGCCCAGCGGGTCGAAGACCACGATGTCGTCGAGGCGGTTCAGGAACTCCGGCTTGAAGGCGGTGCGGACCGTCTCCAGGACGAGCTCCTTCTTGCGCTCGTCCGGCGTCGCCGGGTCGACCAGGAACTGGCTGCCCAGGTTCGAGGTGAGGATCAGGATCGCGTTCCGGAAGTCCACGGTGCGGCCCTGGCCGTCGGTGAGCCGGCCGTCGTCCAGCACCTGCAGCAGGACGTCGAAGACCTCCGGGTGGGCCTTCTCCACCTCGTCCAGCAGTACGACGCTGTACGGGCGGCGCCGGACGGCCTCGGTGAGCTGGCCGCCCTCCTCGTAGCCGACGTAGCCGGGCGGGGCGCCGACCAGCCGGGAGACCGAGTGCTTCTCGCCGTACTCGCTCATGTCGATGCGGACCATCGCCCGCTCGTCGTCGAAGAGGAAGTCGGCGAGCGCCTTGGCGAGTTCGGTCTTGCCGACGCCGGTGGGGCCGAGGAAGAGGAAGGAGCCGGTCGGGCGGTCCGGGTCGGCGATGCCGGAGCGGGTGCGGCGCACCGCGTCCGAGACCGCGGCGACGGCCTCGGCCTGGCCGATCAGCCGGCGGCCGATCTCCTCCTCCATCCGCAGCAGCTTGGCGCTCTCGCCCTCCATCAGCCGGCCGGCCGGGATGCCCGTCCAGGAGGCGACCACGTCGGCGACGTCGTCCGGGCCGACCTGCTCCTTGACCATGGTGGCGTTCGGCTCGTCCGCGGCGCGGTCCTGCGCCTCGGCGAGCTCGTGCTCGGCGGCCGGGATCTCGGCGTACATCAGCTTCGAGGCGCGCTCGAAGTCGCCGTCGCGCTGGGCCCGTTCGAGGGCGCCGCGGAGGTCGTCGAGGCGCTCCTTGAGCTCGCCGACCCGGTTGAGGGACTTCTTCTCCTGCTCCCACCGGGCGGTGAGCACGCTCAAGTGCTCCTGCTTGTCGGCGAGATCGCGGCGCAGCCGGGCGAGGCGGTCCACCGAGGCCGGGTCGGACTCCTTCTCCAGCGCCAGCTCCTCCATCCGCAACCGGTCGACGGAGCGCTGGAGTTCGTCGATCTCGACCGGCGAGGAGTCGATCTCCATGCGCAGCCGGGAGGCGGCCTCGTCGACCAGGTCGATGGCCTTGTCCGGCAGGAAGCGGGCGGTGATGTAGCGGTTGGAGAGGGTGGCGGCGGCGACCAGCGCCGCGTCGGAGATCTCCACCTTGTGGTGCGCCTCGTAGCGGCCCTTCAGGCCGCGCAGGATGGCGATGGTGTCCTCGACCGAGGGCTCGCCGACCATGACCTGCTGGAAGCGGCGCTCCAGCGCCGGGTCCTTCTCGATCCGCTCGCGGTACTCGTCGAGCGTGGTCGCGCCGACCATCCGCAGCTCGCCGCGGGCGAGCATCGGCTTCAGCATGTTGCCGGCGTCCATCGCGGAGTCGCCGCCGGCGCCCGCGCCGACCATGGTGTGCAGCTCGTCGATGAAGGTGATGACCTGGCCGTCGCTGTCCTTGATGTCGTTCAGGACGGCCTTCAGCCGCTCCTCGAACTCGCCGCGGAACTTCGCGCCGGCCACCATCGCGGAGAGGTCGAGCGCGACCAGCCGCTTGCCGCGCAGCGACTCGGGCACGTCGCCGGCGACGATCCGCTGGGCGAGGCCCTCGACGACGGCGGTCTTGCCGACGCCGGGCTCGCCGATCAGCACCGGGTTGTTCTTGGTGCGGCGGGACAGCACCTGGACGACCCGGCGGATCTCGGTGTCCCGGCCGATGACCGGGTCGAGCTTGCCGTCGCGGGCGGCCTTGGTGAGGTCGGTGCCGTACTTCTCCAGGGCCTTGTAGGTGCCCTCCGGGTCGGCGGAGGTGACCCGGGCGCTGCCCCGGACGTCCTTGAACGCCGCGAGCAGGGCCTTGGGGGTGGCGCCGTTCTGCTTGAGCAGCTCGGCGACCGCGCCGCCCTCCGCGGCGAGGCCGACCATCAGGTGCTCGGTGGACAGGTACTGGTCGTCCAGGTCGGTGGCGCGCTTGCCCGCCTCCTGGAGGACGGCGAGGGTGTCGCGGGCCAGCTGCGGCGCGGCGACGGTCGAGCCCTGCGCGCTAGGCAGGGCGGCGAGCTGCTGACGGGCGGCGGCGGTCACCCGCGCCGGGTCCGCTCCGACGGCCTCCAGCAGCGGGCGGGCGATGCCCTCCGGCTGCTCCAGCAGCGCCAGCAGGACGTGCACCGGCTTGACGTCCGGGTGTCCTGCGGCGCTGGCCTGCCGGATCGCGGCGGACAGGGCGTCCTGCGTCTTGCTGGTGAACTTGCCGGCATCCACTGGTGGCGTGCTCCTTCCGTTCGGGCATCGAGTCTGCCTCGTTCAGCATCCAGTAAGTTGAGTCTAGTTCGCTCAACCCTCCGGGTCCAGTGGCTGCCCGTCCCGTCACCCGTTGTTCATCCGCGCCGGGCGGGCTCCCTGGTCAGACCAAGCAGCAGCCGCGCGGGGCCGGCGGGCCGCCGGCCGACCGGCCAGACCGCCCGCAGCGGCCGGTGCAGGTCCAGCCCCTCCACCGGCACCGCCACCAGGCGACGGGTCGCCAGCTCCTCGACGACGGCCAGTTCGGAGAGGCAGACCGGCCCGGCGCCGGTCATCGCGGCCGCCTTCAACGCGGTCGAGGAGGCGAGCTCCAGACGGGGCGGTGCCGTCCCGCCGTGCGGGGCGAGCGCCTGGTCGAGGACCTCGCGGGTGCCCGAGCCCGGCTCCCGGAGCACCAGCGGGGTGGCCGACAGCTCGGCGGGGGTGAGCGGTCTGCGGCGGCGCGCCCAGGGGTGCTGCGGCGCCACCACCACGACCAGCCGGTCGGCGGCCACCACCGCCCCGGCCAGTCCCGGCGGGGTGCCCGCGCCCTCCACGAAGCCGAGGTCGGCGTCGCCGGCCAGGACGTGCGCCGCCACGTCCGCCGAGTTCGCCGTCCGCAGCGTCACCGCGGTGTCCGGGCTGACCTCGTTCAGGGCCAGCAGCCACCCCGGCATCAGGTACTCGGCGACGGTCAGGCTGGCCACCACCACCAGCCGGGCGTCCCGGCGGCCGCGCAGCGCGTCGATTCCGGCGTCCAGGGCCTGCGCCGCCTCGACCACGTTGCGCGCCCACTCGACCACCAGCTGCCCGGCCTCGGTGGGCCGCGAGCCGCGCGGGGAGCGCTCCAGCAGTGCGACGCCGATCTGCCGCTCCATGCCCCGGATCCGGGCGCTCGCGGCGGGCTGGCTCACCCCGAGCTCGGCGGCGGCCCGTCCGACGCTGCCCAGCCGGGCGACGGCCAGCAACAGCTCCAGGGCGCCGATGTCGGGGACGCGCGACGAGAGAGGCATAGAGCCAGGTTATGCCCTCATAGATCGTGGACGGCTACCGGCCGGACGGCCCGCGGCGGAGGCTGCTGCCATGCCCACCCTCACCGCCGCACCGCACCTTGCCCCGGCAGCGCCGCCGGACGCAGCCCCGCAGCCCGCCGATCCCGCGAACGCCCACATCACGGACGCCGACGTCACGAGCACCGGCGTCACGGGCGCCGGCGTCACCGGGGACGGGCCTGCGGCCGCGCCGGCGCGGCCCGGCCTCGGCCGGCTCGGCCCGAACTGGTACGCGGCGGTGATGGGCACCGCGATCGTCGCCACCGGGGCCACCGCCGTTCCGGTGGGCCTGCCCGGGCGGGCGGCCTTCGCGGCGGCCGTCTGGCTGGTCGCGGTCGCGGCGCTGGCGGCCGTCACGGCGGCCCGCGCGGTGCAGCTGGTCCGCCATCCCGGCGCCGTCCGCGCCCAACTGCTGGACGAGCCGGCCACCGCCGTCTTCCAGGGCTGTCCGCCGATGGCGCTGCTCGCGGTCGGGCACGCCACCCTGGTGGCGGGCGCCCCGGTGCTGGGCACCCGCGCCGCGGTCGCCGTCGACCTGGTGCTCTGGTGCGCGGGCGCCCTGTACGCGGTCGCCGTGGCGGCAGGCGTCCCGTACCTGATGATCACCCGGCACCGGACGGCGGCCCGTGAGACCAACCCGACCTGGCTGCTGCCCGCGGTCGCGCCCCTGGTCGCCGCCTCCGCCGCCGCGGCGCTGGTCCCGCACCTGCCGGAGCCCTCGCGGCCGGTGCTGCTGTACGCCGGCTGTGCCCTGTTCGGCGCCGGTCTGCTCGGTGTGGCGCTGGTGCTGCCGGTGGTCTTCGCCGGGCTGGTGCACGGGCGGCTCGCCCCGGTGCTCACCCCCTCGCTCTTCCTCGTCCTCGGCCCGCTCGGCCAGTCGACCACCGCGGCGGGCGGGCTGGCGGACGCCGCCCGCACCGCGGCCCCGGCGCTCGCCGGGTCCGCCCGGGCGCTCTCCGTCCTGTACGGCGTGGCGGTGCTCGGCTTCGCCCTGCTCTGGCTCGTCCCGGCGGTCGCCGCGAACCTGCGCGCCCTGCGCGCCGGGATGCCGTTCGCGATGACCTGGTGGGCCTTCACCTTCCCGGTCGGCACCCTGGTGACCGGGGCGGCGGCGCTGGCCCGGCACACCGGCTTCGGCGGCTTCGCCGCGCTCTCCGCGGCCCTCTACGCGCTGCTGCTCGGGGCCTGGGCGGTGGCCGCCCTGCGCACCGCGGCCGCGCTCCCGGCCACCTGGCGGGCGGCGGCCTGTCCGGCGGAGCCGGTGCGGAATCGCTGAACGCCGGCCCGTGCGGCCGGCCGCGGCGGGACTTCGGCGACGTGGCGCGGAACACACCGGACGGCGAATTGCGGTTTCTCGCCGCGTCCTTCCGGCGCGGCCGGAGCGGACGGCGGGAATCCGCCCGGAGATGCTCGGTGCACGAATCCCGCGGCGGCCATTCCGGGGTATTCGGACAGGCGCCCGGGGTGTGATGGCACGCGGTGCCACCGGACGGCTGCCGCCCAGGTGGGAGCGGCTCCCCGCGGCGTCAGGGATTCGACCGCGTGTACGATCCGGCGCCCGGCGGCCGGCGGACGCGCGCATTCCACCGCAGGGGGGGATCGGTCGTGTGGAGGCCTCACGGACGCCGAATGGACGTTTGGTGGGCACCGCACCCCGGGCGGACACCCGGATGTCCGGCGGACCGGAGATTCCCGTTCCGCCCGCCGCGCCGGGGACTGCAAGTTCCTGCACTTGCGGAAACCTGCAGGCGGTGGCCACTTGTGACTCGGCCGTCACGCTGTGAGGGTGGAACCACGCCAGCCGTCCGGGCAACCGCAGCCCGAGGGACGGTGACTTGCTCTTCAGTGTGGGTGGTGGTGCGTCCGCGCCGCTGCCGCGGGGGGAAGAGCGCCGGCCGGGACGCCATGTGTGGTGATGGCCCCCGGAACCGGACTCGGCGAGGCGTTGCTGCTCCGCCTCGCCGGAAGCGCCTTCGGCAACGGCGTGACATGACGGGTCCCCCGGTCCGGCGCGCTCCGTGCGCGCCGGGCCGGGGGACGCGTCGAAACGGGGTACCGAATCCCTCCCGATCCGAACTTGTTGAGATCATGATCCGACACTGAGGGGAAAGTTCGGCAGGGAGACTTCGAGGTGGCTGCGGAACCGACGGACCGGAGCTCCGGACTGCCCGACGAGGCGGGACGCGGGCTCTACCTCGCCGTGCTCGCGCGCGGCGGCCGGATTCCGCTGTCCACCGTCCCCGAGCAGGACCGCGCCGCGGTCGAGCAGCTCGTCCGGGTCGGCCTGCTGGTGCCCAATCCGATCGACGGCGCCTACGTGGCGGTCAGCCCGCGGGCGGTCGGCGACCGGATCGGCTCCGAGATGCGCTCCGCCGCCGCGGACCTGCTCTGGCGGGCCGAGCGCCTGCCCGCCGACCTCGACCCGCTCACCCGGGCGTACGACTCGCTCCCGCGGCAGAGCGACGACCCGCAGCGCGCCACCTACGTCGACGGCCGCGAGCGGATCCGCCACCGGATCGCCGAACTCGTCTCCGACTGCAAGCAGGAGATGCTCACCGCCCAGCCCGGCCCCCGGCAGCCGGCCACCATAACCCTCGCCCGGCACCAGGACCTGGCCCTCGTCCAGCGCGGCGCCCGGATGCGCACCCTCTACCAGCCGCAGGTCCTCGCCGAGCCCTGGACGCTGGGATACGCCGCCGAGCTCACCGAGCAGGGCGCCGGACTGCGCGTCCTCGACGAGTCCTTCGAGCGGATGCTGATCATCGACCGCTCGGTCGCCGTCGTCCCCGCCGCCGACGACTACAGCCGCGCGGCCTTCATCTCCGACCCGGCGGCCGTCGCCATCCTGGTGAAGACCTTCGAACGCGACTGGGCCCGGGCCGACGTCGTCCAGTGGGCCGAGGTCGACGCACCCGCCGTTGCCGCCTCCGCCGCGAACCGGGTCGGACGGCTGCTCGCCCAGGGGCTCACCCAGCGGGCCGTCGCCACCCGGCTCGGGCTCAGCGAGCGCACCGTCGCCGGGCACATCTCCCGGCTGCGCGAGCGGTACGGCGCCCAGACCCTCTTCCAGCTCGGCTGGCTGATGCGGGGGAGCCGCCGTGACTGACCGGCCCCGCGCGGCACCGCCGCGGCTGACATGTCCTGTGACGTTTTCCGCCCGCAGGCGCTCTATCTCCATGGGACGGTCACAGCGGGGAGAGCGGCATGGCTGACGGCGGCACGGGAGCGCTCCCGAACGAGGAGGAGCGGGCCCTCTACCGGGCCGTCCTGGCCCAGGGCGGCCGGGTGATGTTCCGCGACGCCCTGGCGGAGAACCCGGAGGCGGTGCTCCGGCTGGTCGAGCTGGGCTTCCTGGTGCACCACGCCGAGGACGCCTCGCTCACCGCGGTGAACCCCCGGACGGTCAGCGACCGGCTCAGCGCCGAACTGCGCTCGGCCGGCACCCGGATGCTGATCCGCGCCGAGCAGACGCCCGGCGCGCTGGAGGACCTGGCCCAGGCCTACGACGCCACCCCGCCGAGGGTCGACCGGACGGGCGAGGTCCAGCACGTCCACGGCTT
The DNA here is from genome assembly GCF_000717715.1 of Streptomyces sp. NRRL B-24484. Classification (GTDB taxonomy): domain Bacteria; phylum Actinomycetota; class Actinomycetes; order Streptomycetales; family Streptomycetaceae; genus Kitasatospora. The sequence continues at coordinate 28,414 of NZ_JOAI01000042.1, read as the reverse complement.
CGGCCAGATCCGGCACCGCCTCCTGCAACTGGAGGCGGACACCCGCGAGGAGGCGCTGGCGCTCCAGCCCGGCGGCGCCCGCCCGGCCGGGCACCTGGCGGCCGGCCGGGACCGCGCCCGGGCCTTCCTGGCCCGCGGCGCCACGCTGCGCACCGTCTACCACCCGGGCGCGCGGCTGGACGAGGCGACGGCCGACTACGCGGCCGAACTGACCGAGCTCGGCGCCCGGTTCCGCATCCTCGCCGAGCCCTTCACCCGGATGCTGGTCTTCGACCGCCGGATCGCGGTGCTCCCCGCGGCGGCCGACAACAGCAGCGCGGCCTTCGTCGAGGACCCGGCGGTGGTCGGCTACCTGGTCGGCGTCTTCGAACGCGACTGGGAGCGCGCGGAGCGGGTGCAGTGGCGCACCGCCCCGCAGGACGGCAAGGGCATCCCGGTGCACGAGCAGGTCGGCCGGCTGCTGGCGCAGGGGCTGACCCAGCGGACGGTCGCGAGCCGGCTCGGGCTCGGCGAGCGGACGGTGGCCGCCCACATCGCCCGGCTGCGCGAGCTGTACGGCGCCGAGACGCTCTTCCAGCTCGGCTGGCAGATGCGCGCCGACGCGGCCGAGGAACGGCCGGAGTGACGCCGCGTCAGCCGGTGGCGATCCCGGGGGACCAGTAGCCGAACGAGTCGCCCTTGGACTGCCGCGGCACCGGGAACTGCTCGCCGGGGGCCGTCCAGAAGCCCTCGCGCAGCGACAGCGCCATGCCGGCCCAGTCCAGCGCGGTCTCCACGGTGTGCTGCAGGGCGTCCTGCGACCAGCCGTCGTCGAAGACCAGCGGCAGCACCGGGGCGACCTGCTCGATGGTGGCGATCAGCGGGTTGTGGGTGATCGCCTCGTCGACCAGCAGCACGATCGGCTTGCGCAGCGCCGAGGCCCAGCCCAGCTCCAGGCTGACACCGGCCGACAGCGGCGCGCCGACGTAGGCGAAGACCAGGTCGGCGGTCTGCAGCGCCCGGAAGTCGGAGGGCACCCGCGGCTCGGGGGCGCGGCCGGCCACCGTCCAGGCGTCGCTGTGGTGGGCGCTGTAGACGGCTGCGCCGCTGCGCAGCAGGGTCGTCCGCAGGGTGGTCAGCCGGGTGCGGCTGGCCAGCGTCACCACGCTGTCGGCCGGGCCGGTGAGCCGCATCAGCGGTGCGGCCAGGAAGACCCGTGCGCGCCGGCCCTCGGAGGCCTGGGCGGTGCGATGGCGCAGGTAGGGCTCACTCATGTCGACTCCGGGGATTGGCCGCTGGCTGGTCTGACGTCCGGCGAGCGATTGGCGTCCGGGCTCGCCCCGAGGCGAGTTCCGCTGTGGTGTGGTCGGGGCGGTGCCTTCGTGGCTGCTCGGGCGCCGCGGATGTGGTGTGACCTTGCTGATCGTCCAACGTTCGTGACCGACAAGTCCACCGGCACGTGGTGTCATATGGCTGCCTGGCAGCGAGATGACGCACCCGCGGGAATGCGCCGATCGTGACACCGAGCGTGCTCTTGCGGCATGATTTGGGTCAATGTTCGAGACTTCTCTATTCACTCGGTAGGCATTCCCAGAGGAGGGATCGGTCGCAATGTCTCGTATGCGCCGGTTTGTTCGGCTTGCCGTCGTGCCAGTTGTCATGGGTGCGGCGATATTGACGGGTAGTAATCCGGCTGCGGCCGACAGCGCCTGGACACTCCGCAGCGTGCACGCCGACCAGGCGGCCGCGGCGGAGACCGTGCAGGCCAGGTCGGGCTCGCTGCTGCTCCTGGACGACTCCGCCTGGACCTGACGGGCGGCGAGGGTACTGCTCCCGGGCGGGACGGGGCGCCCGGGGTCCGACCGTCAGCCGAAGTCGGCCTGGTCGGTCGGTGACTCCTTGGCCGAGCGGGCGAGCACCCAGCCGAGCTGGAAGAGCGACTCCACCTGGTAGTCCTCGCGCATCTCCGCGATGTGGCGGGCGAGTGTGCGCTCGCTGATGCCCAGACGCCGGGCGATGACGCGGTGATTGATTCCCTTGAGCATCAGATCGATGATCGTCTGCCGCAGCCGGGAAACCACCTGGGGCGGAACTGTCGGTGAGCCGTCAAAATCCAGGGCCCGACTCCAGTTCCGCTCGAAGACCTCCTCGATCAGGTAGCTGATGACGGCCTGATCGTGAATGAACGCGGCCAAGTTGAGATCGTCGACCACCGGGATCACCGCGGTGCGCCGATCGATCACGATCAATCTGGTGTAGGGCTCGTCCAGCGTTCGGACCCGCCCGCCGGCCGTGGTTATCGAGGCGACATAGTCGCGCGTGGGCGCGTGATACCGGGTGCTCGGGTGGTAGATCGTCCGAATGGTCGCGCCGCGGCGGAGGGTTTCCAGATCCCGGGCGATGACGCCGGCCAGCGCCTCCGGTGGGCGGGGGCCGCCCGGCTGGGCGGCCAGCATCTCCTCGGAGCAGCCGCTGACGAGCTGGCCGAGCCGCTGGTTTATCAGCACTTTGCCGTGGACGTATTCGATGATCCCGCCCGCCTTGCGGGGTGTGCGGAAGTCCTCGGCGAGGTCCTGGAGGTCGGCCGGCAGGGCCACCGCCCGGTGCAGCAGGTCGAGCGCCTTCCGCTGCCACAGGCTGGTCAGCCGGGCGGAGAGCTGCTCGGGGTCGACGGCCACCAGCACCGCCGGGTCGTCGGTGTCCGGGACGAGCAGACCGATGTCCAGCAGTTCGTCCAGGGCCTTGCTGCCCTCCGGCGCCTCCAGGTCGGGGGAGAGCCGGCCGTGCGACTTCAGGACGTTGCGGTAGAGCTGGCGGGCCTCGCTCGACAGGACGCCCAGCCCGCGTGGGGTGAGGCCCGGTTCGTCGGTCTCACTCATCAGGCTCCTTGCCATCGGTCAAACCGGTGCGGCGCGGCCGGTACCGCTTCTCCGGGGATCATAGGCGCCCCGGAGCTGCGGGGAGCCCCCGCGCCGGACATTCCCACCGCCGGTGCACGGCGGGGTACCGCACTGTCTCATCCGACAGCAGGCCGCCGGCACCCCCCGGGAGGAGGGAACCGGCGGCCTGGGAGACCCCTGGGGTCCGATCAGCGCTTGGGGCGCCAGACCACCAGCGCACTGGACTGCTGGACCTGCTGGTACGGCACCAGGTCGCGGCGGTAGGACGCGTGCACCGCCGCCTCGCGCTGCTGGATGGCCGTGGCGGCGCCGTCGAGGGCGTCGGCGAGCTCCGCCACCCGGGACTGCAGGGCGGCGACCTGGTTCTCCAGCTCGATGATCCGCTTGATACCGGCCAGGTTGATGCCCTCGTCCTGCGAGAGGCGCTGGACCTCGCGCAGCTGCTGGATGTCCCGGGCCGAGTAGCGACGGCCCCGGCCGGCCGTGCGGTCCGGGGACACCAGGCCGATCCGGTCGTACTGGCGCAGCGTCTGCGGGTGCAGGCCGGAGAGCTCCGCGGCCACCGAGATCACGTACACCGGGGTGTCCTCGGTCAGCACGTACTGCGGCGCCGGGGTGCCGCGCGGGCGTCGCGGCGCGGCGCCGGGCAGGCCCTCGCCGAGGCCGGGGCCGATCGGACTGTCGGGGGTCGTCATCTGGTCACGCTCCCTCCGCCGCCTGGAAGAGGGCGGCACGCGGGTCGTCCGAGGCGGTGGCCTCGCGGTACTGCTCCAGTGCGCTCAGCGCGTCTCCGGTGACGTGCTTGGGGACGACGACCTCGACGGTGACCAGCAGGTCGCCGCGGGTGCCGTCCTTGCGGGTGGCGCCCTTGCCCCGGGCCCGGAGGGTGAGGCCGTTGGCGCTGCCGGCCGGCAGCTTGAGCTTCACCGCGGGTCCGTTGAGGGTCGGGACCTCGATCGTCCCGCCGAGGGCCGCTTCGGGGAAGGTGACCGGCACGGTCACCGTGAGGTTGTCGGCCTTGCGGCCGAAGACGGGGTGGCCGTCCACGTGCACGCTGACGTAGAGGTCGCCCGGCTGGCCGCCGCGCTCGCCCTGGGCGCCCTTGCCCTTGAGGCGGATCCGCTGGCCGTCCTGCACCCCGGCCGGGATGCGCACCTGCATCGTCCGCGCCGAGGAGGCGCGGCCGCTGCCGTGGCACACCGTGCACGGGTCGTCGACGATCATGCCGCGGCCCTTGCAGTCGCGGCACGGGTCGGAGAGCGCGAAGGCGCCCTGGCCGCGGCTGACGGTGCCGGCGCCGACGCAGGTCGGGCAGACCCGGGGGGTGGTGCCGGTCTTCGCACCGGTGCCGGCGCAGGCGCGGCACGGGGCCTGACTGGTCATCCGCAGCGGGACGGTCGCGCCGTCTACCGCCTCGACGAACGAGAGCGTCACCTCGGTCTCGACGTCGGCGCCGCGCCGCGGCTGGGCCTGCCGGCCGCCGCGGTTGAACAGGCCGCCGAAGACGTCGCCGAGCCCGCCGCTGTTGGCGCCGGACCCGGAGAAGAGGTCGCCGAAGTCGAAGTTGTAGTTGCCGCCGGCGCCGCCGGGTCGGAACCCGCCGTTGCCGAACAGGCTGCGGGCCTCGTCGTACTCCTTGCGGCGCTTCTCGTCCGAGAGGACGTCGTACGCCTCGGAGATGTCCTTGAACCGCTCCTCGGCCTTGGCGTCACCCTTGTTGGCGTCCGGGTGGAACTCGCGGGCCAGCTTGCGGTAGGTCTTCTTGATCTCGGCTGCGGTGGCGTCCTTGGGCACGCCGAGGACCTTGTAGTAGTCCTTCTCCACATAGTCCTTGGTGCTCATGGCTGCCGCCACCTCCCGAAACGTGTCTGCACGGCGCTGCGGAGTCGCACCCCGACGAGGTCGGCGCACGACTCCGCAGTGCACAGGTTGTCAGCTGTCCGCCGCACCGTCACCCTTGGCGGACTCCGGCTTGTCGGCGTCCGGGGCGGACGTGGTCTGGGTGCCCGGCTGGGGCTCCGCGACCGAGACCATCGCCGGGCGGATGATCCGCTCGCCGATCCGGTAGCCAGGCTGGAGGATCTGCACGCAGGTGTCCTCGGTGACGTCCGAGGAGTAGCTGTGCATCAGCGCCTCGTGCAGCGTCGGGTCGAAGGCCTCGCCCTCCTTGCCGAACTGCTGGAGGCCCAGCTTGGCGACCACGGTCTCCAGCGACTCGGCGACCGACTTGAAGCCGCCCGTCACCTCGCCGTGCTCACGGGCCCGGCCGATGTCGTCCAGCACCGGGATCAGCGACTCCAGGATGTTGGAGACGGCGATCTCCCGGACCGTCAGACGGTCGCGCTCGACCCGCTTGCGGTAGTTCTGGTACTCCGCCTGCAGGCGCTGCAGGTCGGCGGTGCGCTCACCGGCCTCGCGCTTGGCAGCGGCCAGATCGTCGGCGGCCGCCACCGCCTCCTCGGCGGCCTTGAGAACGGCCTCCTCGGCGGAGTCGTCGCCGGGCTCGCCGCCCTGCGCCTTCTCCGTCATGCGGCACCGCCCTTGGGCTTCTCGTCGTCGATGATCTCGGCGTCGACCACGTCGTCCTCCTTGGCGCCGGCGGACTCGCCGGCACCGGCCGCACCGGCGGCGTCGGCCTGCGCGTAGAGCGCGGCGCCGAGCTTCTGGGCGGTGGTGGAGACCTTCTCGGTGGCCTCGCGGATCGCCGCGATGTCCTCGCCCTTCAGCGCCTCCTTGAGCTCGCCGATGGCGGTCTCGACCTCGGTCTTGACGTCGGCGGGGAGCTTGTCGGAGTTGTCGGCGATGAACTTCTCGGTCGAGTAGACGAGCTGCTCGCCCTGGTTGCGGGTCTCCACGGCCTCGCGGCGCTTGTGGTCCTCGTCCGCGTACTGCTCGGCCTCGCGGCGCATGCGGTCGACCTCGTCCTTCGGCAGCGAGGAGCCGCCGGTGACGGTCATCTTCTGCTCCTTGCCGGTGCCGAGGTCCTTCGCGGCCACGTGCATGATGCCGTTGGCGTCGATGTCGAAGGTGACCTCGATCTGCGGCAGGCCGCGCGGCGCCGGCGGCAGGCCGGTCAGCTCGAACATGCCGAGCTTCTTGTTGTACGCCGCGATCTCGCGCTCGCCCTGGTAGACCTGGATCTGCACGGACGGCTGGTTGTCCTCGGCCGTGGTGAAGATCTCCGAGCGCTTGGTCGGGATCGTGGTGTTGCGCTCGATCAGCTTGGTCATGATGCCGCCCTTGGTCTCGATGCCGAGGGACAGCGGGGTGACGTCGAGCAGCAGGACGTCCTTGACCTCGCCCTTGAGGACACCGGCCTGGAGGGACGCGCCGATGGCGACGACCTCGTCCGGGTTGACGCCCTTGTTGGCGTCCTTGCCGCCGGTCAGCTCGCGGACGAGCTCGGCGACGGCCGGCATGCGGGTCGAGCCGCCGACGAGGACGACGTGGTCGATCTCGGACAGCGCGATGCCGGCGTCCTTGATGACGTTGTGGAACGGGTGCTTGCAGCGCTCCAGCAGGTCCGCGGTCAGCTGCTGGAACTGGGCGCGGGTGAGCTTCTCGTCCAGGTGCAGCGGACCCTCGGCGGAGGCCGTGATGTAGGGCAGGTTGATCGAGGTCTCCGAGGAGGAGGACAGCTCGATCTTGGCCTTCTCCGCCGCCTCGCGGAGGCGCTGGACGGCCATCTTGTCCTTGGACAGGTCGACGCCGTGGCCGGCCTGGAAGGTCTTCACCAGGTGGTCGACGACGCGCTGGTCCCAGTCGTCACCACCGAGGTGGTTGTCACCGTTGGTGGCCTTCACCTCGACGACGCCGTCGCCGATCTCCAGCAGGGAGACGTCGAAGGTGCCGCCACCGAGGTCGAAGACCAGGATGGTCTGGTCGTCCTTGTCGAGGCCGTACGCCAGGGCGGCGGCGGTCGGCTCGTTGACGATGCGCAGGACGTTGAGGCCCGCGATCTCGCCGGCCTCCTTGGTGGCCTGGCGCTCCGAGTCGTTGAAGTACGCCGGGACGGTGATGACGGCGTCGGTGACCGTCTCGCCCAGGTACGACTCCGCGTCGCGCTTCAGCTTCTGCAGGATGAAGGCGGAGATCTGCTGGGGGTTGAAGTCCTTGCCGTCCAGGTTGATCTTCCAGTCGGTGCCCATGTGGCGCTTGACCGACCGGATCGTCCGGTCCACGTTGGTGACCGCCTGGCGCTTGGCGACCTCACCGACCAGGACCTCGCCGTTCTTGGCGAAGGCGACGACGGACGGCGTGGTCCGAGCGCCCTCGGCATTGGTGATGACCGTGGGCTCACCGCCCTCAAGAACGCTGACGACAGAGTTCGTCGTACCGAGGTCGATGCCGACCGCGCGTGCCATCGTAAATACCTCCACGGGAGAGTTGAGCGTTACGGGCTCAAGCATGCCTGACGGTTCGGGGACCGTCAACAGCCATGAGTCCGTGTCGCTCAACTTTGCTGCGCGGGCCGCGGAAGGCGGTCGGGAGGGTGCCGGGTGCCTCCCGGGGCGGCCGGATGGGTGAGTATGTCCTTAGTGACTGCCGCCATACCTTGAGTGTCTTCTGGTGCGGTGCTACGGAGCGGTAGGGTCCGGGCGTCGGGTCGCTAAGTTACCGACCAGTACACTGGGGGCGACCCCTCTACACCAGCCGCTGGAGACGGAGAGCCGATGCAGCTAGCAGCGATCGTCATCTCGCTGGTCACCACTGTGATCGGCACTGCGCTCGCCGCCCGGGCGGCCGCGTACATCTACAAGGTCGTCCGGACCGGACAGGTCGACACCACCCGCTTCGGACAGCCCGCCAAGCGGGTGAGGACCGTCGCCACCGAGTTCATCGGCCACACCCGGATGAACCAGTGGGGCGTCGTCGGCGTCGCCCACTGGTTCGTCGCCGTCGGCTTCTTCTCCCTGGTGCTCACCCTGGTGAACGCCTTCGGCCAGCTCTTCGACGCCGAGTTCGTGCTGCCGGTGATCGGCGGCTGGCTGCCGTGGGAGATCTTCACCGAGCTCATCGGCACCCTCACCACCCTGGGCATCGCGACCCTGATCGTGATCCGGCTGCTCAGCCTGCCGTCGCGCTCCGGCCGCAAGTCCCGCTTCGCCGGCTCGATCGCCTGGCAGGCCTTCTACGTCGAGTACACGATCCTCGGCATCGGCCTGTGCATCATGATGCTGCGCGGACTGGAGGGCGCCCTGGCCGGCGTCGAGTCCTACGACCCGGCGTACCTGGTCTCGTACCCGATCGTCGCCGCCTTCGACGGCGTCGCCCACGGCACGCTGGTCAACCTGATCTACGTCTTCGCGATGCTGAAGATCTGCATCTCCTTCGCGTGGGCGATCACCATCGGCATCAACCCGTCGATGGGCGTGGCCTGGCACCGCTTCCTCGCCTTCTTCAACATCTACTTCAAGCGCGAGGAGGACGGCGGCACCGCGCTCGGCGCCCTGCGCCCGATGACCAGCGGCGGCCAGCCGATCGACTTCGAGGACCCGGCCGACGACGCCGTCTTCGGCGTCTCCCAGGTCGAGCACTTCTCCTGGAAGGGCATCCTCGACTTCTCCACCTGCACCGAGTGCGGCCGCTGCCAGTCGCAGTGCCCCGCCTGGAACACCGGCAAGCCGCTCTCGCCGAAGCTGCTCATCATGAGCCTGCGCGAGCACGCCTTCGCCAAGGCCCCCTACCTGCTCGCCGGCGGCGGCAAGTCCGTGGAGGGCGACGAGAAGGCCACCGCCGAGCAGCTCGCCGGCGTGAGCGCCGAGGCCCTCGCCGAGGCGGAGCGCCCGCTCATCGGCACCGCCGAGGAGGGCGGTGTCATCGACCCGGACGTGCTGTGGTCCTGCACCACCTGCGGCGCCTGCGTCGAGCAGTGCCCCGTCGACATCGAGCACATCGACCACATCGTCGACATGCGCCGCTACCAGGTCATGATCGAGAGCTCCTTCCCGACCGAGGCCGGGACGATGCTCAAGAACCTGGAGAACAAGGGCAACCCCTGGGGCATGGCCACCAAGGCGCGCCTCGACTGGGTCAAGGAGCTCAAGAAGGAGACCGGCATCGAGGTCCCGGTCATCGGCCAGGACATCGAGCCCGCCGAGGTCGAGTACCTCTACTGGGTCGGCTGCGCCGGCGCCCTGGAGGACCGCGCGAAGAAGACCACCAAGGCCTTCGCCGAGCTGCTGCACACCGCGGGCGTGAAGTTCGCGATCCTCGGCAAGGATGAGTCCTGCACCGGTGACTCCGCCCGCCGCCTCGGCAACGAGTTCCTCTTCCAGATGCTCGGCGCGCAGAACGTCGAGACGCTGAACGCCGCGCTGGAGGACGCCCCGGTCAAGCGGATCGTGGCCACCTGCCCGCACTGCTTCAACACCATCGCCAACGAGTACCCGCAGCTCGGCGGGCACTTCGAGGTCATCCACCACACCCAGCTGCTGCAGCACCTCATCGACGAGGGCAAGCTGATCCCGGTCAACCCCGTCGAGGGCCTGATCACCTACCACGACCCGTGCTACCTGGGCCGCCACAACAAGGTCTACAGCCCGCCGCGCGAGATCATGGACAAGGTCCCGGGCCTGCGCCAGCAGGAGATGCACCGCCACAAGGAGCGCGGCTTCTGCTGCGGCGCCGGCGGCGCGCGGATGTGGATGGAGGAGCGGATCGGCAAGCGCATCAACACCGAGCGCGTGGACGAGGCGCTGTCCCTCAACCCGGACATCGTCTCCACCGCCTGCCCGTTCTGCCTCGTCATGCTCTCCGACTCGGTCAACGGCAAGAAGAACGAGGGCGCGGCCAAGGAGCACCTGAAGGTCGTCGACGTGGCCCAGCTGCTGCTCGACTCCGTCAAGGCCCAGCCGGTCGAGCCCGAGCCCGAGACCGTCCAGGCCTGACCCCCGCGGCACCCCGTCCCGGCCCCGTACGCCCCCGCGGCGCACGGGGCCGGGACGCGTCCGGCCCCGTACGGTGGCCTAGCATGGGCGCCCATGAGCGACGGCGGGGGCACAGCGCACATGGTCGGCGGCGGCATGTCCGGGGGCGGGCCGGACGGTACCGGACCCGCGGGGGCGGGGCGCCCCGCGTACCTGCCGCCGGTGGGCATCGCACCGCCCGGCAGCCCGACGCCCGACTGGGCCGCGCTCGCCGAGTCCAACGAGCGCCGGCAGCGCCGCCGCAGGCTGCTGATCACCGGCGGCACGGTGGCCGGCGTACTGGCCGTCGCGGGCATCGTCACCACCGCCGTCCTGCTCCGCCAGGACGGCCCCCAGGGACCGCGGGCCGCCGAACCCACCCCGGCCGCCACCCTCGCCGTGGACGGCCCGCCCAGCGCCGTCCCGAGCGCCTCCGCCGCGTCCTCGGCGCCGCCGTCCGCCTCGGCCTCCGCCTCGCCGTCCGCCGCGTCGGGCAGCCCGGCCGCGAGCAGGTCCGCCGCACCGAGCGCGGCGCCGACCCGGCTCGACGACCTGCGCGGCGCCCGCCCGGCCGCCCTCGGCCCGGGCGCCGCCGTCGGCACCGCCCCCGGCCACACCGGTCCGGCGCTGCTGCTGCACGGCAGCGCCGACGGCTGGGCGCAGACCTCCGCGGCGGTCGTCGACACCTCGAAGAGCTTCACCGTCTCCGCGGTGGTGCGGAACGACGCGGCCACCGGCGCGCGCGCCGTCGTCAGTCAGGGCACCGGCAGCTACTACTCCTTCTACCTGGGCCGGGACTACTGGGGCAGCCACAACCAGTGGGTGTTCAAGGTGCAGACCGCGGCCGGCGGCGAGGACAGCACCAGCCGCCAGGCCTTCTCCACCGGCCAGGCCACCACCGGCCAGTGGGTGATGCTCACCGGCGTGTACGACGCCGGCAGCAAGCAGATACGGCTGTACGTCAACGGCGCGCCCGCCCAGACCACCTCCGTGTCGGGCATCTGGCAGACCACCGGCCCGCTGCAGATCGGCCGCACCCGTTGGAAGAACACCTGGACCGACCCCTGGGACGGCGCGCTCACGAACGTGCAGACCTGGAGCCAGGCGTTGCCCGCGGAGCGCGTCGCGCAGCTGTGGCGCAGCGGCGGGACGGCCGCCGGCGCGCAGCCCGCCGCCGGGTGGCTGCTGCCCTGACCGCGCCGGATCCCGCGGCGCCCGCGTTTGTCGGGAAGACACAACCGGGGGCCGTGCGGCAGGGGCCGCCCCGGGAGGAAATACAGTAGGCGCTGGACACGCGGTGCGCGGGTCCGCCGGGGGACGGCCGGAGCGGCCGCGCCGGCCACGCGTCGAACAGATCGACACCGGCCAGAGCGATCACGGCCGGGACCGTACCGTACACAGGGGAGAAGCTCAGACCATGACCGAGGCGATCATGCTGGTCGGTGGCAAGGGCACCCGGCTGCGCCCGTTGACCACCCACACCCCGAAGCCGATGCTGCCCGTCGCGGGCGTGCCCTTCATCGCGCACCAGCTGGCGCGGGCCGCGGCGGCCGGGGTGACCCGGGTGGTGCTCGCCACCTCGTACCTCGCCGAGGTCTTCGAGGACCACTTCCAGGACGGCAGCCCGTACGGGATCGAGCTGGTGTACCTCACCGAGAAGGAGCCGCTGGGCACCGGCGGCGCCATCCGCAACGCCGCCGCCGGCCTGACCTGCGGCCCCGACGAGCCCGTCCTGGTGTTCAACGGCGACATCCTCTCCGGCCTCGACATCGCCGCGCTGCGCGACGGGCACGTCGCCGCGGGCGCCGACGTCACCCTGCACCTCACCCGGGTGGAGGACCCGCGGGCCTTCGGCCTGGTGCCCACCGACGGGAACGGCCGGGTGCTGGAGTTCCTGGAGAAGCCCGAGACCCCCGAGCAGATCGTCACCGACCAGATCAACGCGGGCTGCTACGTCTTCACCCGCTCGGTGATCGACCGCATCCCGGCCGGCCGCGAGGTCTCCGTCGAGCGCGAGACCTTCCCCGAGCTGCTCGCCACCGGCGCCCTGCTGCGCGGTGTCGTCGACACCTCGTACTGGCTGGACCTCGGCACCCCCGCCGCCTTCGTCCGCGGCTCCGCCGACCTGGTGCTCGGCAAGGTCGACTCGCCGGCGGTGCCCGGCCCGACCGGCGAGGCCCTGCTGCTGCCCGGCGCCCAGGTCGACCCCGGCGCGGTGCTCAGCAACGGCACCGTCGTCTCCGAGGGCGCCGAGATCGAGGCCGGCGCGATCGTCGAGGGCAGCGTGATCCTGCCCGGCGCCGTGATCGGCGCCGACGCCTACGTGAAGGACTCCATTGTCGGCGCCTACGCCGTCATCGGCGCCCGGACCTCGCTGGACGGCACGGTGATCGGCGACGGGGCGACCGTCGAGTCCGACAACGAGCTGCCGAACGGCCTGCGGATCGCCTGCGGCACACTGCTGCCGGTCGGCGCCGTCCGCACCACCGCGGGCCCCGGCGGCTGCCCGGCCGGCGAGTCGGCGGCGGCCACCGTGCACGGCCCGGCCATCGGCGCCCAGCGCTGACCCGTGCGGGGCGGCCGTCCGGCCGCCCCGCACCGCCGCTCGTCACAGGACGGCTGCAATCCGGTGCCCGGCCGTTGATCAACCGACGGCCGGTCAGCGGGAGCAGGTACCGTCGAGGCGTGGCTGGCAATCGATACGACAACGGGCAGGGCGCCGATCCCCGGCAGGGATGGTCCGCGCCCGCCGGCCCGGCGCCGCGGCAGCAGCCCGGCGGCGGGCCCACGGGGGAGCCCGAGTACTTCACCGCGCCCGTCCCGGGCCACCCGGGCCCCGGCGACGGGTACGCCGACGACGGACAGGGCCACACCAGGGCCTTCCCGGTCGACCAGGACCCGTACGGCCAGGGCGGCGCCGGCTACGGCCAGGACGCCTACGGCCGGGGCGGCTACGAGCAGCAGCCGTACGGCGGGCAGGGCTACGACGCGCAGGGCTACGGCGACCAGGGCTACGGCGACCGGGACAACGTGGCCGTCTACCGGGCCGGCGGCCAGGTGGCGCCCCGGGTCTCCGGGCCGCGTCCGACCTGGAAGGAACTGCTGGTCGGGATCTACCGCGAGCCCGCCCGCACCTTCGACCGGATGCGGGACCACCAGGCCTGGCTGCCCGCTCTCACCGTCTCGCTGGTCTACGGCGTGCTCGCGGTGCTCGGCATGGGTGCCACCCACGACGACATCGTCAACTCCACCTTCTCGGTCGCGGCCTGGGCGCTGATCGCCGCCGCGATCGGCTTCGCGGTGGCCGGCGCCATGCTCGGCGCGGTCACCTACGCGCTGGCCCGCCAACTGGGCGGTGACGGCCCCTGGCAGTCCACCGTGGGCCTGGCCGTGCTGATCGGCTGGACGAGCGACACCCCGCGGCTGCTGCTCGCGCTGTTCCTGCCCACCGGCAACCCGGTCGTCCAGGTGGTCGGCTGGATCACCTGGCTGATCTGTGCCGTCCTGCTGACCACCATGGTCCGGCGGGTGCACGACCTGCCCTGGGGCAAGGCCGCGGGCGCGGCCGCGCTGCAGCTGCTCGCCCTGCTCGTCCTCATCAAGCTGCCGACGCTGAGCTGACGGACGCCCCCGACGGCCGGCCCCCCGCTGCGGGGTGCCGGCCGTCGGGGGCGTCCGGGGCCGTGCGGCCGGTGCCGCAGGGCCCCGCCGTCGGGAGGGCGGGTACACCGGGCCGCGGCGATAGGGTGGACAGTCTGTCCGTCTGCCCCACGCAGTGCCCGGAGCACCCTCATGACCCTCGCCACCACCCACGTCAGCTTCCCGTCCGGTGCCGTGACCGGCACCTCGCCGGTGCTCGCCGTGCACCCGCTGGACGGCGGCCGGTACGCCGTCGTCACCGGGGCGACGCCCTTCCACCCGCTCGACCACACCTGGCCCGACCAGCCCGCCGACCTGGGCACGCTCACCGTCGGCGGCGTCACGCACCCGGTGGTGGACTGCCTGACCGGCGCGGTCGGCCCGGACGGCGGCGAGCTGCTGGTCGGCGCGGACATCCCCGTCCGCCGGGGTGACGAGGAGTGGTCCTGGCTGGTGCTGCACGTCGTCGAGCAGGAGCCCGCCGACGCGGTCGGCGCGACCGCGGAGCTCGCGGTGGACGCCGAGCGCCGTGCCCTGCTCTCCGCCTCGCACAGCGGCTGCCACCTGCTCGCGCTCGCCCTCAACGCCGCGCTGGCCCCCCGCTGGCGCAAGGACCCGGGCCGCAGCGACGCCTTCGGCAGCCCGGACTTCGACAGCCTCGCCATGGCCACCTCCGTGATGGACACCGAGGCCAGCACCGACACCTACCGCCTCGGCAAGTCGCTGCGGAAGAAGGGCTTCACCACCGAGGCCGGCGAGGGCTTCCCGGCGCTCGCGGAGGCGATCCCCGCCCTCACCGAGGCCGTCAACGCGCAGCTCGCCGCCTGGGTCGCCGCCGACGCCCCGGTCGGCATCGACGTGCCCGGGCCGGAGCTGACTGCACGCCGGCAGTGGCACTGCGAGCTCCCGCAGGGCCCGGCCCGGATCTTCTGCGGCGGCACCCACCTGCACCACCTCGGCGAACTCGCCGAGCTGCGCACCGAACTGACCCTCTCCGAGGACGGCAGCGAGCTGGTCGCCGTCACCCGGCCGAAGCGGGCCTGAACTCGCGGCGGTCGGCGGAGGTTCCCGGTCCGGGGGCGTGCTCCGTTGCAGATCCATAACGCACCGTGAGCCTATGCGGCAAATGTTCGAATTGTTCGGGGCGGGGCGGGGTCGCCCTCGGTAGCGTTCGGCTGCACTCAGCACCCGTCCCCAGCCGAGGAACACCATGACGACCCCGCAGCCGCCCCAGGGCCACCCCGCCGACCCGTCCGCGCAGGGCGGCTTCGGTCCCGCCCAGGGCTACGGCCAGCCCGCTCCGGGCCAGCCGGCGCCCGCCTACGGCCAGCCCGCCCCGGGCCAGGTGCCCGACGGGTACGCCCAGGCCGCCCAGGCGGCGGTGCTCGCCCCGAAGAAGAGCCCGATCAAGAAGATCCTCGTCGGCGTCGGCACCCTGGTGCTGATCGTCGCGGTCAAGTTCGGCATCAGCTTCGGCATCGGCTACGCCGCCGCCGACAAGCCGGTCCACGCCAAGGCCGGCGAGTGCGTCAAGGTCACCGGCAGCGACAACGACCCCAAGGTCGACACCGTCGACTGCGGCAGCGCCGACGCCAACTACAAGGTGATCTCGGTCGTCGACAACTCCTTCGACCCGAACGCCTGCAGCAACGTCGAGGGCTCCACCGCGGGCCTGGCCCAGCAGCTGCTCAGCGACAAGTTCGTGCTCTGCCTGGCCGAGAAGAAGTAACCGCGCTCCCGCGGTCTCCGCGGACGCAGCAGTGGGCCGCCGATCACCGATCGGCGGCCCACTGCCGTTGCGCTCCCGGGCCCTCCTCCGGGCCCTCCTCCGGGCCCTCCTCGGGGCCCCGGCAGGGGCGGAGGAGGGCTGGTGCCGGACCCGGCGGGTCAGACGTCCGTGCGGTGGAAGTTCAGGTACGAGCGGGACGGCGTCGGACCGCGCTGGCCCTGGTAGCGCGAGCCGTACCGCTCCGAGCCGTACGGGTGCTCGGACGGCGAGGAGAGCCGGAACAGGCACAGCTGGCCGATCTTCATCCCCGGGTACAGCTTGATCGGCAGGGTGGCGACGTTCGACAGCTCCAGCGTGACGTGGCCGCTGAAGCCGGGGTCGATGAAGCCGGCCGTGGAGTGCGTCAGCAGGCCGAGGCGGCCCAGGCTGGACTTGCCCTCCAGCCGGGAGGCGACGTCGTCCGGCAGCGTGATCACCTCGAAGGTCGAGGCCAGCACGAACTCGCCCGGGTGCAGGATGAACGCGTCGTCGCCCTCCGGCTCGACCAGCCGGGTCAGGTCCGGCTGCTCCTCGGAGGGGTCGATGTGCGGGTAGCGGTGGTTCTCGAACACCCGGAAGAAGCGGTCCAGCCGGACGTCGATGCTGGAGGGCTGGACCATCTTCGGGTCGAACGGGTCGATCACGACCCGGCCCTTGTCGATTTCGGTCCGGATGTCCTTGTCAGAGAGCAGCACGCAGTCGAGGTTAAAGGCAACGCGGGGCCTCGGACGAATCAGGTGCCGTTCGTCCGGGCCCCGCGGCCGTGCCCGAACACCGTCAGGCGAGGAACTCCGCGGCCTCCAGCCGCATGGCGCGTGCCAGTTGCGTCCCGGACAGCTCGCTCACGTCCGCCGGCACCGAACTCCGCAGCCGTCCGCACTGCGGACAGCGGATGAGTCTGCCCGGGCCGAGCCGTGCGGTGCCGAGATTCTGCATCGGGAACGTGGCCGTGCTGAACAGGTGCCCCTCGGCACAACGAACGACGGTGCGCTGCTCCATCGATCCCCTTCCCATACTTCCCCGTGGTCCCCGTCCGCCTCGCGCCCCGGCGCGGCCTCCGGCCCGTGCGGCGTGCCCAAGCGAAGGGCCGCGCCGCGGGCGCCAGCGTCACATTAGGGGATGTTCCGGACATTCCACGGAGCGGCTCGCCGCCTCGCGCAGCCGGAACGGCCCACACAGTACGCCCCTCGGACACCCCCCTGCACCGGGCCGGCGGCGCGTTCACGCCATGCCCCGAGCCGCTCCGCGGATGGGGTACAGTGGTGCTTGATCGGGCGACCCGTGACGGGCCGTCAGATGCGGGCGTAGTTTAATGGTAGAACATGAGCTTCCCAAGCTTAGAGCGCGAGTTCGATTCTCGTCGCCCGCTCCACAAGGAAACCCCAGGTCGATGACCTGGGGTTTCTGCTGTGTCCGGACCTCTTCGGGAACCCTGGAACCGGAAGTCAGCCGGCGGGCCGGCCTTCGCGCGGGCCGCACGCCATTTCCGCCCGAAGGTGGAGCACCGGAAGGGAGTGCCGCGCTCACCCACGAACGGCAGTCCGTGCGGCCCTTCTCGGCGTACCACCTCAAGTCGCGGTCCGGCTCCTTGCGGAGGACGTCGGGCAGCACGATGAACCGACTGCCGGGCTTCGGCCTGGTCTCGCCCAGGACCCGTCTGCCGTTGGTAAGTTCGGGTGCCGCCCGGCGGACACGCACGCCGGCCCTTTCCAGATCCACATCGTGCCGCCGCATCTCCGCCAATTCCTCCGGGCGGGGAGGACCGTGGGCCGCGATGCGGACCATCAGGCGCCACCGCGGTCCCCTGGCATCGGCGACGGCGTCCACCTGGACGATCGTGGCGATGGGCCGCCCAGGTGCCGTCTCCTTGCCTGCGCCCTTGATCGGTACTGCCCTTGCCTCCTGCGCAGATTCAAAAGTCTCGACACTCTCTCGAATCCAGGGAATTATTTCGAATTGCTTCCACTGCCTTGCACCGGCGGCCCGGGTGTGAGCCCGCGGTCGCGCTTCTGCCAGAACATGCGCCGCAGGATGTCGAGCTGCAGGCGGGCGAGGGTGGGATCCTCCTCGTCGCGAGGCGGCGGAACCCGGATGGCGCAGCATCTTGGGGCGCAACTGCGTGGTCGGCTGCATGCTCGGTGGACAGGCGATACGTTCCGCATTGGCGAGACGGGCCGGATAAGGTGATGGCATGTCCGCAGCAAACTCATTACATCTGACCGATCGTGTTCTTCCGTCGGTCATCACGGCCATCGCGGCCTCGCTTGTCGGTGCGGCGGGGCTTTGGTTCCGGGAATGGCGCGCGCGGCGGAACATCGAAGTGAGGCGAAGGCGGGAGCTGGACGAGGCGCAGGCCTACCTTACTTTTCTGGCCCAATGGTTCAAAGTGTATGAAGCGGTATCGCCGGGCTTCGACATCGCTCCCGAGAAGGCGTGGGCGGCCAGCTACCTGGAGAATAAGTTCCAGATCCTTCAGGTGCCGGTCGATGATGTGCAGTCGCGGCCGGAGCGTACCCCGTTCTGGGGGAGGGTCAGGGCAATTTTATTGCTTTACCCGCTGCATTCCATTCCGGCGTCCATCGCTCGACTCATGTTCTACGGTGCATTGTTTCTTGTTTGCGAATTCGGGCTGGCCTTTCTCCTGCTGGATGGTGGCTGGGCCTCCAGGATCGGTTGGTCCGCATCTGTCATTGCACTGGGCTTCGGAATTCTCTTTGTGCTTTGGCACCTTGTGGTTGCTCTTTCACTCCAAACTGCGGACCCTCGCCTTCGACCGAATCGATTGGGGAGGGGCCGGCGGGAGCCGAACTGGGCCGGTTGGGGCGCCGGCCAAGCTCCTCCCTCTTCCTCCTCGTCACCGCCGGATCCGCCAGGTTGATGAGGATGCCGGTTCGCAGCCTCCGCGCACACGGCGGTAGCTGACTCGGACTCAGCTGCGCCAGGCGCAGAGTTGTGTGGCGGCATCCGTCTGTTCCGGCGGTCCCCCTCGGTCGATCAGGGTGCCTCGGCCCGGACCGGGACCGGGCAAGACCACTCCGTCGTGCGCGTCGCACTCCTACCGTGGGTGCACACACCGGGGAGGACACAGGGCCGGTTTCGCCGCTCGTGCAGGCGCAGCCCAGCAGATCATCGCCAACTGCCACGCCAGGTACAGCGGGCGCTTCAGCCCCGAACAGGCCGCTGCGCTCGCGCAGGTCGAGGCGCTCCTCGCGCTGGCTGCCGCGATCGCCGCGCAGTGGCCGAGCGCCAGGCACACCACGCCGCGCAGGCAGCCGCGGCGGTCGTGCGGAACCCCGGGGCCGGACCGAACTGATCGTCGGGCGAGGCGCGTTGCGTGCGCGCCGGGCAGCCGCCTGGTCGCGCCCTCCGTCGGGCCCGTGCCGGGTGCCCTGCGGGGGCGTGGCGTCGGCGCCGGCTAGAAGGGCGGCCAGGCGGACCCGGGGGGTGGTGTGGTCCGGAGTCGCTTGCGCTTCTCGCCCTGCGCGTCCTCGGGCCATCGGCCGTCGATGACGGCCGCCATCTCCCCGCAGGCCGGGCAGGCATGGGCCCATCCCGGGTCCCACAGGTAAGGAGAGGCGGTCAGGCCGTCGTGCCGTATCCCGCACAGGGTCGTACCGAAGTGGCCGTAGGCGTGGGGGACGTCCTCGCTCAGCTCCTCCGAGTCCGCCCATTCCCAGCGCATGTCGACGGGCCGGTACTGCGGCCGCGAGACCTCTCGGGGGTGGTGTCCCCGTTCGGTCCAGGCGTGGCACCAGGGGCAGACCCAGCGTTCCTTCACCGGCAGTTGCCACGTCGCACGCGGTTCCGGCACCGGCACCGACCGCAGGTCGTGTCCACAGACGTCACAGGTCACGGCCGGATCCTTCCACGGGCCCCGTCCAGGGCCGGCGTCGGAGCTACTCCTCCTCGGCCTCGTCGTCCGGGGGCAGCGTCGGTCTGGTGCCGGTGACGGCCTCGGCCACGTCGAACCAGCGGGGTTCGTCGAAGGACGCGGTGTCCTGGAACACGATGCTCCACGGCGCGGAACCGTCGCGCAGCCGGAACCGCAGCCCGAGGCCGGTCGGCCGGCAGTCCACGACGTCGGCCGCACGGAACCGGGTGGTCCTGATCGGGTTGCGGACCTCGACGTTCCGATCGGCGTCGATGCGCACCCGCGGCCTGAACGCGAGCAGCCACACCGCGAGGACGACCGCGCCGATCGCGACGAAGCCGTCGCGGACCTCGCCGGCCGACATCTGCCCGGCCCGCACGAAGTGGATGACGGAGGCCTGTTCGACGGCGAGGGCCAGGACGGCGAGGACCCCGCACGTCCGGATCCACGGGCGCACCCGCCAGCTGCGCCCCGCCCGCCCGCCACCGCTCATGGCCCAGAGCCTAGGCGGGGTCGTCCCACCGGGGGAAAGGCCTAGTGCTCGCTGCGCCACTGACTGGGGCTGACCCCGAACTGGACGCGGAACCACCGGGAGAACGCTCCTGCGGAGGTGAAGCCGAGGAGTGGGGCGACCTCCGCGAGCGGGCGCCGGCCGTCGGCGACGAACCTCGGCGCGAGATCGACCCGGACGGCATGGAGGAGCGAGGTGAAGGTCTCGCCCGACTGCTCCAGGCGCCGGTGCAGGGTGCGGCGGTCGATCCCCATGCTGCGCGCCACCTGGCTCGCGGTGCCCCTGCCGGCGGGCATCAGGACTTCGATGATCTTGCGTACCTGCGCCGCGTCGGAGGACCCGGTCTCCGCGGCCAGCGACTCGACGTACTGCCGCGCGTACCTCCGCAGGATCGGATCCGCCTCGGTGTTGGCCGCCTGCAGGGCCCTACGCGCCAGCACGATGCCGTTGAAGCCCGCGTCGAACCTCAGGTCCGCCGCGAAGACGCGGTGGTGCGTGTCCGGGTCGGCCGGCGCCCGGTGGGTGAAGCAGACCTGACGCAGCCGCAGCCGGCCGCCGTGGAGGTCCTTGAGGATCTGGTAGTAGGCGGCCATCCCGAGTTCCATGACCTGACGGACCCGCTGGGTCGCCGGCAGGTCCAGGGAGATGCGCAGGGTCGCCAGATCGCCGGCCTCGTCCAGGCTCAGGCGAACGGCCTGGTTGTACATGTGCTCGTACTTGATCAGGACGTGGAGCACGCTGCGGACGTCGGGCTCCTCGCGGACCAGGAGGCTGATCGGGCCCATGGTGGAGAGGCGGCGCAGTTCGGCCATGCGCAGCCCGAAGTCCTCCCGGCCGGCCGCGTCCGCCGACGCTTCGAGGACCTGCGCCACCGCGGACGCGGAGATCCAGTTGTCCTGGTCGGCGAGATCGGGCACGTCCAGGCCGACCTCGCGCAGCAGCGCCCGGGGGTCGATCCCCAGGGTGCGGCACAGCTCCGGATACCCCGTCAGTGCCGCGCTGCGCGCCAGAGGCTCCATCAGAAGGCCGCCTGCCGGGAGCGCGTCACCCCGGCCCTGCGGATGACCACCTGGGACGCCGACCCATCACTTCGGGACATGCGAAACCTCCTCGGCCGCGCGCAGATCCCCTCTGACCTGCGCGAACGATGCGCTTGCTGCCGGGCGCTCCGGGCCGCGGGCGGCAAACGACCACGTACTCTCCGTCGCGATCACCGATCCGTGATCACACCTCAGGCGGGTCGCCCGTACGTCGGACGACCGGCCTGCCCCAACAGGATCACAGAAGACCGGCAGCCGGAGGAGAGGCGCACTGACGCCTCCGAGACCGGCAGCCGCGCACACATGACGGCACGACGAAAGAACCAGCGCATGCACATTCGCAGCAAGCTCGTCGGCGGCGCCGCGGTCTCCGTGGCGGCCCTCGCGCTCGGCGCCGCCCCCGCCTCGGCGGCGGCCGGCTTCGACCCCGCCACCGGTACCGGTTTCATCGGCAAGGGCGACGTCCAGACCGCGCTCGGCTTCAACAACGCGGCGCTGCAGAAGGCGGTCGACGCCAAGAGCCTCTCGTTCACCGCCAAGCAGCCGGCGACCCAGTCGCTGGCGCAGGACGTCACCCAGTCCGCCTCGCAGACCGGGACGCAGTCCGCCACCCAGACCGGGACCCAGACCGCCACCCAGACGGCCACCCAGGCCATCGTGCAGACCCTGACCTGCACGTTCACCAACGGCAACGGCACCAAGACGTTCCACCGCGCCGGCGAGCGCGACGCCGTCCGCACCGCCACCCGGACGGCCTCGCACACCGGCACCCGGACGGGCAGCCGGGACGCCTCCCGCGAGGGCACCCGGGCCGGCAGCCGCTCCGGCAGCCTGACCGGCACCCTCGGCTACGACGTCGACGCCGACGCGCGCAAGGCCAACCAGTACACCGGCTTCGTCCTCAAGGGCTGGAAGGGCGAGCCGACCTTCGAGGCCGGCACCGCCGACTGGAACGCCCCCGCCTTCGGCGACTGGACCTTCGGTGACTACGCGTTCGGCGACTTCGACTTCGGGCCCTACGCGTTCGGCGACTACACGTTCGGGGACTACGCGTTCGGGCCCCTGACCGGCGTCGTCTGGGACGCGTGGGACGCGGCTCCGGGCGAGAACCCGGACGACTGCCTCCGCAGCTCCAACGCTGACAAGATCACGCAGCTCAGCAATGTCATCACGCCCGGTGC
This sequence comes from Streptomyces sp. NRRL B-24484, assembly GCF_000717715.1. Taxonomy (GTDB): domain Bacteria; phylum Actinomycetota; class Actinomycetes; order Streptomycetales; family Streptomycetaceae; genus Kitasatospora. Next base: position 6,617 of record NZ_JOAI01000042.1, on the reverse strand, counting down.
GATCACCGACGGCCCCGTCACGGCCGGTGCCGTCGTCGGCGGTGCCGTCGTGCCCGGCAGCGTCACCGACGGACCGGTCACCGAAGGTGCGATCGCCTACGGCGACACCGTGACCGGTGCGAAGACCCCCACCGGCCCGGTCAAGCTGTTCGTCAACGGCAAGGCCCTCTGAACGACCCGCACCACCACGGCAGCCCCCGGACCGCCCCCGCGGCCGGGGGCTGCCCCACGGACGGCGGCGGCTGTGGGCTCACCGCCCGGATCCGGGGACACCCGGCACCGGAGGGGCTGACGTGGACGTCGAACTGCACTGGTCGGACGTGGGGTTCGCCGCCTCGCTGATGGCCCTGAGCCCGCTGCTCGGCCTGCTCGCCCGACGGTGGAGACGGCGACGGCCCGCCACACGGACACGGCGCTCCCGGACGCACTGGGAGTGGCTGCCGTTCATGTTCGGTGCCTCTGTGGCGACGGCCGATCTTCCCCGGGTCCTCGGGGCCTCCGACGCGGTCACGTCGATCGTGGACACCTGCGGGCACGTGCTCGCCAAGACGACCGTCCTGATCCTCGTCCGGGCGCTGCGGGGACGCACCCCCCGGCACCACCCCCTGACCGCGGCGTCACGGCGATCGCGACGGCGCACCTCCAGGCCCCGCCCGGGGACGTCGCAGGTCGCGGGTGCAGCACCCGGCGTGCTCGGACGCCCGATCGGGGGTCGCACGGCAGTACAGTGCTGCCGCGAGGGCGGGGAGGGCCGGTGAAGAACCCCTTGAGGGACGGCGGTGTGCTGGACAGGGCGATGCCCTACTGCCAGTTGGTGCTGTCCGCGGGGCTGCTGATCGGTGGTCTGGAGCTGCGGCGTCGTGGCGGATCCGGCCTCTGGGCGGTGGGCGCCGGTGTCCTGATGGCGCTCGCCTGCTACGCGATCCATCAGCAGGTGCGTTCGCGCCGTCGCCGGTGAGGGCGCCGCGGGCCGCGGACGGACCACCACCGCGGCTGCGGCACTGATGCGAAGGGGCCGTGGAGGTGCGGGAGTTGATCGATCGGTGCGCGAATGCGAGCGACACGGATCGTGTCGATGAGGTGACTCTGCGTGTGTTAGGTTCCGTGCGAACGGGCACAGATGACCCCGGCGGTGCGGCAACACCCCGGGGCACGGCACTAGGAGCCAAACCTCCCCATGCACATCCATCGTATCGAACCGGCAGGGAACTTCACGGTATTGCCGAATGTCACCCTGCAGGACCGCCGGCTGAGCTATACCGCGCGCGGGCTGCTCGGCGACCTCCTCTCGCGGCCGGACGGCTGGCGTGAGGACGGCCGGAGCCTGGCCGACAGCTGCGTGCAGGGCCGGATCGCGGTTGCCAAGGCGCTCCGCGAGCTGACGGCGGCCGGCTACTACTGGGTCGTCAAGTACCAGGATCAGAGCGGCAAGTGGCACAGCGCGGTCCACGTCTACGACACGCCGCAGCAGCTCGCACCGGGTGTCGAAACCCCGGGGTCCGGTCGGCGGAACAGCGGCGGACCTGGCGGTCCTCTAAAAGACCTAGACAAAGAACCCTCCCTCCCTGTCCCGCCGTTGGAACCCGAACCGGCCGGGACCGAACCGGCCGGGACCGAACCGGCCGGGACGGCTCCGCCGGCCGAGGCCGTACCGGCCGAGCGCCGCCGGACGAGGGCGCCGCGAGCCGTCGAGCCGCCGGACGACCGCACCGACGAGGCCGTGTCGGTGCTGTTCCGGGTGATCCGGCCGGAGCCCCGGCTGCGCCTCGGCCAGGCGGAGGCCCGGAGACTGGCACCGCTGGTCGCCGGCTGGCTGGAACGGGGCAGCAGCCCGGCCGACCTCGCCCAGGCGCTGCTGTCGTGCCTGCCTGCCACGATCCACTCGGCGTTCGGCGTGCTGCGGCACCGCCTGACCCGCAAGATGCCCCCGGTGCCGGAGGCCGCGCCGCCCGTGGTCGCCCGGTACGCGGAGTGCGGACAGTGCCACGACCCGGTGCCGCGGCCCGGGATCTGCCGCCCCTGCGCCGGGCTGGGAACGAGACCGGTCGCGGTCGGGACGGGAGAGGCGGCCACCCGGCGGGGCGCGGCCCTGGTCCGGGCCGCCATGCGGAGTGCGGGCGACGCAGCGGCCGCGGCCGGCTGGGACGTGCCGCCGCAGGTCATGGATGCTCCCCGGGTGCCGCTGACGTGACCACCCGGGCGCGTTCGACGGCAGGCCCCGGGCGCGAGGCGCGCTGCGCGCTAGGCGCGGGTGCGGACCTGGACGAGGGCGTGGGTGCCTGCGGTCCGCCAGTCGGGGCCGGTGGTGTCGAGGCGGGTGACGGTGGACTGCGACAGGCCCGTCACCACATCGGACTTGAGGGTGCGCAGGACGGCGACGGGGGAGGGGAAATGACCCGCCACGTCGGCGAACGGCGTGGTCGGCGGCCAGTGGCGGTCGCCCACCAGTCGGCGGTAGTTGAGATCGCCCTTGAGGACGGTCAGGTCGACGCCGGCGAGTTCGGCCCGCAGGTCGGCCGGCATGTCCCGGTAGGGGAGCGGCGCGCAGGAGAACGGGTGGGCCGCCACCCGCAGCACGCCGTCGTCCACGGCCCGCCGGAGGCGCTCGCCCACCGCCCGGGCCGCGGCCCCGTCCGCCGCACGCAGGCGGTCGACCGCGGCGAGGACGTCCGCGGGGGTGGCGTCGGAGACGAAGTACGGCTGCGGCTTCACGTGCAGCAGGACCCGGGTGGCCTCGTCCGCGGCCAGCAGGTGGTCGGCCAGGACGAGGTCGGGCAGCAGTTCCCTCGCGGCGTTGTCGGCGACGATGCAGACCGTGCCGCCCCGGACCCGCTCCAGTTCGGCCAGCAGCAGCCCGCTGTCGTCGGCGACCAGGTCGGACGCGGCCGCGCCCTCCGGCCCGGCGGCCATCCGGAAGCTCAGGTCGGCGCGGTTGCCCCAGAGGGCGGAGGAGAGCACGGCCCGGGCCCGCGCCTCCCCGGGCAGGTCGGCGAGCCCGTCGAGGGCGGCGAGCTCGCCGTCCACGGCCTCGCCGGCCAGCTCCGCGTCCTTGAACGGCGCGTAGGGGTCGACGCCCTGCCAGGGCCCGGGCCGGAAGTACCCGGTGGCGTCGAGCAGCCGCCGGTGGAACCAGCTCTCCGCCCACAGGAAGGGCGCCTCGCTCCACGGCCGGCCCCAGAGCCCCTCGCCCCACACGAGCCACTCGGCGCGGTCGTGGAGGCCGGCGCCGGGCGGCTCCAGCAGGCCGCCGGTGCTCTCCGCGAGCAGTTCCCCGACCGCTGCGCGCTCGGCGGGCCCGTACGGCCGCGCCGCCAGTACCTGCCGGACGAGTTCGGGGTGCCGCTCGTGGAAGACGCCCCACGGGAAGGAACCGGGGACGTCGATGCGGATGACGGGTGCGGTCGGCACGGCGGGCCTGTCTCTCGGCGGTCGGACGGCGGCCCTCCGACCCTAGGGCAGACCGGGCCCGCAGCACCGGGACGGCGCCGTGCGCATCCCGGAGCGGCCCTGATGCGGCGACAGGACGCGGCCGGGCGCACGGAAGGACGATGGCGAACGGGCCCGGCTCGGGTAGGGTGGCGGCACCCCAGCAGGGACGGATCGAGGAGGTGGGACCCATCGACGCAGGTGCAGGTCGGGTGCTCTCCTCGTACGGCCGGACGGCACGACCGCGGTAGCGGTCGCGGGAGCGCCCCTCGGCGGTTTCCCGAAAGGCTCCCGTTGTCCTCCCGCTCTTCCCGCAGTACCGGTCCTTCCGACCACCTCCGCTCGCTTCCCGCCTTCCCGGCCGTCGTGCTGCGGCTGCGCGCCGCCGGCTGCGTCTTCGCCGAGGACGAGGCGGAGCTGATCCTCGCCACCGCCCGCTCGGCGGCCGAGCTCGACACGATGGTGGCCGCCCGGGCCGCCGGCCGCCCGCTGGAGCACGTGCTCGGCTGGGCGGACTTCTGCGGTCTGCGGATCGCCGTGGACCCGGGGCTCTTCGTCCCGCGGCGGCGCACCGAGTTCCTCGTCCGGCAGGCGGCGCTGCTGGCCGGCCCGTCCGCGGTGGTGCTCGACCTGTGCTGCGGGGTCGGCGCCCTGGGGGTGGCGCTGGCCGCCGCCGTCGGCCCCGGGGTCGAACTGCACGCCGCGGACGTCGACCCGGCGGCCGTCCGCTGCGCCCGCCGCAACGCGGCCGCGGTCGGCGGCACCGTCCACCTCGGCGACCTCTACGAGCCGCTGCCGGCCACCCTGCTCGGCCGGGTCGACGTGCTGGTCGCCAACGCGCCGTACGTGCCGACCGCGGCGATCGGGCTGTTGCCCGCCGAGGCCCGCGAGCACGAGCCGCGGGTCGCCCTGGACGGCGGTGCGGACGGACTGGACGTGCAGCGACGGGTGGTCGCGGACGCGCCGCGGTGGCTCGCGCCCGGCGGCCACCTGCTGGTGGAGACCAGCGGGCGGCAGGCCCCCACCACCCTGGCGGCCTTCGCGGCGGCAGGGCTGCCCGCCCGGACCGCCGTCTGCGAGGAGATGGACGCCACCGTCGTGATCGGCACGCGGTGAGCCGCCGGACGGGGCTCAGGAGGAGCCGGTGATCAGGCCGAGCCGGCCGTCGAAGCGCCGGTAGAGCACCCGGCCGCGGCCGTCGGCGGGGTCGGCGTAGAACAGGAAGGGCAGTTCGGCGCCGGCCAGCCGCTCCGCGGCCTGCCGGTCGTCGAGCGTCGGTGCGCCGTGCGGGCTGACGGTCAGCGGGGCCGTGCAGCCGCGCGGCGGGGCGGCGGCGATCGTCCTGGCCAGCCGGTAGCCGGTCGGGCCGACCCGGTAGACGACGGCGTCCGTCTCGGTCGCCGGGTCGGTGAACAGGTGGATCCGGTAGTCCATCGCGTCCAGGGTTCGGGCCGCGGCGTCCGGTGAACACCACACCAGCGACGGCGTCTTGACGCGGGCGATGACCTGCGGGCCGGCCGCGGGCGGGACCGGCGGCAGCGGTGGGCGGGACGGCTGCGGCCAGGCCCGTGGCGTCCAGGTGCCGGTGACGGCGGAGATCCGGCGGCGCAGTCCCTCGGCCAGCCGGTCCAGCGCTTCGCCGAGGCCGCGCGCGGTCTCCTGCACCCGGATCCGCCGGCCGTCGACCTCGGCGTTGACCTGCGCGAGCCCCGCGGAGGTCAGCCGGACCCGCAGCGACTCGACGAGCGCGTTGGCGCAGTCGGCGGCGGCCGCGATCCGGCCGCGGGCCTCGTCGAGCACCTCGCACGGGACGCCGTCGAAGGCCTGAACAGTGATCGCCTCGGTCATGTGACCGCTCCTCCTGCCGCTGGTGTCGGACGACTGAACGCACCCCTGTCCTTACCCAACTCCGGGGCCCTGCCCTCCGAAAGGGCCGAACGGCCCGGTCACGGGCCCGTCCGGCCGATCCGGGGGCCGCCCCCGCGGACCTGCGGGGGGACGGCCGCCGGTGCGAGGGCCGCCCAGGTCCGCGCCGCCTCGCGCAGTTCGGCCCCTCGCCGGACGCACCCGGCGAACCACAGGGCACCGCCCGCGAGCGCGGCCGGGGCGAGCAGCGCGAGCCCGAGGCGGCCGGGTGCCGGCGTGAACCAGAGCGCTGCGGTCAGGGCGGTGCCGAGCCACCAGGCGAGGCAGCCGAGGGCGGTCGGCCGGGCGGAGCGCGGCCGGTCGTCACCGGCCCGCAGATCGGCCAGGGCGGGCAGCCACCAGACGTTGCCGGCCGCCGCGAGGGCGGCCGCGCCGATGGCCGGGACGATGTGGCTCACGGCTGCTCCTTGCTCGTACGGGGGACGGCGGTGGGGCCGCCCCCGCCCCGACGGGGGAGGACGGGGCGGGGACGGGGACTCGGGGGTCAGACGTCCTGGCGGTGGCGCCGGCCGACCGGCGCGTCGTACGCCGCCGGGACGACGCCGGCGAGGTGCTCGGCCGGCGCGCCGTGGTGCTCCAGGTGGTCGCGGGCGGCGATCTCGGGGTGGTGCAGGTCGAAGGCCGGGGACTCCGAGCGGATCTTCGGCAGGGTGCGGAAGTTGTGCCGCGGCGGCGGGCAGGAGGTGGTCCACTCCAGCGAGCGCCCCCAGCCCCACGGGTCGTCCTCGGTGACCTTCTCGCCGTACTTGGCGGTCTTCCAGACGTTGTAGAGGAACGGCAGGATCGACAGGCCGAGCAGGAACGAGCCCACGGTGGAGACGGTGTTCAGCGTGGTGAAGCCGTCCGAGGCCAGGTAGTCGGCGTAGCGGCGGGGCATGCCCTCGGCGCCGAGCCAGTGCTGGACGAGGAAGGTGCTGTGGAAGCCCACCGTCAGCGTCCAGAAGGTGATCTTGCCGAGGCGTTCGTCGAGCATCTTGCCGGTCATCTTCGGCCACCAGAAGTGGAAGCCGGCGAACATCGCGTACACCACCGTGCCGAACAGGGTGTAGTGGAAGTGCGCGACGACGAAGTACGAGTCGGAGACGTGGAAGTCGATCGGCGGGGCGGCCAGCAGCACGCCGGTGAGGCCGCCGAAGAGGAAGGTGACGAGGAACCCGGTCGTCCAGAGCATCGGGGTCTCGAAGCTGAGCGATCCCTTCCACATGGTGCCGACCCAGTTGAAGAACTTCACACCGGTCGGGACGGCGATCAGGAAGGTCATGAAG
>NZ_JOAI01000041.1 GCF_000717715.1 Streptomyces sp. NRRL B-24484 | reverse complement strand
CCCGCAACCGGGAAGTTGCGTCTGCGGGAGAAGCCTGACGAGCTCAGGGGCGCCAACCCGGCGCCCCTGAGCATGCGCGTTGACAAGGTGCAGAGAAGCAGCGTGCGGGCCAAGGGAGAGCCGCTCGACAGATGGTTCGAGGAGCACATCACCGGCGACTACCGGCACATCATCGGCTTCGAAGCCGGCGAGACCGGCCGCGCCCGTACCGACCGGACCTACAACAAGGCAGGCCGCAGGCCTTGGTACCCGTTGATCAACTGGGGATGGGACCGCCCGAAACTGCTGACCTACCTGCAGGACCGCTTGGGCGTGCTCTGGCCCAAGTCCTACTGCTGGGCCTGCCCGTACCCGGTGTCGGCCGGCTCCCTGCCCGACCACATGGCCCGCGCCCAGCGCTTCCCGGAGCAGATCGTGGAGGCTGCCCTGCTGGAGTACACCGCCCAGGCCCTCAACCCCCTGTTCACCCTCTACGCGAACTCCTCGCTGCGCCGTGAGCTCCACCTGGCCGGCAACACCACAGCGCTCGACTTCCTGGCCGAACGCCTCGACACCGAACCGTGGAGCATCTACGAGGTGCGCCGCGTGCTCACACCCGGCCGCTCTGCCCAGTGCAAGAACTGGCACGGCCCCCGGTGCGGCAACTGCCTCAGCTACGAGGTGCAACAAGGCGGTCCGCGGCCGCGGTGCAAGGAGTGCCGGAACCTGCCCGGGCAGTCGTGTCCGAGGCGAGGGCCGGGCTGCTACGACCCGGACCGGAAGGGAACAGTATGGCGATCGCTGCGCCGCGTCGGCATCCTCAGCCGGCGCGAGGCCTTCAGCTCGCTCCGGCGTTTCGCCGAACGGCCAGGCCGTCAGCTGGAGCACAGCCCGAGCCAGGAAGACGGGTACCACTTCGGGTTCGACCGGGTGGTGACGAACCACCGCGGTGCCGGCTACCCCGCCGTCGAGCGGCAGTTCGTCGCCGCCCCGGCCACCGCTGCTACGAAGCAGCGCGCCGGCTTCGAGGCGGCCTGGAGCAAGGCCCGCGGGGAGATCTCGGAAACGGGATTGCACTCGGCGGAGTCGCTGCTGGTTGGCGCCTAGTCGGCCCAGGGCGCCGGTCGGATCGGGCTCGCGCCGATCCGACCGGCCGCCGCGCTGTCAGCTCTCACTGTCGCCGGACGCCCGGAAATCGCCGGTGAGGAGCTGGACCGGTCCGTTCAGGGGCGAGATCAGAGCCGGTCCACCACGCCAGGATGTGCGTCCAGGTGGGGCTTCACTGCCGACAGGGCGGTGCTGCCGTGCTGCGCCAGCCAGACGGTGCCGGTCTTGGAACCTGTGCGGGGGTGCTGGCCCAGGTTGCTGAGGCAATCGCGCCTGGTACGTCCGGCCGAATCGCAGCGGTCAGTCGGCTTCGAGTTCTTCCTCGCTGTTGATCTCCTCGCGCACCTGCTCGCGGGTCAAGGTGGCCACCTTCGCGGTGCTCATCTTGCTCGCCGTGGTCTGCGGCGGGAGAGCGCGGATCACCACGACGTGCACCTGCACGTCAGCGATCTGGAAGTACGGCAGCTGGGCTGCGCCATCGCCGTCGATCTTCAGGATCCGGTCGGTGCGGTTGAACACGACCAGGTAGGCGATGTGCTTGCCGTGGTCGACGGCGTATTCGTAGACCTGCCGAACGCCGCGAGCAAGGTACTTGAGGTCCCCTTTGAACAGCTTGCCGTCCAAGATGATGGGGTCCTCACCGTCGAGCTCTCCAACCAAGTCGGCCTCCCCGGAGGCCGACCGCTGCTTCGCCGAGGTGATGTAGCCAGCGTCCCGGAACATGAACTCCTGGACGTGGTCGTTATAGAGCTCCTCGCCGGTGGAGGTCCGGTTCTGGAACTTGGCGTCGAGCTCCGTCCGGTAGAACCGTTCGGTGAGATACACGTAGCGGCGCAGGGTGTATACGACGCTACTTCGGCGCCTCAGCTGTTGGATGAGCCAGACGAATAGCGGCCGGAACGCCTCAGCGGCCATGCGTCTGACCATGTGGTCATAGTTGGAATTGCCCGCCCTCGCGAAGATGTCACCGGCATGGTCAGCCGCCTGGTCTCCTGAAGTGCGCAGCAGGTCCCAGATGAGTGCTGCGCGGCCTTCCTCTGTTTCCGTTGGCCAGACGATGCCGGTCTCACGCTCGCATTCCTGGAGCCATGGATCCACTGGCGGGGGTTCCTCAACGTGGCGGGCTTCGTCGAGAATCGCCATCAGGACGGGCTGTGCGCTGATCCAGTTGGCCGCGTACCGCACCTCCCGACCGATGCTCTGGGCCGTGGCCTCGGTGATGAGGCGCTCGCGGCTTTCAAGGCCGTTCTGAAGGTCTTCGAGCAGGCGCATGGAGCTCCGTCCGTCCGCAGCTGTGGCAGAACGAGCATGGCAGCTCACGCCGGGTATTGCGCCGCAAGTGTTCAAGGAATCGGCTGTCGCGCGGCGCCTCCGGCGCCCTGGGCTACGGAGGCAGGGCCCGGTTCGCGCCGACAGCGAATACCGATCATGCTCTGAGTGCGATACCGTTTTCTCGTTGCCCTTCCGGTTGGCGGGGCGTACCGCCCCCTTCCCTCGAGGAGCCAGTCATGATTCCCGCCGGCCGCACGCCCGTCGACACAGCCCGCGTCTGCTCGCTGCTCGGTATCAAGCCGAGCACCTTTACCAACACCCGTCGCTGGGAGGCGATGCGTGCCAAGCCGATCAGCCGGCCCGGGACCAAGGTCAGGATCTGGGACGAGGAGCAGGTCCTGGCCGACATCGAGGGCCGCGAGATCCCGCTTCTTGCTCCAGCCGACCCGGACGCCGTGTACACCTTCCCGGTCGAGGATGGCGCCCTGCAGGGCGCCGCGGTCTCTTTCCTCGACGCCTACCTGACCGGTGACGCGAAGGCCGCGGGTCCGGTAGCCGCGGGTGCGCAGATCGCCGCGGCCAGCCGTACCTTCACGAAGGTGGAGCTGCTCGGCCTCTACGCCGCGGACGAGGTCCCGGCGCCGGCGGAGGGTGCGGTGGTGGACGTGAACGCGAAGCTGGTCGCGACGGACGACAGCGGGGCCTGGCCGGTGGCGGTCCAGTTGCGTTTCGCGTTCGACGGCGGCCGGTGGGCGGTGGCCGAGTTGACGCAGGAGGATGACGAGGACCTGCTCGACGGTGAGGAGGCCCGGCTGGTGATCCCGGAGGACCGCCGGCCGACCGAGTCGTCCTGGCGGACGTACCTCTCGCCGAAGAGCGACCCGAAGAAGACGTCGGGCCCGGCGGCGGACGAGGTCGTCTTCGGTGTCCGGCACTACAAGCGGAAGACGATCCGCGTGTGGGACAGCGAGGTGCGCTTCCTGCAGGGCGAGAAGAAGGCCGGCGGCCGGCCGGCCGGTTCGACCGACAAGGGCCCGCGCCGCAAGGACGCGGAGCGGAACCTGCTGGCCGAGCAGCGACGTGACAAGGTGCGTGAGCTGCTTGCGGACAACCCTGCTCTCACGGCCGCGGAGGTGGGCGAGGCTCTCGGTGTCAGCCGCGAGTGGGGCCGCCGGCTGCTCAGTGAGGTGCGTGGGGCCGGCGCCTGACAGGACCGTGACCAGGGGATTTCCTCTGCCGTCGGGTGTCCCGTCTCAGCGAGGATTGAGTGGATCTCACCGAAGGTTGTCAGACGCCAGTTGGTCTCATCGAACCTTGCCCGTCGGCCCGCCGCTACCGCGGGAGCATTATGCGGGGACGTCATCCGTCATGGTTGGCCACCGTCGAAAGGCTCTGAGGCAGCTTGATTCGAGAGCTGGCCGTTGTGCCACTCGCCAACCAACCGTTCCGCGGCGGTCACCGCTTCATCGGCATCGGCCGTTTCAAGCACTGTGCCGTCTGCCCCGGCGCGCACGATGTACAGCCCCTCGGGGGCGAGAGCGACGGTTACCGGGAGGACCGCGCCTGCACCCAGCCAGTGGTTCGGAGCAGTGCTGAAGCGGAGCACCGCGTGGCTGGTGAAGGGAAAGAAGCGGTTCAGTGAGCTCCTCCGTGCTCGGTCAACGAGAGCAGCCAGGATGGGAGGTACCCATGTCGTGGTGGAGTTCCGGGAGCGCTCGTCCCAGTCTGCGGCCGCGCGCATCTGGAACTCCCACGCCGCTTCGACAGAGTTGCTGTTCTCCGGTTGGACGTCCATCGTCCCCTCCCTTCTGAGGCGCCGGACGAAGCCGGACCTGCACACTCAACCTTCGCTGAGACGGAGTCGGTTCCGTCAACCCTCGCTGAGATACGCGCAGCCTTCGGTGAGACGGGTCATCGGGTGACTGTCCAGGTGGCCATCAAGGTTGACGGAGCGTCGTTGCCGATTCGTTGCGGCAGGGGGCGCCGCCATCAAGGTCGCCGTCAAGGCAGGCGGGGTTATCTGCAGTGTTCCTTCCGCAGGCCTGCTGGTCAGGCCGCTCTCCAGGGAGAGGTTCATGGCACCCCCTGCACCTTCCAACCTCCGTGCCGGCCGCGCCCGGCGCGACGGCGCCGACTTCGACCGCCTGGTGCTCGCCTCGCTGTACCTGCACCGGTTCGCCGACTTCAGGCAGCTGTCCGAGCTCTCCGGCATGTTCGACGAGGGCGAGGACCATAGCTGGCGCTCGCGCCGACTGCGGGCGCTGCGCCGGCGCGGTCTGATCGACCACGTCACCGCGGGCTACCCGCGGCAGCACACCTGGTTCCTCACCGACGCGGGCCGCAGCGTGGCCGGGCAGTTCGGCGAGCTGCTCGGCCGCTCCAGCGTCCCGCTGACCGTGGACGCCCTGGGTGTGCCCTACCTGTCCCAGCACAGCAGGACCGTCCTCGACGTCCACCTGGCGTTCCTGCGGGACGCTCGCCGGCTCGGCGATGACTACGGGCCGCTCGACTGGGTGCCCGAGGTTCACCACCGCCTGTCCGAGCGGACCCGTGACGCTCTGACCGCGGACGCGGTCATGCGGTACACCTCCCAGCAGAAGGGCCGCAGTCACCTGCGGGCCTTCATCGAGGTCGACCGCGGCACCGAGGGCAACGAGCGGCTCGCCTTCAAGCTGGTCACCTACGCGCGCTTCTTCGAGCACACCCCCAGCCAGCTCGGACGCCGGCCCCAGGGCGGTGCCCTGGAGACCCGGCCGAGCTGGCAGAGCTCCTACCCGGTCTTCCCCCGGATCCTATTCGTCCTGGCCGACGCCAGCGAGCAGCGCATGCGCAACCGGATCCGCGACCTGCAGGTGATGGCCGCACGCAACGCCCAGGCCGCCGCGATGCTGCGCGAGGTTCCGGCCGGAGCGGCCCTGCTCGACGACCTGCTGTGCCACGGCCCGTCGGCGCCGGTGTGGACGTCACTGGCCGGCGGGGATCGGCCGCGCTGCGCCTGGAACGAGCTGCAGCCGTTCACGTCGTCTCTAGACTGACGCCGTGTCAACGCACGGGCGGGCCCGCTGCCGATCGGCAGCGGGCCCGCCCGTGTTCTGGTCTGGGAGAGGAGGGTCGCGTGGAGGAGGTTGTGGCCGCGCTCGCATCGTGGTCCCCGTGGGTGCCGGTCGAGCAGGCCCGTTTGCAGGCCCCGCGGCAGCCGGGCGTATACATGGCCCGCTCCGCCGTCACTCGCGTGGTGGTGTACGTCGGCAGCGCGGGGCCGCGTGCGAGTGACAGGAGCGGCATCCGCGGGCGGATCTGCAAGTACACCGGCGGCTTGGCCTCGGGGCTCGGGGAGGCTGCCCTCGATCGGGCGCTCGCGGATCCGGAGTGGCTGCGCGTGCGGCTGGCCGAAGTGGAGGCGGGCCGGGCGATGCGGGCGGCCGAGTGGGCCAAGGCGGCGCTGCGGCGGGCCGAGGTGGAGCTGTGCTGGGCCGTCACGTCCTCGAAGGAGGAGGCACGGGCTCTTGAGAGGCGGGTCCAGACGGCGATCGGCCCGCAGCTGTGGAACCGCGAGCTTCCGTAGGGGCGGGGAGCGGGCTGCCGGCGGCCGCGGGTGTCAGTGCCGTGCTGATTCGGTGGGCCGGTCGCCCTTCAGGTCGGCGTCGATCTTGGCCTCGGCCCGGCGGGCTGCACGTTCGGCTTCCTGGAAGCGGCAGGCGGAGCACTCGCGGCCGGTGGACAGGATGACCCCGAGTTCGCAGTCGGGCAGCTCGCAGTCGTGCCCCATCTCCAGGATGGTGGCGAGGAAGCCGACGGGCCGCTTGATGCGGTACGGATCACCCTCGGGCAGGAGCAGTCGCTCGGGTCCCTGGGCCCGGTACCAGCCGGTGTTGACGCGGTTGAGGACGTGCCGGGGTGTGCGGCCGGCCTTGAGGAGGTCGCGGACGCGGTCGCGGATCATCTTCGGGGTGCGGCCGCGTTCCCACAGTCCGAGTGCGTCGAGGATCTCGTACGCCTCCTTCTCGCCCGGCAGCGGGCGGGCGGGCTTGGTGCGGATGGTTTTGGGCCTGGGAGACGCGGCGTAGCCGCCGGGGGTGGTGCCGTTGGGGGCGGCGAGCTGTTCGCGCTCGCGTGCGCGTGCGAAGCCACCCGTCACTTGGCCTTCGGCCGTGCGGGAGGCGTCTCGATCAGGGTTGTGGACAGGGTTATAGATATAGGGCAGCACGGGTGCTGCCACCCTGGCAGCACCGGTGCTGCTGGGGGTGGCAGCACCCGTGCTGCTACCCCCCTCGGTCCTGGCCTTGTTCATCGCCTTCGTGCTGACGCCCTTGGGGACGCCGCCGCGGCGCTGGATGCCGGCCTCGCGCTTGGCCTTGCGGCGTTCTTCGGTGCGCTGCTTGGCGATGTCCGCGGCCTTCACGCCGGGGGGGAGCGGGTCGATCCATGGGGTGGCGCCCTGCCAGAGCACGCCGGCGTCGTGGAGGTGGTAGATGTTCGCGTCGTGGTGGCTCGGGTTGTCCGGGTCGGGCCGCTCCTCGACGGTCACCATCCCGGCGACCTCCATCTCGTCCAGGGTGCGGTCGAGGGTGGAGAGGCTGGCACCAAGCTGGCGGGCGAGTTCGCGGCGGTAGGGGTGGCCCATCGCGGTGTTGCGCGCCTGGGTGTCCGCGTAGGAGACGAGGATGCCGTAGAGGGTGCGGGCGTTGGTCGAGTAGCGCGGGTCGCACATCCAGCAGTTGGCGACCATGCCGAACGGCAGGTTGCCGCCGCGCCGAACTTCCGGCTTGAGGCTCATCGGACACCCCCGGTCCGACCGTGCCCGCCGGCTCCGGCAGGAAGTTCGGTGTGGGAGCTGATGGCTGCGGCCATGGTGCGGGGCTCCAGGATTCGGCGCGCGGCATCGCCGAGCGCGGGAACGGCGTCGGGGTCGGCGAGGAGCTCGCAGCGGCGCTGCCGGTCGGCGGCCTCCAGGTAGAGACCGAGGATGCGGCGGCGGTGCCCACCAGCCAGGACCAGGGTGTGGGCGAGGATCTCCAGGGCTTCGACGGTGTAGGGGTGGTCGGCGCCGAAGGCCTCGGTGATGTGGTCCAGGTGATCCGAGGCTCGGCGCAGGGCGTCGGTCGTGCGCTGCTGGACGGCAGCACGGGCAATGTCGGAGCGCTCCAGGCGAGCCCACAGTGGCGCTTGGGGTGCCACTGTGGGCCGGGGCGGGAAGGTGGTGTCCTCGGCTGCCGGTCGCGGCGCCAGCTGGCGAGCGGCGCGGGCCTTCTTCCCGTGGCGGCGCAGAGCAGGGACGGGCCACAGGATGACGGCCACGATCCAGGCGAGTACGGCGAGGACCTGGGCGCGGCCGCCGGGCCCGATCTCGCGCTGAAACCCGGCCGGGGTCCAGCCAGTCTCGGCGAGGTGTGCTGCCCCCGCGGCGAGGTAGGCGAGGGCGGTGAGCGCGAGGTGGGCTTGTCCTGTGGGTGGGAGTGCGGGCATCTCGGCCTCCGGGTCGGCGGGGTGGTCGCATGAGGAAACCCCGGGTGCCTTGACGTGGAGCTTGCTGATCAAGGAGCGAAAAATAACGAACCCGTAACTGTGTTGATCAAGGTTCGGGCGCCTTCCTTGATGGGTGTCCTGCAAGCTGGCCGGCCGCCTCCCTGACCGACGCGCATGCGCAACAGCCTCGGCAGCAGCAGGGCGCGCATGCGCATGATCGCGGTACTCGGCAGGTGCGCATGCGCATGGGCTGCGCATCGCGGATGTGCACGCGCAGCCCATGCGCATGCGCCGGGAGTCCGGTGCCGGGCGGCATCGCATGCGCATGCGCGGGTCCGGCACGCCCGCCCGACGAGGCGGTGCGCAGCAGCAGCGGCTGCGGCTGCGGCTGCGGCTGCGGCTGCGGCTGCGGCTGCGGCTGCGGCTGCGCAGAGGAGCGGTCGGTGGCCGACACCGGTTGCCGGTGCGCACAGGAACGTCTCAGAGCGGCAGGCCGCGATCTGTCCGAGGGTGAGGGCGCGCGCTAGCCGCCACACGGTGAGTGCGACCGGATCGGCAGCTGGACGCGGGGCGGGCCCGTGGCCTGGGCCATCAAGGTTGAGGCTGAGGAGTCATCAAGGTTGCCGTGCCGCGCCAGCTGGGCCATCAAGGTTGCCGGGGGTGGCACGGCAAGGCTTCTTGGTGGCCGTCAAGGTTGCCGCTCTGGCGCCTGTCCGGTCGCCACTGGAGCCGTCAAGGTCGGCCGGACAGGCCGTCAAGGTGGGCTTTCGGGTGCGGAGGTGAACCTTGATGCCGCAGGTCAGAGCGGTTAGGCCACCTTGATGGCCGATGTTATGGATCAGTTACTTCCCGCGGCTTGATCATCAAGGTTCCGGTCAAGGTCGTGGGGGTTCTCTCGGTCGTCAGCAGATCCGCTGAGACCAGGAGGACCCGATGAGTCCCTTTCTCTCCCGGCGCCCGAAGGCTCCGGACCCGGACGGTGCGAGGCCAGCGGCCTCGGCCTCCGGCCTTCGCCAGGCCCAGCGCAGGTACGTGCTGGTCCGCTGGGCTGTGTGGGCCGCGGTGGCCAGCGGCCCGCTCGCGCTGGCCGCGGCGATCGCCGTTCCGGGCGCCGCAGCCGAGGGCCCGGCGCCGGTGGTGGCGTCCACCCCGAACGTGATTGCGCCGCCGACCGGCTACGCGGAGGTCTTCGTCGACCTGTGGCTGCGCAGCAACGCGTCCTCTCCTCTGGCTGCGCAGCTGCGCGCGATGGCGCCGGGCGTGGAGTTGCCGGAGCCGGACGCGGATGCGCATGCGCGGGCTGCGGTGGGGCGGGTGGTGGCGGTGCGCAGTACGCCGCTGGGCGGACGCGCATGGCTGGTGACGGTGGCCGCGCAGATGGTGGTCCCGGCCGCGCATGCGCAGGGCGCTGCGCAGGCCGATGCGCCGGATGGTGCGCGTGCGCAGGCTTCGCCGCGGCGGGATGCGCAGAGCCCGGAGGACGGGGTGCCGGTTGTGCGGTACTTCGCGGTGCCGGTGGAGATGGTCCGCGCGAACGGGTCCGGCGGGGTGCCGGATGCGCTGGTGGTGTCGGCGCCGCCGGCCCAGGTTGCCGGCCCCGGAGCGCTGTCCGCCGGGCCGGGTGCCGACGCCTACGGGGTGGAGGTGTCGCCCGGGGCGCTGCGCCAGGCGGTGACGGAGTACCTGCAGGCGTACCTGACGGGCGTCGGTGAGAGCGCGAGGTACCTGGCGCCCGGGGTGAAGGTGCCGGCTCCGGGTGCGGTCTACCGGTCGGTCGAACTGACCGGCCTGGCGTCGAAGGCGGAGGTGCCGGGACAGCCGGCCGACGGTGCGGTTGTCGAGGTCCTGGCGCGAGTGAAGGCCAAGGACGTGAGCGGGTCGTGGCCGCTGGCGTATCCGCTGCGGCTGCGGGCCCGGGCTGGCCGCTGGGAAGTGGCTGCACTCGCCCCGACCCCTTCCTCGTCTTCCCCTCTCTCGTCCCCTTCCTCTGTTCCTTCGACCTCGGCGGGAGTGCGCTGATGCGTGACGTCATGCTGGCGGGTGCCTTCAAGAACTTCGGCGACTACTGGGCGACGGCGCTCGTCGACTGGACGGCGAAGCTGCTGATCGCCGCGCTGACCGGGATTCTCATCCTGCAGGCGATCCGGCGGATGAGCATCAAGGCGGCCATCGGCGGCGCGATCGGCCTGGTGTTGTGCCTGGCCATCTTCTCCGGCCGCTACAGCATCGAGCAGATGTTCAACTCCGAGTTCAAGAACCCGGGGCAGCAGTCGAACACCACGCCGACCGACTTCCAGGGAGCGCCGCGGATGCCGGCGGTCTTCCAGGGCCGGCTGTGAGTAGTGCCGCCCGGCCCAGGGTCGGCCGCTCCTACACCCGGGCCCGGCGCCACCCGTGGGTGCTGGGCCGGCTCGGGGACTGGCGGATCCCGATGGGCCCCTACACGCCGGCGCAGCTGGCGGTCGCCGCGGTCGGGGGGTTCTTCCTGATCAAGACGGCGCAGTGGTGGCTGCCGGTAGCGGGCCCGGTGCCGGTTGCGGCGTGGGGGCTGTCGATCTGGGCGGTGCGGCACTCGAGGATCGCAGGCCGCTCTCCGCTGCCGCTGCTGCTGGACGCGCTGTCGGCCACCGCTGCACCGCGCAGCGGGCGTATCGGAGGGCGGCGGGCGGGCGCCATGCGGCCGGTGCTGCTCTCGGGCGGATTCCGCATCGAGGAGTGGGACGCGCAGGACACACCCGTCCAGCAGAAGGCGCCGGTTCCCGCACCGGCAGCGGCCCGGACAGCGGAGGCAGAACCGGCAGCGGTCCGGGTGCCGAGGGCACAGGCCGCACCGGCTTCTCGCAGGAAGCAGGAACGGTCTCGCCCGGCGCCGAGAACCGCGGCGGACAAGCGTCCGCAGGCGGGGCCGGAGCTGACGCCCCTGCAGAAGATGCTCGCCGCGGCAGGCGCGGCACAGACGAGCGAAACAAGGAGGGATCACCAGTGAGGGTGGCGATCAGGGCTGTCAGCGGCCACCTGGTGTGGTCGGCGACCGGCACGGTCTGGGGGTTTTGGCGGTTGGGTCAGGAGGGCAGCCGGTTCTCCTCGGAGCTGGTGCGGCGCACCCTGCTGGAGCGCATCACCTCGCTGGTCCGCTCGCTGGACGGCTCGCCTCGGCTGTACTCGGTGTGCGCGCAGGTGGACGCTGGCGAGATCGGCCTGCGGATGCGCGAAGGCCTGGATGCGGCGCGCCACGACGCGGCTGCGGAAACCGTGTTCGCGTCCCTGGACATGCTGAAGGGCGCGGAGATGCACCGGCGGGCCGTGTGGCTGGCGGTGCCCCTCAAGGCGGCGGGCCGCGGCGGCCAGTGGTCCAGGACCCGCGGCGCCCTGTGGGCGCAGCTGGGCGAGCAGCTGGGGCTGCCTGCTTCGCCGGTGCCGGTGCACGAGGTGCAGGCGTTCCGGGCGGCGGCGCGGCAGGTGGAGAACGGCTTCGGCGGTGGGCTGGACATCCGGCCGGCGCGGGCTGCGGAGATTGTGTGGCTGCACCAGCACGCCGTGCACCGCGGCATGGCGGAGCCGCTGCTGTCTCTGGCGGAGGCCGGCGGGCAGATGGATGGGCGGGTGGTGGGTGCCGTGTTGCGCAGCCCGTCGTATGCCCAGCTGGGGCAGGTACGGCTGCTGGAGGGCGGTGTCGAGACGTCGGCCGACGAGGCCGAGGCCGAGGGCGGCCCGGGCCGAGGCTGGCGGCGCGGGGGCGTGGGCGGTCCGGGCTTTCGGCGGCTGTGGCTGCAGGTGGAGACCGAGGACGGCTTCGGCTATCAGGCGCACCTGGCGCTGGAGGAGATCCCGGAGGCGGTGTCGCAGGAGGCGGCGGACATCCTGGCGCAGCTGGAGCAGCTGCCGTACCCGGTGGACGCGGTGCTGGACCTGACGATCGTGGACTCGGCGAAGGCCAAGCGGGCGATCGCCAAGAAGCGCGCGGAGCTGGTCGACCAGGCCGACCAGTGGGCGGCTCACCCGTCCGGGGCGCCGGACACGATCGGCACGTCGGTGGACGTGCTGGGTGAGCAGGACGCCCGGCTGGGCCGGACCGCGGTGGAGTGCGAGGTGCAGTCCCGCACCGTGCTGACCGTGTGGGGCCCGGATGCGCAGACGTGCGACGCGCGGGCGCGGGATCTGAAGGCCCGCCTGTCGGGGGCGAGCTACCGGGCGATCCGCCCGTACGGCGGGCAGGAGCGGCTGTTCTCGCTGGGGCTGCCCGCGTCGGGGCCGGCGCTGCGGGCGCGGGAGGTCACCCAGTTCCAGCTGTCGGAGGACTTCGCGCTCAACGGGCTGCTGACGGGCAGTGACATCGGCGATGCCGCGGGTCCGATGCTGGGGCTGAGCCTGGACGTGGGCACGGCGCGGCCGGTGCTGCTCGACCTCGCGGGTGCGCCGCTGCGCAACACGGCGGCGTCTCTGGCGGTGATCGGTGACCTGGGCAGCGGCAAGTCGGTGGCGCTGAAGCTGCTGACGTCGCAGCTGGTGGACCGCGGGCACCGGGCCGTGGTGATCGACCGGACCCCGCTGAAGGAGTGGGCGTCGTTCGCCCGGGCCGCCGCCGCGGGCCGTTGCCAGGTGGTGGACGCCGCGCATGCCCAGCGCAGCATCGACCCACTGCGGGTGCTGCCGAGGGCCGCCGGGGAGGCCGCCGCACTGTCGTACCTGACGCTGCAGCTGAACCTCGGGCCGGTGACCGAGCAGGGCGCGGTGATCAGCCGCGCGGTGAAGGCCGCGGCCGCCTCTGCGGAGCCGAGCATGGCGCGGGTGCTGCAGGAGGTGGCGTCGATCGCCGCCGAGGGCGGTGTGCACGGCGAGGAGGCGGCCGGTGTCCTCAACCTGCTGCGGGTCATTGCGGAGAACCCGCTCGCGGCGATGGTCTTCGACCCGTCGCTGCCGGCTCTCGACCTGACCAACCTGACGGCCGACATGGTCGTTTTCACGACCGCCGGTCTGACGCTGCCGCTGAAGGCCGCGCTGACCAACCCGGACCTGATGCGGATGCAGCCGGTCGAGGCGCTGATCGGCCGCGCGGTGCTGTACCTGGTCGCGGCGCTGTCGCGGCACATCGCCTTCGCGGACGCCCGCCGGTTCGCCGCGATCGTCATGGACGAGTGCTACTGGCTGACGTCCAGCGGTGAGGGCCACGCGCTGGTCGAGGAGATCGCCCACGACGGCCGCAAGCACTGGGCCGGGATGATGCTCGGCGGCCACGACGCGAACGATCTGGGTAACGAGACGGTGCGCGGCCTGATCACCTACCGGCTGCTGGCGCGCACCAGTGACCAGGCCATGGCCCGCCGGGGCCTGGAACTGGTGGGGCTGCCCGCCGAGGACGAGGCTCTGGTGCAGACCGTCACCTCCGGCCTGTCGCCCGCCGGTGTCAAGGACCGGGCAGGCGAGATGCTGCTGCGCGACTCCCACGGCCGTATCGGCCGGATCAAGGTCGTCGTGCCCGAGGTGGAGCGCCTGACCGACGGCATCTTCACCACTCCTGGCGGCACGCCGCAGCAGCGGTCGCCGCGGCCGGGCCTCACGGGGGTCGGCCGGGCGGCGTCGCTGCAGAAGGCGGGGCGGCGGTGAACCGCGTCTTTCGTGCGGCGGCCGCGGTCGCTGGCTGGTGCCGGGCGTACTGGCCGGGCCGGCGGACCGCCCTGATGACCGCAGGCATGACTGTGCTGTTCCTGTTCGCCGGCTCGTCCGCGGCGCAGGCCGCCGACGGCACCGAGGGCGGTGGCCTGCTGGGCCCGCTGAATGTGCTGTCGTCCGAGGGTGTGCCGCTGTCGCGCTATGACCTGAAGTCCGAGCCCGGTGGGCTGACCGACGTCCAGCCGAAGATCTGCAACCTGCTGATCGGCGCCGGTTTCTCCCTGGTCCGCAACCTGGTCGGCCTGATGTGCATGGTCGTGAAGTGGATCTTCGAGTTTCCGATCACGGCGAAGCTCGCCGAGGCCGCGGGCGACATCTCCGACAAGTACTTCACTCTGGCCGCCAACGACATGAGTCTGCACGCGCTGTTCCTGGCGCTGGCGTTCGCGTTCGGCTGCCTGCTGATCATGCGCGGCAAGGTCGCGCGGGGCCTGGGCGAACTCGTCCTGACCGTGGTGATGGCCTCGCTGCTGTTCCTGCCGGCGATGCGCCCCGAGGTGGTGCTCGGCCCCGACGGGCCGCTGCAGCAGGCACACGCCGCGAGCGTCGAGGCCGCGCAGATCACCCAGTCCATGGGCGGCGCCACCCCGGGCTGCCCCGATGCGCACGACATCTCCTGCCCGATCCGCCTGACGCTGACCCGCACCCTCGTCGTCGAGCCGTACATGCTGCTGCAGTACGGCGAGATCCCCAAGCCCGACAGCCCGGTCATCACCGTGCACCAGCGGTGGATCCACGGCGACATCAAGCCGGTCAAGTGCGAGCACAACTTCTGGAACGACCTGCTCGGCACCTGCGACCTGATGAAGGACCAGACCGAGTTCGACAACCTACGCAAAGAGCTCGATGAGAAGGGCGAAGAGGGCAAGGCGGCCGCACTCTACGCGGGCGCCGCGACGTGGGACCGCGTCGGCGGCGTGCTCCTGATACTGATCGCCGCCCTGCTGGTCGCCGTGGTGCTGCTGTCCATGGCCCTGGTCCACATCGGCACCCAGGTCGCCGACGTCCTGGCCGGCGCCCTCACCTCGCTGGCGTTCCTGTCCGCCATGCTGCCCGGCAACAGCCGCCAGGCCGCGTGGAAGTGGCTGGGCGTCTACCTCACCAGCGTTGTCACCGCGTTCGCAGTCTCCGTCCTGATTCCCTTCTTTGGGTTGGCCGTGGATGCGATCCTCTCCCATTCCGGCTCCACAGTCATGGTCCAGCGCCTGCTGCTGGTCGACGGCGCCAGCCTGACCCTGCTGGTCTTCCACAAGCGGGTCTTCGCCGCGGCCGGCCAGGTCGGCGAGCGCCTGGCAGGCCGTCTGCGCTACGCCCGCGTCGGCGGCTCCTTCGGATCGGGCAACGACGTCTCGCGCCTGGGCCTGGCCATGTCGAGCGCCATGGCCTCCTCCTCGATCGGCGCCGCCGGAGGCCAGGCCTCGCTCGGCGGCGGGTACGGGACGCACCGCTCCAAGCTCGCCCAGAGCATTGCCGCCCTCGGGGCGCCCGGACTCGGGCCGATGAACGCCGGCGCCATGGCGGTCGGCGCGCTCAGCGAGGCACGCCACGGCCTTGCCGCTCTGGCCCTGCCCTACCGGGCGGCCAAGCACCTGATCGTGGGCAACCCGCTGCCGGCGCACAAGCTGGCCAAGCGCCTCAAGCCCGTACCCGGCCAGGTGATCCCCGGCCACGCCCTTCCCGGCCATGCAGGCGTCGGCCACCGCGCCATGGTCTTCATGAACGGCCAGCACCCCGGGGCGGGCAGGGTGCTGGTCCACAACGGGACCGCGGTCCCGCACGACCCGAGCAAGGTCACCCCGTGGGGCCACCACCTGCACAACGCGCTGCTGCAGACCCGGGCAGGGCGTCTGGCGATCCGCACCGGCCAGGCGGGGCGGCTTGCCTTCGACCTCTCCCCCCTCGGCCTGCCCGCCACCATGCACCGCCTGTACGCGGCCAACGACCGCATGTGGGAAGGCATCGACAGGCAGTGGGACCACTACTCCAACAAGACCTCCGACTGGTGGGGCGACTGGAAGGCCGGCGCCGCCGACATGGGCAGCGACATCACCGGCACCCTCCGCGTCGCCCGCAGCGGCTACGGCCTGCTGCAAGACAGCCACGACAAGGCCTACGAGAAGTTCCGCTCCAGCTACAACACGGCCCACCTGGTCGTGGCCCCCAACCTGCAGAACCTGGCCGACACCGACCGCATGTTCCCCGCCCGCCCCACCACATCCGTCTCGGCCCCGGTCTGGGACCACGCGAAGGAGCGCACCCGGCCCGACTACCCGTTCTTCGAGCTGGAGCCCGACACGGGCATGGACTTCGGCAACAGCAGCGTGCCCATCTCGCACGGCGGCGCACGGGACGCCGCCGACTTCGCCGGCGCCCTCGGCCCGGGCGTCATCCACACCGAGCAGCGCACCGCCCGGCCGGCCCCGCCAGCCCTGGACGGCATGCTGCCGGTGCCCGGCGAGCCGGGCAGCGTCTTCGACCCGGCCACCGGCGAAATCTTCGGCCACCCCACCGGCCCGGTCCGCACTGCTGACCCTGGCCCGACTTCCGACCCCGGCGAGGCTGCCGCGCGGGAGATGCAGCGCCGCATCGCCGAGTCCGCCCGCCGCGCATCCCAGCCCGACTGGGACGCGGCCACCGGCAGCCTGCAGGCCGCACGGTTCCGCAACGCCATCGGCCGCAGCACCGCGCAGCCGCCCGAGGACCAGGAGGACAGCGAATGAGCGCGCCCGCCCGGCGCCCGTGGTGGCGCCGCCTGGGCTGCGGCGGCCTGGCCATGGGCGTCCTGGTGATCGGCATCCCCGTCCTGGTGCTCACCGTCCTGCCCTCGCAGAACCCGGACGCGACCGTCCCTGTCGGATCGGTCGCCGGAATCCCGGCGAGGCTGCTGTCCGCGTACGTGCGGGCAGCGTCGGCGGCCCCGCAACTGGCTCCCGGCTGCAAGGGCATGACGTGGCAGCTGCTCGCCGGCATCGGGCAGGTGGAGTCCGGCCAGGCCCAGGGCCGGCAGATCGCCGACGACGGCATGATCACGCCGCCGATCATCGGCCCCGTCCTCGACGGCTCCGGCGCCGGCGGCAACACCACGCCGATCCGTGACACCGACGGCGGCCGGTGGGACGGCAACGCCTCCTACGACGCCGCGGTCGGCCCGATGCAGTTCCTCCCCTCCACCTTCGCCGGTTACGCGCAGCGGGTACGACCCGAAGAGCCGGGCGCAGCCAGCCCGAACGACGCCGACGACGAGACCCTCGCCGCCGCCCTCTACCTGTGCGGGGAGGGCCGCGACCTGACGGACAACGGCCAACTGCGCCGCGCCGTCTACTCCTACAACGCCTCCACTGCGTACGTGGACGAGGTTCTGGGCTGGATGCAGCGCTTCACCGAAATCGGCGCGACGGGCCCGATCGGCACCGCCTCCGAGAAGGCGCAGAAGGTCATCAACGCCGCGGCCTCCCAGATCGGCGTGCCGTACTCGTGGGGCGGTGGCAGCGAGAGCGGCCCCTCCACCGGGATCTGCTGCTCGCAGGGCGGCCAGGACGGCCGCACGGTCGTCGGCTTCGACTGCTCCGGCCTGATGCTCTACGCGTTCGCGCAGGTCGGCATCCACCTGCCGCGCGTTGCCGAGGCCCAGGCCGGCGTCGGCCAGCGCATTCCCGCCTCCGCCGGCGTCCAGGCCCTGCAGCCCGGCGACATGGTCTTCTTCGGCAACGCCTCCCAGGGCATCTACCACGTCGGCCTGTACATCGGCGGCGGCCAGATGATCAACGCCCCGAAGCCGGGCGACACCGTGAAACGCGCGGCGGTGTGGACCCATGACTACGCGGGCGGCGCCCGCGTCCTCCAGTGAAGGAAGCCGACATGCCCAAGCACCATGTGCTGCTGCCCGCCGCCGGCGCGGCCCTGCTCCTCGCCGCCGGCCTGGCCCTGCTCGCCCCCGGCACCCCCAACCGGACCGCCGCCCACCCCGGCAACGACAGCACGCCCAGCGCGGCCACCTCTCTCATCCCGGCCGGCACTGCAAGCACGGCACCCGGCACAGAGGCGGCAGCGCCACCACCGGACAGCGCCCCGCCGCCGACGTCGGCGGGACCCGCCTCGGCCGTCCCGCAGGAGGCGATGCCGTCCGGGATCGCGGCCGCGGGCGACGGGCCCGCAGGCGACCGCGCGCTGCAGACCGCCTACACCCGGGACCATCCCAGCGACCTGCCGCCCGACCTCGCCCGGCAGCTGGCCGACCTCGCCGGCCAGGTATGGCTCGCCGAGACCACCGGCACCGGCCGCGATCGCTGGCCCGACTACTTCCCCGCCGCCCAGGGCGCGGGTCGCGTGTACCTCTACACCGACGTTCGTATCCAGGCCGTCGCCGTGCACACCGAAGGGGGCGACCCCGCCCGGGCGCGGGCCGACCTGCTGTGGGTCGGCACCTCCCCCATCGGCGACTACGGCGACCACCGCCCCGCCACCGTCCACCTCGCCCGCACCCCGAACGGCACCTGGGAGCCCCAGCGATGAGCACCCCTCAGCCCGGCCAGGCCGCTGCCGCCTGGCAGGCCGTGACCGGCACGGCATCCGCACTCGGCAACGCCGCAGCCTGGACCGGCAGCCACCTCGTATGGATCCTCACGCCCGCTGCACTCGCCGCGGCTGCGGCCTTGTGGGTGCGGCACCTGCTCGTCCGCAAGGTGCTCGCCGAACGGCAGCGTGTGGTCCTCACCCCCACACGCGCCTTCGATCCGGCCGAGGAAGACATCTGGCGGCAGACCACGACGCTGCTGCGCGCCGTCGACAAGGGGCCGTGGTGGACCCCACGGCCGGCCCGGGCCGTACGGCTGCGCCTGCGTGCGGACGGCGAGGTGCCGCTTGAGTACTCCCTGGAGGCACACACCTCGGCCACGGAGCTGCTCACGCTCAGCCCGTACGCCGACGTCACGGTCACCCGCGCCGATCCCGCGCCGGACCCCGTCGCGGAGCAGGACGCCAAGGACCGCGCCGAAGGCCGGAAGCGGCGGTGGCTGCCCGCCAAGGCCACACCCAAGAGCGCAAAGGAGGAGGAGGAGAAGCGCCTGCATACGGTGCGCGCCGAGTTCGTCGTGAGCGGCCGGCCGGCGGCTGAGTTCCGGACCGTGCCGCTGGACCCGGACCCGCTGCAGCCCATCCTGGACGCCGTCGCGGACGTGCGGGTCGCCGCCCGGGATCTCGCCGAGATCGTCGTCGACATCCAGCGCGTCCCACGGTGGCAGCTGAAGCTGACCAACTGGCGTCTGCTCCACGAGGCCCGCGAACGCAACCGGTCGCAGGCCCGTAAGGCTGCCAGGCACGCGGCCGCCGACGCCGCGGCCGCCGAGGACTCCATCGCCTACCAGCTGGCTGGCCTCGTCGGCGGCGGCCAGCAGCCGCACACGAAGATGCTGCCCACTCCCCCGCAGCCGCGGCCGGTGGACGTGCCCAAGGCCCTCGGCCGGCTGCTGCACCGCCGGTCCCTGGTCCGTGTCCAGGTCATGGTGCGCTGCTCCTCGACCGTCGAGGGTCGTGCCCGGGCCCGGCTGGCCCAGCTGACGGCGGCGTTCGATGTCTTCAACGGCGGCAGCCGGCTCGTCGCCGACGGTGGCCGGTTCGGCCCCGTCACGTGGGGTGCGGACAGCTGGTACCGGCGCGGAGACTTCGACCGGCGCTGGCGCAGCGGCCGTATCGGGCCGCGGCGCCAGAACTGGGTGGGGGTCGGTGAGCTGCAGGGTCTGTTGAAGCCGCCGACGGTGCACGCCAGGGTTCCGGTGCCGGCCTCCGATCTTCCGACCTACCGGCTGGGCGAGGCGCTGGTGCCGCAGGGCTGGCTGGTGGAGCGGGACGGCAGCCGACGGCTGGCGGCCGTGCGGGAGGAGGAGTTCCTGTTCTCGGTGAAGATCGGCCGCGCGAACTACGGCAAGACCGAGTCGGCCATGGTCCAGTCGTTGGCGCTCGCGCTGGCCGGCTCGGGCGTGATGTACATCGACCCGCACGGCGACACCTGGCGCGCCGTGGCCCCGTACCTCGCGCACGAGGACCTGTGCGACCGGGTGTGGCGGATCGACTTCGCGGCCGCCGACCGGGCGGTGCAATCGCGCCGCCGGGACGAGGGACGGCTGCCGTCGTGGAACCCGCTGGGCATGGACCGCTTCCAGGCGCCGCACCTGGTGCGCGCCGGTGTCGTCAACGCCCTGGCCAGCGCGTTGAACTGGTCGGACAGCACCGCGCCACGGGCGATGACGCTGCTGACCGAGGCGGTGAAGCTGCTGGTGGAGTACAACGAGGTCGCGGTGCGCCGCGGCCGGCCCGAGGCGCAGGCGACGATCTTCCAGATCCGCACGGTCCTCAACAGCCAGGCCTGGCGGGAGAAGCTGCTGATGCACGTCTGCGACAGCACCAGGCGCTGGTGGACCACCACGTTCCCCACCATCCCGCGTGAGGCCTACCCGGTGGTGACCAACCCGTTGGACCGGCTCGCCGCGAACCCGGTCGTGGCGGCGTTCCTGGGACAGCCCATCGGGCACTTCGACCTGCGCACCGCCATGGACGAGCGCAGGATCGTGTGGCTGACGCTCGCCGGCACCGGCCCCAGCGACCGGCTGCTGCTGACCCTGCTGGTGCAGGACCTCTACCGCTCCGGCATCTCCCGGCGCGACCTTGAGCCGGAGCAGCGGCGCCCCTTCCACGTCTTCGCCGACGAGATGATCAGCCTGGACGCGGCTGCGGGCGATGCATGGGCGTCCATCACCGAGGAGCTGCGCAAGTTCGGGGTGCGCCTGCACGTGGCACTGCAGCTGCTTCAGCGTATCCAGGGCACCACCCGGGACTCCCTGCTGCAGAACTCCTCGGTGGTCAGCAGCACCGCCGGTGCGCGGGACTCGGTGCGGCTGGTCGCCGAGGAGTGGCACAGCGTGGTGAGCGTGGAGGCGATCGCGAACCTCCCGCGGTTCCGCTACTACGCGCAGGTCACCTCGGGCGGGCAGAAGGTCGGCCCGCTGCTGTTTCACGGTGCCCAGGTCGCGGAGGTCTTCGCGCCGTGCCGCCGGGAGAACCGCACGGAGCACCTGCGTCGCACCGCCGACCGCGCGCTGGCGGCGAAGCCGGTGGACGGGCAGCGGCCCGCCGATGCCCAGGACCGGGCGGTGTGGGATTTCCTGGATGTCCTGACCCGCCAAGGAAAGGAGCCGGAGAAGTCACGGACGCGGCTGGAGAAGAAGCCGTCGCCCGCTCCGGACAGCCCAGCGCGCGATCGGGGCCGGACCAAGCCTTCAGCAAAGGCGTCTGACGAGCAGTCGGCACCGTCGGAGGATTGGCCCGAGCCGCCGCCGGAGGAGGACGACGCGGTCTTCGAGTGACGCTGTCCGAGGTGGTGCAGGCCTCCTGGCCTGCACCAAGGCCTGCGGGCGACTGGTGCATATGCCCGATGGCTTGGTGCCATCTGGTGAGGCGGGAGAAACGTTCTGTAACTGAATGGCGACCTTTATGCACTATTCGCGACTTTTGATGCGAAATTAAGCCACTGCGAGTAATCACTACTGCACTATGCGGTAGGAATCCGGCCACATTTCTCGTAGTGTGGCGGACGTGACGCACGATCACTTGCGTGAATTGGTCGTATCTGCACAAGGTCCGACCGATGCTTTCGCGCCGTCTTGTCAGCGCTTGCGGTGACGATAGGCACCACCTTCCGGTTAGGGAGGGCAGGTGCTGAGCCGCTCGGCCCACGGGTTGTCGGCACCTCAGCGCCGGCTTGCCCGCCGGGAACCGGCGACCGGGATCTTGGGTCTCCTGCAGCAGCACCGTTCGGTCACAGATGACGTGTAGGGGGATTGACTGTGGCTCAGGCCATCACACGTACAGCTACTGTCCGCGCCGCGGCAGGCCTGGTGGCCTGCCTGTGCGCTGCAGGTCTGACGGCATGCCAGTCCAGCGGGAAGACCGCTGAGGCGCCGCCGCCGGCCGCCTCCACCTCAGCCGCCCCCTCGCCCACGGCCAACCCCACCGCGGATGCCACCGCTCGGGTGCTCGCCGCCTACCGGAGCATGTGGGCAGCCCAGGTGAAGGTCTACACCTCGGGCACGCTGACCGGATCGGACCTGGAGAAGTACGCCGCCCACAAGGCGCTGGCGAACATCAAGGTGACGGCGGTCTACTACCAGGACCACAACCAGGTGTTGAAGGGCGAACCCACCCTTGCGCCGCAGGTCACCGCGATCGACCTGGCAGACGCGCCGAAGGCCACGATCAAGGACTGCGTGGACACCACGAACTTCGTCCCCGTCGACAAGACCAGCGGCAAGCCCATCGAGACCGGAAGCGACCACCGGCACGTCCTCAACGGCACCGCCATGCTGTTCTCGGACGGCTGGAAGATGACCGAGGCCGCGATCGACCGGGCCCAGACATGCTGACCGCGCGGCGCCTCGCGGGCGCAGTGGCCTCGGCTCTGCTCGTCACTGCCGGCCTCGCCGTCGGTCAGGCCTCAGCAGGCGATGGGGGCGCTGGCTGCCCACCGCTCGCTGGCGACTGCGATGTCCATGCCGGCGGCGGCACCACGACCGACGGCGGCGGCAACGGCGGCAACGGTAAGGATCCGGGCGGCAGCGGCAGCGGCAACGGGGGCGGCGGCGCGGTGTGCCGGATCGACGACCACGAGGTGCCCTGCCACCGCGACGACCTGGGCTGGTTCAACCCGTCCGACCGCTGCTACTGGAAGGCCTTCGCCCCGCAGCCGCCTGCCAGCGATCCCGGCTGGTCCATCGCGATCGGCGGCGGCGCCGGCGCCTCCCCGGACAAGGGCGCGCTGTACGACGTGGCGTGCCTGGCCAAGGGTGCGGAGTTGCAGGGCGGCACCTACTACCGGACCACTCCGCCGCCCGGCTACGGCGGCATGGTCGACCCCGCGGTCATCGCGCAGAACATGGTCAGTCGGATGGGCCTGACCGGCGCGGATATCGGCACCGCGCCCAAGCAGGGCGGGACCTCGCTGGTCGGCCTGCCCGTGTGGCTGTGGAACAACACCTCGGCCACGACCTGGGGCCCCAACAGCGCGAGCGCGTCCGCCGGCGGCGTCACCGTGACGGCAACCGCGCGCGTGGACCGGATCATCTGGTCGACCGGCGACGGCACCTCCGTCACGTGCAAGAGCCCCGGCAAGCCCTACCAGCCTTCCTACGGCACCAGCGCCCCCGACTGCGGCCACACCTACACCCGGCCCGGGCACTTCCAGATCACCGCCACGAGCAAGTGGGTCGTCGACTGGACGGCGACCACCGGGCAGGGCGGCCAGATCCTCGTCGACCGCACCTCGAACGCGGACGTGTCGATCGCCGAGGCCCAGGCCCTCAACAACCGCTGACGCTCCCTCACCGCACCGGGGCGCTCCGGCGTCCCCTTGTACCTCCTGCTGAAGGAAAGCCCTGATGGCACGCAGCATTTCCCAGCCGCGCCCGGCACCGGCCGCCGAGGGCGGCCGCCAGCAGCCCGCACCGCTGCCGGTCACCGACAGCGGTCCGCGCCGCTCGCGCCGCCCGATGGTCGTCGCGGTGGGCGTGGCCCTGGCCGCGCTCGGCGGCCTGAGCGCCGCCTACTTCGTCAACCAGGCCGGCGACCGGGTCAGCGTGATCGCGGTCGCGCACGACATTCCCGCAGGCAAGGTCATCACCTCCGACGACCTGATCGCCGCGTCCGTGGTCGCCGACCCCGCGCTGAAGCCGGTCCCGGTCACCCGCAGCCACGACATCCTCGGGAAGGCGGCCGCCGCGGACCTGCCCGCCGGCGCGCTGGTCACCGACCGGTCAGTGCGCAGCGGCAAGCCGGTCGCCGCGGGCAAGGACATCGTCGGTGTGCTGGCCAAGCAGGGCCAGCTTCCGGCCGGTGCACTGCAGGCCGGGGATGTGGTGACGGTGGTGCAGACGCCCGGGCAGGGCCAGGACGATGCCAAGTCGACCGGGCAGCCCTCAACGATCGGTGCGGTGGTGGTGCAGGTCTCCGCGCCGGACGCCAACGGCGTGCGGGTGGTGGACCTGGCCGTCTCCCCCGTCGAGGCGCCGACCGTGGCGTCGTGGGCGGCGACCGGGCGGGTCGCGGTCGTCCTGAAGGGGCGGTCCTGATGGCGATGGTGGCGCTGGCGAGCGCCAAGAGCAGCGGGGTGACGTGCTCGGCACTGGCCCTGGCGCTGGCCGCACCGAAGCGCACCCTGCTCGCCGAGTGCGACCCGGCCGGGGGCAGCATCCGTGCCGGCTACCTGCAGGGCTACGGCACGACGGCGCAGATCGGCCTGCACCGGCTGGCGACCGCGGATCGCGCCGGCACGCTGCCAGAGGTCTTCGAGCAGCACCTGGTGGCCTTCGATGCGGCGGGTGAGCGGTTGCTGCTGCCCGGGCTGACCGACCCGGCGCAGGCGGCCTCGCTGGCCGGCACGTGGGATGCGCTGCACCGGCTGCTGCGGGTGATGGAGGAGGACGGCTACGACATCGTCGTGGACGCCGGGCGGGTGTGTGTGGAGTCCTCGACCCGTCTGAGCGAGAGCGCCTCGCCGGCCGTGCTGCTGCGCCGGGCCGATGTGGTGCTGCTGGTGGTGCGCGGCACCGCGGCGTCGCTGACCGCGACCGCCCCGGTGGTGAAGGCGGTACGGGAGGACTTGGAACGGCACGGCACCGGCTCTGGGTCGCTGGGGCTGCTGCTCATCGAGGAGGGCCCACATCCTGCCGCAGAGATCGCCGCTCACCTGCGGGTGCCGGTGGTCGCCACGCTCGCGCACGACCCGGGAACGGCCGAGGTGCTGACGAACGGCGGGAAGGTCCGCGGCCGGTTCGCCATGGCGCCGCTGATGCGGGCTGCGCGCACCGCCCACGAGCCGATCACGCTGGCCGCGACGCGCCGCCGGATCCAGCTGGCCCCGCGCCGTGTGGAGGGAACCCATGTCTGACACGCTCCCGGCCTCCCCCGCAGATCAGGCGCCGGGCTCTGCCCGGGCTTCGCGTTTCCGTGACGCGCTGCTGCAGGGCCAGCGGGGCACCGGCTGGTCAATCCCCACCGCCCCGGTCCCGGTGCCGGCCGCGCCCGTGGCCGATCCTGTCGAGGCGCCGACGGCGCGACGGATCGTGCCGGGGCCGGTGAGGCCGACCGCAGCAGGGACGGACGCCGCCGGTGTGCTGCCTGTGCCGTTCGACGAGGTCATCCAGCTTCGGCAGCGGGTCGCCGAGCGCCTCGCGCAGGCCAGCGCCGACACCCCGGGCATGACGGGCGAGGACCGTCGGCAGCTCGGGCAGAGCCTGGTCAACCGCCTGGTCTCCGAGTGGGCGACCGCGTACGCCGCGACTGCACGGCCGCTGACGCAGACGGATGAGCAGGCCGTGAAGCGGGCCGTCTTCGACGAGCTTTTCCAGGCCGGCCGGCTCCAGCCCTACCTGGACGACAGTGAGACCGAGAACATCATCGTCAGCGGCTTCGACAACGTGCGTGTGGACTACCGCGACCGCCCCTCTAGGCAGGTCGGACGGGTTGCCGAGTCGGACGCGGGCCTGATCGAGCTGATCAACCAGCTGGTCCGCACCCAGGGCCAGGGCGAGCGCTCGCTCACCCCGGCCACCCCGACCCTCAACACCCGGCTGGCCGATGGCTCGCGTCTCGCGGCGACCGCGTGGGTCACCCCCAAGCCTGAGATCGTCATCCGCCGCCACCGCACCCGCGCCCAGGGCCTGAAGGCCCTTCAGGAGTGGGGCACCATCGACTCCACCCTCGCCGCCTTCCTGCAGAGCGCGGTGCTCGCGCGCAAGAACATCGTCGTCGCCGGCTCGCAGGGTGTCGGCAAGACGTCCCTGATGCGTGCGATGGCCAGGGAGATTCCCCGCTCCGAGCGGGTGGGCACCCTGGAGGGCGAGTACGAGCTGTGGCTCCACGAGGACCCCGAGGGCCCGACCGTGGTCGCCTTCGAGGCCCGCGAGGGCAACGGCGAACGCGGCCCGGACGGCCGCGCGGCTGGCGAGATCACCCTCACCGATTTGTTCCGCCAGGCCCTGCGCATGTCGCTGCGCCGCGTGATCGTTGGCGAGGTCCGCGGCAAGGAAGTCCTGCCGATGCTGCACGCCATGAACGAGGGCGAGGGCGGCTCGATGTGCACGCTGCACGCCCGCTCCGCGGAGATGGCGATCGAGCGGCTCGTCATGCTCGCCATGCAGGACGAGGACACGCAGATGACCGACTCCCTCGCCTACCGGCTGATCGCCAACGCCATCGACTTCATCGTCTACGTGCGCCTGGTCGACGAGACCGCGATCGGCGGTGTCCGGCACCGTTTCGTCTCCCAGGTCATGGAGATCACCGGCGTCGGCGAGGGCGGCCGGCCCTCGAGGCAGATGATCTTCGGGCCGCGTGAGGACGAGCGTCACCGCGAGGTGCGCGCCGTGCCGCTCATGGCCCCGCAGTGCCTGGAAGACCTGGAGCGCGCCGGCTTCGACCGCAACCTGCTGCGCCAGCCCTGGGGCTCCTGGGAGCACCCGCTGCAGGCGGTGAGCCGGCTGTGACCCTCACTCCCGAAGCGCTGATGGCGGCCCTGGGCGGCACCGCCGCCGTCGGCGGCCTCGTCCTCGCCGTGGTCGGCCTGGTCGGCACGCGCGGTCCCGCCCGGGCCCGGCCGCAGGGGCCGATCGAGCGACGCCTGCGCGCGGCCGCCAGCCAGAGCGACGGCACCGGCCCGCTGAGCGTGTGGGCCAACCAGCGTGCCCTCCTCCCGGCCGCCGCCGTGACCGGCCTGCTGGTGTGGCTGTTCAGCTCCTGGCCCATCGGCGGCCTGCTGTCCGCGGCGGCGGTCCTCGGCCTGCCGTGGATATGGCAGCCCGGCCGCGGCAGCAAGGCGCAGATCCAGCGCTTGGAGGCCTTGGAGGAGTGGGTGCGGCGCCTGTCCGACATCCACACCGCCGGCGTCTCGCTGGAGCAGGCCGTCACCAGCAGCCTGCGCACCGCGCCCAAGCCGCTCACCGGCCAGCTGACCCGCCTCGCCTCCCGGCTCGCCTCAGGCTGGCGGCCCCAGCTCGCCTACCGGTCCTTCGCCGACGAGCTCAACGACGCCTCCGCCGACTCGGTGGCCGCACTGCTGATCATGCATGCGCAGGACCGCGGTGCCGGCCTCAGCTCCGCACTCAAGGAGCTCGCCGCGCAGCTCGCCGAGGAGGTCCTGATGCGGCGCAAGGTCGAGGCCGACCGGGAGAAGCCGCGCACCAACATGCGCTGGGTGAGCATGTTCTGCCTGATCGTCTTCGCGCTCACGGTGCTGTCCGGCAGCTTCGTCGAGCCCTACAACACCCTCACCGGGCAGGTCCTCGCCGTTGCCCTCGCCGTCGCCTTCGTCGGCGTCATCGTGTGGATGCGCCGCATGTCGCTGGCCAAGCCCGCACCCCGCTTCCTCGCCCCTGCCAACACACAGCCCGACAGCCAGGAAGGAGCAGCCCGGTGATCGTGTCCGCTCCCGCGATCGTCTCCGGCGCCGCCTGCGGCATCGGAGCGGTCATCGCCGCCACCGGCCTGATGCGACCGCGCGCCGACCTCGGCGACCTGCTGCGCCGCATGGACGCCGGCCGGCTGGAGAACCTGGAGCCGCGCGCGGTGCGCGCACCCAACTCCGTCCTGGAACGGATCGGCGGCCGGCTGCTGGCCCAGGTCGGCGAGGGCCCCTTCCGCCTTCCGCAGCAGGAGCTCGACCTGCTCGGCCGCACCCCGGCGCAGCACATGGGCCGCAAGCTCGGCTACGCGCTGATCGGCCTGCTGCTTCCCTGCTTCACCGTCGCCTCGGTCGCCCTGGCCGGCTCCAGCATGCCCTTCGCGCTCCCGGCGCTGGCCGGGGTGGCGCTCGCGGTCCTGTTCTCGTTCCTGCCCGACATCCAGGTTCGTGAGGAGGCGGCCGCGGCCCGCCGCGAGTTCCGCTTCGCCATCGCGTCCTACCTGGAACTCGTGTGCCTGGAGCGGGCCGCCGACGCCGGCCCGAGCGAAGCCCTGCGCAAGGCCGCCGACATCGGCGAGGGCTGGGTGTTCTCCCGGCTGCGCGACGCCCTCACCCGGGCCGAACTCGCCGGCATCCCGCCGTGGGAAGGCCTCAAGCAGCTCTCCGAGGAACTTGGTGTCCCCGAACTCGGCGCACCGGCCGACATCATGGCCCTCGCCGGCGAGGAAGGCGCAGCCGTGTACTCCACGCTGCAGGCCCAGGCCCGCAGCCTGCGCGGCGTGCTGCTGACGGATGCTCAGGCCGAGGCGAACGCTGCCTCAGAGAAGATGATCGTCCCGGTGACGGCCCTGGTGATCATCATGTCCATCTGGATCGGCTACCCCGCCATCGCGCGGATCATGGCCGCCTGACCAGGGAGGAACGTCCCACGTGTCCGATGACCCGCCCGAGGCCGGCCCCAGGCTCCTTGCCCGCCTGCGCACCGGCGACAGCAGCGGTACGACCGTCCAGCTGATCCTCTGGAGCGCCGCCGCTGTGGTCGTCTCGTTCGCTTTCACGACCTGGCCGGGCCTTGGCGCCATCGCCCGGCTGTTCACCAACTGATTCACCGACCAAGGGGGAAAGACCCGTGCTCCACGACCCGCTGCTGACCTACCTGTCCATCCAGCTGCGCGCGCACTCCGCCCGGCTGCAGGCCGCCCACGCCGAGCGTGACCGCGGTGCGCTGTCGATCGAGGGCGCCATCCTGATCGGCATCCTGGTCGCCATGGCCATCGGCCTGGGTGTGTTCCTCAACGGCAAGCTCAACGAGAAGGAAGGCCAGATCAAGTAGCCGACTGACGTCGGTCCTTGTCACCCACCGGTTTCATCCACCACCAGGAGGACGTGTTGCAGCGCCGGCGCCGCCTGCACTCCTGGGCACGCCACCGGGTGAAGCGGTCCGGCTCCGGGGACAGCGGTGCGCTGTCCCTGGAGCTGGCCGTCGTCTTCCCCGTGGTCATGACCCTGATCTTCGGCATCATCACCGTCAGTTTCTGGTACCACGCCCGCAACGTCGCCCTGTCCGCAGCGCAGCGCGGCGTCGACACCGCGCGCGTCCAGGGCGCCACCCTCGACCAGGGCCTCACGGTCACCAACGGCTTCCTCGACCGGGCCGGCGGCGGCATCACCGGCCGCGCCGTGACCGGCAGCGACGGAAACACGGTGCGCATCGACGTCTCCGGACGCGTCGACACGTGGATCCCCGGGCTGAGCTTGGGCATCCACCAGCACGCCAGTGCCTCCCGCGAACGCCCCGCGGAGCTGCCATGAACCGCACCCGCACCCGCACTCGGCCGCGACTGCGCGATCGGGGCAGTCTGAGCCTGGAGGCGGCGATCCTCGCCCCCGTACTACTGACCGCGCTCCTGGTCGCCGTCGCCGCCGGCCGGATCCACATCGCCGAAGGCGCCGTAGACGCCGCCGCCCGCAACGCCGCCCGGGCCGCCTCCCTGGTGCGCGATCCGAACACGGCCCGCTCGGAAGGCAGCCGCATCGCCCAGCAGACCCTCCAGGACCAGGGCCACACCTGCACGTCCCTACAGGTCGACGTCCCCACTGCCGGGTTCTCCGCGCCTCTCGGCACCCCCGCCAGCGTCACCGTCACCGTCACCTGCCAGCTCAACCTCGCCGACCTGACCATCCCCGGATTCCCCGGGACCAAGACCATCACGGCTCACTTCACCTCCCCCATTGACCCTTATCGAGGACGGCAGCAATGACTGGCGCCACGGCCCGGCTGCGGGCCCGGATCACGGCCCGTCTCACGGCCCGCCCCGACGAAGGCGCCATCACGCTGTTCGTCGCGGTGGCGATCGTGTCCGTCTTCGCCGTCATCGCGCTGATCGTGGACGGCGGCGGGAAGCTCCGAGCTCTCAACCACGCCCAGGCCGCAGCCCAGGAAGCTGCCCGCAGCGGCGCCAACAGCGTCAACGTCGGCCGAGCGATCTCCGGGGATGGCATCACCGTCGACCGCGAGGCCGCCCAGCGCGCCGCCTACGCCTACCTCTCCCAGGCCAAGGCCACCGGCACCGTCAGCTGGGCTGGCGACGGCAGCATCGTCGTCGACGTCACCGAGACCTACCACCCGATCTTCTGGCCCGGCACGCCCGCCGTCACCGGCCACGCCAGCGCCACACTCCACGTCCAGGGAGGCTGACCGCCATGCCCCAACGCCCCACCTCCCGCCCCGTGGCGCTCCTGCGCGGCCTCGCCAGTCTCCTTCTCCTCACCGTCCTACTGATCGGCGTCCCGCTACTCCTGCTGCGCACCGGTGTCCTGCCCGACACCCTGCCGACCTGGCAGGACGTCACCGACGCCCTCTCCAGGCCCGACAACGGAAGCCTGTTCCTCGGCGCCCTCACCCTCATCGGCTGGGCGGCCTGGCTGTCCTTCGTCTGCTCGGTCGGTGTGGAAGCTGCTGCCCTGCTGCGCCACCGCAACGCCCCCAGGGTCCGGGCGCTCGGCGCCACCCAGCGCCTGGCCGGGTTCCTGGTCGCCGGCGTGGTCATGCTGCTGCCCACCAGCGCCGCGTTCGCCGCACCAGCCCCGGCCAGCGCGGCCCCCACCGGTGTCACGGCCCTCCAAAAGTCCGGCAGCCTCCCCCAAGCTGCGGCCGCGGCGGACACTGCGGCCGTGCAGGGATGGACCGGGCCGGTGCATCACGTGAAGGCCGGCGACACGCTGTGGGACCTCGCCGAGCACTACCTCGGCTCCGGCACCCGCTGGCACGAGATCGCCGACCTCAACACCGGCGTCCGCCAAGCCGACGGCACCGTCCTGACCGGCAACGTGCTGGAGCTGCAGATCGGCTGGACCCTGCGCCTGCCCACGAGCGCCGCCGCCCCGGCCGTGCCCGCCCAGGGCGGCGGCACCGGCGCCGACCGGGCCCAGCACACCGTGGTCGTGCACGCCGGCGACACCCTCTCGCAGATCGCCCAGGACGAGCTCGGCGACGGCGACCGCTACCCCGAGCTCCTCGACGCCACCCGCGACCTGGTGCAGCCCGACGGCAGCCACCTCACCGACCCCGACGAACTGCTGCCCGGGCAGGTCATCGTCATCCCCGGGGACACCGCCACCCCGGCCGCTCCCACGCCCGCCGAAGCGACTCCGGCGCCGCCCACCAAGACCGCCCCGAGCACCAGCACCCCTGCCCCGGCCACCCCCGGTACGGCCACCCCCAAGCCCGAGAGCACACCCGCTCCCACCGCCACGACGCCGCCGGCCGAAGCCACCCCGGCCCCTGCCACGACACCGTCGGCCGACAGCGCGCCCACCGCCGACACCCCGCCGCCCGCCGCTCCCGACGAGCAGACTGCCCGAGACTCGAGTGCCCTCTCGCAATCGATCCTCGGCGTCGGCGCGCTCCTGGGCGCCGGCTTCCTCGCCGCGCTCACCGCCCTGCGGATCATCCAGCACCGCCGCCGCAAGCCGGGCCAGACCATCGCCGTCCCCGACGAGACCACCCCGATCGAGCGGCTGCTGGACAGCACCTCCTCCCCCGCCTCCGTCGAACTGCTGGACCGCGCCCTGCGCACCCTCGCCCACTGGCACCCCGACCAGCTGCCCGCGCTACGCGGCGCGCAGGTCACCGCCACCGAGGTCCTGCTGCTGCCCGACGTCCCCGCCCCGGCCCTGGCCCCGTTCGGCGACCGCGACGACGGCTGGTGGGGCCTGGCCGCGGACGAGGCCGACCTGCTGGAGCAGGACGCCGCCGCCCAGGTCACCGCTCCCTACCCGGCGCTCGCCACCATCGGTACCGCCGCCGACGGCAGCCACCTGCTGGCCAACCTGCCCCACCACGGCGTACTGCTGCTGTCCGGCACCGCGCAGCAGGTCCGTGAAGTCGCCCGCGGCATCGCCATGGAAGCCGGCACCAGCGCCTGGGCCGACCACGTGGACGTCCTCACGTGCGACTTCGGCCAGGAACTGGCCAGCACCCTCCCGCACTGCCGCGTGCGCTACACCCCCGACCTGGCGGCCGCCGTCGTCGACCTCGCCTCCGTCCTCGCCGAGGTCATCCAGGCCCAGGAGGAGAACACCGAACCGCCGATGCCCTGGCTCCTGGTCTGCGCCGACACCGACGAGCAGGAGCTGTGGCACCTGGCCGACCTGATGGGCAAAAGCCGCGGCCACCAGATCGCCGCCGTCCTCCCGGCCACCGACACCACCCGCACCCTGTTCCCCGACGCCCTCGAACTGGACGCCTCCCGCACCGAACCGCAGCCCTACGCCGCCCTGGAGCGCGACGTCGCCCTGCAGCGCGTCACCGACCAGGCCTACCGGCAGATGACCGCCACCCTCACCATCACCGCCGACCCCGCCCGGCCCGCCCAGGGCGTATGGGCCACCCTGCCCACCCTCGACCCCGCAGGCCTCGGCCTGCGCCCCACCGACGTCGTCGACGAGCAGCCCTCCCCCACCGCCGCCCG
Organism: Streptomyces sp. NRRL B-24484; assembly: GCF_000717715.1. Taxonomy (GTDB): domain Bacteria; phylum Actinomycetota; class Actinomycetes; order Streptomycetales; family Streptomycetaceae; genus Kitasatospora. The sequence goes on along the minus strand of NZ_JOAI01000041.1, from coordinate 47,828 downwards.
CCCCTACCTGTCCCTGATCGCCGCCGAAGCCGCCGCCCCCGCCGACCAGCCCGCCGCCGACGCCCAGCCGAACAAGCGTGACGACGCCGTCCCCGGCACGGAGCCCGCGCCCGCCGAGGAGCTGGAGACCGTCCCGGAGCAGGAGGAACCGGCCGCTGCGGCCACCGCCCCGCTCGCCCCGCCGCCGGTGCCGAAGCTGCCGGACGGCGCCCAGGCGCCGAAGATCCTCGTCCTCGGCCCCGTCCAGGTCGTCCACGCCGGCGAAACCCTGCCGCCCAACCTCGCCCTACTCGCCGCCGCCCTGCGCTTCCGCGGCAACCGCACCAGCGCGGAAATCGCCGAGTACATGGATCCCGACCGGCCCTGGCAGCCCGAGACCGTCGACAGCAACGTCTCCCGGCTGCGCAACCGGCTCGGCTACATCCCCGGCACCTCGCCCTCGACCTTCTACCTGCCGAAGAAGGTCCGCGGCCAGGGCCACTACGTCCTCAGCCCCCTGGTCCGCACCGACTACCAGGACTTCCTCGACCTCGTCGAACACGGCCTCACCAAGGGACCCGAAGGCGTCCTGGACCTGGAGGCCGCACTCGACCTGGTCCGCGGCACCCCCTTCGGCGGCGCAGCCGAGCACAACTGGGCGATGCCCATCGCCCAGGACATCACCGGCCGCATCACCGACACCGCGTACACAGTCGCCCTGTGGCGGATGCGGCCGCCGGTGCAGGACCTGCAGGCCGCCCGCCGGGCCGTCGAGATCGGCATCGGCATCGACAACAGCTGCGAGCGCCTCTACCAGGCCTGGCTCCAGATCGAGCACCAGGCCGGCAACCGCACCCAGATGGCGAAGATCGCCAAGGAGATCTACGCCGCCGCTGCCCGCCTGCGCGTGGACGTCGAACCCGACACCCTCGCCCTCATCGCCCGCCTCTCCCCCGGCGACAGCCTGCGCCCCGCGCAGTAGCGCGCAGCGCAGGAGGAAGCGCAATCACCGAGTTCATTGCGCAGTCCCGGACTGGCCCGGCCACCTGTAGCAGGCGCATGCGCACCGGCCCTCCTGCGCATCCGGACACAGCTCGGCGGGGCATGCGCACCGTGATGCGCATGCCCCGCCGAGGAGCCGGTTCAGCTTGAGGCAGCGGTCAGGTCGAGCAGGTCCGGCTGGTTCACAGTGCCGTGTTCCTCGGTGTGCAGCTCCTGCAGCGTGGGCCAGTAGCGGCGCAGCGAGTCGGGGCTGAGCGGCTTGTCGCCGGACTTGCCAGCCACTCCGAACTGGTCGAAGAGGAGCTGTGCGAGTTCGGGCCGCTGGGGGGTGCGGCGGTGTTCCTGGACGAAGCTGCGCCAGGCTCGGTAGTACAGGTCGACGACGTCGGTGCCGGGCTGCGGGGTGAACGGGGCTCGGGGCAGGCCGGTAGCCAGCTCTTGCATCTGCGCCGCGGCGGGCTGCGGTGCCTGGAGAGGCTCGGCCTCGGTGGCGGCTGTCGTCCGGGACACGGTGTCGGCGGCCGGGAGACGGGGTTCCTGCTTCGGCAGCTGCCGGAGATCGGCAGCGGCGTCGATCCACTGCTCGGCCGGCTCAGCGGGATGGGTGTGCGCGTCCTGGTCAGCGGCGGGCGCGGACACCTGCAAGCCGGTCCGAGCAGCCTGCGCAGGCTGAGGAACCGCTATCGGCATCGGGACAGACTGCTCGGCCACCCGCGCACGCGCACTTGTCCACGCATGCGCATCGCCCTGCGCATCGACATCTGCCGACACCTGCGCATGCGCGCCTCCGTGCGCATGCGCGGCATTCCAGCAGTCCTCATGCGCATGCGCGGGCACCTCGGGCTGCGCATGCGCGGCCTGGTCGGTGGCCGGCTGCGCATGCACACCCTGAACGTGCTGCGCATCGGCGAGGGCCTGGGCAACGGCCTCGCGGACCAGCTCGGCGATGGCGATCTGCTGTCCAGCGTCGGCCTCGACAACCTGGCCGGGTTCGGCGGCGGGCGCAGCTTCGAGGGCAGGCGCGCTGACGTCCGCCGAGCCGGCCACCGCCGGTCGGGCCGGCTGCTCCTGGGTGAAGAACACGCCGTAGCGGTCGGTCGGAAGGCCGGCCGCCTCCAGTCCGGCTTCGTAGGTCAGGTGGAAGGGAACGCCGAGCGCGGCCAGCTCAAGCGGGAGGAGTGCGTCCTTCGGGGCACGGCGGCGCCAGCGCTTGCCGTACTTCCGTCGCATCTGGGCCCGGTAGATGTGGCGCCTCTGTTCGAGCTGGAGCAGTTCGGCCCGGCTGGTGATCCCCCAGAGGTGGCCGCGGCGCCAGAGGCTGAAGGTCCGGAAGAAGGCGAGTCCCCAGCGGGCCTTCCCAAGCCCTTCCATCTCCGCCTCGCCAGCCTTGATGCCCGCGAGGCGGGCGACGGCGTGCCGGCCAGCCTCAACGATGATCACAAACAGCAGCGGGATGACACTGTGCAGGACCAGACTCGTGGCGTCCTCGGCCGCCCGCGCATTGAGGTAGATGGTCGCCGCGGTGAGCAGCCAGGCGCAGCGGCGGAGGGTTGCGTAGGGGATACGGAGCCAGGAGAGGAGAAGGTCGAGAGCGAGGAGGACGACGATGCCAGCGTCCACGCCGATGGGAAGGAACGAGGCGAAGCGGCCGAAGCCGTAGCTGAGGGCGAGGTCGCGCACGGCATGGTACGAGCCGTAGAAGCCGATCGCGGCGATGGCGACTGCGCCGAGCGCGATGACGACGATCAGGGCGTAGTGCGCGCGGGTCAGCGCCGGCCTGGTCACGTGGTGGTCCTCCCCGTCCGGAAACTCCAGATGGCGAGTTTTTCACGTGCGGCTGACGAGCCGCACGGGACATCCCCACTCGCCAGCAGCAGGACAGTCACAGGCCTGTCGCTATGCCACTTTTATGAGGCTTGCAGTCGCAATTCCGGCGAGCCGGACACCTTCGACCACTCACGCAGAGCGCCGGCACATCCAGGATCCGGCTCGCGGCAGGGCCCAAACGCCTTTCATCAGGACACACCCGTCAAAGCGATGTCCCCGCAGCTCCGATCACTGCGCACCCTTCATGCAGATTGCGGCTTTTGTGGCGATGCCGATGTGTCAGCCGACAGTCTTTACGGCGTAAAGACGCGCCCGTTGCCGTTCGCCGTCCCGACCGGGAGATAGTCTCCGGTCGTACCTGCCTCAACAGCTCATCGGAGATGCCGTGTCTGCGACGCCCCCGCCTGGCCTTCAAAGCAACCTCTCGATCGCCGAACGCCGCCGGCTGCGGCAGCTGGAGCAGCAGGGGACGGGACAGCAGGCGGCGGGGCCGAAGCCCACAGCCGAGCTGTCGACGCTGGTGCGCAACCCCGCTAACCCGCGGGCAGAGCTGCCGAACCTTGAGGAGCTCGCCGAAAGCATCCGGCAGGGCGGCGTCGCTCAGGCGTTGACGGTCATCCCGTCTGCGACCTTCGCCGCGGCCTACCCCGAGCATGCCGACATCGTGGCGACTGCCCCCTACGTGGTCATCAACGGCAACCGCCGCCACGCTGCGGCAGAGCTCGCCGGCGCCAGCGATGTTCCGATCTACGTCAACACGACGGCAACATCGCGCCGGGACATCCTCGTCCTGGCAATGGTCGAGAACATCCAGCGGGAGAACCTCAGCCCGCTGGAGGAGTTGGAGACCATCGAAGAGCTGAAGGGGATTCTCGGCACCTACGGCACCGTTGCTGCCGCTCTCGGCAAGTCCGAGGGTTGGGTGTCGCAGCGCCGCCGACTCGGCAACTTGAGCAGCAACGTGCTGGCGGCATTCAAGGCTGGCGAGCTCACCATTGAGGCCGCCCGCGAACTCGGCAAGATCAAGGATCACGCCGAGCAGGAGGCCGAATGGAAGAAGCTCACCGCCCCTGTCGCCGACACAACACCGAAGCCCGTGAAGCGCGAGCGGACGCCTCGAAACAAGCCCACCGTTCCGCACCAGAGCCGACAGCCGGACCTCGACGAGAGGGCCGAGGCACGCAGGATTGCGTGCCAGGCCGCGGTCTCGGCCGTCCCTGCCGAGGACTCGGCGCTCCTGATTGCCGCACTCCGCCACTCGGCAACCGGCGGCGCAGCAGAGGAGCTGGCCAGCCAGTGGCTCTCTGAGGCGGGTGGCGGGAGCGCACCGTTCGACATCGCAGACCTGAGCAACCCGCGCCAGGCGGTTCTCGCCCTGGCCCTTGCTCGGTGCGAGCTTCGGATGGGAGATTCGGCGTCGAGCCCGGCTCTCAACCGTGCCTATGTGCAGTGGCTGGTTGACCACGCGGCCTACGAGGCGACGGCGGCAGAACTTCCCCCGTTGGATGACTCGGCCTTTACGGCGTAAAGACTGGAGATCGGAAACATGAGCACCACCCCTGACGCCTCCCTCCAGATCCCGGAGAACACCGGCCGCGAGACTCGAGTCATCGTGGCGGTCAACGAGAGCGGCGGCTCCGTGAAGACCACCACGGTGAGCGCCCTCGCGGCCATCGCCGCAGAGGCCGGCCTTCAGGTCCTCGCCATCGAGGCCGACAGCCAGCGCGACCTGTCGCACATCCTCGGGTACGACGACCCGGACGCCGACGACAACATCGCCACTCTGTACGACGTGGTGGACGGCCTGGCCGCGCTGGACGAGGCGATCATCCCGGCCCGGCGCGGCGAAGGCGGCCCGGTCATCCCCAACCTCTGGCTGGTGCCCGGCTCCCGGAAGCTGAAGAACCTCGAGGACCTGCTGGCCACCGCCACGCTGCGCGAGATGTGGCTGAACCGGCTCATGCCATCCGTGGTGGGCCGCTTCGATGTGATCTTCATCGACTGCCCCGGTGACCTCAAGCTGACCACCAAGGGCGCCCTGGTCTCCAGCAAGGAGGTCGAGGTGATGGCCTGCGTGAAGAGCCAGCTGAAGGAAGCCCGGGCTCTGACGGAGCTCGAAGCCACCCTGGACGACATCAACGGCGCCTTCGCCCCCTTCGGCGTGAAGCTCGAGGTCGACTGGGTGGTGATAGGAGAGTCCGTGAGCGACAAGAGCCAGGGCAAGGTCTACGAGGACGCCGAGGCTCAGCTCCGCGAGGCCTACGGCAACCTGGTCCTCACCCCGTCGGTTCGCCGGAGCACCAAGGTGCCGGAGGCCTACTCAGCTCAGGTCGCCCTTCCCATCTACGCTCCGCGGAGCGAGCCGGCCGTGCAGTACCGGGGCGTCGCCGAGGGTATGGGTCTGACTCAGGCCAGCTGACGCCTTTACGGCGTAAAGAGCCTCCGGCCGCAGCAAACTTGCACGACAACAGCAGTGGGTGGCCACCCAACACGGGTGGCCACCCACTGCTGTTGTCGCGACCTGCTGCCAGTCAACGTGGCGGCCGACCAGGCGTGCCGGACTGGTATGCAGAAAAGGGCGCGGTACCGGAGCTGGCCGTCAGTCGCTGACCTCGGTAGCGGTCTCGTAGGCGGATGCGTACTTGTCTGCGAGTGCGAGGAGTTCTCCGACTGCCGCGTCGCGGGCACCCGCGTACCGGTTGCCCAGATCCTCGGCGAGGGCATTGACCAGCGCGTGAAGATCCGTATGGCCGCTGTATGCGGTCTGGAGGAGGCGGACGACGGTTCGGAGCTCCCCGGCGCGGAGCGGGATGAGCCTGGTGTCGTTGTCGGCGCGGAGGTCGGCGACGGCCAGCCGTCGTTGTTGGGCGGCCTGAAACAGGAAGAACAGGCCCGCGACTTCACTGTCCTGCGGGCAGGCGAGGTCACGTTCCATGCGCGCCCGCAGCTCGTCCTCAAAGCCACCGAGCCGGTCGGCCAGGTCGGCCTCGCCGGCAGGGTAGTAGGGACGTTCGGAGCTACCGACCGAGTCGGGGGAGAGTTGGGCGGATGTCAGGAACGCCTGTACGCGGGCGGGTGGAGGGGTTAGTCCTGCACCCATCCATCGGAAGATGTCCTCGTCCGGACGCTCGATGTACAGATGCCACCCGCTCTCGCTGTCCCACTGGAGCATCGCTCCGATGGTGTCGTCACCGAACGCCCGTGTGGAGTACAGGGCGGGGAACTCGATGTCGATCAGGGCGGAGCCTGCGCCATTCTCAGGCTGCGGGTGGGTTCCGAAGTCGAACCCGTCCACCAGGACGTCCGCGTCCATCAGCTCGGCAACGACGAGCGTCCCGTAGATCTCGGCCTTCTGCAGAAGCAGGCTGAGCTGTTCGACGTCGGTCATGTGTGTGAGTCCTCCCCTTCGAAGCGGCATCGGCCTGTCGGCCGAGGTAGAGCCCGTCCGCACCGGAGGTCGGACGAGCTCTCCCACGGTCATCAAGTCTCGGGGCCCAGGTCGTCGGCTGGGGCGAAATCCCAAAGTCGGTTCGGCTTGGGCCGCCTACCCCAGGGGCTATGCCTTGGCGATGGCGTGAAACTCCAGATACCTGTCCGCGAGCAACCGGACCACGGTCTCCAAGTCCTCCCCTTCCTGCTCGCACCACTGGCGCAGCGCCGTCATGCAGACGACCCGCCAGTCAGGCCGCTTCTTCGAGTCAGTGCGCATCTGTGCGCGGATCTCCTGTTCGGCAGCGTAGAGGTGGTCACGCGGGACGATTTCGCGTTCCCGCAGGAGGTCCTCGGCGTAGGCGTACGGGTAGCGGAAGGCGTCGAAGGCGGGACCAGACATGCCCTCGACCAGTGCGGTGATGGATCCCATGGCCGCACTCTGTCCCAGCGAGGTCGGGGCGGGGACGCTCTGTCTGGAGGCAGCGCGCAGATGATCGTCTTAGAGCGGTTCATGCCCGATTGTGGGCACTGGACCGGAGAGCGCAGCGGCCGGAGTCACCCAAATTTGGGTGACTCCGGCCGCTGCGCTCTCCGGTCCAGTGCTGGTGCGTCAGGTGCCGGGCAGGTAGTCGGCGATGAGCTGGGCGAAGTTTTCCGGGGTGAGGATGTCGATGCCGAGCTCTTCGGCTTTGGTGCGCTTGGAGCCGGCCTTCTCGCCTGCGACGAGCAGGGTGGTGCGCTTGGAGACCGAGGAGGAGGCCTTGCCGCCGGCGCGCTCGATCAGCTCGTTCATCTGGTTGCGGCTAAGGTCGGCGAGCGGTCCGGTCATGCTGCCGGTGACGACGACGGCCTGTCCGTCGAGGGGGCCGGTCTGCTCTCCGACGTCGGCAACCGCGGACCTGGCCGGGGTGGTCTCCTCGGTGCCGACGCCGTACGCGGCGAGCTTGTCGAGAACCGGCGCGAGCTCGGCGAGCTCGGTGACGATGACCTGGGCCTTCTCGGTGCCGATGCCGTCGACCTCGGCGAAGGCCTCCGCGTCCGCGGCGCGAATGGCGGCCATGGAGCCGAAGTGGGCGGCGATCCGGCGGGACATGGTCCGGCCGGTGCCGCGGACGCCGAGCGCGCAGAACACCCGGTTGAGCGGCTGGGTGCGGGCGGTCTCGATCGCGGCGATGAGCTTGTCGGTGCTGGTCTCCCCCATGCGGTCGAGGGCCAGGAGCTGGTTGCGGGTGAGCGCGAAGAGGTCGGCGACGTCGGCGACCAGGCCGGCTTCGACGAGCTGGACGGCGCGGGTGCCGCCAAGACCTTCGATGTCGAGCTGGTCGCGGCCGACGGCGTAGCGGATGGAGGCAACGGCCTCGCAGCCGCGGCCGCGGACGCACCGCCAGCGCTGCTGGGAGGTGTCGATGGCGTCGCCGCAGCGTGGGCAGACCTCGGGGAAGACGATCGGCAGCTCGTCACCGGTGCGCTCGTCGACGAGGGGTGCCTCCACGCGGGGGATGACGTCGCCGGCCCGGTAGACGAAGACCTGGTCATTGAGCATGAGGCCGCGGCGGGTGATGTCGGCCGGGTTGTGGAGGGTGGCGTAGGTGACGGTGACGCCGTCGATGACGACCGGCTCCAGGACGGCGCGCGGGGCGATGACGCCGGTGCGGCCGACGTTCCACTCGACGCCGAGGAGGCGGGTGACCTTGTGGACGGCGGCGAGCTTGCGGGCGATGGCCCAGCGCGGTGCGCGCGAGCCGGAGCCGGCCTGCTCCTGGTCCGCGGCCGAGTCCGCCTTGATGACGACGCCGTCGATGCCGAACGGCAGGGCGGCGCGCAGCGCGGCGATCTCCTCGACGCGCTGCTGCACCTCGTCGATGGTCGCGCAGCGCAGCGGGTGGGCTGCGGTGGTGGCGGCGGTGTTGGCGCCGAGCTGGGCGAGGCGCTCTAGGAGGGCGGTGTGGCCGAGGTCGGTGAGGTGGCTGACGGCGCCGTAGGCGAAGAAGGTGAGCTCGATCCGGTACGGGCGGTCCTTGGCGCGCAGGGTGCCGGCGGCGCCGCTGCGCGGGTGGGCGAAGGGCACGGCGCCGTGGGCGAGGCGAATCTCGTTGGCCCGGTCGAACTGCTCCTGGGTGAGGAGGACCTCGCCGCGCAGCTCGATGTCGATCGGCTCGGCAAGCTGCTGGGGCAGGCCGAGGACGGCGTCGGTGGCGTGAGTGATGTCTTCGCCGGCGAGGCCGTCGCCGCGGGTGATCAGCTGGGCAAGCTGGCCGGCCTGGTAGCGGGCGGCAACCGCGAGCCCGTCGAGCTTCGGCTCGACGCACCAGCCGTCCACCTGGCGGCCGAGGCGGCGCTCCAGCCCGGCGGCCCAGTCGGCGAGCTCCCCGGCGGAGAAGACGTTGTCCAGGGAGAGCATCGGCACACTGTGCGGAACATCGCCCACCACGGCGCCGCCAGCGACCTTCCCGGTGGGGGAGTCCGGCAGCACCTGATCGGGATGCGCCTGCTCCCAGGCCTCGATCTCGCGCACCAGCGCGTCGTACTCGTCATCGCCCAGCGGCGTGGAGCCGTCGGTGTAGTACGCGGCGGCGGCCTGCACCGCGGCGGCGACGGCGTCGGCGTAGGAAGTGGGGGAGTCGAGTGCCATGCGCACCATCATGTCGGCCGACACCGACAGCTGCGCACATGCTCCGGGGTGTCAGCACGCGAGGCGAGGGGTCCGCGCAGCACAGCCATGCGCGCACGCCTTCGCTGCGCATGCGCAAGGTCACCGCTTGCGCGTGCGCGCCCCTGCGCGGGTGCGACACCTGGGAGCCGGTGCGCGGCTGAACGCCTGCGCAAGGCGCCTGCGCAACCGGCCTGCGCATGATCGGGCCCCCTCTCTTGCGCATGCGCAGGCTGGTGCGCGGAGGATGCCTGCGCGTGCGCAAGGAGCCGGCTTGCGCACCCTCTTCCCTGCGCAAGTGCTGCGCCGCGCATCCTGCGAGCCGTCTGGGCAGGCTCAGCGCTTTGTCAGGTGCGGTTCCGCGCTGACCCATCGAGCGTCAGCTCGGTCGGCAGTTCCGCGAAGAGGCCTTGATTCGCCGCCTGGCTGTGTTACCCCTGGCGGTCGAGTCCGTGCACAAAGGCACGGCCGGGATGAGGGGGCACTGGTGGCTACGAGGAACGGGGCAGGAGCAAGTGCGGCGCGGATGGCGCAGCGGCCCGGTGTGGCAGCGCGTCGGCGGTTACGACGTTCGTTGAAGTGGCGGCTGCCGGTCATGGCCGCGATGGGCCTGGTCATCTGGTGGAAGGCGCCTACCGACGGCTTGAGGGTGCTCGGGGTGGTCTTCGTGGCTGCGGGGATGGTCTACACAGTGGTGCTCACCTTCGTGGCGGGCCGAGGTGGGTCGTGGGCGGTGGGTGCCGCGGGGGAGCGGCAGACCGCTCGGCTGCTGGTGCCGTTGGAGAGGGCGGGCTGGACAGTGCTGCACGACCGGGCCATCCCTGGATCCAGCGCGAACCTGGATCATCTCCTGATAGCCCCGGGTGGTGAAGTGATCTACATCGACACGAAAAACTGGGTGTCCAGGAACTCCCAGCTGCAGGTGCGCAACGGACAGCTCTGGTACGGCGGTCACTGCCAGACCCGTGCTCTGCAGACCGTGGCCTGGGAGGCGCGGCAGGCCGAGCTCGCGCTCGGCGTTCCGGTGGCTGCGCATGTCGCTGTTCACGGCGCAAAGGTTCCTCGCGGTGTGCTTCACCTGGAAGGCGTGACGATCGCCAACGCCTCGCTCCTCGTCCGTCGTCTCCGGGCCGACTCTCGCACTCGCCGGGCAGGCGGCCTGCTGCCTCAACCGATCGCCCAGCGAGCGAAGGAACTCCTGCCTCCGCACACCGGGTAAAGGGGCCCAATGAGGTGTCGGCGAGGTGCCCTAGGCTCGCCGTTGATGATCACCGGAACCGACGGGGGCGCAGGACGGGGCCGGACCGGGGGAGTGGGCGGCGTGGCCGGTGAGGTGCTTATCGATGGTGGCCAGAGCGAGCGCGACATCCTTCTCCGGGGCGACGTGCTGGCCGAAGCTTCAGCGTGGCACCGGCCCACCCGACTACGGTGTTGCTCCGTGGTGAAGGGGGTGAAGTGTGCCGGTTGAGGCGTCGACCGAGTCGACCGGCGGTGTCGGCCACACGATGGAGGCGCGGTTGGGAGCGGTGCTGGCGTCACACATCCTTACCGGCACCCCATTCGCTGAACTCGGCCATGACGTCGTGCCGACTGAGCTCACGTTCCAGCCGCGGCCCAGGCGCACTCCGGTGGACGACTTCCTCCTGGCGGGGAGAGCGAGGAACGGCGACCCGGTCGAACTCGCGATCGGAGCGCGCCGCGCCCCTCGGGTGATCACTAGTCATGCCGACACAGTGAAGCTGCTGAGCACGTTCGCCAGGACGGCTGTGGAACGGTGGGAGGAGATCCGGGCGGGGAGCCTGCGCCTTTGTCTGGCCGTTGGCGACCGCACCGAGCACTTGGTCCAGCTGCGAACGCTCGCGGTCGCCGCGGGGGCCGCGAGGGACAACGCCGACTTCCGCAGTGACCCGCGCCGCCACGACCGGAACGATCGCAAGCGGCTCTCCCATCTCGACGCGATGATCGACAAGGCTCGCAGCAGCGGGCTACTTGCGACCGGGTTGGCCACGCCCGAGGTCACGTGGCGGATGCTGTACAGGCTGCGGGTGCGATTCCTGCGGGTCCTGGCGGACGACGAGCAGGACGTCGCCGAGGCCGTCGGCCGGCTCGCCCCGTGGAGCCTCGAAGGGACGGCGGCAGCCGGCGCCGAGCTGTTCAACGCATTGAACAAGGCCTGTGGGGATTGGGGCCCGCAAGGAGCGTTCATCGACGGCTTCCGGATCCGCGCGAAACTGCACGGGAGCCTGTCGCCCACAGCGCCGGGAACTGGCACCGGGCCGGCGCACCCTGGTGTGCCGCTCGCGTCCGCAGACCCGATCCAGCTTCTCGGGGTGCACCGGGCCATCACCGCCGACGGCGCCGATAATCCGCTCCCCGCCTACGTCCGCCGTGTCCACGACGATCAGCTATCGGCCCTCGTTACTCGGGTCCAGATGCGACGGCAGTCGGCGTTAGTGTGCCTGGTCGCCGATCCGTCGACCGGCAAGACCCGCGCCCTGTGGGAGGCGGTTAAGAATCTGCCCGCGCCGTGGCGGGTGTGGGTGCCCTCGGGCGTTGAGAACCTGCTTACCGTTCTGCGGGACCGGAGCCTGGCGCAGCGAACAGTGGTGTGGCTGGACGACCTCGCCATGTTCCTCGGGCCTTCTGGCCAGGATGCCCGCTCTGTCGCCGAACAGCTCCACACGGCCCTCAACGACCCGTCCGTCGGACCGTTGCTCCTGGTGTCTGCCCTTCACCGCGGCCTTGCAGCGCGTATCCTCACCGCGACTCTTTCGCACGCTGACGACACCTATGTCAGTGTGCGCCGCGTGATCGAGGACCGAACGATCGACGTCGCGGAGTGCTTCGACGGCAGGGCTCTCGCGGAACTTCGCCGCTTGGCCGCGACCGACCCCCGTCATTCCCGGGCCTTGGCGAAGGAGGAGTCGACCGGTCGGATCACCCAGTACCTCTCCGGTTCTCTTGAACAGGTCATCCGCTATGAGCACGCAGTGCCCGAGACACGCGCCGTTCTGCACGCGGTTGCCGACGCCTACCGCCTGGGCCACCGTACGGAGATCGGCCTCGACTTCGTCCGTGCCGCTGCTGTGGGCCACCTCGACCTGGCTGGCTGGCGGGTACTCGCGCCCGAACTGCGTGAGAACCATGCCTGGTTCACTCGCGCGATTACTGAGACCTCCCGGCCGAGCCTGGGGGTGCCCGGTCCGTTCGCACCGGCCGTCTCCCCGCCGGGTCACGCCCCCACCGGGCCCCCGCTGTACGAGATGGCGGACCATCTGACCGAGCATCTGCACCGCGCTCGCTTCTTGGAACCCGCTCCCCCTGAGTTCTGGGACGCCTGCCGGCACGTCACCGACCCGGAGAGTCTCCGCCGGCTCGTCCGCTCCGCTGAGCAGCGGGGCATGTTTCTACTCGCGGCCCGATTGCGGATTCGACTCGGCACCCCCGAGGCGCTGGTCGAACTCGGCCAGGCCCGATACCGGGCACGGGACCACGACGGCGCGCACGCGGCGTGGAGCGCCGCCTACGATGTGGACGACCTCCGCCTGGTATGGCGCCGCGCCGACCTGATGCTCAGACAGGGTGATCTCGAAGGCGCTCGCTCCGCATGGCGTGCCGTCATGGTCGCCGAACCTGACGACGTGCAGGCCCTCGTGTTCCTTGCCCGCAGCCTCGGCGACCAGGGTGACCACGTCGGTGCCCGCGACCTGTGGAACATTGCCGATGAGCGTGGCATCCCCTACGCCAACGCCAGGAAGGTCGTCGCCTGCGAGCAGCTCGGCGACCGCACCGGGGCTGAGGACGCCGCACGCGCCGATCTCGCGGCTGGCCGCGAGGGTGCCGTCGAGCGCCTGGTCGAGATCCTCGTCCGCAAGGGCGAGTGGACCACAGCCATCGCCCACGCCACCACGGCCCTCACCGTTGGCAAACCTCGCTCGATGACCACGCTCGCCCGCCTGCTCATGCAGGTCGGGGACCTGCCAGGCATGCTCCGGGCCGCCGATGCCTTAGCCGACCAGGGCCACCGTCATCTCGCCGCCCGCCTCCGCCCCACGCCCCTCCTCGACCACCGGGACCACGTCGGAGTTACCTCCGACTACACGGCCCGCACCGACGCGGAAGAACGCGCCTGCGAGGCCGAGCGGATCCAAGACTTGGAGACCGCCGTCGCGCTGTGGTGGCTGGCGCTCTCTTTGAACAGCAGCATCGCTCGAAGCCACCTGCTCCGTCTCCTCTACCACGCTGGCGACCATGCGAAGGTGGACCAGCTCCTTCGCCAAGCACCGCCCCGCGAAGCCGCCCAACTGCTCGCCGATCACGCCCGACGCCTCGAGGCCTTCTCCGACCTGCGCGGCGCACTGGCGGTGTGGCGCACCGCGGAGCAGGCCGGGTTCCCTGTCGACGCCGTCGGCCTCACCCGCCTCCACCACCGACTGGGCGACGTAGCCGCGGCGGAATCATCCGCCGATCTGGCCGCCCGGCACGGGGACAGTTCGGCCTGGACGTGGCTGGCGCGCGAGGCGGAAGCTGCCGCTGCCACCGCTGCCGAATCCGGCGAAGCCGCCGACCACCGGGATCGGGCGCGGCATGCCTGGGCCAGGGCGATCGAGGCCGGCAGCCACTCTGGGTGGCTGGACCTCGCAGTCCTTACGCACGGCACCGTCGACCGCGGCGAGCTGAGCCGGTGGGGCGTGGACGAGCGAGGTCACCCGACCGGGCCTTGGTCCGTTGCCGAGCTGATCGGCCCGCCCGACCTGTAGTGCTCGGTAGTGCCGACCCGGCGTCGCAGACGCTCGTGCATCCGCCGGGCAAGCAGTCCACTGCCGCACCTGGTCATCCGGCAAGCGAAAATCTCCTGCTCCCGCACGCCAGATAGCAGGTCCTGGCAGAGGCGGGGCCCTGGGGTGATCAGTCGCTCGGAAGGGCCTGATCGGGCTGCGGTGGCGAGCGGCAACGCCGCCTGTCGGCCGCGGCTCTGTCGGCATCCGCTCGCCTTTCGGAGCCACAGCCTCCGTTTCAAACTGCCGCTCGTAGCCTTGCACCAGCCGGTGTCTGGCTGGCGCAGGACGATTTGACTTGGCGTCACATCTGGGAGATCTTGGGGTGATCGCAGATAAAGAGGAGGGGCGCAATGATCCACACCACCCGCACCATCGAGATCGATGACGACGTGTTCGCCTATCTGCAGCGGCACAGCGAGCCGCTGGTGGACACGCCGAACGATGTCCTGCGCAGGTTGCTGCTCGACGGCGTCAAGCCTGCTGCGGACGAGCAGGCCGGTGATCGGCGTGGCACGGGGGCGCTGATGCCGTTCATCGAGCGCGGCTGGCTGGCACCGGAGGCGCAGCTGCACCACACCAAGAAGCGGGCCGGGGCGACGTTCTATGCGAGCGTCACCGCGGACGGCTGGATCCGCATCGCTGATGGTCGGGTCTTCGCTCTTCCCTCCCCGGCGCTGAAGGCGCAGGTGGGGACCGAGATCAACGGTTGGGGCCAGTACGTGGTCACCGCGACCGGCGAGACCCTCCAGACGCTGCGCACACGGCTGCAGCTGGAGGAGGCCACCGCCTGATCGGGGCGGTGAGTGCGGGTCGGGTCGGTCGGTGGGGAGCGCTGGGAGGCGTGGTGGGTGAGGGGGAGACGGTGGCGGAGGTGCTCTCCGAGGCCGAGAGTGCCAATGTCCTGGACCGGATGATCCTTCCGGTCTGGACGGGCGGTGCCGTTTCGCAGGAGAAGCCGGTGGTGCTGCTGGTGGCCGGTCCGCCCGGGAGCGGGAAGTCCACCCTCGGGGACCTGCTGCTGCCCGTTCTCGGTCTGCGCGGTGGCGCGGTGCGCGTCGGCGCCGACCTGTACAAGGCTGTCCACCAGGACTACGACCGGCTGCTGTCGCAGGACGTGCGCACGGCCGGGACCACGGTGCGCACCGACACCCGCCGGTGGCAGGCCGCGGTGGAGGAGCACGTCCGCTCCCGTCGTCTGGACGCGCTGGTGGAGACCGCCTTAGCGGACGCGGACGAGGCGCGGGCCCAGGTGGGGGCGTACCGGGCGGCCGGGTACCGGGTCGAGGTGGTGGCGGTGGCGTGCGCGCTGGCGTGGAGTCAGCTCGGCGTCCTGGGCCGCTACCTCGGTGAGGGCGCGGGGGCCGGGCGGTACGTGTCGTGGTCCAACCACGACGAGTGCGCCCGGCAGCTCGGCCGCACCCTGGAGGTGCTGGAGGCCGAGCGGCTGGTCGACCGCATCACCGTGGTGCGCCGCGGCACCGAGCTCCTGTACTGCAACGAGCTCGTCGACGGGGCCTGGTCGAAGGCCCCGGGCGCGGCCCGGGCGGTGGAGGCCGAGCGGGCCCGGTGGTGGAGCGCGATGGAGACCGACCGCTTCCGCCGCTCGCTGCGGCAGACGGAGCACTCGCTGGTGCGGGCCGAGACCCGCCTGCCGGCCGACCGCCTGCTGGCGGTGAGCCGGGACGCCGAGCGGGCCGCAGCGCTCGCCGAGCCGGTGCGGCGCACCGCTCAGGTGCGCCCGGGGCCGCCCGGCGTGGACTACCACCGGCTGAGTGCGGCGGAGCACCGCTGGACCTTCGAGAACCTGATCGTGCCCGGCTACCTGGATGCCATCCGCGCGCAGGAGCAGCCGGTCGCGGTGTACGTGATGGGCGAGCCGGGTGCCGGGAAGACCGGGGCGAGCCGCATGGTGCTGCGGGCGATGCAGCCTGGCACCGTGCTGCTGTCGAGCGACGTCTTCAAGGCCGCACACCCGGACTACTTCGAGCTGCTGCTCACCGAGGCGCGGCATGCCGGGGCGGCGATCCGGGCGGACTACCGGGCCTGGTTCCGGCAGGCCGAGGCCTGGGTGCGTGAGCGTCGGGGTGATGTGGTCATCGAGATCGCCCCGGGCAGTGCGGCCGAGTTCCTCGACAGTGCTGCGGCGTTCCACCGGGCCGGGTACCGGGTCGAGGTCGCGGTGCTGGCTGTCCGCGAGGCCGACAGCAGACAGGGATGCGCGCTGCGCTATGCCCTGAACCAGAGGAACGGCGTGCCGTCCAGGTTCACCTCCGTGGCTGGTCACCGCACCTGCTTCACCGGCACGGCCGCCGCGATCGTGGCCGCCCAGGGCCACGAGGCCGTCCACACGGTCCTGGTCATCGACCGCGGCGGGCACCTCCTGGCCCACCAGGAGAACACCCGGACGACCGGCGGCCCGCGGGCCGCCGCGGCGCTGGCCGCCGGTCGGCTGCGCCCCTACACCGAGCAAGAGGCGGCCGCGTTCCTGCACACCCACGCGGCGCTGCGTCGGGCGCTGCCCCAGCACCGCGACGAGCTGGAGGACATCGCCGCCTTGGCCCGTCCGCTGATGCCCGCCGCCTTCCAGCCACCACGCCTGGGGCAGCCGGTGGGCGACGCGCGTGCCCTGCCGGAGCCCGCCGCCGACTACCGGTCGGTCAGCTCGGCCAGCAGCGCGGTGTAGCGAGCGCTGATCGTCTGCTCGAGACCGCGCCTGTGGCAGCCCCGGTGGAACACCGCCGGGCCTGCCGCGGACCGTGCCGGCGCGAGTCCTCGTTGCGTGGGATCCGAAGTCACAGATCGCTCCGTCGAGTGGCCATGGAGTGTGGGAGGATCCGCGACAACGCCAGGTCGGGGAGGGTTTGTGCGGCACTTCGATCGCAGCAATCCGAAGCTGGTCCGCTATTGGGCGAAGCGTGACGGCCTGCTCGTGGAGCCGCCACCGCCTCCGCGCTCTCCACCAATTCCGCGGTGGCGGAGATGCCTGCAGTGGGTCGCACTGAGCGGGTTGGGCGCGCTTGTCGTGGCCTACATCGTCGTGTTCTTGATCGTACTTCCGCTGACCTCCCGGGACATGGAGCCCGACCCGGCCTCGTCTCCATCGCCAAGCTACGTGCCGGTCAGCTGGTCCTACCAGGGGGCGGGGTGCGCCGACGGCTCAGGGTCCGCAGCGATCGGGAAGCGAGGTGCCTGCAGCCATCACGGAGGCGTGGTGGGCATCTATATCGGGAGCAACGGCACCTGGTTGGCCTGCGGCGGCCATGATCGTCCTCCGGGCCGGCGAGCCCAGCAAGAACAGTTGCGGGACATCGGGCGCCTGGTGTGCACCAACCGTCCCTGAGCCAGGGCAGTGTCGAACGCCCTGCCCTGCCTGCCTCGTCTTCGGCTATCGCCCCCTCAGCTCGGCCAGCAGCGCGGTGTAGCGGGCCCCGATCTCCGTCTGCTCCTCGACGTCGGCCGCGACGAGGCGGATCCGGTCGGTTGTTGTGGCGTGCAGGGCCGCGGTCCAGCGGTCGATGCGTTCCGTGTCTGGGGCTGGCTTCGCGCGCTCGGCGCCGATCCGGGCCCGGTACCAGGCCGCCACCGCCTGCACGGCGTCCAGCGCCTGCGTGTCCTCGCGGCCGGACGCGGGCAGCCCGGAGTAGTCGGGGCTGTCCTGGGGCTGTGGGTTGGGCACGGGTCCACCTCGGCTCGGAAACGATCAAGCCATTGTCCGCCCCGTCCCGGGCCGGCCACAACGCGGGGCCCTGCCGACCGTGTCGCGAGGGCGTAGGTTGATGCCGGGTCAGATCGGCGGGAGGGGACGCGGTGGCGGGGGATCTGCGGGCACGGTTCGGCTCGAACGAGCGCGTGGGAACGGACGAGGCGTTCACCAACCGGCAGGGCCAGTGGCAGGCGGTCGCGGACGCGCTCACCGGGCACCTGGCCGCCGTGACCGCACCGGGCTTCGACGTCCAGGACCTGGAAGCAGCGCGGCGCAACGTGCTGGTCTTCCACGGTGTCGGCGGCATCGGCAAGAGCACCCTGTCGCGGAAGCTGGAGGCTGCGCTCGCCGACACGGCCCTGCGCCCCGCCCAGTGGGGCGAGCCCACCTGGCCCGCCTCGCCCCGGCTGCTGCCGGTGCGCATCGACCTCGCCCGCTCCGCCGGCGGCGACTTCGAGCGCCTGGTCCTCACGCTGCGCCTGGCCCTGGCCGGCCTGGACCGGGCTCTGCCCGCGTTCGACATCGCTCTGGTGCGGTACTGGGAGCACAACCATCCGGGCGAGCCTCTGGAGGAGTATCTGCGCCGCGCGGGGCTGGTGAGCCGTTTTGCCAAGGCGCTGCCCGGCCAGGTGCAGTCCGCGCTGTCGGAGGCCGCGCAGGCCCTCGCGCTGCCGGGCGCCGTCGGCTCGGCCGTCGGTCATGTCGCCGGCGCTGTCGTGCGGGCGGTGCGCGAGCGCCGCACCACGGCCCGGGCGCTGGCCGGCTGCCCGCGGCTCGCGGACCTGCTGGAGGCGGAACCGGACCTGGACGCGCTCTCCTTCTACCCGCACCTGCTCGCCTACGAGATCGACCGGCTGCCCGCCAAGGACGCCGTCGTACCGGTGGTCCTTCTCGACACCTTCGAGGACACCGGGGACCGCACCAACCGCGACCTGGAGCGCCTGATCCAGCGCGTGGTCTGGCTGATGCCGAACGCCCTGTTCGTCATCACCGGCCGCAGCCGCCTGCAGTGGGCCGACAGCGCCCTGCAGGGGCACCTCGACTACACCGGGCCCGCCGCCTGGCCGCAGCTCGCCGCCCACATCCCCGCCGCCCGCACCACCCCCGTCACCGCACTGGCAGGCACCGGGCCCGACGGCACTGCGCCCAGTGCCGTGCCTGGCCCGGTGCCGGTGGCCGACCGGCAAATCCTGATCGGCGACTTCAGCCCCGAGGACTGCGACGACTACCTCGCCCGCCGCCTCACCACGAACGGCCAGCCCCTCATCGGCAACGAGCTGCGCCAGGTCATCACTGCCCGCTCCCACGGCCTGCCGCTGTTCCTCGACCTCGCCGTCATGCGCTTCCTGGAAATCCGCCGCACCCGCACCCCCGAGCCGGCCGACTTCGACCACGACTTCCCCGCCCTCATCGCCCGCACCCTCCAAGACCTCACCCCCGATGAGCGCCACGTACTGCGCGCCGCCAGCCTCCTCGACGCCTTCGACGTCCCCCTCGCCACCACAGCCGCCGCCATGACCCACCAGGCCCCGGCGCTGCGCCTGATCGAGCGGCCCTTCGTCCGCGAGAACCCGCTCGCCCCGTGGCCCTATCACCTGCACGGCGTGGTGCGCTCCGCCGTGCGCCGGGCCGACGACCAGAGCGACGACCGCTGGTCCGACCAGGACTGGGCGAGCGCCGCGCTGCGGGCCTTCGACGCCCTCGGCCGGCAGTGGACCGGCACCCCGGGCGGCGGCCGGCGGCTGCTGGTCGCCTGCCTGCGCCAAGGCCTCGCGCTCGCCCGTAACCACCGCCTCGGCCTCGGCTGGCTCACGGACGCGGCCTGGACGTATGTGTCCGACTCCGTGTGGGAGCCCCTCGCCCCGGCTGCTGCCGCGGACCCGGGTGGCGGGCAGGCGCTGGCCACGGCCGCCGACGCGCTGGTCGAGCTGCTCAGCACGCTCGCCCGTCGGCAGCACGAGCACCGCTCCCGCACCGTCCAGCGCCTGTCGACCGTCACCGCAGCCGGTCTGCTGCCCGACGACCTGCAGCACATGGCCGTCTACTACCTCGCCAAGGCGCAGCGGGACCTCGGCCACCGCCTGGACTCCCGCCGCGGCATGCAGCTCGTCGCCGACGGCGGCGGCCGCCTCGCGCCGGCGGCCCGCCGCGGCCTGGTCCATCTCGCCCGTCTCGCCGGTGACTTCCCCGCCGCCCACCAGGCCGCGCAGGGCCTCGGGTGGAAGGGCCGGCAGCGCCGTGTCGAGGGCGACATCCTGTGGCCTCACGGCGACATGGCGGCCGCCGCCGACGCCTACCTCGCCGCCCGGACCCAGGCCGAGCAGCATGGTGTTGCCGGAGAGCGTGCGACCTCCCAGGCCCAGCGTGCCTTCGTGCTCGCCTTCACCGATCCCGAGGCCGCCGCCGACGAGATCGACCTCGCCGAGCAGCTCCTGACCGGCCTCGACCTGCGCGCAACCGCCCTGACCGTCCGCACCGCGGCTATCGTCCGCGACGCGGGCCTGGACGGCGTCGACGACCGCATCCAGGTCCTGCGCACCGAGACCGCCGCCGCCGGTATCGTCGCCGCGCAGGCCGCGCTCGAGCTTGCCGCCGCCTTCCACCACGCCGTCCGCGGCGACGATGCTGCCCACGCGGCCGCCCAGGCCCGCCTGCGCGACCTCGCCCGCGGCGGCGACTACGCCCACTACACGGACATCGCCCACTTCATGGCTGGCCAGCACCCCGACACCTCAACGGCCGTCCGTTGGCTCGACGCAGAAGAGCCCGTGCACACCAGGTGGCGGGCCCTGGTCACCACGCGGCAGGCCCACCTGAACACTGGCACCCGCTGAAAGAAGGATCCGAGAACCCATGACGTCACCGCGCAGCCGCAAGGTCACCTACGACGCACCCGTCGGCTCCGTCGATCTGCCCGCCTTCGACGAGAACGGGGCGCCCTACGAGGTGTGGCCCTGCACCGACTGCCTGCCCTGGCACTTCGAGGTCATCCGGGCCGACGACGGTGAGGTCATGGTCCGCGAGTGGCACGCCATGGAATGCGCACTGTTCCAGCAGCTCATCTCCGATCAGTGACCTCTCGGGGCCGGGCCCACGGCCCGACCCGCGAGAGAACGGTCACTGCCCGCGTAGCTTGCCATTGCTTGCTGTATCCGCGAACATATATGTGCAAGGTCCTATGCGCTCGATCGAGAACGCCCAAGGGATCTTGCACCTCGTAGGCCCCCGGTCCGTCCGGGGGTTTCTGCGTTCCCGAGCCAGTTCCTCAGGAACCGCCGGCCGGGTCCCGCCACACGATCCCCTCGCCTGCAGGGTCGCCCAGCCACCGCGAGCTCAGCCGGCGGTAGGAACGGGACATCGGGCCGATCGGCTTCAGCTTCGGCCACAGCGTGGGATCGGAGCAGGCTAGGTGGTGGTAGGCCGCGTACGCGACCATGTCGGCGGCCTGGATGAGCTGGCTGTGAGCGCTGTCCTGCATCACCGGGTCCTCCAGCACCCGGCGGGACGCCAGCGGCAGACCACGGTGCACGCCCCGGTACGGGGCGGCGTTGCGCACGGCATGCCGCCAGGCCTCGCTCGCGGCCTCCACGGTCAGGCCGTCGGTGTCCGCCGGCCCCGGGTTGCCGTCGAGGACCACCATCACGTGGGTGTCCTCGGCCGCGGCCCACTCCTCGAGGTGCTCGACGAGGCAGGTGTACACGTCCGGGAGAACGCTGGTCCGGCAGGCCACCGTCGTGACCGTCACGTTCTCGCACCGTGCCAGCCGCTTGAGCAGCATCTCGTGCGCGGCGATCCGGGCCGGCTTCTGGAACAGCTTGTCCTGCTCCTCCGTCACACAGAACCTGCCCCGGCCCTTGACCAGCTTCACAGCGTGCAGCTCGGTGCTCTTCGCCACGCCCCACTCGGCCTCGACCGCCCGCCGACCCTCCAGCCAGCAGTGCATCGCATCGCTCCAGCCTGCGGCCGGCACCAGCAGACCGGTCAGGGTGCGAATGTTGTCCGAGCCCGAATCATCGACGTAGCACAAGTACACCGTCGGACTATAAGGCCAGGCCCGGTCGCCCCATCAAATCGCTTGCTCCCCTTGCTCCCTTCGAGGCAGGTAGCCGCTCACCTGCTGGCGGTCCCACCTGGTCCTGGTTCCTCTCGGTGATGGGCTCCCTGGACTTTGGCCGCGCCTGAGTCCCCGCTGGAGGGGGGCGGAGAGCACGTCGGCAAGATCGAGGGTCGCAGTGAATGGGTGCACGCTGGCAAAGCGCGCCCACCCCTCCTCATCGCGGTCTTCTTCGGCCTGATCGTCGGGGCCTGGCCTTCCTCGGCAGCGGACCCGCGGCCGGTGCAGTGCTGGCCGCTTCCGGGGCGAGCATCCCAGTGCGGCACGCACTGATCGGCTAAGCCCCAAAACGGCGGACTAGGGGAAAGATTAATGAGCAATCTCGTTCTTTCTGCACGGCGCGCCTGGGCAAACCGGCCTGCCCCCCGGACTTGAGACTGCAGTCATCGCTTTACACGTGCCCGGATGGCTAAGAGGGCGAGCGCGAGCAGGATAGGCTCGATGATCCTCGACACCATCTCGATGTAGGTTCCGCGGCGGGTGAGGTTCTGCCCGGAGGTCCGAAAGACCACGGCGTTGACGGACACTCGGACGGCCCGGTCGGCACGCTCGAGCGACCATTGGTCGCCAGTGATGGACAGGTCTGGGTTGTTCGTGCTCAAGCTGAGAGTGTTACCCGTGATGGTGCCGGTGGCGCTGGGCAGTGGCACCGTCGTGGGCAAACCCCAGAGGATCATGGCCAGGACCGTGCTGGTCATGGTGACCCCGAGCCAGAGCAGAGCACGGGAGGCGCGCAGGCCATAACCGGACAGCAGCCAGTACACGCAAAGTAGGGCGCGCTCGGCGCGCGGGGTTCCAGTCTGATCGTGGCGGCGCATCTCCATCTCGCCGTAGTAAAAATCCGCCGCCCCGGGCTCGTTCTTGCGGTCCTCGAACGCCTTGCGCAGCTGCCTATAGGTCGCGGCCAGACTCTCGGGCCCGGCGGCTGTGGGCCGCGGCGCATAGCTGTGCCACCCATGCGGGGGGCTGGGGTTCTCGGCGCTGCGGTGCGCGCGCCAGTGGTGTTCTTCGGTAAGGGTGTATCGGCGGGTCCACCAGCAGTAGGGCCAGATCCCACGCATGTGGAAGCCAGCGGGCGTGCTGGCGAAGCTACAGCGGCCTTCCAGACGAAGTTGGTCCAGGTGGAAGGCCCCGGAGAAAACACAGGATGTTAAGTCGGTATTCGTCAGAACCAGATGGGAGGCGTCTACCCCCTGGACCGAGATCACTTGGACACTGGGGTCGAGGGGGATCAGCTCACTCTCGTCCATCGTCCTATCGAAGCCGGTGGTGAATGGCGCCGGGTGGGTGGTAACGGCAACCGGGGAAGAGAGAACTGCGTCACCGAGGTCCAGGGTCGCATAGCGCAGACGCAGGGTCACCGTTGAGTTCCATTGCGTCCGTACACAGCGCACTGTACTGGCCGCGATCTCTATCGTCACCGGCGCCTCAAACGTCGCACCAGATAGATCAACTTGTTGTACGCACACAAGTGGACCGAACGACGACAGTGCTGCAAACCTCGCCCTGTCGAACGTGGCGTCGCCGGAGAACTCTGCCTCAACAAACGATGCGTCGCCGGAGAACGAAGCCCAACGAAACACGGCCTCGCTGGAAAACGACGCTTTGTCGAACATAGGGAATCCGGAGAACTCTGCCTCAACAAACGAGGCACGGCGGGAGAATTTCGCCCTGCTGAACAGTGCGATGCCGAAGAACTTTGCCCTGTCGAATGAGGTGAAGTCGGAAAACTTCACCCTACCGAATGAGGCGTCGCCGGCGAACTTCGCCCCGTGGAATGTGACGCTGGAGAACCTTGCGAGGACGAACCCAGCACCACTGGCGAACTCCGCGTTCTCGAACGTGGCGCCGCCTAAGAACTCCGCACTGTCGAATCTCACGTTGCCGGAGAACTCCGCCCCGACGAACGAGGCATGGCGGGAGAACTTCGCCCATCGGAACCAGGCGTCGCCGGAGAACTTTGCCCATCGGAACTCTGCGTCGCCAGCGAACGACGCCCCGCCGAAACTGGCATTGCTGGAGAACGTCGCCTCGTCGAACCGGGCAGTGCCGAGATGGGGTCGTCCGGTAGTGGGGTCCCGAAGCGCCTGAAGGAGTGCGTTGAGAAGGATCTTGGTGAAGTGGGTGCCGCGATGGTCGATGTCGGCGCAGGGAGCCAGGTCGGCCAGGTAGGCGTCGCGGGCGGCATCCGCCAGGTGGGCCAGGCAGGCCGTGCGGCCGGGGACGTGGATGCCGCGGCAGCCGACTGGGTTCAGACCAGAGACAGCGCCATGTCCGCAGTGTGGCCATTCGGGTGGCTGCCAGGAGGGGGCTGTGTTCATGGCGACCCGGAGATTGTCCGGTGTGTCATGGCGTCCATCATCGGTCGGTTTGCCCGATCCCGAGGCCGCCCTGGGGTCTTTCGCTGTACGGTCCACCCGTCCGGCGGCCGCCGAAAAAGAGAAGGTCCACGGAGGTTCCGCCCCCGATCCCAGCGGTGCCCTGGTCTGACCGCCCCCCTCTGAGGCGCCACAGGGGAGCTCTCACCGCAGTTCACCGGCCCGCTGGCTCGAGCGGCTAGCCCGTGGGCGTACTGCTCGACGTGGCTTCTGCGCTGCCGGCAACGAAATCTCCCCGAGTCGGCAGCCGTGCCGACCCGGGGAGATACATATGCGCTCGCATATCCCCCGTAATACTCGGATCGGGAGGCGTATGCGTTTGTGCAGGTAGATGGCCCGCGCGCCCAGCTACATAGCCGGTCGCATATTGTCGGCAATGCCCGCGATCACACGAGCCGCAGCCTGGCACGGCTGGCCTTGGCCTTGCGCGGCTCCGCCTTCTGCTTCGCTGCTGCAGGCGATGCCGCACGGGCCGGCCGGATCGGGTTCGTGGGGATGTTCAGTGGCCAGTCCGGGCGCGACTCGTCGTTCATGGCGTTCATCGCCTGAAGCGGGCCTTCGTATGCTGCAAGGGCCCGGTGCAGGAGGATGCGCCCGCGGCGGCGGATCTCCGGCGGGTCGATGATGCCGAGTTCCTGCAGGCGTCCAAGGGCCTTGCTGATGTTCGGCTGGAGGACACCGAGCCTCTTGGAGAGGTCGGCCTGGGTGATCTCGACGACGCCGCCAGGGGCCTGGCGGGCAAGCAGGATGTCGAGGACGTCTCGCTCGGTCTGGGTGAGCCCGGCATTCGGGAGGTACTCGAAGACCAAGGAGTTGTACCAAGACGCCACGCTCGGGGTATCGGCCGGTGACGCTGTCATCATGCCGCCTTCCTCGTGCTGTCGTACGGGATCTTGATCCGCTTCATGTCCATGACGGCCTGCCCGATCCGCTGGATCGACCGGATGTGGGCTTCGCTTCCCCATCCGAACGCCCAGTCGGGGTTGACCTGGTAGAGGCACCGGATCAGCTTCCAAGCGAAGTTCGTCGACTCCAGCTTACTGATCGCCTTCGACACCGATCCCTGGGAGCAGCCGAGCCGGTTGGCGAGCTCTGACTGCTTACCGTGCCACTGGCCGTCCTCGTTGATCTCCGCGGTCATGATGTCGAGCACCGCGCGCTCGCGAGGGGTGAACTCGAACCGCCAGATGTTCGCGAGGAGCTCGCGGTCCGTGGCGACCCAGGATCCGCCGTGGGTGTTCGCGCTCTTGTTGGGCTTCGCGGCGTCGGCGATCAGGGTGAAGCCGATGCCGGGGTTCTGAGCCCGCAGCTGTTCGAGGCCGCTGCCGATCAGGTCGGCCAGGCCCTGCGCGAGGGCCTCATCTGCCCTGGCGCGCCCCGATGGCTTCTTCGCCATCGGCCCTCCCTTCTCAAGCACACGGTAGATCGAGCCGCAAACATATCAGGGCGCATATGTTCCGTGATGCATCTTCACCGTTGACCGTCCACCGGCGAGTCGCACCGCACCGGGTAGGCGGCACAGACCACAGATGCATCGCGGTACAGGCGGAATACATCTGGCTCTCCGACGGAGAGATGTATTCGCCCTAGAGCTGATACAAAATCAGCGTTTGCCCAGGTCAGACGCGGTTCGCCTTCTTCAAAGAAGCCCGTGTGCCGGGTCACTGTCACTGCACCCCGCTCAGGCAGGCCGGCAGACAACCTGCAGCTCCCCGGAGTCGGCGAGTACGGGCTGCAGCTGAACGACCGTTGCGCAGGCCAGCTGGACGGCGTGCTGGGCGCGGCGTGCTCCGCCCCCGCACCCGTGGCCAGCGCCCAGGCGGCGCTGGACCCGCCATGCTGCCGCCTGACCTGCGCCATCGACGCTCCGCGCCGACAGCGCACCGCCAGGGCCTAGGGGCCCTGGCTGGTCAGTTGCCCTTGGAGACATGGCTGGCGCCGTCACGTGATCTGGTGAATCTGCACCAGGTGCGCAGCGTGGCGCGTCATTGCTGCCGACGACGGCAGCAGTACGGTCTCGGGCATGCCGAAGAAGCCGCAGCAGCAGGTGGTCCGGTCAGAGAAGCTGTCGAAGCTGGAGTCCGTGCAGGCGCTTTTGGATCAGTGCTTGACGTTGAGACCTGGGCCCGACGACATCAACGGGGACACTGCGTCCGGCTGGCACGTCCGGGCCACCGATGGGCTGCTCAATGCCCTCGCGGATGTTGCTGTGGCGTACGACGACGATGAGGAACTGGCTGCTTGGCTGCGGACGTTGGGCCTGCCGCGGTGCGAGAAGGCCGAGTACCAGGCGACGAATGGTTCCGCCTGCGCGAGGAAGTTCGTGTTGTGCATGGAGATCCTCCGAGCACCGGCAACGGACAAGAGCACCCCTCGGTATTGCCCCCGGCACCTTGAGCAGTGGCGAAAGGACCGGGAGGCGATCTATGACCGACTGCGGCAGCGGCTGCAGGCGGAGGCGGCCGAGCGGCGACGGGTGTGGGAGTCGTTCGGGTGCAGCCAGTGCGGGCAACCGGCCGGCTCACAGTGCCGTAGCGCCAGCGGGGGCAAGACCGGGTCACACGCCCGGAGAGTGAAGGACGCAGGTGAAGGCACACTCGCCAGGCGCAGCGTCGGGTCAGAGGCACCGCACCAGGGGAGTGGTCTGGACGCCTTCGCGGGGAGCCTCAGCTGCTGAGGTTGATGCTGCCGTCCCGACGGGTGTTGATGCGCACCTCGGTGTAGCCGTTGTCGTCGAGGAACTGCCGCAGCAGGCGCCAGTCGACGACCGGCTCGCGCTGAAGAGCAGGTGTCTGTTCCGGGACCGAGTCGCCCCAGCTGGCATCGAACAAGATCGAAGCGATGACCGGCCTGGCCATGGAACCTCCTCGGGCGGGTGCCGACACAGTAGGGCACCGGCACGACTTTCCGATACGCCGACGGTCGGATCCGTGAGGGGTCCGGCCGTCCCGTGCTCGCACCGCTACCGGCGGAGCGCTGCTGGGTCGAGGTCGAGGGAGAACGGGTCGGTGAGTGCGGTGGTCTCGCCGGCCTGGACGAGGCGGTCGACATAGGTGCCGCGTTCGAGGTGGCCGAGGTACAGGCGGGGGCCGGGTTCGAGTTCGAGGCGCCAGTAGTGCGGGATGCCGGCCGCGGCATACAGCGACGGCTTCATCTTCCGGTCGGTGACGCGGGTCGAGGGCGAGGCGATCTCGATGGCGACCAGGACGTCGTGCGCACTCAGGGTGGTGCTTGCCTCGGCGGCTGCAGCTGCATCGACGACCACAAGGTCGGGGATCAGCAGCCCGTCGGGGACGACCACGTTGACGGCTTCCAGCACCTCGTACGGGGCGTGGCTGGCAGCGAGCGCGGCGTCCAGAAGTGCCCACAGTCGGGAGCTAGCGCGCTGGTGGGGGACGCCGGGATTCGGGCTCATCAGCAGCGCTCCTCCGACGAGCTCGATGCGGTGGCGGGTGTCCTCGGGCAGGGCCAGGACGTCGTCGACGGTCCAGGGCCCGCTGTGCTCGGTGACTGCAACGCTCACGATTCCCTTCACCTCCTCCGGTGCCTGCCCTCATTGTCCCCGGCGGGGAGATCGGGCGGTACCGGCTCACGGATTCGATTCGGCGGACTGACCAGGAATCCCGGCCAGACGCTGGGGTCATGCGGCGCCGGTGACGGGCGCCTGCTTCCGGGCCGGGCGCAGCGGAACGGCACCGGCCCGCTGCGCCCGGGCGGCTGCGAGGGCAGCGTGGTGGCGGGCGAGCTGCTCACGGGCATGGGTACGGGCGGCGGTCTCCGGGCGCCGGGTTTCCTGGGGGGCGGCGGTGGGCCGGGCTCCTTCGGGCTCGCGCAGCCAGCCTCGGTGCCCGCGGAACCACTGGTCGCGATCGGCGGCAGTGTGGGCGGCGGCCTGGTCGAGTGCGACCTGGCGGGCGATGGCCTGGTCGCGCATCTGCTGGCGAAGCTGCTGGTAGGCGGCGCTGTCGGCGAGCGGCGGCATGGCGGCTTGGTCGCTCTGCCGCCGGGACGGTACGGCCGGGTTGGTGTCGGGCCCCGGTGCGGAGGCCGGGCCGACGCGGATCTCCAGGGCGCGGACGGTGTCCGGGCGCGCCTGGTTGAGGCGATCGAGGATCTGGCGCTGTTCCAGGCGGAGCTTGGTGGCCCAGGCCGGGGAGTCGCAGGTGACACGCAGGGTGCGGGTGTCAGCGTTGAACCCGGCCGGGAACCA
This sequence comes from Streptomyces sp. NRRL B-24484, assembly GCF_000717715.1. Taxonomy (GTDB): domain Bacteria; phylum Actinomycetota; class Actinomycetes; order Streptomycetales; family Streptomycetaceae; genus Kitasatospora. The sequence goes on along the minus strand of NZ_JOAI01000041.1, from coordinate 19,752 downwards.
GTGCTGGGCGGCCTGGGGGCCGACGAGCTGGGTCCAGTTGTCGCGCATGGTGCCCTGGGCGGTGCCGAGCGCCCAGCCGTGGGCGGAGGCCATCGCGGGGAGGACTCCGGCCAGGGCGGAGGGCTCGCGGGCGTCCCGGCCGGCGCGGGCGATCTGCTGGCGGGTGGGGCCGGCCTTCTTCGCCGGGGCGCTCCCGTTGAGGCGAGCGGCGCGGCGGGCGGCGCGCAGCACGGTGCGGGCGAGGTCGGCGCCGCCGGGCGCCGGGTCGTTGGTGCTGGTCATGCGGGGGACCTCCGTTCGGACGACGTGGTGGGTTGCTCAGCGGGTGATGCCGAGCTGGACGTTCGGGTTGGCGGCGAGGGAGGTGTAGTGGGCGACCATGTCGGCGCCGTACAGGTCGAAGGCCAGGTCACCGGCGCTTTCCATCCGGGCGGCGGCCGCGGCGGGCAGGTAGTGCGCCTCCTGCCGGTCCTGCTCGGTCACCGGTGCGGCGCACGCGGCGGCGGCTTCGCCGAACAGACCGGCGAGGAACTCCAGCTCGCCGGTGCGCTCGCGCACCGCAGGTACGCTCATGTCGTGGACCCGGGCGGCGGCATCGGCCACTACCTGCTGGTCGTGACGGTCCTGCTCGACGTCCTGGCGTAGGGCGTGCGCGATCAGCGCATGGGGCCGCTCCGGGCGCCACAGCAGACCGGCACCCGCGTACTGACCTGCGATCTCGCTGAGCCAGGACACCGTGCGCTGCTCGTCCCAGCCTCGAGCCGCGGCGTCATTCAGGACCCACCGCAGCTGGTCGTGAGAGGCCTGACGCACCCACGGCACCCGCCGGTACGCGACCCGCGCGAGCTGGTCACCGGCGGCCATCATCGCCGCGGTGACGACCTGTCCGAGCACCGTCCGGCGCCGCGCCCCAGCCTGCCGCGAGGCCTGCTCCCTCTTGGTGATCGACTTCTCGACACGGGCGGTGCCCGTAGCTTTTGAATCACCCACGGAGGGAGAGCTCAGGCAGTCAGTGGTACCGACCTCCATTGGGGTGCAACGCGGCGTGCTGACGGCCCGTCGGACACTGGTGTGGCGAACGGTGCGGCGGGTACGGCAGGAGGCCTTCTTCCCGAGCTTCGCGATCAGGGTTCGACCCGCCTCCGAGATGCCGGTCATCCGCCGCTCTACACCCTCGCCAGCGGTGCGGATCCCGAGCGCCTGGTCGTAGGAGAGGGGGATGAGCCGCTCGTACTCTGACACAAGGCAAGTGACGCGCTTCTGACCGGGCATCATCGGCAGCCGGGTGCCGACCGAGCGCCAGGCCAGCAGACCAGTCGAACGCAGGATCTCCAGGTGGTACTGCACGGTGCGCTCGCTGCACTGCAGACTCCGCATCAGGTGCGCGACCGATGGCCGGCACGGGGTCAACTCCGAAAGCACGTCGACGAGGCGCAGCGTCGTTTCGCCGAACCTCGGCCCGTGCGTCGGCACGTAGATGCCAGCACCGTGCACCCAGTGCGCGGCCTGCCGCCAGCTGTAGCCGTCGAGGGCGATCCGGCCGCTGGCACCAGACACCAGATGGTGCTCCTCCGGAGCCCATGCCACCCGTGACACCGCAGCGGTGCCCACGGATGCGGCGCCGGCCCGCTGGCCGGGGATCCGAAGGAGAGGGGATGCGTCCGAAATTCGAGGGTTTGTGCGGCCGCCGGGCATGGCCGACTGGATCTGGGCAGCATCGTGCTGCATCATGGCCCCGTCCTCATGCGTTTGGATGAGGGCACACGAAGGCCCTCAATGGGGGTTGACGTGGTTCGTGGAGAACCGAAAGAGAGGCGACAGGCCCCGGCAAGGGCGGTCCCTCAGGTGGACGATCTGGGTACGCAGCCGGCCGGCAAGCCAGCGAGCACCCGGGCGGCGCTGCCGTGAACCCTCCCGGCTAGGAGGATCAGCGGGTGAAGGCGCCGCCCCCGGTGGCTTAGGTCATCTCCGCCCCGGCTCGATCGAGCTGACGGGGGATACCCGCGCGCCGCGCAACGACAGCAGGCACGCGGAAGAATGGTGATCAAGAAAACGCGTCCGAGCAGACAAGTGTGCCGTGGACAACCCCGGCACGCTGTTGCGCCGATAGGCACTGCTCCAGGTACGCTGATGCACAGCGCCACCTCCTCTGGGTAAAGGTGTGCAGCTATTGAGTCAGGAAGCCGACTCCTACACCGGCCCTGACTCCCGGCCCCGGGGTAACCGGTCCGGCGGACTTCCACAAATTCCCGCCGCGGCTACCGACGGGGCCCTACTTTTTGCCCGATGACCACCAGTGAGGCTTCCACCCCTCACCTGCGGCTACGGACGGCACCTGATCCTAGACCCTCTGCTGGCAGTCAGGTACGCCCGAATCACTCTCGGCAGCAGGTGTCTCATGGCAGCCGTCGAGACGTCCTGAGTTCAGGGAGGCGATGATCCGCTCCGGCCTGCCGTCGTATATCAGATGAACTTCTTCACTCAGGGGCGGAAAGAACCGGCCTGCGAAGCGACGCAGGTCCTCTTCGGAGAAGAAGATCGAATTAGGATCCCGAGCCCAGTCATCGTTGCGGACCCGGATCCGCTGCCACAGTTCATCGTGAGGGACGGGCAGGTAGACGAGGACCGGGACAGCACCGGCCCTGTGTGCGATCGCTCGCCATTCCTCACGCTCCGCTGGGGTCCACAACCCGTGGTCGAACACCACCGAAGTGCCAGAGCGCAGCGAGGCACCCACCGCGACGCCGAGCTCGTCCAGGATCGGCCGCTCCCTGACCAGGTACGAACCGCGCGGAAAGTCCAAGCCGTAGCGCCCATGCCGGCGGAACATCTCCTCATCAGGGCAAACCCGTAGATATCCCTGTGCCTCCAGGGCGCGAGCAAGCCGGGTCTTGCCGGAGCCCGGCAGGCCGACCATCAGCACGCACAGGGGTTGGCATGCCGTCATGACGAGATCTCCGAGACGTCCTTGCGGGTGCGACCGGGAGCCCCGACATCCACGCCGTACTCGATAAGGCGTCCTTGTGCATCAACGAACTTGGAGTGAAGGACAAGAACGGCTGCCGTCGTGTCGGGCGGAAGCTCCAGGAGCCGCAGATCATCTGCGGTCGCGATCCGGGCCGCCGTCTCGTCGCGACGCCTGACCGCATGCCGACCGGTGGAGCGTGCGATCAGACCCAGGGACGTCCCGCCCTTGATCCGTTCGCTGCGCACAAGCGCCGGTACCGCCTGGGCGTACTCCGCGGGAATCCACGACGTCGAGTGCGCAACGACCCCATGGCCGTCACGGTAGACGCGCGACCGGCGGATGACCTTCTCCCCGACACCAATCCCCATGGCCGCAGCGACGTCACTAGGAGCTGGAACGACCGCGCCCTCATGGGAATCGGAGCGCTCGCCAGTACCCCATGACGACCCGGTGCTCAGGCCGCGGTCGTGCCGCTGCGCGCCGGAGGAGAGCGGTATGGGTGTGCCAACGACCTCGGTGCCCACACCGTGGATACCCCGCACCAGCTGCTCTTCGCGGAGGGTGCGCAACGCCTTCTCCACAGTTGCGGTCGCGACGCCCCACTCGCTCGACAGCGTCTTGATGCTGGGCAGCAGGACGCCGGCCGGCAACTCGCCAGAGACGATCTTCTCGCGGTAGTGCGCAGCGATTCGCGCATACGGAGGCCGGTTGTCGGCTCGCTGCATCATGCCCTCCTCTCCTTGATGACAGACACACGGTATCGCACGGAACCACTTGACACCATAGGGAACCCTAGGGAACCCTAGGGAACGTGCAAGGGGGCCTGAGGAAACATCAGGTCCTCTTGCACACCAGCGAGTTGCTGTAACACAGCGACCGTCACCGCTTCGGCGGCGTGACAGGGTCGAGCTCTGCTCCCTCGGATCGAGACGGTTGTACCTCATATCGGGCACCACCTGCACGACCTTGAGCAGCGCTGCTGCGCTGCCCGTCGACCAGGAACTACCGGGTCTCCGGCCTGGCCGGCGGAGTGAGCAGCATCTCCGCTCCTCCCGCGCCCCGACTGCCTCAGAGGAGGTACCGCGATGTCGAAGTCCCGCGTCCGCACCCGGCACACCAACGGCCGTCCGGCCCTGAAGCTCAGTTCACTCTCCAACGCGGACTTCAACGTCCGCTCCGGCGAGCAGTTCACCATCATCTGCCCGGACTGCCGGAGGTGGCGGCGCGTGATGGGCTCCACCACCCTCAAGATCAAGGAGCACCCCGTACACCGCGACGAAGAGAACTCGCCGCTCTGCCCGGGCTCCCGCCAGCTCGTCGTGGTCGACATCGACGTGGCGATGTGGCAGGCCGAGCAGAACCGTCTGGTCCGGGACGCGGTGCCAGCCGAGACCCGCCGCGCGGCCCGCCAGCACTACAAGCCCCTCCCGGAGCCCGCCCCGGCGATCCACCAGATGGCCGAGCGACGCCAGAGCGTCCCCGCACCGACCACCGCCGAGCGCGCCGACCAGTGGCGCCGCAGGCTCCCGGCGGTGTTCGTCACGGACACCCTGCGCCGCATCCCGCTGCTCGACGCCGTCGGCCCGATCCGCGGCATCGAGGTCCCGACGGAGAAGCCGTCCCGAGCGGCCTGACCCGCCGCCAGCACGAACGACCACGGCCGCCGCCGACCCCGGAGGTCGGGGTCGGCGGCGGCCGTGGCTGCTCGTACAGCAGCCACCACAACGAGAAGGCCCCAGGGATTGCGCCCCCGGGGCCTTCGTCGGTCGCTCCCAGCGAAAGGACCACGACCGTGCACACCATGATGGCATCCGCCGACACCCTGGCGAGCCACCAGAGCAACGACTTCGACGACCTCTACGACCGATACGCGAGCTTGCTGCGCGCGGCCGCGGCCGAGCAGGTCGCCGCGATCAGCCCGGAGAGCACCGGCCTCGCCGAGGACCTGACCGAGGCGGTCTGGGCCGACGTCGCCGCGGGCTGCTACCCGCAGGGCGCCCGCGGCCTGGACGGCCTGCTGATCCTGCTGCGCGACCGGGCCCGCCGGGTCCGGGACCGCGCGCTGGCCGCCACCCGCGCGATCCGCGAGGTCGTCATCGACCTGGACGACCTCGCCGACGAGCCGCACACCGCGATCCCCACCGTCCGGGCGCTCCCGGCCACGGTCTCCGCCGCCGTCGCCGCCATGCGCGGCCTCCCGCTGGCCGGGTGAGCGCCGTGACGATGACGCCCGAGGGCGCAGCCGAGCTGCAGCGCCAGATCCAGGAGCAGGCGGCCCGGCTGGAGGCGCAGCGCGCCGCCGACCGGGCGGCCGCCGAGGCCGCCGCCCGCACCGCTGCGGGAGGTCGCGGATGATGCTCCGCCAGCACCTGCACGTGTGCCGGTCCTTCATCGGCGGAGGCACCCCCGTCCCGCCGCCTGCACCGCCGACCCCGCCCGCGCCCCCGGCCCCGCCGGCCGACCCGAACGGCGGTGAGCAGTGAGCAGCCCCGAGGACCAGGCCTGGACCCAGCGGCAGATGGACGAGCTGCTGCGCCGGGCCCGGGAGATGCACCAGCGGGCGCAGGCCGAGAAGGCCGGCCAGCAGAAGTAGCCGCACACCCAGCCAAGAGAGAGGAAGAGCACGCGTGATGACGACCGAGGAACGCCGGCAGGACGGACCCGACACCCACACCTTCCGCGCCTGGGCCGACACCGTCCTGGACCGGGAGACGGCCGACGGCGCGCAGCTGCAGCAGCGGCACGTCCTGGACGAGGCCGCCCACCCCGAGACGGCCGCGGCGTTCCGACGCCTGGCGGCCCGCGCCTGATTGCCGCCGGTTGCTGCCGTTCGCCGCCGCGCCCCCGCCCCCGCACCGCCGGGCGGCGGGGGCGCGGCGGTGTTCGACGGTGCCCGACGCGCCGCCCGCCGGATACCGGCGGACCGATCAGGAAGGACAGGCCGACGGCGACAACGGCCGCATCGGCTGGCTCCGCCGCTGATTTCGGCACCGCCCTACTGCTGCCCCGACCGGTTTCGGAACCGGCACCCCGCCGCTTCGGCCCCACCGCACACGACGCTGCGCGCGCCCCCGCCCCGACGGGCTGCGCGGGCCCGCTTCCCACCCCGGCCGGCCGCCGCTTCGGCACCACCCGGCCCCGTTTCGGGAGCACCTGATCCCGTTTCGGGAGCAGCCCCGACCGTTTCGCGCCCACCTGAACGATCTCTCTTTGGAGACCACCGTGACGATCACCGACATGCCGCCCACGGCGGCTCCACCCATCCCGACGCAGCACGCGCCGGGCCCCGTTTCGGCACCGGCCGGACCCGTTTCGGGAGCGGCCCGGTTCGTTTCACCTCCGGCCCCGGACGCTTCGGAGACACCCGCCGAGGGCCGCAACCCCCTGATGATCGGCCTGTCCCTCGCGGCAGCCGTCGGCGGCATCCTGGTCGGGGCGATCGGTTTCGCGATGTCCTACGACACGCTGGCCGCCGTCGCGCTGCACTGGGGATTCAGCACGGACCTGGCGCCCTGGTTCCCGATCGGCGTCGACGCCAGCATCGTGGCGTTCCTCGCCCTGGACCTCTACCTGGTCCGCAAGCTGACTCCCTGGCACGTGCTGCGCCTGGCCGCCCACCTGATGACGGCCGCGACGATCTGGTTCAACGCCTCCTCGCAGGGCCCGGTGCAGGCCGACCCGGTGCGGGCGGCTGCGCACGGCGTCATGCCGATCCTGTTCGTGATCGGGGTCGAGGCCGCACGCAGGCTGATCATCCAGAAGGCCAGGCTGGAGGCCGGTACCGCGGCCGATCGGGTGCCGCTGCACCGCTGGCTGCTGGCCCCGGTCCCCAGTGCCCGCCTGTACCGGCGGATGCGGCTGTACAACGTCGCCTCCTACCCGGAGATGGTCCGCCGCGAGCAGGAGCTCATCGCCTACGAGCTGTGGCTCAAGCGCAAGCACGGCGGCAGCTTGGACCTGGCCAGCGAGGACGAGCTGCTGCCGATGACGATGGCCCCCTACGGCTACACCGTCACGCAGGCGCTGGCGATGCCGGACGAGCAGGAACGGGAGGCCGAGCTGCGCGCGGAGGAGGCCGAGCGCCGGCGCCTGGCCGCGGAGACCCGCCGCCAGCTCGCCGAGGCCGACGCCGAGGCCGACCGGCTGCGGGCTGAGGGCCGCCTGGAGGCGGTGCGCGCCGAGGTCGCGGGCGAGACCGGTCAGGCCCGCGCCCACGCCAGGGCCCAGGTCACGGCCGCCGAGCGGGCCGCCGAGGCGGAGGAGGCGGCGCTGGAGACCGCGCTGCTGGCCGAGGCCCGCGCCCGCACCGCTACGGCGGAGCGGGAGAAGGCCGAGGAGCGGCGGGTGGCAGCGGCCACCGACGTGGAGGCGGCCCGGCTGGAGCGGGCCGCGGCCGAGGAGCGCAAGGCGGCCGCCGAGGCCGACCGGGTGGCCGCGGCGGAGGAGCGGGCGATCGAGACGCAGACCATCGCGGTGGCCCGTCGGGCTGCTGCCGAAGCGGAGGCGGCCGCGGCCGAAACGAAGAAGGCTGCCGCCGAAACGCGTCGGGCTGCTGCCGAAGCGGACCGCCTCGCGGCCGAGGAGAAGGCCCGCGAGGAGGCCGCTCTCGCCGACATCGAGCGCTCCCGGAAGGCTGCTGCCGAAATGGCGCAGGCCGCTGCCGAAACGCGGCTTGCCGCTGCCGAAATCGAGCGGCGCGCGGTCGAAGCGGAGGACATCGCCAAGCTCCGCCCGCGCGAGCGGGCGGTGCGCAAGGTCGCCCGGATGATCCTGGCGACCGCCGGCGGCATGGCCGAGCAGCTGCCGCTTGCGGACATCCAGCGCGAGCTGGAGGTGTCCTCCCCGGCCACCGCCTCGGAGTACCGCCAGGAGGCCGCCGAACTCCTCGCCTCCGGCTACCGGCCCTGACCAGCCGCACCCGTGCACGGCCTCTCCGGTGGCCACCAGGGCGCACCAATCGCCCTGGTGACCGCCGAAGGCGCCGAAGCGCCGCGCACCACCCTAGACCCGGCCGTCCGGCCGGAGCCCGGGTCGACAACCACAACCACCCACCCCAGGCCGGGACCACCGGCCGAATCCCGAAGGAGGAAACCCCCATGACGGACGAGCACGAGAACGCCCTGCGGGCCGTCGCCCAGAACCCCGAGGCCTTCGTCGCCTACCTCGCCGACCTGCAGCGCATGCTGCTGGGGATCGGGCAGAACCTGGAGACGCTGCAGCGCGAGACCCGGGTCCACCTGCGGTCCACCCACGTCGAGGGCGACCGCTGGTACCACGCCCGGCTGCGGGCCCTGCCCCTCGAGCGCCAGCTCACGGACGTCCTGCGGCACCTGAAGGCCGTCACCGCCGGCCTGGAGAAGGGCGCCTACAAGCGCCGCGCCCACGAGGACGAGGTGAACGCCCTGCCCGGAAAGCGCCGGGAGAAGGCCATCGCCAAGGACCGGAAGAAGCCCCCGGCCGCCCTGCCGAATTCGCCCACCGAAAAGGGTTCCGCCCCGGCGGATTCCCGGTACGGTGGCCCCACGACGATTTTCGACCTGGGCGACAGGCGCTCCGCGTGAACCGGCCGCTGACCGGCGTCGAACGCGGCACGGAAAAGCGCCGGGCCTGGTACGTCGACGAGGAGCGCAAAGCCCGCGAACAGCGCGGCGAGCAAGGCGCGATGGAGTTCTGGCTCCGCACCGCACGCTCCCAGATCGCCAAGGACATCAGAGCCGGCCGCACCGATGCGTGGGCCGGCTTCGCGCTGGTGTGCCGCCTGCTGATGACCGCGCTCCAGAAGCGCGCCGCGGGCGACCGGCGGATCTGGGACGACCTGATGCGCTACGCGGAGCAGGTCGTGGCACAGCACCCCCCACGTGACCCTGCGTGAGATACGAGGCCCCGCCGGACGGCCGGCGGGGCCTCGCGCGCAATACGCGTGCACACGTGCCCGTGCACGCGTGCACACGAGAGACCACTGTCTGTCAACCCCCGAAAGGAGGTATCCGTGTCCGACGACAACGACAGCGACGGCGGCGACGGCCGGGTGATTGAGTTCCCCGGCAGCGGGGACGGCTCGTACGTCCCGCCCCCGATCCCGCTCTACCGCGACGAGACCGCGGTCCCCCCGGAGAGCCCCGAGGAGACCACCCTCGAACTCCCCGCCATCCCCGCACCCGCGCACCCCGCGACATATCTGGCCTCGGAAGGAATTCCCGCCAGTTCCGCGCCCGGAAATTCCGGCGAGGATGCGGAAATAGGCGAGGAATCCGCCGAATACTGGGTGCGGCGTTCCCTCGCCGACCGGATCGGCGACTGGCTGGAATACCGGATCGACCTCGGACGCGCCCGCAAGGACGCCGAAGCCCCTCTCCGCGAGGCCGAGATCGAGGTCGCGATCGCGCGCCTGAAGGCGAAAACCGACCGCGAAACCGGGCTCATGGAGCAGCAGAACAAACTCCGCCAGGCCCAGCTGCAGGCGGCCGCGGCCCGGACGACGGCGCAGGGCAAGACGGACGCGGTCGGCAAGGGCGCCGACAAGGGCCTGACCAAGTCCCCGACCAGAGCCCCTGGCGGCGCCGGACGCAACGGCGGTCCCGGCGGCGGCAAGGGGCCCAATCCCGGCGCCGGTGCTGGCAAGGGTTCCCCCCCGGGGCCCGGTGGTGCCAAGAACGGCCCCGGCGGGCCCTCTGGCAGCCGCAAGGGGCCCGGCCGCGGCACGGAGTCGGCGAGCGACCTGAAGAGCCGTCAGAAGCGCTCTGACGGCTCTGGCGGCTCCGGCGGGGGACGGGACGGCAAAGGCCGGCAGCAGGCTGCGGCCGAGCGGTCCCGCGCCCGCCAGGAGCGGCTCGCCGCCCGGCAGAACGCCAACCTCGCGGACCGCACCAAGGACCGTGACCAGGCCCGCGACCGCCGGGCGACTGCCCGGCAGGACCGCCGCACCGACAAAGCCGAACGCCGCACGAAGAAGGCCGAACGCGCCGCCACGCGAGCGGCTCAGAAGGAGGCAGCGAAGGCCTCAGCTGCCGAAGCGGGCCGCACCACCCTCGGCGAAGCCGTGGCCCAGGAGGCACAGCGGCGCTGGGACGAGCGGCAGCAGGCCGGGAGGGAGAAGGCGGCCGCACAGGCCGACCTGTCCAAGGGCAAGGCAACGAGCGCCGATGGCCAGGACGGCGCACAGGCGGCCGGCGAACCGGAGCCGAAAGACGGCGGGCCGGACCCGAAACGCCAGGAGGCGGACCCGAAACGGCAGCAGCCGGAGCCGAAAGACGACGAACCGCAGGCCCGCGGTGAGGACCCGGACGGCGACCGGCGGTCGAAGGAGCGCCGGTACACCTGGTGGGACCCACGCGCCGGGTTCGGCTACCGGCGCACCGGCAGCGACACCACGGCCGGAGCCGGACCCGCCGAGGGCAACGGCACGGCGCGGCCGGACCCCGGCGATCCGGACCCGGAGCCGGAGACCGTGTCCCCGGGGCGTTCCTGGCAGCCGCCGCGCGGCACACCGGACGGCGACGGCGACGGTGACATCCAGGACGCGGAGATCGTCGTGCCCGAGCTGCCGGCCACCGGGCCCGCCGCACTGGGGCCCGCGCCCGAACGGCACACCCGGCGGCCCGGCACCACCCGGCCCGCCCCGACAGCAACGGAAAAGGAGGAGACGCCTATGGCGGCACCCACGGGCACGGGCGGCCGGCAGCGCACGGCCGCCCGGCAGAAGATGGCCGCGCAGCACCGCACCGAGGTCACGCTCGACGAGTACCTGGTCGAGATCGCCAACATCGCGGTATCCGCGGCCGCGGACAGGGAGGACGCCGAGGAACTCGCCGCGTCGCTGACGGCCGTGGCCGACGCGCTGCGGGAGATGGCCGGCAACCTGGTCGGCGACCACAACGTCGACACCGGCGTGGTCGACCTGATCACGAACCTCGCCGACTCCGCCGCCGCGATGGCCGCCCAGGCGCAGCGCTGCTCGGCCGAGTGCGAGGAGGCCGCCGCCGCGGCGGCCCTGGCGGCGCGAGCCGTCGCGCAGGCCTACACCGAGGACGTCACCGCGATGGACGCGAGCGGCCTGGCGCAGGCCTCCGCCGCCGCCCACCACGACTAGACCATGAAGGGAGAAGCCCCCTGATGAGCAGCGAAGTCGACCACCCGCCGACCGGTGCCGTACCTGCCCCGCTTGACTCCGTACCTGGATCGGCTGCCGCCGTACCGGTGCCGACGGTCGCCGTACCGGCGTCGTCCGCCGACGACGGCCGACCCGTCCGGCAGGTACCGGCTGCCGTGCCGGTGCGGCACGGTTCGAACCGGGTGCCCGCTCCGACCGACGGCGACAACCGCTACAAGGCGGTCCAGCACAAGCTGAAGGCCTTCTCGGGCGCGTTGGACGGTGCCACGGGGCGGCTGGAGGCGCTGCGGCGGCGGATGCGCGCCACCGCCGACCGGGCCTCCACCCTGGCCGGGCACATCGCCGACGCGGGCCTGGATCCGGTGTTCGTGGAGATGACGAACGCCGTGGCCCTCGCCCTGGACGGCGCCGCCCTGGCGACGGGGCGGCTGCACGAGAGCGCGCAGGCCGTCTCCGCGGACGCCTCGGAGACGCAGCGCACGCACGCGCGCATGTACGAGGCCCTGGACCAGATCCGCTCGGGCCGCAAGCACCGCACCCCCAAGCCGGGCTTCTTCGCCCGGAACTGAACCCGCCACAACCAACCCGCCGAGGGCGGCCCCACCAGATGGGTGGGGCCGCCCTCGGCGCTTCCGTGAAAGGAACTCCCGGGTGTCCGTCCCGCCTGCCGTCGTACTGGAACGAGCCTTCTACATGGCGGCCGCGCCCTTACTGGGTGCGGCCGCGTCCCTTCCGCAGGACCACCCGGTGCACACCGCGGTCGTCCTGGCCAGCGGCGCCGGGGTCATCGGCGCGGTCGCGGTCGCGGTCAAGAGCACCGAGGGCACCGGCCGCAAGCTCATGCGGCTGTCGCCTTTCGCGCTGGCCGCCGCGGTCGAGGTCGCCGCCGGCGCGGTGCCCGGCTGGGGCTGGGACGCGCTGTTCGCCGGGGTGTGGGCGGCGGCCGGCTGCATCGTGCTGCCGCTGTCGCGCACCTTCCGCCGCCTGCGGCCCGCCCTCGCCCCGGCCCCCGCGCCCCAGCCGCTGCCCGCCGCGGCCACCACCCCCGCGGCCCCGGCGCCCGCTCCGGCCGGCGACGGTGCGGACGGTCTCACCCGGGACGTGCGGCTGCTGTGGGAACGCGCCGGAAACCCGGGCCGCACCCACGTCGTCTCCGCCACCCGGCACCCCGGCAAGCGCCACGACCTGACGATGCTGCTGCGCGCCGGCGAGCCGGGCCGGCCGATCACCGGCCTGAGCGAGGCCGCAGTCGCGGCCGCGTTCGGCATCACCGAACCCGACGTGATCCTGCTGCCCGTGGCCCAGCAGGCCGGCCGCCAGGGCGGGCCGGGCTGGCTGGAGGTGCGGCTGGTCCCGGAGGAGAACCGGCGCCGCCGGGAGAAGCCCACCGAAGCCGAGCAGTGGGCCGACACCATCGGCCGGGACTCGATCCCCGGCTCCCGCTTCACGGGCAAGCACCGCAACGCCCAGCGGGGCGTCACCTACTGGACCGCGCAGCTGCCCGACGGTGCGGGGGAGCCGCGCGTCGACCTGAAGGCGCTGTGCAAGGCGCTCGGCGTCTCCGTTGACGACGGGCGGGTGTTCGTCACCGTGGACGGGTCGGACGTCCTGGTGTCGGTGTGGGACGTCTCCCCGCTCGCCACCGTCTACCCGGCCACCCGCGAGCTCCTCACCCCCGACGCCCAGGGCCGGTGGGTGTGCGGGTTCCTGACGAACGGGCAGCCGGCCCGCAACCGGGTCTACACCGACCGCGGCGCCGCCCACGGCCTGTACGTCGCCCCGTCCGGCGGCGGCAAGACCCAGCTGATGGCCCTGTCGATCTGCGCCTCCGCGAACTTCGGCGCGGTGGTGTGGCTGGTCACCGAGGCCCCCGACGAGAAGACACCGGTGCTGGGTCAGCACTGCGACCGCTACGGCGTCGGCCCGCTCTACATGGTCCGGGCCATGCGGGCCGCGGTCGCGCTGATGGAGATCCGCGGCACGATGCTGTGGGCGGACGGGCAGGTCCACGACTGGGACCCGAAGCGGCCCGGCTGCCCCTACCGGCCGCTCGCCCTGTTCTGGGACGAGTTCCTGTCCGCGGCCCGCAACGGCGAGTACGGCGCGGAGATCATGAACCTGGCCGAGACGATCTCGGTCAAGGGCCGCAAGTACGGCATCGGCGAGCACGTCGCCGGCCAGTCCGTTTATGTGCAGGACGGCTTCACCCAGCTCCTCAACGAGAACCTCCGCGAGAACTGCATCCCCGTCGTCCTGAAGGTCGCGCCGAAGAAGGTCGCGGAGATGTTCAAGACCCTCGGCGTCGCACCCGAGGACATCCCCGACCCGCTGCCACGCTCTTTCTCCAAGGCCGAGTCCGGCCGCATCGAGCGGATCATGAACGGCGAGCCGGAGCCACCGAGCGACTCCAACACCGGCGGCGTCGGCTGGATCATCGAGTCCCGCAAGCCCGAGGTGCAGCGGTCCCTGTTCATGGATTTCCAGCAGCCCATCGCCCCGCTGTTCCCCGACACCGTTCACGGGCTTACCGACCACGAGATCGCCGAACTCGATGACCGCGACCTGTGGTTCGACTGGACGCTGCCGCCCCGCCCCGGCGAGTTCGGCCCCGAACCCGAGGACGACGACGAGAGCGAGCTGCCGTCCGGCAGCCGATCCAAGCCCCGTGCCGCTGCGGCCGACCGGACGCTTCCCGCGCAGTCCACCGTCACCACACCCCGCCAGGCCCTGGACGCCATCAAGAAGCTCACCGGCGCCTGACCGGCCCCCATGAGGCCGCCACCACCCACTTTCCACCCGATCGGAGACTGCCATGAGCAGCACCCAGCACACCCCGCACAGCACCACCCGGGCCGCGGCCGAGCCGCAGATCAGCCTCCTGACGCCCGACTACACCCCGGCCATCCTCAACGGCCAGATCCTCGCCGTCCCGCTGCGCCCGGCGGAGTGCGACACCGAGTTCGTCCCGGCCCTCATCAACGGCGAAGTGGCCGCCGTCCCGGTGCACAACCCGCTCGCCGTCCCCGCCGCCGCGGCCCAGCTGGAGCCCGCGGCGATCGCCCCGGCGCAGCCGGTGACCGACCCGGGCCTTCCGCTCGCGGTCCGCCACTGCCTTCTCTACGGCTCCCTCGCCGCCGTCGCGGCGGGCGGCGCGGTGTGGATGGTCGGTGCGGCCGTCGCCGCCGCGGCGCCGCACGCCGACGAGCTCGGCGAGCTCCTCCAGCACGCCGCGATCCTCGTCGGCGTTGTCGTCCTCGGCTTGGCCGCGCTGCTCGGCAAGCTCCGCACCCTCACCGGCCCCACGACCGGCACCGGCACGGGGGCGTCCGTGACCGCCAGCGGCACCGGCGCCACCGCGACCGGCACCGTCCTCGCGCTCGTCCACCGCACCACCACCACGACCATCGGCCGCCAGAGCGCCTGGGGACGCGGCGGCATCACCAACCACACCGGCTGACCGGCCGCCCGGTCTCGCCCCCGGCCCGCACCCGCCCGCCCCAGCCGCCTGCCGGCCGGGGCGGGCGGGCCGCTGTCCGGGGACGGGACCGGCCGACCGGCCGCCACCGAACCCCTGCCGGAGGTACCTGCCGTGACCGCACCTGCCGCCTCCCCGCTCGCCCAGCTGCTCACCGCGCTCGGTGTCAGCGAGCGCACCACCCGCTGCACCGCCGGCCGGCTGCTGGACGTGCTGGCCGACCTGCCCGACACCGCGCCGGTGCTGATCGCCGTCCCCGACCTGGACTACCGCGCGGAGCATCCGGTGGCCGCCGCCCACTGGGACGGCGCCCTGCTCCTGACCACCCTGCGCCCCGTCCCCCAGGCCGAGGCGCTGTTCCCCGCTGCGCTGTTCCCCGCTCTCGCCGCCCCCGCGAACACCACCGACCGCACCGACCGCACCGAGCGTGCCGACCGGGCGGGTGAGTGCGGGCTGAGCGTCGGGGAGCTGCGCGAGGTGCTGGCCGCGCTGCCCGACTACACCGCCGTGCTGCTGGACGTCCACGGCTGGGACGGTCCCGCCCAGCTGCCCGTCTCCGGCGCCGACTGGGACGGCGCGCTGACCCTCAGCTCCCCCTACCTGACCTGGGCCCCCGGCAGCTTCGACTTCCTCCACCAGGCTACGGCCTGACCCGCTGGCCGGCCTGCGAGCGGCTCGCCTGGTCCTGGACCAGGCCGCGACCACCGCCTGAACCCTCGGGCTGGCCCCGGGGCGGCATCCCTGCCGTCCCGGGGCCGGACCGCCTGCACTGTCCCTGCCGAACACTGAGGAGTGCATCTCCGTGACTATCCCGTCCCAGCCCGGCACTGACGAACCCGGCACCCACGAGCCGGGTACCAACGAGCCCGGCGGCACGTCCGGTCGGCGTGGGCGCACCGCCGTCCGCGCGACCACCCGGGCCGCCGCGCGGCGGCTGCGCGAGCACACCGCCTCGCGCCCTACCCGTCCCGCCGAGGCGGCCGCTGCCGTCGCGGGTGTGGTCTTGGCCGTCGTCATCGCCGGCGGTGCGCTGTACTGGCTCGTCCGCTTCCTCGTGTGGATCATCGCCGGGGCCTTCCATGGCACCGCCGGTTTCGCCGGTGGGCTCTGGCACAGCGCCACCGCCGACCACGCCCGCACCGCGGCGAAGTCCTTCACCGCCGTGGTGACCGGCCCCGCCGCATCGTGGCTCCACCAGCACACGACCGGCCTGCCGGTGACCGCCCATCAGCTGGCCGTCGCTTGGACCCTGCTCGCCGCCATCGCGTTCGTCTCCGCGCGGGGCGGCTCCCCGGCCGGGCGTCTGGTGTGGGCCTTCGTCGGCGCGGGCACCGCCACCGCCGTCTGGCAGGCCTCCCCGGACGGCCAGCGCGCCGCCGCCACCGCCACCACCGCCGGCCTGTGGCTGCTGCTCACCCTCTCCGCCTACCGGCCCCGCCCCACCTGCACCACCACCAGCACCCGCACCGAGCTGATCGTCTCCCCGCTCCTGGAGCGGGCCCTGACCGCGGCCCTCGAGCGTGCCACCAGCACCACCGCGCCCACCGCCGCCGGGGCCTGGGCCGGCGACGAGCAGGTCGAGCCGCTCCCGCAGCCGGCCACCCCGGCCCCGCCGCCCGTCGACCTCCTCCCGGCCGCCGCAGGATTCCAGTGCCGCCACTACTCGCGGTCGCTGCGCTGGGCCACCGGCCAAGAGCCCGGCGACCGCACCCGCACCTGGCGCACCGCCGACGACTCCACCACCTGCCCCACCGCCCCCGACGGCCTGCACTACGCCCTGTGACCCTGCCGGACACCCCGCGCTGCCCACCGGCCCGCACCCCGCCCACCACAGCGGGAACGGCGGTCCGGTGCGCGGCGCGGCCGCCCGGCCGAACCCCTCGTCCCGACTACCACGCTGCGCCGCTGGGCAGCCTGCTGATCTTCCCCGCCGTACTCGAGCGGAACATCGGACCGGACACCCGGCACACCGGACAGCACCCCACCAACCACGAAAGGGCCGATCATGAACTCGGCGCTCGCCGCCCACCTCTCCGGTCTGACCCCCGACCGTCACACCGGCCGCCTCGACCGTGACGACGCCTACGAGGTCCTGATCCTGCTCCTCACCGCGTTCCGCGACCTCGGCTTCGACCGCACCACCCCGGACCAGCTCCACGCCGCCATCACCAGCATCGACACCCGCAACGCCTTCGGCGGCCGCCGCGTCCTGCACACCCTGCTCCGCGAAGCCGCCAGCCACCACCAGATCCGCATCACCGCCGCCGGACACCTCCTGCTGCGCACCGACGCCCCCAGTGACGGCGGACCCGAGCACGCCTGGATCCGGCTGGAGAACCGCGGCGGTGCCGAGGTCGAGATCGTCGGCGCCGACCCCTGGCCCGACACCCACCAGGTGGCGCCCGGCCCCGCCTGGTGGCGCTGCACCGGCTGCCGCGCCAGCAGCGGCACCGACGCACAGGACCTGAACCTCATGCGCACCCAGGCCGCCGACCACGCCCGCGACTGCCTCGCCCTGCCCGCACCTCTCGCCTCACCCGAGACGGGCTGACCCGCCGTCAGTCCCGCGCCGGACACTGACGCTGCCCACCACCGCGCCCCGCCCAGACCGCGCCCGCCAGGCGCGGCGGCGGGGCGCCGTGGTGAGCGGCGCGGCCGCCCGGCCGGACCCCGCACTCCCGCCACGGAGGACACCCCCTATGACCAATGCCCTGCGCACCCGCGCGATCCGCGCCGCCCTCGACACCACCGACTCCGCCGCTATCGTGACTGCCGCGGCCGCCACCGGCCTCACCACCTACCGCGCGCTCCACCCCCGCCCGGCCGAGACCCGCATCACCGCGGCCCTCGCCGCCGGCGCCTTGGCCGCCCTCATCGCCGACCGGACCACCTACCGAGTCCTCGCCCCGCTGCGCCGCCGCTTCGCGGCCGAGCACCACGGCCTGGTCCGCGATGCCGTGCCGGCCCCGACGCCCGAACAGCTCTCCGCGGATCTGATCGCCGACGCCGCGCAGCGCGCCGCCTCCGGCGCGGCCCGGCTCGACTACGGCCTCGGTTCCCTCACCAAGCCCGAGAACTGGGCGGGGGCCGCAGACGGCACCGCGACGTGCGAGATCACCGCCACCGCCCACCTGCTCTCCGTCCCGCGTCCCAGCGACCGCGACGGCTACAGCTCACGCAGCTACCTGCTCGTCCAGGACGGCGGGCAGCCGACACCGGTCCACAGCATCGGCGACCTGGTCGTGCTCCTCGACCACGCCAAGGAGCAGCCGGCCGACCTCGATGAAACCTGTGACCCGTGGGCGGCCATCGGCCAGGACCTCGCCATCGCCGAGCTCCTCCCCACCAAGGCCACCACCGGTGACACCGGCCAGGACGACGAGGAACACGACATCGACCAGGAGGCCGAGGCCCACGCCGCCGGCCTGCTGTAACCGACCACCCTGACGGCGCCGCCCCTCCCCGGGACTGCCCCGCTGCTCACCGCACCTGACCACTTGCCACCAACCCGACCCCGGCCCCGGCCCGCACCCCAGCGGGCCGGGGCCGACCCATCCAAGGGAGACACCCGCATGACGACCACCCCCGCCCTCGTCCCGGCCGCCCGCCGCGGCCTGTTCACCGCCGCCCCCGACCGGCAGCTGCGCCCCGGCACCCCGGAACGTCCCTGGGAGCTGTGGCTCACCGGCCCCGACACCCTGCTGCCGATGGTCGACCTCGCCACCGCGCTGATGGCCGCCGCCGAGCACAACGCCCTCGCCGCCGACCTCGACGACGGCTCCCCGCTCCAGCCCGCCGGCCACGCCCTGGTCCTGACCCACGGCTACGCCTGGCGGCGCGAGGGCACGGCCCGCCCGGGCGCCGGCGTCGCGGTCCCGTCGCTGTGCTGGACCGCGGCGTGCTCGGTGTGCGGCGAGGCACCGCAGGACGAGTTCGTCCCCCACCACACCGGCCCCGACGCGGCCGCCGCCGACGCCGTCGAGAACCACGGCTGGCACCAGCTGCCGGACGGGTGGCTGGTCTGCGGCTGCGACAACACTGCCCACAGCGAGGCCCGCGCCCGGGCGACCGTCCAGGACAACGACCACGAGCCGCACCCGGACCAGCTCGCCCTCGCCGTCGGCGCCCGGCCCATCGACCCGGACAGCTAGGCCGGCCTCCGCCCCTGAACGCCCGACCGAACCGGCTCGGCCACCTGCTGGCCGGCCCGGCACCGACCGGGAACCAACCCCACCGACCAGGGAGAACCCGTGCGCATCAATGACGGACAGCCCGTCGTCACCGTCGAGAACGTCCTCAAGGTGGCCTACATCGTCTGCCTGATCCTCATGTGGGCGCTCTCCGCCGCACACCTGGCGTCCCACCATGCGTCGAACTGCGGGCCCACAGCCGGATCGACGGCGACCAGCCACCCCAGCGTTGCGACCGACTGCCCGCACTGACGCCCCCGCGCCACCATCCACGAGCTGGTGGGAGGCCGCACAGGGCAGGGCCGGAACGCCGATTCGAGGGCACCCGGCCCGGGCCGTGAGAACACCTGCCCGACCCGCACCACCCTCCAGGGCCTGGCACCGAACCCCCACGGTGTCGGGCCCTTTGTCGTTTCCGGCGCCATGCGCCCTCCGCGCCCCACGACGACGAGCAGCCCGCGGCAGCTCGCCCCAGCCGAGTCCGGCTACTCCTGCGGCCGGAGCCGGACGAACCGCACCCCGCCGTGCTGGCCAGTGTCGACCCGGTCCACCCGCAGAGCTTGCCGTCCAGGACCAGGCCGACTGGCCGCACCGGCGGATTCCGGGCGCTGAGGACGGTGCCGCGGCGGGAGACGAGCAGCGGCGTGTGGTCCTCCTGCACGCAGGCCGAGATCCGGTAGCCGTCCCACTTGGGCGTGTACTGGACGCCGCCGGGCAGGCCGTTCTTCAGGGGTAGGTGCGGGTGAGGACGGGCTGCATGACCGGGATCAGCGGGTGCAGCACCACGGTCTGTCGTGTACGGGGCACGCCGCCGAGCGTCGGGGCCCTGTGCGGTCGGTGCTGCGGTGGCTGGGCCGGACGATCACCGGCCGGCCCAAACCAGTCTGCTATTTGGGCAGTGCGGGCTTCCCTATTGATCAGAAACTCAATTGGTTCTCGTCGAGGGTGTAGCGGACCTGCGAACCGTGGAAGTAGCCGCGGACGATGTGGGGTTGGCGCTGGCGTCGGT
>NZ_JOAI01000040.1 GCF_000717715.1 Streptomyces sp. NRRL B-24484 | reverse complement strand
GTGTGACGCTCCGCCACTCCGTGGCGGAGGTGGAGCGTGTAGCTGCGCTCCTCCGGAGCGCAGTAGTCGGGTGTGCCATCCGGCCGGCCATTTCGGGGTGTTGGGTAACGTTTTGGCTGTTCAGAGGGCTATTAGGGGCGCGCTCCGCGCTTGGGTGGTTTGCGGTGTTGGTCATGGGTCCAGTGTAGCGGCCGGGCGGGGTGGTGGGGGTGGAACGGCATTGCTGCCATGCCGCCAAATTTTACTGATGAAGCATCAGTTTCAAGTGGTAGAGACCTCTATGGACTGGACCAATTGGATTGGCTTAGACCATACGGCGAAACTGGCCCCCCGCGACCTCTGCACGTCCAGCCGGCCCTCCGGGCCGAGGGACTCACCGGACAGCCCCTGCTCCAGGGGTCGGATGACTCCCTCTGGATGGTGCAACCGGAACCAGAACGGCGGGCCAGTGGTGAACGAATGGACGGCGTTGCCCAGCGCGAACGATGACCGGCCATCAACACGCCGGTTTCGCGCTGGGTGATGCCGGCCCAGGGCGGGGTCCAGGGGCGCCAAGCGCCCTGGTACCCCGGAGCTGTAGTCATGTCAGCCGCAGGCTCGCGGGCGCAGCCCGTGGGTTGGTGAGGGGAGCGAGACGACGGCGGGTCACCTCAGATGGGGCTGCGAAGACGTTTCCGCTGGTCAGAACAACTGGTGCGTATACGAATGTGACCCCCTATCGGGTACACGGTGCCCTCTCGGTGTTCCAACTGAGGGGACAGCGGCGGGCTGGAATGTCAAGGATCCTGAACACCGGCGGCGGCCGGATGGTCAAAGGTCTTTGACATTTCTGGGCCATGGCTGTCACAGGCGACGCGTGTCCCCTCAGAGGGAACGCGGCCGGCATTGGTGTTCCCTCTGAGGGGACACGCGACACGCAGAATGTCGTGAGGTTCCAACATTCTTGTCAAAGGGTTCTGACATACTGCAGGTCCGCAGTGATCATCGACCTGAACGCGACCGTGGGAGACCCAGCCCGTGCCGACCGAGCCCGCGCGCCGCCGCCGCACTTCGCCGCGCGTCAACCCGCAGCAGCCAGAGCTGCCTCTCGCCGATCCGCTCAGTGCCTTCGCTTCCCCTCTAGCGCCGGTTCCCTCGGTACCTGGCTTGGACGACCTGGCGGAGCGATACCCCGACCGCAAGGTCTCCGTGAGTGCGCGGCACAAGCCGCTGGAGATCTACTCGGGCAAGCCGAACCAGCAGGGTTCCTTCTCCCTCGACAGCCAGGAGTTCTTCCTGGTCATCGCCCAGTTCTTCCGCGAGGCGCTCCCCCTTCGGATCATCATCCTGATGATCGCGTGCCAGCGAGCGGGTGGGCAGATCGAGCTGACCCAGGAGGAGATGGGCACCGTCCTGGACATCACGCGCCCCAAGATCAACGATGCTCTTCAGGAGATCATGGAGCACGGGATCGTCTACAAGAAGCGGCCTGGGGTCTACCAGTTCAACCCGCCGTACTCGTACAGGGTGGCCGAGTTCATCCCGGCGACCGAGGATCAGCCGGCGCAGATGATTCGAGTGGAGCAGGCCGATAGGATCTCCGAGATCCGGGGAAACACTGGACTGCCGGACCGCGTCCGCTTCCCGTCGCTGGACGCGATGCGAACCGCGATCGAGGAACTGCGCAAGGCGCGGGCCGAGGAACGGGCCGCGCGACGCAAAGCCCGACAGGACAAGGAGAGGACCACCTCGTGACTCTGCACTTCGCAGCTGTCAACGCGGACGGCGTCGTCGCCGACTTGGACATGGGCCCCGCGGCCTACCGAATCCTGCTCAAGCTCCGCGCTTACAGTGAGCCAGGCGGACGGCTCGTCCAGAACCAGGACGAAATCGCCAAACTGGTCAAAATCTCCCGAGCCACCGTGATCACCGGCATGCGGGACCTTGAACTCGCTCATCTCGTGAAGCGCGTCAAGAACGGCACGTACCAGCTCAACGCCATGATCGCGCCGTACCGCAGTCCCGAGGACTGCGTTGCAGCCATCGCGGTCATGCCGCCGGAGCATCGCCTTGACCACCCCGACTTCGTCGGCGCCTACCAGCGCGCCGCCGCGGCCTACAAGGACCAGCTTGCGGAGCAGCGCAAGAAGAGGGCCAAGGCCAAGACCCGCAAGGCTGGCAACATCCGTGTACTCCCCGCCGTGGGCTAAGCCCGGCGCTCGGCTTGGGCGCAGGCACTCGGACCGGTGTGCCAGTACCTGAGCTGGCCAGTGCCGGCCTCGCCGGGCAGCGGGAGCCTACCCCCTCAGTCGTCGGGGTGGTTGCTCGTGTAGAGCTCCGCCGTCGGATGGCCGGCTTCCTTGAGCCTCCTGTGCCGTTCGCCGGCCCACCACGCCTCATCGCGGGTGATGAATCCGCCACGGGAGTGCCCGCCGCACTCGCAGCGCCAGTGGTGCATCGTCCGAATACGGGGGGTCGGTTCCGGCCTGCGGGCCGCCGTGCGCCGCTGCGCCGCCACCCCGGCGGCGACCAACCCGAGGACTGTGCCCAGCAGCTTTCCGATCACGCCTGGACGGTAGCGGCGGCCGATGCGACGGGGCAAGCGCCGAGGCCAGTAGCGAAGCCCCGGGCCCGGGCGACCTTGTCCGTCCCGGCCACCGGCAAAGCCGCCGAGGTGGTGGAGCTGCCGGGGCCGCTGGCGCTGTTCCCTGGCCTGCTGGCGTGGAGCGGTCGGGGCTGTGTGCGGCGCGGCGCCGGTGGGCGAGGTGCTGCAGTTCCTGATGTTGGCCGGGCTCAGCTCGTTGGCCGCCCTGGCGTGAGGAGCTCCGTCCGGGCGGCGGCGGGAAGTGTGGGTGGGCGCAGCAGGACCGGCGAGCCGGGGCGGGCGGGGTGGAACCCGCCGATCGCGTAGGCGCGGCGGAGTCGGGCGTTGGCTGCAACGGCGGCGAGGCCGAGGCCCTGCTCGTCAGCCCATGCGAGGGTCTGGCGGACCAGGTGGCGGGTTGCGTGTCCGTCCCGGCCGCCGACGAGGCCGCCGATCTCTCCCCACGGTCCGGTGCGGCGCAGGATCGCGAGTTCGCGGCGGAGCTCGACGCCATGTCTGACCCTTGTGAGGAGGTGCGCAAACTGCCAGACGAGGATGGCGAGTTCGGCGCCGAGAACGGTGTACGCGACGGCACCCGCTCCGGTGGGACCGGCGATGGCGTTGCCGAGGGCGAAGGCCACGACGGCGGTCGGCACGATCACGGCGGGCAGGAGCAGCAGCACGCCGAGCATGCCCACCAGGGCGCCGCGGATGCGCAGGCCGAGGCGTCGAGGCTGTAGGACAGCGAGGGTGGACGGCCCGATGGCGAGCACGCTGCCTGCGGCGTGCTGGATGCCGAGGTGGATCAGCCATACGGGCGCGAGGGCGCCGCGGATCGGGCCGCGCGGGAAGCGCGGCGGGGCGTAGGCGTGGGCCGAGACGACGGCCAGCCGGGGCAGGTCCCGCCAGCGAGGCGTGAGGTGGGGCGGGGGAGTACCGTCCCCGACGCGAGTCATGATCAGAGTCTATGAATCGGGCCTGGGTATTCGACTTGTCTCATCGAACTTTGACCGCCAGGCAGCGATTGCCCGGGTCCCCGTCGTCGAGCTGGAATTCACGCACTGCTGTGGTGGTGTCGGAGGCGACCAGCATCGCGGCGGCCCGGGGCGTGTACGGCTCGCAAGGGCCAGCACGTCACAGGGCGTGGAGCGCGAGCCCAACCCGGCCTACTGGGAGGCGCCCATCACGGTGTCGGCCAGGACCGTCGCAGGCGCTGGATAGGGTGACCCTGCCGAGGGTCGCCTCGGCCCCCTGCACCCGCCCGGTGCGGTTCGGCGCGGGGGTGCGGGACGAGCAGGGGGTTCGGGTGGTGGACGTTTCGCCGGCGCGGGCGCTAGCCCGAGCGACGGCCCTCGGCGGGCGGGTGGCCGACCTTGTGCAGCGGGAACCCCGGGGCGCTGGCCAGGTGTGCCCCTGGGAGCTCGTCATGACCCTCAGCAACAGCCCGGAGGACCGGGCAGCTGCGGCGTGGATAGTCGCCGACGAGATCATGCGGGAACGTACCGGAGGGCGGCCCCGGTCGTACGGGACGTGGCGCGAGGCCACCCTGAGCAGGACGAAGCTGACGGGGAAGGACCACACCCTCGTCAAGGGCTTCGCGGAACCCGTCTTCGAAAAGGCTGCCGCGAAGAAGGCCGGCAACCACGGGCCGGCCGGCCATGTCGGCGAGTGGCTCTGGTACCTCCTCACCCGCGACCTGCCCGAGGACCAGGCGCGCCCTGTAGAGATCCTCAGCCCGCCAAAACCCGCCGTCAACGACGGCGGCGGTGACGGTCTCATCGTCTATCGGGAGGCCGGAACGGCCCGGGGCTTCTCCTTCCGCCTCTGGGAGATGAAGAAGTACACCGGCGCGGCGAACGATCCAAGCGGGTCGATCTACAAGGGCTGGACACAGCTCAGCACCAAGGCGCAGACCTACCTGGGGATGCTGTCCTGGGGCGACAAGCTGCTCGCCGACGACATCCGGGAGTTCGTCGGCAGTCTGGCCGAGCAGTGGGTGGACGAGGAGGAGTCCGCGGGCGGCGGGGTCAGCGTCGCACTGAACGCCACCGCCATCCCGGCCAAGGCCTTCCATCTCGCCCATCAGCACTTCACCACCCACAAGCACCCCGGCGCGCTCCAGGGACTGGTGGTGGCGATCGACGATCTTGAAGGCTTCGCCCAGCATGTGAGGGAGTACGTGTGGACCGCACTCTAGATCCGGCCGTGCTCGCCGCAGCCCTCGGCGAGTACCGTCCCGGCGGGGTCCTGCCCTCCGCACAGGAGTTGCTGGAGGCCATCACCGAGCTGGAGATCAGCGCCTTCCGCGGCGACCAGGAGATCCCGGACAGCGTGCTGGCGACCGCGTGGCTGCTGCACGGTGTGGCCGCGGTCGAGCCGGGGAGTCCGGGGTTCGATCCCGTGCGGATGCGGCAGGCCCTCGCGGTCAGCGCGCACGTCATGGACTTGGCCCTGGCCGACGAGCGGCGCTCCCCCACCGAGCAGCTGCAGGTCGCCTTCGCCGCCCAGGCCGGATACCGCAGGTGCGAGCAAGAACCGAACGCCACCGCCGTCTACCGCCAGGTCAAGACCCTGGTGAACGTCACGTCCTCACTTGCAGCGCACATCGACACCCTGGCCCTGGAGGCCGGCGTCGTCTTCCTGGGCTTCGACCGGCCCGACCTGAACCGGGCCCTGTCCGCTTGGCGCCGCCAGTTCGCGGAGCTCCGGGAACTGATGGACGGCGAGCCGCTCGCCGGCACGATGTACGGACCCGCCGAAGCCGTCGTCGAAGCGGTCCACCTCCTCCGACTGTTCCTCTCGTTCGGCGATCCCGACCGACTTCAGGACGCGCAGGACCTGCTGGGCACCGTACTGGACGGCCGGGCCGGCCTCAGCGACCCGCCCGCCCGATGGGTCGCGGCCCACCTCCTCGGCCTGAGCGGCGAGATGGCCGCCAGCAGCCTGTACACGCTGCTCCCGGAAGGAACGCCGGACGCGGTCGCCCGGACCTTCGCGATGTCCGACCCGCCGGTGATGACACTGTGGCGCCCACAGCGCCAGTTGCTGAACCTTGAGCGGGGCAACCCGGTCGACCCCGCCACCGGCCGCAGCCTGATCAGCGTGCCCACCAGCGCGGGCAAGACCTTGATGGCCCAGCTGGTGATCTGCTCCCACCTGGCGCAGAAAGCCGGCCGCGTGGTCTACGTGTCGCCGATGCGCAGCCTCGGCCGGGAGATGCGGGCCGCGCTGCGCGGCCGGCTGCGACTGCTGGAACGCAAGCTGGTCGCCGAGCAGCCGGACTTCCCGCTTGCGGACGGCAGCGGCTCCCTCGTCGGGGACGTGGACATCGTGACTCCGGAGCGGCTCATGCACATGATCCGCAACAACCCGGGCGCAGCGCTGGACGACGTCAGCCTCATCGTCGTCGACGAGGCCCACCACCTGGCGCAGGGCCGGCGCGGTTTCGTGCTGGAGAGCCTGCTCGCCCTGCTGCGGAACCGCTCCGACATCCGGCTGGTCCTGCTGTCCGCCGCTGTCGGCAACAAGGCCGCCCTGGCGTCGTGGCTGGACCCGACGCGGCCGCCGGAGGAGGTGTACTTCACCGACGAATGGCGCGGCCCGAGGCGCCTGCACGGCCTCATGTACCCGCGGCAGCTCAAGGATCAGGCTGTGCGTACCCCGCGGAAGCCGAGCAAGGACCGCCCCTCCACCACGCGGGCGACGGTGCCGCTGGCCCCCCGGCTCGTCGTCCGGCCGACCGCCGCCAGCGGCACCTTCGGCCTGACCTTCCCCGACGTCGGAACCAGGCCGTACGCCTCCCCCAACTCCTGGCAGTGGAACAAGAACACCAGGCTCACCGGCGGTGTCGCCGACTACGAGGTGTTCGCCGCCGGGGCCGCTGCCCTGACCCGGGCCGGCAGTGTCCTGATGGTTGTTGCCAGCAAGGTCATCGCGAGGAACGCCGCGCTCGCCATGGCCGATCACCTGGACGTCCGCCCCGAGGCTGCGGCGCTCAACGAGTTCCTCGCCGAGACCCTCGGTGAGCAGCATCCCATGGTCGACTGCACCCGCCACGGCGTCGCCTATCACCACGCCGACCTTCCCGACGACGTTCTCCACGCTGTCGAGCAAGGCCTGCGCGACGGGAGCCTGCTGGCCATCGCCAGCACCACCACTCTCACCGACGGCGTCAACCTCCCGGTGCGCACCGTGATCATCAATCACTCGCTCGAGGGTGACCCCACGCACGGGAATCAGAGCGGTCTCAGCCCCGCGAAACTGCTCAACGCCGTCGGTCGGGCCGGCCGGGCCGGGCGTGAGAGCGAGGGATGGGTCGTCCTCACCCGTCCTTATCCGCCCCGGGCCGCGGAATTCGAGACGTTCACCCCCGACAGCGAGCAGCTCACCGTCACCTCCGACCTGCTCAGCGCGGAGGCCCTGCGGTCACTGGCCCACGCCGAGCATCAGCTGCGGAACTCTGTCGACGGCCTGTTCGGAGTGATGGGATCGGTCGCGGCGGACTTCGCCGCGTTCGTGTGGCTTGTTCTGCAGACCTACGCCGAGACCCTCCACACGCCCGGCGACCGGCTGGACCCGGTGCGGTCGCTGCTCGCCATGCAACAGGCCGACGACCCATCCCTGCCGGCCCGCTGGATGGCGCTCGCGGAGAAGACCACCGCGGTCTACGACGCCACCGACCCCGTCTCGGCCCGCCGGTGGGCCAGCACCGGAACCAGCATCGGATCCGCCCGCTACCTCGACTGGCTCGCCCAACAACTCGCGGAGCAGCTCGTCGCCCACGCGGCCCCGAAAGACACCCTGGACGAGATCAGCGTCTTCTTCGGGCCGCCCGAGTGGCCCCTGGAGCGGACCCTGGACTTCCTCGCCGAGCAAGGCGCCTTCGAGAACCTCCTGCTGACGCCCGAGGCCGCCCGGAGCTGGAAGCTCACCAGCGAACACACCATGGCCTTCAACGTCGACGTGCCGATCGACGATGCGGTCCGGGACTGGATCTCCGGCACCCCCATCCCGGAACTGGCCCGCGCCTGGACGGTCAGCTCCCCCATGCCGTCCCACCCCCGGCTGCTGGAGCTAACCGTCCAGAGCATCAAGCAGGCCTTCGAGCACGCGATCAGCTGGACAGCCGGCGCCCTGATCAACCTCGTCAACACCCACCCCCTGCTCACCCCCACCACCCCCCGCCTGTTCGCACAGACCGCCTGGCACATCCGGCACGGCGTCGACACCGAACAGGCCATCACCCTGCTCACCTCCGGCATCACCTCCCGCCGCCTGGCCCACCAGATCGGCCGCGCCGCGGCAGAGGCCGGCATCGGCTCCGGCGAGCTCCGCACCTGGGTCGCCGACCAGCAGATCGACGGCTGGACCTCCGCCTACAAGGCGAACACGTACGAGGTCGAAGACCTCCTCGACTACGTGAGCAGACCGGCCAACCCGCTCAACCAACTCCTGCGGGGCCGCCCCGTGACCATCCCCCTCGCACAGCTCGCGCCGGGCAGCGTGGACGGGCCGGTCACACTGGCCCACCCGGGCAAGACGCCGACGACCATCAAGGTCAGCCGCGACGGCAACCAGATCGCCCTCATCCCCGCAGCCCGGCACCACGCCGTCCTCACCGTGATCGACAGCGGCCTCGAGCTCGACTACCGCCTCCAGGACGGTCAGCTCGTCACCACCCGGCGCAGGAGATAGCCATCGTCCACCGGGCTCAGGGCAGGCCAGCCGGACGGCGGTGCAGGCCCCGGCTGACCCTGACCGGATCCGCGGCGGCTGGTCCGCAGGGGCCAGACCAGCCGCCGAGCCGCGGCATCTGGGGCCTTCTAAGCGGCGATCACTGAGCGCCAATTCCTGGGCAGGTGCGGGAGACGCGTGCACCTTGGAGGGCGACCGCACAGGTCAGCGACTGCAGCCTCGATGATCCGGACGATGGGCAGCGGCGTCTCCGGGCGCAGGGGGAGGACCATCACGCGGTCCCAGTCCCTCTTCCGGTCCAGGTGGACCAGCTGGTGCTCCCCGACGACGCGCTGCCACACGGCTCGTGGATGGGCACGCGCCGCTGAGCCGACGTAGTCGACGACGAAGGTTCCCGGCGGCCGCTGTGTCGCGATCAGGGGCACGTAGACACATCGGGCAGCGTCGACTTCGGGGAGCTTGGCGATCGGGTGCGCCACCGGGTCATGGCGGAGTCGCCACCTGCCGGCTCGGTCGCTCATCGCCTGCCACAGCGAGGAGGTAAGGACAGTACGGCTCACCGGCCGTCCTTCCCCGTGAGGAGAAACTCCTCCTCCTGTCCGCCGTCTTCGTCATCAAGGTCGGCTGCCGCAGCCCGGTTGCCCAGGGCAACCGTCTCCTGGACGAGCAGGAACTGGCCTTCCCGATCGTGCGCGGTGCGCACCAGCGCGTCGATCCGGCCGCCGACAGCCGTCCGGTCCGGCTGTCCGGCACCACGCACGTCGAGAGCAAGCCGCGCGAGCCGGTCTCGCTGGGCGGCGTCGAAGACGAAGCCCTCGTCCTGGATCCCCTCGAGCTTGCCGATCTCCCGACCGAGTGCGGGCAGAAGCTTCCCGGCCTCGTCGAGGGCGTCCGTGGCCCGTTCGTCCGCGCTGAGGGGGCGACCCGTCTGCAGGTCTTCGGCAGCGGCCTCGCTCTCCTTCGCGCGGCGCGTCAGCGCCTGGGTGGAGAACTGGTCAAGGAAGTCGGCGGGCGCGAGCTGCGGCACGTCGATCAGCTCGTAGCACACCGTCCCGTCAGAGTTCTGGAGAAGGCCGCCGGCATCGTCGGTCAACGCCGCACGCTCCCGCCGGGGTTCGACCGGGCTTCCGTCCGCAGAGAGCTTCCCGGTCTTGCCCGCCGCCCACGTCCGCCAGCCCGCGACCGTCGGAGCCTGCGCCTGGATGCCGTCCACGATGTCCGGGGTCGGGTCCTGGAGAAGCAGCTGGTCCGTGAGCAGGGCCCGCAGATACACCGGGCCGCAGCCAAGGAACTCGAGGCGCGGCTCCGAGGTGGGTGCGGTCCGTACCAGGCGTCCGCGGAGTGCCTGGTAGGCCTTGACGCTCGCGAAGCCGCGGGCCTCCTGCCGGGAGCCGATGTCGACGACCTGCATCCCGTGGCGGGCGGCCGCCACGGTGGCCAGCACCCCGAACAGGGCCGTCTCGGTAACGGTGGCATCAGCGGTTCGGATTCGCTCCACCAGCTCGCCGGTGTCACCGTTCCAGGCCCTCAGCGGGTCCTCGAAGAGGGCCTTCGCGTCGACCTGATCGAACGCGCGGCGGTTGACCGCAAGCTCACCGAAGACCCACTCGCGCAGGAGCGACAGCCGGCGCTCGTCCAGCCGGTCGCCGTACCTTCCTCCTTGGGGCCGCGACTTGAGAGCCTTGCCGATGACGGCCCGCTCCGGCCCGTCACCGAAGACCAGCATCAGTGCGGCGGCCACAGCGCCCTGCCAGGTGGGGGGCAGCCCGATCTCGGCAAGGGCATCCTTCGGGCCCTCGCCGCACACCGCGTCCAAGAGCGCAGGGGTCCACGCCACCCGCGCCGGGCAGCCGTCCGCAGGCGCGACGGCCTCGAAAGCGCCCTCCTCCATGGCGCGACGGAGTGCCGCGTACACGTCATCGGCCACGAGCCGCTCCGCCTCGGCTGGCGGGTGCCCGAGGTGCTCGGGCCCGTGGAAGTGCTGCTGGATGGCGCGGAAGAGAGCCGGGCCGTCCAGCCGGACATCGCGGCCACGGGAGTCGGTGACCCTGTACGCCAGCCGGACGGGCATCACCGTCGTGTGCAGCAGCTCACGGGCCTCGTCCGGCAGGTCCTCGACGAAGTCGTAGCTGGCGACACTGGCCTTAGCCTTGGCCAGGTGGACCGCCACCGCTTCGGGGACGCTGATCAAACCGGAGGGATCCTTCTCCGTGCCCCCGTAGATGTCGGAGCGGCGCGGCTTGAGCACGGGAACGGTGGCGAGCTTGCCGTCCGGATCGACGCAGGAGTCGCAGACGGCCTTGCGGCTGGCGGCATCCGCCGGAGCGAGCGCTCCCTGGGCCCGCTCCCAGTCCGGCGCACCGTCAGCCCTGGCCGGAGCGAAAACCGTCTGCAACCACAGGCCGCCGTTCTCGACACCGACACTCAGTACCGCGTCCCGCAGCGGCTCCCAGCCGCGCTCCCGTTGCCGCGACTCTCTCAGCTGCTGCGACGCCTTGTGCAGCTCGTTGAGGAGTCCGACAGAGGAGTGGTACGTGTGCATAACCCCCACGACCGGGGAGCCGTCACCGTCCAGAAGGGCGTGGCTGCGCGACACCGGCCGGAAGGCGTCAGGGACATCGCGCAGGGAACGCCCCTGCCGAGTACGGTAGTTCATCAGCTGCTGCACGGTGGCGATCGTCGGCAGCATCAGGTCCAGGCAGTACACCCGGTACTTGCCGAGCCGCATCGGCCGGACCCTGTCCCGGTAGCGGCCGGACTTGGCGCTGAACGTGGGAAGCGTGCGCTCCACCTCCGCCCAGTTCTGGACATAGGCCAGAAACTCCAGATGATCGGGGTGAAGCATCAGGGCACCGGCTTCGATCAGCTTCTGGAACTTCTTCTTCCGACGGGTCGCCTTGGGGGCGTCGGCCACGCCCCAGTCGCGTGCGGCGGCCAGCGCCGGATCGACGTCGTCCGGGTAGTCATCGTCAACCAGTTCATCGGCCACTAGTGGCTCTCCTTCACCGTAGGTCGGACGACACGGCAGCCGTTGGCTGTCGTATCCGCCTCCCGCGGTGCGCCGCTCCCCCTGCAGCACCGGCTGGCAGTCAGGCACGGGGCGGTCATGCCGCCCCTCCTGCTGCCTCCGCACCAGCGGACATGAGGCATCTGGCCTACATCGGAGGCCAGCCGTGTCCGGGTCCACCACCACGGCAAGGGGGTCGACTCCGCGAGGAATCCACCCGGACACTAAGGGCAGGGAGTGACAGCGGAGGCACAACCAGTGAAATCCGTCTGCCTGTGCAGCATCTCGAGCGAGCATGGCCCTTGCCCCGTGATCAAGTTCGCCTTCAGCAACGGGCGACTCGCGCACCGTTCAGTACGTCACCGACCCGGTCTTCGCGATGGGGGTTGGCGCCGGTTGCGGGACGCCCGGCCAGCACGGGATGACGAGCTGTGCCCAGGGTCCAGGGGCGGGGCACCGTCGGGCCCGACGCGCGGACCAGACGAATCTGGGTACCTGCTGGGCCTGAGTAGGCCCCGTCAGTGGGGTGCGCCATGATGGATCGAGGCCCAAGTCTCCGCTGCACAACCCTTCGAACACCCCGGGCCGCGAGTAGAAGGAATGATCATGACCGAGCCCGCGCCTACACAGGGACACCTCCCATCGGAACTCACCGGGGCGCACCGCGACCTGCTGGCGCTCTGTGCACTGCGTGCCGACGACGCTTCCGTCGACTGGAGCCTGCTCGCGCGGACCTGCCAGACCCCGGGGGGTATCGAGACCGTCTTGAGCGGGCAGTTCTCCGAGCTGTCGGCGGCGTCGCGCAAGAGCCTACCCGTCCTGCTCGCTGCGCTGCCGGGGCTCGCTGAGGCCCGCAACCGGGTCGACGCCGAACTGGAGGCCGCCGAGAACTGCGGCGCCCGCCTGGTCACGGTGCTGGACCCGGCGTACCCGGCGAACCTTCGCCTGGTGCACAACCTCCCACCGTTCCTGTTCTACCTGGGCGAGCTCTCCGAACGGGACGGCCGCTCGGTGGCGGTGGTCGGCACCCGCGGCGCCTCGGACAACGGCCTGCGCCGCGCCGCCCGGATGACCCGCGGCCTCGTAGAGGCGGACGTCGTCGTCTACTCCGGCCTGGCCAAGGGCATCGACACCGCTGCCCACGCCGCTGCGCTGTCCGCCGGCGGCCGCACCGTCGCCGTCATGGGCACCGGCATCGCCGCCAAGATCTACCCGGCCCAGAACAAGGACCTCGCGGCCGCCATCGTCCACCAGGGCGGCGCCCTGCTCTCCCAGTTCTGGCCCACCTTGCCCCCCGCCACCTACACCTTCCCCCGGCGCAACGTCGTCACGAGTGGCTGCACCATGGGCAGCGTCGTGATCGAGGCGTCCAGCACCTCCGGGGCCAAGATGCAGGCACGGCTCGCGGCCGAGCACGGCAAGCTCGTCTTCCTGCTCCGCTCGCTCGCCGACCAGGAACCCTGGGCCAAGAAGATGCTCGCCGACGGCCGGGCGATCGAGGTCGCCGAGCTCGAGGACGTCCTCGGCCGCCTGGGCAGCGCCGCGCAGGCGCAGCAGGCCGGACAGCAGCGGCTCCAGCTCGCGCTGGCCGGCCTGTGACCGGATCGAGCGCCTCCCCTGAACCTCTCGGATTCCCGAACTGCCCCCGCTGCGCGTACGTCAACAACGGTGCGCCGGAGATTTGCGCGCGTTGTGCCACGGCAACTCTGCCGCAGGTCGCCGAAGCGCACTGCCTGGTCTGCAGCCAGGCGCTGACCGGGCCCGGGACGGTGTGCGGGAACAGGATCTGCGGGTGGCCGCAGGACCGCCGCTACTTCACGCGCGTCGACGCCGTGGCGATGTACGAGGGGGCGATGCGGGAGACCCTCCCCCGGCTCAAGTACGACGGGCGCCTCGGCTGGGCGAAGATCTACGGGCGCCTGATCATCGGATGGCTCGACAACCACGCCGACCAGGTCGCCGACATCGACTTCATCCTCGGCAACCCGACTGCGCCGGACCGCCAGCCCCAGCACGTCGAGGAGATTATGCGCGGGAGCAGCGAGGCGAACCGCACCGGCCGCTGGCCCATCGCTGACCCGGACCGCCCGGTGCTCACCAAGACCCGGGCCACCGCCGCGTCCGCCGGGGCCGGAACCTCGTGGGGCAGCAAGTGGGCGGCTGCCGAGGAGCACGCGGCCGCCCTCGAACTCCACCGACCGGTCGACGGCCTGTGCCTGCTCCTCGTCGACGACGTCTTCACCACCGGCGCGCAGATGACGACCGTCGCCCGGTTCCTCCTCGCGCATGGCGCCGCGGAGGTCCGCGGCCTGGTCCTCGCCCGCGTGCCGTGGCACTGACCCGTCGTCTTAGGACTGGGCTGCGCGCCGTGCCGCCATCTTCTGCAGGGCCTCGGCGCGCTGGTTCTCTCCGCCAGGGCTGGCCACCGGCTCCCAGATGATGCTGGCCGCCGCACAGACGCCTGCCACGACCAATTCGGCTTCCCTGGTCTCGTGCCACTGCTCGGGACGACCGGGGAAGGTGATCCACCAAAGGGCGGTCGTACTGGTGCGCCCGTGCGGAATGACGAAGCTGCCCCTCCACGTCAGGTGGCCCAGCTGCTGGAGCAGGTCGAGCTGCTCGCCGAGGTGACGCTGGCGGGCCATGCGGTAGGGCGGCATGGGCAGCATCCGGCCCTGTGGAGCGGGACGGACAGGGGCGTTTACAGGGCCGGCTGCGAGGGGCGGGGCGGGTTGGTTTGCGCCTGCCGGGGACGCTGGCTGCCAGGCGATGCCGGCCGCCGCGCTCACGGCGGTGACGATCTGCTCGGCTGCCTCAATCTCGTGGTGCTGATCGGGATGCCCGAGCCCGGCGATCCACCACAGACCGGAGTCCCCGCTCTGGCGCCCGACGAAGACGTTGGCTCCGGTCCAGATCCACGTCAGGCGCCGCTGGAGCTGGAGCCGGTCGAGCTGCTCGCCGAGGTGACGCTCGCGGGGCGTCGTGTACGGGGGCCGCGGCCACATGCGGCCGCCGAGCGGGGCGGGCTGGCCGAACGCGGAAGACCCCGTCCTCCCGGCCGGGGCCACGGGCGTCCAGGCGATGCCCGCCGCCGCGCTCACTGCGGCAACGACCCGCTCGGCCGCCTCGATGTCGTACCACGCCTCGGTATGCCCGGACGCGCTGATCCACCACGTCGGTCCGGGATCCGCGTCCCACGGGATATCGAACTCCCCGGACCAGACCCAGGTGAGGCGCCCCTGGGCCTGGAGCCGCTTTAGTTGCTCGCTCAGGTGGTGCTCGCGCGCCGTGTACGGGGGCTGTGGGTAGGTACGCCCTTGGACAGCGGGACGGCTGATTTGCGCTGGGTTCGGTCCCGTCGGTGCGGTGGCTGCAGCAGAGGCGGCGGGCACCGCACTGCCCGAGGCTGGCGCTGCAGCTTCGGCGGCAGGGCTGGCGACGATCAGCTCGAAAGAGCGGCGCAGCGCTACTTCGGGGCCCGGGCCGGTGCCGGGGTCGACGGTGGTGGTCGTGAAGTCGGCGAAGGTCAACGGGTTCGTGGTGAACGGGTCGATCGAGACGTCGGGGTTGGGTGTGTAGTAGGTGTGCGGCTTGGGGTACTTGCCGACGGTCAGGACGATGACCTGGGCGGCGCCCGCCGTGGTGAGCAGGGTGCGGGCCCAGTCCAGAGACATGCCGGTGGTGGTGAAGTCGTCGAAGACCACGACCGTCTTGCCGCTGATCTTTCCCCGGTAGTCGGGGTTGACACGGACGGTCTGGGCCTGGGTCGCGATCGAGATGTCTGCGGCGGGCCTGCCCTTGCTGGCCTTCCAGCGCTCGATGCTGGTGTCCGGGGCCTGGACGACGCGCTGCAGGAGATCGCCCTTGTAGAAGGCGCCGACGACGACCTTGGCGCGCTCGAGATACTCAGCGAGCTGGGGGCTGACCCTGCCGGGAGTGCTGCTGGGGTAGACACAGAACCAGGTGTCGCGCCCGCCCGGGAGAGTGCCGTCGAGGTACGCGGAGCACAGCAAGTACAGCATGAGGAGATCGCGTCCGCTCCGGCCGGCGATGGTGACCGGGATGTCGCGGGTGAAGACGTCCTGGAGCTCGAACGACGTGGGCCGGGTGGCGGGGAGGCGGACGTTCGGAGGCAGCAGCGCGCGAAGGCGGAACGAGAGGGCGTCGTTGTCGAGGGCGAAGGCGAACTGCGGCTCGGCCAGGAGACAGTGCTCCAGCAGGGAGCGGACCCCACCCGGGTGCCCGGCCATCAGCGCGAGGACCGGCTTCCTCGCCTCGTCGGCCCACCGGGCGTGGACGTACAGCACGTGGGCCCAGATGCCGGTGAACCAGTCCCACTCGGTGGTGCCGACCATCAGAAGCTGATTGCAGCGCAGCCCGAGCCGTACGGCGGCCGTGGTCAGCCACAGGCCGCTGCCGCGGGCCTTACGATCGGGGATGTCGTCCCGGGTCAGGTGGAGCACGGGCACGGGCAGGCCGGCCGCAGCGCAAGCGCCCCCCGCGTCGAAGGGGTCGTTCGAGAGCAGCACCCAGGACAGGCCCTGCTGGGCGATCCAGGAGAGCAGCGCGTCGATGCCCGGATAAGGCCTGGTCGTGCCCGGCCTGAAGACGGCCTTGTGGTCCAGGACGACAGCCCGCACCGTCTTGCTGCTCTCCAACTGCCCTCACCTATATCCGGCGCCACTCGGCCGCCTCGATGATCGCAGCGCGGGCATCTGGTCGCACGGTGTTTCGGTCCGGTCTGGATGACCTGGGCCCACCAGTGGTCGATGAGCTGCACGGCGTACTTCAGCGCGGCCTCGTGGTTCACATCCGCTTACGCGATGGGCTTTGCGCTCACCGTCCGCCTCGGTCCACATCCGCCTGCGGACCTCCGGCCGGAGACCCACCCTCCCTACGGTAGCGGCGCCGACCTGGCCCGTGAAACAGCCGGACTCGGCATACGCGGCGGCGGTACAAGGTGCGCGATCAGGCCGCCAGAGAGGCCCTCGATGATGCCCTCGAACGGGCCTGCGCCAGGACCAGGTGGGGAACCGCGTAGGCGAACCCGGCATCGAGTCCGCCCATGTACAGGGCGGTAGACCAGGAGCCATGGCCGGGGTGGTCGACCGGGTACGAGAGCGCGGCGCAGCTGAGGGACATGGCGGAGATCAGCACCACCGTGACCAGACGGCGGCCGCCGACGCGTTGCCCCGCCGCCTCGCTGCGCGCCAGAGTCGCCGCGTAGGACGCTCCCGCTAGGGGGATGAAGATCGCCGCGAGCCAGTTGAAGGGCCACGCCGTGCCGGCAGTGGCAAGCCCGGCCGCCGCGTACGGCACGTTGATGGACCACCACACCGCTGCGGCCAGCAGCAGGATGGTCCCAATGACGCCGATACGGGCCCGACCCCGCGGCATCGTTCCTTCCGTCTCCACCACAGCGCCCAGTGTTGCGAACGGGCATCTCGGTGTCGCCCGCCACCGGCGTACTGCGCAGGTCACACGCCCCAGCGCGTGCGCCGCCGGAGACCCTGCTGGGCCGGCCGCCTGGGCTGGCGGCAAGGCCTTGTTGTCGGGAGCCGTCGCTAGACTGCGGCCACTCGGTTAGCGGGTATCGCGCCTGGTCCTGCAGCCGCTTTGGAGCCTGGAGAGGTACGTCTGTGATTCTGCTGAGCCTCGCTCTCACCCTGGGATGGCTGGGAGTCGTCGCCTGTGTCGCAGTCGCTGTTGCACGGGCCCGGGGCGGCAAGGCCCGGGGGACGAGCACGGCCGGAGCGACCGAGAAGGTCATCCTTTTCGGCCTGGTGTTCGCCGTGGGCGCGATGATGCCCGCCTGCTACGCGGCCCTCGGCGTCGTCTCGGGGAAGCCCTCCATCTGGCTTGGCCTGGTTCACGGAGTTCTCGTACTGACCGGCGTCATGCTGATCAGCCGGCTGATGACGCGGATCCGTTGGGCATTGTGGTCGGACGAACTGCTCACCGAGTTCCTCACCGATGTCATGCCGGTCGTGGAGACCGCCCAACGGCGAGCCGGCGACCAAGGCTCGGGACTCATCGGGAAGGCCCGCGCCGCCCTCAAGGACGGCCGGGGCCGCGACGCACTGCGCCACGCGATCGAGGTGCGCACGCTGGTCGAGAACGCAGGTCTCCCCGAACACGCGGCTTGGACGAAGGTCTCCCACCAGATCCTCTACTGGCAGGAAGGGCACCTGTCGTAGCAGGGGACCAGGCACGGGAGGCCGGCACGTCGGTGCTCGGCGGATCGAGTCCCAGCAGCGCTGAGCTTAGGTGAAGGGCGGCATCGGCAAGTGGGCCGACTCCGGCCACCATGAGGGTCCAGGCGAGCTGGCGGTTGGCCACATTGGCAACCTCTGGAGTCGCGCATGCCTCCCCTGATGTCCGTCGAGCCTGGAAGACTCGCGTCGAAGGGGGTGGATCTCGTGATGACCTTGCGAGAAGCCGTGAGCGACGTGATCCTCGGCTGGCACTCAAGCAGCCACCGGGACCTGACGGCGTTCGGAGTCCAGTTCGGGTTGCCGATGCCGCCCGATGACGGGACCACCAAGCACGATCGTCTTCAGGGCTGCCTGGACGCACTACCGGACGACGATCTTCTACCGCTGGCCCAGCGGCTGCTCCTCTCGAAGCAACCACAGGTCGATAGGCCGAAGCGGTTCCTGCTGGAAGACTTCGTGTGGGCCGCGTCCTGGTCCGAGATTGAGATCCCCGGCAGAGTCCGGCGCGAGCTGGCGGCCGCGCTCGACATCGACGACCTGGTCCACCGGCACGACAGGTTCGAAGAGCTCCTGGAGATCGTTTGGCATCTGGACAACGACCCGATGCTCGCTTGGACCGGGAAGTCCGCGACGAGCCGCCGGGCGCTTCTGCACCAGCACGTCTTCAAGAACTCCGACTGGTCGGTGGACGAGCTCTTCGAGCAGTTGGGCGCCTACGAGGCCGCTCCTGTGCGCTTCCGGTTCTTCCTGCTCGGCCTGGTCAACCCCAGCTTCCTGCCGGACGCCGAGGCCCAGGACCGAATCGTCGCGGCGGTCAACCCCGTGCTCGCCCGGATCGGTATCCGGATGGAGCAGAGCGGTGAGCGCGAGGGCTACCCGACTTTCGACCTCGTCCGGATCGGAACTGCTGCACCCCGACGCCCCAAGACCCTCGTCTTCGCCACGCTCGACAAGCCCGACATGCGTCTGGCCGACGTCCTCGACAACGACCTCGAGATCGTCCCGGACGACAAATACCTGGTCTACG
The DNA here is from genome assembly GCF_000717715.1 of Streptomyces sp. NRRL B-24484. Classification (GTDB taxonomy): domain Bacteria; phylum Actinomycetota; class Actinomycetes; order Streptomycetales; family Streptomycetaceae; genus Kitasatospora. The sequence continues at coordinate 62,361 of NZ_JOAI01000040.1, read as the reverse complement.
ACCGACAGGTCGGACCCGGTGGCCTTCGGTGGAGCGACCTGATGACCTGGTGGCAGGCGCGACGAGGCACCGGCGACGAAGTGGCCGACCGAAAAGCTCTGTACCAGCGACTGCTCGACTCGATACCGAAGTCCGACATCTCACCACAGCGCGCCTTCGGCGAGGCCTACTACACGGCCTTCGCCAGCCGGGACTGGGACATGCCGGCCCTGCTCCCCGAGGTCTGGCTGCACTGGGACCCCAAGACCGTGGAGAAGCGCGGCGCAGCGGCGCTGATCAACCACAGGATGGACTTCCTGCTCCTCCTGCCGAACGGCGTCCGGGTCATCGTGGAAGTCGACGGCCGGCACCACTACGCCACCGACAAGGCCGTCGACGACACAGTCCGTGGCGATCGAGACCTCAAGCTGCGGGGCTACCACGTCTGGCGTGTCACCACGAACGAGCTGCGAGCACAACCGCTCGTCCCGTTCGCCACCGACTTCTTCACCAGCGTCCTTCAGCACCATGGTCTGGAGGTCCCGCCCCCGGCGGTGCCCAGGCTGTAGAAGTCGCCGCCGGTACCGGCCGCCACGCCACCGTGAGTTTCGTGAGGATCCGCCCAAAGGTGTGAGTGTGGACCCATGAGCAGCGAACCTGACCGTCCCCGCCTAGCGGCGTCCAGTTCTTCTGCGCCGACTGCCTCCGTCGAGGACTGTGTCGAGCGCGCCGTCGAGGCGATCATCGCCTCGCCATCTGCAGACACATGCCGCGAGCTCGTGGCTGATCTGGAGCAGCACGGCGCGCTGTGGGAAGGCGTGTTGGTCCTGCTCGGCCCGACTGTCGCCCGCCCGCTGCCCGGGCTCAGTGAGAGGGAGGCCGTGGCCAGGCTCGGCAAACTGGCCGCCACCCCCGACCAGGTCTCCAGCCTTGTTTACGGCATCTGGGCGGCGTACCGGGAGCACGGCGTCTCGCCAGCCCGAGAGCTGTGGGAGACGGCTCCGGCCGAGGTGCGTCGGGGAGCTGCCCTGCTGATGCTCGTCACGTTCTGCCGGTCGATTGGCGGGGAGGGCGGCCGGCTCACGGCGCAGGCGACGGTCCAGCTGATCCGCGCCACCGTGCCCATCACCTGGTGATGTGTGCCGTGAAGGGGAACGGCCCCGGGCCTCGCCGCGACGGGGGTTCGCGGGGCCACGGGGCCGCGCCCTCGGTCGGCCGATTGCTGCTCCGCCGGCCGGCCGCGACGCCCGAGTGTGTGGTCACCCTTGCGCGCTAGGGGGAGATCGGATCGTGCGCAGGGGACGTGAGTCCTCAGCCCCGTTCGTGTCACGCCCTTTGCCCATATATGGCACGCACTGGGCAGGCGGGCACGGGGCAGCTCGGCAGGTGGCGCCCTCTTCGGGCCTGCGGCGTCGGGCGTGTGCGCGGATCCCTGGGAGGGATCACCGCGGACGCTCGGGCGGCAGGGGAAGCCGACGGTGGTCGCCCTGGGCGGCAGCATCGATGAGGCGGTGGGCCTGCTCCCGCGTGGCTGGCGGGAGGGTGGCAAGGTTCGCCGTGACCTCCGGCTGGGGCATCTCCATCACCTGGTCGAGACCGGCAGCCAGAGCGGGGACGCTGTTGAGGCTGTCAGTGACCTGGGAGAGGCTGTCGGCGAAGGGTCCGCCCTCGCTCTGGAGAGCGATGACCATCGCCAGCGCGAGGTGCACGAAGTTCGGGTCCTCGTCGATGCGCCCGAAGGCCTTCATGCCGGCAGGGTTGTCCTGCCCGGACGTCGCCGTGAGCAGGCGGGCGAGCAGCGGAAGCGCCCTGAACAGGGCGGTGGTGGCGGTGCGGGCCATCTCCAGCGTCTGGTCGTCGGCGCCGTGGACTGCGGCGGCCAGTGCTGGGAGCGACACCAGGCGGCCGGCGTCGAACAGTGCGGCCGCCGGGCCTGTCAGCCACGGACCCGCTCCGGCCACCTTGTCGCGTCGGCCGGGTGCCAGACCGAGCGCCTTTTCCACCACCAGCGCCTGCTCTTCACCGGGCGCGGTGTCCTCGCCGAAGACGAAAATGCGCAGCATGAGCTCGGCTGCGTCGGTGCGTTGGGCGGTAGTGAGGCGGGTGTCGCGGGGCAGGACGGTGTGCTGTCCTCGTCGGCCAGCCAGAGTGGCGGCCGCGGCGGTCAGCGCGGCGTCACGGTCGTTGGTGGAGTCGAGCTGGACGATGGCGTCGTGGAGGGTGGCCATCCAGCGGTCGAGGGTTGCGATGAGGCTTTCGCGGGCCGCGGGGGTGGGGACCTGGTAGCCGTCGAGCCACAGCAGGACGCGCAAGGTGTCGACGTCGCGGGTGTGCTCCCTCCAGCGGAGCAGAGCGAGGAGCTGCTGGTCAGTGCCGGGCGGGTAGTGCCAGACGGGTCGGCGGCCGCGGTTGGCGGCCCGCTCGGGTCGGGGCAGCAGCTGCTGGCTGCGGAACGTCTCCAGCATGCGGTCGGTGACCTGGTGGCCTTCGGCGGCTGCGGCGCCTCGCAGTGCCTCGGCATCCAGCGCGCTGCCGACACCGTCCTCGTCCATGCGGTCCATCCTCTCGGTGAGAACTCCCAGTTTTCTGGGCTGTAACTCGCAGCGCAGCGAAGTACTCCCAGCTGCGGGGTCGATAACTTGCATCCTGCTGACCAGGTCTTTTATTGCCGATACCGGGCCTCTACCGTGGCCGTAGGCGCTCGCAGGAACAGGGTAGAACGCGACGCTTAACCAGAGGAACGTCGGCGCTTGCCCCGTGCGGGCCGGGTGGTGGAGAAGGAGGTGATTTCGATGGACAAGGACGGGAAGAGGCTCGTTGTCGCCGTGGCCGGGTCGCTGGCACACGCTCGCGCCCAGCAGTGGGCGCGGCGTCAGGGCATGGTGGCGTGGCAGGCCGCGCTGATCGGTGCGCTGGCCGCTGCTGCAGCCGGAGCGCTGCTCCAGCGGGCGCTGTAGTCCGCTGGCTGAGGTGCACGGCACTGGCTGCGCATGGCGGACGGGCGCCGACCTGCGGCCGCCCTCTTGGGGGAACCGGCGCAGGTGGCCGGGGAGGCTATGTCGCCCGCGTCCACCGGCGCGGGCTACCCCAGGTCGGTGAGGTACGCGGTGGTGCCGCTGCAGCGCGCGGCTTCGTACGCCTGCAGGCGCACATGGGCGTCGGGCGGCAGAAGGTGGGCCCAGTCGTCGACGGTGGCGAAGTGGAACTCGTCGTGCTCGCCGGGGTCGATCCGGATCTGCTCTGCCTGATCCTGGGTCAGGACGCCGCCGTCGAAGACCACGCCGAAGCGGGCAGGTACGCCGTTGCGCGGTGGTGAGATGACGAGCGCGAGGGGCGGGCCGGGCGAGAGCTTGTGGCCGGTTTCCTCCAGCACCTCACGCTCGGCGGTTTCGTGGGGCAGCTCGCCCTGATCGGCATGCCCGCCGGGGTGCTGCCAGCCCCATCCGGTGGCGGAGTGGAGCAGCAGGATGCGTCCGGCTTCGTCGCGGACGTGGAGCGCTGCCCACGCCTTCCAGTTGGGCAGGGCAGCGTGGAAGAGCTGCGGGGGGATGGCGTCGCCGGGCCCGGCGACGCCATCCCCCTGCTGGTGATCGGTGTTCATCGGCCGAGGCTATGCCCGGGGTGCCCAGTCGGCAGGCGATCCGGGCAATTGCGGCTGTCAGCGGGTGTGGACGGACCCGTTGTCGAGGGCGGCGACGGTGGCGTCGTCGGGCAGCGGGCCGTCGAGTACGGCGGCCGGGACGCCGGCCTCGCGCAGGAGGATTGCGAGGTGGCACAGTCGGGCGCCGTCCTCGAAGACCATGCCGGCGACGTCGCCGATCAGGATGGAGAGGATCGCATACGGGCGGCGGGCGTAGATGACGGGCTTGGCCGGGAGGGAGCGCACCGCGGCGATCAGCTTGGTGGCGAAGTCGCTGGCGGGGGCGTCGGCAACCGAGCGCATGCTGATGATCGGGGCGGTGCTGAGGCGGGTGAGGTCGTCGCTGTCCGGGATGCGGAGCAGCGGGCCGGTGGCGGCGCCGGGGCTGATCATGCGGCCGCTGGTGGGCACGACGGTGTCGTGGTCGGTGCCGGGGTCGGTGTGGTCGACGAACTGCGGGCCGTCCGCAGTGATGACCCACTCGGTGTAGACGCCGCGCATGTCGGCGTCGAGGACGTCGGTGAAGCGGGCGATCGTGTGGAGGGCCTCGGTTGTCCAGGGAGCGGGCGGGGTGAGTGCGCTCCAGGCGTGGGGGTCGGTCAGCGGGGGGCAGAGGATCTGCTCGACGCCGGCCATGCCTCGGTTGATGTCCATCAGGCCCTCGGCGGAGTGGTCGATGGCGGTGGTGCCGTCGTCCTGGCGGTGGGCGACGGCGCCGGCGAGGCCGCGGATGAACGGGCGGATGATCGCGGAGTGCACGGTGAGGGGATCGTCGGCCGTGCCCCACGCCGAGGAGAGGAAGTCGAGAAGGCCGGCGGCCGGGAGGATGTTCTGGCGCAGGTCGTGGCCGAGGTCGACCACGACGTCGCCGGTGAGACCGGTGAGGCAGGCCGGGCGCAGGGCGGGGTCGTTGAGCGCTTGGCCGTTGATGCTGAGGATCCAGCCGTCTCGGATGGCGACGCCGGCCGCGCGGGCGGCGCGGTAGGGCTGGGAGCGTTTGGTGGTGATGGCGAGGTAGACGTCGGCCAGGTCGCCGAGGACCAGGCCGGCGGGCAGGGTGTCGGTGAAGTACAGGCTGGCGGCGGAGCAGACGGGGCCGGTCGGCGCGGTGCGGTGCAGCTGCGCGGTGAGGGGGCGGACCTGCAGGAGCTGGGCGTTGTTGCCGTCCCAGGCCCATTCGATGTCGACGTCGCGGCGGAAGACGGTCTTGAGGCTGAGGGCGAGGGCGGCGACGGAGGCATACGGCTCGGCGGCCGCGGAGTTCGGGGGGACGTCGATCGATGTGCCGGCTTCGGCGCCGGAGGCGAGGTGCTCGGCGGTTCCGGTGACGGCGTCGACGGTGACGGTGCCGTCGGGCTGGGTGAAGGCGATGCCTGCCAGGTGGGCGTCTGCCATGGCCTGGACGATGACGGCCATGCGGGGCGCCGGGTCGGTGTCGTGGGCGCGCAGGCGGCCCAGGACGGCGGGCAGGGCGTAGAAGGATCGCCAGCAGGCGAGGATGGCGGCCTCGACCTGGACGAGGCTGTCCAGGCGCAGGTAGGACTCGTAGAGGCCGGCGTGGCTGACGGCAGGTCCGTCTTCGACGGTGGTGGAGGAGCGGACGGCGACGGGGCCGTCGAGCTGGGCGAGTACGCCGGCGATGACGGTGCGCATGCGCGGGGTGAGGGCCAGGCCGTCGAGGATGCTGGCGAGTTCGCGCTCGGCGCCGACCAGGTCGTTGCCGACCGTGGTGGTGAGGTCGGCGAACAGCTCGGGCAGGCGGCGCAGCCGGTCCGGGCCGAGCGCTTCCTCGAACCACCGGACGGGCAGGCACCAGGCCGGCGGGACGAGGGTGGAGCCGGCGGCGGCGGTCAGCGCGGCGAACTTGTTGCCGACGGTGGCGGGACTGCTTTCCGCGGTGGTGGGCAGGGCGGGGACGAGCATGGTGGTCACGGGGGTTCCCCTCCGTTGTGGTCCGGGCGGTGCCCGGCGGGGCGGTCAGGTGTGGTGTGCGGCCAGCCACTTGGCGACGATCTCCTCCACCTGCAGCTGCGCGCTGCGGGTGTCGTCGTCGGAGTTGTCGAGGGTCCAGGTCGGGACGATGCGGTCGTAGCCCCAGGTGGCGTCGGTCTCGGGCGACTGGGTGCGGTCCGGGCGGGCGGCGAGACGGCGCAGCCGCACCGGGTCGGTGCAGGTGATGCGGACGAAGTCGAAGCCGGCGGCGGCCATGCGGGGGTAGTCGGTGGCGGCGTCGCGGAGGTCGTCGTTGATGACGACCTGCGCGGTGCTGGCGGCGGTGCGGCGCAGGAAGTCCTCGACGAGGTAGTCGGGGTTGATGCGGCGGTACTGGCGGGCGAGCTCGCACAGGAGCTCCTGGTCGGGTTCCCAGGTGCCGATCTCGCGGCCGGCTTCCTGGTAGAGGTGGGCCTGCGCACGGTAGAGGGGCAGGGCGAGCTTGACGACCTCGACGGTGAGTCCGCGGCGGTGCAGGGTGTCGGCGAACAGTTTGCTGACGTGGGACTTGCCGGATCCGGTGAGGCCGTACAGGGAGAGGCGAAGCATCGGGGAGGGGCTCCTGGTGGTCAGGTGGCGAGGTGCGTGCGCAGCCAGGTCGCCTTGGACAGGTGGTGCTCGGTACAACGAATCGCTCGGCTGGCGAGCCACGCCCTGGTCCAGTCGGTGAGAGCAGCGAAGTCGTCCATGAGCCCGTCGGCGGGGCCGGCGGGGGTGAGGGTGCGGCTGCGCACGTACTCGACCTCGGCCTGGTGGAGGGCGGGGATGTCGGGGCGGTCCTGGACGGTGCAGCGGTCGAACATGACGGAGAAGATGTGGCCGGTGCGGGTGGCCTCCATCAGGACGTTGTAGCGGACCCGGCGGTAGGTGGCGGACCAGTCGACGTCGACGCCGTGGTGGTCGGCGATGATCTGCCGCAGGTCGGGGCTACGGCCGAGGTCGAGGCCCTCGGTGAGGACCTCGCGCCGCTGGATGCCGTCGGCGCCCCACTTGCGGCGGCTGATCCAGCTGCCGTTGACCGCGGGGATGTAGGCGATGTGGCCTTCCTCGCCGGGCGGCCCGCTGATGGCATGCAGGTGGTTGAGGAAGTCCCACTGTTCGAATCCGCCGCCGGGCTCCAGGATCCAGCCGGGCAGGTTGCCGGCGCCGATCAGGTCACGGGCCTCGAGGGCCAGGCGCCAGATGTCCGGGGCGCCGAGCAGGGTGAACTTCTGCTCGATCTCGGTGTCGGGGCGCGCGTTGGTGAACCACCTTTGGTGGTTGTTGAGGTGGGGGCCATGGGCGCGGTGGCGGGCGGCGAGGTCGTCCGTCCACTCGCGGACCGTGGCCGGGTTGGCGGGGTCGCCTTGCAGGGGCTCGCCGTCCAGGCGCAGGAACAGCAGCTCGGAGCCGACGTAGGAGAGCTGGGTGAAGGGCTGCCAGCGGCCGTCGGGCAGCGCCGTGAGGAGGAACAGCGGGGCCAGGTCGCCGAAGGTGTCGCAGGCCCGGGCGATGCGGCCGAGGGTGGCGGAGGTGTCGTTGCCGCGGCTGCCGTGCGGGCCGATCCGGTAGTAGGAGGCGGCCGCGTTGTCGGCGGTGAGGACGAGGGTGTTGTCCGACGGGTTGGCCGTGGACCTGAAGGTGGCGGCGATCATCTCGCGGCCGGTCGCCCCCAGGGCCTCGTGGCGCAGCGTGCTCGGGCCGATGAGGAGCACGGTGTCGGTGCGGCGGCGGGTGGGCAGCGTGGTGGGGTCGATGTCGGTGACGGTCGCGGTCATGGTGAGGGTTCCCCTGTCAGGTCGATGGTGAGCTGGAGGGCGGAGTGGTCGCTGAGGCCGGCCTCGCGGGGCTCGTGCAGGTAGGTGCAGGTGAGGACCTGCGCGCGGTGGGCTTCGGTGATCAGGGCGTGGTCGAAGCGGTAGCCTGCGGCGGAGCGGCGTCCGAACCAGCTGTGCTCCACGACGTTCGGGTGCAGGGCGCGGAAGGCGTCGGTGAAGCCGGCCTGGGCGAAGCTGCGGTAGAAGTCGTACTCCCACGTGCCGTAGACGCCGTGGTGGGGCGGGGTGTGGTCGGGTTCGATGACGTTGAGGTCGCCGGCGATGACGACCAGGTGGCCTCGTTCGGCGAGGGCGGGCAGCGCCTCGGTGACTGCGGTCTGGAAGGCGCTCTTGGCCTCGTTGCGGCGCTCCCGGGGCCCGCGGGAGGGTACGTACAGGCCGGCCACCGTGATCGGTGTCTGCGCGACCGTGAGGGAGGCGAGCGGGAAGCGGTGGGGCAGGAACTCCACCGGGGCGGACTCCGCGCTGATGGCCGCGTGGCGGGAGGCGATGACGGTGCGCAGGTCGCCCTCGCCCCAGGGGGCGATGACGGTCCGGTACCCGGCGTCGCTCAGCTCCTGCACCAGGGTGTCACCGCCAGCCCCGCCGGAGACCTCGGTGAGCACCGCGACGTCGGCGCCCTCCTGGCCAGCCAGCCAGTCCACCTGCCGCACGGTGCGCCCCGGCGAGGCGTGCTGGAGGTTCCAGGTCAGCAGCCGCAGCTGGTCGGCGGCGGGCTCGTGGCCGGCGGAACGATGCGTGAACAGCGTGGCCTGCTCGGGCGCGGCGGTCGTCATGGCTTCTCCAGCTCGTCGAGGAAGACCTCCCCGGCGCCGTCCAGGTCCTGCTGGAGCCGGCCGGTGGTCTCACGGATGAACGCCATGTCGTCGCCGGTGAGCTCGTCACCCAGGCACAGCAGGTTCTGCTCGACCTGCTCGGCGCGGGTGAATCCGACCAACGCGACGCAGTTCTCGGCGTGTTGGAGAACGTACCGGATCGCGACCCGGGCCAGATCCGCCTGCGAGGGGCCGAAGCGCTCGCGCAGCGGCTGCAGGCCGTCGTCGATGATCCGCAGAAACGGGGCGGTGAACCAGGCTTTCCGCTGGCGGATGTCGCCGTCGCCGAAGACCGGGGGCCGGTCGGGGTGGTACTTGCCGAGCAGCAGGCCTTGGCCCAGCGGTTTGTTCGCGAGTACCGAGACACCGCGGGCGGCGGCGAACGCGAACAGGTCCTCTTCCCCGTCCCGGGCCGGCGGGGTCAGGGCGTTGAACCGCACCGCCAGGTAGTCGGGCCGAACGATGTCGAACAGGGTGCGGAAGCGGGCCCGCTTGTCCTCCCGCTCCCCCACGGGCACCGAGAGGCGGTCGGTCGCCAGCCGGTGCGGGCCGCGCATCCCGACAGCCCGGATCAGCCCCTGCTCCCGGAAGGCGTGCATCTGCTCGACCGCGCCCTCGAGGTAGCGGTCCCGCTCGCCGAACGAGCTGTTGTGCAGGAAGTACACGTCCAGGTGGTCGGTGCCCAGGTTGCGCAGCGTCGTCTCGAGCTGGTGCCGCATGTGCGTGCGCTCGTAGGCGTGCTCGGCGGTGCCGGCGAAGTAGCCGACCTTGCTGGTCAGGACCACACTGTCGCGGTCCACCCCGGTCAGGAACTTGCCGATCAGCCGCTCGGAGCGGCCGTGCCCGTACACGTCGGCGGTGTCGAAGCAGTTCGCGCCGAGGTAGTGCGCCCGGCGCAGCCCCAGCAGCGACTCACGCTCGTCCGCGTTCGCCCACCCCATCGGCAGCCCCAAGTTGTGGCCGGGGCCTCCGATCGCCCAGCAGCCGATCGCCACCGGGCTGATCGTCAACTCCCTTGCCAGCTTGCGAGGTTCGAGACCCTTCACTGCTACTCCCCCTTCAGGAGATTTCACCACGAACCATGACGAATCTGGCTATCGTGGGGCGCGTGAGCACCCACACCGAACTCGACCTGAGCGCGATCACGGCCGCCGGCTGGACGACCCGCGCCGACTTCACCGACGCCGAGTACGCGCGGGCCCAGGCGTTCTACGCCTCCATGCGCGTCCACGACGAGCACCTGCTGGCCCTGCGGGCCCGAGCCTCCGAGATGATCCGCGAGTTGACCGGCCGCGAGCCCCGCGACGTCGGCTCCCTCGGTACCCGCCTCAACCTGGAGACGTCCGACCTTGATCTCGGCATCGGCTACCCGGAGGACGACCGGGACCACCTGATGCAGGTCCTCGCCGACAGGGCGACCTTCCTCGGGGAGCGGAAGACTTCCTTCTCCACGACCCGGCTCGTCTTCAGCTTCGAGCTCGAGGGCGTTGAGGTCGACCTGTCCGCTCTCACCGAGGAGGACTTCACGGTCGCCTGCCGGATGCTCGACCAAATCGACGAGTCGATGACCGAGGAGGAACGCGTCTGCCACCTGTGGGTCAAGCACCTGCTGCGCAGCAGCGGCCGCATCGACGACTACGCGAAGTGGAAGCTCAACACCTACGCCCGGTTCTGCCCCGAGTTCAACTGGGTGCCGATCCCGGAGAAGACCGCCTGAGTCGCACCGCTGCCCTGCCGCGGGCCGCCCCCACGTGTGGGGGCGGCCCGCCCGCATCAGGTCCCGCACGGGTCCCCCGCGTTGATCAGCTCCCAGTCGCTGTTGGCCCGCCACCGCCGGTACTCCGCCGTCAGCAGCTCGGCCCGCTCGCCGGGCAGCACCACGACCGCGGAGTGGACCGCGTTCCACGCCCGACCGCCGAGGTTCGCGATCTCCTCGTCCAGCAGTGCCCGCAGCTTCGCGTGCAGGCCGGCGCCGCCGCCCTCCACTCCCATGGCCAGCGGCGTCTCCTCGATCGCGCCGACCATGCGTCCCAGCACCGCGTATGCGGCGTCCTTGAGAACCACCCGGGCCACGCGCACCGCCCGCCACGCCTCGCCCTGGTCCAAGATCTTCTCCAGGGACTTGAGGGTGTAGTCCAGGGCGAAGTTCCGGTCGATCCACCGCTGCGCCCATTCCGAGGCGACGCCGATCCGCCAGTCCGCGAAGTCGGCGTCCTGGCGCCCCATCGACGGCCTGGCCGCACCGGCCAGGCCCGCAGCCTGGACCATCCGGGTGTAGGCGGCGCCGATAAGGCACTCCATGGACACGAGCATGTACGAGATGCCCTGGTGGAGCTGCCGGCCCGTGGTGTACTTCGCGACGAAGTCCTCGTCGCGCACGCCGGCGACGATCTCCTCGACGGACAGGTGCGGGAGCGGGCGCAGCAGCAGGTCGTCGCGGCCCTGGAACGCGTAGGTGGCCTTGAGCTCTTCCAGTGTCATCAGGTGGTCGAACGTGATGTAGGTGAACCGCGTCGGGATGCCGAGCGCGGAGAGCGTCCGGATCGCGAGCGCGCTCTGCTCGCCGGTCGTGTCCTTGCGGAACCGCTCGAGGATGGAGTCCACGCCGGACTCCACCCCGAACAGACAGCGGCGCAGGCCTCGCTGGACCAGCTCGCGCCACATCTCGGCCCGCTCGGCGTGCCAAGCCAGATCGCGGTCGGGGTCGACGACCTGGTCGATGCGGCAGCTCGTCTCCCAGGAGAATCCTGCGCCGTGGAGGGTCGCGGCCATGTCGAGGGCGCGGGGGACGGCGTCCGCCCCGCGGCCGATGAACTCCTCGTCGACCGCGTACAGGATTCGCGCGGTGCCGGGGTGCTGGTCGAAGACGCGGCCCATCTCGTCCAGGAGCCAGGGGAACGTGGCGGAGCCGGCACCGTTCCACTGGCCTTTGTGGCCTCGCGGGCAGAAGCTGCAGGCGCTGGTGCAGCCGCGGGAGCACTCGATCTGGGCGACGCCGTGGTGCCGGAAGGTGTCATCGAGCAGGTCGAGCTCGGGCAGGATGTCGTTCTCGTCCCGCAGGGAGGCGGCGGGCAGGCCGGTGCGGCGCTGCACGGCGAGGGTGCCGGCGCCGCGCGGGGCTCCGGTGTAGCCGATCCCCGGGATGTCCTCGCGGCGGATGTCCCCGTGCCAGTGGGCGAGGATGCCGCGGATCGTCGGCTCGCCGGCGCCCCGGGCGACCAGCAGATCGGGGTAGGCCTCGAGGAGCAGCCTCTCGTTTCGGACCGTCAGGCTGCCGCCCGCCACGACCAGCGGAGGCTCGGGCAGGGCGTACGCGGCGTTGAGGAGCTCCACCAGCAGGTCGTGCTGTCCGAAGGTCGCGGAGATGCCGAGGACGTCCGGCGTGCGGTCGCTGACCTCCTTGACCAGGTCCTGCAGGTCGACGCCGAGCTGCATGTCGAGCAGCTTGGTGGTTCCCGTCAGGGTGGAGCGGGCGGCACGGGCCACGGCGCTGATCGCCAGCGGGAAGCGCGGCAGCGGGAAGTTCTCGGGGTGGTACAGGGCGGCCAGAAGCAGCCGCGGCTGGGACAGCCGGTGGACCGCGTACTCGTCCAGGTCCGCGGTCGACAGCCATGAGGAGGGCTTGTCGAGGTCGATGTGGCCTGTCAGCCAGGCTGGCCAGTGGCGGGTCTCGTGGGCCAGGCCCGAGAGATCCGCGACGCTCCAGCGGCCGTCGGAGCGTTCGACGAGGACGAGCCGACGCTCCAGCGTGCCGGTGACGATCACGCGGCCGACGCTGTCGCCCATGTTGTCCTTCAGGTGCTGGCGCAGCCGGTTGGGCATGGTGCGCCACGCTTCGGCGGTGGCCGCGACCCGGGTGGGGTCGACGCCGGGGGCAACTGCCTCCAGCAGGGGCGTGAGGGAGCCGGCCAACAGGCCGGACCGGTGTGGAGCCATGAACGCCTCCATTTCTCCTGTGCGGAGAAGAGCCCGACGGGCATGACGGGGCAGCCGGGACGGGTGGGAGTGGCTGCCGTTAGAGCGAAGACGGGCGGCTCCCCTGTCGATCTGGGAAGCACACGACCGCTGCCGCACACCATGACTGACCGTCAGTTCCTGGGTGCGCTGGGCGAGTACGGCCGTTGAGCGGCCGTCCTGAGCCTCCGGATGCTCAGGACGTCGCGTCCTGCCATGAGTGATTCAAGCCGGGCGGCCAGGTGCGGTGTAACCCCGTCGTGGGGCCCCCATCGAGGGGGCGCGCGCCCCGCCGGCCGCGCAACCGTTGGGGGACCTTCGTGAGTGAGCGCCCGGGACTGCTCGTACTCCCTGCCGGATTCCTGGAAGATCCGCAGGTGGTGGCGGCACTGAAGATCCGCGACTTCGCCACCGTGTTCACTGCGGCCAAGGCCGCCGGCCTCAGCTACAACCACATCGCCGAGGCGTGTTCCATGAAGCCTGAGCGGGTATCACTTGTAGCCCGCCGCGAGGCCTCGGTTACCTCTTTCGAGGGTGTCGAGCGGATCGCGGACGGCCTGGGCATTCCGGGTAGATATCTCGGTCTCGCTCAGCGACCCTGGGAGAAGCCCGCCCCGCCTGGTTCTACGGAGCAGCCCCATGAACCCTCGACAGACGAAGCCATGAAGCGGCGCCTGGCCCTCAAGGCCCTCCTCGCCGGCGGCCTGTCCGCCGTCGCGCTCGGCACGCTCGCCGACGAGCGCCACACTCTGGACGCCGCTCTCGCCGGCCGCACTACGCCCACCGACCTCGACTACTGGGAAGAGGTCGCCGACAACTACGCCCTCGGCTACGGAGGCCAGGCCCCGGCCGCCCGGCTCGGCGTGCTCGCCGCCGACGTTGTCGAGTTGCGGACCCTTCTGAGCCAGCCCCAGACCACGGAGGATCGCGGCCGACTGTGTCGCACGGTAGGTCAGCTCTCGGGGATGGCCGCGATCGTCCTTCACGATCTCGGTGAAGCGCAGGAGGCGAGGGGCTGGTTCCACTCCGCCCGCCTGGCGGCGAAGGAGTCCGGAGACAAGCAGGTCCTCGCGTGGCTCTACGCCAGGGAGGCCATGACACCCCTGACGTACGGTGTGCCGCGGGAAGCGGTGCGCCTGTCCGACCTCGCCGTGGCAGCTGCAGGTGGGCGTCCGTCCGCAGCCTCGGCTCTCGCTTCGGCGGTGTCCGCCCGGGCCCACGCGGTGTCCGGGAACGCGGAGGCGGCAAGGGAGGCCCTGACGCAGGCGCAGGCGTTCGCCGAGAGCCTCGACTCTGCGGGAAGCGCCGACACGTGGCTGGGGCTGCCGGAGCAGAAGCTGCAGATTCACCTGTCGCACGCCTACACCAGGCTCGGCGATGTCCGGCCCGCCCGGTCTGCACAGGCCCGGGCCCTACAGCTGTCGGGGGCCAGCAGCTACCAGGCGCGGGCCTTGATGCAGATGGACGCGGCGCTCTGCGACCATCACGCCGGCGATACCGTCGACGGCTGCCGGCGGGCCGTGGACGCCCTGGTCGAGCTCCCCGCTGACCAGCGGACCGGACTTGTGCGCTCGCGTGCAGCTGATCTGCTGCGGGTGATCCCGGCGAGCCGGACCGGCGAGCGGGCCGTGGCTGACCTCCGCGAGGTCTTGCGCGCCTGACAAGGCTGAAGGTGCGGCTGGCTGGCGCCCTGGCCCCGGTCTCGACGTCGTCGAGCGCGCACACCTACGCCTTCGAGTAGTTCCTGGTTCCTGTCCGCCTCGTCGGCTGACTCGTCCCGCAGCTCACGGCGCACGACGAAGGGCTGTGCACCCTTGGAAGGTTGCACAGCCCTTGTCTCGATCACCGGGGGACGGCGAATCCAACGTGTTCCACGTAGGTGTACGCGTCGTAGTCCGAGCCGAGCTGGTTGAGGACCTCGTCCCAGATCTGGTCTAGGAGATCGGCGTCCTCGTCCAGCCAGGCATCGACGAAGTCGTCCCACACGCCCCGCAGGTTGATGCGGCGGACATCGATGTCGCGCTGGTGCTTCTCCGGAACGTGACTCTGATCGACCGGATAGATCTCGATCTCGGTGCCTGCACCGTCGTTGTCGAGCAGTTCCTTGAGCCGGGGCACGAGGTTGCGTCCCTTGAGCGCCCAGTAGGCTGCGTCGATCTTGGCAAGGTTGTCCGGTCGCGGTGTGCTCGCGCCGTCCAGCCAGCTCTTGAGGGTCCGCGGCTTGACGGTGATGCCGGCCGCCGCCATGGCCTCGGGCCCGCCCTTCTTCTCCGTCAGATACTTCAGCCTGGCGGCCAGTCCTCGCTTGCTGGTGAGCGGCGACTTGATGCCGCGCTTCATCACCTCCGTGTCGAGATGAATCGCCATCGCCACGCCGCCAGGGATTCCCCGGGCGTTGTACCGCCCGAGTTCTCTCCACCGTCCGGCCATTTACTTACGTCCCCTCCTCTTGGGCCTTTCCATCGGAATTTCGTACCTCTCCTCGGCCTTCTCCTTGACCTGGGTCAGGCCCCGGCCCTCCTCGAACACATCGCGCCAGGCCCCGATGACGTGCAGTTCGTCGGTGCCCTTCATGGCTGCGATCTGCAGGCCGGCCTTGTGGGCCTTCAACGCCTTCAAATACAGGTTGAAGAACGCCTGGGCGCGCAGGATGTGCTGCCAGGCCGGGTTGTTGAGCAGGTGGTTGTTGACGCTGGTGCCGCTCGTCGAGACGAATTTCGCGTACATGTCCTTGACGTACTCGACGACGATGATGTCGTCCTCTTCGATTCCGCGCTGACGGGCGGTGGCGAGCGCCAGGCGAAGATATTCGAGCATGTGCTCGGAGCTGTGCGCGACCCATGCCTCGTGGACCGTCGGCTGCTGGCACAGGCCCATCCCGGCCAGCCGGCGCAGGAGCCGGAGCGTGGCGGTGGTGATCCACGCATCGTCCTCCCGCTCCCGGCTGCCCATGGGGTCCGGCAGGTTCCGGTGCTCCCACGGCCTCACGCTGACCCGCACGACGCCGGCGAACTTGGGGTCCCAGTCGCTGCCGCCGAAGTGCTTGAGCTGCCCGATCGGCAGGTGGGCCTTGAACGCGCTTAGGTACGCGGCATTCATGTCGAGCCGGTGCACGAGCTGCTTCGGGCCGGGCCCGTAGAGGAGGTCCTCGTTCTCCCAGTTGGGCCGGCCTTCCCAGACGAGGTCGGCCTTGCTGCCGTCCTGCCGCTTGAACAGCTCCAGGAGCGGCGGGTGGGCGGTGTGCTCGTATCGCGCGTCCTCGCGAGTGTAGGCGAACAGGCCCATCACGTCCTGGATCGCCGACTTCTGCAGCATCTTGATGGCGAGCTGGATGTCGCCCTGCGCGAGCTCGATCGCGCTGTTCCGCTTCTTCTCGATCATCGCCAGCAAGTGGTTGACGATGGCGTCCTTGCCGCGGCCGGTCGACAACTTGGTCGCGCCGGTCCGCACGACCACGCCTTCCACCGGGGCACCGGCAGGTGCCGCCGCGGGCGGCTCGTCACTGGCGGCTGACGGACTGGCAGTGACACGGTCCGGCACCGCGCTTGCATCGGCCGCAGCCGCTTCGGCTGCCGCAGTGGCTGTGGGCTCGGGCGCGACGGCAGGGGCGGCCTCCACCGGGCGTGCCGCGAGCTCGGAGGCCGCGACGGCGGGCGGCCGGTCGATCAGCCGGGCACGGGAGCTGTCCAGGAGTAGCGGCACGTCCGTCTGCACACCCAGGTCGGCCTCGATGATGCGCAGGTCGACGGCGGACTCGGTGCGAGAGAGGGCGAGCACGAGGTCGGCGCCCAGCGTGAGCGCCGCGGTGTGGTCGGGCGAGTCGAGCGCGGCCAGGATCGGGATCTGGTGCTGCTGGGCGAGGATGGCGAGCTCGCGTACGGCCGGTGGCACGTTGGTGCCCGACAGCGGGCGGTGGGGATGCGGCTCGGACTGCAGGCGATCCACGACGACCAGGCGGATCTCGTTGCCGTCGCGCAGCACCTCACCGATCGCCGCCACGTCCAGGCCGGTGCCGTCGTCGATGAGCAGCGGGGCCGCCTGCAGCGTGGGCGCGAAGTCGGCGACGCTGTGCTGCTCGGCGGGGGTGAGGGCGCCGGCGCGCAGACGCTGGTAGTCGACGTCGGCGCGGGCGGCGATGAGGCGGTAGGTGATGTCGGTCCGGGTCGGACCCGATGCTGCGTAGAGGACGCTGGTGCCCGCGTCGAGCGCCGCGGCGGCGGCCGCGGACAGGGCGAGCAGGCTGGTGCCGGATCCCGGGGCGCCGACGACGAGTGTGAGGCGACCATGGCGAAGCACGGCGGCGGCCTGGTCGACGCCGGGGATCCCGATGCCGGTCTGCTGGCGGCCGAGGTCGAGGAGCGCAGTGACGCTGTCGCCCACCGTGGCCAGCACCCGCGAGGAGACGGGCCGGGCGGGGGCGTGGGCCGAGACCAGGAGGGCGACCGGCTTGTTGTGGCGGGTGATGACGGAGGGCTGGCCGGCGGCGGCGACGATGAGCGCGGAGAGAGTGTTGCGGGCTTCCGCGACGCCCGAGCGCTTCAGGCCGGCCAGGTCGGTGCCCTCGGCGATCCCGACGATCTGGGCGCAGTGCGTGTCGTGCCGGATCGTCGTGGGGTGTCCGCTCTGAGCCTGGTTGATGAGCGTGGGCAGCTGCTTCCGGGCGTCCTCAACTCCGATCGCGTCCGGTGCGTCGTTCGCTGAGGCGGTAGGGCGCTGACCGCTGCTGACGGGCATGGCAGACCTCCTATTGTGTACGGAACCACCTTACACCTCCGCCTTACGTCGTGGGGCAATTTTGTAAGGTTTGGGGCCTTTGGTATGGCTGTGAACAGCTGCTTTGTAGTTTTGAAATGTTGGGCATCGATGTAAGGCGAGGCAGGGTTTCATGACAGTCGAGACGACCTGCCCCGCCCCGCTCTCAGGAGCCGCTAGCCTGCTGCCGCACCGGTCAATGGATCACCGGTGACGGAGGGGCGGGCATGCTGGAGCTCTGGAACAAGGGGCGGGAGCTTCGCGCGCTGCGCGCCGTGGACGCTGCGAGCGCTCTGCTCGTCGTGGGCATTGGCGAAGCCGGGATGGCCGTCCTGCAGCGGCTCCTGGCCACCGTCTTCGAGTGCGGAGCTGGAGGCACCAGCGCGGCAGTCGAACTGTCCCGGGCCGGGGATGCCCTCATCGGACTCCCCCTGGACACCCCACAGCCCGAGGCCGCCGCCCGGGCCTGGCTCGCGGAGGCGCACCGGCAGCGCGCCTTGGAACGCGCACAGGAAACCGGCGTCGATCCGGACCAAGCCCAAGAGGAGCTGCTGAAGCACCACGCCTGGGCGCTTCACCAGCTCGACCCGCTGGCCCGGCGCATCCGGCTCGTGCACGCCTCCACCGGCCGCACTGCAGCAGAGGTCTCACGGGCCGCCAGACTCGAGGGGCACCTCCTCGCCCGGTGGAGCCGCGGCGCGACCCGCCCGGACGCGGGCCAGCGCCGCGCCCTGGCCCGCGCGCTCGGCCTCGCCCCGGGCTGGCTCGGAGTGCAGCGCGACACTGTCCCGGACACCGTGCTGTACCAGTCCGACGGATCCTGCCCGTGTGGGGTCGGCGCGGCACGATTCGCCGCGGGGACACTCGACGAGCGGCCGCTCAACGCGGCCTGGGGCAAGCTCGGCCTGTTCTGCACCGGTTGCGGCCAGCCCTATCTGGTCGAGCCGGACGGCCGATTCCACCCGGTGCCCGGCATCGGCACCGGGCGTTACGCCCATCAGTTCGGGGCGATCGCTGATGGCGTCCAGCCGGACGGATGGCTCGGAGCCGAGTTGAGCCGGCCTTGGCCGCTGGCCCACTGGTACTCCCCCGACGGCCTCAACCGGCGCGGCGTGCTGCAGATCCCGGAAATCTACCGATCTCCTCCGGCCGCGGGCTGAGTCTCCCGGCTGGCAGGGACTACGGCCCGTCGAATGTGGCACGGGAGGCCGCGAGGGAGCGCGGCAGCGCGGTCCTGCCCTGGACTGCGGCCGGTCGTGCGGTCGCCGGGGCGTGATCGGCGACTGTCGCCGGGCTCGTTGTCCGGGCAGTGTGCCGGGGCGCGGTGGGGGCGCGCCCCGGCAGCGCGGGCGGCCGGGCACTGCTCGACCCGGCCCTCCGGGGCAACATGGCTACCCGGCCGGACGGTTCGTGAACCGCTTCAACCGTCCGTCTGAACCGCCCGTCGGCGGGCTTCGCCACCCTCCCAGCTACCGGCCGCGATAGGTACCTGACCCCTCCTGATCACCCCGTCCCACGGCGGCGGGCGCGGTGAAGGCCTCGGCCAGGATCGGACATGACACTCCTCCACACCCGCTGCCCTGGCTGCCCAAACCCTGGCCACGATGTCCCTCGGCAGACGGCCGGCTGGCGCTGCCACCGACGTACTGGCCTCGTCGGCCTCCTTCGGGCCACCGGTCACCGGCGTGCGGCCGGGTGCCGTCGGCTCGTGCCCTCGCCTGGAGGGGCTTGGCTGTCTCGGCGGCAGGGTTATGGGGTGAGGTCGATGACGCGCACCGGTTGGCCCTTCCAGCGGACCGGGTCGACGGTGGCGACGACCGCGCCGTCCGGGCGCTCCGGGGTCGGGGCGGCGGCGTAGCGGGTGTGTGCCTCGGCCCAGGTGTTCTCCTTGGCCAAGGCCAGGGCGGCGGCGAGGTCGAGGTCGAGGACGGTCACCCCGGGCAGGGCGGCCAGGTGCTCGGCGGTGCCGGGACGGGCCCGGTCGGCTTCCACGAGCGCGCAGGCGGGGGCGTAGAGGTACCAGCCGGCCTCGGCATGGGCGCGGTGGATGAGCCGGGAGGCAAGGATGTTGCCGCGGCCGGCGGCGACCATGGCGGTGTCATCGAGGACGACGTGCAGGACGGTCACTGGCCGCCCGCCTGGGCCAGGCGCCGGTCGAGTTCGGCGTCCAGCTGTTCGGTGTGTGCGGTGTCGGGGTCGTAGCCGTTCCAGGCCTGGAGCCTCTGGCGGGCCTGTTCGGCGCGTTCGGCGCGTTCGGCGGGGGTGAGCAGGGTGTCGGCGAGGCGGGCCAGGTAGGCGCGCAGGGACAGATGCTCGGCCGCGGCGATCTCGGCGAGGCGGTCGCGGGTCTCGGCGGGGATGCGCACGTTGGCGTCGGCCATCAAGGGGCTCCTCTCGGTCCTCATCAGGATATGGGTACGTACCCGCATTCTCTACATGGGTACGTACCCGTACCCGTACCCGCTATGATGTGGTGAGGGCGGACCGCCCATCAGGAGCCTGAAGCGGCGAGGAGCAGCGGGTTGAAGGAGTGGGACGCGGCCCCGGCGGCGTTGTCGGATGCCGAGAGCGCCGCGGTGCTGGAGCGGTTCATTCTTCCGGCCGGGATCGGGCACGCGGTCCGCCAGGAGCGTCCGGTAGTGGTGTTCGTGGCCGGGCAAGCCGGCAGCGGCAAGACGCTCGTCGTCGACCTGGTGCACGCGGCACTCGCCGCGCGGGGCGGTGCGGTGCGAGTGGACCGTGACGCCTACAAGGCCGTCCACCCCCACTACCCCCGGTTCCTCGCTGAGGACGTGCGCACGGCCGGGGTGCGGGTGCGCACGGACACCTACGGATGGCAGGCCCGGCTGGAGGCGCTGCTGCGCATCTACCGGTTCGACGCGGTGGTGGAGGCGGCGCTGGGCCGTCCCGAGGAGTTCCTGGCTGAGATCGCCACCTACCGGCAGGCGGGCTACCGGGTCGAGATCGTGGCCCTGGCCGTGCCCGAGGCGCTCAGCCAGCTCGGCGTCCTGGACCGCTACCTGCACCTGGCTGCCCAGGGCCGGGCCCGCTACGTGGCCTGGGACAACCACGACGCCTGTGCCGCCGCGCTGCCTGACGCGCTTGGCGCGGTGGAGGCCGGGCATCTGGCCGACAAGGTGTTCGTGGTGCGGCGCGGCGCCGCGGCGGTGCTGGAGAGCGTGTACGTCAACGAGCTCGGCTCCAACGGGCGCTGGGTCCGTCCGGCGCGCGCGGCCCAGGCCGTGGTCGCCGAGCGGAAGCGCCCCTGGGACGCGGCGACCACCGGCCGGTTCCGCCGGCAGCTGACCGCGTGCGAGCGGCGTGTGCACGACCCCCGGATCCCCGAAGACTGGGCGCTGGCCGTGAGTCGCGACGCCGAGCGGGCCGCGGCGCTGGCCGAACCGGTGCGCCGCACCGCCCAGCCACTGCAGCGGGCGCCCGGGGTCGACTACCACCGGCTGTCCTCGGACGAGCACGACTTCGTCTTCGACGCGATGGTCGTGCCGACCATGCTGGAGCCAATCACCTCCCAGGAGAAGCCGCTCGTGGTCTACATCGCCGGCCAGCCCGGCGCCGGCAAGACCCGGGCCGCCCAACTGGTCCACCGGTCCCTGCACAGCCCGATCCACCTGGCCGGCGACGACTTCAAGGCCCTGCACCCGGACTACCTTCAGCTGCTGCACACCGATCCGCGCCGTGCCTCGGAGAAGATCCGCACCGACTACCGGGCCTGGCAGGCAAAGGCCGAGGCCTACGTGCGCGAGCGGCACGGGAACCTCGTCATCGAGACCACCCCGGCCGGACCTACGCAGTTCGCCGCAGCCGCGCAGACGTACCGACGGGCCGGGTACCGGGTGGAGCTGCTGGTCCTGGCCGTGCGCGCGGCCGACTCCCGCCAGGGCACCGCCCATCGCTACGCCCGGGTCAGCGGGCGGGGCCTGCCCGCCCGATTCACCACCGCCGCCGGCCACGACACCCACTACCAGGTGCTGCCCGACGTCGTCGCAGCCGCCGAAGAACTGGCGATAGTCGACCAGATCACCGTGATGCGGCGCGACGGCACAGCCCTGTACCGCAGCCAGCCCACCCGCCACCGGCCGCGGCACCCGGGGGCCGTGCTGGCGCTGCTCGCCGAGCAGGCGCGCCCCTACACCGACGAGGAGGCGCACCGGTTCTGGGCCGTCCAGCGCGGCCTGCACGTTGCGATGCCGCAGTACCGCGACGACCTGACCGCCATCGCAGCCCTGGCCGTCCCGCTCATGCCCGCGGCCCTGCAGCCGCGCCGGCTCGAACCGCCCACCGGTGCATCCGGCGCGCTGCCTGCCTGCAGCACACCGGCTGACGGCCTTTCGGCCTCTTGCGTCTGAGCACTACGGAACGGGGGCCGGGCGCCGGCGCCGCGGCGTACTGCTGCGGGGCCGGCGCTGGCGTCGGCTTCAGCTTCCGCCGGTCCCCAGGTTCCTCAGGCGCTCCGCGTACAGGTCGTTGATGCGCGCCATCTCTGCGGGTGCCGCGTCAATGAGCCTGCGCCGGTCCTCGGCGCAGGCCTGCATCTGCTCGATCAGCTCTGCCTGGCGCTGCTGGTCGCCCGAGCGCCGCGCGTCCAGGAGCTGGCGGCCGTACCAAGCGATGACCGCATCGACGGCCTCCTTCGCGTCCTCGTAGGAGACACCCTCGCCGTCCGGGGACGGGGACGATGCGGGCGGGGGAGTATGCACGGTGAACCACCTCAGGGGCTTCGAACGGTCTCGGCCAGGACGGCGCCACCAGCCACCCGGACGGGTACGCCAGTGGCCGGTTCCCGGCCCATTTCCGCTTGATCCTGCCCCCTGACCTGGTCCATCACCTAAATTGGCCTCAGATGACATGTCCTGGGGGGACTCTGGTGGCCGACCTTCGCACGCTGTTCAGCTCCAACGACCCGGTCGACAGCGCCGAGGCGTTCACCAACCGGCAACACCAGTGGTCCCTGGTCGCCACCGCCCTCGAAGAACACCTGCGCACCATCGCCGCCCCCGGCTTCGACGTCGAGGACCTGGAAGCACCGCGCACCCATCTGATCGCCTTCCACGGTGTCGGCGGAGTCGGCAAGACCACCCTGCTGCGCAAACTCGAAGCCTCCCTCGCCGCCGCCGACCAGCGGCCCCAGCAGTGGGGCACGAGCATCGGGGCGGGCGAGCGGCTGCTGCCGGTACGCATCGACCTTTCGCGTTCGGCCTCGACCGGCTCCGACCTCGAACGAGTCATCCTGAGCATCCGACTCGCCCTGGCCGGCGCGGTCGGCCGGTCGATGCCCAGCTTCGACCTGGCGCTGCGCCGCTATTGGGATGCCCAGCACCCCGGCGAGCCGCTGGAGGAGTACATCCGGCGCACCGGGCTGATGGGCAAGGTAGGGCAGCTGCTGCCCGAGCAGCTGCGGTCGGCGGTCGGGGAGGTCGCCGGTTCGCTGGAGCTGCCCGGTCTGGTGGGCTCGGCGGCCGGGCAGGTCGCCTCCGCGCTCGTCACGGCACTGCGTGAGCGCCGCGAGCGGGCCCGGGCGCTGGCCGGAGCCGCCCGCACCGCGGCCCTGCTGGAAGCCGACGCGGACCTGGAGGCGCTGTCTTTCTACCCGCACCTGCTGGCTTGGGAGATCAGTCGGCTGCCCGCCAAGCACGCGGTGGTGCCGGTCGTCCTGCTGGACACCTTCGAGGACACCGAGGACCGGCACCGCGACCTGGAGCGGCTGCTGCAGCGCCTGGTGTGGCTGATGCCGAACTGCTTCTTTGTCATCGCCGGCCGCAACCGCCTCGCCTGGGGCGATGACGCTCTGCAGGGGCAGCTCGACTACACCGGCCCCCAGGCGTGGCCGCACCTCGCCCCGCAGGGCCAGCAGCCGGCCCACGCCGCGGGCGGCCGGCGGCAGCACCTGCTCGGCGACTTCTCCCCGAGCGACTGCGACAACTACCTCGCCCGCCGCCTCACCCACGATGGCCGGCCGCTCATCCCCGCAGACGTGCGCGCCGTCATCACCGCCCGCTCGCATGGCCTGCCCCTGCACCTGGACCTGGCCGTCGCTCGCTTCCTGGAGATCCGCCGCACCGGCCGCACCCCCACCTCGGCCGACTTCGACCACACCTTCCCCGCCCTGATCGCCCGCACCCTGTCCGACCTCACCGACGACGAGCGCCACGTCCTGCGCAGCGCCTCCCTGCTGGACGCCTTCGACCTCGACCTCGCCACCCAGGCCGCCGGCCTGGCCCACCAGGCTGCCGCCCGCCGCCTCGTCGAGCGGCCAATGGTTAGCGAGGACCCGTACGCGACCTGGCCCTACCACCTGCACGGCGCCATCCGCGCCGCGCTGCAGACGGACGACACCACGTCGGCAGACCGGTGGACCCCCGCCGACTGGC
The DNA here is from genome assembly GCF_000717715.1 of Streptomyces sp. NRRL B-24484. Classification (GTDB taxonomy): domain Bacteria; phylum Actinomycetota; class Actinomycetes; order Streptomycetales; family Streptomycetaceae; genus Kitasatospora. Next base: position 39,023 of record NZ_JOAI01000040.1, on the reverse strand, counting down.
ACCAGGCCGCCCAGCGGGCCCTGGCCGCGCTCGGCGGGCAGTGGCGCACCCACTCCCCCGCCGCCGGCCGGGCCTGGCTGGTGGCGTGCCTGCGCCAGGGCCTGCGCCTGGCCCGCGACCACCACCTGGACGACCTGGCCTGGCTGACGGACGCCGCGTTCGCCTACATCGACGACTCCGTATGGGAGCCCATCGCCCCGCCCGCCCCTGCCCAGGGCGACGACCAGACCGCGGACACGCCCGCCGACGCCCTGGCCGAGCTGCTCACCGCCATCAGCCGCCGCCAGCACGAACACCGCGCCCACACCGCCCGCCGCCTTGGCGCCGTCCTGGACAGTGGCCTGCTGACCGAGGAACTGACCGACCTTGCCCGGTACTACCGGGCCAAGGCAGACAAGGACCTCGGCCGCACCGCCGCCTCCCTCGAGGGCATGCGCCAGGTCGCCGCCGCGGGCGGGCGCCTCGCCCCGCAAGCGCAGCGAGGCATCGCCAACCTCGCCCGCATCCACGGCGACTTCCCCGCCGCGCTGGCCGCAGCCTCCACCCTGACGTGGAAGAGCCGTCGGCACCGCGTGAAGGGCGACATCCTGTGGCCGCAGGGAGATTTCACCGCGGCCACCCAGGCCCTGCGGGACGGGCGGGCGGAGGCAGAGCAGCACGACGCGCCCGGTGAGCGGGCCATCGCCCAGACCCGCCTGGCCCTGGTCACCGCCTTCACCAACCCAGACCGGGCCGGCGAGGAGATCGACCTCGCCCGCCAGTACCTGGAACCGCTCGACCAGCGCGCCACCGTCCTGCACCTCCAGGTCGCCGGCCTGGTCCGTGACGCCGGCACCGACAACTGCGAGATCGCCGACCGCCACACCGTGCTGCGGGCCCAGATCGACGTCGCCGGCCTGCCCTGGCTCATCCCGCTGCTGGAGACCGCTCTCGCCTTCCACCACGCCGTCTGCGGTGCCGAGAACGACCTGACCGCCACCCTCGCCCGTCTGCGCGACGCCACCGCGAACGGCGACTTCGCCTACTACCTGGACATCGCCCACTTCATGGCCGACCGCCCGCTGCCCGCCCCCTCCACCACACAGTGGCTCGACGCCGAAGAGACGGTCCGCACCAGGTGGCGGTCCCTCGTAACCGGCCGTCAGGAGACCCGGACGCACCAGTAGACAGTGCCTGCGTCCCGCACCTGCCCAACGTGCAGGCACCATCAGCCACGGCCCGGGCTTCATACCTCGTGGATCCGATCGACCAAGGCAAGCCATGACCAACCACGCCGGTCGACCACCTGCATTGATCCGTGCCCCAGGCCCGTCGCCGACGCCGTGACCGGGCGAGTGCCACCACAACTTCGCCGCATGCCGCCGCCCGACAAAGATGGAGGGATTCGATGGGAACCACGACGTGGATAGTCCTGGCGATGCTGGTCCTTGGCGGCTGGCTGGTGCTGCGGATCGGCAAGTACCCGGGGAACTGGCGCTTCTCCTTCAGCCCTCGCCCCGAATACCGCAAGCACCGGCGAGATCTGAAAGCGGCCCGCGAGAAGCTTCGCCGCCTAGAGCACGCCGCGGGGCAGGAACGCGACAGCGCACGCACCGCGATGGAGGCGGCAGTCTCCAGCCACGGGCGCCGCGTCCGTGAGGCCGAGCTGCGCCTGTCCCGGCTGCGTGACCCGGGCCAGGGTGCACTGCGCAGCGAACTCGCTGGCACTCTGCGGCTCTACGACCACGTGCTGCAGGTGACGGCAGAGGGACGAACCACCTCACACCCGCTCAACGGGATCTCGATCCGCGACGAGTACTCGCACTCGTTTGGCCACGTCTACCTGACACTGCCCGATGGCCTCCAGCAGCTGCTGACCTTCTCGCTGAAGAAGACACCCGAGGCAGACATCTCCCCGATGGAGACACCCGAGGCTGAGGTGAGGGCGTTCGTCGTCGACGTCCACAACGCCATCGCCAAGGCCAAAGCGGCCAAGGCGCAGCGCAAGGCGCTCATCCCCCAGGCCGAGGCCGATCTCCAGCTCGCCATCGCCGATACGAACGGGCAGCAGCAGGCGCAGCAGAAACTGGAGGAGGTCACCACCCGCTTGAAGAAGGACACCCGCATCCCGCAGGCGCGCCGCGAGCTGGATGCCGCCCGCGACCGTTGGCAGCAGCTGACCGGGCACCGGCCCGAGTAGGGCATCCCGCCACGTCGTCACGGTCCGGGACCCTGGAACCGCTGGCCGGCTTCCGGCGGCCAACCGGCTCTTGCTCTCGTGCGGCTCCGATCGGCTCGCTGCTCACTCACCTGCTGTACGCAGGGCGTGCGGGGTCGGCGAGGCCGGTGCACGCAGCGAGCCGATCACCGATCGTCGTGCCGCAGCGGAGCAGGACCGGGAGCACGGTGAGGATCGTGTCCTAGAGAGGGCCGAGGGCCTGGTCGGCGAGGCCGTGGAGGTCGCTGTAGAGGCCGACGGCCTCGCCGATCTAGCGCATGGACGGCGGGTAACCGCGGCGCTGCACGGAATCCCGGATGACCTCGATGACGCGGCGCTGGCGCTCAGTCAGGCCGGTCTCATCGGTGCAGACGCCGCGGGGGCGTCTGGCGCGGACGGTGTGCGCAGTGTCCTCCGGCACGGGCGCTCCTCAGCGATGGGATCTTGGTGGGCTGCACTCTACGCCCGCTGCTTTCGGCGGTTTACGAACAATTCGGTGCCCAATACCGTGTCTACCTGCGCCGATTCCTGGAGGCCCCCAAGGGGCTCCCGGCACCCGCGGCCCATGAATGCCGCTGCCTCTGCCCGATCGGACTGGGCAGGGGCAGTCGGCTTCCTCAGTGATCACACCGTAGCGGGTGGCGCGGACAGTTCGGCCGACGGCCGGCTGGTCAGGACGTCCGGTCTGCCTTCGGAACGGGGCCGAGCGCCTCGAGGCGGACAGCGTTCAGCCTGCGGCCCGACTTGGACTCCAGGTAGTCGGTGCAGCCGTTGGGGCAGGAACCGTCCTCAGGCTCAAAGGGGTGATCATGGAACACGTACAGACACTCCTGGCACATCGACACGGGCGCGTTGGTGCACTCCATGCACTCGCAGCCCGCTCCCCAGCCGGCGCACTCCTCGTACCCGGCCAGTTCGGGATTGGCGACAGCCCAAGCGGCGTGCCGGCGGGATTCCCCGGTCAGGGCCATTCGGGCGGTGATCTCGGCCTTGCGGCGGTGGTCGGCGGGCATGCTGCACTCCTCGGGCATGGCGGAATCGACATGCGCGGTGCGGAGCACCATGGCGTCGGGCGGAGCCCTCGGCGGACCAGCGCGGTGGCAACACTGAGCCTACCAACAGCTCACGAGCCGTCAGCAGTCCCGGGTGCCGCGGCCCACCAGGAGTGCGGGTCGGCGTATCGGTCGCCGTGCTGAGGATGCCCGCGGCTCCGTGCTTGGGCCCGGCCGATTCCGGCCGGGCCCCACGACAGCGGTTATACCCGCCTGCTGTACATGGCGATCATCGGAACCACCAGGACCGTGATACCGGTGAGCACGGCCTGCACCGGACTCGTTCCTGCGGCGATCGAGCCGCCCGAGAGAACGACGTCGACCATGAGCGCGATCAAGGGATAGGGCACGGGAAGGCTGCGCGAGTCACGCGGCCGTGCCCGCTGGGGACGGTCGCCACGGTGGGGTTCATGTGTCAGCATGTTGATGCTGCTCCTCTCAACGCTGGTGGACGCATTTGCCTGAGCGGTATGCAGTAGGAAGAGCCGCCTGGCAGGGCGGCTCTTCTGCATTTTCGCGCTCAGGATCTGCGAGCAGCATAGGACACCGGAGCCGCGTTCCCTTTTCCGGAATTCCGCAGACCAAGGCCGTTTTGATGGGCCGAAAGAGCGTCGCTTTCCAGACTTGAGAACGGCCCTGCAGATCTCATGCCGACCCGTCTGGATCACTGGTTCATGCTGGTAGATGACGGCACGTCGCCGACCATCAGTCAGATCTGGAAACTCCATCTGAAGGCCCGTTACTCCAAAAGAGTGAAAGGCTTCCGCGCGAGAGATGGGCCCCTACTGCTCCGAAAGAGTGAACGCGGAAATATGGCTCCGTATGCGTCCGACCCGCCTTCCGCTTGGAAATACGCTGAGAGTGAACCCGCCCCGGCCCCCGCAGTCCATGCCAGGGAACACCCGGCGCCTGCGCGCCAGAGGCTGACAACCCCACGGGCCCCGTCGGCGGGAACGCCGCAAGGCCCGGAGCACAGCCCCGCGGACACGAGAATCACGGGTCGGTACCGGACTGTCGATCCGAGGGGGACACTGGTACCAGCCCACCTGCACGAGATCTCCGGGAGGAACGGTGAGCACTGCACCGGTGCACGGCCACCATGGCGATGGCAGCCAGCCGATCGCCCGGACCCCGGACGCCGTCGCCGAGGCCCTGCCACCGGCGCAGCGGATGGAGTTCTACCGGGAGATGGGCGAGGCCACCGACGAGACGATCGGTGGCGTTCTGCGCCGCTGGTGGCTGCGGGCCGAGCTCTACCGCGATCCCGAGGGCGACCGCATCCATGCCGCCCTCCAGGCCGGCACCGCTCCCGGGGACTCGGCGTCGGTGGTTCTGCGCCGTCTCGGCGCCCAGTGAGCGATCACGACGTCCCCGCCGCGGACGACCCGATCACCCTTTCCCCGGCCGTCGAGGAGCTCCTCGCCGACCCGGCCACACCGGCGGACGTGTTCTCCGCCGCGGTCGCGTTCCTCGTGGAGTTGCGCGAGAACCCCTTCCCTCACCTCAGCCTGCCCGTCCCCGGCAGGCCCGGTATGCACTCGGCGCCGCTGCACCGGGACGTCGGGCTGGTGGAGTACGCGGTGAACGAGAGCACGGACCCGCCGCTCATCTACGTTTCGCGGATCCTGCGCGCGGACTGATGCGCCTGTTTGGGTCTCGGGGCCTTGGCTGACCGGCACCGGGCCCGTCCCTGACTGCGAGCCGTGGTCTGTCTGCAGGTCGGGCCCGGCGTGCTCCAGGCGGCGCCGCGTCCGCCGTCACCGCTCCGCGGCTGGCGGCGTCTGCGCCCATGCAACGCCGCTGGCGTACCCGAGGAGCTCGCCGCCGGTATCGGCCTGTCGAATCGCCTCTCGTGACCCCGCCTGCCACTTCGCCGCGGCAGCCCAGGGTCGGGGGGACCGTCCCGCGTCTTGCTCTGGCGGTTGTCAGTGGTGGCGGTTGCCGAGGGTGAACAGCAGGATGACGAAGCCGGCGAACAGGTGGGTGCCGGCGATGTAGATGGAGGCGCGGATCAGCATGGCCTTGCGTTTGGCCTTCTCGTCGCGGACGGCGTCGCTCATGACTGTTTCTCCTGCACGGGGGTGGTGAGGGGCAGCAGGACGTGGACGGTCTTGCCGCCGCCGGGGTCGGGTTCGAGGGCCAGGCGGCCGCCGAGGCTGTGGGCGAGGTCGGCGAGGGTGGCCAGCCCGCCCGTCCCGTCGGGGGGCGGGAGTTCGAGCAGGTCGGGGTGGTTGTCCCGGACTCCGACGTCCAGGTCGTCGGCGGCGGCCAGCAGCAGTTCGAAGGACGGGGACAGCAAGGCTGCGTGCCGGACGGTGTTGGCGGCCAGTTCGGTGACGGCGAGGACGGCGGCGTCGTGGACGCCGGTCCTCGGCGGCACGCCCCAGCTGGTGAGGACGGTCACGGTGATGCGCCGCGCCAGTTTGATGCCGGGCAGCGTCGTGGCCAGGCTGATCCGGTACTCCCGCCGGTTTGCGGTCGGGGCGGCCGGGGGCGGCGGTTCCGGATCGTTGCGGCGGCCGCGGTCCCGCCAGCGGCGAATCACCGGCTGGCCCGGACGGCAGCGGCGGTCACCGGGAAGCCCCCGCGGTGGCTATCGCGTCCGCCGCGTGGGCATCCGAGGCGGCGTGCGTTGGATCCGCCGAGCACGGCCGCGAGCGCACTGGCGACCGGCGCCGTCGCCAGGCCCGCCTTGGCGCCGGCGCCGGAGGAGCTCTCGGTGCCGAGGGCGAGCGGCAGCGCGACGATCGCCACGGTCGGGTCGGCGAGCAGGTTCTTGCGTGGCGAGCGGCCCATCGTGGCCAGCGTCCGGCGGTCCGGTAGTACGGATTGCAGCCGCGCTGTGCCGGTGCGGGCGGTGTTCACGCCGCGCTTTCCTCGGCGCCGAGCTCCTGCAGGAGCCGGCCCTGGTCGGTGATCATGTCACTGAGGATCCGGCGGGCGGCCTGCAGCAGGCGGGCGACGTCGGGGGTGCGCAGCGCGTAGACGACGGTGTTGCCCTCGCGGGTGGCGGTGACCAGGCCGGTGCGGCGCAGGACGGCGAGCTGCTGGGAGAGGCTGGAGGCCTCGATCTCGATCGCGGCGAGCAGCTCGCGCACCGGCAGCGGTCCGTCCTGGAGGAGTTCGAGGACGCGGATGCGTACCGGGTGGCCCAGGGCGCGGAAGAAGTCCGCCTTCACCTGGTACAGCGGGACGGTCACTGGGTCAGCCTTCTCCCTGGTCGTCGCCCGCGGTGCGCGGCAGGGCGATGCCGTGCCGATCTGCGATCCGCAGCAGCGCGGTGACCCGTCCCGCATACGCCTGGGCGCCGTCGTCGTCCCCCTCGGCGCTCGCCTGCTCGAGCGCCTCGCGGGCCTGGGCGAGCTGCAGACGCAGCTCCTCGTCGAAGACCTCGGTCACCATTCGCACCCTCCCGGGTGCCGCACGCACCCCGCGCCGATCCAACAGCAGTACAGGATGTATGAATATGAAGAATTTTTCAAATCACGTGTTTTGCATGTGCTGGATTCAAGTAGTCGTGATCTACGGGCTGGCAGGCATCCGCCTAGGGGGGTCACTACCGCCTGGGCGGCGATGGTTCGCGTGTGCGTCCCGTGAGGTTCGGAGCAGGGGCTGCGCGGCGTCAGTCGCGGGCGAGCAGGCCCTCGAGGAGTTCGGTCCGGCCCGTGATGACGCCGCCGAGGATGGAGCGGGCGACGCGCAGGAGGTCGGCGACCTCGGGGCTGGTCAGGCTGTAGAGGACGGTGGCGCCTTCGCGGCGGGCGGCCACCAGGTTGCCGCGGCGCAGGACGGCAAGCTGCTGGGACAGGTGGGCCGCTTCGACGCCGACCTCGGGGAGGATCTCGGAGACGGCGTGGTCGCGTTCGCTGAGGAGCTCGAGGACGCGGATGCGGACCGGGTGGGCGAGTGTTTTGAAGAACTCCGCCTTCACCTGGTACAGCGGAACCGTGGTCACGGACGGCGGGGTATCGGCCTTCACGTCGTCACCGTCTCGAACCTTCCGGGCCGCCGGGGTGGGGCATCATCGAGTGCCGACTCTAGCAACCGCGCACACTGGGGCCGGGAGAGGTCAGTGCACACCGAGGACCACCAGGGCCACGTCGAGGTCGGCGCACAGTCGGAGCACCGACAGGGCCGATCCGCTCCTGAGCAGGTCCGCCTTGCGCCGGCCGACGCCGCAGACCGCGAGCGGGCCGCGCTCGCCCAGCAGGCCGGCGGCGTCCACGATCGCGGCCTCGCCCTCTGTGCTCCAGCCCCTCAGGTCCGACAGGTCGACGACGATCGGGCCCGGGCAGCGGGCCATCGCCCAGTCGAACGCGCCCCGGAAACGGTGGGTGGCGCGCGCTCCCAGGAAGCCGGACAGCCGCAGGACGCCGACGCCGTCGACTGTCTCCAGTTCCCACTGCATGCTCACCGCCGCCCCTGAGGACCGCACCCGGGGCGGCGGTGAGCGCGTGCGAACCCTGCGCGACCAGCAGGGCCGGGCAGGAGAAGGCAACGCCCGGACCGCAGGCACCGCTCGGCCGGCGCCGAACCGCACACACCCGGCACCGGATTCGGAGCAAGCAGCACCCGGTGACGGTCCGGTGAGATACGCATTCCCGCCTCCTGTCCTCGCACGCAGTTGCCAACATTAGCAACTGCTAAGGTCGTCATGTGACGGCCACCGGAAGCGGCCGCCACCGGCTCGCCGCCCCGGGTTTCACCGACGCCGGGGCGGCGATGCCGTGACCTGCCCGGAAACCAGGCCCCCGCGAGGTCACCCATGGACGACGGAGGCGGCCCATGCCTAGGCTGCGACAGATCCCCGGTCGTCCGGGCACCTGCGGCCCCGTGGCTGACCGACCACCGCGCCCCCCTGCGCACCAGGCCGGCGAACACGTTTCGCGAGCCTCTTGCGGCAGGTCAGGGCGGCGGCCATGGCCAGGCCTCGGCTCTGTTCGTTGCGGACCACGTACGGGATCTTGAGACCATGATCAGTCCATGGCAGGCTCGTGCCGCATGATCGATGCATTCGCGAAAGACAACCTGCACGGGAGACTGCGGCGGGACCGCAAGGCGCTGCTCTGGAAACTCGACGGCTTGTCCGAGTACGACGCCCGCCAGCCTTTGACAGCGACCGGGACCAACCTCCTCGGCCTGGTCAAACACGTGGCCACCGTCGAGGCCAGGTACTTCGGCGAGGTCTTCGACCGCCCTTCCCCGGAACCGCTGCCCCGGTGGCAGGACTACAACGGCAGCGACCTGTGGGCGACCGAGGACGAGACCCGCGAACAGATCATCGGCTTCTACCGGCGCACGTGGGAACACTCCGACGCGACGATCGGCGAGCTTGCTCTCGACGCCCCCGGGCACGTGCCGTGGTGGCCGGATCCTCATCCCAACACGAACCTGTTCGCCGTGATGGTCCATGTCCTCGGCGAGACCAACCGACATGCCGGGCACGCCGATATCTTGCGCGAGGGCCTCGACGGCCGGACAGGGATGCGCCCCGAACATGAGAAGCAGATCGACGAACAAGCCCGTGCAGCCCACTGCGCGAAGATCGAGCAGGCCGCCAGGTCGGCCGCACCGACCGAGGCTTGACGCGCCGACTCCTCACCAGGCCCGTCCGGGTGGGGCCAATCGGCCCTTCCCGCGGGTCGGCAACGCAGGGACCGTGATCTACAGACGCGGGAAGAGACCCGGCATGCGGTCCGCGGGTGCGGCACTGTGCAGAGCCGACCGGCTGCCGGCCGCTGTATGCGGCCGGGAACGGACGCTTCAGCCGGGCCGCATGGAGTGATCGCGATGACCTCATGAACGACGAAGCCGTGCACCACCACCTCACCGACTACCGGCACAGCCGCGCCGGCGCCCGGCGCATGGCGCCGCTGGGGCGGAGCGAATGCCTGAAGCTGCTGGCGAGCGTCCCGCTGGGCAGGATCGTCTTCACCAAGGACGCCCTGCCCGCCATCCGGCCGGTCAACCACATCGTCGCCGACGACGCGGTCATCATCCGCACCCACGACAGTGCCGCCCTGACGACCGCCATCGCAGGCACCGGCGGCACCGTCGTCGCATACGAGGCCGACGCCATCGACCCGGACACCCATCTCGGATGGAGCGTCGTCGTCACCGGCTACGCCCGACCCGTCACCGACCCCGACGACCTGCGTCGCTACGAGCAGCTGCTGCACCCGTGGGTGGACACGCCGATGACCCGCACTGTCCGCATCAAGGCCGAGCTCGTCACGGGGTTCCGCCTCACTGAACAACCTCCCGCCCCTGGCAGCTGACGACCCGCACCGCCCGGGATACGGCAGCAGCAACCGCCGTCACCACACCGTCGACCCCCACTCGAACGGGCGACAGTCCCGCGGAAACCGCCACTGGGCAGTCAGCCGGGGTTGCTACTCTCGGCACGCTTCCGGACCACCCTGCCTGTCTGAGACGTTCAGCGGGTGGGGCCTTGCGAACGCTTCCGTACAGAGACGGGCGGGTCGGCGATGCGACGGCTGCAGACGAACGAGGCACCCACACCGCACAGGCGCGTCGAAGACGCGGGCACACCGGTGCACCGGGCGGAGGCCGGCCTGTTCCGGGCGCTGGCCCACCCCGCACGGATCCGCCTGCTGGAACTCCTCGGCGGCGGCGAGCGCCCGGTGGCCGACCTGACACGAGCGCTCGGGGTCAAACGCCCCTACCTGTCCCAGCAACTGGCCGTACTCCGGCGCACCGGCCTGATCGCCACCCGCCGCAGCGGCACCGCCGCCCACTGCTCCCTGACCGACCCACTGATCGCCGAACTGCTCGCCCTCGCCGACCCTGTCCTCGCCGAAGCCACCGGCGTGCGCCGGGCCGTGCCGCAGGTGCCACCGCCCCGCCCTCCTGCCTGACACCGGCCGGACCCGGCGGGGGCCAGACGTGGGAGTGCCCCCGCCCGGCGGAACACCTCCCGCCCCTGCACGAATTGAGAGCCGGGCGAGGCGGCCGCCGGGTGGCGGGCCGCCTCGCCCGGCGTCCGGTGTGGGGCGGCTGCAGTCAGAGCGCCGACCGCTGGATCGCCGGGAAGCCGGGGCGCCCGGCGAGTTCGGTGGTGCAGTGCGCGCAGCGGACTGCCGCCGCCGGTACCGTGCTCAGGCAGTCCGGGCACGCCTTCTTGGCGACCGGCTTGTCCTTCACGGGCTCGAACCGCGCCTGCAGCCGGGTCACCGGAAGCACCACCGCGAAGTAGATGACCGCGGCGATCATCACGAAGCTGATCGCCGCGTTCAGGAACGCCCCGTAGGGGAAGACCGTGCCGCCGATCGAGAACGATTCCTTACTGAAGTCGCCGATGGCTCCCGAGGCCACGCCCACCAGCGGAGTCAAGAACGCGGTCACGAATCCGGTGACCACCGCAGTGAACGCCGCGCCGATGACGATGCCGACCGCCAGATCCACGACATTGCCACGCAGCAGAAAGCTGCGGAACCCCTTGAACACGGGCTTTTCCTTCCTGTTCTTCCGAACTCTCCAGGGAGTTCGGACTGTCCGTCCGGTCGGATGTCCGGGCGGCTTCTACCGTTGCCGGCTCCCGCCGGCGTGATGGGCTGCCCTCGCACCTGCCGCTACAGGTCGTCGGCGGCGGTGCCAGGGGCCGAGGGAGGCTGCGGCGGCAGGTTCCGGACGAACTTCTCTAGGTCGTAGTGCTCGGCCTCGGTGCCCGGAAGGGCCACGCACGCGGTCCAGTCCAGGAACGCCCGGACCTCGGCGTGCTCCGCGCGCAGGAGTGCTGCAGCATTCTCGGTGTTGAGAAAGATGAAAACGCTGCCGGGATCGCCGTCGTCGGAGCCGGGCCAGATCGACACGTCCCCCTGGCTGGCGTGCTCGTCCACACCCCGGATGAGGAGATCTCTCGCGAAGGACCAGGTGATCGGCTCTGTCATGTCGACGAAGGCATCCAGATGCACGGCATAGGGGTCTTTGATGTGATATCGCAGACAGGAAGGGATAGGCACATCAAAATCGGGCCCGACCACCGCATGGAGCAGCACAAACGAGGCGCAGCCCACGGTGCTCGCCCGCTGCGGCGGGACCACAGGGTGATTATCCTGCAACACTTTTCCCCCGATATCGCGACTTCCGACAGCCCGATATTCTGGGCCGCTTCAGGTGTCACAATCAGCTGATCCTCTCGGCTCCAGCCCCGAAGCCGCCGGCAATCTTTGCAGCAGCTTCGGCGAATGTAGAAATTCGGAGAAGAATCGTTTCCCTCAGGTCAGGAAACGATGCAGCCGCGAACTGGTCACGCCGAACACCTGGACGGTCCGCAGGCCGGGCCGCAGGGCCGATCCTGCACCCTCGCCGTGTCCTTGCCTGCTGTCGTTCGTTGGGCAGCCATCCTTTTGAGGCTGGAGGTCGTGATGGCGAGCAGGCGCGCGGTGCTGTGCGTGGGTGCGGTGGCCGCTTTCGGGTTGGCGGCGAACGCTGCGGCGCCGCAGGCGTTCGCCGCGACACCCCGGGCGGCACTGGAGCGGCTGAGGGTGGGCAACGAGAACTGGGTGCGGGGCCGCTCCCGCCACCCGGACGCCTCGCTCCCGCGCCGGGCCGCCCTCGTCGGCGGGCAGGACCCGTTCGCGGTGGTCTTCGCCTGCATCGACTCGAGGGTCGCCCCCGAGCTGGTCTTCGACCAGGGCCTCGGCGACCTCCTGGTGGTCCGCACCGCGGCCCACACCTGCGATCCGCTCGTCCTCGGCAGCCTCGAATACGGCCCCGCGGAACTGGCGGCCCGCCTGGTGGTCGTGCTCGGCCACCAGCACTGCGGAGCCGTGACCGCCGCCGTCCGGGCCTTCCATGACGACGATCCCCTGCCGGGGCACTTGCGGGACGTGGCCGACAGCCTCCGTCCCGCCTACCGGGACGCGCTGAAACAGCACCCGGACCGCGACCACCTCGTCGAGGCAACCACCCGCGCCCAGACACTGCGCACCGCCGCCGCCCTGCGCAGCGACCCGCTGCTGCGCCCGCTGCTGGCCCGGGGTGCGCTGGAGGTCGTGGCCGGCCACTACGCGCTCGACACGGGCGCGGTCAGCTTCGGCTGACACCCGCAGGGGAGTTGCAGGCCGACCAAGGTGCTGCAGCGCACTGATTTGCGAACATTCGCAACTGCTAAGGTCATCATCTCTAGGCGGGCCTTCCGGTCCCGTAGACGCACTGTTCGACCTTCCGGCCGGGGACAGGAGTTGGCGTGAGGAACGGCTCGGGCGAGGCCCCGGCGGACCGGGTGGTCCAGCTGCGGCACGCGCTGTTCGCGGTCGGCGACCGGCCCGGGCGCGGGGCGGGCGGCGAGGACGCAGCGGGCCGGCCGCCGCTTGCAGCGGTGTCCGACCTGCCGGTCCGGAGGGCCATGGAGCTGCTCGGCTCCGTGGCCGATGGGAGGCTGGTGCACAGCGGCGGTGACCTGCCGCCCCTCCGGGCGGCGGGCCACGTGATCGAGGACGGTCATCTCGTGCTGCGGGTGCGCCCGCTGCCGGGCCGCCCCGCCGATGCTGCCGTGCCGAACTGGCTCTCCTACCGCAGCGAATCGGTCGACGAGGACGGGCTGGCCGGGTGGGTCGTCACCGCGGCGGGCCCGGCCCGGGAGATCGCCGCAGCAGCCGAGCGGGCCCGCCCCCGCGGATCCGCGGGGGTGGGGACGGGCGAGGGCGAGCGCCTCGTCCGGATCCGGATCAACCAGATCGTCGGCCACCGGCTCGACTTCCGCACGCCGCGGTGAACGGCTGGCTGGGCCTGGTGCGGCCGGCCTACAGCCTGCGCGCCCACGTGCCGGCCCGCGCCGCCCGTACCCTGATGCGGGCGATGTCGAAGGCGCACGGCCGGATCTGGATCACCCCGCACCCCGTCGACCCCGACACCGGACTGCAGCCCGTCACCATCGACACCGACGGACCGCTGACGCACCACCAGGTCCGCAGCCTGCTGCAGGACCGCCTCGGCGCCGACCTCGTCCACCTCACCGACCCGGCACTGGCGACCGCGGCCACCGGGAAGACGACCCAGCGGCTGTGCGTGCCGACCGACCACGACCGCGACCTCGCCCTGCTGGACCGCGACGCCGACCACCGCGTCACCGCCCACCTGATGCTGAACCCGCACGCCGTGGACGACCTCAGCGGCCGCCGCCGCCGCATCGCCCTCGTCTCCAACGCCACCGCGGTCCTCACCCTCGGCGCCATGCCCGCACCCCTGGTCCTGCCCGCACTCGAGTCCGCCGCCGTCCACCTGCGCCGGGCCACCGGCCTGGACATCCACCCGATGCCGCTCGACGCCGACACCCCCGAGGCGCTCGCCACCGCTGCGAAAGCGCTCGCCCCCGGCTTCGCCGCACTCTGCATCGCGCACACCCGGCCGGAGCACACCGCCGCGGTCCGCGACGCACTCGCCGACGGCCCTACCGCCGTGGTGGACACGGTCCTGGCCCATGCCGTCGCCACCATAGCCGCCGCGCTCAACGCCCTGCGCCACCGGGGCACGGCGCCCGCCGACGCGACAGTCGTCCTGTCGGGCGCCCACCGCGGCTGGGACCTCGTCGGCCTGCTCCACGCCCTCGGCGTGGGCGAACTCGTCCTCCACGACCCCGCGACCTCCCACCCCTGCCTCTCCGGGGCGGCCGACCTGGTCGTCGACCTCACCGGCCGGATCGAAACACCACCGGACGGCACCACGCTCCTGCACGCCGACCCCCGCGACCTGCCACTCCTGCACGCCACGAACCTGCGCCCCCACCCCCTGCACACCCTGCCCGCCCTGCTCACCGCGGCGGCCCGCGGGGACCGTCCCGGCGCCGGCGCCCTGCTCGCCGCCGCCCGCACACTCGCCGACCTCGCCGACGACGGCCTGCTCCTCCCGCCGGTCGACCTGCCCGGCCTGCCCCAGACCCTCATCACAGCCCTGACCGAAGACTGACGCGGCGTGGCCCGGCCGAAGGGGACCACCCGCACCCCGCCGCCGACCCCGGAAGTCACGCGGCAGGGGCACGCACCGGTCCGCTGCCTGCCGGACAGAGCCCTCCGGCCGTCCGACGGGAATGGCCGGTGCGCCGGCCACCGGGCTCCCGGGCCGACGGCGGAACCGGCTCCGGCATCACCCTCCGTATCGAAGGGCGGCCCGCTGCTGCCCGGGGCACAGTGGAGCCAGCACACCCGGTGGGTGAAGCCCGCCGGTGGCGTGGACCGGGAGGTCACGATGACGTTCGTGCAGATCGTCGAGTGCCGCACGGAGCGGCCGGACGAGCTCAACCAGCTGATGGACACCTGGATCGAGCAGACCCAGGGCAAGCGCACCGCCACTCACACCATGGTCGGATCCGACCGCGAGGACGGCCGGCACATCGTGGAGATCGTCGAGTTCCCCTCGTACGAGGCCGCGATGCGCAACTCCGGCCTGCCGGAGACCGACCGGATCTTCCGGGAGATGGTGGCCCTGTGCCAGGAGCCGCCCACCTTCACCAACCTCGACCTGGTCCGCGACGAGCAGCTCCTCAAGGACGCGGCCCGCCGACTGCTGATGGAACCCGCGGCCGGCGACATGACCGCCATCGACGAACTCGTCGCCCCGGACTACCGGGACCACGACCCGTCCATGGACGCCGACACGGTCGGCCCGGCGGCGGTGAAGAAGATGATCGAGGGCTACCGCCGCGCGTTCGACTTCACCTTCGACATCCAGAGCCAGATCGCCGAGGGGGACCAGGTCGTCACCCGCTGGATGTGGCGCGGCACCCACATCGGCGAGTACATGGGCATGCCGGCCAGCAACAAGATGATCGAGGCCGCCGGGATGACGATCTGGCGGTTCGAGGACGGCATGGCCAAGGAAGGCTGGTGGAGCTGGGACGCCGTCGCCATGATGCGCCAGATGGGCATGCTCCCCGACTGACCGGAACTACTGCATCCACGTGGCCGCGGACCGTAGGCGCAGCGGGTGAAGCACCGCCTGCTGCCGCCCCCGACCGGCGCTGCCTCGCGTGCAACGGACAGCGGATGCACGCAACCTGAGACCGGGGCCCCGCTGCGAACCCGAGCGCAGCGGGGCCGCCCCCGTTCTTCGGGTGTGCCGGCGGCACTCGACCTGGCAGCCGCACTGCAGCGGACCCATCCCGCGGGCTCGGGGCAGGTTGTCGCCGCCAGCACGCGCCTGCGGCAGCTGCGCTCACCACGAATTCATCGGAAGTGCTCCTGCTTTCGCTCTCGAATGCCATCCGGCGGCAATGTTCCGGGCAATACTGAACTGATTTCGGCGGACAGGTGACCGTTCTGGTGCGCAATTCCTTCAGTTCTGCGGCGCCTCGGTGCTGCTGAGGTCTGCACTGCCCGGCGCCCGGCCCGCGTCCGCCTCTGCGTCGCTCACCGATCGGCGCAGAGGCGGATGCGAGAGGCGCCGTCGTCGAACAGGCAGCGCCTCTGCACCCTCGAAGGCATCCGCGGGGACGAAATGGGGCCAACTCCACTCCGATCGTGAAAAGATATGCAAATATCTTCTTCTAATGCGACTAGTTTGACTGTTGCACAATTTTGCGATTGCATAGATTCGCAATTTGCTGGCCTCGGATTTTCGGGCATGCGTTCGGCTTCTGGTGCGGTCTCGGGGCATCAGACGAGGTTGATTTCGAATGGATCGCGGTGGGGGAGGGTGTGCGGGTGACGGGAGGTTTTCGGCTGCCTGCGGTCGCGCAGCCCGGCGGGGTGGGCAGGTTCGCCGGGGTCTTGGCGTCGGCGTCTGGGGTATCCCGGCCCTGTGCGCTGGTGGTGGCGGGTGATCCGGGTGGGGTCGTTCATCTGTCCGGCGGGGCGATCGTGGCGGTGGTGTCGCCGGGGGCGCCGGATGCCGTCCGGATGCTGCTGGCCTCCGGCCGAGTGAGCGAGAGTAACCTGTCGGCACTGCAGTACGAGGCTGCCGGGGGCCGGCTCGGTGCGGCCCTGCTCTCCCGTTCCCTGGTGGGTCCGCAGGAGCTCCAGGTCGTGTGCATGATGTCCGCGGCAGACGCTGCTTTCGCCATGGCCGCGGGCCGGATCGAGGGCAGCGCCCCAGCCGACGGCCCGCCTCCCCTGCTGGCCGCCCCGCAGGGCATCGACCCCAACTGGCTGCTGCAGGAGACCGAGCGGCGCCTGGCTGCTCTCGCCTGCATGCGCACCGCACTGTCGCCGTTCACCGACCGGGTACGGGCCGCACCCGCTGCCCGTGCCCCCGAACTGTCCGACGCCAGGCGCGACATCCTGCAGCACGTCGACGGTCACCGCAGCGCACACGACATCGCCCTCCTGCTCGGGCGGAGCCTGTTCGCCGTGACCACCGAACTGTCGCGCATGGCCGGCGAGGGGCTGGTCGAGGCGGCGGAACCCGGTCCGGTGCCGGACCCGCATGGCGGCACCGTGGTGGACCGGCAGCCGCCCCCGGCCAGAACGCTGGGCCATCTGCCGCTGCGCCGCCGCGGTGCCAGCGGGATCAACGACGTGCTCCCGCTGAGGCCCGTCTCCGCCCGCCACGCGCGGCCGGCCGACCGGTCGCCGTGACACCACGGCCGGCATCCATTTCCAGTCGGGCCGCCCCTGCCGCGGCCCCGCGGCGCCGCCGAGGAGCGGCGGCGTGAGCATTCTCGATCGATGGGGAGAGTTGTGACCGACACGAGCGGTGATCTGATCGCGGAGATGGGGGCACTGCGCGGCAACGCCACCGGTGTCACCGGGGTCGTGGTCTCGGCGGTGGACGGCCTGCTCGTCGCCGCAGACACCGAAGACAGGGCTGACGGGGAGTGCCTGGCTGCCCTGGCCGCGGCCGTACTGGGTCTGGCCCGCCGCGCCGGAGCGGCGACCGGCAGGGACCGCCTGCGCTGGAGCGCAGCGCGTTACGGCGACGGCTACCTCGTGGTGCGCCCGGTCGGCGACATGGGCGTGCTGACCCTGCTGGGTAGCGCGGACATGGATCCGGCCCGGCTGGACGGCGAGTGCGAGCAGGCCGTCCGGCGGATCGACGACCTGCTGACCGCCCCGCGCACGCCCGCCGCACACCACTGAACATCCCGAACACAACCACCGGCCCGGACGGAACCTGTTCCGGGGCCCAGATGAGGAGCGCAGTGAACACGCAGGGAACCAGCATGTCCGACCGGGTGTCGGGACTCGTCAAGACCCTCCGCGCGGACGTACCCGAGTGCGTGGCCTCGGGCGTCATCGACATGTCCACCGGCATGCTGCTGGCCGTCGAAACCATGGACTCGCACCCGTCCGAGGTGCTTGACCTGCTCGCCGCC
The DNA here is from genome assembly GCF_000717715.1 of Streptomyces sp. NRRL B-24484. Lineage (GTDB taxonomy): Bacteria > Actinomycetota > Actinomycetes > Streptomycetales > Streptomycetaceae > Kitasatospora. Next base: position 21,502 of record NZ_JOAI01000040.1, on the reverse strand, counting down.
GCCACCCTCGACCTGTTCCAGGGCCGCAACGTGGCCATGATCGAAGGCATCTTCAAGGAACGCCGCGGCGTGGTCTCCGACCGGCACTACTTCCAGGAGATCCTCGTCAACAGCGACAACCTCACCCACCTCTTCCTGCGGGTGGAGGGCGAGGAGGACGTGGTCGCCGTCGTCGTCTGCCGCAAGACCGTCAACGTCGGCATGCTGTTCGCCCAGACCAGGCGCGTCCTCAAGCACCACGGCCACATCTGACCGGGCCGGCCACGCCCTGCGCTTCCGGCCCCAGGGCCAGGAACATGCAGAGCGCGGCCCGGGATCTGCATAGGCGTACCGCCCGTGGTGTTGCCGGGAGGCGGTCAGTGTCCGCGGTGGCTCGCAAGCATGGGGCCGGTACCGACATCACAGCGTCGACGCGAATCCCGGGGCAGGTGCACCAGTTCACGCACCTGGCCTCGGGCGCCGCAAGGGAACGAAGCGGACCCAACTGCGGGAGTGCATCCAGGCGGTCAGGCCTTCTTGACCACGCTCGACTTGAGCTGCATGGCGCCGAAGCCGTCGATCCGGCAGTCGATGTCGTGGCCGTCCACGCCGTCGACCAGGCGGATGTTGCGGACCTTGGTCCCAGCCTTGATGCCCGAGGCGCTGCCCTTGACCTTGAGCGCCTTGACGACGGTCACCGTGTCGCCGTCGCTCAGCACGTTGCCGACCGCGTCCCTGACCACCCGCTCGCCGGCGGCTTCCGCGCCGCCGTCGCCGGCAGCCCACTCGTGTCCGCACTCGGGGCACACCACCAGTGCGTCCAGGGCGTAGGTGTACTCACTCGAGCACTTCGGACACGGGGGCAGATTCTCACTCATGAACCCGGTCTTCCCTGTCTGTCGCATATCCCGGAGAAAAGGGTGCGGGCCCGCTGCACCCCCTATAGCGCTGCGGGCCCGCTCCAGCGGCACCACCAGGAAACCACCGGAACCACAACTTTATCAGTTGAGAATCTTTGCAAGTCTCACGCCTCGGCGCCGCGGTCGCCGCCCGATCCGGCGCCGGGGGCGATCCCGCCTGCATTGCTAGAGTCGAATCCGACGCCCCCTGGCCCCGACACGGACGGTGACCCCATGCCTGCCGACATCTCGCGGCAACCCTCCGTCACCGCCGTGCCGCTCTACCAAGTGAAGGCGGAGTTCTTCAAAACTCTCGGCCACCCGGTGCGCATCCGCGTGCTCGAGCTCCTCAGCCAACGCGAGCACACCGTCGCGGAACTCCTCGCCGACGTCGGCGTCGAGGCCTCCAACCTCTCCCAGCAGCTCGCCGTGCTCCGCCGCACCGGGGTCGTCACCTCCCGCCGCGACGGCGCCACCGTGATCTACCGGATCACCAGCCCCGAGGTCGCCCAGCTCCTCGCCGTCGCCCGCTCCATCCTCACCGACGTCATCACCGACCGCGCCGAAATCCTCGGCGACCTCCGCCCCGCTTCCAGCACCTGACCCCCGAGGCTCATGCCGGCACGCCTCCGTGGCGGCCCCAGGAGCCGAGGGTGTGTTCAATGGGCGCCTCGAGCGATCGAGGCGGGGAACGGCAGGAGCAGCCGGAGACCTGAGCACATCCCAGCGGCGTCGGCCGCCGGATCGACGTGCCGAACACGGGCCACTGGCGGCCGACTGCCCGATCGCGATCACGCAGCCCCTCCCACTCTCACTCTGCCGGCATGGCTTGCGATAGTAGCAATTTGAAGAATTCTTCATGTTCATAGATGCTGCATCCTTGTACTGGGAGGCCGTGCGTGCGGCGGCACGACCTGCGGTGGAAGGACGGCGGCGATGAGCGGCGGGTTCGACGCGGAACTGCACGAGCAGCTGGCCGAGGCCCGCCGGCTGCGGGTCCGGGCACGCGAGGCCGGCGACGAGGAACAGGCGCAGGCGTACGCGGGGCGGATCACGCAACTGCTGCGGATCGCGGCCCACCACGGCGTCGTGCTGGACCGCGCGGCGGACGAGGAGGAGCAGGACTGATGGCGATTCCGCTGTATCAGGCGAAGGCGGAGTTCTTCCGCACGCTGGGCCATCCGGTGCGCATCCGGGTGCTGGAACTGCTGCAGGACGGGCCGCGGCCGGTGCGCGAGCTGCTCACCGAGATCGAGATCGAGCCCTCCAACCTGTCCCAGCAGCTGGCCGTGCTGCGCCGCACCCAGCTGGTGTCGGCCACCCGCGAGGGCAACACCGTCGTCTATGCGCTGAGCACGCCCGATGTGGCGGAGCTGCTGCAGGCCGCGCGCCGCATCCTCGGCGCGATGATCACCGATCAGTCCGACCTGCTCGCCGAACTCGGCGGACCGAAGCGGCCGGCGGCCGAGGCATGAGCGGCACGGTCACAGTGGCGCGCCGCCTCGCAACGCGGCTGCGCGCCGTTCTGCCCGACCATGCCACCTGGGCGACGATGCGGCGCTCGCCGCGCAAGGACCTGCTCGCCGGGCTGACGGTCGCGATCGTCGCACTGCCGCTCGCGCTCGGCTTCGGCGTTGCCTCCGGCGCCGGCGCCGAGGCGGGCCTGGCGACCGCGGTGGTCGCCGGCGCCCTGGCCGCCGTGTTCGGCGGCTCCAACCTCCAGGTCAGCGGGCCGACCGGCGCGATGACCGTGGTCCTGGTGCCGATCGTCCACCGCTACGGCACCGACGGCGTGCTGACGGTCGGCCTGCTCGCCGGCCTGCTGCTCGTCGCCACTGCGCTCGGCGGCGCCGGACGCTTCATGGCCTTCGTCCCGGCGCCGGTGGTGGAGGGCTTCACCCTCGGCATCGCCGCCGTCATCGGCCTCCAACAGGTCCCGGCCGCACTCGGCGTGAAACCCTCCGGCGCGGAGAACACCGCCGTCGCCGCGTGGGACGCCCTCGTCGACTTCGTCCGCGACCCCCACCTCGCCTCACTCGCCCTCGCCGCGGGCGTGGCGGCGGTGATGCTGCTCGGCGCCCGGCTGCGGCCCGGCATCCCGTTCTCGCTGCTCGCCGTCATCGGCGCGACGCTCCTCGCTTCCGGCACCGGTCTGGACGTGGCGACGATCGGGCACCTGCCCTCCGGCCTGCCGGCCCCCTCGCTCGGGTTCCTTCACGTCGGCGACGTGCCGAAGCTGGCGACGGCGGCGCTCGCGGTCGCGGCCCTGGCCGCGTTGGAGTCGCTGATGTCCGCGACCGCCGCGGACGCGATGAGCGTCTCCGAGCGGCACGACAGCGACCGGGAGCTGTTCGGCCAGGGCCTGGCCAACCTCGCGGCACCGCTGTTCGGCGGCGTCGCCGCCACCGGCGCGATCGCCCGCACCGCCGTCAACGTCCGCTCCGGCGCCGCCTCCCGCCTCGCCGCACTCGTCCACGCCGCCGTCCTCGCCGTGGTGGTGTTCGCCGCCGCCCCGCTCGTCGAGGGCATCCCGCTCGCCGCGCTCGCCGGCGTGCTGATCGCCACCGCCGTACGGATGGTCGAGGTCGCCTCCCTGCGCGCCCTCGCCAGAGCCGGACGCGGCGAAGCCGCGATCCTCGTCCTCACCGCCGCCGCCACCCTCGCCTTCAACCTGGTCACCGCCGTCATCGTCGGCCTGCTCGTGGCCGGCGCCCTCGCACTGCGCCAGGTCGCCCGTTCCGCCGCCCTCACCCGCGTGCCCCTGCACGACGGCCTGCCACCCGCCGACCACCACAACGAAGAACAGGCCCTGCTCGCCGAACACATCGTCGCCTACCGCATCGACGGCCCCCTGTTCTTCGCCGCCGCCCACCGCTTCCTCCTCGAACTCGCCGAAACCGGCGACGTGAAGGCCATCGTGCTGCGCCTGTCCCGGATCACCGCGATCGACGCCACCGGCGCCCTCGTGCTGGGCGACGCCATCGAGAAGCTGGAGCGCCGCCACATCCTCGTCCTGGTCTCCGGCGTCCGCGAGGACCATCTGAAGACCCTGGACGCCCTTGGCGTCCTCGACCGGCTCCACGCCGAGCACCGCGTCTTCGGCGCCACCCCCGACGCCATCGCCTACGCCCGCCGACACCTGTCGACAGTGCTGGCCGACACCGCAGGCCACTGATGCCGCCCTGCCCGCGGTTCGGCGTCAGACCGGGCCGGGGAAGAACAGGAAGCGACCGCCCGAACCCGCACCACGTCCAACCCGCCCCAGGAGGCGCCGTGCTCTTCGAGATCACCCCCGTTGACGAACACGGCACCAGACTCCGCCCCACCACGGTGGACATCCAGGCCCTGCGCCGGCACCTCGAGGAAGCCGCAGCCGCCAGCCGGCGCATACACGTCCGCCCCGTCACCACGGCCCGCCCCCGCCCGGCAGGAACATAGCGCTTCCTCGCGACGAAACCGACGAGACCGACATAGCCGGGGGTCGGCGGGACAGGCGGGCTCCCGCCGGCCCGGCCGCACGCCGGACCCCACAGACGTACGCGGGCGCTGACCGGACTGCGGCGGTGCTCGGGGCCAGCCGGCCCGGTCTCTTCCGGGTCCGGTTACGAAGGGCCGACATCCTCGGCAACCGTCACCAGGCGGTCGAGGCCGACGTCGTGGAAGGTGCGGCGGACGGCAGGGTCGGCGCCGCGGACGGTGACGGGCACGTGGTCGCGGTCTGCCTTGCGGACAGTGGTGATGAGCGGAGCAGTGCCTGCGCGCGAGACGGTGGTGACGCGGGCGAGGTCGATGGTCAGCCCGCTGGCAGTGGCCGCCCTGAGCGCGGTGTCGAGGAGGCGGGTGGTGCGGTCGGCGCTCCGGACGTCGAGGGTGCCGCGGAGTTTGACGACCACGGGTCGTCGGCGGGCGCCGAGGCTGAAGCGTCGCCGCACCTGCTGCCCGGCGATCCGGGTCTGCAGGGCGGCCTGGCGCAGGGCGAACGGCACGGCGCACTGGAACCATCGGCTCTCGGCATAGTGGACGCCGACCCAGGTGGTGGCGAGGGTGACGGCGCCGAAGGCGGCGGCGAACGCGGCCTTCTCGGTACGGGACCTCATCGCGCGGCCGGCTGCGGGTCGGCCCCGCCCAGGTTCTTCTTCCGCCGGCTGTCGGCGACGAACAGGCCGATCAGGCCCGCCAGCATGCAGGGGACGGCTGCCGCGGTGCACAGCAGCACGATGCCGGGTGCGGCGCCGCTCGCGCGGGGGATCGCGTTGAGCGGCGCGGTGAGGTAGCAGGCGAGCAGGCACCAGCCGCGGGCTCGCACGGGTTCCAGCCGCGGCCGCAGGCGGCGCGGTGCCCAGCCCGCGGCCAGGGCAACCCCTGGGGGCAGGAACAGGACGGTGGCCGAGGCCAGCAGGATCCACTGGAGGTTCACCGGCGCACCGTCACCGGGGCGGTGCGGGCGAGGTGGTGGTGCTGGTGCACGGGGCGGCTCCTGGGAAGGGGAGGGTCACGTGCCGACCAGACTTCCCGGCTCACCTGCGGTGATCGTAGCGCTTGGCGGCGCCGGAGTCTGCCCTACGCGTCCGTGCGGGGAGAGGCTCCTCGGTGGTCGACCCCGCCAGGGGTCTGTCAAGGACCCGTAAACGTCGTATAAAGTCGGTGGCGGAGTGCCGGGAAGCCTGGTCGGCGAGCAAGGGACATTTCTCTTCTTCGCCGGGGGTTTCCATGGTGCTCGTCGCTGTTTTCGGGGCGGCGCTGCTGGTTGCGGTCCTGCTGTCGGGGCTGGCCGCCCGCACGGTGCTGTCCACATCGCTGCTGTTCCTAGCCGCGGGGACATTGGCCGGCGACGGCTTCCTCGGCCTGGTCCACATCGACGCGCACGACCCGATCGTGACCGCCACCGCGGACCTCGCCCTGTTCACCGTGCTGTTCACCGACGGCATGCACCTCGCCTTCCCCGCCCTACGCGCGGCCTGGCGGCACCCGGCGCGGGCCCTGGGGCTGGGCATGCCGCTGGCGTTCGCCGGCATGGCCGTGGTCACCCACTACCTGGTCGGCCTCGACTGGACGACCTCGTTCCTGGTCGGCGCGGCACTGGCCCCCACCGACCCGGTCTTCGCCTCCGCCATCGTCGGCCGCAAGGAAGTCCCGGCCCGGCTGCGACAGCTGCTGAACGTCGAGTCCGGCCTCAACGACGGCCTCGCCCTGCCCGTCGTCCTCGTCCTGATCGCCGCCGCCGGCCCGACCGCCGCCGGCACCGAGTCCTCCCTCCCGGTGATCGGCGCGGAACTGGCCGGCGGCCTGCTGCTGGGCCTGGCCGTCCCCCTGCTCCTCAACCTCCTGCTGCGCCTGCCGGGCCTTGGCGCGGAGGCCAAGCTGCAGCCGCTACTGCCGCTTGCCGCCGGGACCGTCCTGTACGCCGCCTGCCACCTCACCGGTGCCAACCCCTACCTGGCGGCGTTCTCCGCCGGCGCCGTCCTGGCCGCGGTCGCCCCCGCCCCGAAGGCAGCCTTCGAGCCGCTCGGCGAGGCCCTCGCGGAACTCGCCAAGTTCGCCGCCCTGCTGGTCTTCGGCGCGCTGCTCACCCCGCGGCTGTTCGGCGACCTGTCGGTCGGCGGATACGTTGCGGTGGTGCTGGCGATCGTCCTGATCCGGCCTGCGTCCCTGCTGCTGTCGCTGGTGCGCTCGCGGATCGACCGGCGCGAGCAGCTGGTCGCCGCGTGGTTCGGCCCGAAGGGCTTTGCGTCCGTGGTCTACGGTCTGTTGGTGCTGCAGGCCGGCCTCCCGCAGGGCGAGCAGGCCTACACCCTGATCGCGGTGTGCATCGCCGCCTCCATCGTGCTGCACTCCAGCTCGGATGTGCCCGTAGCCCGGCTCTTCCACGTCGACGACACGGCGCCCGCGGCACCGGCGTCCACCGGCGTTGGGCCCAACCGGTCGCCGGCAGGACCGCCGGCAGGACCGCCGGCTGCCCCGGCGGCTCCCGCCACCCTCACCGACATCTGACCGCCTGCTGCCGGGCCTGGCAGCAGTTCCGACGACCGAGGAGATTCCCCCGTTGCGTGCACGCGATCTCGCCGAGCCCTACCCGACCGTCGCCCTGGACGACCAGGCGCTGGACGCGGCCCGCCTGCTGGCCGACCGCCGCCTGCCCGGGGTGCTGGTCGTCGACGGCGACGGCCTGCCGCACGCGGTGCTGCCCGCCTCGCAACTGGTGCGCCTGCTCGTGCCGGGCTACGTGCTGGAGGACCCGTCGCTGGCGGCCGTGATCGACGAGGCGCACGCCGACCGGATGTGCGCGGCACTGGAGGGCCTGCGGGTGCGCGAGTGCCTCCCCAGGGACGTTCCACGGCCGGTGACGGCCGACGCGGACGACACCGCGGTGGAGGTCGCCGCGCTGATGGCGAGCAGCCGCACCCCACTGGTCGCCGTCCTGGAACGCCCCAGGGGCGGCCGGCCGCGTCTGCTCGGCGTCATTACCGCGGCGAACCTGCTGCAGCACCTGCTTGAGGTGGCCCGATGAACAACTGGCAGGCCTGGGCGGCCCTCGCGGTGTTCGCCGCCGTCTACGTCCTGATCGTCACCGAGTGGGTGCACCGGGTCGCCGCGGCGCTCGGCGGCGCCGCGCTGATGCTGGCCATCGGCGCGACCGACGACGAGGCCGCGTTCTTCTCCACCGACACCGGTATCGACTGGAACGTCGTCTTCCTGCTGCTCGGCATGATGATGATCGTCGGCGTCCTCCGCCGGACCGGCGTGTTCGAATACCTCGCCATCTGGTCCGTCAAACGGGCCCGGGCCAGGCCGTTCCGGGTGATGGCGATGCTGGTGGTCATCACCGCTGCCACCTCCGCCCTGCTGGACAACGTCACCACGGTGCTGCTGGTCGCCCCGGTCACCCTGCTGGTGTGCGACCGGCTCGCCTTGAAGGCCGCGCCGTTCCTGATCGCCGAGGTGTTCGCCTCCAACATCGGCGGCACCGCCACCCTCGTCGGCGACCCGCCGAACATCATCATCGCCAGCCGCGCCGGCCTGTCGTTCAACGACTTCCTGGTCCATCTCGCCCCGCTCGCCGCCCTGCTGACCGTCGTCCTGTTGGCGATGTGCCGCTTCCTGTTCCGCGACGCCTTCCGCTTCGACGAGGACCGGGCCGCCGAGGTCATGGCCCTCGACGAACGCGAGGCGATCCGCGACCCGCGCCTGCTCACCCAGGGCCTCGCGGTCCTGGCCCTGGTCGTCGCCGGGTTCGTCCTCCACCCTGTCGTGCACTACGCGCCGTCCGTTGTCGCCCTGCTCGGGGCCGGCCTGCTCGTCGCCGTGTCCAAGGTCGAGGCGAAGGACGCCCTCGCCGACGTCGAATGGCCCACCCTCGCCTTCTTCGCCGGCCTGTTCGTCATGGTCGGCGCCCTCATCGAGACCGGTGTCATCGAAACCGTCTCGAAGGCCCTCGCCGACGCCACCGGTGGCAACCCGCTCGGCGCCACGATGACCCTGCTCGGCGCCTCCGCCGTCCTGTCCGCGATCGTCGACAACATCCCCTACGTCGCCACCATGGCCCCCATCACCGCCGACCTCGTCCACACCGTCGGCGAACCCCACGGCCAGGTCCTGTGGTGGGCTCTGGCGCTCGGCGCCGACCTCGGCGGCAACGCCACCGCCATCGGCGCCTCCGCCAACGTCGTCGTCCTCGGCATCGCCGAACGCAACCGCCAGCCCATCTCCTTCTGGACCTTCACCCGCTACGGCATCCCCGTCACCGCCGTCACCATCGCCATCTCCGCCGCCTACCTCTGGATCCGCTACCACGCCCTCGCCTGACACGCGGCCGGCGATCACCCAGCCGGCCTCGCCTCCGTCCTCGACACGGCGGTGCGCGAGGTCCGGCACCAACACGCTGTGCCGCAGGACCGACCGGGCCCGCAGTCGCCTGCTCGTCGCCGCCGTCCTGCTGGCCGTGCTCTCGGCCGCCGCCGCGCTGATCACCGCCCAGGTGCTGCTGCACGACATGCGCGCCGATGCCCGGCTTATCGCCGAACACCGCCACCAGGTGACGGCCACCACCCTCGCGCCGACCGGCGACACCGCAGGCCAGCCACTGGGTACCGCGCAGACCCGGGCCACCTGGACCGTGGCCGCAGACACCAGGACCGAAACCGTCAAGGTGCCCAGCGGCACACCGCAGGGCACGAACGTCCCGCTGTGGGTCGACGACGACGGAGCCGTCGCCTCCCCTCCCCCCGCAGACACCCGAATAGCAGTGTCCGCAGCGACCTGCGGCCTGATCACCTTGGCCGGGACGAGCACGGTCTTCGCCGGTGTCCTCCTGCTGCGCCGCAGGGTCCTCGACCATCGGGCGGCTGCCGCCTGGGAGAGCGACTGGGAGCGCGTGGAGCCGCTTTGGTCCGGCCGCACCGACCGGCCGGGTACCGGTGAACGCTGACCGGCCCGAACGGGGCAGGGCCGAGGAGGGCCCGCGAACGTCGGGCGCCCTGTCCTGCGGCGGCCCCGTTGGCGATGGCGAGCCCGACCGCACCGCCCACCCTCTTCGCGGCGACCAGCAGTGTTGCCAAGTCGTGTTGCCTGCACAGCCACGGGGTGCGTCACGTCCGCCGGCGGCACTGGAGACGGCGCGGGGTCGTGCGTCATCGGGCCGAGAACCCGAGCGGGCGGTCACGGCCGCCGGGTTCTCGGCTGGCCGGGGTGCTCACCCGGCCGCGGGCTGCCGTGTGATCGATGCCGGCGGCGGACGGTTGGCGGTCCGTCCCACGGCCGTGATGTCAGTAATGTCCCCCTGGCAGGCCTGGCACAGGACATAGGACCTTCCGTCGGGCGTGGCCACGGTTCCCCACCCGCTGCAGATCTGGCAGGACCGTGCCCTCGCGAGGTCGACCGGGGGCGGCGGGTCGGCAGTGCTCATGGGTTGCTTCCTCGTGTTGCCTGAGGGCGTCCACGTCGGCGGTGAGGGGATCGTCGATGCGCGGCATCACCGTCCAGCATCCAACGACATGAAGAATTCATCAACTCAACATGTCATGCATTGCAAATGAGGTGGCCCCCTTCCGGCAGAAGTCGATCGCTTACGGTCATATCGGTGGGCCGTGCCGTTCGCTTTCCTAGGATCGCCCGACAGAAGGGGACATCAGCGCGCCGGGACACTTCCCTGCGCCCGAACGGCTGGAGAACACACGTGGCCGGCATCGAGACCTCGCTCAAGGACGCGATGAGCATCGACGGCGCGCTCGGCGCCGCCCTGGGGGACTACACCAGCGGTATGGCGCTCGGCACCGCCGGCCCGGCAGAGACCCTGTCCGTCGCGGCCGCCGCCACCACCGACATCCTGCGCGCCGAGATGCGCGCCCTGGAACTGGCGGGCCAGGGCGACCAGACGCTGGAGGACATCCTGATCAGCCTGACCGGTCAGTACCACCTGATCCGGCCGCTCACCCGCCACCCCGGGCTGTTCCTCTATTTGATGCTTGACCGCAACCGCTCCAACCTCGCCATGGCCCGCCACCACTCGCGGCGCATCGAGGCCGACCTCGAAGTCTGACACCGCGTCGCCTCCCGGCGAACGGCACCGCGGCGGGCGGCAGGACAGCCGTCGGGATTCCGGCTCGGCGGCAGTGCGTCGGCGCGCACAGGTGGAGTCGTCCGGTTCTTCCGGTTCAGGCACGGCCGCGCGAAGGCACGCTCGGGAGGGCGCCGCGACAGCGTCGGCCGGGCCTGTGCCGTCGCCTCCCGTGCCGGAGGCATGACCGCTCCGGAATCGGGGCATACGCGCTGCTGTGGCTGTACCTTCCGCGCCCTCCGACTTGCTGGCACAGGTGCAGAACGCCCTGATTCAGGCGGGTTTTCACCTGGTCAGTGACGAGACGGAGGACGGCCGGCCGGGACTGTCGGCGAGGGAGGTGCCGGCCGGGGTAGTGGTGAGGTGGGCAGCTTCCGACGGCTTCAACTCGCTGGCACACCAGCGCTCCGGCGGCGGCGACAGCATCCAGGCGATCGTGCAGGCCGCGGTCTCGAGCCTGCTGGGACAGCTGGGGCACACCGTCACGGGCCCGTCGGCCGGCGGTGAACTCGTGATCCTCGCAGATCAGCAGCGCTGACTGCCGTTCGACGCTGCGGCGGGGCCGCAAGGCATCGCACGCAACCTCGGCCGGCCGTTGGCGGAGCACTTTGCCGGCGTGTCATCGGCCCCGACTGCTCACGCGTGCGGCAGGTGGGGCAGACCGCGCAAGCGCTGACGATCCCACCGGCGCAGCGGAGCGATCTCCACAGCACGGCCCGCCGGCCGGGCCCCTGATGCCGGAACGCCTGCGCGGGACAATGGAAGGTGAACGAAGGACAGGCCCGGAACAAGGGAAGGGCGATGGCCGGGCACCAGGAGCCGGACGGTCCGGCCGCCCCCGGCCCGAGGCGACCGGTTCGCCGCGTGATGTGAGGAGGGCGGCCATGCACAGCCTTGACGTTGTGGAGGAGCTCGCCGTCGACCACAGGGAGGCGGAGGCACTGTTCGACCAGATCCGGGCGCTGCCGCCGGCGGACGCGCGCCGAAAGCACCGCGCCGACGACCTGACGATCCTCCTGGTGCGGCACATCGTGGCGGAGGAGGAGTACCTGCATCCCGCGGTGCGCGAGCAGGTGGCAGGTGGGGCGGCGCTCGTGGAGGAGGCGGCGGCCGAGGACGGCCGGATCCAGGCGACGCTGAAGGAGTTGGAGCACCACCAGGCCCACGACCCCGGCTTCGACGACCTGGTGGACCGCCTCGCGGCCGAGGTGTCGGCCCATGCCGAATCCCAGGAGCACCGCATCTTCCCCGCGCTGCGCAGCTCCTGCACCACCGACGAACTGCAGACGCTGGGCCGCAAGGTCCGCCACGCGAAGACGCTCGCGCCCACCCGTCCCCACCCTGCCGAGGCCTCGAACAAGCTCCTCACCCCGGCGGTCGGCCTGGTCGACCGGCTGCGCGACCTGCTGTCCGGACGCGGCCACGCCGTCTGAACCGGCTGGCAGCCACGCGACCGCACAGGGCTCGGTCGAATACCCCTGCTCGCGCCGATCGGGCGGCCGGTCGGGTGCCGTCACTCCAGGCTGGGCGTATTGTCCGGATATGGGTGACGTGTGGTGTGAGTGGTGCGGGACCCGGCTGCCGGGACCTGCGGGTTCACGCCGCCGGTTCTGCCGGGCCGCGCACCGCCAGGCGGCGTGGCGGGCCCGCCGCCGGTGGCGGGCGGCGGCACCGGCCCGCGGAGCGCTGGAAGCTGCGGAGGCCCGGCTGCTGGCGCAGCTGCTGGTCATCGCCCAGCGGGCGCAGCAGCTGGGACAGGGGCAGCCGCCGTGGTGGCACTGTGCCGCGGTCGCGCAGGTGCCGGAGCTGGCCGGGCAGGTGGTGCGCTCGGCGGTGCTGGCCGATCGCAGTGCCGGCGCCAGTTGGGCGCAGATCGGAGAGGGTCTGGGGATCAGCGCGGACGCGGCCCGCGCCCGTTTCGGACGCGCCCGCCGCACTGCCGGGACACGGTGACGTCCATGCATCCGCCCACCCGCCCCGGCGACCCCTCAGCCGCTCCCGCGAGCTCCGGTCCGGGGCTGCTGGATGCGGTCCTGGCCGAGGTGGTGCAGGGCACCGGGGCCTCGGTCGGCATGGTCTACCTCTCCGCGCCGGGCGAGCAGGTGCTGCGCCTGGCCGTGGTCTCCGGCGTGTCCCGGCAGATCGCCGCGCCGTGGGAGCGCATCCCGCCGGACGCGTCGATTCCGGTGGCGGACGCCATCAGGGAGCGCCGCCTGGTCTGGTTGGGCAGCCAGGAGGAGATGGCCCGCCGCTATCCCAACCTGGGCATCGTTTTGCCGTACGACTTCATGCTGGCCGCCGCCCCGCTCGCCGGCGAGCACGCCGCCTGGGGCGGGATCGTGCTGCTGTGGCCGATCTGGCACCCGCCACAGCTCAGCCCCCAGGAGCGCGAGGCGATCACTGCCTCCTGCCGCCGCGCCGCCTTGCACCTGGAACATGCGGCAGTCGGCGGCCGCCCCCTGCTGCCCGCCGACGAGCCACGCGTGCTGACCCCGCCACGCCGGCACGAAACCGACCCCGTCCGGGCCCAGGCCGCCCTCGACTTCACCGAACGCCTCCCCACGGGCTGCTGCGCCCTGGACCTGGACGGGAGGACCACCTTCATCAACCCCGCAGCCGCCGACCTGCTGGACGTCGGTGCCGCGACCTTGGTGGGCCGGCGCCCGTGGGAGGCGCTGCTGTGGCTGTACGACCCCGTCTTCGAAGACCGCTACCGGGCCGCGGTCATCACCCGCCAGCCCGCCTCCTTCACCGCCCTGCGCCCCCCGGACAGCTGGCTGTTCTTCGAGCTCTACCCCGGCGACCACGGCATCAGCGTCCACATCACCCCCGCCACGGCACGACCCTCCACCACCGCGCCGGGGCAGCAGCCGGCTGCCGAGCAGGTCGGGGCGATGGGGCTCTACCACCTCACCCACCTGGCCGCGGCCCTCGCCCAGGCCGCCGGCATGCGCGAGGTGGCCGCGCTGGCCGCCGACCAGATCGTTCCCTCCTTCGGACCCCAGGGCATGGCGGTGCTGACCGCGGAGGAAGGCCGGCTGCGGATCGTCGGCCATCGCGGCTACCCTGCCGAGTTCATCGACCGCTTCGACGGCACGCCCCTGGCCGACACCCGCACCCCGGCCGCCCGCGCGCTGACCACCGGCACCGCGGCCTTCTTCGCCACCCCCGCCGACCTGCAGCGCACCTACCCCACATCCCCCCGCTATCCCGGCCGCAACGCCTGGGCCTTCCTCCCCCTGACCGCATCCGACCACGCCGTGGGCGCCCTGATCCTCTCCTACGACCGGCCCCGGCCCTTCCCGCCCGCCGAACGCGCCCTGCTCACCTCACTGGCCGGACTGGTCGCCCAGGCCCTGGACCGCGCCCGCCTCTACGACACCACCCGCAGCCTGGCCCGTACCCTGCAGACCGGCCTGCTGCCCCACACCCTGCCGCCCGTCCCCGGCCTGCAGGTCGTGGCCCGCTACCGCCCCGCCGAACACGGCCTGGACATCGGCGGCGACTTCTACGACCTGATCCGCACCGGCCCCACCACCGCCACCGCCGTCATCGGCGACGTCCAGGGCCACAACACCACCGCCGCCGCCCTCATGGGCCAAGTCCGCACCGCCGTCCACGCCCACGCCACCGCCGGCACACCCCCCGGCCACATCCTCGCCGCCACCAACCGCCTCCTCGCCGACCTCGACCCCGGCCTGTTCACCAGCTGCCTCATCGCCCACCTCGACCTCACCCACCACCGCGCCCACCTCGCCACCGCCGGCCACCCCCCACCCCTGCTGCGCCACCCCGACGGCCACACCGAAATCCCCCGGCTCCCGCCCGGGCTGCTGCTCGGCATCGAAACCACCGCCGACTACCCCACCACCGAGATCCCCCTGCCTCCCGGCACGCTCCTGGCCCTCTACACCGACGGACTCGTCGAAACCCCCGGCACCGACATCGACGACGCCCTCGCCGACCTCGCAATCCACCTGACGCACCACCACGAACCCGACCTCGACACCCTCACCGACAGCGTCCTGCAGTACGCCACGCGGACCACCCCGCCCACCGACGACATCGCCCTGCTCGTCCTGCGCACCACCCGGCCACAACCCGGAACGTGACCCGGAAACCGGGGGCGCCGCGCTTCCGCTCGAACAGGCCGGCAGACGGTCGCAGAACCTGATGACGGACGGGATGCCGTCGACTGTGGTGATTCCAGCTGCAGGTGGTGTCACCGGTGTTCGCGCTGCCGGAGGCGGTAGTGACGCTCATTCCTGCAGCCGGCCTTCGGGCGACCCCCGGCGGCATCAGCGGGTCCGGCCAGGATGTCGCCGACACCGCAGGACGGCTGCCGACGCGACCCGCAGGCAGCTGATCGGCGGCCTACGGTGACGGTGGCAGTCCAAGACTGGTGCCCCGCGCCGGGAGCTCCCCGAAGAGCGGGCCGCGGAATCGGCCCTACAACCACTTCGGCGGTGGCAGCGCGACGGCACATGGAAGCGGATCTTCGAGCACCTGCAGGCCGAGAACGATGCGAAGGGCCTGACCACGTGGAATGTCAGCGTGGACTCCACGACCGCCCGCGCGCACCACCACGCCGCCGGGGCCCGCAACGTCCATCGAGTCGCAAGCGGGTCACGGACTGTCCGGGGCGCCCGGCTCGACCACTCGGAAGCGTTCCGCAACGACAAGAGTGTCGTCATCAATGACCGGGGTGCGTCCCAGGTACTCGCTCACACCATCGCTCCGGAAGAACTCTTCGTGCGCCGTCCGCCACTCGGCCACGCCCAAGTAGCCGCGTCCCTCGGCTCGCGCGAAGTCGTCGTCGATCTCCTTCAGGGGAACAACACGCACCTCGACAAGCTCGATCGTGACGGCGTGACGACCTTCGGAATCAAGCACCGAGAATCGCTGACCGGCCGTCGGCACTGCCTCCCCCGCATGCTCGTAGATTTCCAGGAGACCCGTGAGCGAGGTCTTCTCACCACTCAGAATCGCCGCCACACCACGGTCACGTTCCGGACCGGGGAAGGCGAGCTCAAGAGGCGGAAGGTCGTCGTGTCCCACCGAGCGAGGGTACGAAGCCCGGCCGCATCGATCAAGGCCCACCGCTGCGCCCGCTCCGGGCGCCCACAGCAAGCACCGTCCACGCCGCGCCCTGAAC
This sequence comes from Streptomyces sp. NRRL B-24484, assembly GCF_000717715.1. Lineage (GTDB taxonomy): Bacteria > Actinomycetota > Actinomycetes > Streptomycetales > Streptomycetaceae > Kitasatospora. Next base: position 5,916 of record NZ_JOAI01000040.1, on the reverse strand, counting down.
GTGCCACGGGAACCGCCGCTCAGCGCCGCCGCCGGCGCCTGCCGTCCGGAGGGAAGACGAAAGCAAGGACGACGCCCAGGGCGACCACAGCGATCGGCGTGAGAATGTCCGGGAAGCTGGCCGCCGGATCGTCGGTGTTCACCATAGAACCTGCCGTGAGACAACCCACGATGACGAGCATGTGCGGGAAGTACCGGATGTACCTGACCATAAGCCGTGCCAACCCGAACATCGCGGCCCCTCCCCTTCAGTCCGAAGGGCCACGGTAGCGCGAACAGACGTGCATGAGGACTTCGATCCGGCAGAGTCCCGTGCGAACAGCGGCGTTGGCCTACGGAGTTGGGAGGCGATAACGGTGAGCAACTCGCAACGCGACCGGCCACCGGCCAGGGCCTCGGCATCAGCAACGTCCTTCCGGCGCCGGCTTACGAGTCCTGCGGCCTGTACCCGGGCTGCGCCCACCGGAGCCGGGTTCGCGAACTGCCCTGCCGGGTAGCCATGCTCCCCCGGAGCGGCCGGGTCGAGCAGTGTCCGGCCGCCCGTACGGTGCCGGGGCGCGCCCCCACCGCGCCCCGGCACGCCAGGCAGACGCTCGTCAGGGTGTGACGATCACCACCGACCGCTGCAGAATCCTCCAATCCAGCAGGGAAGCGCTCGAGAGCCTGTTCGCGGCGTCTCGTGGTGGCGATCGCTCCGCATGCGGCGCGCGCTGCGCCATACGATCCGCCAGGTGCAGGCATCGCAGCCCTGGCCCGCTGCTGGCGGGTTTGGGCGGCCGCCGTACGATGGACGCGGCGCTGAATCACTGCGATCTGGGTATCGATGGCCCAACGCGCTCGTTAGAGTGGCGGGCCGGTCCGGTCTCCAACGAAGGGGTGTGAGGTGTGTGGCTGCCACGGCTGACCACCTCAAGGCGCTCCTGACCGCGCACGCCGAAGGCGACGACGACCTCTTCTACAGCGTCGCTCTGCAGGTCGCCGCGAAGTCCGCCCGCCAGGGCCACAGCAAACTCGCCGTCGAGATCCGCGAGCTCATCGACTCCGCCCGAGCCCAGAAGATCCCCCGCACCGGCCCGATCCCGGTCGTCCAGCCCCGGGGCGAACTCGCCAGCCTTCTCACCGCCGGCTACTCGGATGTCCGCCTGGACGACATGACCCTCGCCGAGGACGTCCGCGCCAGCCTCGACAAGGTCATCCACGAGCAGCGCCAGCGCGCCCGCCTGGAACAGTTCGGCTTCACCCCCGTCCACCGCATCCTGCTGTCCGGCCCACCGGGCACCGGCAAGAGCATGACCGCCGCCGCCCTGGCCAAGGAACTGTCCCTGCCGCTGTTCACCATCCGCCTCGACGGGCTGATCAGCCGCTTCATGGGCGAAACCGCCTCCAAACTGCGCCTGATCTTCGAAGCAGCCGCCGAGACCCGCGCCGTCTACCTCTTCGACGAGTTCGACGCCCTCGGCGCCGAACGAACCGCCGGCAACGACGTCGGCGAAGCCCGCCGCATCCTCAACTCCTTCCTCCTCTTCCTCGACGAAGCCCCCTCCGAAAGCCTCGTCATCGCCGCCACCAACCACCGCCACCTCCTCGACCGCGCCCTCTTCCGCCGCTTCGACCTCGTCGTCCGCTACCAACCCCCCTCCCCGGACCAGGCGATCGAGGTTTTGCAGCGAAGGCTCACCGGTATGAACACCGCAGCAGTCCGGTGGGCCGACCTCACCGGCAAGGTCGACCAGCTCAGCCACGCAGAGCTGGTCAAGGCAGCGGAGTCGGCCGCCAAACGCGCCATCCTCGGAGGGGACGACATGATCGACGAACGCCTACTCATCGACGCCCTGGACGAGCGGCACGCGCTGCGCCATGCCTGACCCGGCCCCGCCGAGGTTCACCCCTCACCTGCTCGTCCCGTGGAACGCCGCCACCCTGGCCGCCAAGAGACGGGCCGGCGGCGGTGGCGGCGACGATCCGGTCGACAGAACGGCGGACCGCCAGAGCCACGTCACCCGGCTCCTCGACGGTCTGCAACAGGCCCAGCGGGACGCCGTCGAGGACCGCCGCCACATCGAGCAGGAGCACCGGCCCGACGGATTCGCGATCTCCGTCGAAGCCGCCGAGGGCCACGGCCTCAACCTGAAGGCCCTCGACAGCTCCGGCCTGACCCTGCTGTCCGCCCGGCCGGCCACGCCCGGGCACCCCCAGGACGCCGTGGTCTGGATCCCGGACGGCAGCGTCCAGACCTTCGCCAACAAGATCAGCCAGTTCACCCAGGACACACCCGGCGGGAACCCGAAGCAGGCCGCCACGGTGGCCAACATCGAACGCATCCAGCGGGCGGTCCTCGAACACCTCTGGCAGGAGGAGACCCCACTCCCGGACCTGGCCGCGACCAGGTGGTGGGAGCTGTGGTTCGACCCCGCCATCAGCAGCGACGACCAGCTCCAGGCCCTGCGCACCACCGCCGAGGAGCAGGGCTGGCAGCTCGCGCCCCGGGCCGTCACCGTCGGCGGCTACCACGTCGCCCAGGTCGAGGCCCCCGGCGACCGGCTCAGCCTCCTGCTGACCACCAACTGCCCGGCCGAGATCAGACGCCCCAGCTTCGCCGAAGAGATCCACACCACCCAGCGCGCCCTGCAAATGCCGCTCGTGGAGGACCTCGCCGCCCGCCTTGAGCAGGCACCCCCCGGATCACCCACGGTGTGCGTCCTGGACACCGGCATCCGGCAGAGCCACATCCTGCTGAAGGACGCGCTCGCCGGCCGGGCCCAGAGCGCCCTGGCCGGGGAGGGCCCGGACGACCGCAGCGGGCACGGCACCGAAATGGCCGGCCTCGCCCTGTACGGCAACGGCCTCGACGCCGCGCTGGCAACGAACGAGCCCGTGCAGCTCACACACGGGATCGAAGCCGTCAAGCTCCTGCCCACCAAGACTCCCGGCAGCCAGCGCACGTACGGCGAGGTCACGGCCGACGCGGTGGCCGTCGCCGAAACCGGATCGGTTGAGCAGCCGAGGGCGCGGGTGTTCTCGATGGCCGTCACCAAGCCGTCGGTGCGGCCGGAGAACGGCACCGACGGAACGGCGACCCTGTGGTCCGCCACCGTCGACGCCCTCGCCGCGGGCACGTCCGTGGCCGTGCGCGACGACCGGATCGAGCTGCTCGGCGCCCCCGACCCCACCGCCTCCCGGCTGATCATCGTCTCGGTCGGAAACATCCGCGACCGCCTGCCCGACGAGATGCGGGCGACCGACGGCAGCCCCGGCCACCTCGACCTGTGCGACACCTCGCGGATCGAAGACCCGGCCCAGGCGTGGAACATCCTCGCCGTCGGCGCCTACACCGACCTCACCACCGTCCCCGACGACCCCTCCTTCGCCGGATACCGCCCCCTCGCCCAGGCCGGCGAACTGTCGCCCTTCAGCCGCACCTCCGTGTCCATGCCCGAGACCACGCCCGTCAAGCCGGACATCGTCCTCGAGGGCGGCAACCTCCTCGTCGACGAGACCAACACCCAGTGGCACCAGCACGACATCGTCGGCCTCACCACCACCGGCATCCACATCGACCGGCCCCTCACCACCGCCAACGCCACCAGCGCCGCCACCGCCCAGGCCGCCCACCTGGCAGCCATGGCCCACGCCGCCTACCCGGCCCTGCGGCCCGAAGCCGTCCGCGCCCTGCTCGTCCACGAGGCCCGCTGGACCGCCCCCATGCTCCAGGGCGTCTACACCAAGAGCGGGAGGCCCAGGATGGGGCCGGGCGACTTCGCCCGGAAGGTCCTGCGCCGCTACGGCTGGGGCGTGCCGACACAGGAGAGGGTCCTGTCGAGTGCGGCCAACGCCGTCACCCTCATGATCCAGGACACGCTGACCCCCTACCACCGCCACCCCGACGGCCCCCGCCTCGGTGAGCTCAAACTCCACACCCTCCCCTGGCCCCGCGAACAGCTCGACGAGCTCGGCGGCACCGACGTCGAACTGCGCGTCACCCTGTCCTACTTCATCGAGCCCAACCCCGGACGCAAGGGCGTGCGGGGCCAGCACACCTACCCCTCGCACCGGCTCCGGTTCGCCATGAAGAGCTCCCTCGAATCCCAGGCCGCGTTCGAACGCCGCATCGCGCAGAACGCGGAGGCGGAAGACGACGGCATCACCAAGATCAAGAATTTCGAGGCCGACGACGCCTGGGTCGTCGGCCCCACCAACCGCAACCGCGGATCCCTGCACAGCGACGTCTGGCGCGGCGACGCCACCACCCTCGCCGGCAGCGGCATGCTCGCCGTCTACCCCGCCGGCGGCTGGTGGAAGGACCACAACCGCACCGACCGCATCGGCCGGAAGGTCTCCTACGCCCTGCTCATCTCCCTCGCCACACCGGAAGTCACCACCGACCTCTACACACCCACGGCCCTCAAGCTCGACGTCCCGATCCCCACCGGCCTCGCCGCCAGGCCGCAGACCTCCGTCGGAGCGTCCGTCCAACTGCCCATCGACTGGTAACACGGCCCGCTTGGGCCCCCGCGAACGGCAGCCTGCCGCCACCGCACAGTCGGCCGGCCACATACCCAGAACAACAGGGCAGCCTCGAAGCGGTTGTACCAAGGTGATCCCCGACCCGGTCCCGCGCACAGCCCCTCCCTGCCGCCTGGGCTCTGGTGAGAACACCGGACGCGGTCCGGCCGGGTCGCCGTTGGCCACGGGGGCGCCTAACGTCGGAGGTGAGCAGAGGTGTGGGTCACCGGGCCGCCGGTCGAGACGACCGGCGGCCCGGCTCTGTCCGCTCGCAGACAACGCCGGGGCCGTGCAGGAGCCGGTCGAGGGGCCCGCTGCCCGAATAGGGGCGGGCAGCGGGCCGTGCCCGGAAGGACCCGCGTGTGCGAACCAGCCGCAGGGCCGGGCCCACCAGCAATGCCCTGTGCAGCGCTCCCCAAAGCGCCGGACACGGACGCGTCGCACGAACAGAGCAGCAGCAACGAGTGGCACGGATGTGCGCCGCCGCGCTGTGCGAAAGCCGCGCAGAACCTGAATCAACGTGTCGTCGCCTCCGCCACCAGCGGGTGCCGGACGGCGCAGCCAACGCATCCCACCTCCTCCCTCCACTCAAAGCCCTGCGCCCCCACCTGCACGCCGGTCACCCCACCCTGGCCGACCGCCTCGCCCGGCACACCGACCAGCTGCGCCACGACAGCACCCGGCAGCGCGCCTGACCCGGCGCCCTGGCGTTCACGGGCGACGGCAGGGCCGGGACGACACAGTCAGGGCCGCCCGCGCGACCGAGCATCTGCACCAGGTCAGGTCGCAGGCGCGTGCCCGAGCAGCGAAACTCCGGCCCCGGCCTCGTTTCCGCACCCGCCGACACCCGTGGCAGGCACCGAGCGGCCACGCGCCGACGCCCGCAGGACAAGGCGCTTTACGTTTTCATTACTATAGGACGGCCGATTCCGCATCCAGGCACCGCGCGCCGCGCGGCAGTCCGCCCTGCGCGCTGCCCGGATCCGCTGACGAGAGGACAGACGCCGTGCCCGTTCCCCGAGTCCGGACGACCAGCCTGCCCGGCGTGGGCATCCAGTACGACCTGACCACCCGAGAACACCGGCACCTCTCCGTCATCGCCCACCGCGACGGCACCCGCAGCCTCAACGTCTACCGCGCCGACGACCCGGACGCCTGCGCCCAGGCCCTGCACCTGACGGCGGACGAGTCGACCGCCCTGGTGGACGCGCTGATGCCCGCTCACCACAGCCCCGGCGTCCTGCACACCACCGATCTCGGCCTGGTCGCCGAGCGCATCCCGCTCGGCGGCACCTCGTACTGGAACGGCCGGCTCCTCGGCGACACCAGGATGCGGACGGCCACCGGCGTCTCCATCGTCGCCGTGCTCCGCCGCACCGGCGCGGTGCCCTCCCCCGGCCCGGACTTCCGGCTG